>NZ_JADWYM010000004.1 GCF_022414535.1 Streptomyces sp. MUM 2J
CAAGGAACGGACGCTTCCTTCGTACTCACCCTCTCGGGCTTTCCTCCGGGCGCTTCCCTTCGGCGTCTCCGACTCTATCAGATCTTTTCCGACCCGATTTCCTCGGTGCTTTCCAGGTTCCCGCTCTCGCGTTTCCCTTTCCGGCGGCTCCGACTCTATCAGATCCTTTCGGTGTCTGATTCCCCGTCAGAGAGGGTTGCCTCAGGCTTTCGGGCTTTCGCCCGTCGGCCTTTCGGCATTCACTACGCTAGCCCATTCCCTGGCCCGATTCACAATCGAACTCCGGGACCGAAATTCAGGGCATGAGGACACGCCTGAATCGTTCCCGTTGCAGGGAGGTGAGATGGTAGTGGGTTGGCCGCTCCGGCTGCTGGCGATCGCCGTACCCGGTTCAGCGGCTCGGGCTACATTACGCACCTTCCCAGCGAGCGTCAACTTCGGCGGCGGCGCCTCGGGACGTTGGCCCGGGACAGGCTCATGTCCTGGCCCAGCTCCGTGCCCACTTGTCTTGTCGGCACGCCGCGAGCAAGGCGCACAGCGGCTCAGGCTCCGGCGGGCGGCTTGGCTCTCGGGCTCCGTCGGTACGCCGAGACCGTCGGATCACCCGCGAGGTAGAACCGGTGTTGCCGGTCATGGGCCTTGCTGACGCCCACCCGGGGACCGACCCGGATCAGCGCGGCGGGTACCGACTCGCCCTCGGACAACACGACCGAGGTACCTGTCAGGAGGTCTGCGCCGTTGTGCTCCGCCGTGATGCCGAGTGCCTGGCAGAAGTTCCCCGGGCCTCGGGCAAGCCGTGCACTCTCGACCGTCTCCCCACGTCGTCTGCGTGCGAGGGCTTCCCCCTCGATGATCCTCCCTGCCCGGATGAGGACGGCCGAGGCGGTGCCGTCCGTCCCGGTGACGACGTTGGCGCACCAGTGGAGACCGTGGGACCGGTAGACGTACAGGTGTCCTGCGGGTCCGAACATGACGGCGTTGCGGGGTGTCTGGCCCCGGTAGGCATGGGAAGCCGGGTCGGCCGTACCGGAGTACGCCTCGGTCTCCGTGATGGCGATGCTCACGGTTCCCTCGGGGGTCTCGCAGGTGAGGACGCTCCCGAGCAGCCTGGGGGCGACCTCTTCGGCAGGATGGGCGAGGAGGGCGACGTTCATGCAGACCGCCTTGGCATGCCGTGGGTGAAGTAGACGTACACGCGTCCGGGCGGGTCGAACATCACGCCGTTGCGGGTGGTGCGTCCACGGTGGGCGTCGGAGTCGGGGTCGTTCGGGCCGTCGTAGGCCCCGACCTCCGTCGGGCGCAGGGTGGTCGGACCTTGCGGGGTGGTGCGTACCTGCAGACGGCCGAGGGGGTCGGGGGCGGTCTGCGGGACGGGCCGGTCGAAGAACTCCCGTTCGAGGGGCGTACGGTCGTGGGTCGCGATCACGCCGTCCGAGGGTAGTGCAGGCGGTGGTTGCGCCACGGGGTGGTCAACAAGTGTGCGCCTTGCCAGGGTGAGGGCGCGGAACCGGTTGCGGTCGGATCGCGTTTGTAGGGATCAAGGACGCACGACGAAGTACAGAGGAGAGTCATGGCGTTCAGGAAGCTGCTCGCAAGTCTGGGTGCCGGCGGGGCTTCGGTGGAGACGGTGCTGACCGAGGTCAACGTCGTGCCCGGCGGTGTCGTCCAGGGCGAGGTGCGGATCCAGGGCGGGTCCGTGAACCAGGACATCGAGGGTCTGTCCGTCGGTCTGCAGGCCCGGGTCGAGGTGGAGGGTGCCGACTCCGAGTACAAGCAGGACATCGAGTTCACCAGGGTGCGGCTCGGCGGTGCCTTCGAACTGCAGGCGAACGCGGTGCACGCGGTGCCGTTCGGGCTGGAGATCCCCTGGGAGACGCCGGTCACGATGATCGACGGGCAGGCGCTGCGCGGGATGCACATCGGTGTGACCACCGAGCTGGCGATCGCGCGTGCCGTGGACTCCGGAGACCTCGACCCGATCAACGTGCACCCGATGCCGGCGCAGAAGGCGATCCTGGACGCGTTCATCCAGCTGGGCTTCCACTTCAAGAGCGCGGACATGGAGCGGGGCCACATCCGCGGGACGCGGCAGCGGCTGCCGTTCTACCAGGAGATCGAGTTCTACGCGCCGTCGCAGTACCGCGGCCTGAACGAGGTCGAGTTGAGCTTCGTGGCCGACGAGCACGCCATGGACGTGGTCCTCGAAATGGACAAGAAGCCGGGTCTGTTCAGCGAGGGCAGCGACACCTACCGGTCGTTCCAGGTGGGGCTGCACGACTGGCAGGGCACCGACTGGGCGGGCTACCTCAACCAGTGGCTGTCAGAGGTCGGCGGCAAGCGCAACTGGTTCTAGGCTCGTCGGTGATTCCGGTGTTCCCGGAATCACCCCCAGGAACCGATCAGGAGGTACCGAGGTGACCGAGCTCAAGAGGCGGCCGCTGCCCCACGACTTCCATCCGCCCGTACCGTCGTTCACGGTCACGAGCGAGGACGTCAGGGACGGCGGGACGCTCAAGGGCGACCAGGTCCGAGCGGAGGGGAACACCTCGCCGCAGCTGCGGTGGGAGGGGTTCCCGCCGGAGACCAAGAGCTTCGCCGTGACCTGCTACGACCCGGACGCCCCGACGGGCAGCGGGTTCTGGCACTGGGTTCTGTTCGACATCCCGGCCTCGGTGACGGAGCTGCCGGCGGGTGCGGGCGGCGGGAAGTTCGAGGGGCTGCCGCAGGCGGCGACACACGCGCGCAACGACTACGGCAGCCGGGACTTCGGCGGAGCCGCGCCGCCTCCCGGGGACGGCTCGCACCGGTACGTGTTCACCGTGTACGCCGTGGACCAGGGGAAGCTCGGTCCTGACTCCGACGCGTCGCCTGCCGTCGTCGGCTTCAACCTGCGGTTCCACACCCTCGCGCGTGCCCAGCTGATCGGCGAGTACGAGAACCCCGAGCAGGGCTGACACAGCCGAGCGTTCACGGAACGTTTGCCCGCCTCCGGTCTTGGAAGTGATCGGAGGCGGGCACTTTTTATTGCGTTGTCCATCTCGGCGTGCCCGTCCAGAGTTGACCCCAGCCCGCCGGGGAGTGGGCAGGTGCGCACGGGAGGTGGGCTGGTATGCGGGACACGCTGGTGCTGAACGCGAGCTTCGAGCCGCTGTCGACGGTGACCATGAACCGAGCCGTCGTTCTGGTGCTGCAGGCCAAGGCCGTCGTCGAACAGGCCCATCCCGAGCTGCGGATGCGGGGCGCCGCGGTGGACATACCGGCGCCCCGGGTGATCCGGTTGTGCCGATACGTGCGGGTGCCCTTCCGAAGACGGGCTCCGTGGTCGAGGCGGGGGGTGCTGGTGCGGGACCGGCACCGGTGCGCGTACTGCGGGCGACGGGCGACGACCGTGGACCACGTGGTGCCGCGTTCGCAGGGCGGTCGGGACACCTGGCTGAACACGGTGGCGTCCTGCGCGGAGGACAATCACCGCAAGGCGGACCGTACTCCGGACCAGGCGGGTATGCCGCTGCTCAGGGAGCCGTTCGAGCCGACGCCTGCGGACGCGATGCTGCTGGCGCTGGGCGAGGATCTCGCGGCGCTGCCCGAGTGGTTGGCCGGGGACGCGGCCTGACGCTGCGCCACCGGGCCTGCGGCCGTGGACGGGCGGCGCCGGTGTCGCGCCCTGTCCGCGTGCCCCGCCCCCTCACGGCGGGTGCGGGGAACGCGTGTCGCCGTGCCGTCAGTCGAGGGACGGCTTCTCACGGCGGTCCGCACCCGAGGCTCCACCGGTGGAGCCGTTGCCCGAACCGCCTCCCATGACCCCGAGGTTGCCGACGGCGCCGGACAGGCCCTTGAGGGCGTCGCCTATCTCGCTGGGGACGATCCAGAGCTTGTTGGCGTCGCCCTCGGCGATCTTCGGGAGCATCTGCAGGTACTGGTAGGACAGCAGCTTCTGGTCCGGGTCGCCGGCGTGGATGGCCTCGAACACCGTGCGGACGGCCTGCGCCTCACCCTCGGCACGCAGGGCGGCGGCCTTGGCCTCACCCTCGGCACGCAGGATCTGGGACTGCTTCTCACCCTCGGCGCGCAGGATCTCCGACTGCCGGACACCTTCGGCCTGGAGGATCGCGGCGCGCTTGTCGCGGTCGGCGCGCATCTGCTTCTCCATCGAGTCCTGGATGGAGGTGGGCGGTTCGATGGCCTTCAGTTCGACGCGGTTGACGCGGATGCCCCACTTGCCGGTGGCCTCGTCGAGGACGCCGCGCAGGGCGGCGTTGATCTCCTCGCGAGAGGTCAGGGTACGTTCCAGGTCCATGCCGCCGATGATGTTGCGCAGCGTGGTGACCGTCAGCTGCTCGATGGCCTGGATGTAGCTGGCGACCTCGTAGGTGGCCGCGCGGGCGTCGGTGACCTGGTAGTAGATGACGGTGTCGATGTTGACGACCAGGTTGTCCTGGGTGATCACCGGCTGCGGCGGGAACGGCACGACCTGTTCACGCAGGTCGATGCGGTTGCGGATGGTGTCGATGAACGGGACGACTATGTTGAGGCCCGCGTTGAGGGTCCGTGTGTAGCGGCCGAAGCGCTCCACGATGGCCGCGCTGGCCTGCGGGATGACCTGGATGGTCTTGATCAGGGCGATGAAGACCAACACCACCAGAATGATCAGTACGATGATGACCGGTTCCATCGCTGCTCCCCGTGCCCTTCTCCGCCTCGGCGCTCTTGGAAGATCTTATGTTCGTCGAAGATCTTGCTGGTCGAGTCTGACAGACCGTCGTACGGCTCGTGGGGTGTTCGGTGCACTTCGGCCCGGGGAGCGTTCCCCGAGCTCACAGGACGATCGCCGTGGCCCCCTCGATGTCCACGACGTCCACTTTCTGCCCCACCTCGTAGGTGCTGCCGGCGTCGAGGGCTCGCGCCGACCAGACCTCGCCGGCGAGCTTGATCCGCCCGCCGGAGCCGTCGACGCGCTCCAGGACGACGGCCTGTTTGCCCTTCAGGGCGTCCACCCCGCTGGCGAGTTCGGGCCGCTGGTGCCGGTGCCGGGCCGCGATGGGCCGCACGACGGCGATGAGTGCCACCGAGACGACGAGGAAGGCGAGCACCTGGGCCACGGCGTCGAAACCGAGGGCGGCGACGACGGCGGCGGCGATGGCCCCCACGGCCAGCATGCCGAACTCCGGCATCGCGGTCACCACGAGCGGGATCCCCAGCGCTGCGGCGCCGACGAGCCACCACACCCATGCGTCGATGTCGTTCACACGGCCATGGTAGGGCCGCGGGAGCCGCCACCGACAGGGCGCCGATGCGATCAGAAGCCGCTCGGCCCCGGGTTCCCGGGTGTTGGGGCGGTGCTCAGGACAGCGGCAGGCCCTGTGCGGTCCAGCGGTCGCCGACCTGCTCGACGACGAGCGGGAGGCCGAAGCAGAGGGAGAGGTTGCGGGAGGTGAGTTCGAGTTCCAGCGGGCCGGCGGCGAGCACCTTGCCCTGGCGGATCATGAGGACGTGGGTGAAGCCCGGCGGGATCTCCTCGACATGGTGCGTGACCATGATCATCGAGGGGGCGATGGGGTCGCGGGCGAGGCGGCCGAGGCGGCGTACGAGGTCCTCCCGGCCGCCGAGGTCGAGGCCGGCGGCGGGCTCGTCGAGGAGCAGCAGTTCCGGGTCGGCCATCAGGGCGCGGGCGATGAGGGTGCGCTTGCGCTCCCCTTCGGACAGGGTGCCGAACCGGCGGTCGACGAAGTCGCTCATGCCGAGGCGGTCGAGGAAGGCTCGGGCGCGCTGTTCGTCGACCTCGTCGTAGTCCTCGTGCCAGGTGGCCGTCATGCCGTACGCGGCGGTGAGCACGGTCTCCAGGACGGTCTGCCGCTTGGGCAGCTTCTCGGCCATGGCGATGCCGGCCACGCCGATGCGCGGGCGGAGGTCGAAGACGTCGACCTTGCCGAGGGTGTCGCCGAGGATGGTGGCGGTGCCCTTGCTGGGGAAGAGGTAGCTGGAGGCGACGTTCAGGAGGGTGGTCTTGCCGGCGCCGTTGGGGCCGAGGATGACCCAGCGCTCGCCCTCCTTGACCGACCAGGAGACCTGGTCCACCAGAGCCCGGCCCTCGCGGACCACGGATACGTCCTGAAGCTCCAGAACATCGCTCATGAGCGCGTTGTCTCCCCTTGCAGTGTGGCCGGTCTCGGCTGTCGCGTACGCCTGTGGCTCGGTCCGCCGCGCCGGTGGGCGCAGCCCTCTAGGAAATCTACGCCACCGGTCGGCCGGGCAGTTCCATCGGTCCGGTCCTTAGGGTGGGGGCATGGACCTCGAACCACGTTCTGGACGCCTTGCCGCATGGGGAAATGCCCTGATTGCCGGACTTGCTTCACCGGACGACGCCGTGCTCGCCGTGGTGGGCGAGGACGCGGTGCACCGGGTGGAGGGTCTGCCGGGCGAGGCGGCTCCGGTCGGGCTCACGCTGGCGCTGGGGCGGCTGCGGGCGCTCGGGGCGACCGGCCTGCGGATCGCGCTGCCGGTACCCGGTCATCCGCTGGGTCTGAGCGGGCCGCCGGAGTTCAACCGACGGGCGCTGGACGCCGAGGAGGCGGTGGTCTGCCACGGATGCGCCCTGGGACTGGTGCCCGAGGTGTACGAGGCCGGTCCGGTCGGCGATGTGCATGCCGAGGTGGTGTGGCACTGCCTTGCGGTGCGGGAGGCGCCGCCGGCCGACGTGCCGTCGCTGGCCGAGGCCGAACGGGAGCTGGCGGAGGCGCTCAGGGAGGCGACGGAGGTGCTGACGCGGCTGGACGTGGCCGGGTCGGGGCCGGCGGCGCAGGCGGCGATCGACGCGTATCGGGCGCGGGCCGAGCGGGGCCGGGAGGTGCTGGCGCCGGGGTATCCGCCGCGGGCCGTGCGGGTGCTGGAGCTGGCGCGCCGGGTGGGGATGCTGCTGGCGCTCGCCTCGTCCGCCGGGAACGGCCACGGGGGCGCGGTGAGCGCCTCGGAGATGGCGGCCCGGCAGGACGCGTTGCGGCCGGTGGAGCGAACGGCACGCCGGGCCCGGGTGGCGGCGTACAACTCGGCCGTGGAGGAGCGGGAGCGCTGAGCGCGGCGAGCCCCGGGTGACCGGTGCTGGAGCGACGGGCGTGCCGGAGCCGGGCCGGTGAGGGTGCGGCGGGCCGGGGGCCGGCGGTGTCCGGCGGGGGTTCCCCGGGGCCGTGACGGGGGGACGGCCCCGGCCGCCGGGGTGTCCCGGCCGCCGGGCACCGGACTCGCGCGGCCTGGGCAGGTGCGCGGGACGGCTGCCTCGGCACGCCAGGGGCCCCTCGCCGCGTCACCGCTTGAGGGGCCCCTGGCGTGCCGAGGCGCGTCAGTCGTTGGCGCCCGCGTTGCCGAAGGCCGGGTTCAGGCCGGCGATGCCGTTGACGGTGTTGCCGACGACGTTCACCGGGATGTGGACCGGGATCTGGCCGAGGTTGCCGGAGCCGACGCCGGGCGACTTCACTGCGGCACCGTCGGCACCGGCGTCGGCTACGGCGGCACCGGCGGACGCGCCGGCGGCGGCACCGGCGACGGCGAGGGCCACGGCGGCCTTCTTGGCGATGTTCATGAGAAGCGTTCCTCCTGCGTTTGCGTGTCCGACCCGGCCGCGGGTCGTGCGCTGATCAACGCCTGAGGGGTGCAGAACGGTTACGCCGGTCGTTCGCGAAGCGCCCGTTCGGATCATTGCGGGGACCAGATGACGGAACGACCGGCCGACAAGCGGACCGGTCTCCCGGGTCCGCCCGGGAGACCGGAGCCCGTCGGGGCGGCGGTCAGTGGTTGACGCCGACGTTGCCGAACGCCGGGTTCAGCAGGCCGACGACGTTGACGCTGTTGCCGACCACGTTCACCGGGACGTGCACCGGGGCCTGGACGACGTTGCCCGAGAGGACGCCGGGCGAGCCCACGGCATGGCCGTGGGCGTGCGAGCCGCCGGTGGCGGAGGCCATGCCGGCGCCGGCCGCCACCAGGCCGCCGGCCACCATCGTCACAGCCGCTGCCTTCTTCAGGTTCTTCACTTTCAAAGCCCTCCTGGCGATGGCCGCGGCGGTCACCGCGACATGCCTGGGAGAACGTCCGGGACCGATCGAGGATGCGCCATACGGGGGACATTCCCACGACGGTATGAATCTCAGCCCGGAAGGGAACGTTCCAGGTCGCCGGTCATCCGGACACACCGTGGCGAACGGCCCACAGCGCGGCCTGCGTGCGATCGGCCAGGTCGAGCTTCATGAGGATGTTGGAGACGTGTGTCTTGACCGTCTTCTCGGACAGCACCAGCGCACGGGCGATCTCGCGGTTCGAACGGCCGTCCGCGATCAGGCCGAGCACCTCGCGCTCCCGCTCGGTCAGCGCGCCCCCTCGGCCCTGTCCCGAGGTGGTCTCGTCCTGGGAGAGCAGGGCGACCAGCACCTCCGGTTGAAGCAGCACGTGACCGGCGTGCACCGAACGGATGGCCCCGGCGAGCGCGTCGGGGTCCACGTCCTTGTAGACGTATCCGGCGGCACCCGCGCGCAGGGCCGGCACGACCGTGCGCTGCTCGGTGAAGCTGGTGACGATCAGCACGCGCGCGGGATGGTCGAGTTCGCGGAGTCTGCGCAGGGCGCCGACGCCGTCCACGCCCGGCATCTTGACGTCCATCAGGACGACGTCGGGCTTCAGCTCCTCGGCGCGGGCGACGCCTTCCGCACCCTCGGCGGCCTCGCCCACGACCTCTATGTCGTCCTGCACCTCCAGGAAGGTGCGCAGGCCCCGGCGGACGACCTGGTGGTCGTCGACGAGCAGCACCTTGATTGCGTCAGCCACCGGGGACCTCCATCTCGATCGCTGTGCCCTTGCCGGGCTCCGACTCCACGCTGAGCCTGCCGCCCACCCCGCTGGCCCGGTCCCGCATCGACACCAGGCCGAGGTGGCGTCCCGCGTGGCGCACCGCCCGGGGGTCGAAGCCGCACCCGTCGTCGGCGACGCGCAGCACGGCGCCGCAGCCGTGGCGGTCCAGCGTGACGTCGACGTGCTCGGCGCCGGAGTGCCGCAGGGCGTTGTGCAGGGCCTCCTGGGCGACGCGCAGCATGGCTTCCTCCTGTGCGGCGGGCAGAGCGCGGACGCCGCGCGCCGTGAAGGCGACGCGGGCGCTGTGGGCGCGGTCCAGGACCTGCACCTGTGTGCGCAGGGTCGCGGCGAGGCCGTCCTCGTCGAGGGCGGCGGGGCGCAACTCGACGACGGCGGCACGCAGTTCGTCGGTGGCCTCGGCCGCGAGCGCGGCCACCTGCTGAAGCTCGCCCTTGGCCCGGGACGGGTCGCGGTCGACCAGACGGGCCGCGGCCTGTGCGGTCAGGCGCAGGGAGAACAGTTTCTGGCTGACCGCGTCGTGCAGTTCGTGGGCGAGCCGGGAGCGTTCCTCGGCGATGGTGAGCTCACGGCTGCGCTCGTACAGGCGGGCGTTGGTGAGGGCGATCGCCGCGTGCTGGCCGAGGATGGCGAGCAGTTCCTCGTCCTCCTGCGTGAAGCCGCAGCTTTCCGGCGCCCGGGAGCAGTTCTTGTCGGCGAGGAACAGTGCGCCGATCACCTCGTCGCCGTCGCGGATCGGCAGGCCCAGGAAGTCGGACATCTCGGGGTGGGCGGAGGGCCAGCCCTCGAAGCGGGGATCCTTGCGCACGTCGGCGAGGCGCTCGGCACCGGGCTGCCGGAGCATGGCCGCGAGGATGCCGTGCTGGCGCGGCAGGGGGCCGATGGCCCTCCACTGCTCGTCGCTGACGCCGTCCACCACGAACTGGGCGAAGCCTCCGTGGTCGTCGGGGACGCCGAGCGCCGCGTACTGCGCGTCGAGGAGTTCGCGGGCCGAGGCGACGATCGTCTTCAGGACGTCGCGCACCTCCAGATGCCTGCTCATGGCCAGCAGCGCGGAACTCACCGCGGCGAGGCCGGACCGGGGACCGTGGCTCATGCCCTCACGGTACCGGCGGCGCGCGGCACCGAGGATCCGCCCCGTGACGGCCGCCACCTCGGGCGCTCGGCCTAGGACGAAGGTCCCTGCCGCCCTGCTCCCCGGGTCCGGGCGGCGCGGGGCGACCACGGGCCGGGGCGCCGCGGGCCGGGGCCACAGCGACGCACCGGGCGGATGCGGATACGCAGCCTTCGCCGCGGCAGCGGGCAGGTCGGTTCGGCCCGCGCCACCCGCGGGGGCGGGTGGCGCGGGTGTGAGCAGGTGTCCGCGCCCCGCACGGGCGCGGACCGGGGGCGGAGGGGCGGCGGACGGGTGGGAGGGCGGTGCGGGCCGCCCTGCGGCAGAAGAGCGGCGCGGGCGCCGCCCGGGGCGCGGGTCCGCACCGGCGAGCGGGGGACCGCCGGGGGACAGACCCTCACGCAGTGCATTGCTCCAGCAACCTGCCGTGAGAATGCTGTGGGCGCGATGTGAGCCCGCGCATAGGGTCCACATCACGTACGAGGGAGGTTAGGAGAGGCGAGGGTGCACATGAACGGGACTGATAGTCCAGTCTGTCCGGATTTGCCGCTCCCCGGTCCACTATCCGGCATCGTACGTCACACCTTTGCCACGGAATTTTGCGGCCGCTAAGAATGGCTTCCGTCGCTCAGCGCCGCGGGTTCACCGCCCGCGGCGTTCGTGTGGGACCAGCCCGATGTCCCCTCCGGACGTGAGCGACCTCCGCGCTATTCGAAGAGGTCCATTCGCCATGCTCAAGAACACGACCACCCGTGGCCGTAGTCGCACGCTGACCAAGCACCACAAGATCGCGATCGGCGGTGTCGCCGCCCTCGGTGCCGCCGCGCTCGCCTTCTCCGCCGTGCCCAGCAGTGCCGAAACCACCACCACGAGCGAGGCCGCGTCCACGCAGAACGTCGTCTCCGGCACCGACAAGGTCAAGGACGTCAAGGTCAGCCTCACCGACCAGCTCGCCGCCTCCAAGCTGAAGGCCGAGGCCATCGAGGCCCGGCAGAAGGCCCAGGCCGAGGCCAAGGCAGAGGCGCAGGCCAAGGTCGAGGCCGCGAAGAAGAAGACCGCCGCCGAGGCGGCCGCGAAGAAGAAGGCCGCCGCCGAGGCCGCCAGGAAGAAGGCGGAGGCGGCCAGGAAGAAGGCCGAGGCGGCCCGCAAGGCCAAGGAGGCCGCCAGCCGCTCCGCCAAGCGCACCGCGGTCAAGAAGACCGCCGTCAAGTCGTACCCCAACAACCTGGACGGCTGGATCCGCGAGTCGCTCGCCATCATGAAGAAGCACGGCATCCCCGGCTCCTACAGCGGGATCCACCGCAACATCATGCGGGAGTCCTCCGGCAACCCGATGGCCATCAACAACTGGGACATCAACGCCATCAACGGCGTCCCGTCCAAGGGCCTGCTCCAGGTGATCCCGCCGACCTTCAAGGCGTACCACGTCCCGGGCACGTCCTGGAACATCTACGACCCGGTCGCCAACATCACCGCCGCGTGCAACTACGCGGCCGACCGGTACGGCTCCATGGACAACGTCAACAGCGCGTACTGAGGCCGGCGCGGACCTCGGTACGGAACGCCGAAGGGCGGCACCCACCTGACGGGGTGCCGCCCTTCGGCGTTCGTCCGGGCGCGGCTACTTGCGCATGACCTCGGGCTCGTGGCGCCGCAGGAAGCGGGACACGAAGAACCCGCAGACGACGCCGAGGGCGAGCAGGGCGGCCATGTCCATGCCCCAGGCGCCGACGGTGTGCTCCCACAACGGGTCGGTGGCGCCGCCAGGCTGGGGCGGGCTGATCTTGTTGAAGTCCAGCGTGGCACCCGCCGCGGCGACCGCCCAGCGCGACGGCATCAGGTACGAGAACTGGTTGACGCCGACCGTGCCGTTCAGGACGAAGAGACAGCCCGTGAAGACGACCTGGATGATCGCGAACATGACCAGCAGCGGCATCGTCTTCTCGGCGGTCTTCACCAGCGAGGAGATGATCAGGCCGAACATCATCGAGGTGAAGCCGAGCGCCATGATCGGCACGGACAGCTCCACGAGCGTGGCGCCGCCGAAGACGAGACCCTGTTCGGGGATCTCACGGCTGGAGAAGCCGATGACGCCGACCAGCAGCCCCTGGAACACGGTGATCATGCCGAGCACGAACACCTTGGACATCAGGTAGGCCGAGCGGGACAGGCCGGTGGCGCGTTCCCGCTCGTAGATGACGCGTTCCTTGATCAGCTCGCGGACGGAGTTCGCGGCACCCGCGAAGCACGCGCCGACGGCGAGGATGAGCAGGACCGTGGTGGCCGTGCCGTTGGGGATGATCCGGCCGGCCCGGTTGGGCGGGTTGGGCAGCAGGCTGTGGTCGGCGTCGATGAGCAGGCTGACCGCGCCGAGGACCGCCGGCAGGATCACCGTCAGGGCGAGGAAGCCCTTGTCGGAGGCGATCACCGAGACGTAGCGGCGCACGAGCGTGACGAACTGGGACATCCAGCCCTGCGGTTTCGGCGGCTTCATCGCCTGCATGGCCGGCATCTGTACGGCCTGCGGCGCGACGGCGTCGATGTCCGCGGCGTACATCTGGTAGTGCTGCGAGCCCTTCCAGCGGCCCGCCCAGTCGTAGTCGCGGTAGTTCTCGAAGGCGGAGAAGACATCGGCCCAGCTGTCGTAGCCGAAGAAGTTCAGCGCCTCCTCCGGCGGCCCGAAGTAGGCGACCGCGCCGCCCGGGGCCATCACCAGGAGCTTGTCGCACAGGGCCAGCTCCGCGACGGAGTGGGTGACGACGAGGACCGTGCGGCCGTCGTCGGCGAGTCCGCGCAGCAACTGCATGACGTCGCGGTCCATCCCCGGGTCCAGGCCGGAGGTCGGCTCGTCAAGGAAGATGAGGGACGGCTTGGTCAGCAGTTCGAGGGCCACCGAGACACGCTTGCGCTGACCGCCGGAGAGGGAGGTGACCTTCTTCTCCTTGTGGACGTCCAGCTTCAGCTCACGCAGCACCTCGTCGATGCGGGCCTCGCGCTCGGCGGCCGTGGTGTCGGCGGGGAAGCGCAGCTTGGCCGCGTACTTGAGCGCCTTCCTCACGGTCAGTTCCTTGTGCAGGATGTCGTCCTGCGGAACCAGGCCGATGCGCTGGCGCAGCTCGGCGAACTGCTTGTACAGGTTGCGGTTGTCGTAGAGGACGTCGCCCTGGTCGGCGGGGCGGTAGCCGGTGAGCGCCTTCAGCAGGGTCGACTTGCCGGAACCGGACGGGCCGATCACCGCGATCAGGGACTTCTCCGGCACCCCGAAGGAGACGTCCTTCAGGATCTGCTTGCCGCCGTCGACGGTGACGGTCAGGTGGCGGGCGGAGAAGGAGACCTCACCGGTGTCGACGAACTCCTCGAGCCGGTCGCCGACGATACGGAAGGTGGAGTGTCCGACGCCCACGATGTCGGTCGCGCCGAGCAGGGCCGAGCCGCCCTTGGGAATCGGCTGGCCGTTGACGTACGTGCCGTTGTGCGAGCCGAGGTCGCGGATCTCCATGCGGCCGTCGGGCGTCGCGTGGAACTCGGCGTGGTGCCGGGAGACCTGGAGGTCGGAGACGACCAGGTCGTTCTCCAGGGCACGGCCGATGCGCATCACGCGGCCGAGGAAGAACTGGTGGAACGTGGTCGGGCTGCGGTCGCCGTGGACCTGCGGTGCCCCCGCCGCGCCACCGGACACGTTCTGCGCGTGCCCTTCCGCCGGATGCTGCTGCTGGGGGATGCCCGGCGTGCCCTGCTGCCCGCCTGCCTGGGGCTGCGGCTGCGGCTGCGGGGCGTGCTGCTGAGGCGTCTGCGGCTGCTGCCAGCCCGCGCCCTGCGCGGAGTACGGCTGCCGAGGCCGGGCCTGAGGAGTGGCGACGGGGGCTTCGGCGCCGGACAGGTTCACCCGCGGGCCGTCGGTCGCGTTGCCCAGGTGCACCGCCGTGCCGGAGGCCAGCTCCAGATGGTGGATCCGCTGGCCCTGTACGAACGTGCCGTTGGTGCTGCCGTGGTCCTCGATGACCCAACTGCGGCCGTTGAAGCTGACCGTGGCGTGGCGCCAGGAGACCCGGGCGTCGTCGAAGACCATGTCGCCCTGCGGATCACGTCCCAGGGTGTAGGACCTGGACGGATCGAGCGTCCAGGTACGTCCGTTTGATTCCAGTACGAGTTCCGGCACTCCAGCCCCACTGAGTTGTCCCCCGAGTTACCCCCGTCGCAGGGAGTCTAGGGATGTCGAACATCGGGGGGAACTATTCCAGGATCGGCACCGTGACCGAAAGTCGGGCCTTGTGGCGACCGCGCACGGGCATGTGGACGGGTGCCGTTGACGGGGGTTGAAAAGTGCCCGGAGAGTGGTAATCCCACGCGAGGGGGACAAGCGCGGCGGACGCCGCGCCCGCGGATCGGGGGTCTGTCATGGGCTTCACCAAGGGCTGGGCGACCACGAAGCACGGCACGCACCCACCGGGGCGCCGCGTGCCGTGGGGAGATGTCGTGCTCTCCGCGGTCACGGCCGTGAGCTGGGCGCTGATCGGAATGGCCGGGACGGCGGCGCTCGGCCTGCATCTCCTCCGGGCGGACGCGGCGGGCGCGTTGGGACCGATGATCGCGGCCGTCGTGGCGCTCGGGGCGGGTGGTTCGGTGACCCCCTCCGGGAACGTGTCCGCCTTCGGTCTCACCGGTGCACAGGCGGACACGGCCATCGAGATCACGCCACTCGGCGTGAGTCTGGTCGGCGCGCTGCTGCTGTCCTGGTTCTTCCTGCGGTCCCTGCGCACGGCGGGAGTTGTCGTCTCGCCCGCCGAACTCCTGGCCCGGGCGGGCGCGGTGCTCGTCGTGAGTGCGGTGATGCTGGGGGGACTGGCCTGGGCGGGGCACGACGTCGTCACCATCGACGGTGGGTCCCTCGGGCTCGACGCCCCGACCGGCATCGGGGGCGGAGGCGGGAACGGGGGCGGCGGGATCGGCATCCCTGGGCTCGGGGACCTCGGCGGGCTGCTGCCGGACCGGGTCGGCGACCTCATCGATGCCAGGGCGTCGGTCGGGTTCACCGTCGACACCGTTCCGACCCTGCTCGGCGGGCTGGCCTGGACGGCCGGTGTGCTCGTCGTCGCGCTGCTGGCCTCGCGGCGTACCCCGCTCCCGGGCGGTCTGGAGTTCGTGCACGCGGTGGTGCGGCCGGCCGTGTCCGCGCTCACCACCGTGCTGATCGTCGCCGTCGCGGCCGGGCTCGCTGCGGCCGGGTACGCGGCGATGGGCGACGACCACCCCGCCCGGATCGCCGGTGCCGCACTCCTCGGCGCGCCCGACGGGGTGTGGCTCGGCATCGCGATCGGCCTCCTCGTGCCCTGGGACGGCCGGGCGACGGGCGAGCTGGCGAAGCTGCTGCCGGACCCGCTGGACGACCTGCTGACCGTGCACGCCGACCGGCCGGTCACACTGGCGCGGCTCGCCGACCTCGACGGGCGGGTGTGGCTGCTCGGCGTCGCGGCCGCGCTGACGATGCTGCTGGCGGGGGTGCTGACAGCGGTGCGGACTCCGGTGCCGCACGCGCCCCGGGAACACCACGGGGGCGGCGCAGGACGGCGGGTGAACGCCCTCGGCTTCGCCGGCCGGTGCGCGCTGCGGCTGGGGGTGGCGACGGCCGTGGCACTGCCACTGCTCGTCCGGCTGACCGAGGTGTCGGTGAACGCCTCGCTCTCGGTGCTGGGCTTCGATGCCTTCGGCGCGGGGATCGAGTTGCACGGGCGGCCGGGCCCGGCCGTACTGCTCGGCGCCGCGTGGGGCGCGGCCGCGGGGGCCCTGGGAGCGCTGCTGGCCCACGTGAGCGGTGCGGCGGGGCGGCGGACGGCGCCGCTGGCACGGGGTGACGGGGCGCCGGTGGCCCGGGGCGGCGCGGAAGCGGGACCGTACGCGGCGGCGGCCGGGGCGCACGGCGCGGCAGGAGGCCGGTACGGTCCGGGAGCCGGAACCCGCGACGCGGGCAGCGGCCCGTACCGGGCGGGGCCCTGGGCCCACGGGACGGGCGGCGCCCGGTCCGCGCACGGCGGTGGGGGCCCGGCTCCCGGGACGCCGCCCGGGCCGTACGCACCCGGGGCGCCGTACCGGCCGCCGAACCCCGGCACCAACCCCTATCTGCGGGTGCCCGACGAACTGCGGACGTCTGAGGACGCCGGCAGCGGCGGGACCCCCGGTGGAGCCGGGAGCGGGAACCCCGCCGGAGGGGACGTGTACGGGGCACCGACCGTGGCCCGCCCGCTCGGGCCTCCTCCCCCGCCGCGGGGGCGCCGGCCGGCCGGGCGCCGCGGCGAGGCCCCTCGTGGAGACGACGGGCCGCCTCCCCCGCCTCCCCCGCCTCCCCCTCCCCAGCCGCCGGCCCGGCGGCCGAAGGGGCCGCGCTGAGCCGGGCACCGGGCCGGTCCACGGGGCCCTTCCACGGGTGGGGCCGCGACGCGCGTGCCGCCCGGTGCTCCGTGTCCGCCAGGCGGACCTCGGGGGCGGAAGGCACTGGGTGCCGGATACGGTGGAGGCACCATGAGCGCTTCGCAGACCTCGTTCCCCGAGACCTCTGACGTCCCCACTCTCCTTGTCAAGATCTTCGGCAAGGACAGGCCGGGCATCACGGCCGGACTCTTCGACACCCTGGCCGCCTACTCCGTCGACGTGGTCGACATCGAGCAGGTGGTCACCCGCGGCCGGATCGTGCTGTGCGCGCTCGTCACCGAGCCGCAGCCCGGCCTGGAGGGCGGCCTCAGGGCCACCGTGCACAGCTGGGCGGAGTCGATGAAGATGCAGGCGGAGATCATCTCCGGCATCGGCGACAACCGGCCGCGCGGCCTGGGCCGGTCCCTGGTGACCGTGCTGGGTCACCCGCTGACCGCGGAGGCCACGGCCGCCATCGCCGGCCGGATCACCCGGGCGGGCGGCAACATCGACCGCATCTTCCGGCTGGCGAAGTACCCGGTGACCGCCGTCGAGTTCGCGGTCTCGGGCGTGGAGACGGGACCGCTGCGCACCGCGCTCGTGACGGACGCCGCCGCTCTCGGCGTGGACATCGCGGTGGTCGCGGCGGGGCTGCACCGGCGGGCCCAGCGTCTCGTCGTCATGGACGTGGACTCCACGCTCATCCAGGACGAGGTCATCGAACTCTTCGCCGCGCACGCGGGCTGCGAGGACAAGGTCGCCGAGGTGACGGCGGCGGCGATGCGCGGCGAGCTGGACTTCGAGCAGTCCCTGCACGCGCGGGTGGCCCTGCTGGCGGGGCTGGACGCGTCGGTGGTGGACAAGGTGCGCAGCGAGGTGCGGCTCACGCCGGGCGCCCGCACGCTGATCCGCACGCTGAAGCGGCTCGGCTACCAGGTCGGGGTGGTCTCCGGCGGGTTCACGCAGGTGACCGACGACCTCAGGGAACGGCTGGGGCTGGACTTCGCCCAGGCCAACACCCTGGAGATCGCCGACGGGAAGCTGACGGGCAGGGTCACGGGCGAGATCGTGGACCGGGCGGGCAAGGCGCGGCTGCTGCGCCGGTTCGCCACCGAGGCGGGCGTGCCGCTGTCACAGACGGTCGCGATCGGTGACGGTGCCAACGACCTGGACATGCTGAACGCGGCCGGTCTCGGCGTCGCCTTCAACGCCAAGCCGGTGGTGCGCGAGGCGGCGCACACCGCCGTGAACGTGCCGTTCCTGGACACCGTGCTGTACCTGCTGGGCGTGACCCGCGAGGAGGTCGAGGCCGCCGACACGGTCGTGGCCGAGGTGCAGTGAGGCGGACCGGACGGGCAGGGGCCCGGCATCGCGGTGATGCCGGGCCCCTGCATGTCACGGGGGCGGATCACTCGCTCGGTGCCCAGTAGTCGTTCAGCCTGGCCGTGCCGGGCTCCAGGGTCTTCCACGGGCCGTCGTGGAGGAGGACGGCAAAGGCCGCGGCGGGGAAGCCACGCCGGTTCATCCGGCTGAGGACGTCGCCCTCGGCCGAGCCGGACAGGATGTCGGCGAGGCCGTGCACGCCGGGGTTGTGGCCGATCAGCAGGACGTTCTGCACGTCGTCCGGGATCTCGCTGAACAACGCGATCAGCTCGCCCGGCGAGGCCTCGTAGATCCGCTCCTCGTAGACGGTTTTCGGCCGGTGTGCGAACTCGTGGACGGCGAGCTTCCAGGTCTCGCGGGTCCGGGCTGCCGTGGAGCACAGGGCCAGATCGAAGGGGATGCCGGTGTCGGCCAGCCGCCGCCCGGCCTCGGCGGCGTCCATACGGCCCCGTTCCGCGAGCGGGCGCTCGTGGTCGGACACCTGTGGCCAGTCAGCTTTCGCATGCCGGAAGAGGACGATCCTGCGGGGTTCTGCGACGCTCATGACACCCAGCTTCGCACGAAACAGGCCATGGGGCGCAGGGAGTTGACTTGCGATTTCACGGCCTGTCGACCAGCTGCCGGACCCGCTCCACGAGGTGGGCCATGGCGGGGTCCCCTCCGGTCGCGTGGGCGTCGGACGGATTCAGCACGAGAAGGAGCAGGGTGATGAAGGCAAGGGTGGGCAGGGCCAGGGCCCACCAGGGCAGCCGGGTGCCCACGCCACCCGGCGTCGCCGGGTGGGGCCGGGTGTGCGTACGGGCCGACATGGGTGCCTCCGCTGGTCTCCGCCGGTTCCGAGTGGTCCGCGACCCGCCTGTCGCGGGCACATCTCGACGTTACGGACTGCGCGGCCGGCGCCCCATCCGGTGATCCACCCACTTGACCCTGAGCCTCACCCCCTAGGGGACCGGGGGGACAACCCCACCGCCGGACCGGGTGCGGCCCGGGCGGCGCGGGGTCGCCGGGGGACCGTGGCCGCGGGAAGGCCCGGGAGACCGGGAGGCCGGGGTCACGGGGAGACGATCGTCGCGACGATGGCGACGACCGCGAAGACGGCGAGGAACGCGCCGAAGACCAGCAGCATCTTCTTCTGGCCGTTCTGGGGGTTCGGGTCGAGCACTGGCATGGGCCAAGTCTCGCACCCGCCGCAGGACACCCCGCGTCCGGGGCGGGGGAGCCGGGGGGCCGGGACCCTGGGGGCGGAATCCGGGCGCCGGCCTGAGCCCGGCGGGCGGAATCCGGGCTCAGGCCGACGCCTCGTCCTCCACCGTGCGGTTGCGGCCCGCCAGGACGCCGACCACCATCTGCGGCACCATGAGCGCGCCCATCAGCGCCAGGGGAACACTCCAGCCGCCGCTGCTCTGGTAGAGCACCCCGACCAGGAGCGGCCCCGGAATGGAGATCAGGTAGCCGGTGCTCTGGGCGAACGCCGACAGCTGGGCCACCCCCGCCCCGGTGCGGGCGCGCATCCCGACCATCGTCAGGGCCAGCGGAAAGGCGCAGTTCGAGACGCCGAGCAGCAGCGCCCACGCCCAGGCGCCGGCGGCCGGGGCAAGGTACAGGCCGGTGTAGCCGGCGAGCCCGCAGGCCCCGAGGGCGAGCACGATCGGGCCCTGGTTCGGCAGCCGGGTGGCCAGCCGGGGTATGACGAAGGCCAGGGGCACGCCCATCACCATCGTGACGGCCAGCAGCAGGCCGGCGGTGCCGGCCGGGACACCGGCGTCGCGGAAGATCTGCGCCATCCAGCCCATCGTGATGTACGCGGCGGTGGCCTGGAGGCCGAAGAAGACGGCCAGCGCCCAGGCGGTGCGGCTGCGGGTGATCCGCAGGGTGGGTGCCTGTGGGCGCCCCGCGCGCGCCTGCGGGACCCGGGGGGAGGCCGGGTCGACCGGGCCCGCCGGGCCGGCGGTACCTCGGTCGCGCACCAGCGGCAGCCACGGCAGGACGGCCACTGCGGCGAGTGCCGCCCAGACCGTCAGCCCCGTCTGCCAACGGCCTCCCAGTGCCTCGGTCATCGGCACGGTGGCCGCGGCGGCCACGGAGGTGCCGAGGGCGAGGGCCATGGAGTACAGGCCGGTCATGGAGCCGACCCGGTCGGGGAACCAGCGCTTGACGATGACGGGCATCAGCACGTTGCTGACGGCGATGCCCATCAGGGCCAGGGCGCTGGCGGCGAGGAAGCCGGCCGTGCCCCCGGCGTGGGGCCGGATCAGCAGACCGGCCGTGATGGCGGCCATGCCCGCGCAGACCACGGCGGCGGGGCCGAAGCGGCGGGCCAGCCGGGGAGCCGTGACGCCGAAGACGGCGAAGCACAGGGGCGGCACGGAGGTGAGCAGCCCGGCTGCGGTGCCGCTCATGCCCAGACCGCCGCGGACCTCCTCCAACAGCGCACCGAGGCTGGTGATGGCGGGGCGCAGGTTCAGCGCGGACAGGACGATGCCGACGACGACCAGACGGACCGCCCAGGTGCGCGCCGCCGTCCCCGTGCCGTCTGCGGAGGTGACCGCGGCCGGGGCGCGGCCGGTCGTGGGCTGCGGGGGCGTCTTGATCGGGGCTTGCTCGCCGTTCATGCCGACCATCATAGAATCATGGGATGATTGGTTGTCCATCCTCGGGTGGGCCGCTTCGGCCCCCGGCGTGCGAAGGTGTGCCATGCCCCTGAGCCATCCCCGTCGTTCGGCACTGTCCGAGCAGGTCATCACCGCCCTGCGCGCCCAGATCACCTCGGGTGAGTGGCCGGTCGGCTCCCGCATCCCGACCGAGCCCGAACTGGTCGGGCAGCTCGGGGTCGCCCGCAACACCGTCCGCGAGGCCGTACGGGCGCTCGCCCACAACGGCCTGCTGGACATCCGGCAGGGCTCGGGCACCTACGTCGTGGCGACCAGTGAGCTGGCCGGCGTGATGCACCGCCGGTTCGCCGGGGCGGACCCGCGGCACATCGCCGAGCTGCGCTCCACCCTGGAGTCCGGGGCGGCCAAGCTGGCCGCCGAGCGCCGCACCGAGAAGGACCTCAAGCAGCTCGACACGCTGCTGCTGCGCCGCGAGCAGGCCTGGGCGTCCGGTGACGCGGAGGCGTTCGTGGCGGCGGACGCGACCTTCCACCTGGCCGTGGTGTCCGCCTCCCACAACGACGTGATGACGGCGATGCACGCGGACCTCGGCGAGGTGCTGCGGGACTGGCTGCGCGAGGACGTCGGCGGCGAGCTGACGGCCCGCACGCACATGGACCACACGCGGCTGGTCGACGCGATCCGCGCGGGCGACGCCGAGGCTGCTGCCGCCGAGGCGGCGAGCTACCCGTTCCTGTGCCGCCCGGAACGGTGGTTCAGCTCCCCTGACGCTGGTGACTGACCCAGGCCGTGCGGACCTCCTTCCAGCAGCGGCCGGAGAGCCGCACCGTCGCCGCCGGGCCGGCGTCGGCCGGGGAGGTGTCGGTGTCGATGTCCCACCAACGGGCGCACTCGATGTGCAGGCGCACCCGGTCGGTGCCGACATAGGGGTTGTGGCAGTGGGCGACGACATGGGAGCCGCTGATGTGCACGCGGCACTCGGAGCCGAACGGCTGCGCGCCGACCTGCTCGGGAACGGCCGGCTGCCCCGCCGCCGGCGGCACGCTCCGCACGCGTGCGTGCGGGACCGGGTCGTAGGGCAGGCAGAGCAGGAGCGTGGCCGCGACGGTCACTGAGGCCAGGTTGCGGGACAGGCGCACAAGGGGACCTCCTCGGCCTTACGGCTGCGGGGCGGTGCGTACTCCAGGGTGCGCGATGCCCACCGGTCCCCGCCCGGCCGGTGAGCCGAACGGGTGACGGCGAAGGGCCCGCACCCGGGTGGGTGCGGGCCCTTCGGGGGACCGGTCGGGGTCAGGCGCCGATGGCGTGCAGCCCGCCGTCCACGTGGACGATCTCGCCGGTGGTCTTCGGGAACCAGTCGCTCAGCAGCGCGACGATGCCGCGGCCGGCCGGCTCCGGGTCCTTCCGGTCCCACTCCAGCGGGGACCGGGTGTCCCACACCGAGGCGAGGTCGCTGAAGCCCGGGATGGACTTGGCGGCCATGGAGCCGAGCGGGCCCGCGGAGATGAGGTTGCAGCGGATGTTCTGCTTGCCCAGGTCGCGGGCGATGTAGCGGCTGGTGGCCTCCAGCGCGGCCTTGGCCGGGCCCATCCAGTCGTACTGCGGCCAGGCGAACTGCGCGTCGAAGGTGAGGCCGACGACCGAGCCGCCGTTCTGCATCAGCGGCAGGCAGGCCATGGTGAGCGACTTCAGGGAGTACGCCGAGACGTGCATGGCCGTGGCGACCGACTCGAACGGCGTGTTGAGGAAGTTGCCGCCCAGGGCGTCCTGCGGGGCGAAGCCGATGGAGTGCACGACGCCGTCGAGACTCCCGAGCTCCTCACCGACGATGTCCGCGAGCCGCGCGAGGTGCTCGTCGTTGGTCACGTCGAGTTCGATGACCTTGGTGGGCTTCGGCAGCTTCCTGGCGATGCGCTCGGTCAGCGTGGGCCGCGGGAACGCGGTCAGGATGATCTCGGCGCCCTGCTCCTGGGCCAGCTTGGCGGCGTGGAAGGCGATGGAGGACTCCATCAGCACACCGGTGATCAGGACGCGCTTGCCCTCGAGAATTCCACTCATGGTGATCAGTGACCCATTCCCAGTCCGCCGTCAACAGGGATGACGGCTCCAGTGATGTACGAGGCGTCGTCCGAGGCGAGGAACCGCACCGCCGCGGCGATCTCCCCGGGCTGCGCGTAGCGGCCGAGCGGCACCTGCGCGACGATGCCCTTGCGCTGCTCCTCGGTGAGCACCTTGGTCATGTCGGTGTCGACGAAACCGGGCGCGACGACGTTGAAGGTGATGTTGCGCGACCCCAGTTCACGGGCGAGGGAGCGCGCGAAGCCGACGAGGCCGGCCTTGGACGCGGCGTAGTTGGCCTGCCCCGCGGAGCCCAGCAGCCCGACCACCGACGAGATCAGCACGACGCGGCCCTTCTTGGCGCGCAGCATGCCGCGGTTGGCCCGCTTGACGACGCGGAAGGTGCCGGTGAGGTTGGTGTCGACGACCGAGGTGAAGTCCTCCTCGGACATGCGCATCAGTAGCTGGTCCTTGGTGACACCGGCGTTGGCGACGAGGACCTCGACGGGGCCGTGCTCGGCCTCGATCTCCTTGTAGGCCTGCTCCACCTGCTCGGGATCGGTGATGTCGCACCTCACCGAGAGGAAGCCGGCCGGCGGCTCCCCGGAGCGGTACGTGATCGCGACCTTGTCGCCGGCGTCGGCGAAAGCGCGGGCGATGGCGAGGCCGATGCCCCGGTTGCCTCCGGTGACGAGAACCGAGCGGCTCAACGGATCACCCTTTCGATAGCGGTCTGGCACACCCGCCCGAGCACTGGATGACAGGCGGTTTCCCCTGAAACCTATCGGTCCGCGGCATCGGGCGCCGAAGCCGGGGGCGACAGGCGAAGGGGGTGCTGTCTGTAGGGTTGCCACAGTCGCCCCGCCGCGTGGACCCCTGTCCGGCGAGCCCTGTCCGTCGTTCCGGGAGCATGGGCGGGCAAGCCTCCTTCCCGTGCCGCGTAGGGCATCCGGCAGTCGTACGCCCCCCCCCCGCAAGCAGCCGCCGCCGATGCGGGCCACGAGGTCGCGGACCTCGCACCGGCGAGGATCTCCGCCACCCGCCGGTCGAGGTCCGCCAGGGCCCGCGGGCGACCGCCACCCGGTGCCGGCTCCCTCACTTCCCGGGCATTTCGCGCCGGCATCCCTTCCCTGGGACGTCCCGCTGTACGGTCGGCGCTGCCCCGGCATTTCACACGAACGTGGGACTCCCGCAGCACTTCTTGTACTTGCGCTCCGAGCCGCACCAGCACGGGCCGTTGCGCGGTGGAGGCCAGTCGGCCACCTCTCCCCCGCGGGCCAGTTCCGCCGCGTACGCGGACCGTGTGGCCGAGGTGCCGGGGGACCCGCCGCCCGCGCGCGCATGCGCTTCCAGACCGCTCAGCGTCGCCCGGCCGACGGCCAGACGGACACCGCCCTGGTCCGACAGTTCCCGCAGCGTCCGCTCGACCTGCCGCAGGTGGCCGGCGTGGTCGTCGCCGTACCCCTCCGCTGCGCCGGGCCAGCTCCGGAGAAGCTTCGTGAACTCCTCCGGCGGCCAGTACAGGACGCAGGTCTTCAGGATGCCGGTGCGTGCGGCCCTGTCGTCCTCCCGGGCGGCGACGAGTTCCTTGATCTCGGCGCTCAGGGGCTCGGAGTCTCCGTTCCGTATCCGCCGCAGGCGGATCGGGTCGTGGGCCTCGTCGAGCGGGCGCACCTCGCCGGACAACCCGGCCTGACGCCGCAGGTGGACGTCGTCGGCAAGGTCGTCCCAGTCGTCGTGCGGTGCGCCGAGCAGTCGGCGCACCCGGTGGCGGCCGATGACCATCATCTCCAGATCGAAGCGGTCCGCAGACACCTCGACCGCATCCGCCGTGACCGGGGTTCCGGCGCCCAGCACGTGTGTGACACCGGCCGTGTACCACTCGGCCGCCGACGCGTCGTCGCCGTGCGACTCGAAGGCCTCACCGACGAGGTTCCACGCGCCCGCGTCACGGGGGTGCCGCCCGCGGAACGCGGCAGCCGCCTCGCGGGCCCGCTCCTCACGCCCGGCGTCCCACAGCGCCCCGATCCGGAGGGCGTCCACCAGGTCCGGCCTCTCGCAGGCGCCGTCCGCCGGGTCGAGCAGGCGGTCGTACAGGGCGAGCGCCCGGTCGTACTCCTTCGCGACACACCACGCGCCGGCGGCCTCGGTGAGGAGTTCCTCCCGGTCCTCCGGGTAGCGGGCGACGAGACGTTCGTACTCCTCGGCCTCCTGCGCGGGGGCGGGCTGACGGGGGACGGGGATGCTCCCGGTCCTGCGGGACTTGTTGCCCGAACCGGTCGTGCGGCGCTTGTTGGACATGGACTCACGGTAGCGGCATGCCAGTTGAGTTCGCCGAGGGATCTCTCGGGGGCATCCGAGCGGATGACGTCTCACCCGGCCGCGGTCGTGCGCGCGCGGCGCAGACGGACGCGTACACGAGGTGCCCTTCGGCGAGACCGAGACGGACGGCGCCGAGGCTGCCGCGGACGGGATCGTGCGTGCTTGTCCGTACGAGGGCGCGCCGCGGGACGTGATTCACTGCCTGCGACGGTCATCACTGGCGAGTGCCGAAGGGATCCCCACCCGTGCCCCATGAAGTTGATCAGTCGTTCCTGGCATTCCCCCTACGCGCCCTCGCCGACGCCGCGCTCGCACGCGCGCGGGCGCTCGGGGCCGAGCACGCCGACTTCCGGCTGGAGCGGGTGCGCAGCGCGTCCTGGCGGCTGCGGGACGCCAAGCCCGCGGGCTCGTCGGACACCACCGACCTCGGCTACGCGGTGCGGGTGGTGCACGGGGGCGCGTGGGGCTTCGCGTCCGGGGTGGATCTGACGATGGACGCGGCCGCCCGGGTCGCCTCGCAGGCGGTGGCCATGGCCAAGCTGTCCGCCCAGGTCATCAGGGCGGCCGGGGCGGACGCGGGGGCACCTGGCACGTCTTCGGAACAGTGGGGGAAGGTCGAGCTGGCCGACGAGCCGGTGCATGCCGACCGGACGTGGGTCTCGTCGTACGAGATCGATCCGTTCAGCGTGCCGGACGAGGAGAAGGCGGCGCTGCTGGAGGATTGGAGCAGGCGGCTGCTGGATGCCGACGGGGTCGACCACGTCGACGCCTCGCTGCTCACCGTCCACGAGAACAAGTTCTACGCCGACACGGCGGGGACCGTGACCACGCAGCAGCGGGTGCGGCTGCATCCGGCGCTGAACGCGGTGTCGGTCGACGCCTCCAGCGGCGAGTTCGACTCCATGCGGACCCTCGCACCGCCCGCCGGGCGCGGCTGGGAGTACCTGACGGGCACCGGCTGGGACTGGGACAAGGAGCTGGCCGAGATCCCCGAGCTGCTCGCGGAGAAGATGCGGGCGCCGAGCGTCGAGCCGGGGCTGTACGACCTGGTCGTCGACCCGTCGAACCTGTGGCTGACCATCCACGAGTCCGTCGGGCACGCCACCGAGCTGGACCGGGCCCTCGGCTACGAGGCCGCCTACGCGGGCACGTCCTTCGCCACGTTCGACCGGCTCGGCACGCTGAGGTACGGCTCGCAGCTGATGAACGTCACCGGCGACCGCACCGCCGAGCACGGCCTGGCGACCGTCGGCTACGACGACGAGGGCGTCGCGGCCCAGTCATGGGACCTGGTCAGGGACGGCGTCCTGGTCGGCTACCAGCTCGACCGCCGCATCGCGAAGCTGACCGGGTTCGAGCGGTCCAACGGCTGCGCCTTCGCCGACTCCCCCGCCCATGTGCCCGTGCAGCGTATGGCGAACGTGTCGTTGCAGCCGGATCCGGCCGGGATGTCGACGGAGGACCTCATCGGGGCCGTCGACCGTGGGATCTACGTCGTGGGCGACCGGTCCTGGTCCATCGACATGCAGCGGTACAACTTCCAATTTACGGGTCAGCGGTTCTTCCGCATCGAGAACGGGCGGATCACCGGGCAGCTGCGGGACGTCGCGTACCAGGCGACGACCACCGACTTCTGGGGATCGATGACCGCGGTCGGCGGCCCGCAGACGTACGTCCTCGGTGGCGCGTTCAACTGTGGCAAGGCCCAGCCGGGCCAGGTCGCCGCCGTCTCCCACGGTTGCCCCTCGGCGCTCTTCAACGGCGTCAACATCCTCAACACCACGCAGGAGGCAGGTCGATGAGCGCCCCCGCCAGCAAGCCGCACGAGATCGTCGAGCGGACCCTGGAGCTGTCCACCGCCGACGGCTGCGTGGTGATCGCCGACGAGCACTCCACCGCCAACCTGCGCTGGGCGGGCAACGCGCTGACCACCAACGGGGTCACCCGCGGGCGCACGCTCACCGTGATCGCGACCGTCGACGGCGGCAGGGGCACCGCCTCCGGGGTGGTCTCCCGGTCCGCCGTGACCGCGGACGAACTGGAGCCCCTGGTACGCGCCGCCGAGGCCGCCGCGCGCGGCGCCGGGCCCGCCGAGGACGCGCAGCCGCTGGTCACCGGCACAGCGGCCGCACCGGACTTCGCGGAGGCCCCCGCGGAGACCTCCTCCGCCGTCTTCGCCGACTTCGCGCCGGCGCTCGGCGAGGCCTTCGCCCGCGCGCGTGCCGGCGGCCGGGAACTGTACGGCTTCGCCAACCACGAGCTGGTGTCGACCTACCTGGGGACGTCGACGGGCCTGCGGCTGCGCCACGACCAGCCCACCGGCACGCTGGAGCTCAACGCCAAGTCCCCCGACCGCTCCCGCTCGGCGTGGGCGGGCCGTTCCACCCGCGACTTCGAGGACGTCGACCCGGCGGCCCTCGACGCCGAACTCGCCGTGCGCCTGGACTGGGCGCAGCGGCGTGTCGACCTGCCCGCAGGGCGGTACGAGACCCTGCTGCCGCCGACCGCGGTCGCGGACCTGCTGATCTATCAGCTGTGGTCGGCGTCGGGCCGGGACGCTGCCGAGGGGCGGACGGTGTTCTCCCGGCCGGGCGGTGGCACCCGCGTCGGCGAGAGGCTCTCCGAGCTGCCGCTGACCCTGCGCAGCGACCCGGACGAGCCGGGACTGGAGTGTTCGCCGTTCGTGGTCGCGCACTCCTCCGGCGGGGACCAGTCGGTGTTCGACAACGGGCTGCCGTCCCCGGCCACCGAGTGGATCAGCGCCGGCGTGCTGAACCGGCTGACGGCCACCCGGCACAGCGCGTCGCTGACGGGGCTGCCGGTGGCCCCGGCGATCGACAACCTGATCCTGGACGGCGGTGACGACCGTTCCCTGGAGGAGATGGTCGCGGGCACCGAGCGGGGGCTGCTGCTCACCTGCCTGTGGTACATCCGCGAGGTCGACCCGGCGACCCTGCTGCTCACCGGGCTGACCCGGGACGGGGTGTACCTGGTGGAGAACGGCGAGGTGACCGGCGCGGTGAACAACTTCCGGTTCAACGAGTCCCCGGTCGGCGTGCTGGGGCGGGCCACCGAGGCGGGGCGCACGGAGAAGACGTTGCCGCGCGAGTGGAGCGACTGGTTCACCCGGGCCGCGATGCCGGCGCTCCGGGTGCCCGACTTCAACATGAGTTCGGTCAGCCAGGGCGTCTGAGCCGCTCCGGGCGCGGCACCGGGTGCTCCACCTAGAGTCCCGCGATGTGCGGCCGGCCGTCCGTGGCGCCGTCGTGGCCGGCCGCGCGGTTCCCCGCGCCCCTTCGACGGCGCCGCCGACCCGCAGCGGGCCCTCGGCCGGCCTGCTTAGACTTGGGAAACCCTTTCGCATCCCTGAAGGAGACATACGACCGTGACGGACATCGTCGACGAGCTGAAGTGGCGGGGCCTGTTCGCCCTGTCCACCGACGAGGACGCCTTGCGCAAGGCACTCGCGGACGGTCCCGTGACGTTCTATTGCGGCTTCGACCCGACCGCGCCGTCCCTGCACGTGGGGCACCTGGTGCAGGTGCTCACCGTCCGGCGGCTCCAGCAGGCCGGCCACCGGCCGCTGGCACTGGTCGGCGGGGCCACGGGCCTGATCGGTGACCCGCGCCCGACCGCGGAGCGGACCCTGAACGACCCGGACACGGTCGCCGGCTGGGTCGACAGGCTGCGCCGTCAGATCGAGCCGTTCCTGTCCTTCGAGGGCGAGAACGCGGCCGTGATGGTGAACAACCTGGACTGGACGCAGGGCCTGTCGGCGATCGAGTTCCTGCGCGACATCGGCAAGCACTTCCGCGTCAACAAGATGCTGACGAAGGATTCGGTGGCGCGGCGGCTGGAGTCCGACCAGGGCATCAGCTACACGGAGTTCAGCTACCAGATCCTCCAGGGTATGGACTTCCTGCAGTTGTACCGGAGGTACGGCTGCACGCTGCAGCAGGGCGGCAGCGACCAGTGGGGCAACCTGACGGCGGGCCTCGACCTGATCCACCGGCTGGAGCCGCACGCCGCCGTCCACGCGCTGGCGACGCCGCTGATGACCAAGGCGGACGGCACCAAGTTCGGCAAGACCGAGGGCGGGGCGGTGTGGCTCGACCCGGAGATGACGACGCCGTACGCGTTCTACCAGTTCTGGCTGAACGTGGACGACCGGGACATCTCGCGGTACATGCGGATCCTGTCCTTCAGGTCCCGCGCGGAGCTGGAGGAACTGGAGCGGCAGACCGAGGAGCGTCCCCAGGCCCGGGCGGCCCAGCGCGCGCTGGCGGAGGAGCTGACGACCCTGGTGCACGGTGCCGACCAGACGGCCGCCGTGATCGCCGCGTCCAGGGCCCTCTTCGGTCAGGGGGAGCTGGCCGAGCTGGACGAGCGGACCCTGTCGGCGGCTCTGTCGGAGGTGCCGCACGTCCAGGTCACCGGGCCCGCGCCGGTGGTGGACCTGCTCGCGGAGGTCGGCCTGGTGCCCAGCAAGTCGGCCGGACGCCGGACGGTGAAGGAGGGCGGCGCCTACGTGAACAACGCGAAGGTGACCGCCGAGGACGCCGTCTGGGCCGAGGAGGACCTGCTGCACGGGCGCTGGCTGGTGCTGCGCCGCGGCAAGAGGAACCTGGCGGCGGTCGAGGTCGTCGACGGCTGACGGGTGGCGGGCGCGGGGCGGCTCGCCCCGGGTTCCACGCCCGAAGGGGCGGTCTCCCGTGGTACGGGGGCCGCCCCTTCGGCGCAGAGCTGCTCAGGCCTGCTGTTTGCGTCGGCCCAGGGTCGCCGTGTACAGCATGTCGCCCAGGTAGACGATGATGATCGCGGCGACCAGTTGGAAGAAGTGCCGGCTCCAGTCGATGCCGCGCGTCGCGGCGACCCCCAGTCCGCGGGCGACCGCGTTGCCGACGACGGCGCCCAGCATGCCGAAGATCGTGGTCAGCCACAGGGGGCTGTGCTGCTTGCCCGGGATGATCAGCTTGGCGATGATCCCCAGCACGAACCCGACGATGATCGCCCACAACCAGCCCATGGCTGCCTCCTTGTACGGCACGACGCGGGACCTGTGACGAGTGTCGGCCCGAAGGCGGTACGGCGCCTGCCGGGTACGGCCGTACGCGGTACGGCGGTGGGCGGTTCCCCCGGGCCGTCGGGGCCCCGGTCTCCTGGGCGGCCGAGCTGCGGCGTACCGTGGAGATGTCCCGGTCGGGTGCCTTTCGGCCGACTGCGGTCCGGGTAAGAGCGGGGCGGAGTCCGATGCGGGCGGATGGTGGAGTGTGATGCGGAAGCTGCGCGGCGGCGGCAACACCGAGGTGTTCCGGATCACGGGTGCCCGGACGGGCCTGCAGGAGGACGTGCGCGGCCGGCAGCGGCGCTACGTCATCTCCATGACGATCCGCACGGTGTCCGTGATCCTCGCGGCGTCCCTGTGGAACGTGGAGCGGCCCGTCGCGATCGTGGCGCTGGTGCTGGGCGCGCTGCTGCCGTACGTCGCGGTGGTGATCGCCAACGCCGGCCGGGAGAACGCGCCGTCGCTTCCCTCGACGTTCGTCGCCGGGCCGACGCGGCCGACGATCGCCTCGGCGCCGGGAGAGGAACGGTCCGCGGGGCCGGGGCCGGAGGACACCGCCGAGGAGCCGCCTGAGCGCCGGCCATGAGCGGGCTGTGCGCGCAGCTCAAGAAAAGCTCAAATCAATCATGCTGTTCGGCTGCCCTGCGGTGGTGTGCCCGTGACATACTTCGTACGCGCTCCGCATCCCCCGTCGGAGCGACGGACCGACGCCGGGCAGCTCCCCCCGTGGCTGCTCGGCGTCGCCTTTTGTGCGCCCCTTCTCTGTGAGACGGACCTGTGACCGACGAGAATCCGATGTGTTCCGCCAAGGGCTGCCGTGCCGACGCGGTGTGGGTGCTGGCGTGGAACAACCCCAAGCTCCACACGCCGGAGCGGCGCAAGACGTGGCTCGCCTGCGGGGAACACCGCGAGCACCTCGCGCAGTTCCTCGGGGTGCGGGGATTCCTGAAGGACGTGGTCACGCTGGCGGACTGGGACCTCCGGCAGGGGGACTGAGCCGACCCGCCGGGTACCCGCCCGCGCCCCGGGCGGGTACCCGGCCAGGGTGTGGGACGGCGGGGCGGGACGTTCACCCGCCGATCGCCGACATCGGCCGCTCGGGCTGTACGAAGGCCGGGTCGTCCAGGCCGGCGCCCGCCTTCTTCCCTCCCATGGCCACCCGCCAGATGCGGGCGATCTCCTCGTCGGGGGCACCGGAACGCAGGGCGGCCCGCAGGTCGGTCTCCTCGGTGGCGAACAGGCAGGTCCTTATCTGTCCGTCGGCCGTCAGCCGGGTGCGGTCGCAGGCCGCGCAGAAGGGGCGGGTGACGGAGGCGATGACGCCGACCACGTGCGGGCCGCCGTCCACCAGCCAGCGCTCGGCCGGGGCCGAGCCGCGCTTCTCCTCGCCCTCGGGGGTCAGCTCGAAGCGGGTGCGCAGACGGGCGAGGATGTCCCCGGCGGTGATCATGCCGTCGCGCTTCCAGCCGTGCTGGGCGTCGAGGGGCATCTGCTCGATGAACCGCAGCTCGTAGTCGTGTTCGACGGCCCAGGCCAGGAGGTCGGGGGCTTCGTCCTCGTTCAGCCCGGGCATCAGGACGGAGTTGACCTTCACCGGGTTCAGACCGGCCTCGCGGGCGGCGTAGAGGCCGTCCAGGACGTCCTGGTGGCGGTCGCGGCGGGTCAGGGTCCGGAAGACGTCCGGGCGCAGTGTGTCGAGGGAGACGTTGACCCGGTCCAGGCCGGCCGCTCTCAGGGCCGCCGCCGTGCGCCGCAGCCCGATCCCGTTGGTGGTCAGCGACGTCTGGGGCCGGGGGTCGAGGGCGGCGACCCGCTCGACGATGCCGACCAGGCCGGGGCGGAGCAGGGGCTCGCCGCCGGTGAAGCGGACCTCCGTGATGCCGAGCGTGCGCACCGCGATGCCGACGAGGCGGACGATCTCGTCGTCCGTGAGCAGGTCGGGCTTGGCCAGCCACTGCAGGCCCTCCTCGGGCATGCAGTAGGTGCAGCGCAGGTTGCACCGGTCGGTCAGTGAGACCCTCAGGTCGGTGGCCACGCGGCCGTAGGTGTCGATGAGCACGTGGGCCCCCTCCCTCGTCGCGGTTCGTGGATCGTGCGTGTTCCGGCACCCCACACTTGCGAGCCTACGCGAGAGGGCTGACATCGGCGCAGACCCGATCCCACGAGGTGGGACGCGGCCGTGTCGTAGGGAGCTACGACACGGCCGCGTCCCGGGCGCGGGACGATCCGCCGGGGCCGGCCTCCGCGGGAGGTGCTGCGAAGGTCCGGCCCGCGTTCGGGGGTCGGCGCCGCTCGCGCACCCCGTCCTAGTGGGCGCCGGTGCCGGTCAGGGAGCGGACCTCCAGCTCGGCGTACTTGGCGGTGTCCGGCTCCTCCCTGGACAGGTGGGTGCCGACGATGCCCATCAGGAAGCCGACCGGGATGGAGATGATGCCGGGGTTGCTCAGCGGGAACCAGTGGAAGTCCACGTCGGGGAACATCGAGGTCGGCTTGCCGGACACCACCGGTGAGAACAGCACCAGGCCGACCGCGGTGACGAGGCCGCTGTAGATCGACCACAGAGCTCCGGAGGTGGTGAACCGCTTCCAGAACAGGCTGTAGACGAGCGTCGGCAGGTTGGCGGAGGCGGCGACCGCGAAGGCCAGGGCGACCAGGCCGGCGACGTTGAGGTCGCGGGCGAGGGCACCGAGGACGATGGAGACCGCGCCGATGCCGACGGTCGCCCAGCGGGCCGCGCGCACCTCCTGCTTCTCGGTGGCCCCGCCCTTCTTGATGACGTTGGCGTAGATGTCGTGGGCGAAGGACGACGAGGAGGCGAGGGTGAGGCCGGCGACGACGGCGAGGATCGTGGCGAAGGCGACGGCGGAGATGGTCGCGAGCAGGACGGCTCCCCAGGTGGAGTCGACGCCGCCGAGGTGGAGGGCGAGCAGAGGGGCCGCGGTGTTGCCGGCCTTGTTGGAGGCGATGATCTCGTCCGGCCTGATCAGTGCGGCGGCGCCGAAGCCGAGGGCGAGGGTCATCAGGTAGAACGCGCCGATCAGGCCGATGGCCCAGATGACGGACTTCCGGGCCGCCTTGGCGGTGGGCACGGTGTAGAAGCGGATGAGGATGTGCGGCAGGCCCGCGGTGCCCAGGACGAGGGCGATGCCCAGGGAGATGAAGTCCAGCTTGGTGGTGCCGGTGGCACCGTACTTCAGGCCGGGCTCCAGGAAGGCGGCGCCCTTGCCGCTGTTGTCGGCGGCCGAGCCGAGCAGTTCGGAGACGTTGAAGTCGAACTTCAGCAGCACCAGGAAGGTCAGCAGCACGGCCCCCGCGATGAGCAGGACGGCCTTGACCATCTGCACCCAGGTGGTGCCCTTCATGCCGCCGATCGTGACGTAGACGATCATCAGAACGCCGACCAGGGCGACGGTGCCGATCTTGCCGGCGTCGCTGGTGACGCCGAGCAGCAGCGAGACGAGCACGCCGGCGCCGGCCATCTGCGCCAGCAGGTAGAAGATCGACACGACGATGGTGGAGGTGCCGGCCGCCGTGCGGACGGGCCGCTGCCGCATGCGGTAGGCCAGCACGTCGCCCATGGTGTAGCGGCCGGAGTTGCGCAGCGGCTCGGCGACCAGCAGCAGGGCGACCAGCCAGGCCACAAGGAAGCCGATGGAGTACAGGAAGCCGTCGTAGCCGAAGAGGGCGATGGCTCCGGCGATTCCCAGGAAGGACGCGGCCGACATGTAGTCGCCGGAGACGGCGAGGCCGTTCTGGAAGCCGGTGAACTGCCGTCCGCCGGCGTAGAAGTCGGCGGCGTCCCTGGTCTGCCGGCCGGCCCACACGGTGATGACGAGGGTCGCGAGGACGAACACCGCGAACAGGCTGATGATCAGCGGGCGGTGCTCACTGGCCTCCCCGGCCGCCAGGGTGATCTCGGGGCTCATGCGCCGCCCTCCATCCGGGACTTGATGGCCGCTGCCCTGGGGTCGAGTTCGGCGGCGGCGTGCCGCGCGTACCACCAGGCGATGAGGAAGGTGGTGAGGAACTGGGCGAGGCCGAGGACGAGGGCCACGTTGACGTTGCCGAACAGCCTGGTGCCCATGAAGCCGCCGGCGTAGTTGGACAGCAGGACGTACAGCAGGTACCAGGCGATGAAGGCGACGGTGAGCGGGAAGGCGAAGGAGCGGTAGGAGCGGCGCAGTTCACCGAACTCCGCGCTCTCCTGGACCTCGGTGAACTGCTCGGCCGAGGGCAGCCGGGCGGGGGTGGGTGAAGGCGGGGGTGTCTCGGTGGCCACGAAGTCTCCTCGCGGTGCGGGGGCGGTTGTGACGGTGGGCGGGAGCGAGTGTCCTCGCCTTCCCTGTCCAAGGTCACGGCGCCACGCGAGGACGGGTTCAACGGAGGGACGCTGTTTCCGAAGTCGGTCCTGGAAGGTCATTGCTGGCCGGGGAGATCGCGGGTTAGCTTCGCCCTGCACCACCCGTCATGTACCTGCCCGAGCACCACCTGTGTCTCGGGCAGGTTTCGTTTCCGGATGATGTGGAGACCCCATGGCTCATCTGCCTTCCCGGCGCCGTCTGGCCCTCGCCGTACCCGTCGTGCTGGCCCTGACCGCCTCGCTCGGCTTCCTGCCGGGGGCGGCGTCGGCCGCGCCGCGTACGGTCGGCGCCGCCGAGGCCGCCGACGCCGGCACCCTGGCGTACGTCGTCAACACCAAGGGCGGCCATCACACGATCGCGTCGGTGAAGAGAGCGGTCGTCGCACACGGCGGCACCATCGTGACGTCGTACGACCGGATCGGCGTCATCGTCGTCCATTCCGACGACCCGGACTTCGGCACGGAGATACGCGCGGTCCGCGGCGTGCAGTCGGCGGGTGCGACCCGTACCGCCCCCCTGAAGGCCGCGGGCACCACGGACGTGGGTGCGGTGGAGTACCTGTCCGGCGCGCAGGCGGCGAAGGCCGCGCAGGAAGCGGCCGACGGTCAGGAGCCCCTGGAGGCCGACCAGTGGGACCTGCGGGCGATCGGGGCGGACAAGGCCGCCGCGATCAACCCCGGCAGCCGGAAGGTGACCGTCGCGGTCATCGACACCGGCGTCGACGACACCCACCCCGACATCGCCCCGAACTTCTCCCCCTCCCAGTCGGCGAACTGCGTGAGCGGCAAGGCCGACACCACCTACGGCTCCTGGCGCCCGGTGGACGCCGAGCACTACCACGGCACGCATGTCGCCGGTGAGATAGCCGCGGCCCGCAACGGCATCGGTGTGGCGGGCGTCGCGCCCGGGGTGAAGGTCGCGAGCATCACGGTGGCGCAGCCGGACGAGACCCAGCTGTTCTACCCCGAGAGCGTCGTGTGCGCCTTCATGTTCGCCGCCGACCACGGCGTCGAGATCACGAACAACAGCTACTACGTGGACCCGTGGCTGTACAACTGCATGGACGACCCCGACCAGCGGGCCATCGTCGACGCGGTCAACAGGGCGCAGCTGTACGCGCAGCGCAAGGGCACGCTCAACGTCGCCTCGGCGGGCAACTCCAACGACGACCTCGACTCGGACGCCCTCCTGGACGACTCCAGCCCCGACGACTCGGCCTCCGTGACCCGCACGGTCGACCCGCACGAGTGCTTCGACGTGCCGACCCAGCTGCCGGGCGTGGTCACGGTGAGCGCGGTGGGTGTCAAGGGCACCAAGTCGTACTACTCCAGCTACGGACTCGGTGTCGTCGACGTCGCGGGCCCGGGCGGCGACAAGTACCAGATCCCGGACACCCCGTCGGCCAACGGCCGCATCCTGTCGACGCTGCCGAACAACGAGTACGGCTTCCTCCAGGGCACCTCGATGGCCTCCCCGCACGTGGCCGGCGTGGCGGCGCTGCTGAAGTCCACCCACCCGCACGCGACCCCCGCGCTGCTGCGGGCGCTGCTCAAGGTTCAGGCCGACAACCCCGGCTGCCCGACCGAGCCGTACGACGGGAACGGCGACGGTGTCGTCGACGCGACCTGCGCGGGTGGCAAGCGCGTCAACGGCTTCTACGGGTTCGGCGTCGTCAACGCGCTGCGCGCGGTCAAGTAGCCCGTGCGCCGCAGGACTTCCCGCCCGACCCGCTCCTATCGCGAACGAACTGGAGGCACCGACACCATGACAGCGCCCCATCCGCGCCACCGCCGTGCACTGGCCCTCCCCGTGGGGATGGCCCTGGCGACCACTCTCGCGTTCCTGCCGAACGCAACGGCCTTTGCGGCGCCCCTGACCGGCCCGTCGGCGCAGACGGCGGCCGGAAGCACCGCCGCGACGCTCAGCTACGTGGTCAACGTCCGTCCCGGTCACGGCCCTTCGGCGCGCGTGAAGAAGGCGATCGCCGCGGCCGGCGGCACGATCCTGACGTCGTACGACCGGATCGGCGTGATCGTCGTCCACTCGGCCGAGGCCGGGTTCGCCCGGACACTGCGCAAGGTGCCCGGCGTCTGGTCGGCGGGGGCCACGCGTCACGCACCGCTGCCCGCGCAGTCCACCACGGACACGGGTGCCCCGCAGGTCCTCAGCGCCGAGGAGGTCGCCGGCGCGCAGGCGGCCGGCGGCCAGGACCCGCTGGAACCGCTGCAGTGGGACCTGCCGGCCATCAAGGCGGACAAGGCCCACGAGAAGAGCCTCGGCAGCCCGGACGTCACGGTTGCCGTGATCGACACCGGCGTGGACGACACCCATCCCGACATCGCGCCGAACTTCGACCGCGGCGCTTCCGTCAACTGCGTGTCGGGCAAGCCGGACACCACCGACGGCGCCTGGCGGCCGAACGCCGGCGAGAGCCCGCACGGCACCCACGTCGCGGGGGAGATCGCCGCCGCCCGGAACGGGATCGGCATGACCGGTGTGGCGCCGGGCGTGAAGGTCGCCGGCATCAAGGTGGCCAACCCGGACGGCTACTTCTACACGGAGGCCGTGGTCTGCGGGTTCGTGTGGGCGGCCGAGCACGACGTCGACGTCACCAACAACAGCTACTACACCGACCCGTGGTACTTCAACTGCGCCGACGACCCGGACCAGAAGGCGCTGCTCCAGGCCGTGACCCGGGCCTCGCTGTACGCGGAGCGCAAGGGCACGGTCAACGTCGCGGCGGCCGGCAACGAGGCCTACGACCTGGCGGCCGACGAGATCACCGACCCGGTCTCGCCCAACGACGCCACGCCGTCGGACCGGGTGATCGATCCGGGGAGGTGCTTCGACATGCCGACCCAGCTGCCGGGTGTCGTGACGGTCGCGGCGACCGGCGCGAAGGGCATCAAGTCGTCGTTCTCCAACTACGGCCTGGGGGTGATCGACATAGCCGCACCGGGCGGCGACGCGACCCGTTACCAGACCCCGGCCCCGCCGGCCACCAGCGGCCTGATCCTGGGCACGCTGCCCGGCGGCACGTGGGGCTACATGGCGGGTACGTCGATGGCGGCACCGCACGTCGCGGGTGTGGCCGCGCTGATCAAGTCGACGCATCCGCACGCCTCCCCCGCGCTGGTGAAGGCCCTGCTGTACCTGGAGGCCGACGCCACGCCGTGCACGGACCCGTACGACATCGACGCCGACGGGAAGGTCGACGCGGTGTGCGAGGGTTCGCGGAACCACAACGGCTTCTACGGCTGGGGAACGGTCGACGCTCTGGATGCCGTGACCAGGTGAGCCACCTCTCATCTTGATTCGGTCAATACTGCATAGTGCTGTCATGACCGACATCGAGTTCGCTTGGTCCGCGCTGGGCGGCGATCCCGCCCTCCTCGCGCGGATGTCCACCGTGGTGCGGGAGGGCGCGCTGGCGGCGCGCCTTCCCGTGCGGGAGCTGGCCCGCGCGTGCGTCGGCGCCTGCGCCCTGGCCGCCGCCGAGCTGGCGGCGCGCCGGGCCGGGCTCACCGAGGTACCCGCGGTACGGGTGGACGACGGTGCGGTGGCCACCGCGTTCACCGGCGAACGGCACCTGCTGGTCGACGGGCGCGCGCCGGTTGCGTTCGCGCCGCTGTCGCGCTTCTGGCGCACGGCCGACGGCTGGGTGCGCACCCATGCCAACTATCCGCACCACCGGGCGCGGCTGCTCAGCGCACTCGGCCTCCCGGACGACGCGGACACCCCGGACGGCACGGACACCGTGTCCGCCGTGGGGGCGGCGCTCGCCGAACGGCCGGCCCTCCAGGCCGAGGAGGCCGTGTACGCGGCCGGGGGCCTGGCCGTCGCCGTGCGCACGCCCGGGGCGTGGGCGGCTCACGACCAGGCGGGCGCACTGGCCGACGTCCCGCTGGTGGAACGGGTACGACCGGACACCGCGCCCGCGCGCGTGCCCGAACCGCTCGGCGGAACGCCCCTGCTGCCCGCCGCCGGGCTGCGCGTCCTGGACCTCACCCGGGTCATCGCCGGCCCGGTCGCCACCCGCACGCTCGCCCTGCTGGGCGCCGACGTGCTGCGCCTGGACGCGCCGCAGCTGCCCGAACTCCCCGGCCAGCAGGCCGACACCGGTTTCGGGAAGCGGTCGGCGCTCCTGGACCTGGCCACCGACCGGGCACGGCTGGAGGATCTGCTCGCCGCCGCCGACGTGGTCGTCACCGGCTACCGGCCGGGCGCGCTGGACCGGTTCGGCCTCGCGCCCGAGGCGCTGACGGAGCGCCGCCCGGGCCTGGTGGTGGCACAGCTGTCGGCATGGGGATCCGCCGGTCCGTGGGCCCACCGCAGGGGCTTCGACAGTCTGGTGCAAGCGGCCACCGGCATCGCGGCGACCGAGGGCGGCACCACCGGCCGGCCCGGCGCGCTGCCCGCGCAGGCCCTGGATCACGGGACGGGGTACCTGCTGGCGGCGGCGGTACTGCGCGCGCTCACAGAGCAGTCCTCCGAGGGCGGCACGCGCCTGGTCCGGCTGTCGCTCGCGCGCACGGCGGCCTGGCTGACCGACGGCTCCGGGCCCGGTCCCCGGGGAGCGGAGGAGTACGACGGGCCGGACCGCTGGCTCACGGAGACCGACAGCCCACTCGGCCGGCTGCGCCACGCGCTCCCGCCGGTCTCCTTCGCGCAGGGTCCCACCGGCTGGACGCGCCCGCCCGGGCCCTGGGGAGCCGACGCGGCACGTTGGTCCTGAGTGACGCGGCGGGCGGGAACGTACCCCCGGGCGACATGCGCTTGGGCCGGTTGCCTCCGTGAACTTGCCCGCCTCCGTGGCGTTTGGTGAGGATCGTGGGGTGACGTTGATACGACCGACTGCCGAAGCGGCCGGCGACGGCGGCTCCGCACGACTCCGCGGCACGGGCCGGGCCGTCGCCGTCCTGGTCGTGGTGACACTGGGCACGCTGGTCCCGCTGCTGGGCCCGTCCGCCGCGCTGCACGACACCGGCGAGGCGCCCGCCCCGGGCACGGCCGGCATCGCCCTGCTGCGGACGGTGCTGTTCGCGGCGCTGTGCGTCCCGGTGGGCGAGCTGTTCGTGGCGCGGCTGGCCCGGCGGGTGCCCGAAGCGCCCGGCGAACGGCCGCGGAGCTGGGCGGCGTACGCGGCGGGCGCCGGATTCGCCGCCGCGCTGGGGCTCGCCTCGGTGGTGGCGACCGGCAATCTGGTGCCGCACGGCCTCGGCCAGATCGACGTGGGCGGCCTGTACTCCACCCGCGACGGCAAGCTGGCGCTCCTGGAGGTCAACGCGTTCCTGCTGGCGGGGCTGTGCGCCGTGTCGGGCCGGCCCGGCCGGCAGGTGTGGCCGCTGACGGCGGTCGTCGTGGCGGAGGCGCTGCGCGCCCACCCGGTGACCGAGCACAGCCCGCCGGTCGGCTCCGCGCTGACACTGGTGCATCTGACGTGCGCCGCCCTGTGGGTGGGCGGGCTGCTGTGCGTGCTGCGCACGATCGGTCGGTGGCGCGGCGGTGCGGCGGGAACGGCGCTGCTCGGCAGGTACGCGCGCGTGGCGGTCGTCCTCCTCGCCGCGATCACCGCGAGCGGGGTGTTCAGTTCGCTGCGCCGCATGCCCGCGGACACGATCCTGGACCAGCTGACCACGACTGCGTACGGGCGCGCCCTGCTGGCGAAGGTGCTGCTCGTGGCCGTCGCCGCCCTGCTGGCCCTGTGGGCGCGGATGCGGCTGGCCCGCGCGGCCGACCCGCTGACCGCCTGCTCCCCCGCCCGCGCCGAAGTCGTCCTGCTGGGCCTGGCGGTGACCGTGTCGGGGCTGCTCACGGCGCTCCCGTTGCCCATCCGGTGGTGACGGCCCGGCACCCGGCGACGTGCCGGACAGCGGAGGCCCGGTGCCTCCGGCACGACCTGGTCGTCGCGTCGTGGCGCGCATGGCGGGGATCCTTCTCGTGCGTTTCGGGGTCGCACCTGTGCCCGGGATCGCCGGGCGCCTTCACGGTACGCGGGGGCAGGCGCGCGCCGCGCGCGGAGGGGCGCACGGAAGGGAAGGGAGCGTGAACCGGCGCGTCACACCCCCGCCGCGCTCAGAAGGCTCCCGACCGCGTACGTCACCCCCATCGCCAGGGCGCCGCCTCCGACGTTGCGCAGCACCGCCCGGCCGGGTCGGGCCGCGCCGAGCCGGGCGCTGCTCCAGCCGGTGAGGACGAGCGTGGCCAGCACGGAGAGGACGGTGACCGGCAGCCGCCAGTCCGCGGGAGGCAGCACGATGGCCAGCAGCGGCAGCAGGGCGCCCACGGTGAAGGCGAGGAAGCTCGCCCAGGCGGCGTGCCAGGGGTTCGTCAGCGCGTCGGGGTCGATGCCGAGCTCCACGCGCGCGTGCGCCCTGAGCGCGTCGCGTTCGGTCAGCTGCCGGGCCGCCTCCACGGCCACCTCCCTGGACAGGCCGCGGTCCTCCAGGAGTTGGGTGAGTTCGACCAGTTCCGCGTCCGGCTGCTCGTGCAACTCCCGCGTCTCCAGGGCCAGGGCGGCCTTCTCCGAGTCGCGCTGCGTCGACACCGAAACGTACTCGCCGGCCGCCATCGACATCGACCCGGCCAGCAGTCCGGCCAGCCCCGCCGTCAGCAGCGCCGAGCGGTCGTCCGTCGCGCCGGCGACACCGACGACCAGGCCCGCGGTGGACACGATGCCGTCATTGGCGCCGAGGACCGCGGCACGCAGCCAGTTCAGCCGGCTGCCCAGCGCAGCGCCGTGCGCCTCGTCATGCGTGGGTTCCGTCACGGAACCGAGCATGGCACCACGCGACGGGCGCGTCCCGCAGCGACGCCCCTCCGCTAGCGGACCAAACAAGCAGACCAATGGGGACACTCCGGGCGAAGTCCCCTGTGCGGCGGCGCCCTTGCGGCAGCCGGACATGCCGGACGCGCGGCCCGGGCTGTCGGCCCCGGCCCGTATCCTCAGGGACCATGCTCGAAGACCGCACGACCGCAGTGTCCTCCCCCACCCAGTGGCCGACCGCGTATCCCCCGGGATACGCGGTCGTTGACGTGGAGACCACCGGCCTGGCGAGGGACGACCGGATCATCTCCGCGGCCGTGTACCGGCTGGACGCGCGCGGCGAGGTCGAGGACCACTGGTACACGACGGTCAACCCGGAGCGGGACCCGGGCCCGGTGTGGATCCACGGCCTGACGAGCGAGGCCCTGGAGGGGTCACCCCTCTTCGGTGACATCGCCGGGGAGTTCGCGCGCCGGCTGGAAGGGCGGGTGCTCGTCGCGCACAACGCCGTCTTCGACTGGCAGATGATCGCCCGGGAGTACGCGCGGGCCAACCGGGAGGCGCCGGTCAGACAGCGGCTGTGCACGATCGCGCTGTCCAAGGCGCTGGCGCTGCCGCTGTCCAACCACAAGCTGGAGACCCTCGCCGCGCACTTCGGCGTGGTGCAGCGGCAAGCGCACCACGCCCTGGACGACGCGCGCGTGCTGGCGGAGGCGTTCCGCCCCAGCCTGCGGGCCGCCGCAGCCGGCGGCGTACGGCTGCCGCTGCACGAGTGCCGGCCGCTGACGGAGTGGCACGACCGGCCCGCGCCGCTCATCGGCCGGCAGGCGGGCGCCCGCGGCGGGAGTGGTTGGCGCCCGGCCCGGAAGCGGCCGGCCTGCCCCCACCCGAACCCGGGACGGTACGCGGAGGGCGGGCGGCTCAAGCAGGGCATGCGCGTGGCGTTCTCCGGGGACACCTCGATCGACCGGGAGCTGCTGGAGGACCGCGCGACCGAGGCGGGACTGCACGTCTCCACCAGCCTGTCCCGGCTGACCAGCCTGCTGGTGACGAACGACCCCGATTCGGGCACGTCGAAGGCGGTCAAGGCGCGGCAGTACGGTACGCCGGTGCTCGACGAGGCGGCGTTCGGACAGTTGCTGAGGGACGTGGAACCCGCGGACGGGTGAGCACCGGCGCCCGGACCCGGACCCGTACGGACGGGTGAACGCGACGCGACTCGCCCGGCGCCGCCTCGCCCCGCTCCCGCCGACGGCCCACCCTGTGGCCCATGGCGAGATGCGAAGTTTGCGGCAATGACTATGGAATGACTTTCGAGGTGCACGCCCAGGGAGCGGTCCACGTCTTCGACTGCTTCTCCTGTGCGATCCACCGCATGGCCCCCATCTGCGAGCACTGCCGGGTCCAGATCATCGGCCAGGGCGTCGATGTCGACGGCCACTGGTACTGCGGTGCCCACTGCGCCCGCGCGGAAGGGGAGGCGGGCATCGTCGACCGGGTCTGATCCGCCCGGCCCCCTTCCTCCACCCCCCTGAGGACACCCCGCGGCCGGGAGGTACGGTCGTGGGGTGTACCGCTTCCTGTTGTCCCGGCAGTGGGTGATCCTCACGCTGGTCGCCCTGCTGCTCATCCCCACGATGATCAGGCTGGGCATCTGGCAGATGCACCGCTACGACGAGCGCAGCGCCCGCAACCAGCTCGTCTCCGACGCGCTGAAGGCCGACCCGGTGCCCGTGGAGTCGCTGACGTCCCCGGGGCATGCCGTGACCCGGCTCCAGCGGTATCGCACCGTGTCCGCCGAGGGGCGCTTCGACACCGCGCACGAGGTGGTGGTGCGGCGGCGCGTCAACGCCGACGACAAGGTAGGGTTCCACGTCCTCACCCCGTTCGTCCTGGCGGACGGCAGGGTGGTGCTGGTCGACCGCGGCTGGATCCCCGCCGACGGCCCGAGCCAGACAGCGTTCCCCGAGGTCCCCGCCCCGCCCCGCGGCGAGGTGACCGTCACCGGGCGGCTGATGCCGGACGAGACGACCGAGGCGAGCGGCATCAAGGACATCAAGGACCTGCCGGACCGGCAGGTCATGCTGATCGACAGCGGGCAGCAGGCGCGGCGCCTCGGCGGCCCGGTGCTCGGCGGGTACGTCGTGCTGACCGCGCCGGAGCCGAAGGGCGGCACGCCGGAGCTGATCGGCAAGCCGGGCATGGAGAACGCCCCGCTGAACTACGCGTACGCCATCCAGTGGTGGCTGTTCGCCGCGGGTGTGCCCGTGGGCTGGATCGTCCTGGCCCGCCGTGAGGCGCGGGAGCGCCGCGAGGCGGCGGCGAAACGACCGGCACAGGAGTCGGCAGCGGCAGCGGTCTGAGCCGCTACGGCACCGACGGCACGGCCGTGGACGGGCTGCCCGGCGGCGAGGGCGTCTTCCTGGTGTGCTCCTTCTGGCCCGCTCGCCGACGCACTCGACGCCACCGGCCGCACCAAGGAGGCCAGGCAGCTGTTCGAGCGGCCGGCGGCCTCGCCGACGACGTGGGCCCGCTGTCCGAGGAGTACGGCCCCGAGGCCGGACGGCACCCGGGGGACTTCCCGCCGGCCTCCAGTCACATCGGCCTGGTCAACACGGCCCTCGCCCTCTTCCGGGAGGAGCAGGCAGGATAGGGCCATGGATCTTGGACTGAAGGACCGGGTGTACGTGGTCACCGGCGCCACGCGAGGACTCGGCAACGCCGTGGCGCGTGAGCTGGTCGCCGACGGGGCGAAGGTGGTCCTCACCGGGCGGGACGGGAAGCGGACCGCCGACGCGGCGGCCGAACTGGGTCCGGACGCGGTCGGGGTCGCCGTCGACAACGCCGACCCCGAGGCGCCGGCGCGGCTCGTCGCCGCGGCGCGGGAGCACTTCGGTGGCTTCGACGGCATCCTCATCAGCGTGGGGGGTCCGCCGCCGGGCTTCGTCGCCGACAACACCGACGAGCAGTGGCAGCACGCGTTCGAGTCGGTGTTCCTCGGTGCGGTGCGGCTCGCCCGCACGGCCGCGGCCGAGCTGGAGGCGGGCGGCGTCATCGGGTTCGTACTGTCGGGCTCGGTGCACGAGCCGATCCCGGGCCTGACCGTCTCCAACGGGCTGCGCCCCGGACTCGCCGGATTCGCCAAGTCGCTCTCCGACGAGCTGGGGCCCCGGGGCATCCGGGTGGTGGGGCTGCTGCCCGCCCGCATCGACACCGACCGGGTCCGCGAGCTGGACGGGCTGTCGGCGGACCCGGAGGCGACGCGGGCGGCCAACGAGGCGCAGATCCCGATGCGGCGCTACGGCACGCCCGCGGAGTTCGGCCGGACGGCGGCCTTCCTGCTGTCGCCGGCCGCCTCCTATCTGACGGGCATCATGGTCCCGGTGGACGGCGGGGCCCGGCACGGTTTCTGAACCGGACCGCCGCCCGGACGCGGACGGGGTCAACTGACCCTTTCGGCGCGGTGCTTGGCGGCGCGCAGGCGCACCTCGGCGGGCAGTGACGCGAGGCCCGCCGAGTCGCGGGCGTGGGCCAGGGCCCGGCTCGTGAGTTCGCTCAACGCAGTCCCGGGGTCCACGTGCGGTTCCAGCAGGAGCCGCACCCGGGTCCCGGGGGCGATGCGGCGGCCGGTGAGGTGGACGTGCGCCCGTTCCACGCCGTCCATGGCGTTCGCCTCAGCGGTGAGGACGGACTCCAGTGCCCGGCCGCGCACCAGGGCACCCGCCCCGTCGCCGGTGTCGACGAGGACCTCGGCGAGTCGGCGACGGCGCAGCACCGCGGTCAGCCACCACAGGGCGAGCACGACGAGCACGGCGAGCACCGCCAGGACCGTGGGCCACCACCAGCCCTCGTCCTGCCAGCGGCTCCGCTCGGCCTGGCTGAGCAGGACGTCGTCGCGTCCGTCGTGGATCCACCACGACGGCGGCGGCGCGCCGAGCCCGACGGCGAGCACCGAGCCGCCCAGCACGAGCAGGACCAGACCCACGAAGCCGGTCAGCACCCGGTTGACGGTCCTCAGCACTGCGCTCACCCCTTCCGCCCGGGCCGCCGGACGCGCACCGACAGCCGCGGTGGGCGAACGAGCCCCAGGCCGCCGACCGCGTCGCCGAGCACCAGGTCCAGGTCGGCGCGTACCTCGTCCAGGTCTCGGAAGTGCGACCTCACCTGTACGTCGGCCCGGGTGCGGCTCATCCGGACCCGTACCGACTGCACGCCGGCCACCTCCATGGCCCGGTCGCGCAGGACCAGCTCGGCGGCGGCGCGGTGCAGTCCGGCGCGTACGTCCGGGTGGGTGCGCCGCATCGGCAGCACGTCGCGCAGGCCGGGTGTGGCGGCCAGCACGATCAGCCACAGACCGAGCGCGGCGACGACACCCGCGCCGAGCAGCACCCAGGTGTCGTCGAGGGGGCGCTGCGCCAGTTGGTCGGCAAGGGTGCGGCGCCACTGCATGGCGGGCCGGCCGGCGCGGACGGAGGCGATGTCGTAGAGGAAGACGCCGGCGACGGCGAGGACGAGCAGGGCGACGATCGCCGCGGGAACGCGGCGGGCGGACCAGAATCGGCCACGCCGGCCGCGCCCTCCGCCCTGGGGCGGGGCCGCCGGGCCCGCCGGCGGGCGGAGGGCGCGGCCGGGGGCGTCGGAGGACGGGTCGGGCCCGCCGCCCTCCTCCAGGACCGGCAGCCGCTGTGTGGTGCCCTCGCGCTCGCCCTCGTCGCGGGGCTCGCTCATCGCGTCCTCCCCTGTGCCTCGCCGTAGGCCGCGGCCAGGTGCAGGCGTTCGACCTGGACGGCGACCTCCGGGACCTCCATGCCCACCAACGCGCCTACCCGCTCCGTCACATGGCGACGCACGGCACGGCAACGGGCGCCGATGTCCGTGGGGTAGCCGAGTTCGAGGTGGACGCGGATGCGGGCCGCGTGGTGGTGCACGACGACGGTGGCGTGCGGGCGGCGGGCCTCGCCCGGCAGGGCGCCGGCCGCCTCCCGGGCCGCCTGCGCGGCGATCTTCGCGACGACCCGGTCGGCGATCCGTGTGGCGCCGCGCTCTGCGGGCGGCGGGGTGGCCGGTGCGCTTCGGAGCTCGGTGGCTCCTGTGGTCACGGCCGTCACCGCCGCCGGTCGTCACGCGTGCGGGTGCGGAAGAACTCTCCGGCCTCCAGATCGCCCTCCAGGAACCGGCCGACGACGAACCCGACGGCGCCCAGGGCCGCCACCAGCAGGAAGGCGCCGAAACCACCGAAGTACCCGGCGAAGCCCAGCGCCATCCCGGCGATCAAGCCGACCGCGGCCATCCTCATGGTGCGCTCCCCTCAGTCCGTCCGTGTGTCCGTACGTCCGTGCGCGGGCCCGCGTGTCACTGGAGCCGGGACTCCGGCTCCTCGTCCTCCTCGTCCGGGAGCTTCACGTCGCTCACGGCGATGTTGACCTCGACGACCTCCAGGCCCGTCATCCGCTCCACAGCCGCGATCACGTTCTCCCGCACGGCCCGCGCCACGTCGGAGATCGACACCCCGTAGTCGACGACGATCTCCAGGTCGAGAGCGGTCTGGACCTCGCCGACCTCGACCTTCACGCCCCGGGTGACGGCCTTGGAACCGCCGGGGACGCGGTCGCGGACGGCGCCGAAGGTGCGGGACAGGCCGCTGCCCATGGCGTGCACACCGACCACGTCCCGTGCGGCCATTCCGGCGATCTTCTCCACCACGCCGTCGGCGATGGTGGTCCGTCCACGGCCGGCGGGATCTCCGCCGCCGCGCCGCGTGGCCTGGGTCCTGCGCGTCCCGGCAGTCTCCGGCCCGTCGCTGTCCTTCTCGGGGTTCCTGGTCCTGCCCCCGGCCGTCGTGTCGGTCATCGCCGTACGTCCCTTTCGGTCGTCGTCCTTCGACCATGTGGTGTTCCTCCGACCACCGTAAGGGCGGTTGCCCGATCGCGCCTCGGACATGCGGCAGGCTGGAGCAATGACGGCACAGCAGTGGACACAGCACATACGGCACCGGCTGGCGCTGGGCAGGCTGGTGCCTCTGGGCGGTCCGCGGGACGGCTCGTGGATCGCGGAGCGGGCGGCCGGGGCGGTGCTGCGGCGCGCCGCCGCCGACGTGCCGGGAGTGCGGCTGGGCGGGCTGCGCATCGCGCTCGCCGACCCGGAGGGGGCGGCGGTGCCCGTCGTGCCACCCCCTCCGAGCGCGCTGCCGCCCGGCGCCCTGCGGGTGTCCGCGGAGCTGTCGGCGACGGCGGCCGAGCCGCTGCCCGTGGCCACGGGCCGCCTGCGCGCGGCGCTGGGGCGAGCGGCGCGGGACCTCGGTCTGGAGGTCACGGAGGTGGATCTGCGGGTGACGGCACTGCTGGAGGAGGAGCCCGCACCGGAGACGGTGCGGGTGCCCCCGCCGGAGCCGGCCGCGGAGAGCACCGGGCCCGACGAGGCGCGCGCCGCCCGGGCGGCCCGGTCCGTCGCGGGCGTGGCGGCGCTGACCGGTGTGCTGGGGCACGCGGTGCACGTGCAGGAGGAGGCCCGGCCGGACACGCTGCCGAGGAGGTACGTCCGGGTGGAGATCGCCGTGGGCGCGGGCCACCGGGCCGTGGAGGTGGCACGGGAGGCCCGCGCGGCGGTGTCCGCGGCCTGGGAGGATCACCCGATCGTGGCCGTGCTGGTGACGGCGGTCGGCTGACCGCGTCCCCGGCCCCGGACGTCCCGCGCCCCGCGCGTCCGCCCGTCCGGTGACGAGCGCGACGGTCCCGCACCCCTGCGGCCCCTACGGGCCTGCACCCGCCCTCCCGGCACCGGTCCTCACACCGCGGCACAGGCCGGCGGCACCCCGTCGGCCACGGCTCCGCCCGGGTGGGATCCGTTGGCCGACGAGGCGCCCGCGCAGCACCGGAGCGGTGGCGGGCCTCAGGGGCGGATCACTCGCCGAGGCCGGCCAGGTCGCGCAGGCGCCGGGCCTGCGCCTGGCGCTCGGCGGCGCGCTGCTCGTCGTAGGTGCGCCCCGCGGCGTCGCGGAGGAGGGCCTTGGTCTCGATCACGGCGTCCCGCGGTGCGGCCAGCAGGGCGGCGGCGAGGTCCGCGACCGCGCCGCCGAGTTCGTCGGTGGGCACGGCGAGGTTGGCCAGGCCGGAGGCGACCGCCTCCTCGGCCGTGACGAACCGCCCGGTGGCGCAGATCTCCAGCGCGCGGGCGTATCCGACGAGGCCGACCAACGGGTGCGTACCGGTGAGGTCCGGAACGAGCCCGAGGCTGGTCTCGCGCATGGCGAACTGCACATCGTCGGCGACGACGCGCAGGTCGCAGGCGAGGGCGAGCTGGAAGCCCGCCCCGATGGCATGTCCCTGTACGGCGGCGATGGAGACGAGGTCGCTCCGCCGCCACCATGTGAAGGCCTCCTGGAAGGAGGCGATCGCCGCGTCCAGGTGGGCGTCGCTGCTGCGTGCGAGGTCGATGAACGACGGCTCGCCCTCGATCCCCTCGGGCGTGAACATCTGCCGGTCCAGGCCCGCGGAGAAGGACATGCCCTCGCCGCGCAGCACGGCGACGCGGACGGAGCCCGGCAGCAGCTGCCCGGCCTCGACGAGCGCCCGCCACATGGCGGGGCTCTGCGCGTTGCGCTTGGCCGGGTTGGTCAGCGTCACCGTGGCGATGGCGTCGTCGACGGTGAGCCGTACGCCGTCCTTGTCGAGCAGGGGAACGAGGTGTTCCGTGTCGGGCTGGGCGGACGAAGCCATGGCATGCCTCCGGTGGGTGCGGTCAGCTAAGTGACTGCACAGTAACCACCCGGCCGAGCTGGGTGAACCCCAGCCCCCCGTCCATGGGGGGAGACCGGCCGGGTGGCCACCATCGAGGCCGATGGGCCGCCCGGGGAATCAGGCCGTCTGGGCCTTCTTGCCCCGCGTCGCCCCGCCACGCCCTCGGAGCGTGACACCCGACTCACTGAGCATGCGGTGCACAAAGCCATACGAGCGGCCGGTCTCCTCGGCCAACGCCCGGATGCTCGCACCGGCGTCGTACTTCTTCTTCAGGTCTGCCGCGAGCTTGTCGCGCGCGGCGCCGGTCACCCGGCTGCCCTTCTTCAGAGTCTCGGCCACCCGTGCCTCCTCATGGGAAGTGCGCTCTGGTCTCCTCATGATCACCCCTCCGGGGCCCGATGGCCACCCATTCGGCAAGGTCCGTGCGAGAGGGATTTGACGACAGGAGCGCATCCCCACAATCGGAACCTGTGATTCCTGACACTGGTGTGCGCACCGCTGAACGGGGGCTTCCGCGAAGTGGCAGGTCAGAGCAGTACGACGGCCGGGCCCCCGGAAGCGGGGAACCCGGCCGCATAGTGCGTGCAGGACACACCTTGGTACGAGGAGATCTCACACAGATGATGGATCACAGATGGGCCGAATGATCCATACACAGTGGATCACTCATTCGATCAAGCCAGGGCGACGAGATCCGCGTAGTCCGCACCCCACAGGTCCTCGACACCGTCCGGCAGCAGGATGATCCGCTCCGGCTGCAGCGCCTCGACGGCGCCCTCGTCGTGGGTCACCAGGACGACGGCACCCTTGTAGGTGCGCAGCGCACCGAGGATCTCCTCGCGGCTGGCCGGGTCGAGGTTGTTGGTCGGCTCGTCCAGCAGCAGTACGTTCGCCGAGGAGACCACCAGCGTGGCCAGCGCGAGGCGGGTCTTCTCGCCGCCGGAGAGGACGCCCGCCGGCTTGTCGACGTCGTCGCCGGAGAACAGGAACGAGCCGAGCACCTTGCGCACCTCGACGAGGTCCATGTCGGGGGCGGCGGAGCGCATGTTCTCCAGGACCGTCCGGTCCGGATCCAGGGTCTCGTGCTCCTGCGCGTAGTAGCCGGCCTTGAAGCCGTGGCCGGGGATCACCGCGCCGGTGTCGGGCTGCTCGACCCCCGCGAGGAGCCGGAGCAGGGTCGTCTTGCCGGCGCCGTTGAGGCCGAGGATGACGACCCGCGAGCCCTTGTCGACGGCCAGGTCGACGTCGGTGAAGATCTCCAGGGAGCCGTACGACTTCGACAGGCCCTCCGCGGTCAGCGGGGTCTTGCCGCAGGGCGCGGGCTCGGGGAAGCGGAGCCGGGCCACCTTGTCCTGCTGACGGACCTCGTCGAGACCGGCGAGGAGCCGCTCCGCGCGGCGGGCCATGTTCTGCGCGGCAACCGTCTTGGTGGCCTTCGCCCGCATCTTGTCGGCCTGGGCGTTGAGCGCGGCGGCCTTCTTCTCGGCGTTGGCACGCTCGCGCCTGCGGCGCTTCTCGTCGGCCTCGCGCTGCTGCTGGTACAGCTTCCAGCCCATGTTGTAGATGTCGATCGCGGCGCGGTTGGCGTCCAGGTAGAAGACCTTGTTGACGACCGTCTCCACCAGGTCGACGTCGTGGGAGATCACGACGAAGCCGCCGCGGTAGGTCTTGAGGTAGTCACGCAGCCAGATGATCGAATCGGCGTCGAGGTGGTTGGTCGGCTCGTCCAGCAGCAGTGTGTCCGCGTCGGAGAAAAGGATGCGGGCGAGTTCGATCCGGCGCCGCTGACCGCCGGAGAGGGTGTGCAGCGGCTGGCCGAGCACCCGGTCGGGCAGGTTGAGCGCGGCGGCGATGGTGGCGGCCTCGGCCTCGGCCGCGTACCCGCCCTTGGTGAGGAACTCCGTCTCCTGGCGCTCGTACTGCCTGAGCGCCTTCTCCCGGGTGCTGCCCTGGCCGGTGGCGATGCGCTGCTCGTTCTCACGCATCTTGCGGATCAGCACGTCGAGGCCGCGGGCGGACAGGATGCGGTCGCGGGCGAGGACGTCGAGGTCGCCGGTGCGCGGGTCCTGCGGGAGGTAGCCGACCTCACCGGACCGGGTGATGGCGCCGGCGGCGGGGATGCCCTCACCCGCGAGGCACTTGGTCAGCGTGGTCTTGCCGGCGCCGTTGCGGCCGACCAGACCGATGCGGTCGCCCTTGGCGACGCGGAAGGAGGCGTTCTCGATGAGGATGCGGGCACCGGCGCGCAGCTCGATACCGGAGGCGGAGATCACGGACAGACTCCAGGGCGATGAGGGGTGGCGGGTGGGCGGCTGAGGACGTTCCCGCCGTCTAGTGCGCGAGGAGAATGGCCATGCGGCCAGTCTAACGGGGCGGTGCAACCGGTTTTCCCGCGTACCTGTGTTCGGTTCGTCTCCTCCGTTCGGGTGGGCGCCGGCGCCCCGCGTGCCCCGGGACGTACGTCCCGGGGACACCCGCCTGACTCACCCTCCCGTGTGCACCTGGAAGGCCGCGCGCCGCACGGCCTTGGCCAGCGCCGGGTCCGGGTGTGCCGCGGCGAGCGCGACCAGCACCTGCACGGTCCGGGGGTGACCGACGGCGCGCACCTCGTTCAGCAGCGCCGGGACGGTGGGCTGGAGCGCGGACTCCAGGTGGCGCACCAGCATCGGCGCCTCGCCGTGGTCGGCGACGGCCGCGGCGGTGTCGACCCACAGCCAGGTGGCCTCCTCCCGGGTGAGGACCTCGTGGGCGTCCTCGGGGTCGACGCCGTCGTGCTCGGCGAGCCACAGCAGGGCGTACGGCCGCAGGGGGGGCTCGCCGACGGCGGCGTGCACGTCGGGCTCGGCGGGGGCGCCGACGACGCGGAGCGCCTCGAAGGCGAGGCCGCGCAGCAGGGCGTCGTCGCCGCGGGCGGCGTCGAGGAGTTCGGTGACCGCGCTGCCGACGGGGCGGGCGGCGAGCCAGGCGCGGTACTCGGCCCGGGCCGCGTTCGGACGCAGCTGGGCGCAGCCGCGCAGCATGTCCTCGGCCGACTGCTCGATGTTGCCTGCGGGGCTCTGCGCGGCGACGCAGATCTGCTCCAGCTTGACCCAGACCGCCCAGCTGCCGAGTGGCGTGAGCGTGGCCTGTCCGTCGCCGTAGGTCAGGGCGCCGACGGCGGCGAGCGCGCCCAGCGCCCAGTCCAGCAGCGGCGCCAGCCCGGCACCGGCCGTGCCCTCCGCCACGTCGGCGACGGCGACGGGCAGGGGGGTGGCCGCCGGGGCCGGCAGCGCGGTCTCGGGCACGGGCTCCCGGTCCGCGGCGCCGGGCACGGTTGCCCCGGGCCCGGCGGCCGCGGCGAGGGCGGCCGGGGCCGCCGGGCCGGGCGGGGAGTCGTAGGGGACCTCGCAGCGCTCGGTGCGCAGTTCGGTCACCCGCTGGTGCAGCAGGTCCAGGAGTTGCTCGACGGGGACGGGTCCGGCGGACAGCTGGAGAAAGGAAAGCACCTGCGGCATGGCCGAGACGACCTCGGCGACGGCGGCGGGCTCGCGGTCGGCGGGTTCCGGGTGGGCGAGCGACCAGGCGTCGAAGAGGGCGACCCAGCCGCGCAGCACGGCGCTGTCGTCGCGGTCCCAGGCGCGCAGCCGCCAACCGGGGCGGGCGCTGTCGCCGTGCACCTCGACGAGGCCGGCCAGGCGGGCGGTGTCCCAGTCGGCGCGGACCTGAGAGGTGGTCAGCCCGATTTGCTCGGCCGCCCGTTCTGCGGTCGCGTCGGAGAGGGTGGCCTTGCCGTCGGCGGTGGCGCCGTTCCGGCCCGGGCCGAGGGCGGTGTCGGCCCAGCGGGCGACGCGGACCGCGCCGGCCAGTCCGGAGCGTGCCATTCCGGCCAGTTCCGCGGGAGCCGGCGTGCCCTCGGGCGGGCGGGGCGCGCGGCGGCGCGGGGGCCGCTGGTTCACTGCTCTCGGGACGGCGGCCAGGGGTCGCGGGCGGACGAGTCGAAGCCTGGAGTCGCGCGGGATACGGGACGTCACAGGTGCAGTCTTCCGGTTGACGGTCCGAAAACCCAAACGGAACGTCACGGGGGGCGACGGGGATGGCCAACGGAGACGGTCCGGAAGGATCCGGGAGGCGGGAACCGGCCAGTGGCCCGAGCATGGCCCGAACCGGTGAGGGAGGCCGGGCGGGGACGTAAGCGGAATGAGGTTGACCGGCTTGGATCCGGGTGTGGCCACGGGTCCCGAGCGGCCGTCGCGGGGTCGTCACATCAGCGGGGTCAGGAAGCGGCGCAGGCCCTCCTCGTAGCCGGCCGGGTCCTCGTTCCACATGGCGGAGTGCGGGGCGTGCGGGACGACGCGCAAGGTGACCAGATCGGGGCGGCGGGCCGCGAGGCGGCGGGAGTAGCCCCAGGGGGCCACGGTGTCGCCGGGCCCGTGGACGATCAGGGTCGGCACAGAGAGCCGGCCGGGGTCGGCGGCCTCGTCGGTACGGTCGGCGTGCAGTCCGGTGCGGCCCTGCGCGGCACGGACCGCGAGCGGGAGGAGCGGTCCGGGGGTGTGCCGGGCCGCGGCCAGGGCGCGCAGCGTCGCCTCCCAGCTGAGCACCGGGGAGTCCAGGACGAGCCCGGAGATCCTGTTCCGCAGGCCGGAGTGCGCGGCGGCGCGCAGCGCCATGGTGGCACCGGTGGACCAGCCGAGCAGGACCACGCGGCGGGCGTCGTGGCGCTCGGCGTACCGGATCGCCGCGTCCAGGTCGCGCCACTCGCTGTCGCCGAGGTGGTTCAGGCCGTCCGGGGAGCGGGGCGCGCCGAGGTCCCCGCGGTAGGCGAGGGCGAGCACCGGCAGGCGCAGCCGGTGCAGGGACGGCATGAGGTTCATGGCCTGTTCCCGCGTGGTGCCCAGGCCGTGCACGGCGATGACCCAGGTGTCCCGGGCGCCCGGCACGAACCAGGCGGGCAACGGGCCGAGTTCGCCGGGGACCTCGACGTCGGCGTGGTCCAGACCGAGGGCGGTCCGCGGGTCGCCGACGTGCAGCGTGGGCGTGAGCCGCACCCGGTCGCCGGGGGCGAGGGTGCCGTGGGTCACGCGGTCGAGGCGGCGCACCACGGTGTCGGCCGGGTGACCGGCGTCCGTGAGCACCCGGCCGACGATCGCGTGGGCGTCGTCCCCTTCGAGGCCGTAGGTGCCGGGCCGCAGGGAGGCCAGGTCCCGGGTGAGGGTGATCCGGTCGGCCCCCGCGGCGTGCACGGTGAGCCGGGGCTCGGTGGGCAGCGGCCGTCCGGGGGACGCCCTGAGCGCGGCGTCGCTGGCGAGCCGGCCGGCGACCACGGCGGCGGCCCCGGCACCCATCACGGCGGTGACGGCAGCGGCGGCCGTCGCTGTGGCAGTGCGCACGGATCCAGTGTCGTGGCCCGTCCGGCCTCCGGCCAGTGGAGAGCCGGCCCGGGGTGACGCCCCCTCACCCGCGCTGCCCGTATCCCCGCAGTTTCTCGGCCGCCGCCGCGAGGTCCTCCGGCGCCAGCAGGTGGGGTGTGCGGCCGGGGACCGAGGAGGCCGTCAGCCACAGCCGGCACATCCACTCCAGCTGGGCCGTGCGGTCGTAGGCCTGGTCCAGTGTGGCGCCGTGGGCGACGGTGCCGTGGTTCTGGAGGAGGCAGGCGGTGCGGCCGGTGAGCGCCTGCAGCATGGCCTCGGCCAGTTCCGGGGTGCCGTAGGTGGCGTACGGCGCGACCCGGACGGGACCGCCGAGGGCGGCCGCCATGTAGTGCACGAGCGGCAGTTCCGGCACGAGCAGGGAGACGGCGGTCGCGTGCACGGCGTGGGTGTGCACGACGGCGCGGGCCTCGGTCCGGCGGTGGAGGGCGAGGTGCAGGGGCAGCTCGCTGGTGGGGGCGAGCGCGCCGCGCACCTGACGGCCGTCGAGGTCGACCCCGGTGAGGTCGTCCGGGGTGAGCCGGTCGTAGGGCACGCCCGACGGCGTGACCAGCACCACGTCACCGACGCGTACGGAGACGTTGCCGGAGGTGCCGACGACCAGCCCGTCGGTGACGGTGCGCCGCGCGGTGGCGACGAGCGCCTCCCAGGCGCGCGCCTCCGCCGCGCGCGCGCCGCTCGCCCACGGCGCGCGTCCGCCCTCCGTACTCCCGCGCGCACGCTGCCCCGTGTGCCGTGCGCCCGCCGCGGCGTCCTGCGCGCCCCGCTGCTGCTCTGCCATGCCGCGATCCTTCCAGCCCGGTCCGCCGTGCGCCGCCGGACCGAGGCACTCCGGTTCCGCCGGCCCCCGTCACGGGCCACCGGGAGGCGCGCGCCGGGGTGCGCCGGCCCCGCCCGGGCCGCCCACCGCGCGTCGCGGAACACCCCGGCGCTGTCCGGCGCACTCCGGTGCACCAGTCAGGCGACGGCCGGAAGGACGGGGCGTTCCCAGCGGTACGACAGGGACGCCGGGTGGAGTGACAAGGATCTCTTCGGGACCCCCGGCGACGCGCCGCGCAGGCCCGCCCCCGGCGCTCGGCCGTGCGGCGCCTGGGTCGCCGCTCCCGAGCGGACCCTCGACCCCCTCTCGGGACACCGCGAGTCCTGCCTCAGTTCACCTTCCGTTCACCCAGGTTACCTACGTTCGTCCGGCCAATGACTTCGAACGATTGCCTGGGTAAATGGAAAGCTTCTCGCTGATCCTCGCGATAGTGGTGATCACCGCTCTCGCGTTCGATTTCACGAACGGTTTCCACGACACCGCCAACGCGATGGCCACGACCATCTCCACCGGTGCTCTCAAGCCCAAGGTCGCGGTGGTCATGTCCGCCGTACTGAACCTTGTCGGCGCATTTCTCTCCGTCGAGGTCGCCAACACGATCTCCAAGGGTCTCGTCGACGAGACCGGCATCCGTCCCGAGGTCATCTTCGCCGCCCTGGTCGGCGCGATCCTCTGGAACCTGCTGACCTGGCTGGTGGGCCTGCCCTCCAGCTCCTCGCACGCCCTGATGGGCGGCCTCATCGGCGCCACCGTCGCCTCGGCCGGCTTCGGCGCCGTCCACAACGGTGTGCTCGTCACCAAGGTGCTCCTGCCGGCGGTCGCCGCGCCGATCGTGGCGGGCCTCGCCGCCCTGTTCGCGACCCGCCTGTCGTACGTCGTGGGCAAGAAGGCCGAGGGCAAGGCGGCCGAGAAGGGCTACCGCGCCGGCCAGATCGCCTCCGCCGGCCTGGTCTCCCTCGCCCACGGCACCAACGACGCCCAGAAGACGATGGGCATCATCACCCTCGCCCTGGTCGCCGGCGGCTCCATCGCCCCCGACTCCGACCCTCCCACCTGGGTGATCCTCTCCGCCGGCCTGGCCATCGCGCTCGGCACCTACATCGGCGGCTGGCGCATCATCCGCACCATGGGCAAGGGCCTCACCGAACTGGCGCCGCAGCAGGGCTTCGCCGCCCAGACCAGCGCCGCCACGGCCATCCTGGCCTCCTCCCACCTCGGTTTCTCGCTGTCCACCACGCACGTCGTCTCCGGCTCGGTGATGGGTGCGGGCCTGGGCCGCAAGGGCGGTGTGGTGCGCTGGTCGACCGCGACCCGCATGGTCGTGGCCTGGGCGCTGACCCTTCCGGCCGCCGCCCTGGTCGGCGCACTCGCCGAGAAGGTCACCGGGCTGGGTGACTGGGGCACGGCCGTGGTCGCCGTCTTCCTCGTCGGCTCCAGCGCCGCGATCTGGAAGCTCTCGCGCCGCGAGGTCGTCAACCACAGCAACGTCAACGACGCCGAGGAGCCGGTCGGCGTGGTGACCACCGCCATCGCCGCCGTGACCCCGCCCCCGGCGTCCGTGCCGGTGATCGAGGACCTGTCGGCCACCGTCCCCGCCCCGCCTGCGACGGCAGAGTCCGCCCCGTCGGCTCCGCCGGCCGCGGTCTGACCGCGCCCACCCAGGCACTCCACCACTCAAGGAAGCAGCAGCATGAAGATCGACTGGGCGGCACTCGGTTCCGTGTTCGGCGTCAGCCTCGTGGTGACCGTGGCCCTCGTGGCCGTGTTCACCCTCGGCGTCGTGGGGCTCTCCCTCCGCGAACGGGCCACGGCCCGGGGCGGCTCGGCGGCCCTGGCGGCCACCGGCGCCTACCTGTGCTTCGCGGCCTGCGCGACGGCCGTGGCGTACGGCATCCATCTGATCGTGGCCTGACCGGCCGGGCCGCTTCGCCCGACCTCCCGTACGGCCCCTCCGTCCGCCCTGTCGGGCCCGCCTCACCGGTGGGCCGGGCAGGGCGGACGTCGTTGTCCGCCCCCTACGGCGCACCCCCACGGGCCTTGGCGCCGTCCGGTGCGAACCGGGCAGGGCACGGGGCCCGTTGACGCGACTGCCACGGTCGGCCGCCGCACCGGAGCAGCCACCCCGTCGCCGGCCCTCGGCGCCCCCGGCCACCGCCGGTGGCCCAGGTCGTCCCGGTTCGTCCTGCCCGGACGGGCGCCCGGCGCGCGGGCGGCGCGCCCCCGCGCGCGGGGCGCTCACCGCACCGGGGTGTGGGCTTCTGCACACTCCCCCCGCGCAGGTCAACGGCAAGTTGACGGCCCTTCGGAGGCCGTGGTGGACTTCCGGGGCCATGTACGGCGGCAGGAGAGGAAGCCGGTGCGAATCCGGCGCGGTCCCGCCACTGTCACCGGGGTGAGAACCCCGGGAGCCAGGAACTCTCACCGCCGGTCTCGTCGAACCAGGGCGCGGACACCCTGAGTGAGGACACATATCGCCATGCTCGGCTGCCGATCGAGGTCCCGTACCAGGCTCACCCCTGCCCCGTGCCCCGCGGCCGGCTGAGCCCATGCGTGCCGAACGCGTCTTCGCGTACGGCGCCGCCGCCGGCCTTCTCGGCGACCTGGTTCTCGGCGACCCGCGCCGCGGGCATCCTGTCGCCGCGTTCGGGCGTGCCGCGGCTGCCGTCGAACGCGTCCTGTACCGCGACCACCTCGGCCGGGGAGCACTGCACACCGCCGTGTGCGCCGGGGGCGCCGTCGCGCTGGGTGCCGTCGCCGCGCGCGCCGTGCGCCGCTCCCCCGCCGTCTCCGTCGCGCTGACCGCGGTCGCCACCTGGTCCGTCGTCGGCGGTACGTCCCTGGCCCGCGAGGCCCGGACCGTCGGGGAGGCGCTGGCCAACGGGGACGTCGAGGCGGCCCGCCGGCGGCTGCCCCACCTGTGCGGGCGGGACCCGCAGGCCCTGGACGCCGACGGGATCGCCCGCGCGGTCGTGGAGTCCGTGGCCGAGAACACCTCCGACGCCGTGGTGGGCGCGCTGGTGTGGGGCGCCGCCGCCGGAGTGCCGGGGCTGCTCGGGTTCCGGGCCGTCAACACCCTCGACGCCATGGTGGGCCACCGCTCCCCCCGCTACCGCCGCTACGGCTGGGCCTCCGCCCGGCTCGACGACGCCGCCGGGTGGCCCGGCGCGCGGCTGACCGCCGTGCTCGCCGCGCTGGCCGGTCCCGATCCCCGGGGCGCCGCCCGCGCCTGGCGGGCCGACGCCTCCCGGCACCCGAGCCCCAACGCCGGTCCCGTGGAGGCGTCCTTCGCCGGGGCGCTCGGCGTACGGCTCGGCGGAACGCTGTCGTACGGGGGGCGCGTGGAGCACCGGCCCGTCCTGAACGGGCAGGGGCGCGCCGTCCACCCGAACGACATCGACCGTGCCGTACGCCTCTCCCGGCGGGTTGGCTGGCTCGCGCTCGGCGCCGGTGCCGCCGCGCGCCTCCTCGTGAAGGGACGCAGCTCATGAACGGCGGTCTCCTCGTCGCCGGCACCACCTCCGACGCCGGCAAGAGCGTCGTCACCGCCGGGATCTGCCGCTGGCTGGTGCGGCAGGGCGTCAAGGTCGCGCCGTTCAAGGCCCAGAACATGTCCCTCAACTCCTTCGTGACACGGGAGGGAGCCGAGATCGGGCGGGCACAGGCCATGCAGGCGCAGGCGTGCCGGATCGAGCCGACCGCGCTGATGAACCCCGTGCTGCTCAAGCCCGGCGGGGAGCAGAGCAGCCAGGTCGTGCTGCTGGGCAGGCCCGTGGGCGAGCTGAGCGCCCGCGGCTACCACGGAGGGCGCCAGCAGGGGCTGCTGGGCACGGTGGTGGAGTGCCTGACCGAGTTGCGGGGCACGTATGACGCGGTGATCTGTGAGGGGGCCGGTTCGCCCGCCGAGATCAATCTGCGACGGACCGACATCGTCAACATGGGCGTGGCGCGCGCGGCGCGGCTGCCCGTCCTCGTCGTCGGGGACATCGACCGCGGCGGCGTCTTCGCGTCCTTCTTCGGCACCGTCGCGCTGCTGTCGCCCGAGGACCAGGAGCTGGTCGCGGGGTTCCTGGTCAACAAGTTCCGCGGCGACGTGTCCCTGCTGGAGCCCGGGCTGGACATGCTCCGCGGCCTCACCGGCCGGGGCACGTACGGCGTGCTGCCGTTCCGGAACGGCCTCGGCATCGACGAGGAGGACGGACTGAGGGTGTCGCTGCGCGGCACGGTCCGCGAGTCGCGGGTGTCCGCGCCCGTCGGCGAGGACGTGCTGCGCGTCGCCGTCTGCGCGATCCCCCTGATGTCGAACTTCACGGACGTCGACGCGCTCGCCGCCGAACCGGGCGTGGTGGTGCGGTTCGTGGACCGTCCCGAGGAACTGGCGGACGCGGACCTGGTGGTGGTGCCCGGGACCCGCGGGACCGTCCGTGCACTGGACTGGCTGCACGAGCGCGGCCTCGCCGCGGCGATCCGGCGCAGGGCGGCCGAGCACCGCCCCGTCCTGGGCATCTGCGGCGGATTCCAGATCCTCGCCGAACACATCGAGGACGACGTGGAGAGCCGGCGCGGCCGGGTCGACGGGCTCGGGATCCTGCCCGTGCGGGTCGAGTTCGCGCCCGGCAAGACCCTCGCCCGGCCCGTCGGCGAAGCCCTCGGCGAGCAGGTCGCCGGGTACGAGATCCACCACGGGGTGGCCGAGGTGCACGGCGGCACGCCCTTCCTGGACGGCTGCCGGACCGGCCAGACCTGGGGCACCCACTGGCACGGCTCGCTGGAGTCGGACGGGTTCCGGCGCGCCTTCCTGCGCGAGGTGGCCGCCGCCGCCGGCCGCCGGTTCGTGCCGGCACCGGACACCTCCTTCGCCGCGCTGCGCGAGGAGCAGCTCGACCGGCTCGGCGACCTGATCGAACAGCACGCGGACACGGACGCGCTGTGGCGGCTCATCGAGTCGGGCGCGCCGCAAGGACTGCCTTTCATTCCACCGGGAGCGCCCGCATGAGCACAGTGTTGTTGTTGTCGACCGCCGACACGGACCTGCTGGCGGCCCGCGCCTCGGGTGCGCCGTACCGGATCGGCAATCCCACGCGCGTGGACGTGGCGGAGGAACTCCCCGCGCTGGTCGACGGCGCCGGCATCGCCGTCGTACGGCTGCTGGGCGGCAAGCGGGCCTGGGAGGACGGGCTGGCCGCGCTGAAGGCCTCCGGCGTCCCGACCGTGCTGCTCGGCGGCGAGGCCGTGCCGGACGCGGAGCTGATGGCCGAGTCGAGCGTGCCCGCCGGTGTGGTCGCGGAGGCGCTGAAGTACCTCGTCGAGGGCGGTCCGGAGAACCTGACCGAGCTGGCCCGCTTCCTGTCCGACACCGTGCTGCTGACCGGCGAGGGCTTCGCCGCGCCCCGGCGGATGCCGGAGTACGGGGTGCACGGCGACCGCACCGTGCGGGAGGGCCGGCCGACCGTCGGCGTGCTCTTCTACCGGGCGCACGAACTGAGCGGCAACACCGCCTTCGTCGACACCCTGTGCGACGCGATCGAGGCGCAGGGCGCCAACGCCCTTCCCGTGTACTGCGGTTCGCTGCGCGGCGCGGACGCCGGACTGTACGAGACCCTCGGCCGGGCGGACGCCCTGGTCGCCACGGTCCTGGCGGCCGGCGGCACACACGCCTCGCAGGCGTCGGCAGGAGGCGACGAGGAGGCCTGGGACGTCGGGGCGCTGGCCGACCTCGACGTCCCGGTGCTGCAGGGCCTGTGCCTCACCTCCTCGCGGGCCGCCTGGGACGCCTCGGACGCCGCCCTGTCCCCGATGGACGCGGCGATGCAGGTCGCGATCCCGGAGTTCGACGGGCGCCTGATCACCGTGCCGTTCTCCTTCAAGGAGCAGGGCCCGGACGACGTACCGGTCTACCGGGCCGACCCCGGGCGCGCCGCACGGGTCGCCGGGATCGCCGTGCGCCACGCCCGGCTGCGGCACAAGCCGAACGCCGGGAAGCGCATCGCGCTCGTCTTCACCGCCTACCCGACCAAGCACTCGCGCGTCGGCAACGCCGTCGGCCTCGACACGCCCGCCTCGGCGGTACGCGTGCTGGACGCGCTGCGGGACGCCGGATACGTCGTCGACGGGCACCCCGACAACGGGGACGAACTGATCCACCGACTCATCGGGGCCGGTGGTCACGACGTGGAGTGGCTGACCGAGGCGCAGCTGGCCGCCGCTCCCGCGCGGGTGCCGCTCGCCGACTACCGGGCCTGGTTCGGCACACTCGACCCCGAGCTGCGCGAGGCGATGGTGGAGGCGTGGGGCGAGCCGCCGGGCAGCCTGTACGTCGACGGCGACGACATCGTGCTCGCCTCGCTGCGCTTCGGGAACGTCGTGGTCATGATCCAGCCGCCGCGCGGCTTCGGGGAGAACCCGATCGCGATCTACCACGACCCGGACATGCCGCCGTCGCACCACTACATGGCCGCCTACCGGTGGCTGGAGAACTCCTTCGGCGCCGACGCGGTCGTCCACATGGGCAAGCACGGCACGATGGAGTGGCTGCCGGGCAAGGGGCTCGGCCTGAGCGGAGGGTGCGCTCCGGACGCGGTCCTCGGGGACCTGCCGCTGATCTATCCGTTCATCGTCAACGACCCCGGCGAGGGCACCCAGGCCAAGCGGCGCGGGCACGCGACCGTGGTGGACCATCTGGTGCCGCCGATGGCGCGCGCCGACACCTACGGGGACCTGGCGAAGCTGGAACAGCTGCTGGACGAGTACGCGCTCGTCAGCGACCTGGATCCGGGGAAGGCGCCGACGGTCCGCAGCCAGATCTGGACCCTGGTGCGGGCCGCGGAACTCCACCACGACCTGCATGTCGACGAGCAGCCGGACGACGACGCGTTCGACGAGTTCGTCATGCACATCGACGGCTACCTGTGCGAGATCAAGGACGTGCAGATCCGCGACGGGCTGCACGTCCTGGGCGGCGGGCCGGTCGGCGGGCCGCGCGTGAACCTCGTGCTGGCCGTGCTGCGTGCCGCGCAGGTGTGGGGCGGACAGGCCGACGCCCTGCCGGGGCTGCGGGCCGCCCTGGCCGCTCGTTTCGGTCTGGTCGAGAAGGAGTTGCTGGCCGAACCGGGGGCTCCGGTGAAGGTGCCCGCGGAGCTGACGGACCTGGTCGCAGGTCCCTCGCGCACCGCCTCCGACGCCGTCGACCTGCTGGAGCAGCTGTGCCGGCGGATCGCGGAGGGGATGGAGGAGCGCGCCTGGGCGGTGGCCGAGGCGGCGCCGCTGGTGCGGGAGGTGCTCGGGGCCGGGCTCCCCGACGCCGTGGCCGTGCTGGAGTTCGCCTGCACCGAGGTCGTGCCGCGGCTGGCCCGGACCACCGACGAGATCGGGCACATCCTGCGGGCGCTGCGCGGGGGTTACGTCCCGGCCGGGCCCTCGGGCTCGCCGACCCGCGGGCTCGTCAACGTCCTGCCGACCGGGCGGAACTTCTACTCCGTCGACCCCAAGGCGATCCCGTCGCGCCTGAGCTGGGAGGTCGGGCAGTCGCTCGCCGACTCGCTGGTGCAGCGCTACCTGAAGGACACCGGCGGGTATCCGCAGTCGGTCGGGCTGACGGTGTGGGGGACATCGGCCATGCGGACGCAGGGCGACGACATCGCCGAGGTCCTGGCGCTGCTGGGGTGCCGGCCGGTGTGGGACGACGCGTCGAGGCGGGTGACCGGGTTCGAGGTGATCCCGCCGGAGGAGCTGGGGCGGCCCCGCATCGACGTGACGGTGCGGATCTCCGGCTTCTTCCGGGACGCCTTCCCGCACGTGGTCGGACTGCTCGACGACGCGGTGCGGGCGGTGGCCGAACTGGACGAGCCGGCCGAAGCGAACTTCGTGAAGGCCCACGCGGACGAGGACACCGCCGGGCACGGCGACCGGCGCCGGGCGACGGCCCGGATCTTCGGCTCCAAGCCGGGTGCCTACGGCGCGGGTCTGCTGCCGCTGATCGACGCCCGCAACTGGCGCTCGGACGCCGACCTCGCCGAGGTGTACGCCGTCTGGGGTGGCTACGCCTACGGCCGCGGTCTGGACGGACGGGCGGCGCGCGGCGACATGGAGACGGCGTTCCGGCGGATCGCGGTGGCGGCGAAGAACGTCGACACCAGGGAGCACGACATCGCCGATGCCGACGACTACTTCCAGTACCACGGCGGCATGGTCGCGATGGTGCGGCATCTGACCGGGGCCAGCCCCGAGGCGTACGTCGGGGATTCGGCGGTGCCCGACCAGGTGCGGACGCGGACGCTGGGCGAGGAGACGCACCGCGTGTTCCGGGCCCGGGTCGTCAATCCGCGCTGGATGGCGGCCATGCGGCGGCACGGCTACAAGGGTGCCTTCGAGATGGCGGCCACCGTGGACTACCTGTTCGGGTACGACGCGACGGCCGGCGTGGTCGACGACTGGATGTACGAGAGGTTGAGCGCGGAGTACGTCTTCTCGCCGGAGAACCAGGAGTTCATGCGGAAGTCCAACCCGTGGGCGCTGCGCGGCATCACGGAGCGCCTGCTGGAAGCGGCGGACCGAGGGCTCTGGGCGGAGCCGGACCAGGAGACCCTGGACCGGCTCCGGGCGACCTACCTCGAACTCGAGGGAGACCTGGAGGGGGACGGATGATCCGCCTCCTGACCTTCGCGGCACCGGGCCCCGGGCTGCCGCCCGGGCATGAACCATCCGAAGGAGTGATCACCGCGTGAGCAGGCCCTATCCGTTCACCGCCGTCGTCGGACAGGACGACCTGCGTCTTGCACTGCTCCTGAACGCGGTGAGTCCCGCCGTGGGCGGGGTACTGGTCCGGGGCGAGAAGGGGACCGCGAAGAGCACCGCGGTCCGGGCGCTGTCCGCGCTGCTGCCCGAGGTGGGCGTGGTGCCGGGCTGCCGTTTCTCCTGCGACCCGGTGGCTCCCGACCCGGCGTGTCCGGACGGGCCGCACGAGCCCGGCGAAGGGACGGCGCGCCCCGCCCGCATGGTCGAGCTCCCCGTCGGCGCCTCCGAGGACCGGCTGGTGGGCGCCCTCGACATCGAGCGGGCGCTCGCCGAGGGCGTGAAGGCCTTCGAACCGGGCCTGCTGGCCGCCGCCCATCGCGGGATCCTCTACGTCGACGAGGTGAACCTGCTCCACGACCACCTCGTCGACCTGCTGCTGGACGCGGCCGCGATGGGCGCCTCGTACGTCGAACGCGAGGGCGTCTCCGTACGGCACGCGGCGCGCTTCCTGCTCGTCGGGACCATGAACCCGGAGGAAGGCGAACTAAGGCCCCAGCTCCTGGACCGCTTCGGGCTGACCGTCGAGGTGGCCGCCTCGCGGGAGCCGGACCAGCGGGTCGAGGTGGTGCGGCGGCGGCTCGCCTACGACGACGACCCCGCCGGGTTCACCGGCCGGTGGGCGCAGGAGGAGCGGGCCGTACGGGCTCGGATCGTGGCGGCGCGTGAGCTGCTGCCGTCCGTGCGGCTGGGCGACGGGGCGTTGCGGCAGATCGCGGCGACATGTGCGGCTTTCGAAGTGGACGGCATGCGGGCCGACATCGTCATGGCGCGGACCGCCACCGCGCTGGCCGCGTGGGCCGGGCGTACGGACGTACTGGCCGAGGACGTGCGGCAGGCGGCGCTGCTGGCGCTGCCGCACCGGCGCAGGCGGAACCCCTTCGACGCGCCCGGGCTGGACGAGGACAAGCTCGACCAGACGCTGGAGGAGTTCTCCGGCGACGACGACCCCGACCCCGACGGCGGGGGCGGTGGCGGTGGGGGCGGTGGGCAGCCGTCGCCCGACGAGGGACCGCAGGGCGGGGACACGGCCGCGCGGCCCGAGGCCGGTGAAGGCGGCGAGCCGCAGGCCTCCGGGAGCGCGGAGCAGTCCGCCGTGCGGGCCGCGGAGCCGTTCCGGACGAAGGCGCTGAGTGTGCCCGGGATCGGTCAGGGCGCCGCCGGGCGGCGCTCACGGGCGCGGACCGAGCACGGGCGCACGACCGGGGCCCGGCGGCCGCGCGGCGCGTTGACGAAGCTGCATCTGGCGGCGACCGTGCGGGCCGCCGCACCGCACCAGCGGGCGCGCGGGCGCACCGGGCCCGGGCTCCTCCTGCGTCGTGACGATCTCAGGCAAACGGTGCGGGAGGGCCACGAGTCCAATCTCGTCCTGTTCGTGGTCGACGCCTCCGGGTCGATGGCGGCGCGGCAGCGGATGGGCGCGGTGAAGGGGGCCGTGCTGTCGTTGCTGCTCGACGCGTACCAGCGGCGGGACAAGGTGGGGCTGGTGACCTTCCGGGGATCCGCCGCCGAGGTGGCGCTGCCGCCGACCTCCTCCGTGGACGCCGCGGCGGCGCGGCTGGAGTCGCTGCCGACGGGCGGGCGTACACCGCTGGCGGCCGGGCTGCTCAAGGCGCACGAGGTGCTGCGGGTGGAGCGGCTGCGGGACGCGGCGCGCCGGGCGCTGGTCGTCGTGGTGACCGACGGGCGGGCCACGGGTGGGCCGGAGCCGCTGCTGCTCGCCGCGAAGGCTGCCGGGTTGTTCGCGGCCGACGAGGTCGCCTCGGTGGTCGTGGACTGCGAGTCCGGGCCGGTGCGGCTGGGGCTCGCCGGGAAGCTCGCGGGTGAGCTGGGCGGGACCGCCGTGACGCTGGACGAGTTGCGGGCCGACAGCATCGCCGGTCTGGTGAAGGACGTGCAGGGCAGCAGGAGGGCCGCGTAATGCCTCAGGGACAGCCGAGCGTCATCCCGGACGACGGGCTGACGACCCGTCAGCGGCGCAACCGGCCGCTCGTCGTCGTGCACACCGGGGTCGGGAAGGGCAAGTCGACCGCCGCCTTCGGGCTGGCGCTGCGCGCCTGGAACCAGGGGTGGCCGATCGGGGTGTTCCAGTTCGTCAAGTCGGCGAAGTGGAAGGTGGGCGAGGAGAACGCGCTGCGCGTGCTCGGCGCCTCCGGCGAGGGCGGCACCGTCGACTGGCACAAGATGGGCGAGGGCTGGTCGTGGGTCCAGCGCGATGCCCAGACGGACAACGAGGAGAAGGCCCGCGAGGGCTGGGAGCAGGTCAAGCGGGACCTCGCGGCCGAGACGTACCGGCTGTACGTCCTCGACGAGTTCGCGTACCCGATGCACTGGGGCTGGGTGGACACCGACGAGGTCGTCGAGGTGCTCCGCGACCGGCCGGGGACCCAGCACGTGGTGATCACCGGGCGGAACGCTCCGGAGAAGCTCGTCGGCCTCGCCGACCTCGTCACCGACATGTCGAAGGTCAAGCACCCGATGGACGCCGGTCAGAAGGGCCAGAGAGGCATCGAGTGGTGACGTCCTCGTCCGTGCCCCGGCTGGTGATCGCCGCGCCGTGTTCGGGCAGCGGCAAGACCACCGTCGCCACGGGGTTGATGGCCGCCCTCGCCGGGCGGGGGCTGAGGGTGTCCCCCCACAAGGTCGGGCCGGACTACATCGACCCCGGGTACCACGCGCTCGCCACCGGGCGGACGGGCCGCAACCTGGACGCCTACCTGTGCGGGCCGGAGCTGGTCGCCCCGCTGTTCCTGCACGGGGCGCGGGGCTGCGACCTGGCCGTGGTCGAGGGCGTGATGGGGCTGTTCGACGGCGCCGCCGGGCAGGGCGAGCTGGCGTCCACCGCCCATGTCGCAGGGCTTCTGCGGGCGCCGGTCGTGCTGGTCGTGGACGCGTCCTCGCAGTCACGGTCGGTGGCGGCGCTGGTGCACGGGTTCGCCTCCTGGGATCCGCGGGTGCGGATCGGGGGCGTGATCCTGAACAAGGTCGCCTCCGACCGGCACGAGGCGCTGCTGCGGGAGGCGCTGGAGTCGTCCGGGGTGCCGGTGCTCGGTGCCCTGCGGCGGACGGCGCAGGTCGGCACGCCCTCCCGCCACCTCGGGCTGGTGCCGGTCGCCGAGCGGCGGTCCGCGGCGGTGGAGGCCGTCGCGGCGATGGCCGCGCAGGTCGCCGACGGTTGCGACCTGGAGGCGCTGACGGCGCTGGCGCGCAGTGCGGGCGCGCTGCCGGACGCGGCCTGGGACGCGGCGGGGGCCGTCGCCGCGGACGGCCCCGGCGATCCGTCGCGGACGGCCGAGCCGCCGGCACGGACCGGATCGCCGCGGCCGGTGGTCGCGGTGGCCGGCGGGGAGGCGTTCACCTTCTCCTACGCCGAACACACCGAACTGCTCGCCGCTGCCGGAGCCGAGGTCGTCGTCTTCGATCCGCTGCGGGACGAACGGCTTCCCGAGGGCACCGCCGGCCTGGTCGTGGGCGGCGGCTTCCCCGAGGTGCACGCCGCCGGGCTGTCGGCCAACGAGCCGCTGCGCGCACGGGTCGCCGAGCTGGCGCTGAGCGGTGCGCCGGTCGCGGCCGAGTGCGCGGGGCTGCTGTACCTGTGCCGGGAGCTGGACGGGCAGCCGCTGTGCGGGGTGCTCGACGCGACCGCCCGCATGAGCGAGCGGCTCACCCTCGGCTACCGGGACGCCGTCGCCGTCGGCGACAGCTCGCTGGCGGCCGCGGGCGCGCGGATGCGCGGGCACGAGTTCCATCGCACGGTCGTGGAGCCGGGTGCCGGGGCGGATCCCGCCTGGGGGCTCAGCGCCCCCGCGCGGCGGGTCGAGGGTTTCGTACAGCGCGGTGTGCACGCGAGCTACCTGCACACGCACTGGGCGTCCGCGCCCGGTGTCGCCCGTCGGTTCGTGGAGAGGTGCCGGACGTCATGAGCAGCAGGCTGATCGGTGTCGGGGTCGGTCCCGGCGACCCGGAGCTGGTGACCGTGAAGGGGGTCGGCGCGCTGCGGGCGGCCGAGGTCGTGGTGGTGCCGGTGATGGACAGCGGCGAGCGGGGGCGGGCCGAGGCCACCGTGCTGCACTACGTGCCCGCCGACAAGGTGGTCCGCGTGGTGTTCGCGCTGAACGAGCGGACCGACCGGGCGCGCCGGGAGGCCGCCTGGGACGCGGCCGGCCGCAGGGTCGCGGAGCTGCTGCGGGAGCACGGCACGGTCGCCTTCGCCACCATCGGCGACCCCAACGTGTACTCGACGTTCACCTATCTCGCGCAGACCGTCTCCGGCCTGGTGCCGGGCACGGTCGTGGAGACGGTGCCCGGTGTCACCGCCATGCAGGACCTGGCGGCCCGCTCGGGTGCGGTACTGACCGAGGGGACGGAACCGCTCACGCTGGTGCCGGTGACCGCCGGGACGGCCGTGCTGGAGGAGGCGCTGCGCGGACCGGGCACGGTCGTGGCGTACAAGTTCGGCCGGCAGGCCGCCGAGGTGGCCCGGGCCCTGCGGGAGACCGGGCGGATCGGCGACGCCGTGTGGGGGTCGGCGCTGGGGCTGCCGGAGGAGTCCGTCCGGCCGGCCGCCGACATCGACGGGGCCGCGCTGCCGTACCTGTCGACGCTCATCGCCCCGCCGCGGCGCGACGGCGGGCGGGGCGGCAAGCTGTGACGCCGCCCGGGTCAGCCGGCGATGCCGACCACCAGCCAGATGAACGCCGCGCCCGCGACCGTGCACAGCAGGGTCGAGCGGGCGGGGTGGTCGTGGTGCGCCTCGGGCAGGATCTCGGCCGCGGCGAGGTAGAGCAGCACGCCGCCGAACAGACCGAGGTAACCGCCGAGGAGGCCCTCGGGGATGGCGACGAACGCCGCCGCGGCGGCTCCGGCGACGGGCGCGACGGCGTCCGCGACGAGCATCGCCACGGCCTTGCGGCGGGCGTTGCCGTACAGGCTGGTGAGGGTGAAGGTGTTGAAGCCGTCCGCGAAGTCGTGGGCGATCACCGCGAGTGCGACCGCGGTCGCCATCCCGCTGCCGACCTGGAAGGACGCGCCGATCGCCACGCCGTCCATGGCGCTGTGCCCCACCATCGCCGCGGCGGCTGTCAGGCCCACCTCGGGCGCCCGGTGGGAGTGCTCACCGGCGCCGTGCGCGGCGCGGCGGGCGGCCAGCAGGCGTTCCACCAGATGGGCCAGCAGGAAACCCGCCACGAACAGCAGGAGCGCGGCCGGGACGCCGTAGACCTCGGTGCCCGCCGCCCTGAGGGCCTCCGGCAGCAGGTCCAGGCCGACCACGCCGAGCATCAGCCCGCCGGCCAGGCCCAGCACCAGATGGCGGCGGTCGGTCACCCGCTGTGCCGTCCAGCCGCCGACCAGCGTCATCAGGAACGCGCCCAGCGCGACGAGGACCGCCATGGGCCTTTGCTACCGGATCGGCGGCCCTTCGCGCACCCCGGCGGCCGTCCCCGCACCCGCGTCCCGCTCACGCACTGAAGCCACGTACCGACTCGCAGGAGGACCGATTTCCATGGCCGATGCCCCCACCGGCAAGGTGACCTTCGTCGGTGCCGGCCCCGGCGCCGCCGATCTGTTGACGTTCCGCGCCGCGCGCGCCATCGCCGAGGCCGACGTCGTGATCTGGGCGGCGAGCCTGGTCCAGGAGGAGGTCCTGCGGCACGCGCGTGAGGGCGCGGAGATCCTCGACTCGGCGGTCATGTCCCTGGAGGACGTCGTCGCCGTGTACCGGCGGGCGCACACCGAGGGTCTGCGGGTGGCCCGGATCCACTCCGGCGACCCCGCCCTGTGGGGCGGCACGCAGGAGCAGGTCGACCGCTGCCACGCGATCGGCATCGCGACGGAGATCGTGCCGGGCGTCTCCTCCTTCTCCGCCGTGGCCGCGCTCGCGCAGCGCGAACTGACGATCCCGGAGGTCGCGCAGTCGGTCGTCCTCACCCGGCTGGGCGGCGGCAAGACCCCGATGCCGCCGGGCGAGGAGGTGCGGGAGTTCGCCCGGCACGGCACGACCATGGCGGTCTTCCTGTCGGCGGCGCGCAGCGGACAGCTGGTACGGGAGCTGCTGGAGGGCGGCTACCCGACGTCGACGCCGGTGGTCGTCGCCCATCAGGCGACGTGGCCGGAGGAGCTGATCGTGACGTGCACGATCGGCACACTGGAGGAGACGGTCAAGGAGCACCGGCTCTGGAAGCACACGCTGTTCCTCGTCGGGCCGGCGCTGGACGCGCACGGCACGCGCTCGCACCTGTACCACCCGGGCCACTTCCACGGGCACCGCAGGGCCGACCCCGAGGCGCGCCGGGCCCTGCGCGAGCGGGGGGCGAGCACGTGATCACCGTCATCGGGACGGGGACGGGGACGCCGGCCGCCGAGGTACCGGCCGGGACCGCACTGGTCGTGGGCGGGCGGCGGCACCTGGACGCCGCCCGAATGCCCGACTCCGTCGAGCGGGTCGTCCTGGGGCCGCTCGCGCCCGCCCTCGACGCCGTCGCACGGCACCTGGAACGCGGGGGCCGGGTCGTCGTGCTGGCCTCCGGCGACCCGGGGTTCTTCGGGATCGTCCGGGTGCTCGCCGAGCGGTTCGGGCCCGGGACGGTCGAGGTGCGTCCCGGGGTGTCCTCCGTCGCCACCGCCTTCGCACGGCTCGGGCTGGCCTGGGACGACGCGGTGGTGGTCAGTGCCCACGGGCGGGAGCCGCGCACCGCGGTCAACGTGTGCCGGGCGTATCCGAAGGTGGCGGTGCTGACCGGTCCCGGTGCCGGTCCCGCCGAACTGGGCGCCGCCCTGCGGGGGTACGACCGGATCCTCGTCGTGGCGTCCGCGCTCGGCTCGCCCGGGGAGCGGGTGGAGCGGGTGACGCCGGCCGAGGCAGCCGCGCGGGACTGGGGGCCCGCGGTGAACGTCGTGCTGTGCCTGGACGAGGCGCGGGCCGTGGGCGCCGTGAGCACCGTCGCGGGCGGGCTCCTGGGGCCGGCCGGGTGGGCACTGCCGGAGGACGCGTTCGCCCACCGCGACTCGATGATCACCAAGTTCGAGGTGCGGGCGCTGGCCCTGGCGCGGCTCGGACCGCGCCCCGGCGATCTGGTGTGGGACGTCGGCACGGGCTCCGGCTCGGTGGCGGTGGAGTGCGCGCGGCTCGGTGCGGCGGTGACCGCCGTGGAGAAGTCCGCGGACGGTGTCGCGCGGGTCCGCGCCAACGCCTCCGCCCACGGCGTCGACGTGCACGTGGTGCACGGGGCGGCTCCGGCGGCGCTGTCCGGACTCGCCGCCCCCGACGCGGTGTTCGTCGGGGGCGGCGGGCGCGACCTGCCCGCCGTGGTCACCGCGTGCGCGCGGCGGGCCCGGCGGACCGTGGTCGTCGCGATGGCCGCGCTGGACCGGGTGCCGGCGGCCCGGACGGCGCTCACGGACGCCGGGTTCGTCTGCGACGGCGTGCTGCTGCAGTCGTCGCGGATGGCTCCGCTGCCGGGGGACGTGTCCCGGCTCGCGGCCACCAATCCCGTATTCCTGCTGTGGGGCGCCCGGCCCCCGGCAGCCGCTGAAGAAGGAGTTGCCCAGTGATCGGCCTGATTTCCGCCACCGCGGCGGGGGCCACGGCACGGGACCGGCTGGCCGCGGCGTGGCCGGACCGTACCCGGGTCTACGAGGGTCCCGTCGCCGACGCCGTCCGGCGGGCGTTCGCCGAGTGCGAGGAACTCGTCTGTTTCCTGGCCACCGGCGCGGTCGTCCGGCTCGTGGCACCGCTGCTGGCCGGCAAGACGAACGACCCGGGTGTGGTGTGCGTCGACGAGGCCGCCCGGTACGCGGTACCGGTGCTGGGCGGGCACGGCGGCGGCGCCAACGACCTGGCCCGCGCGGTGGGCGAGGTGCTGGGTGCCGAGCCGGTGGTGACGACCGCGACGGACGCCGTGGGGATCGCGGGCCTGGACACGCTCGGGTTCCCGGTCGAGGGCGCCGTCGCCGCGGTGACGCGGGCGCTGCTCGACGGGGAGCCGGTGACGCTCACCACCGAGGTGCCGTGGCCGCTGCCGCCGCTGCCCGTGGCCGAACGGGGTGCGTACGGCGTCCGGGTCACCGATCGCGCGGTCGAGCCCGGCGAGCGCGAGGTGCTGCTGCGCCCGCCGTCCCTGGTCGTGGGGGTGGGTGCGTCGCGGGGCGCCCCCGAGGAGGAGGTGCTGGGGCTGGTCGCGGACGCCCTGCGGGAGGCGGGGCTGTCCGCCCGGTCGGTCGCCGAGCTCGCCACCGTCGACACCAAGGCCGGCGAGCCGGGCATCGTGCGGGCCGCCGGGCGGCTCGGGGTTCCCGTCGTGACCTACTCCGCCGAGGAGCTGGCGGCCGTGGTGGTGCCGAACCCGTCAAACGCGCCGCTCGCCGCGGTGGGAACACCGTCCGTCGCCGAAGCCGCGGCCCTCGCACAGGGCGGTGAACTCCTCGTCCCCAAGCGGAAGTCGGAGCGCGCCGACGGGCTGCCCGCGATGGCGACCTGTGCCGTGGTGAGGCGTCCGGGACGCGGCCGGCTCGCGGTCGTCGGGCTCGGTCCGGGCGCCCGGGACCTGCTCACACCGCGCGCCAGGGCCGAACTGCAGCGCGCCTCGGTGCTGGTGGGGCTCGACCAGTACGTCGACCAGATCCGCGACCTGCTGCGGCCGGGCACCCGGATCCTGGAGTCGGGGCTGGGCGCCGAGGAGGAACGGGCGCGCACCGCGGTCGCCGAGGCCCGGCGCGGGCACGCGGTCGCGTTGATCGGCAGCGGGGACGCCGGGGTGTACGCCATGGCCTCGCCCGCACTGGCGGAGGCCTCCGAGGACATCGACGTGGTCGGGGTGCCGGGGGTGACCGCGGCGCTCGCGGCGGCGGCGGTCCTCGGGGCGCCGCTCGGCCACGACCATGTGTCGATCAGCCTCTCCGACCTGCACACCCCGTGGGAGGTCATCGAGCGCCGGGTGCAGGCAGCAGCCGCGGCCGACATCGTCGTGACCTTCTACAACCCGCGGTCGCGCGGCCGTGACTGGCAGCTGCCGAAGGCGCTGGCGATCCTCGCCGGGCACCGTGCCCCGGGCACGCCCGTCGGTGTGGTGCGCAACGCCTCGCGGCCCGGCGAGTCCGCCCGCCTGACGACGCTGGGCGCGCTGGACCCGGCGACGGTCGACATGATGACGGTCGTCACGGTGGGCAACACCGCGACCCGTGAGATCGCGGGGCGCATGGTCACCCCGCGCGGCTACCGCTGGCAGGAGAGCACCCCGGAGGTCGCCCGGTGAACCGTGTCGTCCACCCCATAGAACAGGAGTCCTTCCGCCGGCTGCGGGCCCGGCTGGACACCTCGCACCTGCCCGCGCTGACCCGGGCGGTGGTGGAGCGGGTCATCCACTCCGCGGCCGACCTGGAGTACGCCGGTGACCTCGTCACGGACGAGGCCGACCTGGTGCGGGCGCATGCGGCGCTGCACGCCGGGGCGCCCGTCGTCGTGGACGTCGAGATGGTCGCGGCCGGCATCACCCGGCGGGACACCGTGTGCCGCCTCAGGGACGCGAAGTCCGGTCCGGGACTGACCCGTTCGGCACACGCCGTCCGGCTCGCCTACGAGGACGTCGGGCCCGGCGCCCTGTGGGTGATCGGCTGCGCGCCGACCGCCCTGGAGGAACTGCTCGCCCTCGACGCCGACCCGGCCCTCGTGATCGGTCTGCCCGTCGGTTTCGTCGGCGCGGCCGAGTCCAAGGCCGCGTTGCGCGACAGCGGGCTGCCCGCGGTGAGCAACGTGTCCGAGAAGGGCGGGTCCGCGGTCGCCGCGGCCGCCCTCAACGCCCTGCTGTACCACCCTGTTTCTGCTGAGGAGAACCCGTCGTGACCACCCCGCCGCCCGCCCTGCTCGTCGCCGGACACGGCACCCGGGACGACGCCGGAGCCGAGGCGTTCCGCGGCTTCGTCCGTGAGCTGGGCCGCCGCCACCCCGAACTGCCCGTCGCGGGCGGATTCATCGAGCTGTCGCCGCCGCCGCTGGGCGAGGCGGTCGCCGAGCTGGTGGAGCGTGGAGCCCGGCGGTTCGCCGCCGTACCGCTGATGCTGGTGTCCGCCGGGCACGCCAAGGGCGACATCCCGGCCGCGCTGGCCCGCGAGAAGGAACGGCACCCGGGGATCTCGTACACCTACGGCCGCCCGCTGGGCCCGCACCCCTCGCTGCTGTCGGTGCTGGAGCGTCGTCTGGAGGAGGCGCTGGGTGGGGCCGGGCAGGCGCCGGAGGACCGCTCGGAGGTCACCGTGCTGCTGGTGGGGCGGGGCTCGACCGACCCCGACGCCAACGCCGAGGTGTTCAAGGCGGCGCGGCTGCTGTGGGAGGGCCGGGGCTACGCCGGCGTGGAGACGGCCTTCGTGTCGCTGGCGGCGCCGGACGTGCCGAGCGGTCTGGAGCGCTGCCTGAGGCTCGGGGCGCGACGGATCGTGGTGCTGCCGTACTTCCTGTTCACCGGCATCCTGCCCGACCGGGTGCGGGAGCAGACCGCCCGGTGGGCCGCCGCGCACCCGGAGGTGGACGTGCGGTCGGCGGACGTCATCGGGCCGGAGCCGGAGCTGCTCGACCTGGTGATGGACCGGTACCGGGAGGCCGTCGAGGGCGACCTGCGGATGAACTGCGACACGTGCGTGTACCGGATCGCGCTGCCCGGCTTCGAGGACAAGGTGGGCTCGCCGCAGCAGCCGCACTTCCACCCGGACGACGACGGTCACCACCACGGGCACGGTCACCATCACCACCCCGGTGGGCACGCGCATGCCCACTGAGCACGATCTGCGGCACCACGGCGACGTCGAGGTGCGGGACGACGGGGCGCGGCTGGCCGACCTGGCCGTGAACGTGCGGGCCGACACCCCGCCGGTGTGGCTGCGGGAGCGGATCGCGGGTTCGCTGGGCGGGCTGGCGGCCTACCCGGACGGACGGGAGGCCCGGGCGGCGGTGGCGGCGCGGCACGGGCTGCCGGTGGAGCGGGTGCTGCTGACGTCGGGTGCGGCGGAGGCGTTCGTGCTGCTGGCACGGGCGGCGGAGGTGCGGCGGCCGGTGGTGGTGCATCCGCAGTTCACCGAGCCCGAGGCCGCGCTGCGGGACGCCGGGCACAGCGTCGACCGCGTGCTGCTGCGGGAGGCGGACGGCTTCCGGCTGGATCCGGCCGCCGTGCCCGGGGAGGCCGACCTCGTGGTGATCGGCAACCCGACCAACCCGACGTCGGTGCTGCACCCGGCCGGGGCCGTGGCGCGGCTCGCACGGCCCGGGCGGCTCCTCGTCGTCGACGAGGCGTTCATGGACGCCGTGCCGGGTGAGCGGGAGGCACTGGCGGGGCGGATGGACGTGCCGGGGCTGGTGGTGCTGCGCAGTCTCACCAAGACCTGGGGGCTGGCCGGGCTGCGCATCGGCTACGTGCTGGCCGCGCCGGAGACGATCGCCGAGCTGGAGCGGGCCCAGCCGCTGTGGCCGGTGTCGACACCGGCCCTGGCCGCGGCGCAGGCCTGCGTGGAACCGGCGGCGCTGGCGGAGGCGGGGCACGCGGCGCACCGCATCGCAGCGGACCGGGCGCACCTGGTGGCCGGGCTGTCGGCGCTGACCGGAAGCGGGCTGCGGGTGGTGACGCCTGCCGCGGGGCCGTTCGTGCTGGTGCGGGTGCCGGACGCGGCGGGTGTGCGGCGGCGGCTGCGGGAGCGCGGGTACGCGGTCCGGCGCGGGGACACGTTCCCCGGGCTCGACGAGGAGTGGCTGCGGATCGCCGTGCGGGACCGGGGAACGGCGGACGGTTTCCTCAAGGCACTGCGGTCGGTCCTGGGCTGACCGGCGCCCCGGCCGGGCTGCGGTGCGAGCGGCCGGCCGCCGTCGCGCCCCGGAGGACCTTGCCGCGCCCAGGGGTCTGTCCGCCCGGCCGGGTACGGGACGCGTCGCCCGGGCCGGGACGGCGCGGCGTCCCCCGGGCGCGACCGCACCTCACGGCTCGGGAAGGCGCCCTCTGTTCACGCCCCCGGGCGTCCCGGGCCTCCCGCCCGGCTCCCGTCCCCGGCCCCTGCCTCTCCAGCCCCTCCCGCCCCCCTCTCAGCGGCGGAAACGGGCACCTTGCCGGGGTGCCGCGGTACCGCACTAGGGTGTCGCGCATGAGCGACGATCACGCGGTGCTGCGGGTGAAGGGGCGGGTTCTGGTCGGACCCGAGGACGTGCGGGACGACCTGTGGGTGATCGGTGGGCGGGTGTCCTTCGAGCGGCCCGCCGGGGCCCGCGACGTACGCACGGTCGAGGGGTGGGCGCTGCCCGGACTCGTCGACGCCCACTGCCATGTGGGGCTCGGCCCGGAGGGGCCGGTACCCGTGGACGTGGCCGAGAAGCAGGCGCTCACCGACCGGGAGGCGGGGACCCTGCTGATCCGGGACGCGGGGTCGCCGTCCGACACCCGCTGGGTCGACGACCGAGACGACCTGCCGAGGATCATCCGGGCCGGCCGCCACATCGCCCGGACCCGGCGCTACATGCGCAACTACGCCCACGAGATCGAGCCGGAGCAGCTCGTCGCGTACGTGGCGCAGGAAGCCCGGCGCGGCGACGGCTGGGTCAAGCTGGTCGGCGACTGGATCGACCGCGACCTCGGGGACCTCTCCGCCTGCTGGCCGCGAGAGGCCGTCACGGCGGCGATCGCCGAAGCGCACCGGCTCGGCGCCCGGGTCACCGCCCACTGCTTCGCCGAGGACTCCCTGCGGGACCTGGTCGAGGCGGGCATCGACTGCATCGAGCACGCCACCGGCCTCACCGAGGACACCATCCCGCTCTTCGCGGAGCGGGGCGTCGCGATCGTGCCGACGCTGGTGAACATCGCCACCTTCCCTCAGCTCGCGGCGGGCGGCGGGCGGCGGTACCCGGCGTGGGCGGACCACATGCGGCGGTTGCACGCCCGCCGCTACGACACCGTGCGCGCCGCCTACGACGCGGGCGTCCCGGTGTACGTCGGCACGGACGCGGGCGGCCACCTCGCTCACGGCCTGGTCGCGGGCGAGGTGGCCGAACTCGTCGCGGCCGGGATCCCGCCGGTGGCGGCGCTGTCGGCGACGACCTGGGGTGCCCGCGCCTGGCTGGGACGCCCGGCGCTGGAGGAGGGGGCCCCGGCGGACCTCGTGGTGTACGAGGGCGACCCGCGGGCCGACGTGCGGGTGCTGGCCGCGCCGCGCCGGGTCGTGCTGGACGGGCGTGTCGTCGGTTAGGGGGAGGTGACGTTCGCCCGTCAAGGAGCGGCGTCCGGTGCGTGCTCCGGGGGTCCCTGCTCGAAGAGCTCGGCACCACCGCGCGAGTCTCAGGCGCACGCCTCGCGCGCCCTCCCTGTGGGGGAATCAGCAGCCTCCACGGGAACGGGCGTGCCAGAAGAATCGAAAACAGTCCCGGAAAAGCCCCTTTGGGGTGAAGTCACGCAGGATCGCGGTCCGTTCACTCTTCGTGCGTAATCCTTGCGGGGTCCCAAGCATGTCTCCTCTGGGGGTCCCACACCGTGAACGGAACGACCATCCGTATGCCCGCACGCCGCCGCCTCGCCGCCGCCGCCGCGGCCACCGCCCTGACCGCCGGTCCCGCGGCCGTGGCCGGCGCGGGCCCCGCCCACGCGACCGGCGACCAGGGGTCCGCGAGCGCCGCCGTCCTGCGCACCGGCCTCGACGTGGCCCTGCTCGACAAGACCGTGAACGTCCCCCTCGCGGTCTCCCTCAACGAGGTCCGGGCGCCGCGGAGCGCCGACAGGACGGCGCTGAAGGCGCGGCTCGACGGCGTCGACGGCGGGCAGCCCTTCAGCGTCCTGAGCGCGGAGGTCGCGTCGGCGCGGGCCACGGTCGACGACCACAAGGCCGAGGCGCGGACCGAGCTCGCCCATGCCAGGCTCCATGTCCCCGGCCTGCCGCTGCTGTCCCTCATCGAGGTCGACGGCGTCACCTCCAGCGCCGTCTGCGAGGCGGGGAAGGCACCGGTCGCACGGGCCGACGTGGTGGGGAGTGTCACCGTCCTCGGCAAGCGGGTGACCCTCACCGCCGGCGGTCCGACGCGGGTGAAGGTGCCGGGGGTCGGTGAGGTGCGGCTGGAGCTGTCCCAGCGGAGGACGGCCTCCCGGACGGCCGCCGCGACCGCCCTCGAACTGGACGTGTCCATCAACCCGCTCAAGCTCAACGTGGCCGAGGTCGAGGGCGAGCTGTCGCTCGCGAAGGCCTCCTGCACCAGCCCCGGGGGGACGGCGGCGGCACCGCACGCGTCCCAGGGGCCGTCCGGGTCGGCCCCGGCCGGCGGGTCGGCCGGCGCGTTGGAGGCGCAGCAGGCCGCCGCGCCGGCGGAGGTCGGGCGGGCCGGACTGGCCGAGACGGGTGGCAGCCCGGTGACGCCGTACGTCGCGGGCGGCGCGGTGGCGCTGCTGGTGGCGGGCGGCGGCGCGCTGGTGCTGGCCCGCCGCCGCACCTGACCGGCGGCTAGGCCTCGGGTGTCCCCGCCCCTTCCGGGGTCCCCTCCTCGACCTCGGCCATCGCCGGGTCGAGGAGGCGGGAGAGGAAGTGGCGGGTGCGCTCGTGCCGGGGGGCACCGATGACCTGGGCGGGGGTGCCGTCCTCCACCACGACGCCGCCGTCCATGAAGACGACCCGGTCGGCGACCTCCCGGGCGAAGGTCATCTCATGGGTGACCACCATCATCGTCATGCCTTCCCGGGCCAGCATGCGCATGACCGCGAGCACGTCGCCGACCAGCTCCGGGTCGAGGGCCGAGGTGGGCTCGTCGAAGAGCATCACCTCCGGGCCCATCGCCAGCGCCCGGGCGATGGCCACCCGCTGCTGCTGCCCGCCGGAGAGGGAGGACGGGTAGGCGTCCGCCTTCTCCGCCAGGCCCACGCGGGCCAGGTTCTCCGCGGCGACCCCGGCCGCACGGGCGGCACTCCGCTTCAGCACGCGGCGCTGCGGCAGGGTGAGGTTCTCGGTCACCGTCAGGTGCGGGAACAGGTTGAACTGCTGGAAGACCATGCCGATGCGGCGGCGTACGGCGTCGATGTCGACGTCCGGGTCGGTGACCTCCCGGTCTCCGACGAAGACCCGGCCCGTGGTCGGTTCCTCCAGCAGGTTGACGCAGCGCAGCAGCGTGGACTTGCCGGAGCCGGACGGGCCGATGACACAGACGACCTCGCCCCGGCCGACCTCCAGGTCGATGCCGCGCAGCACCTGGTTGTCGCCGAAGGACTTGTGCAGGTCGGCGATCCGGATCTCGGGGCGGGTCATGGGGCGGCCTCCCGGGCCTTGGCCTCCAGGCGGCGGACGACGAAGCCGAGCGGGACCGTCACCAGCAGGTAGCACAGGCCGGCCACGAGGATCGGGGTGGAGTTGGCGGTCGTGCTGGCCAGATCGCGGCCGAACTTGGACAGGTCGCGCTCCTCCAGGGTGACGCCGAGGAGCAGCACCAGGGAGGAGTCCTTGAAGAGGATGACGAACTCGTTGGTCAGCGGCGGCAGGATGATGCGGAACGCCTGCGGGATGATGATCGAGACCATGGCGCGCGCGGGCGAGAAGCCTAGCGAGCGGGCCGCCTCCATCTGCCCCTGGGGCACCGCCTGGATGCCCGCCCGGAGCGTCTCCGCCACGTATGCGGCACCGACCAGACCGAGCGCGAGCGCCGCCTTGCCGTAGGTGCCGCCGACGATCTCCTTGCCGGGGAAGGCCAGCGGAACGGCCACCCCGATGAAGATGAAGATCAGCAGGGCGGGCAGCCCCCGGAAGATCTCGACGTAGACGCCGGCGACCCAGCGGTAGGGCCCCACGGACGACAGTCTCATCAGCGCGAGCAGCAGGCCGAGCGCGACCGCCACGGCGAAGCCGGCGACGGTGTAGAGCACCGTGTTCCTCAGCGCCAGCGTGACGACGTCCGGGAACATCTGCCGCGCGATGTCGGCTTCCGCGAACTGGTTCTGCAGCCGGCCCCAGTCGGCCGTGGCCGCGAGCGCGATCACGGCGGCGGCGAAGACCGCGTACTGCAGGCCGCGCGACAGCCGCCGCTTGCGGCGCCGGGTGAGGCCCTTGGCCCGCGGCCGGTCCTGCTTCACCTCCGTGGCCGTCATGAGGCGGAGGGCGAGGCCGCGGTCGCGTCGTACGGGCCGATCCACTTCTCGTACAGCTTCTTGTAGGTGCCGTCCGCCTTGGCGTCGGTGATCGCCTTGTCGACGGCCTCGCGCAGCGCGGTGTTGCCCTTCTTCACCGTGAAGCCGTACTGCTCACCGGTCTGGAGGTTGTCGACGACCTGGAAGGCGTCGGCGTTGGCCTTGTCCTTCAGCCAGCCCTGCACGACCGGGTAGTCGATGATCACGGCCTTGACCTGGCCGGTGCGCAGCCCGTTGAGGACGGCGTCGGAGGACTCGAAGGAGACCGGGTCGAGGCCCTTGTCCTTGGCGTAGTCCTCGCCGGTGGTCTGCGCCTGGGCACCGAGCCTGACGCCCTGGGACCTGATGTCGGCCAGTGAGCCGACGCCGCTGCCCTTGCCGGCCAGGACGGCCTGGGTGGCGTCGAAGTACGGCACGGAGAAGTCGACGTGCTTCTTGCGCTCGTCGGTGATGGTCATACCGGCCGCGGCGACGTCGCACTTGCCGGCGTTGAGGAAGGCGCCGGTCTTGAAGTTCTCGAAGGGCGTGTCGAGGATCTTCTGCTGCACGCCGAGGTCCTCGGCGACCAGGTCGACGAGGGCGACGTCGAAGCCCTGCACCTTGCCGTCGATCTCCGACTGGAAGGGCGGGTACGGCAGGTGCGTGCAGGTGGTGAGCCGGCCCGCTTCGACGAGCTGGACGCCGCCGGCGGCGGTGTCGGAGCCACTGGTGCCGCTGTTCGTGGAGGTGCAGGCGGCCACGAGCATCAGGCCGGCCGTCGCGGTGGTGGCGGCCAGCAGGCGGGTCCGGCGCCCGGAGAGCGTCTTCACGGGGGGCCTCTCTGAGTGAGGAAACGTTTGGGTTCTGATTATAAGGAGAAGTTTGAGTACCTCAAACCAAACCCATGGCCACGAGGCCTCACCACCTAAGAAGTCTCCGGTCGGCGAGGCGGACGAGCCGTGAACCCCGGGCCTCGACGCCTCCCCCGCGGCAGAGGAGAGCACCGCCTGCGACACACCCGCCCCCGGAGCCGGCCCCGCTCGGCGCGGCGCACTCGGCGTCGATCGAGGACCGAGCGACCGGCCGCCGCACACCGAGCAGGACGTCGTGACCATGCAGGGCGAGGCGACCGCCGCCGGCGAAAGGGTGCGATCCCGGCGACCGCCGGGCCCGGCACGACCGCGCCGAACGTGATCACAGGCCCCTACGGGCAGGCCATCAGGAGCCGGCCGCGGGACTTCGGCGCCACGGCGGTCGACCTGCCGACGCGTTCCACCCGGCGGTGACGGCGGAGGAGATCCGGGCGACGCCGGCCGGGCGCCCGGAGACCGGCTTCGTACCGCTGGTGCACGCGGAGGTGGCGACCGGCACCCACCGGCCCGGCCACCGAGACCGGCCGGGCGACGCGGGAGCACCGGCGCGCTGCTCCACCGGGACGCGGTGGTCCCGATCAGCACGGAGCCCGTCCCGCGGGAGGCGTGGGTCGCGGGCCCGGCACGGCCCTGACGGCGCCGGGCCGCGGGCCGACCGCTTGACGTCCGGACGCTGAGGGCGCATTACTCGGGGCGCGGCGAATCCGGCACGTTTCGAAATTCTTTTCCCGCTTTTCGAGAACTATTTCGATGGGTAGCTTCCCATGTTCTTCTGCCCGCTTCTCACCATCCTAAACACAACGATTCACGAACCCTTGGCAACGTAATTCAGGCGGATCTCAACAGGGTTACACAGTTGTGACCCGTTCCACAGAGCGGTCGATTTGCGGAGTTCATCCACGGCAAAACGGTACATCTCGCCGGTCGATCGTGCGCCTGCGCGCGCCCGCGCGATAACACAGAAGCCGCACGCTGAGAACCCTGACCGTCCATGCAATTTTGCATTTCTCTCGGTAAATTCAATTCGCATGACTGCCGCACAAGCAGACCTGCTCATCGACCGTCCGTCGGTGGCGGACGGGTCCGCCCTCTGGCGCATCGCCAAGGACTCCGAAGCCCTCGACCTGAACTCCTCCTACAGCTATCTGCTGTGGTGCCGCGACTTCGCCGCCACCTCGGCGGTGGCCCGCGGGGAGAACGGGGAGCCGGCCGGGTTCGTCACCGGGTACGTGCGGCCGGAGCGCCCGAACACCCTGCTCGTCTGGCAGGTGGCCGTCGACGCGGCGTACCGAGGCCGGGGCCTCGCCGCCAGGCTGCTCGACGGGCTGACCGCCCGGCTCGCCGCCGAGCACCCGATCACGGACGTCGAGACCACCATCACCCCCGGCAACACCGCCTCGGAGCGGTTGTTCACGTCGTTCGCCGCACGCCACGGCGCCACCGTCGAGAGGGAGGTCCTGTTCGACACGGGGCTCTTCCCGGACGGCCCGCACGACCCCGAGGTCCTGTACCGCATCGGCCCGTTGACCCGCCCGTCGCACTGACCAGCCGCATTGAGGAGCGATTCACCGTGACCATCACCCAGCCCGACCTCAGCGTCTTCGAGACCGTGGAGTCCGAGGTACGCAGCTACTGCCGCGGCTGGCCCACCGTGTTCGACCGCGCCCGGGGCAGCCGGATGTACGACGAGGACGGCCACGAGTACCTGGACTTCTTCGCCGGCGCCGGCTCACTGAACTACGGGCACAACAACCCGGTCCTGAAACGGGCCCTGGTCGACTACCTGATGCGGGACGGGGTCACCCACGGCCTCGACATGTCGACCACCGCCAAACGTGCCTTCCTGGAGTCCTTCCAGAACCTGGTGCTGCGCCCCCGCGACCTGCCGTACAAGGTCATGTTCCCCGGTCCGACCGGCACCAACGCCGTGGAGTCCGCGCTGAAGCTGGCGCGGAAGGTGAAGGGGCGCGAGTCGATCGTGTCGTTCACCAACGCCTTCCACGGCATGTCCCTGGGTTCCCTGGCCGTCACCGGCAACGCCTTCAAGCGCGCCGGCGCCGGCATCCCGCTGGTGCACGGCACGCCGATGCCGTTCGACAACTACCTCGACGGGCAGGTGCCGGACTTCCTGTGGTTCGAGCGGCTGCTGGAGGACCAGGGGTCCGGCCTCAACCGCCCGGCCGCGGTGATCGTCGAGACGGTGCAGGGCGAGGGCGGGATCAACGTCGCCCGTCCCGAGTGGCTGCGCAGCCTGGCGGAGCTGTGCGCGCGGCAGGACATGCTGCTCATCGTCGACGACATCCAGATGGGCTGCGGGCGCACCGGTGCCTTCTTCTCCTTCGAGGAGGCGGGCATCACCCCGGACATCGTCACCGTGTCCAAGTCCATCAGCGGCTACGGGCTGCCGATGTCGCTGTGCCTGTTCAAGCCGGAGCTGGACCTGTGGGAGCCGGGTGAGCACAACGGCACCTTCCGCGGCAACAACCCGGCGTTCGTCACCGCCACGGCCGCGCTGGAGGCCTACTGGACCGACGGTCCGGCGATGGAGAAGCAGACCCAGGCCCGCGGTGAGCAGGTCGAGCAGTGGCTCATCGCCATCTGCGAGGAGAACCTGCCCGACGTGAAGGAGTACCGCGGGCGCGGCCTGGTGTGGGGCCTGGAGTTCCACGACAAGGACCGGGCCGACCGTGTCGCGCGGCGCGCCTTCGAGCTCGGGCTGCTGATCGAGACCTCGGGCCCCGAGAGCGAGGTCGTCAAGCTGCTGCCGGCACTGACCATCACGGCCGAGGAACTCGACGAGGGCATGAAGACCCTGGCCCGCGCGGTCCGCGAGACCGCCTGACCGTCCCGGCCGTCCCTGTCACACATCCCGATCCAAGGAGGTATCGCACCACCGTGATCGTCCGTTCGTTCAAGGACATCGAAGGAACCGACCGGCATGTGAAGTCCGCGTCCGGCACCTGGGAGAGCAAACGGATCGTGCTCGCCCGGGAACGGGTCGGCTTCTCCCTGCACGAGACGATCCTGTACGCGGGGACCGAGACGTCCATGTGGTACGCCAACCACATCGAGGCCGTCGTGTGCGTGGAGGGCGAGGCCGAACTCACCGACCACGAGACCGGGGCCACCCACGTCATCACCCCCGGGACCATGTACCTCCTGGACGGCCACGAGCGGCACACGCTCAAGGTCAAGGAGGACTTCCGCTGCATCTGCGTGTTCAACCCGCCCGTGACCGGCCGGGAGGACCACGACGAGAACGGCGTCTACCCGCTGCTCACCGAGCCCGAGGAGGTGTGACCACGATGACCGCGACCACTGCGAACGTCACCGATCTCTACCCCACGCGCGGCACCACCGAGGTGACCGTCCCGCGCCAGGACCCGGTCGTCTGGGGCTCCCCCGACGCCCCGGGCCCGATCGCCGCGGCCGACCTCAAGGGATACGAGCGCGACGGCTTCCTCGCCATCGACGGGCTCATCACCCCCGACGAGGTGGCCGTCTACAAGCGCGAGCTGGACCGCCTGGTCACCGACCCGGCGATCCGCGCCGACGAACGGTCGATCGTCGAGCCGAAGTCCAAGGAGATCCGCTCGGTCTTCGAGGTGCACAGGATCAGCGACGTGTTCGCGAAGCTCGTGCACGACGAGCGGGTCGTGGGCCGCGCCCGGCAGATCCTCGGCTCGGACGTGTACGTCCACCAGTCGCGCATCAACGTCAAGCCCGGCTTCGGCGCGAGCGGCTTCTACTGGCACTCCGACTTCGAGACCTGGCACGCCGAGGACGGGCTGCCGAACATGCGGACCGTCTCCGTCTCGATCGCGCTGACGGACAACCTCGCCACCAACGGCGGCCTGATGATCATGCCCGGGTCGCACCGGACGTTCCTCGGGTGCGCGGGCGCCACGCCCGAGGACAACTACAAGAAGTCGCTGCAGATGCAGGACGCGGGCACGCCGTCCGACGAGGCGCTGACCTCGATGGCGAGTGAGCACGGCATCCAGCTGTTCACCGGCAGCGCGGGCTCGGCGACCTGGTTCGACTGCAACTGCATGCACGGCTCCGGCGACAACATCACGCCGTTCCCGCGCAGCAACGTCTTCATCGTGTTCAACAGCGTGGAGAACGCTGCGGTGGAACCGTTCGCGGCGCCGGTACGGCGACCGGAGTTCATCGGGGCGCGGGACTTCACCCCGGTGAAGTAGGCGCCTCGCCCCGGGAGCGGGCCGGGGCCCCACGCGGGGGCCCCGGCCCGCTCCTGTGCCGTCAGCCGGACAGCACGTCCAGCAGGCGGTCGACGTCCTGCTCGGTGTTGTACAGGTGGAAGCTCGCCCGCAGGTTCCCCGCGCGGTCGGACACCTCTATGCCGGCGGCGCTCAGCTCCGCCCGCAGGCGGCCGAGTCCGGGCACGGAGACGATCGGCGAGCCGGGCGCGGGGAGCGCCTCGTGGCCCAGGGAGGCGAGGCCCTTGCGGAAGCGGTCGGCCAGCGCGAGGTCGTGGGCGCGGACGGCCTCCACGCCGAGTTCCTCGATCAGCGCCAGCGACTGGCGCAGCCCCGGGTAGGAGAGCAGGCTCGGGCTGACGTCGAACCGCCGTGCGGAGCGGGCGAGTTCCTCGACCGGGCCGTAGCAGCTGTCCCAGGGGTTCTCCCCCGCGACCCAACCGGCCAGCAGCGGGGTCAGGCCTCCGTGGTCCTCCGGCACCACGAGGAAGACCACCCCGTTCGGGCCGAGCAGCCACTTGAAGCAGGTGGCGACCGCGTAGTCGTACGCTCCGGCGTCCATCGGCAGCCATCCGGCCGCCTGCGAGAAGTCGACGTAGGTACGGGCCCCGTGGGTGCGGGCGGCCTCGCGCAGCACCGGGAGGTCGGCGATCCGCCCGTCGGCGGACTGGGCGGCGCTGACCGCGACGAGTGCGGTGCCGGGCCCCACGGACTCGGCGAGGCGCTCCAGCGGTACGGTCCGCACCGTCAGGTCGCCCCGCATGTGGAAGGGGTTCACGACGGAGGTGAAGTCGCCCTCCGCGGTCAGGACCTCGGCGCCCACCGGCAGCGCGGCGGCGATGAGCCCGGTCTGCGCGGCGACGGAGGTGCCGGCCGCCACCCGGTGGACCGGGACGCCGGCGATGCGCGCGAAGGCGGCGCGGGACGTCTCCACGTCCTCGAACAGCGGGTCGAGCGGCCGGCCGTCGGCCCGGATCTGCACGGCATGGTGCAGCGCGGTCACCGTACGGACCGGCAGCAGCCCGCTGGTCGCGGTGTTGAGATAGGTGTTCTTCGGTGCGAACTCGGCGCGGACGAGGCTCTCGAAGGTCTCCATGGGACCACTGTGGGCCCTGAGCTTCTCCAAGTCCATGGCGTTCTTCTACGCGCTGTGGCCAAGAACTGCTTATGGGTGCCCCCCGACCTGCGGCGTTCCCGGGTGCGGTCAGGCTTGCGGCACCGCACACCCGTCCGGGTCGCAGGCGTCCGCGCCGCCCTGGTCCACCAGGGTCAGCGGAGAGCGCTCGCCCCACGCCTGGGTCAGTGCCTGGGCGAAGACCTCGGCGGGCTGGGCCCCCGAGACGCCGTACCTGCCGTCGAGCACGAAGAAGGGCACACCGGTCGCACCGAGCCGGGCGGCCTCGCGCTCGTCGGCGCGGACGTCGTCGGCGTGGACGGTGGGGTCGGCGAGCACCGCGCGGGCGGCCTCCGCGTCCAGGCCGGCCTCGACGGCGAGATCCACCAGTCGTTCGTCGCCCTCGGTGAACAGGGACCGCTCCTCGGCGAAGTTGGCCCGGTACAGCAGCTGGACCAGTTCGTCCTGCCGGCCCTGCCCCTTGGCATGGTGGAGCAGGCGGTGCATGTCGAAGGTGTTGCCGTGGTCCCGGCCCCGGGTGCGGTAGTCCAGGCCCTCGGCGGCGGCCTGGACGCCCAGGTGTTCCTCGGCGGCCTCGGCCTGTGCCTCGCTGATGCCGTACTTCTGCGCGACCATCGGGATGACCGGGCCGGTGTCGCCCGGTGCGCGGCCCGGGTCGAGCTCGAAGGAGCGGTGCACCACCTCCACGGCGGCGCGGTGCGGGAACGCCTCCAGCGCCTTCTCGAAGCGGGCCTTGCCCACATAGCACCAGGGGCAGGCGATGTCGCTCCAGATCTCGACGCGCATGTGCTCGGTTCTCTCCAGCCTGTCCGTTTCACGGAGGCGCCCTCCGCCCATGCGGAGACTCTCTCCGCACCCGGGCTGAAACGTTCGGGCAGGTCGCTTCATTCCCGAGGGCCCCGCTTCTTTCCACGCCCGGCTCCTCCTCCCCCCCGCCCGGTGACCCGCCCGGTGACCTGCCCGAGAACCCGCTCGAAGACCTGCTGGAACGACCTGCCGGGACGACCTGCCGGGACAGCCGCGCTCGGACGTACCCGCGGGGCCGTGGGCAGGGCCCGGTCACCTCCCGGCGGGAAGGAGAGGAAGGCGGAGGCGGAGGTGGTGACCGTCCGCGGCGGGCGAGTGCCCCTCGTCCGGGACCCAGCCCTGGTGGGCGTAGAAGGCCCGGGCGCGCCGGTTGTCCGCGCGCACGTCGAGGACGGCGGTGTGCCGGCCGTCGGCGCGCCACATCTCCACACAGGCGATGTGCAGGGCCGTGCCGATGCCGGTGCGCCACCGGTGGGGGTCGACGTGGAACTGGTGCAGCGCGACCGTGCGCGGGTCGCCGCCGCGCGGGCTGCGGAAGGAGGCGACGGCGGCGAGGCGGCCCCGCTCCACGGCGCACAGCACCTGCCCGTCGGTCCGCTCCACGGCCTCCCGCCAGGCGGCGGGCCAGTCGGTCCCGTCGTCCGGCGGGCCGTCCGGGCGGTACGTCGCCCGGGCCCGGGCGTGCAGGGCGGCGACGTCCGGTACCTCGGCGGTCAGGACGGTGCGGATCAGCCGGGGACCGGCGGGGGCGACTTCGTTCATGTGAGGCGGGACGCGGGGCGGCCGCACCGGGGTTCCCGCGGCGGTCCGGTGCGGGCCCCTGGTGCGGTGACGTTCCTGCTCAGCTTCCGTCCCTGAGGTCGTCGGGCCAACTCCCCTTGAAGGCGAGGTGGTCGTACGTCACCACGCATCCCTGGCCCAGCGGCGACTGCGTCATGAAGCCGACCAGGGCGGCGGAGGTCTGCCGCTCGTCACCCAGGGTGAACAACCGCACGAACGTCCAGCGGCTGCCGTCCCGGGAGGCGTGGAAGGCGAGCGCGCGGCCCGTCCGGCTGACCCGCAGCCACACCGAACTGCCGTCCACGGTGAAGGCCCCGGCGTCGTCGGAGTGCCCCCGGGTCACCACCGAGCGGACGGTGAGCACGTCCGGGGAGTACTCCAGGCACAGCTTCGCCCAGGCCCGCTCGGCGACCTGGGCGTAGAGGGCTCCCGCGTCGAACGCCGCGTTGAACCCGACGGTGACCCTCGCCACCAGCTGGAAGTCCCCCTCGGGCGCCCCGAGCAGGCGGGGCGCGTCGGAAGCCGGCTCCAGGCCCTCGCCGATGGGCGGCACGAACCGGTCCTGCCGGCCCCCGCCCCATCCGGTGAGCACCCCGCCCTCGTAGGACCAGTGTCCGTCGGGGCCGTAGGTCCGCAGAGGGAAGGGGAGTTCGGGGAGTTCCACGTCCATGAGCGGATTCTCCCAGGAGCGGCGCCGCGCCGGACCGCCCGGGCGGGAGCCCGTCCGTCCCTGGGGACGGGGCCGCGCGCGGGCGGCGCCGTCCGTGCGCGGCCTACCGCTCCAGCCGTCCGTTGAACCGGCGGGGCAGTCCCAGCGGGTTGTCGTCCCGCAGCTCGGCCGGCAGCAGCGCCTGAGGCGCGTTCTGGTAGACGACCGGGCGCAGCCACCGCTCGATCGCCGTACCGCCCACGGACGTCGACGTCGACGTCGTCGCGGGGTAGGGCCCTCCGTGGTGCTGGGCGGGCGCGACGGCGACGCCGGTCGGCCAGCCGTTGACCAGTACCCGCCCGGCAAGCGGTGTCAGCTCGGCGAGCAGCTCCGCGCCGCGGCCCCGGCCGGCCGCCTCCTCCCCGGACAGCTGCGCGGTCGCCGTGAGGTTCCCCGGCAGCCGGGACAGCACGGCGGCGACCTCGTCCTCGTCGTCGTAGCGGGCGACGACGGTGACCGGGCCGAAGCACTCCTCCAGCAGCAGGTCGTACTCCCCCGTCGCGGCCAGGCGGCCGGCCGGCACGGTCAGGAAACCGGCGCTGACGCTGTGCTCGCTGCCGGCGCCGGGCGTCACCGGGGCTTCCACGTCCGGGAGTTGGGCGCGCTCGGCGACTCCGGCGACGAAGTCGTCCCGCATCCGGTGATCGAGCAGGACACCGGCCTCGGTGTCGCTGACGGCGTCCGTGAGCGACTTGACCAGCCCGTCTCCGGCCGCGCCGGACGGCACGAGCACCAGGCCCGGCTTCACGCAGAACTGGCCGACGCCCAGGGTCATCGAGGCGGCGAGGCCGGCGCCGATGGCCGCGGCGCGCTCGGTGGCCGCGGCCTCTGTGACGACGACGGGGTTGAGCGAACCCAGCTCACCGTGGAAGGGGATGGGTACAGGACGGGCTGCGGCAGCGTCGAAGAGCGCTCGTCCGCCGCGGACCGACCCGGTGAAGCCGGCCGCCGCGACCAGTGGATGCCCGATCAGCTCGACGCCCGCCTCGAAGCCGTGGACGAGGCCGAGCACGCCCCCGGGGAGGCCGTGCTGCGCGGCGGCCGTCCGCAGCACCTTGGCGACCAGCTCGGACAGGGCCGGGTGGTCGGGGTGGGCCTTGACGACGACGGGGCATCCCGCGGCGAGCGCGCTGGCGGTGTCGCCACCGGGGACGGAGAAGGCGAAGGGGAAGTTGGACGCGGAGTAGACGGCGACCACACCGAGCGGCACCTTGAGGCGGCGCAGGTCGGGGACGGGCGGGGTGGCGGTGTCGTCGGGGTGGTCGATGACCACGTCGAGGAAGGCACCCTCGTCGACGATGTCCGCGAAGGCGCGCAACTGGTGGCAGGTGCGGGCCAGTTCTCCGGTCAGCCGGAGCGGACCGAGTGCGGTCTCGGCGTCCGCCGCCTCGACGAGCTGGTCCCGGGCCTTCTCCAGGCGGGTGGCGGCACCGCGCAGGAAGGCGGCGCGCACCGCCCGGTCGGCGAGGGCATCGCGTGCGGCGTGCGCGGCCCTGACGGCGGCGTCCACCTCCTGGGCCGTGGCCTCCACCGCCACCTGCTCGCGCTGCTTCCCGGTTCGCGGGTCGACGCTCCAGACTGGTGCTGCTGCCACCGCGGGTCCCTCCACTGTGTTGCCGCATTCGCTGCCGCAGGACTGACATCACCCAGCAGGGCGTTCGATATACTGAACGCCGTCTCTGATGGTGAATGCACTCTCGGAGACTATAACTCCAGCTTCTCGCCGAACGAAGGGGTCCAGGGCGATGCCGGCAGCGGAGACGGGCGGTGGGGCGCAGGTCAAGTCCGCCGTACGGACAGTGGAGTTGCTGGAGTACTTCGCCGGCCGTCCCGGCATGCACTCCCTCGCGGCGGTCCAGGAGGCCGTCGGATACCCCAAGTCCAGCCTGTACATGCTGCTGCGCACCCTGGTGGAGCTGGGCTGGGTGGAGACGGACGCCACGGGCACGCGGTACGGCATCGGCGTACGCGCCCTGCTGGTCGGCACCTCCTACATCGACGGCGACGAGGTGGTCGCGGCGGCCCGGCCGGCGCTGGACCGCCTGTCGGACGACACCACCGAGACCATCCACCTCGCGCGCCTGGACGGCACCAACGTGGTCTACCTGGCCACCCGCCGGTCCCAGCACTGCCTGCGCCCCTTCACCCGGGTCGGCCGCCGGCTGCCCGCGCACTCCACCTCGCTCGGCAAGGCCATCCTCGCCACGTACAGCGACGAGCAGGTCCGCACCATGCTTCCGGAGACGCTGCCCGCGCTCACCGAGAACACGCTCACCGACCGCGAGCAGCTCATCGAGGAGCTGCACCGGGTCCGCGAGCAGGGCTTCGCCGTCGACCGCGAGGAGAACACCCTCGGCCTGCGCTGCTTCGGTGTGGCGATCCCGTACCGCACCCCGGCCCGCGACGCGATCAGCTGCTCGGTGCCGGTGGCGCGACTGACGCCCGCACACGAGCACACGGTCAAGGACGCCCTCTTCGACGCCCGCGACCGGCTGACGCTGGCCACGCGCCGGCTGTGACCGCCACGGTCCGCCCGCCCGGCGATACGCCTCTCCCCGCGCGGCGGCGGCGCATCACCGAGAGCGCGGAGAGCGGGCCGGTCGAGGCGGACGCCCCGGACATCTCGCCCCCCCGGTGACGCAGAGGGTGCGGACGCCCCGGACGACGAACGCCCCGGGCACGCGGACGACACAGGCCGAGACGACGGCGACGCCCCGCCGGCCCAGGTGGCGGCGGGGCGTTCTCACCTCGTGGGACGTACGGGCTAGCCGACGAAGTACGTCGGGTTCGGCACCTTGTACGTCCGGTTGGCGTAGCCGCCGTCGAGGTCGGAGTACTGGTCGCCGAAGTTGGCGATGATCTCGTACCCGAGGTCGTCCTCGATGTGCTTGCGGGTGCCGGACTTGTACTCCACGGTGGTGCACTTCCAGGCATCCACGGTGGCGCAGTCGCTCAGGTAGGCCGGCGGGTTGGCCTTGTCCTTGAGGAACATGTGGCCGGCGTCGAGGTTGACGTCGGCGCCGACCTTCTTCAGGTTCTCGGCGGCGGCGGCACGCTGCGCCTCGCTCAGGCCCGAGTTGTAGAACACCTCCACGCCCTTGGACTCGGCGTAGCGCACGAGTTCGGGGCTGCCGAAGACGGCGGGCCGGTCGGCACGGTCCACGTACTCAGCCCAGGTGGCCGGGTTGTAGGTGTAGTGGTACCGCTTCTCGTAGTCGAGGCTGAGCAGCAGGGTGTCGTCGATGTCGAAGACGACGGCCGGCTTCTCGCCGTGGTGGCGGGCCTTGCGCGCCGCCCGGTCTATGTACCTCTTCGCGTCCCGGTCCAGGCGCGCCAGGTCCTTGGCGTAGGGGCTGTCCTGGGAGGCCTGGTAGACGCCGTCCGCGTCGGCGGTGGTGCCGTAGTAGGTGTCGATGTCCTTGACGAGCACGCCGATGTTGTACGGCTCGTGCGTGGAGTTCGCCGTCTTCTGGCCCGCGGTGGCCGCACCGGCGCCGTAGAGCGCTCCGCCGGCAACGGTGCAAGCGGCCACGACCGCGGCCGCTCTGAGGGATTTCCGCATGGATTCTCCGGTTTTGATCGGTGGTGGTTTCACCAGGTCACGCCTTGTCTACGCGCATCACACCCGGCGCGCGAGCCTCGTTACCCGATCGATACGAGAACCGTGGGCCGAAAAGGTTGCGCGCCTGCCCGGCCGCGTTCGTCACGTGGCGGTGGCCCCATATCGCCCGGGCCGTGGCGCTGTTGGGGCCGATCGCACCGGTGCCGGAGCTCCCGGTGCGGCCGTACGCGCACCGGCCGGGAGCACCGGGCGGCCCGCGCCCGCCCGGCGGCACCCCCGCTCGTGGCCCTCGCCGCCCCCGGGTTGACGCGGAGCCACACGGCCGGTCGTCAGGCACGGTCGTGAGTTGCGGTGCGGACGGCCGGGCGCGGGCCGCGTTCTCCGCTCGTCCGTCACCCCCTGCACGATGCGGGCCGTGCGACTCACCGGCCGCAGGCGAGGGCCACACGCAGGTACGACGTCAAACGGGGATGCGCCCGATGACCGGGGGAACGCGTCGCCTCCCGCCCGAAAGGCGGATGTCCGCTTGCCGCGCGACACTTGACGGAACGCGGAACCGGTCCCTAGCGTCACCGCGCAGGTGAACATCGGCCAGGGACGCGGCCGTCGGCCGATGTCGAACCACGGGGTCGCCGAGTCGTCGCGTCGCCGGGGCGGTCGAGGCAGGCAGATCCGCGGAACGCCGGGCGATCGAGTCGCTGAACGACGAGCGGCAGAGGAGCCGGGTCGCCGAACCGCCGACCCCGAGGAGACCGAGGATGCCCTCCCCCCGCACCGTTCTGCTCACCGGCGCCGCCGGTGGGCTCGGCACCCTGATGCGTGGTCTGCTGCCCGAGTACGGCTACGACCTGCGCCTGTTCGACGTACGCCCGATCGAGGGCGCCCCGGACGCGATCACCGCCGACCTCGCCGACCGGGAGGCGCTGCGCGAGGCCGTCCGGGGTGTCGACGCGATCATCCACCTCGCGGGCATCTCACTGGAATCCTCGTTCGAGAAGATCGTGAAGGCGAACATCGAGGGCACCTACCACCTGTACGAGGCCGCCCGCGAGGAGGAAGTGGGGCGCGTCGTCCTCGCCTCCTCCAACCACGCCGTCGGCTACACCCCGCGCCCGCGGGAGGGCGACCCGCTCATCCCGGTCGACACCCCGCACCGCCCGGACACCTTCTACGGCCTGTCCAAGTGCTTCGGTGAGGACCTCGCCCAGCTCTACTGGGACCGGCACGGCCTGGAGACGGTGTCCGTGCGCATCGGCTCCTGCTTCCCCGAGCCGGCACGGGTGCGGACGCTGTCGGTGTGGCTGAGCCCGGACGACTGCGCCCGCCTCTTCCACGCGGCCCTGACCGCCGAGCACGTCGGCCACACGATCGTCCACGGCTCCTCCGCCAACACCCGGCTGTGGTGGGACCTCGGCACCGCCCGGGCACTCGGCTACGAGCCGCGGGACGACTCCGAGGCGTACGCCGGGAAGCTGATCGCCGAGCAGGGCGAACTGGACCCGGAGAATCCGGCGCACGCCCACCTCGGCGGCCACTTCGTCACCGACCCGCCGATCTGGCCGTACTGATCCGGCCGCCCGGTACGGCGGGCCCGGTGGCCGACCGGGAGGGACCGGTCGGACGGGAGCGGAACCGGAACCGGAAGGGCGTCCGGGGCGGGGCCGCGGCCTGGTGGGCCGGACGGACGTCAGGTAAGGGAACGGTAAAGCGGTCTCGCTCGTTCTAGGGGGCATGACAGCTATGACCCCCGGCTCGAACATCCCGCTCTCCGCCGCCCGTGTCGCGGTGGACGTGGCCGCGCCCGTGCGGCTGGACGTTTCGGGCCTGCTGCTCACCGCCGACGGCAAGGTGCGCTCCGACGACGACTTCATCTTCTACAACCAGCCCAGCGGCCCGGGCGTGACCTACCGCTCGGGGGGCGGCGCCGCACCCGACGCGATCACGGTCGACACGACCGCCCTCCCGCCGGGCATCGAGAAGATCGTCGTGACCGCCAGCCCGGACGCGGCCGGGCAGACCTTCCAGGGCGTCGAACCGACGGCCACGATCCGCAACGCCGACGACGGTTCCGTCCTGGCCACGTTCAGGCCACCGCAGCTGGGCGCGGAGACCGCGCTGGTGGTCGTGGAGATCTATCTGCGCAACGGCCAGTGGAAGGCCCGCGCGGTCGGCCAGGGGTACGCCAACGGCCTCGCCGGCATCGCCACCGACTTCGGTGTCACCGTCGAGGAGCCGGCACCGCAGCCGGCCGTGCCGCCCGCACCCGCCGTGCAGCCCCCGGCGACCGCGCCGGCCCCGCCGCTCACCGTTCCCCCGGTCCCGCCCGTTCCTCCGGCACCACCCGCCGCCGCACCCGGCGCGGGGAAGATCAACCTGGACAAGGGCCGGGTCAGCCTCCAGAAGAACCAGACGGTGTCCCTGGTCAAGGGCGGGCGCCCGCTGCTCTCGCAGGTCCGGATGGGCCTGGGCTGGGAGCCCGCCTACCGCGGCAAGGACATCGACCTGGACGCGTCGGTCATCGCCTACGGCCCGCAGCGCAACCACATCGACAGTTGCTACTTCGGCAAGCTGACGATCCTCTCGGGCGCGATCCGGCACTCCGGCGACAACCTCACCGGCGAGGGCGGCGGCGACGACGAGGTCATCACCGTCGACCTGGGCCGGCTGCCGCAGGAGGTCACCGGCCTCGTCTTCACCGTGAACTCCTTCTCCGGCCAGAAGTTCACCGAGGTCGCCAAGGCCTACTGCCGCATGCTGGACGCCGCGACCGGCGAGGAGCTGGTCCGCTTCGACCTCACCCACGCCGAGCCGCAGACCGGGGTGATGATGGCCAAGCTCATCCGCCAGTTCTCCGGCGAGTGGGAGATGACGGCGATGGGCGACTTCGTCAAGGCCCGCACGGTCCGCAACATGGTGAAGCCGGCCGCGCAGTCCCTGTGACGGAGCCCGCCTCGCGCAGCGCCCCCCGCGGAGCGGGCGCTCCGCGGGGGGCCGGGGACGCCCGCTGCCGGCCGCCTTCTCATGTCGCCGGCAGCAGTCCCTCCGTCACCAGGGACAGGTACCGGGGGATGCACGCCCCCTCGTCTCCGGCCAGTTCCGAGGCCGTCGCCACCCCGTGGGCCAGGCGCAGGATGTCGATCGGTTCGACGTCCTTGCGGAGGGCACCCTCCGCCTGGGCGGCCCGGACCAGGCGCTCTCCGGCACCCTTGAGGGTGGTGCCGCACACCGTGGCCGCCGCGGATCCGGCGTCGGTGACGGCCGAGCCCAGCAGTGCCTTCAGACCGCGGACCTGGATCATGCCCTCGGTGAGTTCCGTCAGCCACGCCCACAGCGCCTCCCCCGGTGGGCACTCGTCCGCGATCACGTCGGCGCGCCGGGCCAGGGCCTCGACACGGCCCACGTACGCGGCCTCCAGCAGCGACTGACGGGTCGGGAAGTGCCGGTACAGCGTGCCGGAACCGACCCCGGCGCGCTTGGCGATGTCGTCGAGGGACGCGCCCTCCCCATGCTCGGCGAAGGCCTCCGCCGCCACCTTCAGCAATCGCTCGTAGTTGCGCCGAGCGTCCGCGCGCATGGGCTTGACCTGGGTCATCAAGAACTCCTTGCAGGAACGGAGAAGGTCTCCGCGTTCTGTCGGGAGCGTACGGGGATCGGCCCCCGAAGACGGCCGTACCGCCGGGGGACGCCGCGCGACCGACCGTGCTGCCCGCATGTTCCACCACTTCGCCCGGCGACACCAGACGGGCAGCATCCGGCTCCGGACCGTCCGCCCGTCCGGCCCGGGCGGGCTCCTCGCACCGGCGCAGGTGCTCTGTCCTCCGAGCTGCACCGGCGTGTGATGCCGGTGGCGGGATGCGAACCCGCGGCCTCCCCGTGAAGTGTGGAATCAGGTCCTGCCCGTCGCACCTGGACGGGCATCGCTGTGGGGGGAGACCGCGGGACGGGCTGGCGGATTCGGGCGGCGTGACGCGGGGCGGCCGCGCCGGTGGGTGGCGGGCGGCGCCCGTGGGCGGCCCGGGCGTTCAGCAGCGCTTCTGCCGCTTCCAGGGCCCGGTGACGGCGAGCATGACGCCCGGCTCCTGGATGTTCGCGAAGAGCGTCCTGCCGTCGGGCGAGAAGGTGACGCCGGTGAACTCGCTGTACTCGGGCTCCTCGGCGGTGCCGAGGTTCAGCTCGTTGCGGGCGATGGGGTACGTGCGGCCGCTGTCGGTGGCGCCGAACAGGTGCTGGAGGCCGTCCCCGTCCTCGCAGATGACCAGGCCGCCGTACGGGGAGACGGTGATGTTGTCCGGGCCGTCGAAGTGGCCTTCCCGGGACGGGTCCGGGTTGACGCCGAGCAGCACCTTGAGGGTGAGGGTGCGGCGCCGGGGGTCGTAGAACCAGACCTGGCCGTCGTGCTGCTCGGGGCTCTCCTCACGGGCGAAGGAGGAGACGATGTAGGCGCCGCCGTCGCCCCACCACATCCCCTCCAGCTTGCGCGCGCGGGTGATCTCGCCGTCGGTGAACTGCCGGCGGACCGGGACGGTCTGCGCGTCGCGGTCGGGCACGTCGACCCAGTCGACGCCGTAGACCGTGCCGGTCCTCGTTGCGCGCGAGAGGTCGTCCACGAACCGGCCCGCGGAGTCGTAGCACTTGGGGGCCTGCAGGACGCCCGCGTCGTCGGCGAGGGTGCGCAGTTGGCCGCGGCCGTGGCGGAAGCCGTGCGGCGGCACCCAGCGGAAGAGCAGGCCGTTGGGGTCGTGGTCGTCCTCGGTGAGGTAGGCGTGGCCGGTCTTCGGGTCGATGACGACGGCCTCGTGGTCGAAGCGGCCGAAGGCCTTGACGGGCCGGGGGTCCCGGTTGGCGCGGCGGTCGTAGGGGTCGACCTCGAAGACGTAGCCGTGGTCCTTGGTCATGCCGTTCTCGCCGGCCCGGTCGGAGTTCTCCTCGCAGGTCAGCCAGGTTCCCCAGGGGCTGCGCCCGCCGGCGCAGTTGGTGGAGGTACCGGCGATGCCGACCCACTCGGCGACCGCGTGGCCGTGGCGCACCTCGACGACCGTGCAGCCGCCGGAGGCGGCGGGGTCGTAGACGAGGCCCTCGTGCAGCGGGACGGGGTACTCCCACTTGGAGCGCGGGCCCTTGAGCTCGTGGTTGTTGACCAGGAGGGTGGTGCCGCGCGGACCGTCGAAGGCGGCGGTGCCGTCGGGCTTCTGCGGAGTGAACTCGCCGGACTCCAGCCTGGTCTTCCCGCTGTAGGTGACGATCTTGTACGAGAACCCGGCGGGCAGGGCGAGGATGCCCTTCGGGTCGGCGAGCAGCGGCCCGTAGCCGACTCCGCCGTGCGCGTCCGCCCAGGCACCGTCCGCGGTCTCGGTCTCGGTGGACGCCAGGGCGTTCGGGGCGGTGGCCAGAGCTCCGACGCTGCCGGCCAGGGCGACTCCGGCACCGGTGATCGCGGACTTCCGGGCGAAGTCCCTGCGGGTGAGCGACATGGTGTCTCCTGTGACGGTGGGTGTGCCGTGGGAGGTGGCGGCCGTGGGTTCGGCGACACCGTCCCGCCCGCCGCTGAACGTGGGTTGAACGGCGGGCGTCGCAGACGGTCCCGGTTCCGTGAATCCGGACCGACACCGTCCACGGCAGGGCGACAGGAGAGCTGTGGTGGCGTCAGTTCCCGTGCTGGGAACGGGCTTTGAAGGCTGCCTTCCTGGCCTCCTTGGCCACCTTCTTGTCCGGGTGGAGCCGGCCCATCGCCTCCAGCACGTCGGCGGTGGCGGGGTGCTCGACACGCCAGGCCGCGGCGAAGAAGCCGTCGTGCTGGGCGGCGAGGCCCTCGACGAGGGCCTGCAGTTCCTCGGAGTTGCCCTCGGCTGCCAGCTGTGCGGCGACGGTGTCGACGGTGAGCCAGAAGACCATCGCCTCGGTGGGGGCGGGCACGTCGGCCATGCCGTGCTCGGTCAGCCAGACCCGGGCCAGTCCGCCGAGTTCGGCGTCGTCGAGCACCTCGCGCAGCGCGGGCTCGGCGACCGCGCCCACCAGGGACAGCGCCTCCTGGCAGCGGAGCCGGCGCAGCGGTGCCCCCGGGTCGCCACCGCGGGCGGCGGCCAGCAGTTCCCGTGCGGCGGCCAGGGGCTCGCGCCGGGCCAGCCACTGCTCGGTCTCGGCGCGCACCGCCCGGGGTCCGTGGGCAGCGGTGCGGTCGAGCAGGGCGTCCGCGCCCTTGTCGGCGAGGTCGCCGACGGCGGGCGCCTCGACGCCGGCCTCCAGCAGCCGGGCACGCAGCCCGTACAGGCCGAGCGGGGTGAGACGGACCATGCCGTAGCGGGAGACGTCGGTGTCGTCGACGGGCGCGGCGGGCTCCTCCGCCGGATCGTCGATGTCGGCCATGAGCGCCTCGTCGACCGGCTGGTACTCCACGAGACCGATCGGGTCGAGGAGCCGGAACTGGTCGTCCAGCCGCATCATGGCGTCGGAGACCTGTTCCAGCACGTCGTTGGTGGGCTCGTCCATGTCGCCGGGGACGATCATGGAGGCGGCGAGCGCCGGAAGGGGCACCGGCCCGTCGCCGGGGCCGTCCTCGCTGACGTTGAGCAGGTAGAGGTTGCCGAGCACGCCGTCGAGGAACTCGGCCTCGGCCTCGGGGTCCCAGTCCAGCTCGGAGAGGTCGATCTCGCCGTTGCCGTTGTCGAAGTCCATGGCGTCGACGAGATCGTCGAGGTCGGGCACGGCGGCGTCGGCGAGCACCGCGTCCAGGGCGACCAGCCAGACACCGAGCACGTCGACCGGGGAGCCGCCGGTGAGCAGGGCGAGGTCCTCGCCGGCGGCGACGGTGCCGGTCTCCTCGTCGGTGATCTCGACGAGCCCGGTGTCGACGGCGACGCGCCAGGCCTCGCTGGCGTAGGCGGCGGCGTCGTCCCCGGTGAGCCCGAGGAGTTCGGCCGCGGCGGGCAGCTGCTCCTCGACGAGCCCGCCGCCCGCGTCGACACGGGTGTCGGGGCCCGCCCAACGGGCGAGCCGGGCGGCCCGGGAGAGCAGCGGCGTGCTCAGGGCGGCCCGCGCCAGCTCCGCTTCGTCGGTCAGCCGCGCGGGCGGCAGGGGGGAGCTGTCTGACATGGGCTCGTTCTCCTCGGACGGTGGTACCACTCAGCCGCTCAGCCTAGACGGATTTCCACCCATCCCGCCCGGTTCATCTCCCCGTCGGCCTCCGTACATGGCCGAAACCTTGACAACTGGCCGGAGAAAGCAGGAGATTGACGCGCGTAGAAATCGGCGGACAACTGTTCACTGTCTTCTACGCGCGTCGTCCGTGCGGTCAACCACGCGTTTCCGGCGCGCTCTTCGCGCACCACCGCTCCACCCTCGTCCCGGCACTTGTCATGTCCCCGGAGGGATCCCTTGCCGAGAAAGTCGTCCGCGCGTCTCGCCGCGCTCACCGTCGCCGCCGTCTGCTCCGCGGCGTCCACCGTCGCCCTGACCTCCCCCGCCCACGCGGACTCCGTACGCATCCACGACATCCAGGGCACCACCCGGATATCGCCGTACGCCGGCCAGAAGGTCGCGGAGGTGACCGGAATCGTCACCGGTGTCCGCACCTACGGCTCGTCCCGGGGGTTCTGGATGCAGGATCCGAACCCGGACGCCGATCCGGCGACCAGTGAGGGCATCTTCGTCTACACCGGCTCGACCCCGAAGGTCGCGGTCGGCGACCTGCTCTCGGTCAGCGGCACGGTCTCGGAGTACGTCCCCGGCGGGACGTCCTCCGGCAACCAGTCCGTGACGGAGCTGACCCGCACCACGATCACCGTCGTCTCCAGCGGCAACACCGTTCCCGCCGCCACCGTCATCGACGCCCGGTCGGTGCCGGGCGCGTACACCCCGGCCGGCGACTCCGCCGCGGGAGGCTCGGTCAACGGGCTGACCCTGCGGCCCTCGATGTACGCCCTGGACTACTACGAGTCCCTGGAGGGCATGAACGTCCAGGTCTCCGACGCCCGCGTGGTGGGCGCCAGCAACAAGTACTACGAGCTGTGGGTCACGGTGAAGCCGCACGAGCACGCCAACCGGCGTGGCGGCACCGTCTACGGGTCCTACGACGCCCAGAACACCGGCCGGCTCCAGATCCAGTCGCTCGGCCCGACCTCCGCGTACCCGACCGTGGACGTCGGGGACACGCTCACCGGCACCACCACCGGCCCGCTGGACTACAACCAGTACGGCGGCTACACCCTCGTCGCCAACGAGATCGGCACGGTCGACGCCGCCGGCCTCTCCCGGGAGACGACCCGCAGGCAGAGCAGCCGCGAGCTGGCGATCGCGACGTACAACGTCGAGAACCTCGACCCGTCCGACGGCACCTTCGCCGCGCACGCCTCCGCGATCGTGCACAACCTCCGGTCGCCCGACATCGTGTCCCTGGAGGAGATCCAGGACAACAACGGCGCCACGGACGACGGCACGACCGCCGCCGACGTCACGGTCGGCAAGCTGATCGACGCGATCGTCGCGGCCGGCGGCCCGCACTACGACTGGCGCTCCGTCGACCCGGTCAACGACTCCGACGGCGGCCAGCCCGGCGGCAACATCCGCAACGTGTTCCTGTTCAACCCGCAGCGGGTCTCCTTCACCGACCGCGCGGGCGGCGACGCCACCAGCGCCGTCGGCGTCACCAAGGTGCACGGCAAGGCCGCGCTCACGCTCTCCCCGGGCCGGATCGACCCGCAGAACGCCGCGTGGGAGGACAGCCGCAAGCCGCTGGTGGGCGAGTTCGTCTTCCGCGGCAAGAAGGTGTTCGTGATCGCGAACCACTTCGCCTCCAAGGGGGGCGACCAGGGACTGGCCGGGCAGTACCAGCCGCCGGTGCGCAGCTCGGAGATCCAGCGCCACGCGCAGGCGACCGTGGTCAACGCCTTCGTCAAGGACCTCCTCTCGGTCCAGAGGAACGCGAACGTCGTCGCACTCGGCGACATCAACGACTTCGAGTTCTCCGGCACCGCGCGGATCCTGGAGGGCGACGGCGCGCTGTGGTCGGCGGTGAAGTCGCTGCCGAGGAGCGAGCGGTACAGCTACGTCTACCAGGGCAACGCCCAGGTCCTGGACCAGATCCTGGTCAGCCCGGCGATCCGGCGCGGCGGACGGTGCCACTTCGACTACGACAGCGTGCACATCAACGCGGAGTTCCACGACCAGATCAGCGACCACGACCCCCAGGTGCTGCGGTTCCGCCCGTGAGCACCGCGCTCCCAGCGGCGGGCCCGCACCGGCCCACACCGGGAGCGTCGCCACGGGTGAGCAGCAGCCGGCGATGACCGGTACCCCGGCAGGTGAGGTGCGCGCCGTCACGCGCACCTCACCTGCCCGCCGGATCGCCCGCGGGCAGCGTGACCACAGCTCCGGAGTGACACAACAGCCCGCCCGCACCACCGGGTTGGCCGATATGGTCATGCACACTGCGGCGGCGCCGCGTCCGCCCGGTCCGCCCTCCGGTGCCGGGGTGATCTCCGACGGCATCCCCTAGCGGGCGCGGTGCCGCCACCGCCTCACCTCGACCGCGACCACCGCACCCGCCGCCGCGCCCGCGGCCAGCACCAGACCCGGGTGGCGCATCCCGCTCCGCACGACCGGCCGCACCGGCCGCGGGGCGCTCTGCTCGGCGGCATGACCGGCCTGCGCGGCCCGGTCCTGCACCGCCTGCCCGGCCCTGGCGGCCCGGTCCTGAACCGCATGGCCCGCCTGGGCGGCGGAGCTGCGCAGTTGCACGCTCATCGCGCCGGCCTTGTCACGCAGGTCGGCGGCACGCGCACGGGCCCGCTCCTGCGCACCCGTCCCGCCGGACGGCTCCACTCCGGTGGAGCCGGACTCGCCGCGCGCCTCGGCCATCTGCCGGCGCAACTCGTCGGGGCCCTTGGCCCCCGCGGGTCCGGACCTGTCGGGCCGGTTGTCCTTGGCAGTCATCGGTGCACCCTCTCCCTGATCTCCTCCCCCATCAACCCTGATCGCCGCCGAGCGTCCTCGCGGGGGCGACGGGGTGACCCGGCCGAACACGTTCGCCGACGGAGCGGAACTCCGCGGGCGGCCCGCCGGACGTCCACGGTCTCGGTGACGGTGTTGCGCCCTCCTCTCGGACCCGGGCCGTCCGGGTACCCTGGCCTGCCCTCATCACCCCTGCGCCGGTCCCCCGGGGCCGGTCTCGCCGAGCCGGGCCAACTGGGTCTGGAACCAGTCGAGCCGCGCCTGCAGCAGCGCCGCCTCGGCGACGAGCTCGGGCACGCCGAGTTCCTCGTCCGCGCCGCCGGCACCCGGGGCGCGCACCATGCCGTCGGCACCCGGCACGCCCGCCGCCACGACCCGCAGCCCGTCCCCGGCCAGTCGGCCGAAGGCGGCCGGCGAGACGGACGGACGGGCCCGCACGCAGCCCGCGCAGCACGGGCCCAGAGCCCGCCAGCCGGGCAGGCCCCAGCCTGCGTCCGCCAGCGCCACGGCGGTCCGGCCGCAGGCACAGGTCCCGACGGTCACCGCACGCACGCGCTGGCGGGCATAGCGGAAACCGCGCTCGAAGCGGATGTACGCACCCAGCACCGTCACCTGGAGGAGCACGGCCGCCCGGTGCTCGGCCGTGCACAGCAGCGCCTCGGCGTCCGTCCGCTCGTGCACGCAGTGGAAACCGCAGTCGCAGCGGCGGTGCGGCGGCCGGTGCCGCAGGCCGTAGGCGCACGACGCGTCGGCCACGACGCCGTACGGCAGCGCGCCGCCGAGCGACACACCGGTGAAGGCGGCCCGGTTCCCGTCCTGCGACAGCACGGGATGGGCGATCTTGTAGCCGGTCGGCGGCTCCGTCGGGTGTTCCTCCGGAAGCCGCAGCCTCATCGGGCGGCCGGCACCTCTTCGGGTGCGGGGGCCGTCGGCTCGGCTGCGGGAGCCGCGGGCTGCCTGCTCTGTGCGGTGGGTTCGTGTTCTTCACCGGCGGTGTGCGGACGCTCCTCCGCGACGCCGGTGGCGAGTGCCTTGCCGAGCTTCATGACGCCTCCCATGACCGGTGGACCATGCCTCGTCCTGTCCATGGTGACGCATGAGAGGCGTTCCGGACACGGGACCCGAGCGGCGGCGCTGCCCGGGGCTCGGACCGCCGGGCGCGGCACACGGCACGGCGGGACGGACGGAAGGCCGGACCTGGAAGGGGGACGGGTGGCCGGGGTCCGCCCGACCACCCCCGGTGTCGCAGTGTTCCTTACCGGTATCTCGTAGAAATTTTAAGTGGAGCTTCACGATTGTGGTGCGGAGACTACTGCCATGACCTACGCAGGCTCCCGCACCCCTCCCTTCGGCCGCGCACTGTGCGCCATGATCACGCCCTTCACCGAGGAGGGCGCCCTCGACCTCGACGGCGCCCAGCGCCTCGCCGACCGTCTGGTGGGGCAGGGCTGCGACGGCCTGGTCCTCTCCGGCACCACGGGCGAGTCCCCGACCACCACGGATGCCGAGAAGGCCGCCCTGATCCGGGCGGTCCGCGAGGCGGTCGGCGACCGGGCGTCCCTGGTCGCCGGGGTGGGCACGGCGGACACCCGGCACACCGTTCGGCTCACGCTGGAGGCGGAGAAGGCGGGCGCCGACGGCGCCCTCGTCGTCACGCCGTACTACAGCAGGCCGCCGCAGGATGCCGTCGAGGCCCACTTCCGCGAGGTGGCGGATGCCTCCGGGCTGCCGCTGATGCTCTACGACATCCCTGACCGCACCGGCACCCGCATCGAGCCGGACACGATGATCGGCCTCGCCTCCCACCCGCGGATCGTCGCGGTCAAGGACTGCTCCTACGACCTCCTCGGCACGCAGAAGGTCATCGCCCGTACCGACCTGGCCTACTACGCGGGCTGCGACGAGCACGTCCTGGCCCTGTACGCGGTGGGCGCGGCCGGGTACGTGAGCACGGTGGCGAACGCGGCCCCCGCCCAGGTCCGGGCCGTCATCGACGCGTTCGACGCGGGCGACACCCGGGAGGCGGCGCGCCTCCAGCAACGGGCCACGCCGCTCATCGACTCGATGACGTCGGCCGGCCTGCCGGGCACGGTGACCGCCAAGGCGATCCTGACCGCCCTCTCCCTGCCCGCCGGCCCGGTGCGCCCCCCGCTGCGCCCGGCGGGCGAGGAGGCGGTGGCGGCGCTGCACGCGGCGTACGAGCGTCTGACCGCGGCCTGAGCAGCGTCCCCGGTCCCGTCCGCCACCGGCCCGGCAGAGACGAGTGGGTGCGGGTGCGCGCGTGGATCCGCTCCGGCAGGAACCGTCCCCTGCGCGACGCCCCGCTCCGTGTTCCCCGGGAACGGTGACATGGTCCGGTGGGCACCCACGGCGGAGAGCGGTCCCTGGCGCCTGACGTCCCGTGCCGGGGCACGGGACGCATCGGGGTCTGCTTCCCCCCGCGGGTCCACCGCCCCTGGCCGAGATGCGTGCCGCTGCCGTGCCGGATGCGGAGGACGGACGGTCGACAAGGGTGCTCCGCGATCGTGTCCCCCGCCGCCCCACCGGCCACCGAACCCGCGGGCCGGGGGCATCGAAGCTCTCAGACCGGCTGGAGACGGCGGCCGCGGCCGCCTGTGAGGACGGCCTGTTCGGCCGGCGTGGCCGAGCGTCGCCATTCCGGGGCCAACGCGGCGTACGTGGTGACATCGTGCCAGCAGCCCTGGGTGTGGAACAGCTCGCGCAGTGTCGCCTCGGGGCGCAGGCCTGCGGCGAGCATGACGTCCCGCATGCGTGTGTGGTCGGCACGGTGCCCGGCCCAGATCCGGTGCAGGCCGAGCGGACCGAAGCCGTAGGCCATCAGCAGGCGTCCGGCCTCGTGACCGTGGCCGCGCACGGGTGCGTCGGGCAGCAGGACGAGTCCGGTGAGCATCGCGTTGCTGCCGTAGTCCTCGACCAGCAGCCCCATGGTGCCGACCATGGTGTCGTCGTCCGGTGCGCAGATGGCGAGGGTGTGTCTGCGACGCGGGTGGCTGTAGGGCTGGGCGAGGCAGTGTGCGAAGGCGTCCTGTGCCTGGCGGACGTCCATGCGGTCGATGCCGAGGTAGCGGGTCAGAACGCGGTGGGTGTGGATCCGTTGGAAGGGTGCGAGGTCGGTGGCCCGCAGCTCGCGCAACCACAGGTGATCGCCGTGCAGTTCGGGGAGGTGTGTCATGGCGCGGTTCCGAGGAGAGTGGCCTGGTCGGCGGCGATGAGGGCTTCGAGATCCACGTAGTAGCGCCCTGAGGGCACCGGAGCTCCCTGCAGGATGCGCCGGGCGGTGTCGGCGACCAGGGCCGCGCCGAGCATGATGCCGCTCGCCAGCTGCGGCCAGCTGGAGAGGGTGCGGCCGATCCGGCTGATGGCGTCGGTCATGGCCGGGCTGAGCCGGTCCACGTCCACGATCCGCAGCAGGAGGTCGAGCGACGCGGCGGCGTCGAGCGCGCGGACGTCCTCTGCGGTGGTTTCGCCGGCCCGGCTGTGGAAGAGGGGCCGGGTCGGCTCCTCGTCGAAACGTTCCACGTCCAGCAGGCCCCGGTCGTTGGCGTCCATGAGGACCGGGATACGCCGGGCACGGGCGTGCTCACGGGCGGCGACCTTGGCCCACAGGGTGTCGCATTCCTCGATCAGCAGGTCGAGGCCGGAGCCGGGGCCGGTGCCGAAGAAGCCGTCGATGGTCTCCTCCGTCACGCCCTCACGGTGGATCTCGATGTCGAGATACGGGTCGATCTCGTACATCTGGCGTGCGCACAGGACCGTCTTCTCCACGCCCAGGTCGTGGACACCGGCGCGCAACCGATTCAGGTTGGACAGGCCCACGCGGTCGAAGTCCGCCAGGCGGAACGATCCGCCTACGCCTTCCATGGCGCAGGTGAGTGCCGCGCCGTTGCCCACGGACAGACCGACCACGCCGATCCGGCGGCCGAGCAGGGCCTGCTGTTCCCCACGGGTGATCTTGCCTCGGTTGCGATCGGTGCGGACCAGACGGAACTGCTCGTCCGGCAGGAGGTGCACCAGCCGTCCCGACCACGGGTACCAGACCCAGGTGCCGTAACGCCGGCGTGGCACCCCTGCGCACATCTCGGTGGCCGCGGCCGCCCGGGCCCGGTCGTCCAGCGACTCCCCCGGCCGCAGGCAACGCACCAACTCCTCCAACTGGTCGTCGATGCGGTCATGGACCTCCCGTACGGCACCCGACTCCAGCAGCGCTGCCAGGGTCGCTTCTCCATCGGCCTCCCCGAGGTTCAGAAGGAGGGGCCGGTAGGCCGCTTCCCGCGTGCGCGTCGGCCCTGGGTACGAGCATGGATCGTCGTCGACGGACGTGTCTGAATGGATCACGAAACGGGAAGCTAGCAGTCGAACGATCTTGGAAAGCCCTTGTCACACGGGAGCGCACACTCGAATTGATGCGCGACCCCTTCACCACCGCTCACCACCCTCACCACCACGCTGACCGAGCCCAGGCGAAAGGACCTACACCATCCGGTCCACCGCGTCCTTGGCTTCCTTCAGGCCGGCGCCGGTCATCTCGCGGTACGCCCTGATCGCAGCGACCTGCTTGCCCTCGCGCACCAGCGCCTCGACCCGCTCCCGTTGCGCTCGCTGCCCGTCCGGCTCCTCCAGGCCCAACCGGTCGGCGATCAGGGCGAGCTGACGCTCCATGCGCACCAGTCGCCTGTCCATGCCGGAGAGACGGCTCTGGACGCTCCAGATTCCGGCGAAAAGGCCCAGAACGAGAAGAAGTTCCACGATACCCATGCCGAACGATCCTAGGCGGGCCCGGGAAGCGGTCGGTTCCCGGGGCGGCAGACGACGTTCGGGGCCGGGCCCTTGGCCCCCGATCGCGCCATGACGAGCGGACACGAGGCAGTCCGGCCGCCGGTCCCAGCCTGCTCCCGCGCGGCCACGGACGGCATCCGGCTGTGCCGGCGGGCCGTTCGGCTCTACCGGCCGCCGCCGGCTGCGACTAACGTCGTGTGCGTGACCCGTCCAGTCGGGCATGTGGGAGGTCGCCATGGCAGCCGGGCAACGGAGGAAGACACCGTGGCTCCCGCCGCGCTGGTTCATCCGTCTGGCCTGGTCGGTCCACCGGGGCGTGTACCGGGTCTCCGGAGGCCGGATCGGGCTGTGGCGGCCGCGTGCCAAAGGCTGGGGCACGCTGCGGCTGACCACCACCGGGCGCCGTACGGGCCGGCCGCGCAGCGTCATCATCGGGTATGTCGAGGACGGTCCGAACCTGGTCTCGCTCGCGATGAACGGGTGGGGTGAGGGCGAGCCCTCCTGGTGGCTCAACCTGCAGACGCGCCCGGACGCGACCGTCGAACTGGCCGACGGGCAGCGGCTCGTGCACGCCCACGCCGCAACGGGTGACGAGCGGTCGCGGCTGTGGAGCCGGTGGCGTGAGATCGACAGGAACCTGGACGCCTACGCGGCGCGCCGGCCGTCCGACACGGCGGTGGTGGTCCTGGAGCCCAGAGCCGACGCGCCCGGCCCGCCGCAGGGCAGCTGACCGGCCGGCGCCCCGTCCTCTCCCCGTCCGGTGTCTCCAGGGCGACGGCGCCCACCGCGCCGTGCCCGGTATCGTCTGCCGGGGAGTACGCATTCGACCTCCCGTTCGCCTTGGTAGGGAGTGCCCCCCTCGTCTGGTCGCCCTCGTCCGGATTGGAGCCCGCTTCGGCCGCGGTCACCTCGTCGAGCGGGCCGAAACATCGGCGGCTGGGATCAGTTGCCGGGAAGAGCCGATGAGCTTCGACGTAATCTGCCTGATCGCCGAGTGGGCGCCTGCCGTTGCGGCTTGCCGGGAGTCCCGTGGCACCGACTTCTACTGGGATGCGCCCGAACATCCCAGCGGCCCGGGCCTTCCGTTTGTGGTCGAACGCGACTACCGCGGCTTCGATTTCATCGAAGCCGGCTTCTACTACGAGGTCTTGCGCCGCCAGTTGCCGAGCGGGCTGCGGGACACAGCTGATGCCTTTCTCGGATCCGTCTATCACGACCTCGGACAAGGGTGTCCGGAGCCACCTGATGACCTGGCCGACGACGCTGGCATCGACCTTGCGGAGCACGAAACGTACTACTCGATGCGTCCGGCGACGGTCCGCGCAGTACGTGAGCACGCACGGTCGGTACCGTGGGCGGAGATCGAACGCGCTGCGATGAATGCCACGGTTCCACCACGTGTCACCAGGGACGATGTCCGCGACATCGAGCACTTTCGCAGCATCGTGTGGTTCCACCAGGACTGGTTGGACGAAGCAGCCCGAACCGAACGCGGGCTGATCGTCCTCCTCAGTCAGTGACGGGCACAGACAGCCCACGGCCCACCGGGGCGGCACTTCGTCCACAGATGTCGGCGATTGCTCCAGGTCTTCCCCGTCCACCCGGCCCCGAGGGTTCGGGGGCCTGACCTGGAGGGCACGAACACCCCGGGATGTTCCGGTAGCAGACTTGTGTGCGACGGGGGTTGAGGCATGGTCAGTGCGGAGATCGTGCAGTGGGCGGAGCAGGCCGGGCCTGCCGTGACGGCCGCGGTGAGTGCGTACGGGGCGGCGGTGCTGACCCGTGCGCAGGACGCGGCCGCCGATGCCACGGTCGGGCTCGGACAGCGGGTCCTGCAGATGGTGTGGCGGCGCCGGGACGCGGCGGGCCGGGCCGAGCTGGAACGTGTGGTGGACGAGGCCGCCGACGAGCGGAGCGAGGCGTACACGACGGCCGTGTTGGGCAGGCTGCTCAGGCGCGCCCTGCAGGACGACCCCGGGCTCAGGGAGGAGTTGGCCGCCCTGCTGCCCGCTCCGGCCGCGGGCCCGGTCACCATCACGGCGTCCGGTGAGCGGTCGATCGCCGCGCAGTACATCGGCACCGCGATCACCGGTGACGGTCACACGGCACCCCGGGCGTGAGGGGTGGGTACGGACGAAGCCCTGTCGCGGCCCCGTATCGAGGCGGTCGGGGAGCGGTCGATCGCGGCCGAACGGATCGGTGTCGCCTTCACCGGCGACGTGCTGCCCGCCGAGGCACTGTCCGCACCCGAGAAGGTCACGGCGGCCCCGGGCTTCTCGAACCTGCCTCCTGCCGCCCTCTGTCTGGGCCGTGAGGAGGAACTGGTCCGGCTTCGCCGCATGCTGATCGGCGGGCAGGAATGGGCGACCACCCGGAGCGCGGCCGTGCACGGGCTGGGCGGCATCGGCAAGAGCACCCTCGCGCTGCACTACGCCCACCGGCACCGCGGTGACCACACCCTGATCTGGTGGATCAACGCCGCCTCCCCCGACGGGATCGAGACCTCCCTCGCCGCTCTCACCCGCACGCTCGTGCCCGGCTGGGCCGCCACGGCGGCACGCGCCGAGCAGGCGGCCTGGGCGATGCAGTGGCTGGCCTGGCACCCGGGCTGGCTGCTGGTCTACGACAACGTCGAGGACCCCGACGACCTCTCCCCCTACACCGGCGCCCTGCACCAGGGGCATCACCTGGCGACCAGCCGCCGCGCCACCGGCTGGCCCGACAGCGCCCCCACACTGGCCCTGGGCGCCCTCGACCCCGGCGACGCCACCGCCCTGCTGTGCCGCCTCGCGTTCAAGAGCGCCGCCCCGGCACCACGGCAGCGGGCCGACGCCCGCGCCCTGGCCGACGACCTGGGACACTTCCCCCTGGCGATCAAGCAGGCCGGCGCCTACCTCGCCCAGAACCGCGGCATCAGGCTCGACGCCTACCGCCGACGCCTGGGTGCCAAACTCGCCAAGACCGCCCACGGCATCGACGCCGAACGCACCATCGCCCGCGTCTGGAACGTCACCCTCGCCACCTTGCAGGAGAACGATCCGCTGGCCGTGGAAGTGCTGCACACCGCCGCCTGGCTCGCCCCCGACGGGATCCCCCACGCCCTGCTCACCCCGCCCGGCACGGACCCGGACGACGCCGACGACGTCGTGGAGGCCGTCGGCACCCTGGCGGCCTACAGCATGGTCACCGACACCGGCACCGCCATCGGAATCCACCGGCTGGTCCAAACCGTCCTGCGCACCCCGCACGCCGGCCCCGCCGGCACCACGCCGTCCCCGCACCCGCCAGGACGGGAACGTGCGGAACAGGCCGTCCTGCACCACCTGACCCCGCCCCCGGGCCGGAACAGCCCCACCGACAGCCAGTGGGACACCGTCACCCCCCACCTGGTCGCCCTGGCCGCCACCACCTCGCCGGCTCACGTCAACGCCCTGCTCACCGCCGCCTACAGCACCGCGGCCCACCGTCTCCACCAGCAAGGCCACGCCGCCCGCACCATCCCCCTGTACGAGGCCACCCTCCCCCTGTACGAACAGGTCCTCGGAGACACCCACCCGCAGACCCTGACCAGCCGCAACAACCTGGCCGCCGCCTACCAGTCGGCGGGAGACCTGGAACGGGCCGTCCCCCTGTACGAGAGGGCCCTCACCCTGTACGAACAGGTCCTCGGCGACACCCACCCCGACACCCTCGTCAGCCGCAACAACCTGGCCGCCGCCTACGAGTCGGCGGGAGACCTGGAACGGGCCGTCCCCCTCCTGGAGACCACCCTCACCCAGTTCGAGGAGATCCTCGGCGACACCCACCCGCAGACCCTGACCAGCCGCAACAACCTGGCCGCCGTCTACCAGTCGGCGGGAGACCTGGAACGGGCCGTCCCCCTGTACGAGAGGGCCCTCACCCAGTCCGAACAGGTCCTCGGCGACACCCACCCCGACACCCTCGTCAGCCGCAACAACCTCGCTGCCGCCTACAAGACGGCGGGAGACCTGAAGCGAGCGATCCCTTTGTACGAGAGGGCCCTCACCCAGCGCGAGCAGGTCCTCGGCGACACCCACCCCGACACCCTCGTCAGCCGCAACAACCTCGCCCACGCCTACAAGACGGCGGGAGACCTGGAACGGGCCGTCCCCCTGTACGAGAGGGCCCTCACCCAGTCCGAGCAGGTCCTCGGCGACACCCACCCCGACACCCTCGTCAGCCGCAACAACCTCGCTGCCGCCTACGAGTCGGCGGGAGACCTGGAACGGGCCGTCCCCCTCCTGGAGACCACCCTCACCCAGCGCGAGCAGGTCCTCGGCGACACCCACCCGCACACCGTGATCAGCCGTGACAACCTCGCCCACGCCCGTCGGGCAGCCGACGCGACACGGCAGAGGGGCACCGCAACCTGAATGCCCACAGCCGGCCCCCGGCCGCCGAGGGCCTTTGCCGGCCGGGTCGAACGCCCCGGGGTTGCTCACACGTTCGAACGCCCTCCCGGGCCGCTCTCGGGCCGTGGAAGGGCGCTCGGTGGTGACCGGCGTCGACGGCTGCCGCCAGCCCGGCAGCGGGTCGGAACGTCGGTCGGGGGTGGCCGCGGGTCACGGCCGCCCGTGGTCAGTTGTGGCTGTGCAGGATGTCGTTGAGGCCGCCCCACTCGGCGTTGTTCGGGACCGCCTGGACCTGGCCGGTGACCGAGTTGCGGCGGAAGAGCACGTTGTCGGCCCCGGACAGCTCGCGGGCCTTGACGATCTGGCCGTCGGGCAGGGTGACCTTGGTTCCGGCGGTGAGGTAGAGGCCCGCCTCGACCACGCAGTCGTTGCCCAGCGCGATGCCGACACCCGCCTCCGCACCGACCAGGGAGCGCTCGCCGATGCGGACGCGCTCCTTGCCGCCGCCGGAGAGGGTGCCCATGGTGGACGCGCCGCCGCCGATGTCGGAGCCGTCGCCGACGACGACGCCCTGGGAGATGCGGCCCTCGACCATGGAGGTGCCGAGCGTGCCGGCGTTGAAGTTGACGAAGCCCTCGTGCATCACGGTCGTCCCGGCGGCCAGGTGGGCACCGAGGCGGACCCGGTCGGCGTCGGCGATGCGCACGCCCGCCGGGACGACGTAGTCGGTCATCCGGGGGAACTTGTCCACGCCGAAGACGGACAGGTGCAGGCCGCGGGCGCGGGCCCGCAGGCGCACCGTCTCCAGCGTGTCCGCGGCGACCGGGCCGAGGGAGGTCCACACGACGTTGGCGAGGAAGCCGAAGATGCCGTCCAGGTTCTGCTCGTTGGGCCGCACCAGGCGGTGCGAGAGCAGGTGCAGGCGCAGCCACACGTCGTGGGGGTCGAGCGGCTTGTCGTCCAGCGAGGAGATGACCGTACGGACCGCGACGACCTCCACACCGCGCACCTCGTCGGTGCGGATCGCCCCGGCGGCGCCTTCGCCGAGGAGTTCCACGGCGCGCTCCGGGGTGAGCCGCTCGGTGCCGGCCGGGCCGGGCTGCTCGGCCCGCTCGGGGGCGGGGAACCAGGTGTCGAGGACGGTGCCGTCGGCGGCGATCGTGGCGAGGCCGGCGGCCACGGCGCCGGTGGTGCGGGGAGCAGTCGTGTCGGTCATGGGGGAAACCTAACCGGCCGGGCCCCGCGGGGGCCAAATCCGCGGGGGGCCGTCTCAGGGATCGGCCGCGGGGACCCCCGGCACCACGCCGCCTGCCTCAGACGCCCCGGCGTGCCGGCGGTTCCGCTGGGACGACCCGTCCCAGTGCCTCGCGGGCGTACTCCTCGTCGTAGGCCTCGCCCGTCAGCAGCACCTGCAGGCAGATCCCGTCCATGAGCGCCGTCAGTGCCCGTGCGGTGACCGGGTCGGTGCGGCGGGCCAGCCGGTCCGCGAGCCCCTGTGCCCACTCGGCGGCGACCGGGCGCAGGGCGGGCCGGCGCAGGGCGGCGAGGTAGAGCTCGTACTCCAGCTCGACCTCGGAGCGTTCGCCTGCCAGCCAGGCGCCGAGCAGTGCCGCGAGTTCGCCGGCCAGGTCGGCCTGCGGGTCGAGGAGACCGCCGCGGGCCGCGAGGAGCGCGTCGAAGCCCTGGTTGGCCTGGCGCAGCGCGGCCACCATCAGCTCGTCGAGGCTCGCGAAGTGGTACGTGGTGGAACCCAGCGGTACGTCGGCTTCGGCGGCGACGCTGCGGTGGCTCAGCCCGGCCAGTCCCCTGTCCCGCACGACGCGCAGCGCCGCGTCGATGATCCGCTGTCGCCGGCCGGGGTCGTGACGCCGGGCCATCAGTGGGCACCCCCCACGTTGAGCACCACCACTCCCCCGATGATCAGCAGGATACCGACGGTCTTCGCCGCGCCCAGTCCCTCCCCGAACAGCACGAGGCCGATGAGGGCGATGGCGGCGGTTCCGGCCCCGGACCAGATCGCGTAGGCGGTGCCGATCGACATCGACTTCAGCGTCCGGGCGAGCAGGACGAAGGAGAGGAGGTAACCCACAGCGGTCAGGACCGACGGCCACATCCTGCTGAAGCCGTCGCTGTACTTCATGGCAGTGGTCGCGGCCACCTCGGCGGCGATGGCGCCGGCGAGCGTCAGATATCCCATGTGTACGACCGTACACAACGAAGGTGCGCGGGGCACGGGGCGCGACGTGTGAAGTCGGCGCACGGAGAGCACGAGGCGCACGGAGAGCACGAGGCGTACGCAGAGGCGTGAAGGGCGGGGCGCGCCCGTGGTCGGCGGGAGCGCGACGCGTGCGGGGAAGCGGGTCGACGTCGAACCTTCCCGGGCGGCCGCGGCGCCCGGCGGATCGCTGTACTCCTCCTCCGGCCGGCGGCGAGTTCCCGGACCGGACCCGCGACCACGACCCGCAGGTCGCGCGGATCACGCCGTGGCGACGGCGCCGAGCCTGCTGCGGGGAACGGCGAAGGGCGACACCCCGTCGGGGTGTCGCCCTTCGCCGGACGCCGGTGGCCGTCAGACGTTGAAGCCGAGCGCGCGCAGCTGCTCGCGGCCGTCGTCAGTGATCTTGTCGGGGCCCCACGGCGGCATCCAGACCCAGTTGATGCGCAGCTCGTTGACGAGGCCGTCGGTGGCGGACTTGGCCTGGTCCTCGATGACGTCGGTGAGCGGGCAGGCCGCCGACGTCAGGGTCATGTCCACGGTTGCCACGTTGGAATCGTCGACGTGGATGCCGTAGATCAGTCCGAGGTTGACGACGTCGATGCCGAGTTCGGGGTCGACGACGTCCATCAGCGCCTCGCGGAGCTCCTCCTCCGAGGCCGGCTTCATCTCAGCGGTGTCGGTCATGCCGTCTTCCTCTCGGCGTCGGCTTCCAGAGCCTGGGCCGTCGCGTCCTTCCACGCCATCCAGCTGAGGAGGGCGCACTTGACCCGGGCCGGGTACTTGGAGACACCGGCGAACGCGACCGCGTCCTCCAGGACCTCCTCCATCGCGTCGTCGGGCTCGATCCGGCCCTTGGACTGCATCAGCTCCAGGAAGGTCTCCTGGATCCGCTGCGCCTCGGTGAGGTCCTTGCCGACCAGCAGGTCGTTCAGGACGGAGGCACTGGCCTGGCTGATGGAGCAGCCCTGGCCCTCGTACGAGACGTCCGCGATCCGGGTGCCGTCGTACTTCACACGCAGGGTGATCTCGTCGCCGCACGTCGGGTTCACATGGTGCACCTCGGCGTCGCCGTCCCGCAGACCACGCCCGTGCGGGTTCTTGTAGTGGTCCAGGATGACGTCCTGGTACATCGAGTCCAGCTTCACCTTGTCAGCACGCCCCTCAGCCGAAGAAGTTCCGTACGTGCTCCAGGCCGTCCACCAGAGCGTCGATCTCGGCCGGCGAGGAGTACAGGTAGAACGACGCCCGCGTGGTCGCAGGAATTCCGTACCGCAGGCACACGGGCCGTGCGCAGTGGTGGCCGACGCGGACCGCGACGCCCTGCTCGTCGAGGACCTGTCCCACGTCGTGCGGGTGGATGTCTCCGAGGGTGAAGGAGATCGCCGCGCCCCGGTCCTCGGCCGTGGCCGGGCCGATGATCCTCAGGTCGGGGACCTGGGACAGGCGCTGGACGGCGTAGTCCGTCAGCGCGTGCTCGTGGGCGAGGATCCGGTCCATGCCGATCGTGCGCAGGTAGTCGATGGCCGCGCCGAGCCCGACCGCCTGGGCGATCGGCGGGGTGCCGGCCTCGAACTTGTGCGGAGCGGGCGCGTAGGTGGACGAGTGCATCGACACCGTCTCGATCATCTCGCCGCCGCCGAGGAAGGGAGGAAGGTCCTCCAGCAGTTCCTGGCGGCCCCAGAGCACGCCGATGCCGGTCGGAGCGCACATCTTGTGGCCGGTGAAGGCCACGAAGTCGGCCTGGAGGGCCTGCACGTCCAGCGGCATGTGCGGCGCGGCCTGCGAGGCGTCGATGCAGACCAGCGCGCCGACCTCCTGGGCACGGCGGACTATCGCCTCGACCGGGTTGACGGTACCGAGGATGTTGGAGACCAGCACGAAGGAGACGATCTTCGTCTTCTCGGTGATGATCCGGTCGATGTTCGACAGGTCCAGGCGGCCGTCGTCGGTGAGGCCGAACCACTTCAGCTTCGCGCCCGTGCGCTGCGCGAGCAGCTGCCACGGCACGATGTTGGAGTGGTGCTCCATCTCCGTGATGACGATCTCGGTGTCGCGGTCCACGCGGTAGGGCTCGTCGGCCCAACCGAGCATGTTCGCCACGAGGTTGAGGGACTCGGACGCGTTCTTGGTGAAGATCACCTCGTCGCGGCTGGGCGCGTTGACGAACTCGGCGACCTTGTCGCGCGCGCCCTCGTACAGCGCCGTGGCCTCCTCGGCGAGCACATGCACACCGCGGTGGACGTTGGCGTTGTAGCGCTCGTAGTACTCGCTCACGGCGTCCAGCACCTGGCGAGGCTTCTGCGAGGTCGCCGCGTTGTCCAGGTACACGAGCTTCTTGCCGTCGTGGACGACTCGGTCCAGGACGGGGAAGTCCTTGCGGATCGCCTCGGTGTCGAGGAGGCCAGGCAGCTGTGTCACTCGGATGCGCCACCCTTCGTGTACGCCTCGTAGCCCTCGTTCTCCAGCTTGTCCGCGAGTTCGGCGCCACCGGACTCGACGATCCGGCCGCCGGCGAACACATGGACGTGGTCGGGCTTGATGTAGCGCAGAATGCGCGTGTAGTGCGTGATCAGCAGGGTGCCGACCTCGCCCGTCTCCCGGACGCGGTTCACCCCCTCCGACACGATGCGGAGCGCGTCGACGTCGAGGCCGGAGTCGGTCTCGTCGAGGATCGCGATCTTCGGCTTGAGGAGTTCCAGCTGGAGGATCTCGTGCCGCTTCTTCTCACCGCCGGAGAAGCCCTCGTTGACGTTGCGCTCGGCGAAGGAGGGGTCCATGTTGAGGCGCTCCATGGCCTCCTTGACCTCCTTCACCCAGGTGCGCAGCTTGGGGGCCTCGCCGCGGACGGCGGAGGCGGAGGTGCGCAGGAAGTTGGAGACCGAGACGCCGGGGACCTCGACCGGGTACTGCATCGCCAGGAAGACGCCGGCGCGGGCGCGCTCGTCGACGGACATCTCCAGGACGTCCTCGCCGTCGAGGGTGACGGTGCCACCGGTGACCGTGTACTTCGGGTGGCCGGCGAGCGAGTAGGCGAGGGTCGACTTGCCCGAGCCGTTGGGGCCCATGATGGCGTGCGTCTCGCCCTGCTTCACGGTGAGGTCGACGCCCTTGAGGATCTCCTTCGTGGCGTTGTCGGCCTCGACGGTGACGTGCAGGTCTCGGATTTCAAGCGTTGCCATGGGTGCCTCAGGACTCCTGGGTGAGGGAGACGAGCACGTCGTCCCCTTCGATCTTTACGGGGTATACGGGGACGGGACGCGTCGCCGGAAGACTGTCGGGCTTGCCGGAGCGGAGGTCGAAGCGCGAGCCGTGCAGCCAGCACTCGATGTGGCAGTCGTCGACCTCGCCCTCGGAGAGGGAGACGTTCGCGTGCGAGCAGATGTCGTGGATCGCGAACACCTCGCCCTCGGTCCGCACGACGGACACGGGCGTGCCGTCGAGTTCCACCCGCTTCGGGGTGTCCTCCTCCAGCTCGCTCAGCCCGCAGGCACGTACGAAGGTCATGCGACCGACGCCTCCAGCTCCTCCTCGATCTTGGCCAGCAGTCGCTCCTCGATGTCCGCGACGCCGATCTGCTGGACCAGCTCGGCGAAGAAGCCGCGGACGACGAGGCGGCGGGCCTCGTGCTCCGCGATGCCGCGAGCCATGAGGTAGAACAGCTGCTCGTCGTCGAAGCGGCCGGTGGCGGAGGCGTGACCGGCGCCGACGATCTCGCCGGTCTCGATCTCCAGGTTCGGCACCGAGTCGACGCGGGCGCCGTCGGTGAGAACCAGGTTGCGGTTCATCTCGTAGGTGTCGGTGCCCTCGGCAGCGGCCTCGATGAGCACGTCGCCGATCCACACCGCGTGCGCGTCGTCGCCCTGGAGCGCGCCCTTGTAGACGACGTTCGACTTGCAGTGCGGCACGTTGTGGGTGACCAGCAGGCGGTGCTCCTGGTGCTGTCCGGCGTCGGTGAAGTACAGGCCCAGCATCTCGGCCTCGCCGCCGGGGCCGGCGTAGGTGACACGCGGGTGCAGGCGGACCACGTCGCCGCCGAAGGTGACGACGACCGACTTGAGGGAGGCGTCGCGGCCGATGAGGGCGTTGTGCTGGGCCACGTGCACGGCCTTGTCGTCCCAGTCCTGCACGGAGACGACGGTCAGCCGGGCGCCGTCGCCGAGGACGTAGTCGACGTTGGCGGCGAGGACCGCGTCACCGGTGTGGTCGATGACGACGACGGCCTCGGCGAAGGCGCCGAGCTCGATCACCTGGTGGCCGAAGGCGGTGCCGCCCTCGCCGTGCACCGCGATGCGGATCGGCTCGGTCAGCACGGTCTCCTTCGGCACGGTCACGACCGAGGCCTTCTCGAAGGCGGAGTACGCCTGCGCGGCCACCCGGTCCACCGGCGTGCCCGCGCGGCCCAGCCGCGCGTCGTCGCGGCCGACGGCCTCGACGGTGACGACGTCGGGGGCCTGCACGTCCACCTTGACGCCCTCGCCGGAGGCGACGGCGGTGCCGTCGTGGAGCCCGCGCAGCCGCTCCAGCGGGGTGAACCGCCACTCCTCCTCACGGCCGTGCGGGACGGGGAAGTCCGCGACGTCGAAGGAGGGCGGGGCGCTCATGCGGGTGGCGACGGTGGACTCCCCGGCCACCGCGATGGCGCCGGAGGTCGTCGACCCCACGGGTGGGGGTCCCCCCGCCCGGGCGGATTCGAGGGTGGAGGAGTTCTGGGCCTCAGCCATGGCTGTCGTGGTGCTCGCTTTCCGTTGCGTGTAGGGCCTGACGGGGAGGGCGGGGGGTCAGCCCACCGCGCCTTCCATCTGCAGCTCGATCAGCCGGTTGAGCTCCAGCGCGTACTCCATGGGCAGTTCCTTGGCGATCGGCTCGACGAAGCCGCGCACGATCATCGCCATCGCCTCGTCCTCGCTCAGACCGCGGCTCATCAGGTAGAAGAGCTGGTCCTCGGAGACCTTGGAGACGGTGGCCTCGTGGCCCATGGACACGTCGTCCTCGCGGACGTCGACGTAGGGGTAGGTGTCCGACCGGGAGATGGTGTCGACGAGCAGCGCGTCGCACAGCACGTTCGACTTCGACCCGGGGGCGCCCTCGCCGATCTCGATCAGGCCGCGGTAGGAGGTGCGGCCGCCCCCGCGCGCCACCGACTTGGAGACGATGTTGGAGGAGGTGTTCGGCGCCATGTGGACCATCTTGGCCCCGGCGTCCTGGTGCTGGCCCTCGCCGGCGAAGGCGATGGACAGGGTCTCGCCCTTGGCGTGCTCGCCCATCAGGTAGACGGCCGGGTACTTCATCGTCACCTTGGAGCCGATGTTGCCGTCGATCCACTCCATGGTCGCGCCCTCGTAGGCGACGGCGCGCTTGGTGACCAGGTTGTAGACGTTGTTGGACCAGTTCTGGATGGTCGTGTAGCGGCAGCGGGCGTTCTTCTTGACGATGATCTCGACGACCGCGGAGTGCAGCGAGTCCGACTTGTAGATCGGGGCGGTGCAGCCCTCGACGTAGTGCACGTAGGCGCCCTCGTCGACGATGATCAGCGTCCGCTCGAACTGGCCCATGTTCTCGGTGTTGATGCGGAAGTAGGCCTGGAGCGGGATCTCGACGTGCACGCCCTTCGGCACGTAGATGAAGGAGCCGCCGGACCACACGGCGGTGTTCAGCGCGGCGAACTTGTTGTCACCGGCGGGGATGACCGTGCCGAAGTACTCCTTGAAGAGCTCCGGGTGCTCCTTGAGCGCGGTGTCGGTGTCGAGGAAGATGACGCCCTGCTCCTCCAGGTCCTCGCGGATCTGGTGGTAGACGACCTCGGACTCGTACTGCGCGGCGACGCCGGCGACCAGGCGCTGCTTCTCCGCCTCCGGGATACCGAGCTTGTCGTAGGTGTTCTTGATGTCCTCGGGCAGGTCCTCCCAGGACTCCGCCTGCTTCTCCGTGGAGCGCACGAAGTACTTGATGTTGTCGAAGTCGATGCCGGACAGGTCGGAGCCCCAGTTCGGCATGGGCTTCTTCTCGAAGAGCCTCAGGCCCTTCAGGCGGAGCTTGGTCATCCACTCCGGCTCGGCCTTCTTCGCCGAGATGTCGCGGACGACGTCGTCACCCAGACCGCGCCGTGCAGAGGCACCGGCCACGTCGGAGTCGGCCCAGCCGTATTCGTACTTGCCCAGGCCCTCGAGTTCGGGGTGGGCAGTCTCCGTGGGGAGAGTCATGCGGGGTTCCTCCCGGCCGTGCTTGCTGGTGCGTTGTCGGTGGTCTGGGAAATCTCGGGGATGAACGTCGTGCAGACGCCGTCGCCGTGCGCGATCGTCGCCAGCCGCTGTACGTGGGTGCCGAGCAGCTCGGCGAAGAACTCCGTCTCCGCCTCGCACAGCTGCGGGAACTGCTCGGCGACGTGGGCGACCGGGCAGTGGTGCTGGCACAGCTGTTCGCCCTTGCGCGGGAGGGGTGCGCTGCGTGCTGTGGCAGCGTACCCGTCCGCGCTCAGGGCCTTGGCCAGTGCTTCCGCGCGGCCGTGCGGCCCGGCGGCCTCGACCGCCCGGCGGTAGGCGCCGGCCTGCGCGGCGATCCGGGCACGGGCGAAGGCGGCGACCGCGTCGGCGCCGCCCTGCCGCTCGGCGATCCAGCGCAGGGCGTCCGCGGCGAGCGTGTCGTACGACTGGTCGAAGGCGTCGCGTCCGCAGTCGGTGAGTGCGAAGACCTTGGCCGGCCGGCCCCGGGTCCGCGCGCCGTACACCCGCTGCTCGCGGGCCTCCACGACGTCGTCTGCGGCCAGGGAGTCCAGATGGCGGCGCACCGCCGCCTGGGTCAGGCCGAGCCGGCCGGCGAGCGCGGCGACGGTGGACGGGCCGTGGTCCAGGATCGAGCGCGCGACCCGGTTGCGCGTCGAACGGTCGGAGCGCAACGCGGCCGCAAGCTCCTCGTGCGGGGCCCCCTTGGGGGTCTCCCGAGCCTCGCCGACGTTTTTCACAACGCCATTGTTGCGTAATTCCTCAGAGCGTGACAAGCGGCGCCCGTCCCGCCGGGCGGTGCCCTGCATCACTTAGGCATGCCTAATCCGGCACCTCTCCTGACCTGCGGAAACAATCTCCGGTTCATGGGATTCCGGGCGCGGGACATGATCGCGGGAACGGCGTGGCCCACCGACCGGCACCCCTCCCGACCGGCCCTCTTGCCGCCCCGGGACGCTCGGGGCGGCACCCGCCGGCCGGGGCGCCGCGCGGCCCGTGGGCGCCCCGGTTCCCCGAAAGGGACGATGTTCCACCCACCCGTCCGGGGGCACCCGGCGCGTCCCTAGACTCGGACCATGCGAACTGAGCCCGTCGTCCAGGTCCAGGCCCTGGTGAAGCGGTACGGCACGAAGACCGCGGTGGACGGCCTCGACCTGGTGGCCCGGGTGGGGGTGACCGCCGTCCTCGGACCCAACGGCGCCGGCAAGACGACCACCGTCGAGACCTGCGAGGGGTACCGGAGGCCGGACGCGGGCACGGTGCGCGTCCTGGGCCTCGACCCGGCCCGGGACGCGGCGGCGCTGCACCCGCGGATCGGGGTGATGCTCCAGTCCGGCGGGGTCTACTCGGGTGCGCGGGCCGACGAGATGCTCAGGCACACGGCCCGGCTGCACGCCCATCCGCTGGACGTCGACGGGCTCATCGAGCGGCTCGGCCTCGGATCCTGTGGGCGCACCCCCTACCGCCGCCTCTCCGGCGGCCAGCAGCAGCGCCTGGCCCTGGCGATGGCCGTGGTCGGGCGCCCTGAGCTGGTGTTCCTGGACGAGCCGACGGCCGGGCTGGACCCGCAGGCCCGCCGGGCGACCTGGGACCTGGTGCGTGACCTGCGCGCCGACGGCGTCTCCGTGATCCTCACCACCCACTACATGGACGAGGCCGAGCAGCTCGCCGACGACGTCGCGATCATCGACACCGGCAGGGTCGTCGCCCAGGGTTCCCCGGAGGAGCTGTGCCGCGGCGGGGCGGAGAACACCCTGCGCTTCACCGGCCGTCCCGGCCTCGACGTCGGCTCGCTGCTCAAGGCCCTGCCCACGGAGTGCTCGGCCGCCGAGCTGACACCGGGCTCGTACCGGGTGACCGGCCAGGTCGACCCGCAGCTGCTAGCCACGGTCACCTCCTGGTGCGCCCAGCACGGCGTGATGCCGGACAGGATCTCCGTCGAGCGGCACACCCTCGAAGACGTCTTCCTGGAGCTCACCGGCAAGGAGTTGCGCTCATGATCCCGCCCAGCACACAGGCCGGCCGGAGGGCCGGGGGCCGGCCCCCGAAACGACACGGCCCGGAGTTCACCGGCAAGGAGCTGTGCTCGTGACCACCACCGGCACCTACCGTCCGAGGCCCGGCGCCGCCCCCCTGCCCCGCATGATCGGCGCGCAGGCGACGCTGGAGACCCGGATGCTGCTCCGCAACGGCGAACAGCTGCTGCTCACGGTGGTGATCCCGACGCTGCTGCTGGTGCTGTTCAGCTCCGTCGACATCGTGGACACCGGCGCGGGCCGGGCCGTGGACTTCCTCACACCCGGCATCCTCGCCCTCGCCGTGATGTCGACCGCGTTCACCGGGCAGGCCATCGCGACCGGATTCGAGCGCCGGTACGGGGTGCTGAAGCGCCTGGCCTCCTCCCCACTCCCGCGCTGGGGGCTGATGACCGCGAAGACGGCGTCCGTCCTGGTCACCGAGGTGCTTCAGGTGCTGCTGCTGACGGCGATCGCCTTCGCGCTGGGCTGGTCGCCGCACGGCAACCCGTTCGCCGTGCTGCTCCTGCTGGTCCTCGGCACGGCCGCCTTCTCCGGCCTCGGCCTGCTGATGGCCGGCACCCTGAAGGCCGAGGCGACGCTCGCCGCCGCCAACCTGGTCTTCCTGCTGCTGCTCGTCGGCGGCGGGGTGGTCGTACCGCTGGAGCGGTTCCCCCCGGCGGCTCAGGACGTGCTCGGGCTGCTGCCCATCTCCGCACTGTCCGGCGGGCTGCGCGACGTCCTCCAGCACGGGGCCGGCATGCCGTGGGGCGACCTGGGGATCCTCGCCGTCTGGGCGGTCGCGGGGCTCGCGGCGGCCGGGAAGTTCTTCCGCTGGGAGTAGGGACGTGACCGACCCTCGTGAAAGCGTGCACAAGCAGGCGCCTACGATGGTGGGCGTGCCAAAGCTGACCCGCGCCGACGCCCTCGCGGCCGTGCGCAACCCGCTCTCCTTCATCGCCGCACGCTGGACGCCCGCTCCCCGGACGGTCCGGCGGGCTGCCCTGTCCTCCGTCGTGATGTCGGTGGTCATCGTGGTGACCGGCGGTGCCGTCCGGCTGACCGGCTCCGGTCTGGGCTGCCCGACCTGGCCCAAGTGCACCGGCGACTCGCTCACCGCGACCAGTGCGATGGGCCTGCACGGCGCCATCGAGTTCGGCAACCGGATGCTGACGTACGTACTGTGCGCTGCGGTCGGCTGGGCGATCGTGGCGGCGCGTGCGCAGAAGCCGTGGCGGCGTGGCCTGACCCGGCTGGGCTGGGCGCAGTTCTGGGTCGTGATGAGCAACGCCGTCCTCGGCGGCATCGTCGTGCTGGTCGGCCTGAACCCGTACACGGTCGCCGCCCACTTCGTCGCGACGACCGCGCTGATCACGGTCGCCGTGGTGATGTGGCAGCGCGCCGGGGAGGGCGACGCCGCCCCCCGGCCGCTGGTCGGCCGGTCCGTCGTGCAGCTGGTGTGGTTCCTGGTGGCGGCCGGCTCGCTGCTGATCCTGGCCGGCACCGTGGTCACCGGTGCCGGCCCCCACGCGGGCGACTCCAGCGAGGTGGCGCGGATCCCCGTCGACTGGGAGGCGGTAGCCAAGCTGCACGCGGTCCTGGCCTGGATCGTGGTGACGCTGACGTTCGCCCTGTGGTTCGTCCTCAAGGCGGTCGACGCGCCGAAGGGGCCGCTGGACCGGACCCGTGAGCTGTTCGTCGTGCTGCTGGGCCAGGGCGTCATCGGCTACGTGCAGTACTTCACGCATCTGCCCGAGGCCCTGGTCGCCCTGCACATGCTCGGCTCGGCCCTGATGTGGATCTGGGTGCTGCGGCTGCTGCTGTCGCTGCGGGAGCGCCCGGAGACCGCGAAGGCCGACCTGCCGGGTCCGGCGGCGGAGACGGCTCCCCTGACGAGCGCATGAGGCCGGGACCGCCCGGCGGCCCCGCGGCGGCTCAGCCCAGGCGGTAGACGCGGCGGGCGTTCCCCGCCGCGATCATCCCCGCCACCCGCTGCGCGTCCGCCAGCGACCACGCTCCCTCGGCCGCCCAGGTCCCCAGCACCCGGCCGAGGGCCTCGCGGAACAGCCGCGCCCCGACCACGTGCAGCTCGGGCAGGCCCTGCGCACCACTGGAGAAGAGGATCTTCCCGAAGGGGGCCAGCTCCAGGATCTCGGCGAGGACGGTCGCAGCCCGCGCGCCGGTGCGGACCAGGGCGGCACCGGAGTCGACGTAGACGTGCGGGAAGACACCGGCGAGATGGGCGGCGTGCCGGTGGTAGGGGTAGCCGTGCAGCAGGACCAGGTCGGTGCCCAGTCCGGCGGTGGCCCGCACGAAGCCGGTCAGCAGCACGGGATCCGTGCGGTCGATGCGCAGGCCCGGCTCCCCCAGTCCGGCGTGCAGCTGGATCGGCAGTCCCGAGGCGACCGCGCTCCACAGCAGGTGCCGCAGCAGCGCCGGGTCGCTCACCTCCCCGCCGACCCGCCGCGCGGCCAGCCAGCGCTCCGCCGCGCCCCGCACCTCCCCCGGCCCCGGCGGCTCGGGGGCCAGTGCCAGGCCGTGGCGCAAGCCGGCCACGGACGTGAAGGCGACGGCGTGGGCGGCGGCGGCGCGCACCGCCTCGGCCAGGTTGGCGAGGAAGGACTCCACGGTGCCGGAGGTGTCCGCGACCTGCTCGGCCAGGAGCTCCAGCCGTACGATCTCACGGGCGTCGGCGTCGGCCGCGGCGGCCAGCTCGGCGGGTCCGGTCAGGTCGCCTGGCAGCCCGGGGTCGACCAGATAGGTGGTGATGCCGCTGCCGCGCAGCAGCCTGCGGCCCACCTCCAGGACCCCCATTTCCCGGCGCCGGGCGAGATAGCGGGCGGGTGGGCAGTGCGGCTCCAGGCCGAGCAGCGGGGGACACCAGCGGCGTACCGCGAAGCCCGTCTGCGTGTCGAAGAGGGTCGTACCGGCGGCGGGCGGCCCCTCGGTGCGGGCGAGCTGGGCCTCGAAGGTACCGAGGCCCAGGTCCGTTCTCAGTACGCCGTGGCAGTACTGGTCCACGAGGGACGGCGTCTCGATCATCCTGGCTCCCCGCAGGCGGACGTGGGCTGTGCGCTCTCACAGGTCCTAACGGGTGAACCGGGGGTCAGGTGATGGGCGGCTCAGCCGCCGATCTGCATGCCCGCCATCCGCTTCCACTCGTACGCGCCCGTCCTCACCTTCGCCGCGAACTCACCGTCGAACGCCTCGTGCACGGTGATCCCGGACTTCTGGACGGCCTGCTCCGCGATCGCGTACGACGGGGCCACCAGGTCGCCCCAGCCGCCGTCCTCGCCCACGAGGACGATGCGGGCACCGCGCTCGCCGATGTAGGCCACCTGGCCCTCGGCGCCGCCGTGCGCCCTGGAGAAGGCACCGATCCGCCGGGCGAGCTTCGCCACCGTGCGCTCGGCCTTCGCGTCAACCTGCTGCGTGTCTGCCATGGCCAGGATGCTACCGACGGGTAGATGGAACGGCGACGGGCGGGGTGCGTGGCCTTGACCACGTACCCGCCCCGGGCGGCCCACCCGCAGGGCCCCGCGCCGTCGCCGGTACGGGTCGGCCGGCGGCCGAAGAGCCCTCCCGGCCGATTGCCGCTAGCGCAGGAACGGGTCCACGGCGATCGCCACGAACAGCAGCGACACGTAGGTGATGGACCAGTGGAACAGCCGCATCTCCTTCAGCTTCGCGCCCGTCACCTCGGCCTTCGCCCGGTTCTGCAGCGCGTGCGCCTCCCACAGCCACCAGCCGCCCGCGGTCAGGGCCACCGCCGTGTAGAACCAGCCGGTGTAGCCGAGCGGGGTGAGCATCAGCGACACGGCGACCATGACCCAGCTGTAGAGCACGATCTGCCGGGCGACGGTCTTGTTGGAGGCGACGACCGGCAGCATCGGCACGCCCACGCGTGCGTAGTCCTCCTTCACCTTCATGGACAGCGGCCAGTAGTGCGGCGGCGTCCAGAAGAAGATGACGAGGAAGAGGATGACGGGCGCCCAGGAGAGGGAGTCCTTCACGGCCGTCCAGCCGATCAGGACCGGCATGCAGCCCGCGATGCCGCCCCACACGATGTTCTGCGCGGTGCGGCGCTTGAGGATCATCGTGTAGACGACGACGTAGAACAGCAGGGCGCCGAGCGAGAGCCAGGCGCTGAGCCAGTTCACGGTGAGGCCGAACAGCAGGGTGGAGCCGACCGCGAGGGTGATGCCGAAGGCGAGGCACTCGCGCGGGCTGACCATGCCGGTGACCAGGGGGCGCTGCGAGGTGCGGTCCATCATCGCGTCGATGTCGCGGTCGATGTACATGTTCAGCGCGTTGGCGCCGCCCGCGGAGAGGTAGCCGCCGACGCAGGTGAGCAGCACCAGCGTCAGGTCCGGCACGCCCTGCTGCGCGAGGAACATCACCGGAACGGTGGTGATCAGCAGCAGCTCGATGATCCGCGGCTTGGTCAGCGCCACGAATGCCTTCACACGGGCCCCGAACGGCCGACGACTCGGGCTCTGCCTCGTACCACGCTCTCCCACAGCCCGCGCGGCGTGGGAGGTGCCCACACCCGCTGGACGGGATTCAACGGCCGTCACGCACACCCCTACAGAGACATCCCAGCAAGCCTCGCCGTGGGAAGTGGCGGTAGAGGCTCGCGCGTACCACGCCACTGTAGACGTTGCCCATACCCCGATCTTCGCGGGGGTGGGGTCGTGTTCGGCGGGGGTGTTCCTTCGGGCGTACCGAAGCTCGATTGAGCGGTCAGATGAGCGGCTCCGTATTCATGTGCCAAATGGGAAACGGCCCAGTCGGGAGGCAGAAGGGCGACAGTCCCGGCAGTCTGGAAAGACGCGCAAAAACGCACGTCTTTACGAGGGTAGGCTCGACCGCGGCCGGTGAGTACGAACACACCGGCAGCCGGTGGGCGCGTGCCCGGAACACCGGTATTCGACATGTGGAGAGGAGCCCTGAATCAGGGTGAGCACCAAGCCGACCACCACAGACCTCGAGTGGACCGAATTGGACCAGCGGGCCGTCGACACCGCCCGAGTCCTGGCCGCCGACGCCGTACAGAAGGTCGGCAACGGCCATCCCGGTACGGCGATGAGCCTGGCTCCGGCCGCGTACACCCTCTTCCAGAAGGTGATGCGGCACGACCCCGCCGACCCGGAGTGGGTCGGGCGCGACCGTTTCGTGCTGTCCGCCGGCCACTCGTCTCTGACCCTCTACACCCAGCTGTACCTGGCCGGCTTCGGCCTGGAGCTGGATGACCTGAAGTCCTTCCGCACCTGGGGCTCGAAGACTCCCGGCCACCCGGAGTACGGCCACACCAAGGGCGTGGAGACGACGACCGGTCCGCTGGGCCAGGGTGTCGCCAACGCCGTCGGCATGGCGATGGCCGCCCGCTACGAGCGCGGCCTGTTCGACCCCGAGGCACCGCAGGGCGAGTCGCCCTTCGACCACTTCGTCTACTGCATCGCCGGTGACGGCTGCCTCCAGGAGGGCATCTCCGCCGAGGCGTCCTCGCTCGCCGGCCACCAGAAGCTCGGGAACCTGGTCCTGCTGTGGGACGACAACCACATCTCGATCGAGGGCGACACCGAGACGGCCGTCTCCGAGGACACCGTCAAGCGGTACGAGGCCTACGGCTGGCACGTGCAGCGCGTCGCCCCGAAGCCGGACGGCGACCTGGACCCGCACGCCGTCTACAACGCGATCGAGGCGGCGAAGAAGGTCACCGACCGGCCGTCCTTCATCGCGATGCGCTCCATCATCGCCTGGCCCGCCCCGCACGCGCAGAACACCGAGGCCGCGCACGGCTCGGCGCTCGGCGACGACGAGGTGGCCGCGACCAAGCGTGTCCTCGGCTTCGACCCTGAGCAGTCCTTCGAGGTCGCCGACGAGGTCATCGCCCACACCCGCAGGGCCGGCGAGCGCGGTGCGCAGGCGCGCACCGAGTGGGAGAAGTCCCTCCAGCAGTGGCGGGACGGCAACCCCCAGCGCGCCGCCGAGTTCGACCGCGTCAGCGCCGGCGAGCTGCCCACGGGCTGGGAGGAGAAGCTCCCGGTCTTCGAGGCGGGCAAGGGCCTGGCCACCCGCGCCGCCTCCGGCAAGGTGCTCCAGGCGCTCGGCGCGGTCATCCCCGAGCTGTGGGGCGGCTCGGCCGACCTGGCCGGCTCCAACAACACGACCATCGACAAGAACAGCTCCTTCCTCCCGGAGGGCAACCCGCTGCCGGAGGCCGACCCGTACGGCCGGACGATCCACTTCGGCATCCGCGAGCACGCCATGGGCGCCGAGATGAACGGCATCGCCCTGCACGGCAACACCCGCATCTACGGAGGCACCTTCCTGGTGTTCTCCGACTACATGCGCAACGCCGTCCGGCTGTCCGCTCTGATGCACCTGCCGGTGACCTTCGTGTGGACGCACGACTCCATCGGCCTGGGCGAGGACGGCCCGACCCACCAGCCGGTCGAGCACCTGGCCACGCTGCGCGCCATCCCGGGCCTGAACATGGTCCGCCCGGCCGACGCCAACGAGACGGCGATCGCCTGGCGGGAGATCCTCCAGCGCTGGACGAAGGAGTTCGGCAAGGGCCAGCCGCACGGCCTCGCGCTGACCCGACAGGGCGTGCCGACGTACGCGCCGAACGAGGACACCGCGCGCGGCGGCTACGTCATGTTCGAGGCCGAGGGCTCCGACGGGCAGGCCACCGAGCCTCAGGTCCTCCTCATCGCCACCGGCTCCGAGGTGCACCTCGCCGTCGAGGCGCGCGAGCAGCTCCAGGGCGCGGGCGTCCCCACGCGTGTGGTGTCCATGCCGTGCGTGGAGTGGTTCGAGCAGCAGGACCAGGGGTACCGGGACAGCGTCCTGCCGCCGGCCGTCAAGGCGCGCGTCTCGGTGGAGGCCGGTATCGGTCTGACCTGGCACCAGTACGTGGGGGACGCGGGTCGCATCATTTCCCTGGAGCACTTCGGTGCGTCGGCGGACGGCAAGGTTCTCTTCCGCGAGTTCGGCTTCACTGCCGAGAACGTGGCCGCGCAGGCCAGGGAATCCCTCGAAGCTGTTCAGCGCTGACGCCCATATACGACACGTAGGAGATGTAATTCCATGACAGACGCACTCAAGCGCCTCTCCGACGAAGGCGTCGCGATCTGGCTGGACGACCTGTCGCGCAAGCGGATCACGTCCGGCAACCTCGCCGAGCTGATCGACCAGCAGCACGTCGTGGGCGTCACCACCAACCCGACGATCTTCCAGAAGGCGATCTCCGCGGGCGACGGCTACGAGCAGCAGGTCGCCGACCTCGCCGCGCGCAAGGTCACCGTGGAAGAGGCCATCCGCATGATCACCACGGCGGACGTCCGAGACGCCGCCGACATCCTGCGCCCGGTCTTCGACGCCACGGACGGCCAGGACGGCCGGGTCTCCATCGAGGTGGACCCGCGTCTGGCGCACCGCACCCGGGCCACGATCGCCGAGGCCAAGCAGCTGGCCTGGCTGGTCGACCGCCCCAACACCCTCATCAAGATCCCTGCCACCAAGGCCGGCCTGCCGGCGATCACCGAGGTGATCGGCAACGGCATCAGCGTCAACGTGACCCTGATCTTCTCGCTGGAGCGCTACCGCGAGGTCATGGACGCGTACATGGCGGGCCTGGAGAAGGCCAAGGAGAAGGGTCTCGACCTGTCGAAGATCCGTTCCGTGGCCTCCTTCTTCGTCTCCCGTGTGGACACCGAGGTCGACAGGCGGCTGGACGCGCTCGACACGCCCGAGGCGAAGGCGCTGCGCGGCAGGGCCGCGGTCGCCAACGCCCGGCTGGCCTACGAGGCGTACGAGGGGGTCTTCTCCTCCGGCCGCTGGCAGGCGCTGGAGAAGGCGGGCGCCCGCAAGCAGCGTCCGCTGTGGGCCTCCACGGGCGTGAAGGACCCGGCGTACAAGGACACCCTGTACGTCGACGAACTGGTGGCGCCGAACACGGTGAACACCATGCCGGAGGCCACCCTGGTGGCCACCGAGAACCACGGCTCGATCAGCGGCGACACCGTGCGCGGCACCTACGCGCAGGCCCGCGCCGACCTCGACGGCCTTGAGAAGCTGGGCATCTCGTACGACGACGTGGTGCAGCTCCTGGAGGACGAGGGCGTCGAGAAGTTCGAGTCGTCCTGGAACGACCTGCTCACCTCGACCGAGGCGGAGCTGAAGCGCCTCGCCCCCTCGGAGGGCTGAATTGTCAAGCAGCAACCCGCTGCGTGACCCCGCAGACCGACGGCTCCCGCGCATCGCGGGGCCGTCGGGTCTGGTCATCTTCGGCGTCACGGGCGATCTGTCACGCAAGAAGCTGATGCCGGCCGTGTACGACCTCGCCAACCGGGGTCTGCTGCCGCCGGGCTTCTCCCTGGTCGGCTTCGCCCGGCGCGACTGGGAGCACGAGGACTTCGCGCAGGTCGTGCACGACGCCGTCAAGGAACACTCCCGCACCCCCTTCCGCGAGGAGGTCTGGCAGCAGCTCATCCAGGGCATGCGCTTCGTCCAGGGCACCTTCGACGACGACGAGGCCTTCGAGCGGCTGCGCGGAACCATCGACGAGCTGGACAAGGCACAGGGCACGGGCGGCAACTTCGCCTTCTACCTGTCCGTGCCGCCGCGCTCCTTCCCGGTCGTGATCCAGCAGCTGAAGAAGCACGGTCTCGCGGACCAGACGGGCGGCTCCTGGCGCCGGGCGGTGATCGAGAAGCCGTTCGGCCACGACCTGAAGTCGGCCGAGGAACTCAACGGGATCGTCCACGAGGTGTTCGCCCCCGACCAGGTGTTCCGCATCGACCACTACCTCGGCAAGGAGACCGTCCAGAACATCCTGGCACTGCGGTTCGCCAACCAGATGTTCGAGCCGATCTGGAACCGGTCGTACGTGGACCATGTGCAGATCACCATGGCCGAGGACATCGGCATCGGCGGCCGGGCCGGCTACTACGACGGCATCGGCGCCGCCCGTGACGTCATCCAGAACCACCTGCTCCAGCTCATGGCGCTGACCGCGATGGAGGAGCCCTCCTCCTTCGACGCCGACGCGCTCGCGGCGGAGAAGACCAAGGTGCTCAGCGCGGTCAAGCTGCCCCGGGACCCGGGCCGGGACACGGTGCGCGCCCAGTACGCGGCCGGCTGGCAGGGCGGCGCGAAGGCGGTCGGCTACCTGGAGGAGGACGGCATCGACCCGGACTCCAGGACGGACACCTACGCCGCGATCAAGCTCGGCATCGACAACCGCCGCTGGGCGGGCGTCCCGTTCTACCTGCGCACCGGCAAGCGGCTCGGCCGCCGGGTCACCGAGATCGCGGTGGTCTTCCAGCGGGCGCCGCACTCCCCCTTCGACACCACGGCGACGGAGGAGCTGGGCCAGAACGCGATCGTCATCCGCGTCCAGCCCGACGAGGGCGTCACGGTCCGGTTCGGCTCCAAGGTGCCCGGCACCTCGATGGAGATCAGGGACGTGTCGATGGACTTCGCCTACGGCGAGTCGTTCACCGAGTCCAGCCCGGAGGCGTACGAGCGCCTCATCCTGGACGTGCTCCTCGGAGACGCCAACCTCTTCCCGCGCACCGAGGAGGTCGAGCTGTCCTGGAAGATCCTCGACCCGATCGAGCAGTACTGGGACACCAACGGCCGGCCCGCGCAGTACCCGGCCGGCACGTGGGGGCCGGTCGAGGCCGACGAGATGCTGGAGCGAGACGGACGGAGCTGGCGCCGGCCATGAAGATAGACCTGACCGACACCACGGCCAGCAAGATCAACAAGGCGCTGGTGCAGGGACGCCGCGCCATCGGCACCCCGGCCGTCGGCATGGTGCTCACGCTGGTCATCGTGACCGACGAGGAGAACGCGTACGACGCGCTCAAGGCGGCCAGCGACGCCTCGCACGAGCACCCCTCGCGCACGCTCGTCGTCATCAAGCGCGTCTCGCGCACGCCCCGCGACCGCACGCAGTCCCGCCTGGACGCGGAGGTCCGGGTGGGCGCGGACGCGGGCACCGGCGAGACGGTGGTGCTGCGGCTGTACGGCGAGGTGGTCGACCACGCCCAGTCGGTGGTGCTGCCGCTGCTGCTGCCGGACGCCCCGGTGGTGGTGTGGTGGCCGGTCGGCGCCCCGCTCGACCCCGCGGACGACCCGCTCGGCGCCCTGGCCCAGCGGCGGGTGACCGACTCCTACGCGGCGGAGCAACCGGTGCGCGACCTCGCGGCCCGCGCGAGCGCGTACACGCCCGGCGACACCGACCTGGCCTGGACGCGCATCACACCGTGGCGCTCGATGCTGGCCGCGGCCCTCGACCAGGTCACGTGCGAGGTGCGGGGCGTCGAGGTGGAGGGCGAGGAGTTCAACCCGAGCTGCGAGCTGCTGGCCATGTGGCTGGCGGACCGCCTGGACGTCCCGGTGAGGCGTTCGCTGTCCGACGGTCCCGGTCTGACCGCGGTCCGCCTGGACACCACATGCGGTCCGATCGGCCTGGACCGTCCCGACGGCACGCTGGCGACGCTGTCCATCCAGGGCCAGCCGAACCGTGCGGTGGCGCTCAAGCGCCGCGAGACGGCCGAGCTGATCGCGGAGGAGCTGCGCCGCCTGGACCCGGACGACACGTACGCCTCGGCGCTGCGGTACGGGGTGGAGCGGCTGCAGGGAGCGCCCGCCGAACCGCGGTCCGAGGGACCGCGGCACGGGCGGGCGGCACCCGACGCGGGCGGGCCGGCGGACGATCCCACCACCGCGGACACCACCGCGGACACCCCCGAGGAGCCGGCGGACGGGGCGCCCGCGAAGGAGGCCGCGCAGAAGCCGGCCCGGAAGACCCCGGCGAGGAAGGCGGCGGCGAAGTGAGCACTCCGCAGCTGGTCGTGCACCACGACAAGGACCTGATGGCCCAGGCCGCGGCGGCCCGTCTGATCACGAAGATCGTGGACGCGCAGTCCTCCCGGGGCCACGCCTCGGTGGTGCTGACCGGTGGCCGCAACGGCAACGGCGTGCTCGCCGCGCTGGCCGCCGCGCCCGCCCGGGACGCCGTCGACTGGAGCCGGCTGGACCTGTGGTGGGGTGACGAGCGGTTCCTTCCCGAGGGTGACCCGGACCGCAATGTCACACAGGCGCGCGAGGCGCTGCTGGACCGGGTGCCGCTGGACCCGAAGCGCGTGCACGCCATGCCCGCCTCCGACGGCCCCCACGGTGCGGACGCGGATGCGGCGGCGGCCGGCTATGCCGGGGAACTGGCCCGCGCCGCGGGCCCCGAGAACCACGGCGCGGTCCCGGTGTTCGACGTCCTGATGCTGGGCGTGGGCCCCGACACCCATGTGGCGTCGCTGTTCCCGGAGCTGCCCGCGGTGCGGGAGACGGAGCGCACCGTCGTCGGCGTCCACGGTGCGCCGAAGCCCCCGCCGACCCGGGTGACACTGACCCTGCCGGCGATCCGGGCGGCCCGCGAGGTGTGGCTGCTGGCCGCCGGCGAGGACAAGGCCGGGGCCGCGGCGATCGCCCTGACGGGCGCCGGCGAGGTCCAGGCCCCGGCCGCCGGGGCCCGCGGCCGGGCCCGGACGCTGTGGCTGATGGACACGGCGGCGGCCTCCCGGCTGCCGAGGTCGCTGTACCCGCCGGCGTCTCCGTGACCGCGCTCCGGGCCCCGCCCCGTGGTGGGGCGGGGCCCGGAAGGCGGTGGCACCCTTACTTCACCGAGCCCGCCATCACGCCCTGGACGAAGTGCCGCTGGAAGGCGAAGAACACCACCACGGGGACGACCAGGGACACGAACGCGCCGGGCGCGAGCACGTCCACGTTGCTGCCGAACTGCCGTATCTGCGACTGGAGCTGCACCGTCAGCGGCTGCGAGGAGCTGTCCGCGAACAGCAGCGCCACGAGCATGTCGTTCCACACCCACAGGAACTGGAAGATCGCCAGGGAGGCGATCGCGGGCCGCCCCACCGGCAGCACCAGGCGCGTGAAGATCCGCCACTCGCTGCCGCCGTCCATCCGCGCCGCCTCCAGCATCTCCTTGGGCATCTCCGCGAAGTAGTTCCGCAGCAGGAACACCGCGAACGGCAGACCGTAGGCGACGTGGAAGAGGACCACTCCCGGGATCGTGCCGAACAGCCCGATCTGCCCGAAGAGTTTGGCGACCGGCAGGAGCCCGATCTGCACGGGCACCACCAGCAGCGCGACCACGACCAGGAAGAGCGCCTCCCGCCCGGGGAAGTCCAGCCATGCGAAGGCGTACCCGGCGAGCGCGGCCAGTACGACCACCAGCACGGTCGCCGGTACCGAGATCAGCACGGTGTTCCAGAAGGCCTGGGTGATGCCGGCGTTGCGCAGCAGGGCGGAGTAGTTGTCGAAGGACAGCTGACCGGGGCTGGAGAACACCGTCCACCAGCCGCCCTTGGCCGTGTCCTGCGCCGACCTCAGTGACGACACGAACAGCCCCGCCAGTGGTGTCATCCACACCAGGCCGATCACCACGAGACAGGCCTGCACCAGCCCGTTGCCCAGGCCGCGCCGGACCGTGTTCATCGCTGACTCCTTCGGAAACGGCGGACGTTGAAGACCATGGCGGGGATCACCAGCAGCAACAGCAGCACACCCAGCGCGCTGCCGAGGCCCTGGTTGTTGCCGCCACCGAACGACACCAGCCACATCTGTGTCGCGAGCACGGTCGCGTCCTGCTGCACCGGCCCGGGGGCGATGATGTAGACGAGGTCGAACACCTTCATCACGTTGATCACGAGGGTGACGAACACGACCGTCAGCACCGGCGCGAGCAGCGGAACGGTGATCCGGCGGAAGATCTGCCATTCGTTCGCGCCGTCCATCCGGGCCGCCTCCAGCGCGTCCCGCGGCAGGGCCGCGAGGCCCGCGCCGATCAGCACCATCGCGAAGCCGGTCCAGATCCACAGGTAGGCGCCGATAATCGCCGGTGTGACGAGGGTGGGGCCGAGCCAGGAGACGCCCTGGTAGGGCTGGGCGAAGTTCGACGCCGGCAGCCGCACGGTGTACGACCCGTCACCGAGGCCGGTGAAGCGGAACGAGCCGTCGGAGGCGGTGGTCGCCGAGGCGACCGCCCGGCCGTCGCGCACCGCCTCGACGTGCATCTCGGGCAGCCCGCTCTCCCCCGCGTCGACCGTGCCCTGCTTCCCTCCCCCACCGGGTGTGAAGTCGAGGTACACCACGCCGCGCACCTCGTCGGGGGCGGCGGCCCGTCCCGCCGCGGCGCGGGCCGGCTCTGCGCCGGGGGGCAGGTCTCCGGGGAGCACGCCGACCAGCCCCAGCGTCACCACCTGGCCGGGCCGGACGGCCGCGGTGGTCCGGTACGAGCCGTCGGCGGCCTCGGTCAGGCCCTGCCCGTCGCGGGCCCGGGCCGTGGGGTACGTGGACGTGCCCGTGAAGGCGTCGTGGACGGAGACCACGGCGGCGTTGAGGACGCCCTTGTCCGGGTCCTGGTCGTAGGCGAGCCGGAAGATGATGCCCGCGGCGAGGAAGGACACCGCCATCGGCATGAACAGCAGCAGTTTGAAGGCGGTGGCCCAGCGGACCTTCTCCACCAGCACGGCCAGGACCAGTCCGAGGCCGGTCAGCAGGGCCGGGGCCACCACCACCCAGATCGTGGTGTTGCGGATGGCCTTGAGGGTGGCCGGGTCGCGGAACATCTCGGCGTAGTTCTCGCCGCCCACGAAACGGGTTCCGGAGGCGTCGAAGAAGCTGCGGCCGACCGAGAAGAGGACCGGGTAGACGACGAGGGCGCCGAGCAGCAGCAGCGCGGGGAAGACGAAGAGCAGGGCGGCGATCCGCCCGCGCCGCCGGGCCCGCCGGACCCGCAGGGGTCCGGCGGCGGCGGGCGGACTCGCCTCTTTGTCGACGGCGGTGGCGGTCACGACCGGTCAGCCCTGGTAGGCCTTGGCCGCCGCGGCCTCCAGCTGCGCCGCGGTCGCCTTCGGGTCGGACGGGTCACGCAGGAAGTCCTGGAGGAGCTTCCACTCGCCTGCGCCCTTGGTGCCGCCGAAGGCCGCCGGGGCCTGGTCGGACATGTCGAAGCGGACCGTGTCCGCGGCGTCGACGAGGGACTTGGCGGTGGCGCGGGTGATGTCATCGCCGTACTTGGCGAGGTCCAGCTTGCGGTTCGGGGACAGGAACCCGCCCGCACCGGCCCACACCGCCGCGGCCTCGGGCGTGGCCAGGTACTCCACGAGCTTCATGCCGGCGCCGGCGTTCTTGCCGTCCTTGAGCACGACGGCCGCGTCGCCGCCGCTGACGACGGGTGCCGTGCCGCCGCCGACCGCGGGGAAGGGGAAGAAGTCGGCGTCCTTGCCGATCGTCCGGCCGAACTGGTCCTTGGCGACACCGGCGACGAAGTCGCCCTCGTAGACCATGCCGGCCTCCGGCTTGGGCCCGAACACCTTCTCCACGGAGCCGGGGAAGTCGGTGTTGAGGGCCTCGTTCTGCCCGCCCGCGATCAGCTGCTTGTCCTTGAACAGCTTGCCGAGGGTGTCCAGGGCCGCGACCACGCTGGCGTCGGTCCACTTGAGCCGGTGGGCGGCGAGGGCGTCGTACTTCTCGGGTCCGGCCTGGGAGAGGTAGATGTTCTCGAACCAGTCGGTGAGCGTCCAGCCGTCCTGTCCGGCGACGGAGAACGCGGCGAGTCCGGAGTCGGAGAGGGTGTGGCCCGCCTTGAGCATGTCGTCGTAGGTCTTCGGCGTGTCGACACCGGCCTGCGCGAGCGCGTCGGGGCTGTACCAGACGGTCGACTTGTGGGCGGCCTTGAAGTAGAGGCCGTACAGGGTGCCGTCGACGCTGCCGTACTTCTTCCACACGGGTGCGAAGTCGGCGTCGACGGTCGATTGCGCGGTTGCGGACAGCGGGGTGAGCCAGCCCTTCTGCGCGAACTGCTGGAGCACGCCGACCTGCGGGACCATGACGACGTCGGGCGCGTTGCCGCCCTCGATCTTGCTGCCGACGACGGTGGAGACGTTGTCGCCGGTCGAGACGAACTGTGCCTTGGCGCCGGTCTTCGCGCTGAAGGCGTCGAGGACCTTCTGGAAGTTCTTCTGCTCGCTGCCGGACCAGACGCCGGCCACGGTGACGGTCTGTCCGGCGAGCGGCTTGTCGCCGCCGCCCGCCGAGACGGGCCCGCCGCCGCAGGCGGTGGCGCCGAGGGCGAGGGTGAGGGCGGTGCAGCCGGTGAGCAGGGTGGTACGTCGTCGCATCATCGTTGATGTCCCTTCGGGTCAGGGTGAGTTGACGAGCCAACAGGGGGGTGGGGGCGATCAGTCGTCGCTGATCCACCAGGCGGCCGTGTTGCCGGGGAGGACCCCGGCCGTGCAGGGGCCGCTGGCGAGCAGGGGGGTTCCGGAGACGGGTGCCGGCGTGGGCGCCGTACCGAAGTTGACGGCGCACACCAGACCGTCGCCGCGGGCGAAGCCGAGGACGCCGGGCGGGGTGTCGAGCCAGCGCAGCGTGCCTTCGCCCAGCTGGGGCAGTTGCCTGCGCAGATGGAGGCCGTCGCGGTACAGGTGCCAGAAGGAGTGGGTGTCGGCGAGGGCGCGGTCGGTGGCGTACTCGGCGAAGTAGTCGGGCTGCGGCAGCCACGGCTTGGCGCCCTCCGCTCCGGAGGTGAAGCCGAACGGGGAGGCCTGGCCCGACCAGGGCAGGGGCACCCGGCAGCCGTCGCGGATCCGGGCGCGGCTGCCGGTGCGGCGGAAGATCGGGTCGGTGAGCACGTCGTCGGGCAGGTCGACGACCTCGGGCAGGCCCAGCTCCTCGCCCTGGTAGATGTACGCCGCTCCGGGCAGCGCGAGCATCAGCAGGGCGGCGGCGCGGGCGCGGGCGGCGCCGAGGCCGCTGCCCTGCGGGGTGGGTTCGCCGTAGCGGGTGACGGTGCGCACCTGGTCGTGGTTGTTGAGGACCCAGGTGACCGTCGATCCGGTGCCCGCGATGTCCTGCATGGCCTCGGAGACGACCTTGCGGAAGGCGTCGGCGTCCCAGGGGGCGCTGAGCAGGTCGAAGAAGAAGGCCTGGTGCAGTTCGTCGGGGCGGACGTACCGGGCGTGCTCGCGGGCGGTCGGCACGGAGACCTCACCGACCAGGAGGCGCTCACGGCCGTCGCGGGCGGTGTACTCCTCGCAGACGGAGCGCCAGTGCCGCCACACGCCGTGCACCTCGGGCTGGTTCCAGGCGAGCGGGTTGACCGAGTCGCGGGTGCGGGCGTCGGCCTCCGGGTCGTCGGAGTCGGGCAGTTCGGGGTGCTTGTAGAGGCCGGCGGCGACGTCGACGCGGAAGCCGTCCACGCCCCGGTCCAGCCAGAACCGCAGGACGCGGTCGAACTCGGCGGGGGTCTCGGGGGCGCGCCAGTTCCAGTCGGGCTGCTCCGGCGTGAACATGTGCAGGTACCACTGGCCGGGCCGTCCGTCCGGCTCGGTGACACGGGTCCAGGCGGGGCCTCCGAACATGGCGTGCCAGTTGTTCGGGGGCTCGTCGCCGTCCGGTCCGCGGCCGTCGGCGAAGTGGAAGCGGGCGCGGGCCGCACCACCGGGCTCGCCGCGCAGCGCCTGCTGGAACCACGGGTGCTCAAGGGAGCAGTGGTTGGGGACGATGTCCAGCAGCACCTTGATGCCCAGGCGGCGGGCCGACGCCATCAGCAGGTCGAATTCGGCGAGGTCGCCGAAGAGCGGGTCGACGCCGCAGTAGTCGGCCACGTCGTAGCCGTGGTCGTGCTGCGGCGACGGGTAGAAGGGGCTCAGCCAGATCCCGTCCACGCCCAGCTTCTTCAGGTACGGCAGCCCGGCCCGGACTCCGGCGAGGTCGCCGACGCCGTCACCGGTGCTGTCGAGGAAGCTGCGGACGTACACCTGGTAGATCACCGCGTCACGCCACCAGCGATGCCTGTTCACAATGCCTTGCCCTGTCTCTGCGGCGGAGCTTGTTATGCATGCATGTTAAGTAGCGGTGTCGCGAGAGTGTCAATGAACTGTCCAGAAACTACCGGCCAGTTAGGCCGTCAAATAAGGACATAGCAGGACAGAAGAAGCAGAGATGAGATGTGCGCGTTACTTAACAAGTAACTAGCGCTGGGAGATGCCGGCCAGCTCCCGGGCCAGCCGACGGACCGCGCTCCCGGGCGTCTCCCGCCCGATCAGCGCGTCGTGCACGACCGCCTGCACCACCAGACTGACCTGGTCGTAGTGCGGGCTCTTGGGGCGCGGGGCGGCCTTCAGCACGCTCTCCCGCAGGGTCGGCAGATAGGGGAACCGCCGGACCAGCTCGGGGTCCTCGTACAGAGCGGAGCGCACGGGCGGCAGCGCACCGCGGGTGAGGACCTGCCGCTGGACCGGCTCGCTGGTCAGATAGGCGATCAGGCGGGCGGCGGACTCCGGATGCCGGGCATGTCTGCTGACGGCGAGGTTGGAGCCGCCGAGCACGCTGGTGCCCGGCCCGTCGGAGCCGGGCAGCGGGGCGACGCCGATCCTGCCGGCGACCGGGGAGCCCGGCGCCGAGGCGACGGCGTAGGCGTAGGGCCAGTTGCGCAGGAAGAGCAGCCGGCCCTCCTGGAAGGCCTGCTTGGACTCCTCCTCCTTGTAGGTCAGCGCCTCCCGCGGTATCCAGCCGTCGCGCACCCCGCGCACCAGGAACCCGATGCCCTCGCGGGCGGCAGAGGAGTCGACGGTCACCCGGGCGCCCTCGTCGCCGAGGATGGTGCCGCCCGCCGAGTAGACGGCCTCGGCCGCGTTGACGGTCAGCCCCTCGTACGGCAGGAACTGCCCCGCGTAGCCGCCGAGGCCGTACTTCGGTGCGATGGTCCGCGCGTCGCGCTCCAGCTCGGCCCAGGTGCGCGGCGGCGGCACGCCCTCCGCGGCGAGGACGTCCTTGCGGTAGAGCAGCAGGCCCGCGTTGGTGACGTACGGGACCGCGTAGAGGCGTCCGTCGTAGGTGGCCGTACCGACGACCGGCGGCAGGAACGCCCCCAACGGGAAGCGGTCGCGCGGCAGCGGACGGATCCAGCCGGCCGCGGCGAACTCCGAGGTCCAGTCGACGTCGATGTTGAGCACGTCGAAGCGGCCCCGGCCGCGCCGCAGGTCGGTGACCATCTGCGCACGGGTCTCGTCGGCGGAGTCCGGGAGCTCGACGAGGGTGACCTTCTCGGCCGGGTGGGTGCGGTTCCAGCCGTCCAGCAGCGGGCCGAGGTAGCCGGTGAGATCGCCGGCGGTGGCGAGGGTCAGCGGTCCACGACCGCCGCCCGGGTCCTCGCCGGCACGGGCGCCGGAGGCGACATAACCGGTCAGAACGACGACGAGAACGAGGAGGCCCCTACCGGCGGCGTGTATCCACCGCATAGGTTCCTCCTTGCACACCGGCTCCGGGCCTCTTCGCCCGCAGTCAGAGGCCATGTATACCGGTTAGGTATGCGGGATACTAGGCCTTCGAGCACATTCGAGCAGACAGGAGGAGAGCACACGTGCGCCTGCCCCTCCTGGCGCTCCTGGCCCGTGGTCCGGCCCACGGCTACGAGCTCAAGCAGGACCTTGAGCAACTGCTGGGCTCGGCGTACCCTCAGCCGAACGTCGGCCAGATCTACGTCACCCTCGGACGCCTGGAGAAGTCGGGACTGATCGAGGGCGAGGACGTGGAACAGTCCAGCCGACCCAACAAAAAGGTCTACCACCTCACCGACGCCGGGCGCGAGGCGCTGCACGCCTGGTTCGAGGAGACCGAGGACGAGCCTCGGGTGCGGGACGAGTTCTTCATGAAGCTGGCACTCGCCCCGCAGAGCGGGCTCGCCGACCAGATCGCCTTGATCAACAGACAGCGGCGCCAGTACCTGAACACCATGCGCGGTCTGTCGAAGCTGGCCACGGCCGAGAACCGGGACAACCGCATCGCCCACCTGCTGATCGAGGGTGCGATGCTGCATCTGCAGGCCGACCTCGACTGGCTGGAGCGGTGCCAGGAAGAGCTGGAGGAGCTGGAATGAGCGACGCTTCCGCTCCCGCGCCCGAGAACACCCCCGTTCTGCGCGCCGAGGGCCTGGTCAAGACGCACTACGGCGAAGGCGCCCCGGCGCACGCCGTGCGCGGGGTCGACCTGTGCGTGCGGCAGGGCGAGTTCGTCGCCGTCACCGGCCCGTCCGGGGCGGGGAAGTCCACGCTGCTGCACCTGCTGGGCGGGCTGCAGCGGCCGGACAGCGGCAGCCTCTGGCTGGACGGGGTCCGCACCGACGGCTGGCGGGAGGCCCGCTGGGCCGTCGAGCGCCGCCGGCGGATCGGGATCGTCTTCCAGTTCTTCAACCTCGTGTCGAACCTGTCGGTCGCCGACAACGTGGAGCTGCCCGCCCTGCTCGCCGGTCTGCCGCCGAAGCAGGCGCGCGCCGAGCGGGAGGCGCTGCTGGCCGAGCTGGGGCTGGCGGGCAAGGAGCGGAGCCTGCCGGGCGAGCTCTCCGGCGGCGAGCAGCAGCGGGTGGCCCTGGCCCGCGCGCTGGTCAACCACCCTCCGCTGCTGCTCGCCGACGAACCCGCCGGGAGCCTGGACAGCAAGGGCACCCGCGAGGTGATGCGGCTGCTGTCCCGGTTCCACCAGCGCGGCCAGACGATCGTCCTGGTCACCCATGACGCCCGGCTGGCGAGCGCCGCGGACCGGGTGATCAGCTTCTTCGACGGCCGGATGGCCGACGACGCGGAGCTGACGGCCGCGCCGCCCCGCAGGAAAGGGATCTCCGGGGTGCTGGAGCTCAAGGACTGACATGCGAGCGACCGACGTGCGGGCGACCGGCCCGCGAAGGCTCCCCACCGACCCGCCCGGCGTGTACGGGCGCCGCACCGGCGCGGCGGGCCCGCGGGCGGGCGGCGTGCGCCCCTGCGACGCCCCCCGGAAGGTCTGAGCGGCATGCGAGCCACGTTGCGCTGGGCGCACTCGGATCTGCGCACGCACCGTGGCGAGGCGCTGTTCCTCGTCCTCGCCACCGCCGGGATCGTCGCGTCCCTGCTGCTGGCCACGGCCCTGTTCGGGTACGCCACCAACCCCTGGCAGCGCGTCTTCACGCAGGCGCGCGGCGCGCACGTGTGGATCCACACCGGCGCCTCGGCGCGGGTCGACCGGCTGACGGAGCTGACCGGCGTCGAGTCCGTGGCCGGCCCCTACGCCACCGAGTCCGCCACCCTCGCCTCCCGCGGTGCCCGCGCCTTCGTCGAGTTGCGGTCGACGCCGGAGGAGCCGCCCGTCGGCCGCCCGCTCCTGACCGCCGGACGCTGGCTGGACCCCGGCGCTCCGGACGGTGTCGTCCTGGAGACGCGGCTCGCCGGCGCCCTGCTGGCCGGCCCCGGCGACACCCTCACCCTGCAGGGCACCGGACGCACGGTGACCGTCCTCGGTGTGGCCGACAGCGCCGAGCCGCGGTACCGCCCCGGCGAGCAGCCCGGCCTGGTCTGGGCCCGGCCGTCGGTCGTGCGCGACCCCGGCGGGCAGGTCATCGGACTGCGGCTGACCGACCCCGGCGACACCGACTACGCCGTCCAGCGCGCGGTCACCGTGCTCGGCGCCGGTGCCATCGGCAAGGTCTCCACCTGGCAGCAGGCGCGGGCCGAGGCACAGGGCGACAACCGGCTGCTGGGCCAGGTGCTGGGACTGTTCGGGCTCGGCGCGCTGGTCGCGGCCGGCTTCGCCGTGCACGGGGCGATCACCACCCGTATCCGCGGCCATCTGCGGGACATCTCGGTACTGAAGGCGATCGGCTTCACCCCGGGGCAGGTCGTGCGCGTCTTCCTGCTCCAGCACACCGCCTACGCGCTGCTCGGCGCCGTGGCCGCCGCCACGCTCACGCAGGCACTGGGCAGCCGGATACCGGGCCGGCTCGGGGACGCGGTCGGGGTGTGGCAGGGGCTGCCCGGGCAGACGCTCGCCCTGTTCGCGATACCGGTGGGGGCGGTGCTGTTCATCGGCGCGACCACCGGCCTGGCGGCCTGGCGGGCGGGGCGCGTGCCGCCGGTTCCGGTGCAGCGGCCCCTCGCCGCGCCGGGAGGACGGCTGTCGGCGGTCGGGCGCCGCGCGCTGGGTCTGCGGCTGCCGCCCGCGCTGGTGCTGGGCTGGCACAAGGCCTTCCCGCGCGGCCCGCGGTCGGTGGCGACGGTGGCGCGGCTGGCGCTGCCGCTGCTGCTGATCGTGATGGCGATGAACGCGTGGACCACCATCGACCGCTTCCACGGCAGCCCCGAACGGATCGGGCTGCCGGCCGCGCTCACCGTCCACGCGGACGCCGGCCTCACCGACCGGGACACACGCGCCCTGCTGGAACGCGACCCCCAGGTCGCCGCGGCCTACCCGGGCGTCGAGGTGGCCGCGCTGGTCCCGGGCCAGACGGCGACGATCGCCCTGCGCGGTCTCGGCACCCGGCAGGATCCCTACCCGTACACACTCGCCGAGGGCCGGCGCGCACACGGCAGGGACGAGGCGGTGGCCGGGCAGGGCCTGCTCGACCTGCTGGACGTGCGAGTCGGGGACTGGGTGCGTATGACGGTGGGCGATCAGCCGCAGATCCTGCACATCGTGGGCCGCAGCATCGAACCGGAGAACGCCGGCCGAGTCATCTCCACCTCGCTGGACACCCTCCGCGAGAACGACCCCCGCCTGACCGCGGGCCTCTACCAGATCCGTCTGCGGCCGGGTGCCGACCCGCAGGAGGTGGCGGGCCGACTGGCCGCCGCCGGGCACGGGCATCTGGACGTGCACGCCGTGACCAACCCGGCCGACGGGCTCTCCCCGCTGCGCGGTGTCGTCGTCGGCCTGATCGCCGTGCTGGCGCTGATCGGGCTGATCGAACTGCTGACCGTGATCGGGGGCGCCGTGCGCGAGGGCGAGCGGGACGTCCTGGCGCTGAAGGCGATCGGTCTGTCGCCGCGCCAGATCACCGCGATCACGGTCACGGCCACCGCCGGCACCGCTCTGGCGGCGGTCCTCACCGCCACGGTCCTCGGCATGCCCGCCGCGCACTGGCTGATCGACGCGCAGGGACGGTCGAGCGGAATCGGCGCCGGAATCGCCGCGGGGCCGTCGCCACTGCTGCTGATGGTGTTCGGGGCCGCGGCGGTCCTGGGTGCCGCCGCGCTCGCCGCCCTGCCGGCGGCCCGTGCGGCACGGCGGCGGCTGGCGGACACGCTCAGCGCGGTGGCCTGACATCGTACGCCCGGGCGACCGCTTCCCCCGATCGCCGGAAGGCCCGCGGAAAGCAGACGGCAGCGCGTCGTCCGCCTCCCGCGGTGTCCGCCGTCACCGACGGCCGCGCAGCTCCCGGTACCTGGCGACCAGCGCCCGGCTGGAGGCGTCCAGACCAGGCACCTCGGCCCCCTCGGTGAGGGCGGGCTCGACGCGCTTGGCGAGGACCTTGCCGAGCTCGACACCCCACTGGTCGAACGAGTCGATGTTCCACACCGCGCCCTGGACGAAGACCTTGTGCTCGTACAGTGCGATGAGCTGACCGAGCACGGAGGGGGTGAGTTCACGGGCGAGGACGGTCGTCGTGGGGTGGTCGCCCTTGAACGTCCGGTGCGCCACCAGCTCCTCCGCAACGCCCTCCGCGCGCACCTCCTGCGGTGTCTTGCCGAAGGCGAGGGCCTGGGTCTGGGCGAAGAAGTTGGCCATCAGCAGGTCGTGCTGCGCCTTCAGTTCGTCTCCGAGTTCACCGACGGGCTCGGCGAAGCCGATGAAGTCCGCCGGGATCAGCTTGGTGCCCTGGTGGATCAACTGGTAGTAGGCGTGCTGCCCGTTGGTGCCGGGCGTGCCCCACACCACCGGGCCGGTCTGCCAGTCGACCTCGCGGCCGTCCCTGCCGACGTACTTGCCGTTGGACTCCATGTCGAGCTGCTGGAGGTACGCGGTGAACTTGGACAGGTAGTGGCTGTAGGGCAGCACCGCGTGCGACTGGGCACCGAGGAAGTTGCCGTACCAGATACCCAGCAGGCCGAGCAGCAGGGGCACGTTCGACTCGGCGGGCGCGGTGCGGAAGTGCTCGTCGACGAGCCGGAAGCCGTCCAGCATCTCCCGGAAGCGGTCCGGACCGATCGCGATCATGAGGGACAGGCCGATCGCCGAGTCGTAGGAGTACCGCCCGCCGACCCAGTCCCAGAACTCGAACATGTTGGCCGTGTCGATGCCGAAGTCGGCGACCTCGGCGGCGTTGGTCGACAGGGCCACGAAGTGCCGGGCGACGGCCTCCTGACCGGACTTCAGTTCGGTCAGGAGCCAGTTGCGGGCCGAGGTGGCGTTGGTGATCGTCTCGATCGTGGTGAAGGTCTTCGAGGCGATGACGAACAGGGTCTCCGCCGCGTCCAGGTCGCGGGTTGCCTCGTGCAGGTCGGCACCGTCGACGTTGGAGACGAAGCGGACCGTCAGGTCGCGGTCGGTGTAGCTGCGCAGCACCTCGTGAGCCATGGCGGGACCGAGGTCGGAGCCGCCGATGCCGATGTTGACGACGTTCCTGATGCGCTTGCCGGTGTGGCCGGTCCAGGCGCCGGAGCGGACCCGCTCGGCGAAGTCGGCCATCTTGTCGAGGACGGCGTGCACCTCGGGGACGACGTTCTCGCCGTCGACCTCGACCACCGCCCCGCGCGGTGCGCGCAGCGCGGTGTGCAGCACGGCGCGGTTCTCGGTGATGTTGATCTTCCCGCCGCGGAACATCGCGTCCCGCAGGCCGAAGACATCGGTGGCGGCCGCCAGTTCGCGCAGCAGCCGCAGCGTCTCGTCGGTGACGAGGTGCTTGGAGTAGTCGATGTACAGGTCACCGACCTGGAGTGCGTAGCCCGTGCCGCGGCCGGGATCGGCGGCGAACAGGTCGCGCAGTCGCACCTCGCCGAGTTCTTCGCGGTGCCTGGCCAGCGCGGTCCACTCGGGCAACTGGTTGAGCCTGGTACGGCCGTCTGCGTTCATGGGCGACTTCAGCCTTCTCTTCCGCCTGCTCTGGCGCGTCCCAACCTAGTTGATCGGCGGGTGCGCGTTCGGCGAATGCGGGTGTCGGCGAGGCGGGCCGCGAGACGGCTCGCCGGACACGGCCGGTACCCGGCCGGCCGCATCTCCCGGACAGCTGTGACCGTTGTGCCTGCTGTGGCCGGTGTGACCACCCTGGTGACCGCCCTTCCGCCGTTCACCCACGAGGGGCACGAGAGGGCCCCCGGCCGCCGTGGGACCGGCAGGCCGTGACGTGGCGGGCGCCGATCCTCAGATCTCGCCGCGCAGCTTGGCGAGTGCCTCGGCGAGGATCGCCTCACCGTCGGCGTCGCTGCGCCGCTCGCGCACGTACGCCAGGTGCGTCTTGTACGGCTCGGTGCGCGGCGGGTCCGGCGGGTTGTCCCGGTCCTGTCCTGCGGGGAAGCCGCAGCGCGGGCAGTCCCAGGTATCGGGCACCTGCGCGTCGCTGGCGAAGCTCGGCTGCGTCTCGTGTCCGTTGGAGCACCAGAAGGAGACGCGCAGCCGCGGCGCGGACTCGCCGCGCTCGGCCTCGCCCATCGGCCCCGCCCCGACCCGGCTTCCCCGGATCGCGTTGCCACTTGCCACGGTCGTAACTCCCTGCGTGATGGTGCCGCGAAGCGAGTCGGCGTTCCGCTTCGCTGCGAGCGCCTCAGTCTACGTAAGGCCCAACGCGCGTCCAGTGATAGGAGTTACAAGCCCCCCCGCTGCCAGACGCAAGCCCCATGATAGGCCGCGCTCGCAAGCGCGTACCGAACATGGGGCTTCTGCTGCGAAATGTGCGGAAAGTGCCGGATGCGAGCGGTGTGCGGACCGTCAGCTGTTCGACTTCATGAGGAGGCCGAGGACGATGACGCACGCGAACCACAGCAGACCGACCACCACGGTGATCCGGTCGAGGTTGCGCTCCGCGACCGACGAGCCGCCGACGGACGACTGCATGCCACCACCGAACATGTCGGAGAGGCCGCCGCCCTTGCCCTTGTGCATCAGCACCAGCAGCATCATCAGCAGGCTGAAGACGATCAGGGCGATCGAGAACCCCAAAACCACAGCTGGACCAACTTCCTCGGATTCGGATGGACGACGGGGTCCAGCAGCGCACCACTGGACCCCGCAAGGGTACGACGAATCGTCGTCACCGCATACTCACAGCTCGGCTCACTGATCGCGGAAGCGCACGATCTTGACGAACTCGTCCGCGTCCAGGGAGGCGCCGCCGACCAGCGCGCCGTCGATGTCGGCCTGCGCCATGATCTCGGCGACGTTGCCGGCCTTGACGGAGCCGCCGTACTGGATGCGGACCTCGTCGGCCAGCTCCTGCGTGTACAGCTCGGCGATCTTGCCGCGGATGGCGGCGCAGACCTCCTGGGCGTCCCCTGCGCCGCAGACCTTGCCGGTGCCGATGGCCCACACCGGCTCATAGGCGATCACGATCGTCTCGGCCTGCTCTGCCGGGAGGTCCTTCAGCCCGCCCTCGACCTGGGCGAGGGTGTGGGCGACGTGGTTGCCCGCCTCGCGGACCTCCAGCTCCTCGCCGACGCACAGGATCGGGGTCAGACCGTGCTTGTAGGCGGCCTTGACCTTGGCGTTGACCAGCTCGTCGGTCTCACCGTGGTACTGGCGGCGCTCGGAGTGGCCGATGGCCACGAAGGTGCACTTCAGCTTGGCGAGCATGGGGCCGGAGATCTCGCCCGTGTAGGCACCGCCGTCGTGCGCCGAGATGTCCTGGGCGCCGTACTTGATCTTGAGCTTGTCGCCCTCGACCAGGGTCTGCACCGAGCGCAGGTCGGTGAAGGGGGGCAGGACGGCGACCTCGACGGCCTCGTAGTCCTTGTCGGCCAGGGCGAAGGCGAGCTTCTGGGTGTGGGCGATGGCCTCCAGATGGTTGAGGTTCATCTTCCAGTTGCCCGCCATCAGCGGCGTGCGCGTGCTCATGTGTGGTCAGTCCTCCAGTGCGGCGAGGCCGGGGAGCGTCTTGCCCTCGAGGTATTCGAGGGAGGCGCCGCCACCGGTCGAGATGTGGCCGAAAGCGTTCTCGTCGAAACCGAGCGTGCGCACGGCCGCGGCCGAGTCGCCGCCGCCGACGACGGTGAAGCCGTCCGCTTCGACGAGGGCCTGCGCGACGGCGCGGGTGCCGTCGGCGTAGTCGGGGTGCTCGAAGACGCCCATCGGGCCGTTCCAGAACACGGTGGCGGCGTCGGCGAGCTTCGACGCGTACAGTTCGCGGGTCTTCGGGCCGATGTCCAGACCCTCCTGGTCGGCCGGGATGGCGTCCGCGTCGACGGTGGTGTACGTCGCCGGGGCCTTGGTCTTCAGGTCCGGGAACTCCGTGGCGACGAGGACGTCGACCGGCAGCACCAGCTCGACGCCGTCCTTCTCGGCGCGCGCCAGGTACTCCTCGACGACCGGGACCTGGTCCTCCTGGAGCAGCGAGATGCCGACCTCGTACCCCTTGGCCTTGAGGAAGGTGTAGGCCATGCCGCCGCCGATGAGGAGGCGGTCGGCCTTGCCGAGGAGCTGGTCGATGACGGCCAGCTTGTCGGAGACCTTGGCGCCGCCGAGCGCGACGACGTAGGGCCGCTTGACGTCCTCGGTGAGCTTCTTCAGGACGCCGACCTCGGTGGCGATCAGGTAGCCGGCGTAGTGCGGCAGCCGGGCGGGCAGGTCGTACACCGAGGCGTGCCTGCGGTGCACGGCGCCGAACCCGTCGCCGACGTACACGTCGGCGAGTGCGGCGAGCTGCTCGGCGAAGGCGGCGCGCTCGGCGTCGTCCTTCGCGGTCTCGCCCGCGTTGAAGCGGAGGTTCTCCAGTACGGCGACCCGGCCCGCGCCCAGTCCGGCGACGACGGCACGGGCGGAGTCGCCGACGGTGTCCGTCGCGAAGGCCACGTCGCCGCCGAGCAGTTCGCCCAGCCGAGAGGCGGCGGGAGCCAGGGAGCAGGCCGGGTCCGGGGCGCCCTTGGGGCGGCCGAGGTGCGAGGCGACGACCACCTTGGCGCCGGCGTCCACGAGCGCCTTGACGGTGGGGAGCACGGCGCGGATGCGGCCGTCGTCGGTGATGGTGCCGCCGTCCAGCGGCACGTTGAGGTCGGCGCGGACGAAGACCCGCTTGCCGTCCACTCCTTCGGCGAGAAGTTCGTCGATCGTCTTCATGGAAGAGGACTCCTGGTGAGGGCTTGTGCTGCTCTGGATCGTAGAGACGGCCGGCCACCGCCGGGACGGCCGGCCCGCACGTGAGTCAGGGCCCGGACAGCGCGACGTTGCGCTGCCCGAGCCCTGCTCTCACATCGAGGTGCCTGATCTGCTGATCAGAGCTGGTTGCCGACGAAGACCGTCAGGTCGACGAGGCGGTTGGAGTAGCCCCACTCGTTGTCGTACCAGCCGATGACCTTCACGTTCTTGCCCTCCTGGACCATGGTCAGGGAGGAGTCGAAGGTGCAGGACGCCGGAGCGTTGACGATGTCGGAGGAGACGATCGGGTCCTCGGTGTACTCGAGGATGCCCTTGAGCTCGCCCTCGGCGGCCTTCTGGAAGGCGGCGTTGACCTCTTCCTTGGTGACCTCGCGGCCGAGCTCGATGACGAGGTCGGTGACCGAGCCGGTCGGGACCGGGACGCGCATGGCCATGCCGTCCAGCTTGCCCTTGAGCTGGGGCAGGACCAGCGCGGTGGCCTTGGCGGCACCCGTGGTGGTCGGGATGATGTTCTCCGCGGCGGCCCGGGCGCGGCGCAGGTCCTTGTGCGGGAAGTCCAGGATGCGCTGGTCGTTCGTGTACGCGTGCACCGTCGTCATCAGGCCCTTGACGATGCCGAAGTTCTCGTCGAGGACCTTCGCCATCGGCGCCACGCAGTTGGTGGTGCAGGAGGCGTTGGAGATGACGTGGTGGCTCGCCGGGTCGTACTTGTCCTGGTTGACACCCATGACGACGGTGATGTCCTCGTCCTTGGCCGGGGCCGAGATGAGGACCTTCTTGGCGCCACCGGCGAGGTGCTTGGCAGCGTCCTCGCGCTTGGTGAAGATGCCGGTCGACTCGATGACGATGTCGACGCCCAGCTCGCCCCAGGGGATGTCGGCGGGGTTGCGCTCGGAGAGCACCTTGATGGTCTTGCCGTCGACGGTGATGGTGTCGGCGGTGTGGGAGACCTCCTGCTTGAGGCGGCCCAGGATGGTGTCGTACTTCAGCAGGTGCGCGGTGGTGGCGGTGTCACCCAGGTCGTTGACAGCCACGATCTCGATGTCGGCCCCCTGCTCCAGCAGGGCGCGGAAGTAGTTGCGACCGATGCGGCCAAACCCGTTGATGCCTACGCGGATCGTCACGAACCGATCTCCTCGTTGGTACGCCGGCTCTAGTCGCCGGCGAGCTGTATTTGGGATGTCCCCGACCACCCCCGACCCTACCTCTCCCGGGCCTCGTCGGTGACATCGAGTCCGCCCATACACGGCACTGTGGTTTGTACCCGCCAGTAGGGTACGGACCGCCCAGGCCGTGCGGCCCATTCACTCCTTTCAGATAGGTCCGTTCAGTCCTTGCCGGCACACCCGGCCGTCGTTCGAGCGCGCCTCGTGCTCGCCTGAGCGGGCGGTCGCCGCCGGCCCCGGCGGCCGGTGCTCCGGCCCGGAGCCGGGCGTCACGGTGGCGTCGGCGGCGAGTTCGCGGACCACCGTGCGCGTCGCGCCGCCCCTCGCCGTGGACGTCACGTGGTGCTCGTGTCACGGGCGGGGTGGATCAGGTCGCCGGGTCGTCGGACCGCGTGATCCGCTCTCGGACGAAGCCGGCCGGGCAGGTGGAGGACGGCGGGCTCGGAGCCGTCCCCCGGCTTTCTCGCGTACCCGGTGAGTGTGGCCGTGAGGATCTCGTCCTTCAAGACCGCCACGACGGCCGCGCGGCTGAAGACCGCCCCTCGCACGCCCCCGGCCCGGGGTGCGGCCGGGGCGGGAGGCGGGAGGCGTTCGCCGCGGCCCGCGGCGAGCCCCCCGGGGCCACTCCGCGTGGCCGGCGGGGCACGGGCACCGGCAGGCCTTCACACGACCTGGGCACACGGCCCGCCGGGGGAACGCTCCGCACACGGCCGCCGGAGGACGGACACCCCGGACACGGCCACCGGACGAAGAGGTCCGGACATCGGCCCGCCGGACGAACGGGTTCCGGCGGCACCCGCGCCCGGACACGCGGATGCCGGTGCCGACACCCCCGCGAGCCCGCCGGCACCGGCGACTTGGCGGAATCCCGGTCAGCCCGCGAGGTTGTCGGCGAGTTCCTCGGCGAGGTTGGCCTCCGTGCCGGGGATGCCGATGTCCGCAGCGCGCTTGTCGGCCATCGCCAGCAGGCGGCGGATGCGGCCCGCGACGGCGTCCTTGGTCAGCGGCGGGTCCGCGAGCGCTCCCAGCTCCTCCAGGGAGGCCTGCTTGTGCTCCATGCGCAGCCGGCCGGCGGCGGCGAGGTGCTCGGGGACCTCGTCGCCCAGGATCTCCAGCGCGCGCTGGACGCGGGCACCGGCGGCGACGGCCGCGCGGGCGGAACGCCGCAGGTTGGCGTCGTCGAAGTTGGCGAGCCGGTTCGCCGTGGCCCGCACCTCGCGGCGCATCCGGCGCTCCTCCCAGGCCAGCACCGACTCGTGCGCGCCCAGGCGGGTGAGCAGGGCACCGATCGCGTCGCCGTCGCGGACGACGACCCTGTCGACGCCGCGTACCTCTCGGGCCTTGGCGGCGATGGACAGCCGGCGGGCGGCGCCGACCAGGGCGAGCGCGGCCTCGGGGCCCGGGCAGGTGACTTCCAGGGAGGAGGAGCGGCCGGGTTCGGTGAGCGAGCCGTGCGCCAGGAAGGCGCCGCGCCAGGCCGCCTCGGCGTCGCAGGTCGCGCCGGAGACGACCTGCGGGGGCAGACCCCGGATGGGGCGCCCGCGGCCGTCCACCAGACCGGTCTGGCGGGCCAGCTGGTCACCGCCCGCGACGACGCGCACGACGTAGCGCGAGCCGCGGCGCAGCCCGCCAGGAGCCATCACGATCAGTTCCGAGCTGTGGCCGAAGATCTCCAGGATGTCCCGTTTGAGGCGGCGTGCCGCCATCGCGGTGTCCAGCTCCGCCTCGATCACGATGCGCCCGCTGACCAGGTGAAGGCCGCCGGCGAACCGCAGGACGGCGGAGACCTCCGCCTTCCTGCAGCAGGTGCGGGTGACGGGGAGCCGGGAGACCTCGTCCTTCACCGCTGGCGTCATCGCCATGGGCCGATCCTTCCATGCATCCGAAAAATACGGTCGTACGCGGCGGCCAACAGCTCCGGGTCGTGCCTCGGGGTTCCGTCGGGCCGGGCCACCGGCGCCAGCTCGACCGCGGCGCCGAAGCGCTTGGCGGCGTCGATCAGCGAGTCACGGTCGGGCACGGCGGCCTCGTCGGCCAGCACCACGTCCAGGGCGAGTTTAGGGGCGTGTCGCCCCAAAACCTCCAAATGACGCTGCGGTGAGAAGCCTTCGGTTTCACCGGGCTGCGGGACGAGGTTGAGCGAGAGCACCCGGCGCGCCTTGGTCTCCTGCACGGCGTCGAACAGCTCCGGCACGAGCAGGTGCGGGATGACCGAGGAGAACCAGGAACCGGGGCCGAGCACCACCCAGTCCGCGTCGCGGACCGCCTCGACCGCCTCGGGGACGGCGGGCGGGTCGTGGGGCACCAGGTGCACGGACTGCACCTCGCCGGGGGTGAGCGCCACCGTCGCCTGGCCGCAGACGGTGTCCACGTCGTCCGGCCGCTTCGGGTCATGGCCCTTGACCAGGGCCTGCAGCTCCAGGGGCACGGCGGCCATCGGGAGCACGCGCCCGTGCGCCCCGAGCAGCTTGCCGACCAGGTCGAGGGCCTGAACGTGGTCGCCGAGCTGCTCCCACAGAGCGACGATCAGCAGGTTGCCGACGGCGTGGCCGTGCATCTCGCCCTGGGACTGGAAGCGGTGCTGGATGACCCGGGACCAGGTCTGGCCCCAGTCGTCGTCCCCGCACAGCGCGGCCAGCGCCTTGCGCAGGTCGCCGGGGGGCAGCACGCCCAGCTCGTCGCGCAGCCGGCCGCTGGAGCCGCCGTCGTCGGCGACGGTGACCACGGCGGTGAGGTCGCCTGTGATCCGGCGCAGCGCGGCGAGCGAGGCGGACAGGCCCATGCCGCCGCCGAGTGCGACGACCTTGGGCTGGGTGCCCCGGCGGCGCGGTCTGCCGCCGCGGGCCCCGACGGACCGGCTCGAACGCCCTTCGCCCACCACCCTGCGCAGCCGGCTCAGCCGCGGAGTACGTCCCGTCATTCGCGTCCCATGTCCCGGTGCACGACCACCGTCTCCACACCCTCCGCGGCGAGCCGCGCGGCGAGCTTCTCCGACATGGCGACCGAGCGGTGCTTGCCGCCGGTGCAGCCGACCGCGATGGTCACGTAGCGCTTGCCCTCTCGGCGGTAGCCCGCGGCGACCAGCTGGAGGAGTTCGGCGTACCGGTCCAGGAACTCCTTCGCTCCGGGCTGGTTGATGACGTACGTCGCGACCTCCTCGTTGAGCCCGGTGAAGGGACGCAGTTCCGGGACCCAGTGGGGGTTGGGCAGGAACCGCATGTCCACGACCAGGTCGGCGTCGACGGGGAGGCCGTACTTGAAGCCGAACGACATCACGGTGGCCCGCAGCTCGGGCTCCTCGTCGCCGGCGAACTGGGCGTCCATCTTGGCGCGCAGCTCGTGAACGTTGAGGCTGGAGGTGTCGATCACCAGGTCGGCGTCGCCGCGCAGCTCGCGCAGCAGCTCCCGCTCGGCGGCGATGCCGTCGACGATGCGGCCGTCGCCCTGGAGGGGGTGTGGGCGGCGCACCGACTCGAAGCGGCGCACCAGGGCCTCGTCGGACGACTCCAGGAACACGATCCGCCGGGTGACGCCCTTGCGGTCGAGGTCGGCGAGGGACTCGCGGAGGTTGTCGAAGAAGCGGCGGCCCCGGACGTCGACGACGACCGCGATCCTGGCGACGTTGCCCTGGGAGCGCGCGCCGAGTTCCACCATGGTGGGGATGAGGGCGGGCGGCAGGTTGTCGACGACGAACCAGCCGAGGTCCTCCAGACACTTGGCCGCTGTGGAACGGCCGGCTCCGGACATACCGGAGATGATCACCAGCTCGGGGATGGCCGTCTCGGGGACCCCGGCCGTTTCGCTGCCCGTACTCACCTGTGCTCCGTTGTCGTGGCGTGCGGTCCGCTCACCGTCGGGGGGACGCTCGGCCCGCCCGTCGGTGTGGCCGGCCGCCCGTTCCCGGTCGGCCGCGGTTCCTGTCTCGTGCTGCTCGGTCATCTCTCCTGCCCCCGTCGATCCTCCGAGGCGCCCGCCGGGACGGGCTCCCCCGGGGAGCCCGGTGCCGCGGCGTCCCCGGCTGTCGCGTCTGCCGTGTCCTGCGCGTCCCTCGCGTCGTCCGCGAGTTCCGCGTCATCCATGATCTCTCCGGTGGCCGTGTTCACGGCGGGTGCGGCCGGAGTCGCCCGGGCGAGCGCGACCGCGACAGTCTCGGCCGTTTTGCGGCCTACACCCGGAACCTCACAGATCTGATCAATTGTCGCCGATCGCAGCTTCTTCAACGAACCGAAGTGCTTGATCAGCGCCTGCCTGCGGGTCTCGCCGAGGCCCGGCACGTCGTCCAGGGGGCTGGAGCGGAAGCGTTTGGCGCGTTTGGCGCGCTGGTAGGTGATCGCGAAGCGGTGCGCCTCGTCACGTACCCGTTGCAGCAGGTAGAGGCCCTCGCTGGTGCGGGGCAGGACCACCGGGTCGTCGTCGTCCGGCAGCCACACCTCCTCCAGGCGCTTGGCGAGGCCGCAGACGGCGATGTCGTCGATGCCCAGTTCGTCCAGGGCCCGGCGGGCGGCGGCGACCTGCGGCTGCCCGCCGTCGACGACGACCAGCTGGGGCGGGTAGGCGAACTTCCTCGGACGGCCGTCGTCGTCCTGGAGGTCGCCCCGCGCGGTGTCCTGGCCGTCGGGGGACACGCTCCGGCCGTCGGGGGACGCGCCCGGGCCGGCCCCGGGGTTCTCCTCGTCCACCCACTCGCCGGTCTTCTCCTTCTCGGCGAGGTACCGCCGGAAGCGGCGGGTGATCACCTCGTGCATGGAGCGGACGTCGTCCTGGCCGGCGAAGCCCTTGATCTGGAAGCGGCGGTACTCGCTCTTGCGGGCCAGCCCGTCCTCGAAGACGACCATGGAGGCCACCACGTCGTCGCCCTGGAGGTGGGAGATGTCGTAGCACTCGATGCGCAGCGGGGCGCTGTCCAGGTCGAGGGCGTCGGCGATCTCCTCCAGCGCGCGTGAGCGTGTGGTCAGGTCCGAGGCACGCTTGGTCTTGTGCAGCACGAGCGACTGCTGGGCGTTGCGCCGCACCGTCTCCATGAGGGCCTTCTTGTCGCCGCGCTGCGGGACGCGCAGCGAGACGTGCGCGCCCCGGCGGCCGGTCAGCCACTCCTGGACCGGCTCCACCGGGTCCGGCAGGGCCGGGACGAGGACCTCCTTGGGAACGGCGTCCCCGCTCTCCTCGCCGTACAGCTGCTGGAGGGCGTGCTCGACGAGGACGCCGGTGGTGACCTCCTCGACCTTGTCGGTGACCCAGCCGCGCTGGCCGCGCACCCGTCCGCCGCGCACGTGGAAGATCTGGACGGCCGCCTCCAGTTCGTCCTCGGCGACGGCGACGAGGTCGGCGTCGGTCGCGTCCGCGAGCACGACCGCGTTCTTCTCCATGGCCTTCTTCAGCGCCTCGATGTCGTCGCGCAGGCGGGCCGCCCGCTCGTACTCCATCTCCTCGGCCGCCTCTGCCATCTGCTTCTCCAGGCGGCGCAGGTAGGTGCCGGTGCGGCCGGCCATGAAGTCGCAGAACTCCTCCGCGAGCTCCCGGTGGTCCCCGGGGGAGATCCGGTCGACGCAGGGCGCGGAGCACTTTCCGATGTAGCCGAGCAGGCAGGGGCGGCCGGTGCGGGTGGCGTTCTTGAAGACGCCGGCCGAGCACGTGCGCACCGGGAAGACCCGCAGCAGCAGGTCGACGGTGTCGCGAATGGCCCACGCGTGTGCGTACGGGCCGAAGTACCTGACGCCCTTCTTCTTGTGACCGCGCATCACCTGCACACGCGGGAACTCCTCGTTCATCGTCACCGCGAGGTACGGGTAGCTCTTGTCGTCGCGGTACTTGACGTTGAATCGCGGGTCGTACTCCTTGATCCACGAGTACTCCAGCTGCAGCGCCTCGACCTCCGTGGACACCACCGTCCACTCCACGGACGCGGCCGTGGTCACCATGGTGCGCGTGCGCGGGTGGAGGTTGGCCAGGTCCTGGAAGTAGTTCGCCAGGCGCTGGCGCAGGCTCTTCGCCTTTCCGACGTAGATCACCCGGCGGTGCTCGTCACGGAACCGGTACACCCCGGGAGAGTCCGGGATCTCGCCCGGCCTGGGACGGTAGCTGGAGGGGTCGGCCATGTCTCACACCCTACTGGCGCGAAGTGACAGCGCGGCCGGCCTGTGGACAACGCCCGTGCCACCGTCGCCGGGGCGGCCGGCGGGGTCGGCCCGAGGCGCTCCGTCTCGGCCAGCGTCAGGGGTCTGCCGGGGACCAGGTGTTGTCGGGACCGAGTCAACACGCTTCAATGCGGGGGAACTCGGGGCCCTGAACGGCGTACGGACGTGAAGCACCGTCCTGCGCCGGCACCGACGCCCCGACGACCCACACGCACGGTCTGACCAGCCGTAGCGATCATTCACAGAAAGGCGCCTGCATGCCGCACGCCACACAGCACGCGGACGTCGCCACCGCCGAACTGGACACGGCCCTGCAAGGCGGCCCCTTCCATGTCGCGCTGCGCGCCGCGATCGCCGCCCGGGGACTGCCGCTGCAGCGCGTCCAGCACCATCTGACGCGCTACGGGGTGAGAGTCGGCGTCACCAGCCTGAGCTACTGGCAGCAGGGCGCACGGCGCCCGCAGCGTCCCGAGTCCCTGCGCGCCGTGCGGGCCCTGGAGGAGATCCTCCAGCTGCCCGACGAATCGCTGATCCGGCTGCTGGCGGGAACCGGCGAGGGCACGGCACCGGGCCGGCCCGCGGCCCGCTCCTACCGCTCCTTCGTGGAGGCGTCCGGCACCCTGGAGCGCCTGCTCGGCGAACTGGACGCCGCACCCGACGGGGGACTGCACACGCTCGGCCACCACGAGGAGGTGCGGATCGGGCCGCGGCGCGAGCTGCTGAGCCGCGAGTCGCACCACATCATGCGGGCCCACGACGACGGTGTCGACCGCTTCCTGGCCGTCCACCACGGAGACCCGGGATGCGCGCCGGAGCGCATGGCCGTGCGCGCCCTGGAGAACTGCCGCATCGGGCGTGTACGGCTGCACCACACCACCGGCATCCTCGTGGCCGAACTGCTCTTCGACACGCGCCTCCGGGCAGGCGACACGTTCCTGTTCCGGTACACCGTCGAGGACGGCACCGCGGACGTCTGCCACGAGTTCGTCCGCGCCTTCGGCGCCCCGGGCGGGCAGTACGCCCTGCAGGTCCGGTTCGACGAGAACGCGCTCCCCCTGCGCTGCCACCGCTTCACCCAGCACTCCCCCGCGGCCCCTCGCAGCAGCCGCCAGGAGCTGCACCTGAGCGGGCGGCACCGCTCCGTGCACCTGGTGGAACCCCGGGTGCGGTCCGGTGTCGTGGGGATCGGGTGGGACTGGGAGTGAGCCGCTGAACCGGCGGGGCCGGCCTCAGGCGCCCGGCCCCGCGACCACCTTGCCGTTCGTCACCCGCACGCTCAACTGCTGCAACGGCACCGAGGCCGGGGCGTGCAGCACCTCGCCGGTCGTCGCGTCGAACTCGCTGCCGTGGCACGGGCAGATCAGCCGGGTGCCCTCCAGCTTGTTGATCGGGCACCGCGCGTGCGTGCAGATCGTGCTGTAGGCCTTCAACGCACCGGACGTGTCCCGGCTGACGACCACGTTGTGGTCCCGGTACAGCTTGGCACCACCCTGGGTGATCTCGCTCTCGGCGCCGAGTTCCACGGGGCCGTCCGGCACCGCGGACGTGGTGGTGCCGAGTGAGCAGGACGCCAGGCCGAGTCCGGCGACGGGCGTGACCGCGGCTCCCTTGAGAAGGGTGCGGCGACTCGGGGCGGGACGGCCGGTCATGCGGATCTCCAGGATCGTACGAGGGTGCGTGCCGCACGATACCGGTGCCGGACGGTGCGGTGCGGCGCGGGTACGTGCCGTCGGGGCGGGGCGGGGCAGGCGGGGGACGCGGGGTCCCGGGCGGGCGGGACACGGCGCCCGGGCGGGTGGAGGCGCACGTCCGGCGCGGAGGAGGCCACTGCGGGGGCGCGCGAGCGGCGGCGGAACAGACGGGAGGAGCATCGGGGCGGGCGAGAAGACCACTCGGTGCGGGCGGGCGGGCGGACGGACGAGCGGGCGGACGAGCGGGCGGGCGGGCGCTGCCTGCTGGCCGCTGGCCGCTGGCCGCTGGCCGCTGGCCGCTGGCCGCGTGATCGTTCGGGCACGCGTTTACGTGCCGCGCGGGGTGGGATACCTTCCGGGCCGGGGCCCCGGGCGGCGGGTGCACGGCGGCCGCCGCGGAAGGGAACCGACTCGTGATCGTCGTCACCGGTGAGGCCTTGATCGACCTGGTCCCGCAGGGCACGGGAGCGCTGGCCGCGCTCACGCCGACGCTCGGCGGCGGCCCGTACAACACCGCCGTGGCGCTGGGGCGCCTGGGCTCCCCCACGGCGTTCTGCTCCCGGGTGTCCTGCGATGCCTACGGCGAGGCACTGCTCGGCGGTCTGCGGCGGGCCCACGTGGACGTGTCGGCGGTGCAGCGCGGGCCGGAACCGACCACCCTCGCCCTCGCCACGCTCGGCGCCGACGGCTCGGCCGCCTATTCCTTCTACGTGGAGGGCACCGCCGACCGGCTCTTCACGACACCCGCGGCACTGCCCGCCGGCACCCGGGCGGTGTCCTTCGGCACGTGCTCGCTGGTCCTGGAACCCGGTGCGAGCGCGTACGAGGAGCTGCTGCTGCGGGCCTCGGCGCAGGGCCTGTTCACCGCCCTCGACCCGAACATCCGGCCCGGGCTCATCCCGGACCCGGACGCCTACCGGGCGCGCTTCGCCGACTGGCTGCCGTCGGTGACTCTGCTCAAGCTCTCCGCTGAGGACGCCCACTGGCTGGGCGGAACTCCGCAGGAGTGGCTGGCCGCCGGGCCCGAGGCGGTCGTGATCACCGCGGGCGGCGACGGTCTCACCGCCTACACCCGAGGCGGCGCGGCGCACTCCGTGCCGGGCGAGAAGGTCGATGTCGTGGACACCATCGGTGCCGGGGACACGGTGAACGCGGCCCTGATGCACGGTCTGGCGGCGCAGGACGCCCTGACGCCCGCAGCCCTGGCCGAGCTGGGTCCGCAGGGCTGGTCGCGGCTGCTGCGGTTCGCGGCCCGCGCGGCGGCCGTCACCTGCTCCCGGGCGGGGGCCGAGCCCCCGTACGCCCATGAGCTGGAGCAGCCCTCCAGCGGCGGACGTACCGGCTGACCCTCTTGCCCGGCCACGGGTCCCACCGGGCGGCCCGGCGTCGCTCCGGAAACGGCGACCGGAGTGCCTGCCTGCGGCGAGAGGCCGCGAGGGCGGGCCGGGGAGGTGGGGAAGTCGGGAGGCGGGATGGGAGTCGGCGGCGGGACGCCGTGAACGCCTCGCGCCCCACGGAGCGTGGAGCTGCCGTGGGGCGCGAAGGGGGTAAGCGGTGGCGGTCAGGCCTTGGCCGACCCGGTCGCCTTCTTCGCTGCCGCCCTGGTGGTCGTCTTCGCGGCTGCCGTCTTGGCCGTGCTCCCGGCAGCGGACTTGGGGGCCGCCTTCTTGGCGGTGGCCGTCCTCTTCGCGGTGGCCGTCTTCTTGGCGGTGGCCGCCTTCTTCGCAGTCGCGGCCTTCTTCGGGGACGCTGCCTTCTTCGCGGCTGCGGTGGCGGCCGAGCCGTCGACCGTCTTGGTGGCCGTCTTCCTGGTGGTCGCCCTGGCGGCGACGGTCTTCGCCGTCGCCTTCCGGCGGGCCGCCGGAAGGGGAGCGTCGCTGATCCGGTCGGCGCCCAGCATCTCCCGCAGGAACTTGCCGGTGTGGCTGGTCGGGACTCCTGCGACCTGTTCCGGTGTGCCCTCGGCGACGATGAGGCCACCGCCGGCACCGCCCTCGGGCCCCATGTCGACGAGCCAGTCGGCGGTCTTGATCACGTCGAGGTTGTGCTCGATGACGATGACCGTGTTGCCCTTGTCGACCAGGCCGGCGAGCACCTTCAGCAGCTTGCTGATGTCCTCGAAGTGCAGACCGGTGGTCGGCTCGTCGAGGACGTAGACCGTACGACCGGTGGACCGGCGCTGGAGTTCGCTGGCGAGCTTGACGCGCTGGGCCTCACCACCGGAGAGGGTGGTGGCGGACTGCCCGAGGCGGACGTAGCCGAGGCCGACGTCGTTCAGCGTCCTGAGGTGACGCGAGATGGCCGGGACCGCCTCGAAGAAGTCCATGGCCTCCTCGATCGGCATGTTCAGGACGTCGGCGATGGACTTCCCCTTGTAGTGGACCTCCAGGGTCTCCCGGTTGTAGCGGGCGCCGTGGCAGACCTCGCACGGGACGTACACGTCCGGGAGGAAGTTCATCTCGATCTTGATCGTGCCGTCACCGGCACAGTTCTCGCAGCGTCCGCCCTTGACGTTGAAGGAGAAGCGGCCGGGCTGGTATCCGCGGACCTTGGCCTCGGTGGTCTCGGCGAACAGCTTGCGGACGTGGTCGAAGACGCCGGTGTAGGTCGCCGGATTCGATCGCGGGGTGCGTCCGATGGGCGACTGGTCGACGTGCACGACCTTGTCGACGAGGTCGTCGCCGTCCACGCGCGTGTGGCGGCCGGGAACATTGCGCGCGCCGTTCAGCTCACGCGCCAGGTGCGTGTACAGGATGTCGTTGACCAGCGTCGACTTGCCCGAACCGGAGACACCGGTGACCGCGGTGAAGACACCCAGCGGGAAGGACACGTCGATGTCGCGCAGGTTGTTCTCGCGCGCGCCGTGCACGGTGAGCTGCCGTGAGGGGTCGTGCGGGCGCCGGACGTCGGGCACCGGGATGGACCTGCTGCCGGACAGGTACTGCCCGGTCTGCGACTCGGTGTTGGCGAGCAGTTCCTTCAGGGATCCGCTGTGCACGACCTTGCCGCCGTGCTCACCGGCGCCGGGACCGATGTCGACGATCCAGTCGGCCGTCTTGATGGTGTCCTCGTCGTGCTCGACGACGATGAGCGTGTTGCCCATGTTGCGCAGCCGCACGAGGGTCTCGATGAGGCGGTGGTTGTCGCGCTGGTGCAGGCCGATCGACGGCTCGTCCAGCACGTACAGGACACCGACCAGGCCGGAGCCGATCTGGGTGGCCAGGCGGATGCGCTGCGCCTCGCCGCCGGAGAGCGTGCCCGCCGCCCGGTTCAGTGAGAGGTAGTCCAGTCCGACGTCGACGAGGAAACGCAGACGCTCGTTGACCTCCTTCAGCACCCGCTCGGCGATCTTCTTGTCGCGGGCGTCGAGCCGGAGCTCGCCCAGGAAGTCCGCGCAGTCACTGATGGACATCGCGGAGACCTCGGCGATCGACCTCTCCATGATGGTGACGGAGAGGACGATCGGCTTCAGGCGCGTGCCCTCGCAGGTGGGGCAGGGCACCTCGCGCATGTAGCCCTCGAAGCGCTCACGGCTGGCGTCGCTCTCGGCCTCGCCGTGCCGGCGCTTGACGAAGGAGACGGCTCCCTCGAAGGGCGTGGTGTAGCGCCGCTCACGGCCGTACCGGTTGCGGTAGCGGACCTCGATCTGCGTCTTGTGGCCGTGCAGCAGGGCCTTCCTGGCGCGCTGCGGCAGGCCGGCGAAGGGGATGTCCGTGCGGAAGCCGAGCGCGTCCGCGAGGGCGCCGATCAGGCGGCCGAAGTAGTCCTTGGTGTGCCCGTGCGACCAGGGGTGGATGGCGCCCTCGTCGAGGGACTTCTCCTCGTCCGGGACGATCAGCTCCGGGTCGACCTCCATGCGGGTGCCGATACCGGTGCAGTCGGGGCAGGCGCCGAAGGGCGAGTTGAAGGAGAAGGAGCGCGGTTCCAGTTCCTCGAAGGACAGGTCGTCGTACGGGCAGTACAGGTGCTCCGAGTACATGCGCTCGCGCTCGGGGTCGTCCTCCGGGAGGTCGACGAAGTCGAGCACGACCATGCCGCCGGACAGGCCGAGTGCGGTCTCCACGGAGTCGGTGAGGCGGCGCTTGGCGGAGTCCTTGACGGTGAGGCGGTCGACGACCACCTCGATGGTGTGCTTCTCCTGCTTCTTCAGCGTCGGCGGGTGGGACAGCTGGATGGTCTCGCCGTCGACGCGCGCGCGGGAGTAGCCCTTGGTCTGCAGGTCGGCGAAGAGGTCGACGAACTCCCCCTTGCGCTCGCGCACCAGCGGCGACAGCACCTGGAAGCGGCTTCCCTCCGGGAGCTCCAGCACCTTGTCGACGATGGCCTGCGGCGACTGGCGGGAGATGGGCCTGCCGCACTCCGGGCAGTGCGGCTTGCCGATGCGGGCGAAGAGCAGACGCAGGTAGTCGTAGACCTCGGTGATGGTGCCGACCGTGGAGCGCGGGTTGCGTGAGGTCGACTTCTGGTCGATGGAGACCGCGGGCGACAGGCCCTCGATGAAGTCGACGTCCGGCTTGTCCATCTGGCCGAGGAACTGGCGGGCGTACGAGGAGAGGGACTCCACGTAGCGCCGCTGGCCCTCGGCGAAGATCGTGTCGAAGGCCAGAGAGGACTTGCCCGACCCGGACAGGCCCGTGAAGACGATGAGCGAGTCCCGGGGCAGGTCGAGCGACACGTTCTTCAGGTTGTGCTCACGCGCGCCACGGACGATGAGACGGTCGGCCACGCCGGTCCGCACCTTTCTTGAGAGAAGTGACAGGGGCGGGACCCCCGTCCTTCTCAGACTAGGGCGAGCCACTGACAACGCCGGTCGGATTCACCGGATGCAAACAATCCCCGGCCCTCCAGCATGCCCGACGCCACGTCCGACCATATAGCACGCGCATTCGATTTATGGGACGGCTTCACCACCTTCACCCGAAGGAGCGGCACGGCTAGGGTCAGCACCATGATTGATCACGCACGTGACCTGGAGTCCGTACGGGAAGCGACCGATCGGCTGCTGACCGCGGTCGCCGAACTGGACAACGGATCCGCGGCCGAACCGTCACGCCTGCCCGGCTGGAGTCGCGGCCACGTCCTCGCCCACCTCGCCCGCAACGCCGACGCTCTCGTCAACGTCCTCGAGGGCCGTCCCATGTACGTCTCCGCCGAGGCGCGCGACGCCGACATCGGGAAGGGCGCCACGCGACCCGTCGACGCGCAGCTGGCCGACCTGCGGGAGAGCGCTGCCCGCTTCCAGTCGGCCGGGGACGCGCCGGCCGACTGGTCGCGCAGGGTGGAGCTGCGCAACGGCGTGACCGACGCCGCGGCCCGGGTGCCGTTCCGCCGCTGGGCGGAGGTCGAGCTGCACCACGTGGACCTCGGGATCGGCTACGAGCTGGAGGATGTGCCGGCTGAGTTCGCCGAGCGGGAGATCGAGTTCCTCGCCGCCCGGTTCACCGGCCGCACCGGCGTGCCGCCCACGCGGGTCACGGACGGCACGCGCGCGTGGAGCACCGGCCGGGAGGCGGCGGAGCCGGAGGTCACCGTGACGGGGGCCCCGGCGGACCTGCTCGGGTGGCTGGCGGGACGCCGCGACGGCTCCGGGCTGACCGTGCACGGCGGCACGCTGCCGGCACTGCCCCCGCTGTAGGGCGAGGACGGGTCACGGGGCAGGCGCGGCGATAGGCTGGCGTGCATGACGTACAGCGGACAGGTGACGGTCGGCGGCCCGGCGGACGTGCACGAGCTCAAGGACCTGATGATCACCAAGATCGCAGTCGGCCCCATGGACAACAACGCCTATCTGCTGCGCTGCCGGGCCACGGACGAGCAACTCCTGATCGACGCGGCGAACGACGCGTCGACGCTGCTCGGAATGATCGGTGACGACGGCATCGCGTCCGTCGTCACCACCCACCGTCACGGCGACCACTGGCAGGCGCTCGCCGAGGTCGTGGCCGCCACCGGCGCCCGCACCCACGCGGGCCGGTACGACGCCGACGGCATCCCGGTGCCCACCGACGTGCTGGTGGACGACGGCGACACCGTCCGGGTGGGGCGCGTGGAGCTGACCGCGCGCCATCTGGTCGGCCACACGCCGGGCTCGATCGCGCTGGTCTACGACGACCCGCACGGCCACCCCCACGTCTTCACGGGCGACTGCCTCTTCCCGGGCGGCGTCGGCAACACGCACCAGGACCCGGAGGCGTTCGCCAGCCTGATCCACGACGTGGAGACCAGGATCTTCGACATGCTGCCGGACGAGACGTGGGTCTACCCCGGGCACGGCGACGACACGACGCTGGGCGCGGAGAGGCCGCATCTGCCGGAGTGGCACGCGCGCGGGTGGTGAACGTCCGCTCCGGGCGCCGCCGTCGGGCGGGGCTCGGGGCTCGGCGCCGGGGCGACCGGACGGGGCGCGGGGCCGGGTGCGCGGCGGGTGGAGCCGGCGTGACGCACCCCGTGTGAAAGCCGTGCACGTGCCGGCGTCCCGCGCACGCTCCCGCAGGCGCGCGGTCGGGAGTCGACTGGAGGCCGCCCCCGCGCGGGACAACGGCGCCCGTGCGGTGGGGCCGCCGGTCCGTCCCCCCGCCCCCGGCCGGCGGCCCGGGCGACTTCCGGCCGCCCGCCCTCGTGAGCGTGCCCGGCGTGCTCCGCGCGGGCGCGCCCCGGAGTGCTCGCCTCTTCCGGCGGTCCTCACGTGTCGGCCCGCGCCGCCCCCACGAGCGCGGAGACCCGTTCCACGCCGAACGCGTAGCCCTGCACCCCGCACCCCGCGATCACGCCGTCCGCGCGCAGCGAGACGTAGGAGTGGTGCCGGAACGACTCCCGCCGGTGGACGTTGGAGATGTGCACCTCGATGACGGGCAGTCCGTCGCAGGCGTTGAGGGCGTCCAGAATCGCGACCGACGTGTGCGAGTACGCGGCCGGGTTGATGACGATCCCGCAGTGTCCGAGCCGTGCCTCGTGGATCCAGTCGACCAGTTCTCCCTCGTGGTTGGACTGGCGGAAGTCCACCGTTCCCCCGTGCGCCGCGGCCGTCCTCGTGCACAGGGCCTCGATGTCGGCGAGGGTGTCGGGGCCGTAGATCTCCGGCTGGCGCTGCCCGAGCAGGTTCAGGTTGGGGCCGTTGAGGATCATGATCGGGGCGTTGGCCAGGGTGCGGGGCACGGTTCCTCCGGTCCGTTCGCGGTGGGGCGGCCCGGTGGAGCCGCTGCTCGGACCCGGTTTATCACGGTGCGCTGGTGGTGCGGCCGGCCCTACGCTCGCCGGCATGACCGCGATCTCCTACCCGCCCAAGCCGTCACCCGGCGACCACATGGCCGTCATCTCGCCCTCCACCGCGCTGCCGGGGATTCTCCCGCTCCCCCACGAGCTGGGACTGCGCCGGCTGCGGACGGACTTCGGCCTGGAACCGGTGGAGTACCCGGCGACGCGGAAGATGGGCTCCACCCCGCAGGAGCGGGCCGACGACATCCACGCCGCCTTCTCCGACCCGGACGTGAAGGTGATCATGGCGTCGATCGGGGGCGAGGACCAGATCACCGTCCTGCCGCTGCTGGACCGGGAGTTGATCCGGGCCCATCCCAAGCCGTTCTTCGGGATGAGCGACAACACCAACCTGCTGGCGTTCCTGTACACCACGGGGATCGTCGGATTCCACGGTGCCGGCGTGATGGCGCAGCTGGGCCGTCCCGGCGCGATGCACCCGCAGACTCAGGCGTCGCTGCGGGCGGCGCTGTTCACGCCGGGTGAGTTCGAGCTGCGCCCGGCCGAGCGGTGGCGCGACGTCGACCGCGACTGGGCCGACCCCGCCACGTTCGAGGCGGAGCCGGAGACCCGGCCCGGCACCGGCTGGGACTGGGTGAACCCCGACCGGGTGGTGGAGGGCCGCAGTTGGGGCGGCTGTCTGGAGATCGTCGCCTGGTTGCTGGCGGCCGACCGCGAGGTCTCCCACGACCTGTCGGTGTACGACGGCGGTGTGCTGCTCCTGGAGACCTCGGAGGAGTTGCCGAGCGGCACCGAGGTGTTCCACGCCCTGCGGAACATGGGCGAACGTGGACTGCTGCAGAGGTTCCCCGTGCTGCTGATGGGCCGTCCGAAGACCTGGTCCTTCGAACGGCCCCACCGTCCCGAGGAGGGGGCCCGCTACGCCGCCGAGCAGCGGGAGGCCGTTCTGCGGGCGATGCGGACCTACGCCCCCGACGCGATGGTCGTCTTCGACGTGGACTTCGGTCACACCGACCCACAGCTCGTCCTCCCCTACGGCGGCACGATCCGCGTCGACGGACCCGCCCGGCGGATCACGGTCACCTACTGACACACCGGCCCGGTGTCGTCATGTGAAATCGGCCCTCTCCTGTACGTCGCAGTCGGTGAACGCCGGCGGACGGGTGCACAGGGCAGCCATCTGCTCGGCGAGCTTGCCCGTCTCGGGGTCGTCGCTGTTGCGCACGGCGTCCTCGTGGGAGTCGAACTCGACCACCACGAGGTAGCGGTCGGGCTGGTTCCGGTCCTTCAGGACGAGACGCCGGGTGGGGCCGTACGCGCGGTCGGCGAGACGCTCGTCCGCTTCCTCGGCGAGCCGGCGTATCTCGTCGATGCGGTCGGTCTCGAAGTCGATGATCTGCGCGAACCTCAGAGGTGCGTCCATGTTTCCTCCGCCCGGGCGGTGCTCCCGTGGACCGGGAACGTCCAGCACCCAAAGAACCACCGCAAGGGGCGGTCGGCAATTCGATCGGTGCCTCTCCCGGGGATGGTTGTCCCTACGCCCGACGCGGTCAGATCCCGACCCTGTCCTTCGGAGCGCCTTCGGTCCCCGCCTGCGCCTCCTCGGCTGTCGCCCGCCTCCGCGAGGCCCGCAGGCTGGTGATCGTCGTGACGATCAGGACGGTGCAGATCACGCCGAGCGAGACCGGGATGCTGATCTCGGGGACGTGGGCCCCGGACTCGTGCAGGGCGTGCAGCACCAGTTTGACGCCGATGAAGCCGAGGATGATCGACAGACCGTAGGACAGGTGGACCAGCTTCTTCAGCAGGCCGCCGATGAGGAAGTACAGCTGCCGGAGGCCCATCAGCGCGAAGGCGTTGGCCGTGAAGACGATGTACGGGTCCTGGGTCAGGCCGAAGATCGCGGGGATGGAGTCCAGGGCGAACAGCACGTCGGTGGTGCCGATGGCCAGCATCACGACCAGCATGGGGGTCATGACCCGCTTGCCGTTCTGCCGGATCCACAGCTTGGTGCCGTGGTAGCGGTCGGCGACACCGAAGCGGCGCTCGGCAGCCTTGAGCAGCCTGTTCTCCTCGTACTCCTCGTCCTCTGCCTCGGCACGGGCCTCCTGGACGAGCTTCCAGGCGGTCCAGACGAGGAAGGCGCCGAAGAGGTAGAAGACCCACGAGAAGCTCGCGATGAGCGCTGCGCCCGCGACGATGAAGACGGCCCGCAGGACGAGGGCGATGAGCACGCCGACGAGGAGGACGCGCTGCTGGTAGCGCGACGGCACGGCGAACTTCGCCATGATCAGGACGAAGACGAAGAGGTTGTCGACGCTGAGCGACTTCTCGGTGATGAATCCGGCGAGGAACTCTCCGGCCGGCCGAGCACCGCCGAGGACGAGCAGGCCGAGTCCGAAGAGGCCGGCGAGGGCGATCCAGACGCCCGTCCAGATCCCGGCTTCCTTGATCGACACGTCGTGGGGCTTGCGGCCGATGAAGAAGTCGACCGCGATCAGGGCGGCCAGGCCCACGATGGTCAGGACCCACAGGGTCGCGGAGATTTCCACTGCGCCTCCGGCAGTCGTAACGGCAGGTGATCAGCGTCGTCGCGCGGCCGGAGGTCTCTTCCACCCGTGAAGGGCCGACGCCCCGGGATCGGGTCCGATCCGTATTGACGGGTGCGCCGCAGTGACAGGGAGTACTCCCCTCCGTGGGAAAAGAGTACCCCGATCACCAAGAAAAGGTAAAGCGCCGCGTAAGGCGGGGATTGGAAACGCAGGTCAGACGCGCTTTACCGAAAGTTGGTGCGAGCTGTCGCGACCTGGGCCAGCACCTGCCGGAGGATCTGGCTCCCCGGCGGCACCAAGGCCGGCTCGTACGTCCATGTGTGCCCGATCCAGGGGTCGGCGAGATGGTCGTCGGGCACGGGCGTCAGCCGCAGGAGGCAACGCCACAGGGGGTCCAGCAACGGACCGTAACCGGCGGAGTCGTCCCGGTCGGCGACCATCATCAGGTGCACGCCGACGGCCGGCCCCTCGTCCGCGAGGTAGCGGAGCCGGGTCACCGCACGATCGTCGAAGCCGTGTGGGAAGTCGTTGATCAGGAGCAGTTGCCGGGAGGTGTCGAAGCCGGGAGGCAGGGAGTCGGCCGCGCCGCCGCGGACCGCCATGTGCAGCAGGTCGACCCGTTCGGTGAGCCCGGCCAGCACCTCCGCTGCCCCCGCGGCACCCGTGGCCGGCGGTCCGTCGAGGACGCCGGACCGGGTCAGGGGTTCCAGCGGCCGCGCGGCCGAGCCGGCCGGGTCGACGACGTGCACCGTGAACGCGCCCGCCGGGTACACGGCGAGCAGCCGGGCGGTCAGGGCCACAGCGGTCTCCATGGCCGGTCGCCGCAGCGCATGGGAGTCGGTGAAGGGTCCGTCGAGTGATCCGGGCCGCCCGCTGTCGATCCACAGTCCCCGCTCCAGCGGCAGCCGGAGCAGCATGGGGATGCGCAGGGGGTCGCTCTCGGGCAGGTGCAGGTCCCCGACGCGCAGCGCCATGGGGATCTCCATGGGAACCCGGTAGCCGTGCCAGACGGGGTTGTCCCAGCGGGCGTACGCCGGTGGCAGCGCGGGCTCGACGACGTCGGCCTCGGCCCGGAGCTGGGCGAGGTCGCGGTCGAGCACCTCTCGTGCCCGTCCGACGAGGTCGGCGTGCCGGGCCCGAGCCGCCTCCCGCGCGGCGTCGCCCTGCCCGCCGATCCGGCTGCGTGGGTCCGCCAGGGCCCGGTCGAGCTCCTTCTCCCTGCGTGCGTCCGCGAAGCCGACCGCGCTGCGGTACGCCGCGGTGGTGCGGGCCAGGTCCTCGAACATGCCCCACACCTGGTTGTAGAGCCGCTCCTCCATCGACCAGCCGGTCGCGTCGCCCGCGACCGGCTCCCGGGGCTGCCCGGGAGGCGCTGGCGGGGGCGCCGTGTGCGCGGCGTTCTGCCGTCGGGGGTGGCTGTAGTCGATCGGCCCGGCGGCGGAGGAGGCCGCGGCGGCACCGGGCAGGGAGGTGTCGGCGGCGAGGCGGGGCGGCGTGCCGGACGGAGCCGGAGCCGTCTGCGCCGGACGGGTGGCGTCGCCGGCGCGTTCGGACGCCGCGGTGCCGTGCGGTTCGGTCGTGCCCGGGGTGGTGGGGTGGGTTGGCTCTCCGGCGCCGTGGGCGAACGGGCCACCACCGCTTGCGGCGGGCCCGTCCGGCCGGTGGGCGTGCTCGGCGTCCGCGGCTCCGGGCGCGGGGGCCGGGATCGCGTGGGCCAGGCCCTGGGCCACGGCTTCGTCGATCTCCGCCGCCATCCGGCGTGCCTCGGGCAGGCCCTGGTCGGTGAGGAGTCCGGCGAGGCCGTCAACGTATCCCTGGCCCACGGCGCGGACCTTCCAGGCGCCCCGGCGGCGGTAGAACTCCAGGGCGACCACGGCACGCTCCGCGTCGAGGCCGGTGAGCGTGTAGGTGGCGACCTCGGTGCCGTCGAGACCCGTCACCGCGACGAAGGGTGCGGCGACGGCGCCGAAGCGGACGGGCCCGCGACCACCGCCGGGCAGCGCGAGGAGCACGTCGACGCGGTGCACGGTGTCCCGCAGGGCGTCGAGGTCGATCGCGAGGCGGTGGTCGGCGGCCGCCTGCCGGGGCACCTCCACCCCGGGCAGCGCCGGAACTCCGGGGTGGGCCACTCCGGCGGCTCCGGGCACGATGCCGTGCTCGTCGCTGAGGGTGGCCGCGGCCACGACCGGGCTGCCGGCCGAGATCCTGACCTCGAGCCGGACCTGGGTGAGCGGGTGGTTCTGCCCCCGCACCAGCTCGGCCGTCATCGCCTTCCGTCCCCCCGCCTCGCCGTCCGTCCTCGGTACCGCTCACCGCGCGCCGGACGTTCCACCGGCCGCCGCGGCCTTACAGCAGCGGCAGGATCGCCGGCATCAGGTCCTGGAAGGTGCGGCCGTTGGCCGGCGCACCGAGGGCGGTCATCGTCCAGCCCGAGCCCGCGCGGTGCACCTTCGCCATGATCTGAGCGGTGTAGGCACCGCCGCCGGCGAGGGTGTAGCGGGCGAGCTCCTGGCCGTTGGTCTCGTCGACCAGGCGGCAGAAGGCGTTCTGCACCTCCTGGAACGTCTGGCCCGTGAAGGAGTTCACGGTGAAGACGATCTGGTCGATGTGGACCGGGAGGCGCTGCAGGTCGACGAGGATGGCCTCGTCGTCGCCGCCCTGGCCGACACCCCCGACGAGGTTGTCACCCGTGTGGCGCACGGAACCGTCGTCGCTCACCAGGTGGCGGAAGAAGACGACGTCGACCGGCTGCTTGTCCGCGAACAGGACGGCTGAGGCGTCGAGGTCGATCTCCCTGGTGCGGGAGCCGAACAGGCCGCGACGGGGCGCCGCCTGCCAGCCGAGACCCATGCGCACCGCGGTCAGGCTGCCTCCGTCGTTCTTCTGCAGACTGATGGCCTGACCCTTGGTCATGTTGACGGTCACGCGCTGATTCCCCTCTCGAACGGTCCCCTGTTAGCCGCTGCGTCCGCGGTTGATCAGAACCCTACGCAGCGGCGCCGACAATGCCGAACCCCGGTGCACGTTTTGTGTCGGTCTTGCAACACAGTCCCCGGGGCCGGCGGCCGGGCCCGGCACGTCGTCAGGCCAGACCCGCCTCCTTCATCTGCCGCAGTTCCTTCTTCATCTCCGCGACCTCGTCGCGCAACCGGGCCGCGATCTCGAACTGCAGGTCCGCGGCGGCGGCGCGCATGCGCTCCGTCAGCTCCTCGATCTGCCCCGCGAGTTCGGCGGCCGGCTGATCGGTGGGGACGGCTTCCCCGGTCCGGCTCTTGGCGGACCCGGCCGGCTTCGCGGACGTGCCGCCCTTGGCCGCCTTGCCGCCGAGCGAGGGCACCGGGGCCTTGGCGCCCCGGCCGTCCTTCGGCGCCCGGTAACCGGTGCCGAGCAGCTGCTCGGTGTCGACGTCCTCGCGCGCGATCTGCGCCACGATGTCGTTGATCTTCTTGCGCAGTGGCTGGGGGTCGATCCCGTTGGCCTTGTTGTACGCGACCTGCTTCGCACGGCGCCGGTTGGTCTCGTCGATGGCCTTCTCCATCGCCGGGGTGATCTTGTCGGCGTACATGTGGACCTGGCCGGAGACGTTGCGGGCGGCGCGGCCGATGGTCTGGATCAGCGAGGTGCCCGAGCGCAGGAAGCCCTCCTTGTCGGCGTCGAGGATCGCCACCAGGGACACCTCGGGCAGGTCCAGGCCCTCGCGGAGGAGGTTGATGCCGACCAGGACGTCGAACTCGCCGGCGCGCAGTTCGCGCAGCAGCTCCACACGGCGCAGGGTGTCGACGTCGCTGTGCAGGTAGCGCACCTGGATGCCGAGCTCCAGGAAGTAGTCGGTGAGGTCCTCGGCCATCTTCTTGGTGAGGGTGGTGACCAGGACGCGCTCGTCCTTCTCGGTGCGCTTGCGGATCTCGTGCACCAGGTCGTCGATCTGGCCCTCGGTCGGCTTGACGACGACCTCGGGGTCGACGAGGCCGGTGGGGCGGATGATCTGCTCGACCGCGCCCTGGGAACGCGACAGCTCGTACGTGCCGGGGGTCGCCGACAGGTAGACGGTCTGGCCGATGCGCTCCTGGAACTCCTCCCACTTCAGCGGGCGGTTGTCCAGCGCGGAGGGCAGCCGGAAGCCGTGGTCGACGAGGGTGCGCTTGCGGGAGGCGTCGCCCTCGTACATCGCGCCGATCTGGGGCACCGTGACGTGCGACTCGTCGATGACGAGGAGGAAGTCCTCGGGGAAGTAGTCGAGGAGGGTGTTCGGCGGGGTGCCCGGCGAGCGGCCGTCGAAGTGCATCGAGTAGTTCTCGACGCCGGAGCAGGTGCCGATCTGGCGGAGCATCTCGATGTCGTACGCGGTGCGCATCCGCAGCCGCTGGGCCTCCAGCAGCTTGCCCTGCTTCTCCAGCCCGGCCAGGCGCTGTTGCAGTTCCTCCTCTATGCCCTTGACGGCCCGCTCCATGCGCTCGGGGCCGGCGACGTAGTGGGAGGCGGGGAAGACGTACAGCTTGTCGTCGTCGCTGATGATCTCGCCGGTGATCGGGTGCAGCGTGGAGAGCGCCTCGATCTCGTCGCCGAACATCTCGATGCGGACGGCCAGCTCCTCGTAGACCGGGAAGATCTCGATGGTGTCGCCGCGGACCCGGAAGGTACCTCGGGTGAACGCCGTGTCGTTGCGCGTGTACTGGATGTCCACGAAGCGGCGCAGCAGCTCGTCCCGGTCGATCTCGTCACCGACCCGTAGGGGGACCATCCGGTCGACGTACTCCTGCGGGGTGCCGAGGCCGTAGATACAGGACACCGAGGCGACCACGACGACGTCACGGCGGGTGAGCAGGGAGTTCGTGGCGGAATGGCGCAGACGCTCGACCTCCTCGTTGATCGAGGAGTCCTTCTCGATGTAGGTGTCCGACTGCGGGACGTAGGCCTCGGGCTGGTAGTAGTCGTAGTACGAGACGAAGTACTCCACGGCGTTGTCCGGCAGGAGCTCGCGGAACTCGTTCGCCAGCTGGGCGGCCAGCGTCTTGTTCGGCGCCATGACGAGCGTGGGGCGCTGGAGCTTCTCGATCATCCACGCGGTGGTGGCGGACTTGCCGGTGCCGGTCGCGCCCAGCAGGACGACGTCCCTCTCACCGGCCCCGATGCGGCGCGCGAGCTCGGCGATGGCCGCCGGCTGGTCGCCGCTGGGCTGGTAGGGGCTGACGACCTCGAAGGGCGCCACCGTGCGTTCGATGTGGGAAACGGGCCGCATGGAATCCACCGTACGACCCGGCACCGACATCGATGCCCCGATCGGCCGCTCTACGAGGTGCGGGAGGGTCTCCGCCCCAGGTCGCGGCGGGACCGGGCGCGGCGGTCTGCGTGGCCGGCGACGGAGTGGGCGGGGACGCCGGGCCTGCGCTCGGCCGGGGACCAGTCGGAGCGGCCCGGCACCATCAGCGGGTCGAAGATGACGACGACCCCGGCGAGGCACAGGAAGGCGAGCGGACCGATCAGCAGGGGGGCGAGCAGGGCCGCGGGCGAGCCGCCGGTGGAGGGGGCTGCGGTGCCGTGGAGGTGGACCGTGACGGCGGCCATGCCCATGTAGTGCACGCCGGTGACGGCGACGCCCAGGCCGAGGCTCGCCCCGATGCTCCAGACGAACCCCCTCACCTGCCCGACCGCCCACAGCGCCGCGGTGGCGGCGGCCATGGCGAGGACCACGGAGGCGGCCACGGTGAGCGTGTCGTACTCCAGCCGGCCGTCGAGGCGCAGGCCCGCCATGCCGAGGTAGTGCATCGAGGCGATGCCCAGGCCGGTGACCGTCCCACCGGTGAACAGGGCGGTTCCGCGGGCGCCGCGGTAGCCCACGATGAAGATCCCGATCCCGGTCATGACGACGGCGAGGGCGAGGCTGGCGAACGTCGTCGCCTTGTCGTAGCGGACCGGGGCCTGCGCGACGGTGAAGCCCATCATCGCGATGAAATGCATGGTCCATATGCCGGAGCCCATGGCGGCGGAGGCGAGAGCGAGCCAGCCGGGTCGCCAGGATCCGGCGACGAGCAGGGCTCTGCCGGTGCACCGCAGACCGAGGGCGCCGCCCAGGCAGGCCATGAGGCAGGCCACCAGCGGTGTGACGAGTCCGTAGCTGAAACCGTCGACCGTGCCCTGCATGCGCGGTTGCCCTTCCGCCCTGTACCGGAAATTGCCCGAAATGCACCCCTCCCGGCGCCGCGCGAGCGGTCAGGGCCGAGTGCGAAGAGTATGACCCCCACCGGAATGGTCGAACGATTTTCCGGAAAAGAAACACGGCCCTGCCGCAGATGCGGGGCACCGGCGAGCGGACTTGAGCAACTCCCGTCACCCGGCGACCGCGACCCACTCCTCCGTCGCTGACTCTCTGCTGCCACAGTGGAACCGACCGTGATCACTCGACGCGAGGAGTACGCATGCACGCGCGCGCAGTTGCCGTCACGACCACCGCGCTCCTGGCCGCCCTGTGCCTCCTGGTCACCGCTCCCGGTGCCCGGGCCGGCGAGGGCGGCCGGCCGCCCGTGGTCGTCGCCCACCGGGGCGCCTCCGCCTACGCCCCCGAGAACACCCTGGCCGCCGTCGACGAGGCGGCGCTGCTGGGCATCCGCTGGGTGGAGAACGACGTCCAGCGCACCCGGGACGGCGCGCTCGTGGTGATGCACGACGACAGCCTCAGGCGCACCACCGACGCCGAGGAGGTCTTCCCCGGCCGCGCCCCGTGGAAGGTGAAGGACTTCACCGCCGCCGAGATCGCCCGCCTGGACGCGGGCGGCTGGTTCGACCCCACGTACGCGGGCGTGCGCGTGCCGACGCTGGAGCAGTACCTGCGCCGGGTGGAGCGCAACCACCAGAGGCTGCTGCTGGAGATCAAGAGCCCCGAGCTGTACCCGGGCATCGAGCAGCAGATCCTGAAGGTGCTCGCCGACGAGGGCTGGCTGGACCACCGGCACGTGGCGGACGAGCTGATCGTGCAGAGCTTCAGCGCGGACAGCATCCGTGCCGTGCACGACCTGGAGCCCGCGGTCAGGACGGGCCTCCTCGGCACGCCGCCCTTGGCCGACCTGCCCGGCTACTCCGGCTTCACCGACCAGATCAACCCCTCCCACGGGACGATCTCGGCCGCCTACGTGGCCGCGGTGCACGCGTTCACCGGGGCGCACGGGCAGGCCATGGAAGTGTTCACCTGGATCGTCGACGACGCGGCGACCGCCCGGCAGGCGGCCGGCTACGGCGTCGACGGCATCATCTCCGACAGGCCCGACGTGGTGGAGGACGCCGTTCCCGCCGGCTGACCCCCGCTGCGGCAGCGGGCGCACACCGGTTCCCGGCGGCGTTGTCGGCGCCGGGCCGTACGGTGGTCGCATGGACGGTGACGGGCAGAACAGGCAGCGGGTCGTGTGGGCGGTCGTCGGCACCGGCACGGGTCCGCTGCTGCTGGCCGCGACCGGCGCGGGACTGGTCAACGTCGTGTTCCACGCGACGGGTGCGGTGCGCGAGCGGGCGCTGCGGCACCTGGCGGAACGACTGGGCGCCGAGCCCGTGGAGGCTCCCGGCTCTCCCCTGCTCGCCGAGGCGATACGGCAGGTGGAGGAGTACTTCGCCGGATCACGGCGGGACTTCGGGCTGCCGCTGGACTGGTCGCTGGTCTCGGGCTTCAACCGCCAGGTGCTGCGCGAACTGGCGTCCGGGGTGCCCTTCGGCTCGGTCGTGGGCTACGGCGACCTCGCCCGGCGGGTGGGACGGCCGGCTGCCGCGCAGGCGGTGGGCATGGCGATGGGCGCCAATCCGCTACCGGTCGTCGTGCCCTGCCACCGTGTCGTGGAGAGCGACGGCGGGATCGGCGGGTTCGGCGGCGGTCTGGAGACCAAGCGGACACTGCTCGCCCTGGAGGGCGTGCTGCCGGAGCCGCTCTTCTGACTCCAAGGGGGACGGCGAGACCGCGTCCGCGGCGGGGTGGGCGCGGTCGCGCCCCCGCCCTTCCCCGGGGCGGGCGGAGGCCGCGGATTCCCCGACCGGCCACACGCCGGGCGGCACCACCCAGCGGGCCGAAGGTTCCAGCCGAGGACAGCCGAAGCGTCGGTCAGCCGGAGCGCCGGCCCCGGGCGATGCCGTGGCCGGTCCACACCGTCAGTCGTAGTGGCGGGCCTCCAGGACGTTGCCGTCCGGGTCGCGGAAGTAGAAGCTGCGCCGGGCCCGGCCCCGGGCGCCGAAGGAGTCGTGGGCGAGGTCGGACACCGGGACGTCGTGTCCCCGAAGGCGGGTGTGCAGCGCGTCGAATTCGGTCCGCGGCAGGGACAGGCAGACGTGGTTGACGGGATGTCCCGCGCTGCCCTCGGTGCCGGTGAGGGAGGCCACGCGCTCCGCCGCGGCCCGTGGCATCAGGTCGAGGATCGTCCCGACGCTGACGCGCACGGAGGGGAAGGGCGCATCGCCGGCCGTGTACTCGGTGAGCCTCACCGGCTCCAGGCCGACCACCCGCTCGTAGAACCCGGCGGAGGCGGCCGGGTCGCCCACCCAGAGGACGACGTGGTCGAGGCGCAGGGAATTGTCCGTCATGCCTCCAGGCTGGCGCCTGCTCCCGCGGGGCGGCAAGGGTTTGACCGGCCGTGCGGCCCGCCAGAGATGAGGAAGGGACCCAACGACGGGAGGCAGGCGCGTGGTGCTGGTGGTGTCCGAAGAGGTGCGGGAGGCGATCGGCGCGGGACGCCCGGTGGTGGCGCTGGAGTCCACGATCATCGCGCACGGGTTGCCGCGCCCGCGCAATCTGCAGGTGGCGCTGGAACTGGAGGCGGCGGTCCGGCGGGAGGCCGCCGTACCGGCGACGATCGCCGTACTGGACGGGCGGCCGCACGTCGGCCTGGACAAGGAGCAGCTGGAGCGGATCGCCAACGAGGACGGTCTGCGCAAACTGGGCCACCGTGATCTGCCGCTCGCGGTGGCCTCGGGGGCCTGCGGGGCGACCACGGTGTCGGGCACCGCGCAGCTGGCGGCACTGGCGGGGATCCGGGTCTTCGCGACCGGTGGGCTCGGCGGGGTGCACCGGCAGTGGACGGTGACGCAGGACGAGTCCGCCGACCTGGGGCTGCTGGCACGTACCCGGATCACCGTGGTGTGCGCGGGCGTGAAGTCGATCCTGGACGTCCCGGCCACCCTGCAGCGGCTGGAGACGCTGGGTGTCGCGGTGGCCGGTTTCGGCACGGACCGCTTCCCCGGCTTCTACCTGTCCGACTCGGGGCATCCCGTCCCGTGGCGGCTCGACTCACCGGACCAGGTGGCCGGGGCCATGCGCGCGCAGGACGCGCTCGGCGGGCCCGAGTCGGCGCTGATCGTCGCCCGGCCGGTCCCGGAGGCGGAGCAGCTGGACCCCGGTCTGCACGCGCGCGTGCTCGCGGACGCGCTCGCGGCGTGCGAGGCGGAGGGCGTCTTGGGGCAGGCCGTCACGCCGTTCCTTCTCGACTACCTGGTGCGGCACACCGACGGCGCGTCGCTGAACGCCAACCTGGCCGCGGTGCGGGGCAATGTGCAGCTGGCCGGGCGGATCGCAGCGGCCTGGGCGGGGGCGTGACGGCGCAGCAGCACGGCGCGCTGCTGGTGATCGGGGACGTGATCACCGATGTCGTGGCCCGCCATCGGGGGCCGCTCGCCGCGGGGACCGACACGGCCGCGGGGATCCGCACCCTGCCGGGCGGTGCGGGCGCGAACGTGGCGTGCTGGGCGGCGCGCCACGGATGCGCGGACGTCCGGCTGCTCGGGCGGGTCGGTGCGGACGCGGCGGCGTGGCACGAGCGCGAACTGACGGCCTGTGGGGTGCGAGCCCGGCTCGTGGTGGACTCAGAAGCGGCGACGGGAACGGTGATCTGCCTGGTCGACTCGGGCGCCGCGGCCGAGCGGACGTTCCTCACCGACAGCGGCGCGTCCCTGCGGCTGGATCCCGGTGACTGGTCGGACGAGCTGCTCGACGGGGTCGCCCGGCTGCACCTGTCGGGCTATCTGCTCTTCGCCGAGTCGAGCCGGGCCCTGGTGGCGACGGCCGTCACGGCGGCGCGCACGCGGGGTGTGCCGGTGAGCCTGGACCCGGCGTCGGCCGGGTTCCTGGCGACGCTGGGGGCCGACCGGTTCCTGGCACTCGCGGAAGGGGTGGACATCCTGCTGCCGAGTCGCGACGAGGCGTGCCTGCTCGCCGGGCTGCCCGACGCGGAGGACGCGGCGGCGGCGCTGAGCCGGCGTGTGCCGCTGGTCGTCGCCAAGCTGGGTCCGCGCGGTGCGCTGGTCGCCCGTGGCGGTGCCGTCGCGGCCCGGATCGCCGCCGTCCCGGCGACTCCCCGCGACACCACGGGCGCCGGCGACGCCTTCACCGGCGCCTTCCTCGCCGCCCTGCTGGCGGGCGCGCCGCCCGAAGCGGCGGCGGAGAAGGGGTGCTGGGCGGGGGCGGCCGCGGTCGAGCGGGCGGGAGGAAGGCCGGCGCCACGGGGATGAGGCGGGGAGCCGGCACGGCCCGCGGCCCGGCCCCGGGCGGGGCCGCCGCCGCTACCGCTTGCGGCCCCAGGCGGAGATCAGCGGTGCCGTCGCCAGTTCCATCGCCCCGGAGGCGATGTTCGACAGGTGGCGATCGATGTCCTCGTCCGTCGCGAGACCTGCCGCGACGAGCCGGCCGCGGACCTGACGGATCGTCGCGGACTCCAGGGCGACGCAGGCGGCCGAGGCGAGGGGGAAGTAGGCGTCGGCCTCGACGCGCTGGAGGCCGGCCTCGCGCAGCAGGCGCGGGAGGCGGCGGCCGTAGGACAGGTCGGCGCCGCTGTCGGCGAGCAGGGTGCGGAAACCGTGCCGCAGCCGGTTGGCGAGCTGCTGCTCGGGGCCGTGCTCGTCGGGGCAGACCAGAGGCTGCAGGGCGGGGTCGGCGTCCTCCAGCAGCAGCCGTCCCCCGGGCCGTAGAGCCCTCACCATGGACGCCAACGCCCGCTCCCGGTCCGGCACATGAACGAGCACCAGCCGGGCATGGACCAGGTCGAAACTCTCCGCAGGGGGCTCGTCCGCCCCGATGTCGTGGACGCGCACCTCCACCGGCGTACGGGCCACCTCGGCCAGCCGGGTGATGTCGATGCCGGTGGCGACGACCTTGCCGGTCGGTCCGACCTTCTTGGCCATCCAGGACACCACCGACGTACCTCCGGCGCCGACTTCCCAGCAGCGCCAGCCGGGTCCGACGCCGAGCCCCTCCAGGTGCCGGAGGGTCGTGGGGTCGAAAAGGTCGGCGAAGGCGTCGAAGCGCTCCGCCGCCTCGTCCTGCCGGTTGTCGAGGAGATACCCGTCGGTTCGCGTCATGCCGTGATCATCCCAGTTTGCGCGTCGGTCCGGACAGGACGACGCTCCGGTGCACCCGCGTCCACAGGCCGGAACCAAGCGGAACCTGCCCTTTCCACAGGCTCGCACGAGGGTGCTGCCTCCCTGGCAGACTGGCGTGCCACGCCGCCGAACGCGGCGCGAGGAGATCGACGCGAGGAGATCCCCATGACGATGGCAGGGAACCTGCGGAAGGTCACGGGCAGGGTAGGTGGCCTGCGCAAGGTGGCCCGGCTGGCCCGGCGGCGCGTCCGCGTCGACCTCAGTCATCCGGCCCGCTCCCCGCTGGGCTCCGCGGTGGTGAACTGCGTGACCTATCAGGACGGCGTCCAGGCGGCCGGGGACGACCTGCTCGACTCCGTGCGGCGGGTCCGAAGGAGCGGGGACGGCTTCGTCTGGCTCGGGCTGCACGAGCCGACCGACGTGGAGTTCGCGGGCATCGCCGAGTTGTTCGACCTGCACCCGCTGGCGGTGGAGGACGCCGTCGAGGCCCACCAGCGTCCCAAGGTCGAGCGGTACGGCGAGACGCTGTTCGCGGTGTTCAAAACGGTCTGCTACGTCGAGCACGAGGAACTCACCGCGACGAGCGAGGTGGTGAACACCGGCGAGATCATGGTCTTCGTCGGCCGGGAGTTCGTCATCACCGTACGGCACGGCAGGCACGGCTCCCTGGGCCCGCTGCGCGAGGAGCTGGAGTCCGATCCGCAACAGCTCGCCAAGGGCCCCTCGGCGGTGCTGCACGCGGTGGCGGACCACGTCGTCGACGAGTACCTCAACGTCGCCGACGCCGTCCAGGCGGACATCGAGCAGGTCGAGACCGACGTGTTCGCGGAGAACGGAGCGCGGGTCGATCCGGGAAGGATCTACCAGCTCAAACGTGAACTGCTGGAGCTGAAGCGGGCCGTGGTCCCGCTCGGCCGGCCGTTGCTGGACCTCGCCGACCGGCCGATGCGGGTCGTCGACCCGGAGATACAGGCCTACTTCCGCGACGTCTCCGACCACCTGCTGCGGGCCACCGAGCAGATAGCCGCCTTCGACGAGCTGCTCAACTCGATTCTCCAGGCGCACCTCGCCCAGGTCACGGTCGCACAGAACGAGGACATGCGGAAGATCACCGCGTGGGCCGCGGTCATCGCCGTACCGACGATGGTGTGCGGTGTGTACGGCATGAACTTCGACCACATGCCGGAGCTGCACTGGCGGTACGGCTACGGCCTGGTGATCGGCGTGATATCGGTGGCCTGTCTGGTGCTGTACCGGGGTTTCCGGCGCAACGGCTGGCTATGACCGGGGCCGGAGTCGCGGCGTCAGTGCGATGAGGGCGCAGACCTGGCGTAGACGTGCTCGGCCCAGGATCCGATCTGCTCCTCGGTGAGGTGCTGGGCGAGGTCCGCCTCGCTGATCATGCCGACCAGGCGCTTGTTGTCGATGACCGGCAGACGGCGGATCTGGTGATCCTGCATCTCGCGCAGCACGTCACCGACGTCGGCGTCCGCGTCGATCCAGCGCGGGGTGCCCTGGGCGAGTTCGCCCGCAGTGACCTTGGACGGGTCGCGGCCCATGGCGACGCAGCCGACGACGATGTCGCGGTCGGTGAGGATGCCGCAGAGCCGCTCGTTGTTGTCGCTGATCGGCAGGGCGCCGACGCCGAGCTCGCGCATCAGCTGCGCTGCGCGGTCCAGGGTCTCGTGCGTGGGGATCCACTGGGCACCCCGGTGCATGATGTCTCGGGCGGTGGTCATGGAATACCTCCCTGAGCCGGGCGGCCGGCGCGGCGCAGGACGCACCACTGTCCCGGCGTCCTACATTCTCGCCGTGCCGGACGCCGCCCGCACCTCTGCCGCGGACTCAGCCGCCGAAGCCGCTCCACGCCGGATGCCGGGGGTCGTCGGCGCGCACCAGGACATCGGCCGTGCCGGCCGGGTCGGTCTCCCGCTCGTAGCGCGCACAGGCGGGCAGGGTCCAGTGGTCGGGCTCGGGGGTGCGTCGGCGCAGAGCGGCCGGGGAGAGGAGGACGTGGACCGAGAGGTCGAAGGGGAACCAGTGTCTGAGCAGGAAGGGGCCGTGCAGCAACAGCACTCCGCCGGGCGGGAGTTGTACGTAGGGGCTACGGGTGGCGCGGTCGGTGTCGGGGTCGCGGAGGTCGGGAAGGATCCGCCCGTCACCGCCGGGTTCGAGCGGGCCGAAGACCTCGCGCCACAGAGCGCCGGTGTCGAACCAGCCGTCGTAGTAGGCCTCCACGTCCTGACGGCCGTGCTCCAGGCGAAGCGAGGCGGGCCGCAGGAAGCCGTGTGCGCCGACGGCACGGGAGGCACGGCCGCGGAGGCGCAGCGACTCGGCGACGCGCTCGGCGAGGTCTCCGGGACGGGCGGCCGGAGCACCGTCGAAGGCGACGCGCGGCCAGGGACCGCCGTCAGCCGGCTTCAGGTCGAGCAGCCGCTCGGCGAGACGGTCGGCAAGCCGGTCCCAGGTGATCGCTTCGAGTCGCACGGCCCCATCATCCGCCGCCGACCGCCCGCCGTGCGGCCCGGCCCCGATGCGGAGGGCGCAATGTGTGCACGGCGGGCCTCGTGGTCGCGGTTCCGGCGGGGTGCATCCCGGCGGTGGCGAGGGCATGAACCGGGTATGACAGGCACTGCCGTCCCGTCGCCCCGTACCGCGCTCGTCGTCGTGCAGCCGCTGCGGCGCAAGCACTGCGCGGCGTGCCGGCGCGGCCCGCTGCCGCTGCTGGTGCTGGAGGACCGGGCGCCACGCTGCCTGGACTGCGCCGACCTCGGCCACCTGGTGTTCCTGCCGCGCGGGGACGCGGCGCTGACCCGCAGGTCACGGGAGGAGAGCACGTTGTCGGCCGTGGTCGTGCGGTTCAACCGGCGCAGGGGGCGCTACGAGCGGCAGGGTGTCCTCGTCGAGGAGGCGGGCCTCGCGCGGGCAGAGGAGCGGTGCCTGGCGGATGCTGAGGCGCGGCAGCGGCGCCGGGCACGGGATGCCAGGCGGCGGGCCGTGGAGGACGCCCTGTTCGCGGAGGCGTTCGCGACTGAGGTGCGGAGGATGTTCCCCGGCTGCCCGGCCGACCGGGCCGGCGCGATCGCCGGGCACGCCTCGGTGCGGAGCAGCGGACGCGTGGGGCGGAGCGCGGAGGGCCGGGCGCTGGCCGAGCGGGCGGTGGTCTCGGCGGTGGCGGCCTCCGTGCGGCACCTGGACACGCCGTACGACGCGCTGCTGATGAGCGGGGTCCCTCGGCAGGAGGCCCGGCGGCGGATCGCCGCGCGCGTGGAGACGGTGCTGCGGGACTGGCGGGGCGGGCAGGGGAGCGAGGGTGGGAGCAGAAGCAAGGGCGAGAGCGGAGGCGGAGGCGGAGGCGGGTGAGAGGGTGCCGGTTCGCCCCCTCCGTGGGCCGTGCACGACCCGCGGAGGCGCCCGGTTCCGCGCCCGGCGGACGTGCCGATGCCCGGACCCGGCGGCGGGGGTGGGCGGCCGGGCCGAACGGCCGGTCTCGGCAGCTCCGGACGGGAAGACGGGGCACGTCGTCCGCGTCGGCCGGCAGGACTGTGCGTCGGGGGCCGGGCCGGGCCGTCGGCGAGGTGGGATGGTGGACGGTCGCGATGCGGTCGGGCGGCTCGTCCGTGGTCGTCCGGCAGGTTGTGCGGGTTGGCTGAGGGTGCCGGACGGCGCGGGTCGGGGTCCACAGCTCTACGGGCGGGAGTTGACGTTGAGATGATCGACGGACCGTACTTGGTGGTGACCGTGCTGGGGGTTCTGGCGACGGGGCTGATGGCCGGCGTCTTCGGCGCGTTCTCGTTGCTGGTCATGCGTGGTCTGGCGGCGCTTCCGGCCGCTCGGGGGGTGGCCGCGATGAACGCGATCAACGCGGCGGCGACGACACCGGCGTTCATGGTCGTGTTCGCCGGGGCGGCCGTGGTGTGCGCAGTGATCGCGGTGGTCACCTTCGTGCTGTGGCCGGAGGAGGGAACGGCCGAGTTGCTGCTGGGCAGTGCGCTGTACCTGGTCGGGGCGTTCGGGGTGACGGTGGTGGCGAACGTGCCGCGCAACGACACGCTGACACGGCTGGAACCGGGCGCACCGCAGGCCGAGGCGTACTGGCCGGCGTACGTGCGCCAGTGGACGCGGTGGAACCACGTGCGTGCCGTCGCTTCGGCGGCGGCGGCGCTGACGTACCTGCTCGCGCTGGTGTGAGCCACCTGTGCGACCCGGCCCGCGCGGACGAGGGGGTGCCTGCGGGAACCGGCCGGGCCATTCGGGGAAAGCGCTGTCCGCCCCTCTGCGAGCAGGACCTGCCGGACGTATCGTGGCCGGAAGAGTGTGCCGCCCGATGATGCACGGCCTGTCGTGCGCGGACGCAAGGATGACGGCCATGGCCGATCCCAAGGGTTTCCTGACGACGCCCCGCCAGGACTGGCCCCGCCGGCCCGTCGAGGAACGAGTCCGGGACTGGAACGAGGTGTACGTCCCGGGGGCTCTGCTGCCCGTCATCAGCAAGCAGGCCGACCGCTGCATGGACTGCGGCGTCCCGTTCTGCCACGACGCCTGCCCGCTGGGCAATCTGATCCCCGAGTGGAACGACCTGGTCTCACGCGGGGACTGGCGTGCGGCGAGCGACCGGCTGCACGCGACGAACAACTTCCCGGAGTTCACCGGGCGGCTGTGCCCGGCGCCGTGCGAGGCGGGGTGCGTGCTGGCGATCAACCAGCCGGCCGTGACGATCAAGAACGTGGAGTGTGCGATCGCCGATCGGGCCTGGGAGGACGGTCTGACCCCGCCCCGGCCGCCGGAGCGGCTGTCGGGGCGGACGGTGGCCGTGATCGGCTCGGGCCCGACCGGACTGGCGGCGGCCCAGCAACTGACCCGGGCCGGTCACACCGTCGCCGTGTACGAGAGGGACGACCGGCTCGGCGGACTGATGCGCTACGGGATACCGGCGTTCAAGATGGAGAAGCACCACCTGGAGCGGCGGCTGGAGCAGATGGCGGCCGAGGGCACCAAGTTCCGTGCGTCCACGGTGGTCGGCCTGGACGTCGGGGCGGCGGAGCTGCGGTCACGCTACGACGCCCTGGTGGTCGCGACGGGCGCGACCGCCTGGCGTGAGCTGCCGGTGCCGGGCCGTGAGCTGGACGGAATCCATCAGGCCATGGAGTACCTGCCGCTGGCCAACCGGGTGTGCGAGGGCGATCTGGCGCTCTCCCCGCTGTCCGCGGCCGGTCGGCACGTCGTGATCGTGGGCGGCGGCGACACCGGGGCCGACTGCCTGGGCACCGCGGTACGCGAGGGCGCGGCGTCCGTGACCCAGCTGGACATCTACGCCCGGCCCGGCGCGGAGCGGGACGAGGACACCGAGCCCTGGCCGACGTACCCGAAGATCTACCGCCTGTCGGCGGCGCACGAGGAGGCACGGGATCTGCGGACGGCGCCCGCCGCCGACGCCGACGCACGTCTGTTCGCGGCGTCGACGCTCCGGTTCACCGGCGACGCGGACGGCCGGGTGCGCGGTCTGCACCTGGTCGAGGTGGACGCGCGGCGGCGCCCGGTGCCGGGCACCGGGCGCACGCTCCCCTGCGATCTCGTGCTGCTCGCCCTCGGCTTCTCCGGGCCGGACCGGGCGGACGGGCTCGTCGACCAGCTGGGGCTGGCGCTGGAACCGCGCGGCACGCTGGCACGGGACGCCGGTTTCGCGACCAATGTGCCGGGGGTGTTCGCCGCGGGTGACGCCGCGCGGGGGCAGTCGCTCATCGTGTGGGCGATCGCGGAGGGCCGTGCGGTGGCGGCGGCCGTGGACCGGTATCTGACGGGCGACTCGCGGCTGCCGGCGCCGATCGCGCCCGGGGACCGGCCCATGGCGGTCTGACCGTCACCGTCGCGCACCGGCCTCGGGGCAGCGGCCCTCATCGTTTCTCCCGGCGCCACGGACGACGACCCCACCGCCGCCTCCGCACCGGGAGCCGTCACCGCCGCCTGCCGCACCGCGGGTCGCCGCGCGCCGCACACCGGGCCGTCGCCACGCCGCTCGTCGCCGCCGGTACTCGTCACCGTCGGCGCGCATCACGGCTTGCGGGCCACCGCCCCGTAGCCCGGGATGAAGCCGTCGTCCTGGCCGGGCACCGGCTCACCCAGTTCCGGATGCCACCTGTGGACGATCTCCACGCCCGGTTCGACCAGGTCCAGCCCGTCGAAGAAGCGGGTGAACTCCGCGCGGGAGCGCAGGGCCAGGGTGACGCCGGCCGCCTTGAGCTTCTCGGTGGCGGCGGCCGACTGCTCGGGGGTGAAGTCGGCGGTGGCGTGGGTCATCACCAGGAAACTGCCGGAGGGGAGTTCACCCAGCAGCCGGCGGACGAGGTCGTGCGCCCCGTCCGCGTCGGAGACGAAGTGCAGCAGGGCGACGAGGGAGAGCGCGACCGGTCTGCCGAAGTCGAGTACCTTCCGGGCGCCCTCGACGATGGTGGCCGGATCCCGTACGTCGGCCTGGAGGTACTCGGTCGCTCCCTCTTCGGTGCTGCGCAGCAGGGCGGCGGCGTGGGCGAGGACGATGGGGTCGTTGTCGCAGTAGACGACGCGGGCGTCGGGGGCGGCGTCCTGCGCGACCTGGTGCAGGTTGGGCTCGGTGGGGATGCCCGTGCCGACGTCCAGGAACTGCCGGACGCCGGCACCGGCGAGCCAGCGGGTGGCCCGGTGCATGAAGGCGCGGTTGACTCGTGCCATCACCGGCACACGGGGGTCGAGGGCGAGCATCTGCCGCCCCATCTCCTCGTCGACGGGGTAGTTGTCCTTACCGCCGAGGTACCAGTCGTACATCCGCGCGGGATGCGGCCTGCTGGTGTCGATCCGGTTGGCGCCGGCGGTGTCCTTCCCGGTCATACGGCACTCCGTGAGCGTGGGATGCGATGAGTGATCAAGTGAGCACCACAATAAGTAAGTTGGAGCGAGAAAAAGACACACGTTCAGGACAGCAGGAAGTCCGCCTCTCCCGCCTTGGCGCCCTCGATGAAGGCGGTCATCTCGTCGGAGGTGTAGATCAGGGCCGGTCCGTCGGGGTCGGTCGACTGGCGGACGGCGATCCGGCCGTCGGCGAGTTTCATCGCCTCCAGGCAGTTGCCGCCGTTGCCGCCGCTCCACGGCTTGTGCCAGCCCTCGCTGCCCAGTTCCCGGGCGGGCATGCCGTTGTAGATCCGCTCGGCGCGGCCCCCCGACATGTGCGGGGACGTGATGCGATCCATTCACAACTCCTTGCGGAGATCCTGGAGGATCTCCTTCGTGCGGTGGGCCGTGGTGGCCTGGGCCGCCATGCGGTCCAGGACCTCCAGGTGGGTGGCCACCTCGTGGCGCGCGTCGAGGTAGACGGCGCCGGTCAGGTACTCGCTGTAGACCATGTCCGGCAGTTCGGGCATGGCGAACCGGAAGAGCACGAACGGCCCGTACGTGCCCGGGTGCGGGCCGGCGGAGAACTCGGCGATCTGCAGGGTGACATGGGGCAGCTGCGTGCCGTCGAGGAGCTTGTCGACCTGGGCGCGCATCGTCTGCGGGCCGCCGACCGGACGGCGCAGCGCGGTCTCGTCCATGACGACCCACAGACGCGGCGCGCCCTGGCGGGTGAGCAGGTCCTGGCGCTGCATGCGCAGTGCGACATGGCGCTCGATGTCGTCGGGGCTGGTCTGACCGATGGCGCCCGAGGTCAGAACCGCGCGTGCGTAGTCCTCGGTCTGGAGCAGGCCGGGCACGAAGTGCGGCTCGTACTGGCGGATCAGGGCGGCGGCACCCTCCAGGCTGACGTGCATGGAGAACCAGCCGGGCAGGATGTCGTGGAACCGCTGCCACCAACCGGGCTTGTTGGCCTCTTCGGCGAGTCGCACGAAGGCCCCGGCCTCCTCGTCGCCGACCCCGTAGGCCTTCAGCAGCAGCTGGAGGTAGGGGATCTTGAGGGAGACCTCGGCCGTCTCCATGCGGCGGACGGTGGCGGGCGCGACACGCAGGACGCGGGCGGCCTCCTCGCGTTTGAGGCCGGCGCGCTCCCTCAGGTCCAGCAGGCGCCGGCCGAGAACGACCTGTCCGACTGTCGGTGCGGACCGCGGTTCACTCACGCTCCACCTCCATCAAGGGCTCTGGGCGGGCGATTTCCGGCCACTGCCCACCATCCGACAACAGGGCGTCGTCAAAAGAATCCTGACAGCCCAGCGGCGCCATTCGAAGACCCGTTCGAAGATCTTCGGAGATCCCCGGTGGCTCAACTGGCGCCGCTGCAGATGCTGTTGCGAGCAGTGTGCCACGGCCGTTCACCGCGTCATACAGCACTCTGCAATTTTCAGAGTGACACTTGCCAAGTGTTCACGGCGGGGAGATAGTGGCAAGCGTGATTCCGTCCGCGCCCTTAGGAACAGACGCCGCAGACCACTTCGGCCTCCCGGCCGATGGAGGCCCCCTCGCCGGACGCCGGTTCCGTTTCGAGCTGGCCGCGCATCCGGGCTCTCCCGCCCGGGCCAGACATCTGACACGGGCCCGACTGAACGGCTGGGAGGTGTGCGAGGACACCTGCGACACCGCGGCCTTGGTCGTATCGGAACTCGTCACGAACGCGATCGTGCACACCGCGAGCAGGGTCGTCGTGTGCGAACTGCACGACGGCAGCGACCGGGTGCGCATAGCCGTGCGCGACGAGGGGTGCGCGCCGGGCGGGCCGAGCGCGGCACAGGGGCAGCCCGAGGAGGAGCACGGGAGGGGGTTGCTCCTCGTCGACGCCCTCTGTCACGCGTGGGGGGCCCACGAGCACGGGCCCGGCCTGCTCGTCTGGGCCGAGCTGCCACGGCAGGCCGACCCGCCCGGCGCGCCAGTCGAGCCCCGCGACGACCTCGGGTGGGGCGCCCGCCCCAAGCCGGGCCCGGCCGGCGGCGATCCGGGCGACGGCGACGAGGACGAGGCGCAGCGCACGGAATCACCACAGCAACGGACGACAACGGCGCGACGAACCGGGTACCGCCCGTCGCGCGACGGCGCGGAACACCACGCGACAGGGGGCGAACGGCCGTGAGCGCCGAACCCGGCCGCCCCCAGGTCCACAGCATGCACACCCTCGTACGCCTCGGGCGCGGGCTGCATCCGGCACACTCCCCCAGCCGGCTCACCGTGCCCGAGGGCATGACCGCACCGCTGGGGTGCGACGCGGTCGCCGTACCCGCCCGGTTCGGCCCGCTGCTGCTGCCCCGCCTCCCCCGTGTGGGGTGCGTGTACGCCGATGACACCCACTGGTGGTGGATCGTCCCGTCCGACTCGGACTACGCACTGGACTGGCCGGCCCCCGCGCGCTACTCCGTCGGCGCGGTCCTGCCCGACACTCCACGCGCCCCCGGACTCATCCACCAGCCCGACGACACGGTGCCGTACACGCCACCGATCCCGCTGTACCTGGCCCTGTGCCGGTTGACGGGAACCGCGCCGGCCTGGTCACGGCCGGTCAACGCGTAGCCGCCGCACCACGCCCTCCGGGCGCGCGCCGCCCACTCCGGCGCGCCCCGGCGCCGCGCGCCCCAGGACGACGCTGACCGAAGCGCTCGCGGGACTGTGCGAACCCGCGGGGCTGTACGCACCGGACCCGGGACGGATCCTGCGGGACGGGGTGGACGCGGCTTGGGCCGGCACCGTCCGGCGAAGCGGGTGGTCGCGATGGTCGCGCAGGACTTCAAGCAGTGACCGTTCACCGCCCGAGACGGGCTGGAGGAGTTGCCGGCCCCTTGGGGGCGGTACACCGAGTCGTACGCGCGGCAGGCGCAGCAGTTCGCCGCGGAGGGGACGGCGCCCGTCACGAGGGCGGGCCGAACCGTCTCACTCCCCCAGGTTGCCGCCGCGGACGATCACCAGGAACGTGTCCGTCGCGAGGTCCATGACGACCTCGGCGGGCAGCCCTTCCAGACGCCGCGCCTGCGCGAACTCCTCCGCCGGCCACGATCCGCGCGGCCCACCTGCGGGAAAGCGTTCGAGCACTGTTCGCCCGTTCACCACCCTGCACCTCCAGAAAGCGTTGTACTTGTAGGAGTTAACGCCTTCCCCGGGTCGAAGGGCTCACCCGGTGACGGGACTGAGACATTGTTGACACGCGTTCACCACGCAGGGTGAGAAAGCGATCACCTTGCGCGCCGGGCGAACACGTTACGTATCGAATTCCACACGTTCCGCATCGGACACCGCCCACGCCCCGACACCGGGCACGAGCCCTGCGCGGACGTGGGCGTCGGCGTCGGCGGGGGTGCGCGATCCGGACCTCCCCGTGAGGCAGCGGCGCCGGACGCGAGGCCCGGGCGGTCGACGCGAACAACGGGCCATACGCCCATAGATGGGCGAAATATCCGGTCTGGTGGGGAGCCACTGAACGTCCGGGTCGCGCATCGCCCACCTCGGGGTCGGAACGAAGCCGTGGACGGTCCGCCGGACCCGCCCCCTCGAACGGACCCGGCGGAGTGGCCTTCCGTCACCGCGCTCGAAGGCGCGCTCCTCCTCGACCTCCACCCTGGGCAGCCCGCGCCGTCCTGGGGCAATGCGCGCGCGTCGCCACCCCGCCCGGCACTTCCCCTCGTCCACCCCGTTCTCCGCGCGGCGCACGCCACTGGTCCCGCGGGTCCCCGCGCGCGGCGACCTCCTCCTGGACTCGGCACCGCGAGGAGGGGGCCGCCGAAGTGGAACGGAACTCGCCGCTCCGACACGGACCTTCCCTGCTCCCCTCCCGACGAGGCTCCTGCGCCGTGGAAGGCCGGGGCGTGGCAGCCGGGAAAGGCGGCGCCCCGACGACCGCCCCGCCTGCCGGACACGGCGGCCGGAACGGCGTTCGAGCGGACCACCCGGGCTCTCGGCCAACTCCCCTGCACCGGTGGCCGCGTCGGCGGCCGACGGCACCCGGCACGCATCAGCGACCTGCGCCGGCAGCGGTCGCGCCCGTGGGGGCGCCGCGACGCACGCGGGAGGAACCGACGTCATCGGAGATCCGGGGCGGCCCTGCGGGCACGCCCGGGCCGGGCACCCGGACACCGCAGCGCGCCTGACCGTGCGTCAGGGTCGGCGGCGCACCCTCGACGACCGGTCATGTTCTCTGTCGCACGGCACGACCCGGGTGCGTTCTCCGCCTGTGGGACACCCCCGCTGCCCCCCTCGCGCAGTACTTCTCCCGGGTCGACTCCGGCCGGCACCAGCTGATCGGCCATGTCCTGGTGAGCACCGGCCGGTCCACCGGGTGACGGCGGCGGGCACGCGTCCGGCCGGGTCCGGCCCGCCGGGCCGCCTCGGCCTGACAGGATCCGGTGGAGCGCAGGGGTGCGCCGGGCTCGGATCACGCTCCGGTGTGGCTGCGGATCGGCGACCGAGCCGCCCACCGCGGCGCCTTCTGGGCGGGCGACGGCCACGGACCACCGGGACCGGACGACGGCCGACACGGGCTCGGAGAGCCCACTTCCAGGCGTTCCGGCCGGGGAACCCCCGGATCGGGGAGCCCGACCCGCTCCCGCATCCGGTCCAGCCGGCCCAGGACCTCGTGAAGCCGGCGGAGGTGCACGGAGGTGAGCCGGCCGGTGTCGTCGAGGTGCACGGCGCACGCGGTCGTCGTGTCCACGAGACGTTCCAGCAGACCGGCGACCGCGTCGGCGCCCTCGGTGTGCCGGGCGACCGGGGGCAGTTCGGCCGCGGCCAGCGCGATCGCCGTACGGGCCTCGGCCAGGCTGCGGTATGCCTCGCGCCGGAGGGTCCAGCGGGCCGCGCGGTCCTCGGACCCGGCGAGCACGTGGCCGAGGTGGGCGTAGGCCGCCGACGCCGCCGCGGCCAGCAGGTGCCGTACTCCCCCACCCCGCCGGGCAGGCATCGGAAGGTGGCCCACGACGAGCACGATCACGCAGGCCAGCAGGGTCTCGCCGATGCGTCCGGCGGAGGCCTGCGGCTCGCCGCCCACCATCACCAGGGCCAGGACGAGGACGGTGGCGACGGCGGTCTGGGCGGCGAAGTGGCGTGTGGCCGCGGGAAGGAGGGCTCCGCACACCGCGACGACGGCGACGAGCCCCTCGGGCCGGGGCAGCAGGGCGGCGAGCCCGGCGAAGACGAGGGCGCCGAGTACGGTTCCGGCGGCCCGGCACAGCACGCGGGAGACGAGCGGCCCGAGGTCGGGCTTGACGAGGAAGACGGCGGTGACGGGCAGCCAGTACCAGTGCGGGTGACTGCCGTACCAGCGGGCGTGGTGCAGTGCCTGCGCAGCGGCGGAGCCGGCCCCGAAGCAGAGGGCGACGCGCATGCCGTACTCGCGACCGCCGCGTCCGAAGGCGGCCGTCAGTGTCTGCCGGACGGTCCGACGGCGCCTGTGCAGAGCACGGCCGCTGTACCCGCGGTCGAAGGCCTCTGCGGCGTGCAGCAGGGCGTCGTCCAGGGCGCGCAGAGCGGGTACGGAACGATCCGGTGCGGGCAGCGGGCGCGTGTGCGCGCGATCCCGCACGGCGGCGGCCAGGCGCCGGGGACCCACCGACGCCCGGGGCCCGGCGGACTCCCCTGCCCAGGCCAGCGCGGTGGCCGCCTCGGCGAGCGGCAGAGCGGCGGCGTACTGCGCGTGCAGTCGGCGCTCGGCGGCGCTGGACGCACAGCGCCGCAGACGCGGCCCGGCGAGAGCGTCCTGGGCCTGGTCGAGCGCGGCGGTGAGCGCGGCGCGGCGGGCGCCGGCCTGTGCGGTCCCGGCCGCGTCGAGCAGGTCCCCGACCGCGTCGTACACCCGGGCCACGGCTACCCGTTCCCCGTCGAAGCGGAAGTCGCCGCCGGCGAGCGATCCGGGCGTGGGCAGTGCCAGCCGCAGCAACAGCAACCATCCCGCCCCGGCGAGGAAGGCCAGTCCCCGCTGCCACCCGGTCTCGGGCAGCGGCATCCCGGCCCCGATCGCGGCGGCCACCAGCACCTGGGTACCGGCCGCGGAGGCGACCGGGCCACCGGCGCTGGCGCAGCCGGCGATCAGCCCGAGCCCGGTCAGCAGCAGGGTGAGCACGACGGCCGAGCAGTTCTGCCCGGCATACGTTCCCGCGCACAGCCCCACCGCCCCTGCCAGCGCGGGCCCCCCGATCCTGCCGACGGCGGCCCGCCGGCTGCCGGGGCGGTCGTTGATCCCGGCCAGCATGGCCGCGACGGCGGCGACGACCCCCAGGGAGGCGCGGCCGGTGAGCAGCGCGGCCGACAGCAGGGGTCCGGCGGCCAGTGCGCCGCGGGTCACCGCGCTCCAGGGAACCGGTACCCGCTGAGCACGGAGGGCGTGGGCGAGCCACGGAGGAGGGGTGAGGGTGGCGCGGGGGCGGGACACGGGGCTCCTGACCGGGCGAGGGCGGGATGCCTTCGGACGACGGCGGCCGGGCGACGAGGTGCGCACTCCACCGTAGATCGTGCCGGTGTCCGGCGAGGGGACGGCCGTATTGCGGGCGTGTGACGGCTCGTCGGCACCGACGCGGCAAGAGGAGGTGCGGGCACGGCAGGGGTGTCTCGCGGACGGTCTGTGGCCGTTGCGCGGCAGCCGAACGTCCCGCAGGGCCCGTACCTGCACGACCTGTGCGCGCACCCGCCCCGCCTGCCACTCCCGCCTCAGCCACCTCACCCAGGAAGTGGCCGTTGCCCGCGTAGTGGGTGACGGTCCGGGCGATCCCCCTCCGGAACCGTGGGTCCCCGTACCGCTCGACCGATGGCGGTGGCGCGGGGATCGTCGCCGTCTCCCAGTCGGTCCGGGCTCGCGCCGCCCGCCCGGGGACCGCGGGGTCCGGGGACTCGAAGCAGCCGGTTGCCGGCTGCGGCAACGTTTCCACCGCGCCGGTCGGCGGGCGGCTCGGCGAGGAACCGCCCGAAGGACTCCGGGAAGATCTTCCCGAGCCCTCGCGCCGGCAGGTCCACCGCGGCGTCGGACCGGGTCGCGACGCCCGTCAGCACCAGCCCGTCGACCACGGACCCGTCGTCTCAGGTCCCGTCGGCTCGCCGCCCTGCGGGCCGGTGGGGCAGGCCCGCCGCCCTGGCCGCCGTGCGCAGCGTGTCCCGCAGCATGAGAGGGGTGAGCCGACCGGTGAAGGTGTTGCGCTGACTGACGTGGAAGCAGCCGAGGAGCTCCAGTCCGCCGTGCCCCTCCAACCTCACCCGCGCGCCGTGGGCGAAGACCGGCCGCGGCCGGGGGACGGCCCAGCCGGCCTCGGCGAACGCGGGCAGCGACGCCTGCCAGCCGAAACCGCCCAGCACCAGCACGGCCCTCAGCGTCGGCCGCAGAAAACGCAGCTCCTGAACCAGCCACGGCCGGCACGTGTCCCGTTCCGCGGGGGTGGGCTTGTTGGCCGGCGGTGCACAGTGCACCGGCGCGGTCACGCGGACGCCGTACAGCTCCAGCCCGTCGCCCACCCCCACCGACGCCGGCTGCGAGGCGAGTCCCACCTCGTACAGTGCCTGGTACAGCACGTCCCCGGAACGATCACCGGTGAACATGCGGCCGGTGCGGTTCCCGCCGTGCGCTGCGGGTGCGAGGCCGACGATCAGCATCCGGGCGTCGACCGGGCCGAACCCGGGCACCGGTCGTCCCCAGTACGTCCAGTCGGCGAACGCGGCCCGCTTGGTGCGGGCCGCCTCCTCCCGCCACCCGACCAGCCGGGGGCAGGCCCGGCAGCCCGCGATCCGCCGGTCGAGCCCGGGAAGACCTCGGGGGGCGCCGGGGACGGCGGGGGCCGGGAGTGCGGCGATGTCGTCGGCGGGGTCGGGACTCCCCGCGGGTGGGCTGACGCTCATCCCTCCACCGTAGGAAACCGGTCGGAGACGTGCCGTGCGGGGAGCTAGGGTCGGGGACATGGTTGCTGAAGGTACGGACCGCGCCACGACGGACCCGTCGGACACCGGCGGCGAGGATTCCGGAACCGACACGTCCCGGGCCGGGGAAGCGAAGGTCGCCGCCGCGGTGGCTGCCGCCGAGGCCGCCGGGCCGGCCCGCGGCGAGTCGGTGCGGATCGACAGCTGGATCTGGTCCGTACGCCTGGTCAAGACCCGCTCCGTGGGTGCCACCGCCTGCAAGGGCGGTCATGTGCGGGTGAACGGCGAGCGCGTCAAGCCCGCCCATTCCGTACGGGTCGGCGACGAGGTGCGGCTACGGCACGAGGGCCGGGAGCGCGTGGTCGTGGTCAAGCGCCTGATCCGCAAGCGGGTCGGCGCCCCGGTGGCCGTCCAGTGCTACGTCGACAACAGCCCGCCGCCCCCGCCGCGCGAGGCCGTCGCCCCTGCGGGCATCCGCGACCGAGGCACCGGCCGTCCCACCAAGCGCGACCGCCGCGAGCTGGAACGGCTGCGGGCCCTGCGCATGCAGGGCAGCGAGGCGCGCCGGCCGGGAACTGCGGGCAAGCCGGGCGCGGAGGGTGGCGGGCGCACCGGCGGCCGGTGAGCGGGGCAGAAGCGGCTCAGTCCCTTCTCCCCCGGCTTCTCCCCCGACTGTCCCTGGCACCGGCCGGTTCGTCCGTGACGCTCAGCCGCGCCGCCGCACCCACCGCACCAGCTCCGCTGTGTGCCGGCTCCGCACCCACGCGATGAGCAGGAGCGGCACGATCAGGATGACCGGGGTCGCCGCGTTCTCCCCGGCGAAGACGGTGACCTGCACGACGAACACTCCCACCATCAGCGCACTCAGCGCAGTCGCCGCCACGGACTGCAGCACCGGGATCAGCAGTGCCTCTGGCGGGCAGTTGCCCGGGCGCCTGTCGTCCGGGCCACCCGCACCCGCTCCAGCATGTCGGGGGACTCGTCGACCGCGGTGACCGTGAAGCCCCGCTCCAGCAGCGGGTGGGTCATGCGCCCGGTCCCGCAGCGCGGTTCCAGGACGGTCGTGCCTGCCGGAACCGCCGCCTCGATGATGTCCGGCCGGCCCGGCCGGCAACCGGGAGCAGAGCCCGACCGGGCAGCCGTCCGGCGTGATCGACCCAGGTCCCGTCCCCTGATTTCCCGCTCGCACTCTTCGCTCCATGCCCGTCCAACGGCCCGCGTCCGCACGGACGTTCCCCTCCCTCGCGGGTTCACCCGTTCGAGTGGCCCTCCGAGGGGCCGCCCTCCGGGGCCGCCTCATGCGGCCTCAGGGCGCCGGAGAGCAGGTGCACATCGCCCGGCGAACCGGGCCGTGCGGTGCCCGCTCACGAGGGCACGGCCGGAGCCGCACCGTCACAGGCGGAGCCATCCGTCCGGGACGTACCAGTGCCCACCGTCCCGGACATGGTCGACCACCGCGCGTTCGAGGACCGTTCGGCGCGGCAGCCCGCCGGGGTCACTGTCGGGGGTACCGAAGACGTGGCGGATCGGCGCGTCGTCCTCCGGTTCCGCCGGCAGGTGACTGATGCGGAAGCGCTCCTGGAAGCGGACGATGTCGGAGCGGTCGGGCAGGTATCGCTTCAGCTGCGGGTCGAGCAGCCAGGAGCCGCAGGTCACCACCTGGTACGGCTCGTCGGGGTAGTGGCGGGCGAAGAAGGTGCGGGCCAGGTCCAGGGAGCGGTCCACGGCCTGCGGGGTCAGCGGCCCGAGGAAGTCGGGGATGTGCAGGCCGAGACACGGGTCGTCGGGACCGAGGGGGAGGCCGGCCGCCGCGGCGGATTCGCTCGTCCATTTCCCGACATGGCCCCGCTGGAACTGCAGCCGGCCCAGCTGGTACAGCTCGCCGCGGAAATGCAGGGTCAGCCACTGGGAACGCAGCAGGCCGCCCGTGCCGTACCGCCTGCGATGGCAGGCCAGGGCGCGGCCGGTGTCGGCGAGGGTGCGCCGGGTGACGTCCGGCGGGATTCCCCGCTCGCGGTGGTGAGCGCGTACGGCGGGCAGGGCCGCGAGCAGGACGTACAGGGGGAAGTAGCGCTGCATGGGGCCGGACGGCCAGTCGAGGTCCGGCAGGTCGGCGCCGCCACGGATCTCGCCGATGTCCTGGACGAGTACCGCCAGTCTGCGCTCCGCTGCGGCGCGCAGTTCCGGATCGTCCACCACCCGCCGGCTCATCCGCACGATGTCGTCGATGTCCTCGTGCGGCACGGAGAGGTCGCAGAGCGTCGCGGCCAGTTCGTCGGTGTCCCAGAGCACGCGCTGAGCCCCCTGTCGGACGGTGTGGAGAACCCCTGCGCCGAAGAGTACGTTGCGGATGGGAGCTGGTGGTCGCGATGCGTACGGGCAGTGAGCCGACGACGGCGCGCAGTGCGCTGCGGATGCGGTTCTGGCTGAGCCTGTGGGGCGTGTTCTGGTCGATCTTCGGGACGGCCGTGTTCGCGTTCGTCGGGCGCCCGGGGTGGGCGGCTGCCTGCGGGGTGCTGTGGCTGGTGATCACGGCGGATCTGGCCGTGATCCTCAAGCACATGCGCGAGGGCCCGCATTTCCAGCCCGGACGGGACGTCCCGCCCTACCTGCCGCCCGAGCACCGCCGACGCTCCCCGTGAGACGTGAGATCCACTCCTCCCGGGAGAGGCGCCCGTGCGGAGACGCGCACGTCCGCGTCGGCGCACGACGGGCGCACGGGGCGGAGGACACGGCTCGTCGGAAGAGGACGTGCCTCGGGGAGAGGGCGGACGTCAGTTGTCGAAGCGCGCCGCTTCGAGGTACTGCGGGTTGGGGTCCAGGGCGGCGGCGAGGCGGAAGTGGCGCCTCGCCTGGTCGCCGCGGCCTTGGCGCTCGTAGGTGCGGGCGAGGGCGAAGTGCGCGTAGGCGTTGTCCGGCTCGCGCTCCAGGACGACGGAGAACTCCAGCTCGGCGGGTCGCAGTTGCGCGGCGGCGAAGAAGGCCCGGGCACGCAGCAGGCGGGCGGCGGTGTTCTCCGGGTGCGCTGCGATGACGGAGTCGAGCAGCTTCACCGCACCCCGCGGGTCACGGGCGGCGAGCAGTTGCTCGGCGGCACGGAAGTCGATGACGTGTGTCTCCGGAGTACCTCCGGTCGAACCGCTGGTTTCGGGCACGGAGAAATCCTTCCCTTGCTGCGGGGGTTCAACGCCCGGGGCGCGTGCCCCTATTCCGGGCGGCCGGTACGGGCCCCGCGGCGCTGCTCGTGCGCCGTGCGTTCCAGTTGCGCCCACACCTCGCGCACCCGCTGCCGGAGCCGCTCCAGGGGCACGTCGTTGTCGATCACGATGTCCGCGATCTCGCGGCGCGCGTCGCGGGTGGCCTGGGCGGCCATACGCGCGCGTGCTTCCTCCTCGGTCATCCCGCGCAGCCGGACCAGGCGGTCCAGCTGGGTCTCCGGGCTCGCGTCGACGACGATCACGACGTCGTAGAGCGGGGCGAGGCCGTTCTCGGTGAGCAGGGGGACGTCGTGCACGACGACGGCGTCGTCGGCGGCGGCCCGCTCCAGTTCACGGGAACGGGCACCCACCAGGGGGTGCACGATCGCGTTGAGCACGCTGAGCCTGTCGGGGTCGGCGAAGACGACGGCACCCAGCCGGGGCCGGTCCAGGCTGCCGTCCTCGGCGAGGATCTCCTCGCCGAAGGCGTCGGCGACGGCCGCGAGTCCGGGCGTGCCCGGGGCCACGACCTCGCGCGCGATCCGGTCCGCGTCGATCAGCACCGCCCCGCACTCGACGAGCAGCCGGGACACCTCGCTCTTGCCGGCGCCGATCCCACCGGTCAGGCCCACCTTCAGCATGAGCGGAAGCCTAGGCCCTGCCACCGGTGGTGCGCGGGGCAGGGCCCGGGCCGAGGGACCGGGACGGCGTCAGTTGTCGCCCTCACGTTCGGCGAGGAACCTCTCGAACTCGCGCCCGATCTCATCGGCGGACGGGATCTCGACGGGGTCGGCGAGCATGTTGCCGCGTGTCTCGGCGCCCGCGGCCGCGTCGTACTGGTGCTCCAGGCCCTGGACGAGGGCGGTCAGTTCCTCGTCGCCCTCCCGGATCTGGCGTTCGATCTCGGTCTGCGTCCGGTGGGCGTCCGTACGCAGCGCGTGCGCGATACCCGGCAGCACCAGGCCGGTGGCGGCGGTGATGGACTCCAGGGCGGTCAGTGCGGCGTCCGGGTACGCCGACCGGGCGATGTAGTGCGGGACGTGCGCGGCGACGCCCAGGACGTCGTGCCCGGCCTCCATGAGGCGGTACTCGACGAGCGCCTCGGCACTGCCGGGCACCTGCGCCTCGTCGAAGGGGCTGCGGTGGCCCGGGACGAGCTCCGTGCGGTTGCCGTGCGGGGTGAGACCGACCGGGCGGGTGTGGGGCACGCCCATGGGGATGCCGTGGAAGTTGACCGACAGGCGTACGCCGAGCCGCTCGACGATCTGCTGCACGGCCGCCGCGAAGCGCTCCCACTCCACGTCCGGTTCGGGGCCGGACAGCAGCAGGAACGGGGCTCCGGTGGCGTCCTGGACGAGCCGTACGGTGATGGACGGTTCCTCGTAGCCGGCCCAGCGGTCGCGCCGGAAGGTCAGCAGGGGCCGGCGGGCGCGGTAGTCCACCAGCCGGTCGTGGTCGAAGCGGGCGACGACCTGGTGGGGCAGCGAGTCGAGAAGCCGGTCGACGATCTGGTCGCCGGTCTCGCCCGCGTCGATGTATCCGTCGAAGTGGTAGAGCATGACAAGTCCGGCCGACTCCTGGGCGAGCGCCATGTCGACGACGGCCAGGCCCTTCGGCTCCCATGCGTACAAACCCTGCGGATCAAGCACTTGGACCGCTCCTCCTCGTGTTCTCGCAGAACAACGCGGGCGGGAGCGCGGGCATTCCCGGGCCGGAGCCTTGATCAGCCGACCTCTGCGGGCTTCTCACGTCACGGCGGCTGGATGGGCGGGAGCGGTGGGCCGGACACGGCCGAGGGGCCGCACCTCGAAAGGTGCGGCCCCTCGGCCTCGGCTGTGCCTCAGCGGTGAGCGGGTCAGCTCTGGCCGCCCGCCAGCTTCTCGCGCAGCGCGGCGAGCGCCTCGTCCGAGGCCAGGGCGCCGGACTGGTCGCCGCCCTCGGAGGAGTACGAACCGCCGCCGGTCGCGGCCGGAGCGGCGGCCTCGCCGCCCTCGGCGGCAGCGGCAGCGTCCGCCTCGCGGGACTTGACGACCTGCTGCTGGTGCTGCTCGAAGCGGGTCTGCGCCTCGGCGTACTGGCGCTCCCACTCCTCGCGCTGCTTCTCGTAGCCCTCGAGCCAGTCGTTGGTCTCGGGGTCGAAGCCCTCGGGGTAGATGTAGTTGCCCTGGTCGTCGTAGGACGCGGCCATGCCGTACAGGGTCGGGTCGAACTCGACCGCCATCGGGTCGGCACCGAAGGACTCGTTGGCCTGCTTCAGCGAGAGGCTGATGCGACGACGCTCGAGGTCGATGTCGATGACCTTGACGAAGATCTCGTCGTTGACCTGGACGACCTGCTCCGGGATCTCCACGTGGCGCTCGGCCAGCTCGGAGATGTGGACCAGACCCTCGATGCCCTCGTCCACGCGGACGAACGCACCGAACGGAACCAGCTTCGTGACCTTGCCGGGCACGACCTGGCCGATCTGGTGGGTACGGGCGAACTGCTGCCACGGGTCTTCCTGGGTCGCCTTCAGCGACAGGGAGACACGCTCGCGGTCCATGTCGACGTCGAGGACCTCGACGGTGACCTCCTGGCCGACCTCGACAACCTCGGACGGGTGGTCGATGTGCTTCCAGGACAGCTCGGAGACGTGGACCAGGCCGTCGACGCCACCCAGGTCCACGAAGGCACCGAAGTTGACGATCGAGGAGACGACGCCGGAGCGGACCTGCCCCTTCTGCAGGGTGGTGAGGAACGTCTGGCGGACCTCGGACTGGGTCTGCTCGAGCCAGGCACGGCGGGACAGGACCACGTTGTTGCGGTTCTTGTCCAGCTCGATGATCTTCGCCTCGAGCTCCTTGCCCACGTAGGGCTGGAGGTCGCGGACGCGGCGCATCTCGACCAGGGAGGCCGGGAGGAAGCCACGGAGGCCGATGTCGAGGATGAGACCACCCTTGACGACCTCGATGACGGTACCGGTGACGATGCCGTCCTCTTCCTTGATCTTCTCGATGGTGCCCCAGGCACGCTCGTACTGGGCGCGCTTCTTCGAGAGGATCAGGCGGCCTTCCTTGTCCTCCTTCTGAAGGACAAGGGCCTCGATCTCGTCGCCGACGGCGACGACCTCGTTCGGGTCGACGTCGTGCTTGATCGAGAGCTCGCGGCTCGGGATGACACCTTCGGTCTTGTAACCGATGTCGAGCAGGACCTCGTCCCGGTCGACCTTCACGATGACGCCGTCGACGATGTCGCCGTCGTTGAAGTACTTGATCGTCTCGTCGATCGCTGCGAGGAAGGCTTCCTCGTTACCGATGTCGTTGACCGCTACCTGCGGGGTGGTGGCGGTGGTCTCGGTGCTGCTCGTCATGTGGGAAAGGGCTCCGGTACGGACATTGAAGTCGTAGGTACTGCTACGCCGGAGCCCGTTTCGCTCTGCAGAAGCCGGACAGCCAAGGAAGCGCCACACAAAACCGCTGGTGGCGCCTCGAGAACCGAGGGGACATACAACAGATGCGAGCGCAGCCTGCTACGTCTGAGGTGCGCAGGCCCGCAGCGCAACTTGTAGCATACGGGGGCAGCCGGGCAGGGTCAATGCGCGAAGGCGCACACCCGGGGCGGACCGCCGCATTCCCGGCACAGAACCTGTGGCGTCGGCCGCAGGTCGGACGTTGCCCCGCGCCCGTGCGGGCCCACCGCACCCCCTGGGGGACGCGGCCGGGACAGGTTGGACGGAAGAGTACGACGAGGGAGCCGATCATCCAAGAGCCCGAACCGTTCGCAAACCCGGAAGGGACCCCTGGGCCGGACGTGGACGCCGAGGCCACCCGGCGTGCGGCCGGGGTCGCCGAGAGCGCCCGGGCCAACCGGGGCTGGTGGGACCGCAACGCGGACGAGTACCAAGTCGAGCACGGCACCTTCCTGGGTGACGACCGCTTCGTATGGGGCCCGGAGGGCCTGGACGAGGTGGAGGCGGAGTTGCTCGGCCCACCGCAGGAGCTGAAGGGCCGCGCCGTGCTGGAGATCGGCGCCGGTGCGGCCCAGTGCGCGCGCTGGCTGGCCGCCCAGGGCGCCCGCCCGGTCGCCCTCGACATCTCCCATCGGCAGCTCCAGCACGCGCTGCGCATCGGCGGATCGTTTCCCCTGGTGTGCGCGGACGCGGGTGCGCTGCCCTTCGCCGACGCCTCCTTCGACCTGGCGTGCTCGGCGTACGGCGCGCTGCCCTTCGTGGCCGATCCGCGGCTGGTGCTGCGGGAGGTGCGCCGGGTGCTGCGGCCCGGGGGCAGGTTCGCCTTCTCGGTGACGCACCCGATCCGCTGGGCGTTCCCGGACGAGCCGGGACCCGAGGGCCTGTCGGTGTCGGCGTCCTACTTCGACCGCACACCGTATGTCGAGCAGGACGAGGAGGGCCGTGCGGTGTACGTCGAGCACCACCGCACGCTCGGTGACCGGGTCCGGGACGTGGTGGCGTCGGGATTCCGGCTGGTGGACCTGGTGGAGCCCGAGTGGCCGGCCTGGAACACCTCCGAGTGGGGTGGCTGGTCGCCGCTGCGCGGGCGTCTCCTCCCCGGGACGGCCGTCTTCGTGTGCGAGCGGGACTGACGCTCCCCGCACCGGAGGTTGTCCCCGTCGGGAAGGTTGTCCCCACCGGGAAGGTTGTCCACAGGTGCCGCAGCGGCGGCCGGCCCGCGTACGACACTGGGGACGTGATCCGTAACGACGCTCTGGACGCGCTGCCCGTGCGCGGCGCCCTGCCCGCCCTGAACGAGGCCCTGGACACCCATGGCACCGCGGTGCTCGTCGCGCCTCCCGGGACCGGCAAGACCACCCTGGTGCCGCTGGTGCTGGCCGGGCTGCTGGGCGACGGTCCGGCGCGGCGCGTCGTGGTGGCCGAACCGCGGCGGATCGCGGCGCGGGCGGCGGCCCGGCGGATGGCGTGGCTGCTGGGCGAGAAGGTCGGCGAGCGTGTCGGCCACACCGTCCGCGGCGAGCGATGCGTGGGACGGAACACGCGTGTGGAGGTCGTCACCACCGGTGTGCTGCTCCAGCGGCTCCAGCGGGACCAGGAGCTTCCGGGTGTGGACGTGGTGGTGCTCGACGAGTGTCACGAGCGGCATCTGGACGCGGACACGTCCGCGGCGTTCCTGTGGGACGTGCGCGAGACGCTGCGGCCGGAGCTGCGGCTGGTGGCCGCGTCTGCGACCACGGACGCGGAGGGCTGGTCGCGGCTGCTGGGCGGGGCGCCGGTGGTCGAGGCGGACGGCGTCTCCCACCCGGTGGAGGTGGTGTGGGCGCCGCCCGTCCGTCCGGTACGGCCGCCGCACGGCATGCGGGTGGACCCCGCTCAGCTGGCGCACGTGGCGTCGGTGGTGCGGCGGGCGCTGGCCGAGCGGTCCGGTGACGTGCTGTGCTTCCTGCCGGGCGTGGGCGAGATCGCGCGGGTGGCGGCCCGGCTGGGGGACCTGGACGGTGTGGACGTGCTCCAGGTGCACGGGCGGGCGCCGACCGCGGTGCAGGACGCGGTGCTGGCGCCCGGCGGGCGGCGCCGGGTGGTGCTGGCGACGTCGGTGGCCGAGTCCTCGTTGACCGTTCCCGGGGTGCGGGTGGTCGTGGACTCGGGGCTGGCGCGCGAGCCGCGGGTGGACCACGCGCGCGGGCTGAGCGCGCTGACGACGGTGCGGGCCTCGCAGGCCGCGGGGCGGCAGCGGGCGGGGCGGGCCGGACGTGAGGCGCCGGGCGCGGTGTACCGGTGCTGGGACCGGGCCGAGGACGCACGACTGCCGCGGTTTCCGGCGCCGGAGATCAAGGTGGCCGACCTCACCGCATTCGCGTTGCAGGCGGCCTGCTGGGGGGATCCGGACGCCTCCGGGCTGGCGTTGCTGGACCCTCCGCCGGGCGGTGCGATGGCGGCGGCGCGGGCCGCCCTGGCGGCGGTGGGGGCCGTGGACGCCGAGGGCCGGGCGACCCGGCGCGGGCAGATGTTGTCCCGGCTCGGGCTGCACCCCCGGCTGGGGCGGGCACTGCTGGACGCCTCCGGCGCGGGGGCCGAGGTGGTGGCGCTGCTGTCGGAAGAGGCGCCCCGGGAGTACGGCGACGATCTGGCCGCCGCGGTGCGGCAGGCCCGGCGCGGAGGTGACGGTTACTGCGCGCGGTGGCGGACGGAGGTGCGTCGGCTGCGGTCCGCGCTGGGGGAGGCGGCGCACCCGCCGGCACCGGGTGGCCGGTCGCACGTGGACGTCGGGCACGCGGCGGGTGGGCGTGACGAGGAGGCGGACCGGTCCGTCGACCGGACGGCCGGTCTGGTCGCCGCCCTCGCCTTTCCCGAGCGGGTCGCCAGGCTGGACGGGGGCTCGTACCTGATGGCTTCGGGCACCCGGGCGGACCTGCCAGAGAACTCGCCTCTGCGCGGCTGCCCGTGGATCGCCGTCGCGGTCGCCGACCGGCCTGTCGGCAGGGGGCACGCGCGCGTGCAGCTCGGGGCCGCGGTCGACGAGGACCTGGCCCGGCTCGCGGGGGCCGCCCTGCTCGACGAACGGGAGGAGGTGCGGTGGGCCGACGGGGACGTGGTGGCGCGCCGCGTGGAACGGCTGGGTGCCATCGAACTGGCGGCGCGGCCCCTGTCCGCCGCCGATCCCGGGCTCGTGCGGGGGGCTCTGCTGGACGGGCTGCGGCAGGAGGGGCTCGGGCTGCTGCGCTGGTCCGCGGAGGCCTTGGCGTTGCGGCAGCGGCTGGCGTTCGTACGACTGCACCACGGCCAGCCGTGGCCCGAGGTGTCGGACGGCGCTCTGTTCGCACGCGTCGACGCGTGGCTGGAACCGGAGCTGAGCAGGGCTCGGCGGCGCGCCGATCTCACGCGCATCGACGCCGGCGCGGCGCTCGGTCGGCTGTTGCCCTGGGCGTCGGGTGAGGCGGGACGGTTGGGCGAGCTGGCGCCGGAGCGCATCAGCGTGCCCAGCGGGTCGAGGGTCCGGGTCGACTACACCGATCCCGAACGTCCCGTCCTCGCGGTGAAGTTGCAGGAGATGTTCGGTCTGCAGGAGTCGCCCGCGCTCGCGGGCGTGCCGCTGCTGGTGCACCTGCTCTCCCCCGCCGGGCGGCCCGTGGCGGTGACGGCCGACCTGGCCTCGTTCTGGAGGGACGGATACAGGGGGGTTCGGGCCGAGCTGAGGGGGCGTTACCCGAAGCATCCGTGGCCGGAGGATCCCGCGGCCGCGGAGCCGACCCGTCACACCAACGCGCGGCTCAGGAGATGAGCGGGAACGGCAGTACGACTGCCACTCGCACGTGGGGCGCCGCGCGACGCCCCGGGACGGAAGGGTGAGACGCAGAGCGGGGGCGGAGGCCGGGAACACGGGCACCGGTGTGTGGAGGACGGGCGGCCATGCCGGTGCGTGGTGGTGAGGGCACCGGCGTCGCGCCGCCCCTCCCCGCCGAGCGCCGGCCCACGGTTGTGAACGCGCAGCGCCCCTCGGCGGGGAGGGGCGCTGCGGCAGCTCGGGCGAGGCGCTACGCCCCGGGGCTCGCCGACGGGGAGGCACCGGCCGAGGGCGTGGGCCCGGTCGAGGGGGTCGGTTCGGTCGACGGGGTCGGTTCGGTCGACGGGGTCGGTTCGGTCGGCTCACCGGGACTCGGGGACGTTTCGGCCGCGGACACGGTCAGCTCGACGGTGAGGGTCGCCCCGCCGGTGGAGGTGATGCGCAGCAGGAACGTGCCCGTGGTGTCGTCCGCGTAGAGCTCGGGCAGCTCCAGCAGGCCGTCCGCGTCCGTCTCCAGGTCGGTCAGGGCGCGCACGGGCTTGCCGTCGGCGTCCTTGAAGTAGGGACCCTTGTCGTTCTCGGCCGGGTCGTCGGCCGATGTGACGAGCGTGGCGGTGGCGGCGACCAGGTCGGCCGCGGCGCCCTTGTACGTGGCCTTCACCTCGACCCGCTCGGCGAACTCTCCACCCGGGATGCAGACGAGCGCGGTGTCGCCGGTGCGGGTGAGGGTGTCGGCGGCACGCGCGGTGACGGTCGCCGCGTACGGCAGGCCCGGAAGGGTGCGGCCCACCACGGTGGCGCGGACGGTGAAGGCTCCGGTCCGCTCGCCGGCCCGCAGGACGGGAGCGACGGCGACGCCGGAGCCGTCGGTGGCGACCGTGGCGACGGTCTCGCCGCCGGCGAACGTGGCGTCGGTGTCGCCGGTGATGGTGAAGCGGACGCGGACCTTGGCGACGGGTGTGCCGGAGGCGGTCTCGGCCCGGGCGCTGAGCCGCGGGGTGAACGCGTCTCCCGCCATCGCGGTCAGCTTGGCCATGCCGGCGTTCGCCAGGTGGTCCACGGTGTCGGTGGGCGTGGGCGGCGCGGGCAGGGGCGTCCAGGTGGGCGGCGTGGCGGGAGTGGTCGGGGTGGCGGGGGCGGTCGGGGTGGAAGGCTGCTGTGCCGGGGGCGGTGTGGGGCTCGGCGGCGTGGTGCCGGGCGGGGTGGACGGAGCCGCCGGTGCGGAGGGAGAGGGCGGCGTCGGCTCGGCACTCGTGCCCGGCGTGGTGTCGTCGCTGGGGTGGGAGGGCACCCTGCCCGTGCCGTCCGGGATCTCGTGGGTGCCCTTGCGGTAGTACTCCAGCCACGTCAGGACCAGGTTCAGGTAGTCCCGCGAGTTGTTGTAGCTGAGGATCGCCGCGTGCAGGCCCTTGTCGGTGGCCATGTTCCAGTCGTTGCGGCACAGGTAGTGCCCGGCGGCGAGCGCGGCGTCGTAGACGTTGTTCGGGTCCTCGAGGCCGTCGCCGTTGCCGTCGCGACCCGCCCAGGCCCAGGTGGACGGGATGAACTGCATCGGGCCCACGGCTCGGTCGACCGTGGTGTCGCCGTCGTAGGCGCCGTGGTCGGTGTCCTTGATGTGCGCGAAGCCGTTGCCGTCCAGCTTGGGGCCGAGGATCCGGCCGAGCGTGGTGCCGTTCGCGTCGACCCGGCCGCCGCGGGCCTGACCGGACTCGACCTGGCCGATGGCGGCCAGGAGCTGCCAGGGCATGTTGCAACCGGGCTTGCTCGCGGCGAGTTCGGCCGCGGCCTTCTTGTAGGCGTCCAGGACGGTCGCGGGGATACCGGCCTGGCCCTCCGTGGTGACGGTGGGCGGGGTCGTCGCGGTGGTCGGTGCGGGTTTGGGGCTGTTCAGCGGCGGCAGGTCGGTGTAGTACCGCGAGTTGCCGGTGGCGGTGTCGTCGGCGACCGGGTCGGGTACGGGTTGCGTGCCGCCGGTGGTGGTCTGCCCACCGGGTCCGTCACCGATCACGCCCGGCGCCTGGGATGCGGAGAGCGCCGCCACTGCCGCCGCGGCAACGGCGGTGGTGACCGCCCCCTTGCGCAGCCGCCTGCCGAATTGCGCCGCCATAAAGTGAACCCCTCCCGCGGACGCCCGAGCGTCCGTCTCTGTGTGCCGTGCCCGGTGTGCCGTGCTCGCCCTGGTGTGACGATCGACCCGCCGTGCTGGTTGCGCTGGTGACGGGTTTACGTTGTTCTTGTGCGCGTTGTGCGTTCTCTTGCGTGTTGTGCGGTGCGCGCCGCCTGTTCGTGACGCCGGTCGCTCGCCCGCACACGGCGCCTCGTGACCCTACGACAACTTCCTTTGCGCGGGCACCGGTTCCTGTCCGATTTTCGCCAGTTGCTCACGTGCCGTTCCCGTGAAGGTGGCGCCGCGCCTACTGGAGCGCGCTGATCTGCGGCCGGTCTGCGGCCGGACGGTCCGGCCGATGCGCCCTCGGGGATTCCAGTTGCCGTTCACACTGAGTCACGCGGCCGCCGTGCTGCCCGTGGTGCGCACCGACGGGACAGGGCGGGGCCGGCTGGTGCCGGCCGTGCTCGCCGCCGGATCCTTCGCGCCCGGCATGACCTACTACGCGGCGGGCGCGGTGTCCGGGGCGACGGGGCCGCTGGGGTCACCCACTCCCTCACGGGGGTCTTCACCATCGACGTCCTCATCGCCCGGACGCTGGTGGGTCTGTGGCTGCCGGTGCGCGAGCCGTTGGTGGCGCTGCTGCCGCAGGGGCGCTGGGCGACGCTGCTGCGCTGCGGGGCCCGCGCACGCGGGTACGGCCCGCCGGGGTGCTGTGGTGGACGTGTCCGCGGCGCTCGGCGCGTCGACCCGCGTCGTGTGGGACGCGTTCACCCATCTCCGAGCGGTTGGGGGACGCGCTTGTCTCCCGTTCTGGGGCGGGAGGTGGCGGGCTCGCCTCTGTACCGGTACCTGCAGTACGGCGGTTGGGGGGTCGCCGTCGTCGTCCTGGGCGTGTTCCTGGCGCGCGGGGCCCCCGGGCCAACCGGTGGGGGTGCCCGCGTTGTCGGTGAGGGACCGGTGGTGGGCGGCTGCCGTCGTCGGCCGCTGCGCAGCGGCGGGAGCGGTGCAGCGCGCCTCCCGGTGGCGGGCCCACCGGGGTGCGCACGCCGGGCCCTGGGAACTGGTTCCGGCGGCGTGTTTCGGGGCGGGCACCGGGCTGGTGGCCGGGCTGCCGCAGTACGCCGTGGGGGTCCGGCTGTGGCGTCCCGTCCGCCGGGAGCAGGCCGTGGTCAGCGCCGGGGCCGAGCGGAGCCGTCCCGGCGTCCACCGACCGTGGGGCCGGCCGCGGGGGCCGTCGTCGCGACGAACACGGTGAACCTGCGGTCGGGGCGGGGTTTGGGCAGCCGGGCCAGCACGAGGGCCACGTAGCCCAGGCCGACGTCCGCCCAGGCCCGCCAGGCGGCGGCGTCGGGGAGGCGTACGGCCGTTCGGCCACGGCCGGCGAGGCGGCGGCCCAGGCCGGCCGCGGCGCGGGCGAGGGCCCTGGCGCGGTCGGCGGGGATGCGTGCGGTGCTGGCGCCCGACGCGGCGGGCGGGACCGTGGGGAGCGACGCGGAGGGGGCCGCTTCGGCGCGGGCCGGAGCCGGTTCCTGGGCCTGAGCTCGTGCCGTCCGGCGGTGGAGCATGCGTATACCCATGCCCGCATCCTGGCGGGCCGCGTTGTGAGGGGCCTTCTCGCGGGGGCCAGCCGGGTGACCGGGCCTGCGGGGGCGGGCGTGATCCGGGCCGGGCCGGCCCGTGGGGACCTGCCGCGCGGCGCTCCGCACCGGAACGCCGCGCGCCTCCCGGCAGTCCGTGCCGGTCGGGGCGTCAGTGCGCCGCGGACTCCCAGTCAGGGCCGACGCCCACCGACACGTCCAGGGGGGCGTGCAGGTGGACGGCGCCCGCCATCTCGCGGCGGACGAGTTCCTCCACCGCGTCACGCTCGCCGGGCGCGATCTCCAGGACGATTTCGTCGTGCACCTGGAGCAGCATGCGGGAGGTGAGGCCGGCCTCGCGGAGCGCGCCGTCCACCTTGAGCATGGCGATCTTGACGATGTCGGCCGCCGTGCCCTGGATCGGCGCGTTGAGGGCCATCCGTTCGGCCGCCTCGCGACGCTGGCGGTTGTCGCTGTTGAGGTCGGGCAGGTAGCGGCGACGGCCGAAGAGCGTCGCCGTGTACCCCGTCGCCCGCGCCTCGTCCACGACCCGGTGCAGGTAGTCCCGGACTCCGCCGAAACGGTCGAAGTAGGCGTCCATCAGGGCACGGGCCTCGGCGGCCTCGATGTTCAGCTGCTGCGACAGCCCGAACGCCGACAGCCCGTAGGCCAGCCCGTAGGACATGGCCTTGATCTTCCGGCGCATCTCGGCGTCCACCGCCGACCGCTCCACCGCGAACACCTGCGAGGCCGCCGTGGTGTGCAGGTCCTCCCCGGAGGTGAACGCCTCGATCAGGCCCTCGTCCTGGGACAGATGGGCCATCACGCGCAGTTCGATCTGGCTGTAGTCGGCGGTCATCAGGGACTCGTAACCCTCGCCGACGACGAAGCCGCGGCGGATGGCGCGGCCCTCGTCCGTGCGTACCGGGATGTTCTGCAGGTTCGGGTCGGTGGACGACAGCCGTCCGGTCGCCGCCACCGTCTGGTTGAACGTGGTGTGGATCCGGCCGTCCGCCGCGATCGTCTTGATCAGGCCCTCGACCGTGACGCGCAGCTTGGCCTGCTCGCGGTGGCGCAGCATGATGACCGGCAGTTCGTTGTCGGTCTGGGTGGCCAGCCAGGCCAGCGCGTCCGCGTCGGTGGTGTAGCCGGTCTTGGTCTTCTTCGTCTTCGGCAGGCCGAGCTCGCCGAAGAGGACCTCCTGCAGCTGCTTGGGCGATCCCAGGTTGAACTCGTGGCCGGCCGCGGCGTGCGCCTCCTTCACCGCCTGCTGCACGGCGCCCGCGAACATCTGCTCCATGGCCTCCAGATGGGCCCGGTCGGCCGCGATGCCGTGCCGCTCCATGCGGGCCAGGAGCGCGGACGTGGGCAGTTCCATGTCCCGCAGCAGGTCCGCGGCGCCGACCTCCTCCAGCCTGGCCCGGAAGGCCTGCCCGAGGTCGAGGACGGCACGGGCCTGGATCATCAGCGCCTCGGCCTCGGCGCCGTCGTCGGCACCGAACGCGAGCTGCCCGTCGGCCTCGGCGGCCGGGGCCAGCTCGCGGCCCAGGTACTCCAGGGACAGCGCGTCCAGGTCGAAGGAGCGGCGGCCCGGCTTGACCAGGTAGGCGGCGAGGGCGGTGTCCATGGTGACGCCGTCGACGCGCCAGCCGTGCTCGGCGAACACGCGCATGGCGCCCTTGGCGTTGTGGAGGACCTTGGGCCTGCCGGCATCGGCCATCCAGCTCGCGAACGCCCTCTCGTCGGCCTCGTCCAGCTGCGCCGGGTCGAACCAGGCGGCGGGCCCCTGGTCCGTGGCGAGGGCGACCTCGGCGACCGAGCCGGTGCCCAGCGCCCAGGAGTCGACGGTGGCGACGCCCAGGGTCCCGCCCGCGTGCTCCGCCAGCCACGGGGCCAGCTCCCCGGTGCCCAGCACCGCCCCGTCCAGCTCCACCCCGTCGGCGACGACCGGTGTCGTCTCCGCCTCCTCGGCCCCCGGGTCGACGGCCAGCAGCCGCTCGCGCAGCGACGGGTTGCGGATCTCCAGGGTGTCCAGGATCATCGCGACGCCCTTGCGGTCGTACGGCGCGCGCTCCAGGTCGGGGACGGTCCGGTCCAGCTCGACGGTGCGGACCATCTCGGTCAGCCGGCGGTTGAGCTTGACCGCCTCCAGGTGGTCGCGGAGGTTCTGCCCGGCCTTGCCCTTGACCTCCTCGACGCGCTCGACGAGCTGGGCGAACGAACCGAACTGGTTGATCCACTTGGCGGCCGTCTTCTCGCCGACGCCGGGAATGCCCGGCAGGTTGTCGGACGGGTCGCCGCGCAGCGCCGCGAAGTCCGGGTACTGCGCGGGCGTCAACCCGTACTTCTCGACGACCTTCTCCGGGGTGAAGCGGGTCAGCTCCGACACGCCCTTCGTCGGGTACAGCACGGTGACGTTGTCGGTGATCAGCTGGAAGTTGTCGCGGTCGCCGGTGACGATCAGCACCTCGAAGCCCTCGGCCTCGGCCTGCGTGGCGAGGGTGGCGATGATGTCGTCGGCCTCGTAGCCGTCGACGGCGAAGCGGGAGACGTGCATCGCGTCGAGCAGCTCGCCGATCAGCTCCACCTGCCCCTTGAACTCGTCCGGCGTCTTGGAGCGGTTCGCCTTGTACTCGGTGAACTCCTGCGACCGCCACGTCTTGCGGGAGACGTCGAACGCCACCGCGAAGTGCGTGGGCGCCTCGTCACGCAGCGTGTTGGCCAGCATCGACGCGAACCCGTAGATCGCGTTCGTCGGCTGGCCGGTCGCGGTGGTGAAGTTCTCCGCGGGCAGCGCGAAGAACGCGCGGTAGGCCAGGGAGTGCCCGTCCATGAGCATCAGGCGCGGGCGGCTGCCGCCGGGGGTGCTGTCGGTCTTCTTCGCTGCTGTCTCTGCCACGCACCCGATCCTGCCACGGCCCGGTGACAGTCGGCCGCCGCCGGCGGCGGCCGGTCCCGGCCGGTCGGCCCACGAGGCCGTCCGGGGCCGGCCGGTCCGCAACGGGGCCGTGGGGCGACGGATCCGCACACGGGAGCCGCGGGGCGGCGGTGTCCGGCCCGGGGGCCGGTGCCGCCCGGCGGCCGCTCCGGGGACCAGCCGCCGGCGCCCCGCGGGGTGCCGGGACGGAGCGTGGGAAGACCGGGCGCGGCGTCCGCCGCGAGCCGGCACGGTGCCGTGCGCGGAACCCGCCCGTCCCCGTCGTCGGTGGCGCGTGCGAGGATCGGAGACGTACTTCACACGTGTACCCGAAGGAGAGTGCGCGATGGCGACGAAGCCGCCGAAGGGCGATCCGGTCCAGGACGCGCCGCAGGTCAGCGAGCCCCAGCACGCAGCGGCGGGCCTGCCGGCCATCGGGCACTCCCTGCGCATGGCCCAGCAGCAGATGGGGGTGCGGCGCACGGCACTGACGCTGCTGCGGGTGAACCAGAAGGACGGCTTCGACTGCCCGGGCTGCGCCTGGCCGGAACCGGACCGGCGGCACGCGGCGGAGTTCTGCGAGAACGGCGCGAAAGCGGTCGCCGAGGAGGCCACGCTACGCCGGGTCACCCCGGAGTTCTTCGCCGCGCACCCCGTCACGGATCTCGCCGCCCGCAGCGGGTACTGGCTGGGGCAGCAGGGCCGCCTGACGCACCCCATGTACCTGCCCGAGGGCGCCGACCACTACGAGCCGGTCACCTGGGAGCGCGCCTTCGACATCATCGCCGAGGAGATCACCGGCCTGGGCTCCCCCGACGAGGCCGTCTTCTACACCTCGGGCCGTACCAGCAACGAGGCCGCGTTCCTCTATCAGCTGTTCGCCCGGGAACTGGGCACCAACAACCTCCCCGACTGCTCCAACATGTGCCACGAGTCGTCCGGCTCGGCGCTGTCGGAGACGCTCGGCGTCGGCAAGGGCAGTGTGCTCCTGGAGGACCTGTACCAGGCCGACCTGATCATCGTCGCCGGGCAGAACCCCGGCACGAACCACCCGCGCATGCTCTCCGCACTGGAGAAGGCCAAGGCCAACGGCGCGAGGATCATCAGCGTCAATCCGCTGCCCGAGGCCGGTCTGGAGCGGTTCAAGAACCCGCAGACCCCCAGGGGTCTCACCGCCGGGGCCGCGCTGACCGACCTGTTCCTGCAGATCCGCATCGGCGGCGACCAGGCCCTCTTCCGTCTCCTGAACAAGCTGGTCGTCGAGACCGAGGGAGCGGTCGACGAGGCCTTCGTCCGCGAGCACACCCACGGCTACGAGGAGTTCGCCGAGGCGGCCCGGGCCGCCGACTGGGACGAGACGCTCGCCGCCACCGGGCTCACCCGCGCGGAGATCGACCGGGCGCTGGCGATGGTGCTCGCCTCCCGGCGCACCATCGTCTGCTGGGCCATGGGTCTCACCCAGCACAAGCACTCCGTGCCGACCATCCGCGAGGTGGTCAACCTCCTGCTGCTGCGCGGCGCCATCGGCCGACCCGGCGCGGGTGTCTGCCCGGTGCGCGGGCACTCCAACGTGCAGGGCGACCGCACCATGGGCATCTTCGAGCGGCCCGCGCCGGCGTTCCTGGACGCGCTGGAGAAGGAGTTCGGCTTCGCCCCGCCGCGCGAGCACGGGTACGACGTCGTCCGGGCCATCCGCGCGCTGCGGGACGGTGACGCGAAGGTGTTCTTCGCGATGGGCGGCAACTTCGTCTCCGCCTCTCCCGACACGGACGTCACCGAGGCGGCCGTGCGCCGCGCCCGGCTGACCGTGCACGTGTCGACGAAGCTGAACCGCTCGCACGTGGTGACGGGCGCGCGTGCGCTCATCCTGCCCGCCCTCGGCCGCACCGAGCGAGACCGGCAGGGCAGCGGCGAGCAGTTCGTGACGGTCGAGGACTCCATGGGCATGGTGCACGCCTCCCGGGGGCGGCTGGAGCCCGCGGGCCCGCGGCTGCTGTCCGAGCCGGCCATCGTGTGCCGCCTCGCCCGCCGGGTGCTCGGCGAACGCAGCGTGGTGCCGTGGGAGGAGTTCGAGAGGGACTACGCCGCGATCCGGGACCGCATCGCGCGCGTGGTTCCCGGCTTCGAGGACTTCAACGCGCGCGTGGCGCGTCCCGGCGGCTTCGCGCTGCCCCACGCGCCCCGCGACGAGCGCCGCTTCCCGACCGCCACCGGGAAGGCCAACTTCACGGCGGCACCCGTGGAGTACCCGCGACTGCCGCAGGGCCGGCTGCTGCTGCAGACACTGCGCTCACACGACCAGTACAACACCACGATCTACGGCCTCGACGACCGCTACCGGGGCATCAGCAACGGCCGCCGGGTCGTCCTGGTGCACCCCGAGGACGCGCGGGAGCTGGGCGTGGCCGACGGGTCCTACGTCGACCTCGTCGGCGAGTGGAAGGACGGCGTGGAGCGGCGGGCACCCGGCTTCCGGGTGGTGCACTACCCGACGGCCCGGGGCTGCGCCGCGGCCTATTACCCGGAGACGAACGTACTGGTCCCGCTGGACGCCACCGCGGACACCAGCAACACCCCGGCCAGCAAGTCCGTGGTGGTCCGTCTGGAACAATCGGCGACCGACTGAGCGTTTGCTTAAGTCACCGCTGTACCTGGATCGACGGATCGACGGATCGACGAATGGAGCCGGGCCCCATGGGCGAGCAGCAGCACGTGAAGTTCCCGCAAGAGGTCATCGACGAGTACGCCGCCCTGGGCGTCGACCTCCGGGCCCTGTTCTCGGCGGGCCACCTCGGCACCCGCATGGGCGTGCAGATCCTGGAGGCCTCCGCCGACCGCGTCGTCGGCACGATGCCGGTGGAGGGCAACACCCAGCCCTACGGGCTGCTGCACGGCGGCGCGTCCGCCGTCCTCGCCGAGACCCTCGGCTCCGTCGGCTCGATGCTGCACGGAGGAACGCGGAAGATCGCGGTAGGCGTCGACCTGAACTGCACCCACCACCGCGGTGTCCGCTCCGGTCTGGTCACCGGCGTCGCGACGCCCGTGCACCGCGGGCGCACCACGGCGACCTACGAGATAGTCATCAGCGACGAGCAGGGCCGCCGCGTGTGCAGTGCCCGTCTGACCTGCCTGCTGCGCGACGTCGCACCGGACGACGGCGCCCCCGCCCGCACGGGGGGCTGATCCTCACACGCCGGACCCGGGGGCCGGGGACCACGCTCCCGGCTCCCGAAGCCGCACAGCCGCAGCGCTGGGGCGTTCCGCAGCCGGGCCGGGACCCGCTCACAGGCGGCTCCCACCCGGTGCGCCGCGGGACGCCCCGATCGGAGCGGCCGGACAGCACCGCGCACCGGACCGGCCGGGCGGGGTCCGCCCCGTCTCCCGGCGCGGGGGCACGCGGGAGAGGCTCGCGCACCAAGCCGGGGCGCGGATCGGCGTGAGTGTCCGGACCGCGCCGCTCCTCCGGGGTCCCGAGCCCCACCGCTCGGGGCGTCACGCCCCAACTCCCTTCGGCGGCAGTGCCACAGGCTCCGAGCAGTGCGCACGCCGCCGGCCGCGGCGCCCTCCGCGACGTACCCCGCACCGCGGCCGGGCGTCAATCCCCGGCAGCAGCGAACCGGCCAACTTCCGTCCGAACACGCAGCGTTCGGACAGGCACGCTCGCCCCGCCCCCGTAGGGTTCGGATGACTGACCATCAGACTCCGTACACACAGGGTGAGTTGAATGCGCAACAGGTGGACGGACAAGGGCCGATCCCCCGGCGCGCCTTTCCGGACAAAGTCAGTTTCCCGACGCAAGATCACCATCACCTTGCATGTCACGGAATGCGGGAAAGTGCCAAGGAATGCCAGATTCCCTTTCGCGGACGTAACCCTGTGTAATGCGCGCGCAATGGGTGACCCCCACTTCGACACCGGCACCCCTCCCCCACGCGACCTGCACGGACCGCGCAAGTCGCCCGCAGCAACGAATCCAGGTAATCACCAAAACCCCTGAGACGCCTGAACAGATCATGGCCAGTCCTGCGTGTTCTCACCATGCGGACAGGGCGAATCGGCCGTAATTCCGCTGTTCCCCCCACTCAGTACCGCTCTGCATTACGCCGTGTCATAACAAGAGCGTCACAGCCTTCGTCAGACCCTCCTCGACTTCCCCACACCCGCTTAGAGTCACGCCCAGTCACCGCGCCGTGGGAATGTCACTTCGGCCCGGCGCTCGACTCGGCCGCCTCCACGGGGATGCGGTTGTGCCAGCGGAAAGGACAGATCGTGCGTCAACGTTCGCTCATCGCCATCACCGCCGCGCTGGCGGCGGGAGCTCTCACCCTCACCGCTTGCGGCTCGCGCGACGGCGACGGCGGCTCGAAATCCGGAAGCGGCGGCACCACCAAGGTCGTCATCGGTGTCGACGCCCCGCTCACGGGCGACCTGTCCGCAATCGGCCTCGGCATCAAGAACTCCGTCGACCTGGCCGTCAAGCAGGCCAACAAGCAGAAGCTCGTCGACGGCGTCACCTTCGAGACCCAGGCCCTGGACGACCAGGCCCAGCCCTCGTCCGGGCAGCAGAACGCCGTCAAGCTCGTCGCCGACAAGAACGTCCTCGGCGTCGTCGGCCCGCTGAACTCCTCCGTCGCCGAGTCCATGCAGAAGGTCTTCGACGACGCCAAGCTGGTCGAGGTCTCCCCGGCCAACACCAACCCCGCCCTCACCCAGGGCACCAACTGGGCGACCAGCAAGGCCCGCACCTACAAGTCGTACTTCCGCACCGCGACCACGGACGCCATCCAGGGCCCGTTCGCCGCGCAGTACGTCTTCAACAAGGCCAAGAAGAAGAAGGTCTTCGTCATCGACGACAAGAAGACCTACGGCGCCGGCCTCGCCGGCACCTTCACCGACGAGTTCAAGAAGCTCGGCGGCACCGTCGCGGGCACCGAGCACATCAACCCCGACGCCAAGGACTTCTCCGCGGTCGCGACCAAGGTCAAGAACTCCGGCGCCGACGTCGTCTACTACGGCGGCGAGTACCCGCAGGCCGGCCCGCTCAGCAAGCAGATCAAGGCCGCCGGGGCGAAGATCCCGGTCGTCGGCGGCGACGCCCTGTACGACCCGACGTACATCAACCTGGCGGGCGCCACCAGCAACGGTGACCTGGCCACGTCCGTCGGCGCCCCGCTCGACGAGCTCCCCTCCGCCAAGGAATTCCTCGACAACTACAAGGCCGGCGGCTACAAGGAGGCGTACGGCGCCTACGGCGGCTACGCCTACGACTCCGCCTGGGCGATCATCGAGGCCGTCAAGAAGGTCGTCGAGGACAACGGCGGCAAGCTGCCCTCCGACGCCCGCGCCAAGGTCACGGACGCCATGCAGGGCATCTCCTTCGACGGAGTGACGGGCAAGGTCTCCTTCGACGAATACGGTGACACCACCAACAAGCAGCTCACCGTCTACGCCGTCGAGAACGGCGCCTGGAAGACCGTGGAGTCCGGTACCTACAGCGGTAGCTGACCCCCACCCGCACCACACCTGAGCCGCGCGGGGCGCTGTTCCACTGGCGCCCCGCGCGGACTCGCATCCGGACAAATCACTCCCCGGACATACGGCCCATCCGTCGAACATCCGAAGTCTCGGAGGACATGCGGTGAACGAACTGCCGCAGCAGCTGGTCAACGGCCTGCTACTGGGATCCATGTACGGGCTGGTCGCCATCGGCTACACAATGGTCTACGGCATCGTCCAGCTCATCAACTTCGCCCACGGCGAGATTTTCATGACCGGCGCCTTCGGGGCGTTCACGGTCTACATGTACGTCCTGCCCGACGGCACCTCCATGGCAATCGCCCTGCCGCTCATGCTCATCGGCGGCATCATCGTCGCCGTCCTCGTCGCCGTCGGGGCGGAACGGTTCGCCTACCGCCCCCTGCGCGGCGCCCCCCGCCTCGCCCCCCTCATCACCGCCATCGGCCTCTCCCTCGCCCTCCAGCAGGGCGTATGGGCCTGGTACCCCGACGCCAAGTCGGCCCTGTCGTTCCCCCAGATCAAGGGCGGCCCCTTCGAGATCGGCAACGTCACCATCCAGACCGGTGACATCTTCCTGATCATCGCAGCCCCCCTCAGCATGGCGGTCCTCGCCTACTTCGTCATGCGCACCCGCACCGGCCGCGGCATGCAGGCCACCGCGCAGGACCCCGACACCGCCAAGCTCATGGGCGTCAACACCGACCGCATCATCGTGATCGCCTTCGCCCTCGGCGCGGCCTTCGCGGCGGTCGGCGGCATGGCCTACGGCCTCAAGTACGGCCAGATCGACTTCCGCATGGGCTTCATCCTCGGTCTCAAGGCCTTCACCGCAGCCGTCCTCGGCGGCATCGGCAACATCTACGGCGCCATGATCGGCGGCATCGTCCTCGGTGTGGCCGAAGCCCTGTCCACCGCCTACGTCGGCGACATCCCCGGCATGGACAAGTTCGGCAGCCAGTCCTGGGCAGACGTCTGGGCGTTCGTACTCCTCATCCTCGTGCTCCTCTTCAGGCCACAAGGCCTGCTCGGCGAGCGCGTCGCGGACAGGGCGTGACACCGATGACCACACAGACCACCGTTCCCGAAACCCCCAGCACCCCCGCCGCACCCGCCCCCAGCGGCCTCATCGGCGGCATCCCCCCGGCGATCGCCCGCGCCCTCACCACCGGCGGCGGCGTCCTCGCGGTCGTCTCCGCCTTCCTCGCCTGGACCTGGACCGCCGACTTCCCCGGCGACCTCACCGTCTACGGCTACCCGGGCGGACTCCAGGTCCTCGTCCTCATCGGCGGCATCCTCACCACGCTCTTCGCCCTCTCCTCCTACCAGGTCAAGGGCCTGCGCTGGCTGACCCCCGCAGGTGCCGACGGCGCCCTCAAGCTCGCCGCCCTCGGCACCTTCGCCACCGCCTGGTACACCGTCATCGCCATCACTGCCCAACTCGGCGGCCTGGTCAACCTGGAGCCCGGCGGCTGGCTCGTCGCCGTCGCCACCCTCCTCTCCGTCACGGGCGCCGCCGCCCTGCCGTTCGAGCGCCCCGAACCGGAGCCCTTCGACCCCGACGACACCGGCTGGGAGTCCTTCCGCCACCAGACGCGCCACGGCGCCGCCGTCCTGCGAGCGGCCGTCTCCTCCGGCACCCCCACCCCGGCCCGCAGGCTGCCCGCCTACGCCGAGATCCTCGTCATCGTCGCCGCCATGGCCCTCGGCCTGATCGTCTTCACCTACGGCATCGGCACCGAGTACGACGAACTGTTCATCGGCTTCCTCATCACCGTCGGCTTCTGCTTCACCGCCCTCGCCAAGTCCGGCCTGATCAGTCGTGTCTCGGCCATCACCGCCCGGCACCGCACCATCACCATGGCCGGCGCCTTCATCGCCGCCGCCCTCTTCCCCTTCACCCAGTCCGACGACCAGTACGCGACCATCGGCGTCTACATCCTCATCTTCGCCACCGTCGCCCTCGGCCTGAACATCGTCGTCGGCCTCGCCGGCCTGCTCGACCTCGGCTACGTCGCCTTCCTCGGCGTCGGCGCCTACACCGCCGCCCTGGTCTCCGGCTCCCCCGCCTCACCGCTCCACGTCCACTTCCCCTTCTGGGCCTCGGCCCTCCTCGGCGGAGCCGTCGCCATGGTCTTCGGCGTCGTCATCGGCGCCCCGACCCTGCGACTGCGCGGCGACTACCTCGCCATCGTCACCCTCGGCTTCGGTGAGATCTTCCGCGTCACCGTCCTCAACCTGGACGGCACCTCCGGCCCCGACATCACCAACGGCTCCAACGGCATCTCCTCCATCCCGAACCTGAACATCCTCGGCTTCGACTTCGGCCAGGAACACAACATCCTCGGGTTCACCATCGCCCGCTTCGCCAACTACTTCCTGCTGATGCTGCTCATCACGCTCATCGTGGTCGTGGTCTTCCGGCGCAGCAGCGACTCCCGCATCGGCCGCGCCTGGGTCGCCATCCGCGAGGACGAGACCGCCGCCCTCGCCATGGGCATCAACGGCTTCCGCGTCAAGCTCATCGCCTTCGCCCTCGGCGCCACCCTCGCCGGCCTCGCCGGCGCCGTACAGGCACACGTCACCTACACCGTGACCCCCGAGCAGTACCAGTTCGCCCACGTCGTGCCGCCCAACTCGGCCTTCCTGCTCGCCGCGGTCGTCCTCGGCGGCATGGGCACCATCAGCGGACCCCTCGTCGGCGCCGCACTGCTCTACCTCATCCCCGCCAAGCTCCAGTTCATGGGCGACTACCAGCTCTTCGCCTTCGGTCTCGCCCTCGTGCTGCTGATGCGCTTCCGCCCCGAGGGACTCATCCCCAACCGGCGCCGCCAGCTGGAGTTCCACGAAGAGGCCGAAGCGCCCACCGCGCTGAGCAAGACAGGGGCCTGACCAGAGATGACCACCCACACCACCACCAGCGGCGAGACCGTCCTCGACGCACGCGGCGTCACCATGCGCTTCGGCGGCCTCACCGCCGTCCGCGGCGTCGACCTCACCGTCAACAGCGGCGAGATCGTCGGCCTCATCGGCCCCAACGGCGCCGGCAAGACCACCTTCTTCAACTGCCTGACCGGCCTCTACATCCCCACCGAGGGCGAAGTCCGCTACCGGGGCGACGTCCTGCCGCCCAAGTCCTTCAAGGTCACCGCGGCCGGAATCGCCCGCACCTTCCAGAACATCCGCCTGTTCGCCAACATGACCGTGCTGGAGAACGTCCTCGTGGGCCGCCACACGCGGACCCGGGAAGGCCTCTGGTCGGCCCTGCTGCGCGGCCCCGGATTCCACAGGGCCGAGCGGGCCTCCCGCGACCGCGCCATGGAACTGCTGGAGTTCGTCGGCCTCGCGGAGAAGGCCGGACACCTCTCACGCAACCTCCCCTACGGCGAACAGCGCAAGCTCGAGATCGCACGCGCCCTCGCCAGCGAACCCGGCCTGCTCCTGCTCGACGAGCCCACCGCCGGCATGAACCCCCAGGAGACCCGCGCCACCGAGGAACTGGTCTTCGCCATCCGCGACAAGGGCATCGCCGTCCTCGTCATCGAGCACGACATGCGGTTCATCTTCAACCTCTGCGACCGCGTCGCCGTCCTCGTCCAGGGCGAGAAACTCGTCGAGGGCGACAGCGCCACCGTCCAGGGCGACGAACGCGTCGTCGCCGCCTACCTCGGCGAACCCTACGAAGGCGACCCCGGGCAGGACGAGGCAGCCGAGGTCGAGGCAGCCGAAGCCCACGCCGCACGGGCCCACACCGCCGGCACCGAAGCCGAGGCCACCGAAGCCGAGACCCCCGAGGCCGAAGCCACCGAGGCGGAGACCCCCGAGGTCGAGACCGCCGAAGCCGAAGCAGACGCCGAGGCCACCACGGACGCCGCGCCCGGCAAGGAGAACGACCGATGACCACCCTCCTCGAAGTCGAAGACCTCCGGGTCGCCTACGGCAAGATCGAAGCCGTCAAGGGCATCTCCTTCAAGGTCGACGCCGGCGAGGTCGTCACCCTCATCGGCACCAACGGCGCCGGCAAGACCACCACCCTGCGCACCCTCTCCGGACTGCTCAAGCCCGTCGGCGGCCAGATCAAGTTCAACGGCAAATCGCTCAAGAAGAGCCCCGCCCACCAGATCGTCCAACTGGGACTCGCCCACTCCCCCGAGGGACGGCACATCTTCCCCCGCATGACGATCGAGGACAACCTCCGCCTCGGCGCCTTCCTCCGCAACGACCGGCAGGGCATCGAGAAGGACATCCAGCGCGCCTACGACCTCTTCCCCATCCTGGGCGAACGCAGGAAGCAGGCCGCCGGCACCCTCTCCGGCGGCGAGCAGCAGATGCTCGCCATGGGCCGCGCGCTCATGTCCCAGCCCAAGCTGCTCATGCTCGACGAACCCTCGATGGGCCTCTCCCCCATCATGATGCAGAAGATCATGGCCACCATCGCCGAACTCAAGTCACAGGGCACCACGATCCTGCTCGTCGAACAGAACGCCCAGGCCGCCCTGTCCCTGGCCGACCACGGCCACGTCATGGAGATCGGCAAGATCGTCCTGTCCGGCACCGGCCAGGACCTCCTCCACGACGAGTCCGTCCGCAAGGCCTACCTCGGCGAGGACTGACCCCTCACCACACGGGCGAGGCCCCGCACCCGGGTGGGGTGCGGGGCCTCGCCCACATCGAAGAGGTCACTTCCCCTTCGCGGCCTTCTTCTCGTCCGCGTCCTGGATGACCGCCTCCGCGACCTGCTGCATCGACATCCGCCTGTCCATCGACGTCTTCTGGATCCACCGGAACGCCGCCGGCTCCGTCAACCCGTACTCCGTCTGGAGAATCGACTTCGCCCGGTCCACCAGCTTGCGCGTCTCCAGGCGCAGCGTGAGGTCCGCGACCTCGTTCTCCAGCTCCTTCAGCTCGGTGAACCGCGACACCGCCATCTCGATCGCCGGCACCACGTCGCTCTTGCTGAACGGCTTCACCAGATACGCCATCGCACCCGCGTCCCGCGCCCGCTCCACCAGATCGCGCTGCGAGAACGCGGTCAGCATCAGCACCGGCGCGATACGCTCCTCGGCGATCTTCTCGGCCGCGGAGATACCGTCGAGCCTGGGCATCTTCACGTCGAGGATCACCAGGTCCGGCCGGTGCTCCCGGGCGAGTTCCACGGCCTGCTCGCCGTCACCGGCCTCACCGACGACCGTGTAGCCCTCCTCCTCCAGCATCTCCTTGAGGTCGAGCCGGATCAGGGCCTCGTCCTCGGCGATGACGACACGGGTCGTCAGCGGGGGAACGTGCGACTTGTCGTCGTCGGGCACGTCTACGGGCTGGGGCGACTCGGGGGTCACGGAAGCTCCTTGTTCGGGCAGGGTACTGCTGACAAGAGCCTACCCAGCTGGGGTAAGGTGGGGACACGGCGGGTAACCGTCAACCTTTGTTTTAGAGGGAGCCCCGGTAGCCCAGCGGCAGAGGCAATGGTCTCAAACACCATACAGCGTCGGTTCGAATCCGACCCGGGGTACTTTTCCTCCGAATTCAAGGTCGCCAATGAGAAGCGGATTTTCACCTTCTCGTGAGTATCCGCTGTTTGCCGCCTGCTGCCGCAATCGGCTCCGCGCAGTGAGCAGATGTACGACCTCAGCACCCGCAGGCGAGCGCCGGCTCTGACGGCGCAGGGACGCAGCCTCAATTCGGTCAGCCTGGAGCTGGGCATCTCACGATCCGCGATCCGCGCCTGGCAGCAGCGCCTCGAACCCCTACCCGGCAAGGCATCGGCGGACCCGGGCCCACCCTCCGACAACCTCGCCCACGCCTATCTCCTCGGCCTCCATCTGGGGGACGGCTGCCTCCGTGGCGCTCATGGACGCCCACGTCGGCCCCAAGTACTGAAGCTGAAGCTGAAGCAGCACCCGGGGCCCCGGTGTCCGGGGCCCTGTCCGTCACCTCGGACTGTCATCCTCGCCGATACGGCGGACGCGGACCATGTTGGTCGACCCGGAGACGCCGGGCGGGGAGCCGGCGGTGATGACCACCGTGTCGCCCTTCTCGCAGCGGCCGTGGCGCAGCAGCAGCTCGTCGACCTGGTCGACCATGGCATCGGTGGAGTCGACGTGGGGACCGAGGAAGGTCTCCACGCCCCAGGTGAGGCTCAGCTCGGAGCGGGTCGCCGGGTCGGGCGTGAAGGCGAGGAGCGGGATCGGGGAGCGGTAGCGGGAGAGGCGGCGGGCCGTGTCGCCGGACTGGGTGAAGGCGACGAGGAACTTCGCGTCCAGGAAGTCCCCGGTCTCGGCTGCGGCACGGGCGACGGCGCCGCCCTGGGTGCGGGGTTTGCTGCTCTCGGTGAGGGGTGAGAGGCCCTGGGCGAGGAGGCCCTCCTCGGCGGCTTCGATGATCTTCGCCATGGTGCCGACGGTTTCGACGGCGTACTTGCCCACGCTGGTCTCGCCGGAGAGCATCACCGCGTCCGTGCCGTCGAGGACGGCGTTGGCCACGTCGCTGGCCTCGGCTCGGGTCGGGCGGGAGTTGTCGATCATGGAGTCGAGCATCTGGGTGGCGACGATGACCGGTTTGGCGTTGCGCCTGGCGAGTTTGACGGCGCGCTTCTGGACGATGGGGACCTGTTCGAGGGGCATTTCCACGCCGAGGTCCCCGCGGGCGACCATGATGCCGTCGAAGGCGGCGACGATGTCGTCGATGGTGTCGACGGCCTGGGGTTTCTCGACCTTGGCGATCACGGGGAGGCGGCGGCCCTCCTCGTCCATGACGCGGTGCACGTCCTTGATGTCGTGGCCGCTGCGGACGAAGGAGAGGGCGATGACGTCGAAGCCGGTGCGCAGGGCCCAGCGGAGGTCTTCCTGGTCCTTTTCCGACAGGGCGGGGACGGAGACGGCGACGCCGGGGAGGTTGAGGCCCTTGTTGTCGGAGACCATGCCGCCTTCGACCACGCGGGTGCGGACGCGGGGGCCGTCGATGCCGGTGACCTGGAGGCAGACCTTGCCGTCGTCCACGAGGATGCGTTCGCCGGGGGTGACGTCGGTGGCGAGGCCGCTGTGGGTGGTGCCGCACTGGTCGTGGTCGCCTTCGGCGCCCTCTTCGACGGTGATGGTGAAGGTGTCGCCGCGTTCGAGGAGTACGGGGCCTTCGGTGAAGCGTCCGAGTCGGATCTTCGGGCCCTGAAGGTCCGCGAGGATGCCGACGCTGCGGCCGGTTTCGTCGGCTGCTTTGCGTACGCGCCGGTAGCGCTCCTCGTGTTCGGCGTGGGTGCCGTGGCTGAGGTTGAACCGGGCGACGTCCATTCCGGCGTCGACCAGGGCTTTGATCTGGTCGTACGAGTCGGTGGCGGGGCCCAGAGTACAGACGATCTTTGCTCGACGCATGGTGCGAGCCTATGGCTTACCGATGGGTAGCGAATTGGGTGGGCGTGACGACTCAACAACCTTTGGGTGAAGGGTTATTGACAAGTGTTGAATTGTGCGCGGAGGTGCTCCGATGAGCATGGGGGGCTTCCGGGCGCTCGTTCGGATGGTGTTCCGTATTTCTGTTCGGGGGTGTTCCGGGGGCGTGCGCGGGCGGTTTCCGGTGGCTGTCCGTCGTGCATTCCGTTGCCCCTCCGGGGAGTTCCGGGTGCCCCTCGGGGTGTCCGGGTGCCGCGTGCGTTCCCGCTCCGTTCAGGTCCGCGGGTCCGGCGGTGTTCGGGGCCGAGGGAGAAGGCACCGGTGTCGATGGGATCGACCGCCGGTCCGTACTCCTTCAGCGGGGCGAGGACGGTGGTGTTGCGTCGGGTGACATCGCCGGGGGTGGTGCGATGGTCCCGGGCGTGGACGGTGATGGTGATCCGGGCGATCTCGGGGGCGACTTCGAGGTGCGCTTCGCCGCGGACGGTGATGTGGGGGCCCTGGGTGCCGTGGGGGACGGCGGCCTGGGTCATACGGGCCACTGTGTCATGGGTTGGCAGGTTACGGTCCGTCAGACTCACAGGTCGGGTCATGTAATCGCAACGTGCGGGGCCTGTTGTCGCCGGTCGTGTCCGGGTCAGAATCTACGCGCGTTCATCTACGCGCGTCGTATGCGCGTGGGAAGAGGAATTCCCGAGGAGAGGCAGACACGGACATGGCGCTGAACCGCCGGAGGTTTCTGAAGGAGTCGGCCGTGACGGGAGCGGGGGTGGCGGTCGCGGGTGCGGCGGCGGCTCCGGCGGCGCAGGCGGCACCGGTCTCGCGGGCCGCGGGGGCGAAGGGCCCCGGGAGGCCGGTGAAGCGGTACGCGCTGACCGTCATGGGGACGACGGACCTGCACGGGCATGTCTTCAACTGGGACTACTTCAAAGACGCGGAGTACGCGGACAAGGCGGGCAACGCCCAGGGCCTGGCGCGTATTTCGACGCTGGTGAACCAGGTGCGTGCGGAGAAGGGCCGCTGCAACACGCTGCTGCTGGACGCGGGTGACACGATCCAGGGGACTCCCCTGGCCTACTACTACGCGAAGGTGGACCCGATCACCGCCGAGGGCGGTCCGGTGCATCCGATGGCGCAGGCGATGAACGCGATCGGGTACGACGCGGCGGCGTTGGGCAACCACGAGTTCAACTACGGGATCGACACGCTGCGCAGGTTCGAGGCGCAGTGCGACTTCCCGCTGCTGGGGGCGAACGCGGTGGACGCTACGACGCTGCGGCCGGCGTTTCCGCCGTACTTCATGAAGCGGTTCCATGTGCCGGGGCTGCCGCCGGTGAAGGTGGCGGTGCTGGGGCTGACGAACCCGGGCATCGCGATCTGGGACAAGGCGTACGTGCAGGGGAAGCTGGCTTTCCCGGGGCTGGAGGAGCAGGCGGCGAAGTGGGTGCCGAAGCTGAAGTCGATGGGTGCGGACGTGGTGGTGGTGTCGGCGCACTCGGGGACGTCGGGGACGTCGTCGTACGGTGACCAGGTGCCGTACGTGGAGAACGCCGCGGCGAACGTGGCGCGGCAGGTCCCGGGCATCGACGCGATTCTGGTCGGGCACGCGCACGTGGAGATTCCGGAGCTGAAGGTCGTCAACGAGCGCACGGGCAGGACGGTCGTGCTGTCGGAGCCGCTGTGCTACGCGGAGCGGCTGACGCTGTTCGACATCGAGCTGGTGTTCTCGCGGGGGCGGTGGACGGTGGAGTCGGTGTCCGCGTCGCTGCGGAACTCCAGTGCGGTGGCCGACGACCCGGCGATCACGAAGCTGCTGACGGACGAGCACGAGCAGGTGGTGGCGTATGTCAACCAGGTCGTGGGGAAGGCGACCCAGACACTGACGACGGCAGAGGCGCGGTACAAGGACGCGCCGATCATCGATCTGATCACGACGGTGCAGGAGGACGTGGTCAGGGCGGCGCTGGCGGGGACGGAGTACGCGTCGCTGCCGGTGATCGCGCAGGCGTCGCCGTTCTCGCGGACGTCGGAGATCCCGGCCGGTGAGGTGACGATCCGGGATCTGTCGAGTCTGTACGTGTACGACAACACGCTGGTGGCGAAGTTGATGACGGGTGCGCAGGTCCGGGCGTACCTGGAGTACTCGGCGGAGTACTTCGTGCAGACGGCGGCGGATGCGGTGGTCGATGTGGAGACGCTGACGAATGCGAACGGCCGTCCGGACTACAACTACGACTATGTGTCCCGGCTGCGGTACGACATCGACATCGCGCGGGCGGCGGGTGAACGGATCACGCATCTGACGTTCGACGGTGCTCCGCTGGACGATGCGCAGCAGTTCGTGTTCGCGGTGAACAACTACCGGGCCAACGGCGGGGGTGCCTTCCCGTTCGTGGCGTCGGCGAAGGAGCTGTGGTCGGAGTCGACGGAGATCCGGACGCGGATCGCGGAGTGGGTGACGGCGAAGGGTGTGCTGGATCCGCGGGACTTCGCGTCGGTGGACTGGAGGCTGACGCGGGACGGTACACCGGTGTTCTAGGCGTCGGGGGGTCGGTGCGGCGCAGCGTGTCGTGGGGCGGGTCGGCTGGTGCCGGCCCGCCCTCGGCGTGTCAGCGGCCGTCGGCGAGGGGGGTGAGGGTGGCGGCGGCAGGGGCCCGCCGGGCCGGAGGGATGTGGGGGTGCCCGTCCAGGCCGAAGGTGGTGAAGGCGGTGCGGCCGGGGAGGGGGTAGATCTCCTTGCCGGTGAGGGTGTTGAGGATGGTTGCGCTGCGCCAGGCGGCGAGGCCGAGGTCGGGGGTGCCGACGCCGTGGGTGTGGCGTTCGGCGTTCTGGACGTAGACCGTTCCGGTGACGGAGGGGGCGAGGGCGAGGCGGAAGTGTTCGTCGATGCGGGGGCGTTGGCCCGCGTCGCGGCGCAGGTACGGGTCGAGCCCGGCGAGGAGGGTGGTGAGGGGGCGTTCGCGGTAGCCGGTGGCGAGGACGACGGCATCGGTGGCGAGGCGGGAGCGGGTGCCCTGTTCGATGTGTTCGAGGTGGAGTTCCACCTTGGTGGTGGCGAGGCGGCCGGCGGTGCGGACGCGGACGCCGGGGGTGAGGACGGTGTCGGGCCAGCCTCCGTGCAGGGTACGGCGGTAGAGCTCGTCGTGGATGGCGGTGAGCGTGTCGGCGTCGATGCCTTTGTGGAGCTGCCATTGGGCGGTGACGAGTTGGTCGCGGACGGGTTCGGTGAGGCCGTGGAAGTAGCGGGTGTAGTCGGGGGTGAAGTGTTCGAGGCCGAGTTTGGAGTACTCCATGGGGGCGAAGGCGGGGGTGCGGCCGATCCAGTGGAGGCCTTCGTGTCCGGTCGGGCGGTGGCGGAGGAGGTCCAGGAAGATCTCGGCTCCGGTCTGTCCGGAGCCGACGACGGTGACGTGGTCGGCGGTGCGCAGCGCGTCGCGGTGGTCGAGGTAGTCGGCGGCGTGGAGGACGGGGACGCCGGGTGCGTCGACGAGGGGCCGTAGTGGTTCGGGGACGTGGGGTTCGGTGCCGATGCCGAGGACGACGTTCCTGGCGTAGGTGCGGCCCAGTGCCTCGGCTTCGCCTTCGGTGTCGAGTTGGGTGAAGTCGACTTCGAAGAGGTCGCGTTCGGGGTTCCAGCGGACGGCGTCGACCTGGTGGCGGAAGTGCAGGGCGGGCAGGTGTTCGGCGACCCAGCGGCAGTAGGCGTCGTACTCGGCGCGGTGGATGTGGAAGCGTTCGGCGAAGTAGAAGGGGAAGAGGCGGTCGCGGGCCTTGAGGTAGTTGAGGAAACTCCATCGGCTGGCGGGGTCGGTGAGGGTGACGAGGTCGGCGAGGAAGGGCACCTGGATGCGGGCGCCGTCGATGAGCAGGCCGGGGTGCCAGTGGAAGCCGGGGTGCTGTTCGTAGAAGACGGTGTCGAGTTCGGTGAGGGGGTGGGCGAGGGCGGCCAGGGAGAGATTGAACGGGCCGATACCGATGCCGACGAGGTCGCGGGGGGCGTCGGGTTCGGGGCGTGGGGGCGTGCTCATGCGGGGGTGGGTCCTTCGGTGCGTTCGAGGATGTGGTCGAGGAGGAGGGCGAGGTCGGCGGGCCGGGTGTGGGGGTTGAGGAGGGTGGCCTTGAGCCAGAGCCGGCCGTCGAGGTGGGCCCGTCCGAGGACGGCGCGGCCGTCGGTGATCAGGCGGCGGCGCAGCTCGGCGACGGTGGTGTCGGGGGCGTGGGCGGGGCGGAAGAGGACGGTGCCGAGGGTGGGCCGGTCGTAGAGGTCGAGGCGGGGTTCGGCGGTGATGAGGTCGGCGAGGGTCTGGGCGTGGGTGAGGACCTGCTCGACGAGGGCGGCGAGGCCGCGGCGGCCGAGGGTCTTGAGGGTGGCGGCGATCTTGAGGACGTCGGGGCGGCGGCTGGTGCGCAGGGAGCGGCCGAGGAGGTCGGGGATGCCTGCCGCGGTGTCGTCGGGGGCGTTGAGGTAGTCGGCGTCGAGGTGGAGGGGGGTGAGGTCGGTGGGGTCGCGGACGGCGAGGAACCCGGCGGCGATGGGCTGCCAGCCGAGTTTGTGCAGGTCGAGGGTGACGGTGTGGGCTGCGTCGAGGCCGTCGAGCCGGGGGCGGTGGGCGGGGCTGAACAGGAGGGGGCCGGCGTAGGCGGCGTCGATGTGCAGGCGGGCGGCGTGGGCGGTGCACACGGCGGCGATGTCGGGGAGGGGGTCGATGAGGCCGGCGTCGGTGGTTCCCGCGGTGGCGGCGACGAGATGGGGGCCGGGCAGGTGGGTGAGGGCGGCGTCGAGGGCGGCGGGGTCGAGGGTGCCTGCGGGGGCGGGGACGGCGACGGGGTCGGGCAGGCCGAGGAGCCAGGCGGCGCGGGGGAGGGAGTGGTGGGCGTTCGCGCCGTGGACGAGGCGGAGGCCTGCGCCGTGCTTCTCACGGGCGAGGAGGAGGGCGAGTTGGTTGGACTCGGTGCCGCCGGTGGTGACGAGGGCGTCGGTCAGGCCTGCGTGCCGGGCGAGGGTGCGGGTGAGGAGGGTCTCCAGCGCAGAGGCCGCGGGGGCCTGGTCCCAGGAGTCGAGGGAGGGGTTGAGGGCGGAGGCGGCGAGGTCGGCGGCGGTGGCGACGGCGAGCGGCGGGCAGTGCAGGTGGGCGGCGCACAGCGGGTCGGCGGGGTCGGCGGAGCCTTCGGCGACCGCGGAGACGAGGGTACGGAGGGCGTCGGGGTCGCCGTTCTCGGGGAGGAGGTCGCCGACGGCGTCGCGCAGGCGCGCGGCGGTCTTGTCGGGGCCGCCGGCGGGCAGGGGGCCTCCACGGGCCCGGGTGCCGTCCTGGAGGGCGTCGAGGACGGTGTGGAGCAGGGGCCGCAGGGCGCCGGGGCCGTGGGGTCCTGAGGCGAGGGGCGGCGTGCTCATGGGTCCTCCGGGCGGGCGCGGGGCGGGAGTCCAGCTTGTCCGCGGTGGGGGCGGCGCGCCCGGAAAGCGCCTCGAAGCGACCCGAAAGTGGGTACTGCCCTGCGGGGCTGGCGGGTTGGGGTGGCGGAGTGAGGTGCCCCGGGGGTGGCCGGGAAGCCGGCGGGTGTCGGTGCGTGGCCCGGTAGCCCTGGCTCGGACACCGGGGGCGAGTAACCCATCGGCAGGCCCTGAGGGCCGTTTCTCCTGGTACGCGGGATCGGTCGAACATCGACCCCTACGGAACCTTCCGGCTCGCGGTGGACGCGCGGCGCGATCCCGGGGTGCCGGTTGCCGTGCCCGTCCTCGCACAGGGGCGGCGTCCGGGAAGCGCTCCGTGCCGGAGAGCGAAGGAAGTCGGTAGAGGGCGTGTGGCCTGCTCTGTTACGGTCCTGAGGCCGGCCGCGGGACTCCGGTGCGACTTCCGGAACCTGCCTGTGAAGCAACGATTCGCAGTTCGTGCCCCCATTCCCCGGCCGGCATCCACAACAACGGGGAACCAATCTGATGGATTCGTACGGGGACCTCATCGCAGCCGACGATGTGCTGCTCTTCGTCAACGCGGCGATCACCTCCACCGGCCAGCGCGAATTCCACGGCGATGCGGGCGAACAGCGGCTGTCCCTGGACTTCCTCCATGCATACATGCTGGGTAACTACCGCGACCTGTACGCCAGGGTCCTTGCGCTCGACATCAACGACCACAACGCAGTCCTGATCATCCGGCGCTTGCTGGAGACCACCGGTGAGGCCACTGCGGACCAGCGTCGCAGCGAGGGCCGGCTGATCGCGTGCCGTCTGGCGACGCTGCCGACACAGCGCGTGTACGGTCTGTTCGATGCCCTGCGCCGGGCCAGGGTGAACAACCGTCGCAGCCGCGCGATCATGCGCGACTGGCTGTCCGCCCGTCCTGACCTGGCGTTCGATGCCGTGAAGTACCGCGTCGGCCTCAAGCGGGCTCTTCGCCACGCGCACCTGGCCCCCGCCACCGAGGAGTTGGGGGCGTTCGTGTTCGCGCCGCTGACCCGCAAGCGCTACGCGGCACCTCTCCTGGAGACGTGGCGTCGGCGATCTCCGTCTGAGCTCGCAGCTCTACGGTGACGGGGCCGGTCTGGTCGAGGTCGGCCCGCGCCATGCCTACCTCTCCTGCATCCCGCACGGATTCGTCGCCACGTGGACGGGTGACGGCACGCCGGCAGCCGCCTACGGCACCCAGCTTTCCACCGACGGCAACGCGCCTCCCACCGCCACGATGGGCATGCACCTCCACCGCGGGATGGCCCGCCGTCAGGCCAAGGACCGGCTGCGGTTCCTCCCCATGCACCTGGCGCTGGAGGGCTACTGGCACTGCACTTCGGCGGCCCCTCGCTCGCCTGGGAGGAGTGGTCGCAGCGTGCGATCCGCCAAGGGCTCTCCCCGCGCGTCGAGGAAGCCCACGCGGGTGCCGACATACGCGGACTCTCCGACGCGCTGCGCATCTTCGAGATCCACCCCGACCAGTGCGGCGTGCTGGTCTACGTCGCCGACGCACTCGCGGCCGCGTTCGCGGTCCCGCATCCCGACGACTTGCCGCCAACGACTGGCACCTGGCCGACACCGCAGCCGACCTCGGCGTCGATGAGGCCCAGCTGGGGCTGCGGCTGGAGTCTGCCGGCTTCGGTTTCCTGCTCCGCCAGGACGTCCTGGACGGATACCGCAAGCAAGAACGAACCCGGACCGGATGAGAGTGGCGCGATCAGCTGTTCTGCCGCGGTGGATGCCGGATTCACCGCGGCGGGGCCGGAAGGGGCGGGGCGGGCACGGCGACCGGACCGGTGACCCCGCCCGCCGGGGCGGAAGGCCTCCCGTCGTCCCGTCGCCTCGGCCGGCGACCCGGTGTCCGAGGAAAGCACGGGGCCCGCGTGGGGCGGGGAGCCGGAGGGAGGCCCCGCAGCCTCCCGTCGGCGCCGGGTGCCCCCGGGACGGGGCCCGGTCGTCACGGGTTCGCAGGTGACGGCCGGGCCCCCTCCCGCAGGTGCGGGAGGCGGTGGCGTGGCCCGGCACCCGGGTGGTCCTAGGCCTGCCTGACGCGCAGCGCCCGGGCCAGGTCGTCGAGCTGGTCGGTGAGCTTGCGGCGCAGGGCGGGGATGGGGTCGGCGTCGCGCAGGCACTCCTCACCGAGGCGGAGGGTGTCGGCGTCGACGGCGTGGGCGGGGAAGGCCCAGCGGCCCGCGGCCTCGGCGATGGCGGCGCCACGGCGGGCGGCGACGGCGACGGCGTCCTGGAAGTAGCGGGGGACGTAGCCGCTGAGGAGGTCGGCCTGCTCGGGCTGCCAGAACCCCTGGGCGGTGGCGGTGAAGAGGTAGTTGGACAGGTCGTCGCGCTCGAACATCGCGGCCCAGGCACGGGCCTTGGCGTCCGGGTCGGGCAGTGCTGCCCGGCAGCGGGCGGCGCCTTCCTGGCCGGTGGCGCTGGGGTCTCGGTCGAGTTCGGCGGCGATGAGGGCGTCGTCGGTGGCCCCGAGGACGGCAAGCCGGGCCAGGATGCGCCAGCGCAGTTCGGGGTCGAGTTCGGGGCCGCCGGGGACGATGCCCTCGGCGAGCCAGGCGGCGAGGGCCCCGGGCTGGGCTGCGGTGTCGATGTAGTGGCGTACCGCGATCAGCCGCAGGCCGGGGTGGTCGCCGTCCTCGGTGCGGCGGATGAGGTCGCGGCACAGGGAACTGAGGGTGGCGAGGGCGGCGGGGCGCTGGTCGGGGCCGACGTAGCGGTCGGCGATGTGCGCGCGGGCGAAGGACAGGACGCCCTCGACGAGGGCGAGGTCGGTCTCCCGGGGCAGGTGGGCGCCGGCGGTGGCCAGGTAGTCGGCGGCGGCGAGGTCGCCGTCGCGGACCATGTCGCGCAGGGTGTTCCAGACGACGGCGCGGGTGAGCGCGTCGGGGATGCCGGAGATGCCGTGCAGGACGGTTTCCAGGGAGGTGTCGTCCAGGCGGACCTTGGCGTAGGTGAGGTCGAGGTCGTTGGGGACGACCAGGGCCGGCCGGGTGCCGGGGCGGGTGCCGGGCCGGGGCTCGGCGCCGTCCTGCGGCAGATCGGTCTCGTATCGCTCGCGCAGGACGAGTGTCCGGCCGTCGTTGAGGTCGCGGTCGTAGACGCCGACGGTGACGCGGTGGGGGCGGCTGCCGTCGTGGGTGAGGGCGAGGCTCCACCGGCCGGCGGCGGCGTCGACGGATGCGGTGACGGTGTCGACGCCGGTGGTGCGCAGCCAGGCGTCGGCCCATGCGTGGACGTCGCGTTCGGTCTGGGCGGCGAGGGAGTCGATGAAGTCGGCGAGGGTGGCGTTGGCGAACCGGTGGCGGGTGAAGTGGGTGTTGATGCCGGCGAGGAAGTCCTTCTCGCCTAGCCAGGCCACGAGTTGGCGCAGTGCGGAGGCGCCCTTGGCGTAGGAGATGCCGTCGAAGTTGAGCATGGCGGCGGCCGTGTCGCCGACGTGCTCGGGGGCGACGGGATGGGTGGAGGGGCGCTGGTCGGCGTCGTAGCCCCAGGCCTTGCGGACGACGCCGAAGTCGGTCCAGGTGTCGGTGAAGCGGGTGGCTTCGGTGAGGGTCTGGTAGCCCATGTACTCGGCGAAGGACTCGTTGAGCCAGATGTCGTCCCACCAGGTGAGGGTGACGAGGTCGCCGAACCACATGTGGGCCATCTCGTGGGCGATGACCATGGCACGGGTCTGGCGCTCGGTGTCGGTGACGGCCGAGCGGTAGACGAACTCGTCGCGGAAGGTGACCAGTCCGGGGTTCTCCATGGCGCCCGCGTTGAACTCGGGGACGAAGGCCTGGTCGTAGGAGTCGAAGGGGTAGGGCTCCTCGAACTTCTCGTGGTAGCGGTCGAAGCACGCGCGCGTGATGTCGAGGATCTCCTCGGCGTCGGCGTCGAGGTGGGCGGCGAGGGAGCGGCGGCAGTGGATGCCGAAGGGCAGGCCGCGGTGCTCGGTGCGCACGGAATGCCAGGGTCCGGCGGCGACGGCGACGAGGTAGGTGGAGATCAGAGGGGTGGGCGCGGCTTTCCAGCGGCCGTCGCCGAGGTGTTCGGTGAGGCCGTTGGCGAGGACGGTCCAGCCTTCGGGGGCGGTGACGGTGAGGTCGAAGACGGCCTTGAGGTCGGGCTGGTCGAAGGCGCCGAAGACGCGCTGGACGTCTTCCATGAACAGCTGGGTGTAGGTGTAGCTCTCGCCGTCGGTGGGGTCGGTGAAGCGGTGCATGCCCTCGCCGGTGCGGGAGTAGCGCATGGTGGCGTGCAGGTGCAGTTCGTGGGGGCCGGCGGTGAGGTTCTTCAGCGGGAGCCGGTTGCCGTCGAGGGCCTCGGGATCCAGGGGCTGTCCGTCGAGTGTGGCGGAGCGCAGCTCGGTGGGCTTGATTTCGACGAACGTGTCAGCGTCGGCCCGTGCGGTGAACCGGATGGCGGTGCGGGAGTCGAAGGTGTCGTCCCCGGTGGTCAGGTCGAGTTCGACCGTGTAGCGGTGGACGTCGAGGAGTCGGGCACGGGAGTGCGCTTCGTCGCGCGTCAGTACGGACATGCAGGACATGCTGCCTGATCACGTCGGCGACGCACAGGGGCGGATCGGTACGCGCGCTATGTCGCCTCGTGCGCGGGCGCCGGCGTCTGGGCGTCCCGCTGGACCGGAACACGGGCGTCCGGGTGGGGCGGGGCGACACGGGTCACGGGCGGCGGGCAGGAACCGGCGCCTTTGACGAGAGCGCGCAGCTCGCGGATCTCCGCTTCGAGGGTGAGGCGGCGCTGGTGGGTGTCGTAGAGGTAGCGGATCTTGGTGCGCAGGGCCCAGGGGTCGATGGGCTTGGAGACCAGGTCGGCGACGCCGAGGGCGAAGGCGGCGGCGGTCAGGTCCGGGTCGCGGCCGAAGCCGGTGAGCAGGACGACGGGGATGTGCCGGCTCTGGTCCAGGCGCCGCAGGTAGCGGACGACCTCCAGGCCGCTCATGCCGGGCATCTGCACGTCCAGCACGAGGAGACCGACCCGGCCGCGCAGCACCTGCTTGAGCGCCTCGTCGCCGCTGGTGGCGCGGCTGAGTGGGCGGCCGAGCGGGATGAGGGCGCTCTCCAGTGCGAACAGCGCGCCCGGGTGGTCGTCGACGATCAGGATCTCGGCATCCGACGGCATGGCCCGACGTCCCTTTCGCGGTGGGACCACCAGCTTACGTCCGCGACGCTGACGCCGCGTGCCCGTGGACTCACCTGCTGTGCGGATGCCGGGCGGCGGGGGGCGTGTCCCGCGGGATCTGCTCCGGGTCTGCCGAAGGGGCGGGCGGGTGGCCGCCGCGGTGGGGCGGGGGCGGACCGGCGCCGGAGGCGGTGAGGACCTGCGGGCGCCGGACGCCGTGGGGCGGACGGGCGGCGGATTCAGCCTGCGGCGCGGGTCGGGGCGGCGGCGGTGTTCCCGGCGGCGTCGGCGCTGCTCCCGGCGGTCTCGGCGATTCCCTCATGGTGTCTGATGACTTCAGCGATGATGAAGTTCAGGAACTTCTCGGCGAACGCCGGGTCCAGCTTGGCGCTCTCGGCCAGGGAGCGCAGCCGGGCGATCTGGCGGGCCTCGCGGTCGGGGTCGGCGGGCGGCAGCTGGTGGGCGGCCTTGAGGTGACCGACCTGCTGGGTGCACTTGAAGCGCTCGGCGAGCATGTGGACGACGGCCGCGTCGATGTTGTCGATGCTGTCGCGGAGCCGGGCGAGTTCGGCGCGCACGGCGGGCTCGACCTCACCGGTACCGGTGTTGCTGGTGGTCATGGCGGTCCACCCTAGTGCGTCGACGTGCGGCATGGTGATCTGCGGGTGCCGGGTGGAACCTGCGTAGAGTGGAATCGGGTTCAGGGCGTCTTGGGGGTTCGGGCGTGGCGAACGGCGGACCGGTCGAGCATGGCTACCCGCATCTGGAGACGGTGCGGGCCGCGATCACGGCGTTGTACCGGCGCCTGTCCAACGACACGGTCCGGACGTTCGCGACGAGCGTGGCGCCGGCGGACGTGGCGTTCTGCGACACCGACGATCTGCATCTGGGCGCCCAGCGGGTGGCGCGGGAGCTGGTGCGGCACTTCCGGCTGCCGGATGCGCGGGTGATCGTGTCCTTCCGCGAGATGACGCACGCCGCGAACGTCGAACTCACGGCGGGCCCGGAGTACTTCGTGGAGCTGAACGACCGGTTCCGTACGCATCGGCGGGACATCGGCGCGGCGTTGGCGCACGAGATCATGCACGTGTACCTGCACCGGCTGGATCTGGCGTTCCCGGGGACGCGGGACAACGAGATCCTCACGGACACCGCGACGACGTATCTGGGCGCGGGCTGGCTGCTGCTGGACGCCTTCCGGGAGGACGCGGTGTCGTCGCAGAAGCTGGGCTACCTCACGCCGGAGGAGTTCGGGTACGTGCTGGCGAAGCGGTCGCTGGTGTTCGGCGAGGACCCCTCGACGTGGTTCACCAGTCCGCAGGCGTACACGGCGTACGTGCGGGGCATGGAGCGGGCCCGGCGGGACGGGCAGCAGCCGCCGCTGACCGCGGCGGGGTGGGCGGGGCGCCGCCGCTACGCGCGCGACCGGCGGCAGGCCCAGGGCCACGCGCCCGGGCCGGCGGTGGACGGCGCCGGGTACTCCTTCGCGGAGGAGGGCCCCGGCCCGCTGCGGGTGACGTTCCCGTGCCCGACCTGCCACCAGCGGATCAGGGTGCCGGTGCAGGGCCGGGTGCGGGCCCGGTGCGGGCTGTGCCGGACGGTTCTGGAGTGCGACACCTGACGTCCCGGAGGTCGGCCACCAGGCGGCCGGGCCCCGCCCCTGCGCCCTGGGCGGGGTCAGGCGGGCCGCACGACGCCCCGCGCGCGGGCGGCCGCCAGCCACCTCGGGAACTCGCCGACCAGCCGGTCGTACAGGACGGCGTCGGAGACGCTCCGCGGGTTTGTGCCCGCGGGGAAGAAGCCGGCGTTGTCGACGACCCGCATATCCGGTACGGGCAGTTCATCCAGCTTGCGCAGGAAGTCGAACTGCTTGCCGCCGGGGTCCCCGAAGCCGATGAACTGCCAGAACAGCGGCAGCAACGCCGCCTTGCACAGGAACCGCTGCGCGGCGAGCTTGTTGATCGGGCCGCCGTCGGTCTGGAAGACGACCAGCGCGGGCTCCTCGGTGCCGCTGTCGAGGTAGTGGTCGATGACGGCGTCCATGGCGAGGTGGTAGCTGGTCCTGCCCATGTGCCCGAGCCCGGCCGCGATCCGCTCGACGCGGCCCCGGTGGTCGGTGAGGGCGATCTCGGTGACGGCGTCGACGTCGGTGGAGAAGAAGACCACCGGCACGCGCCCGTCGTCGTCGAGGTGCGCCGACAGGCCCAGTACCCGGTCGGCGAGCGCCTGCACACTGCCGTCCTGGTAGTACGGCTTCATCGAGCCCGAGTAGTCGAGCACGAGGTAGACGGCGGCCCTGAGGTCGCGCAGTCCGTGCTTCCTGAGTGACGCGCCCGCGGTCTTGTACAGGCTGACCAGCGCGGGCGCGGTCTCCTCCACCTCGGTCGCACTGATCGCGGCCATGCGACCCTCCCCCTTCGCACACGGAACCGGCAGCCGAGAGTACGGCACCCGGACCCCCGCCTCCGGCCGTTCACCGGTATTCGCTATTTTGTTCGCCGCCGTCCCCACCGGCTCACCGTCCCCGCCCCGTCCGCCAAGGAGCCGGCTCCGTGGAACCCGAGCACCGTCACCACCTGCTTCCGCCGTTCCAGGATCGAGTCGCGCGTCCGCTGCACCCGCCACCCCGCCTGGCCGGTGCGCTCCGCCGGCCTCGCCTCCTGGCGGGGCCACCTCGGCGGTCTGCTGGCCGGCGCGGCGGTGACCGCAGCGTACGCGTACGCTCCCAGGAACGGCGGTCGGGCACTGGTCCGGGCCGCGGCGTGTGTGACGCTGCCGGCGCTGCTCGCGCTGTGCACATGGGCGAAGGTTGTGGAGCTGACAGGAGGGGCGGCCTGACCGGGCCGCGGTGACTGCGATGAGACGTATCGGATTGCTGCTGCTGGCGGTCGTGCCCGTCGTGGCCGGAACGCTGTTCTACCTGTTCGGGCCCGGCGGGTCCGACGCGGCACCCGTCGCCGCCCAGACCGCCTCCCCTCGGAACGCCAAGGACGCCAAGGCGCGGGCCGAGCAGTCGGCCCCCACGCAGAAGTCGGAGGACGACCAGGTCATCGCCGACGCCCCGCCGGGCCTGGCCGCACCCGCCAAGAAGGAGCTGGCCCAGAAGATCGTCTCCACCGCCGAGAACTCCACGCTCCGCTGGCGCACCGCCTACGACCGCGTCGAGGACATCGGCGACGGCTGCGGCTACACCGCCGGCATCATCGGCTTCTGCACCGGCACCCACGACCTGCTGTCCCTGGTCGAGCACTACACCGAGGACCACCCCGGCAACGGCCTGGAGCCGTACCTGCCCGCCCTGCGCAAGGTCGACGGCACCGACTCCCACCAGGGCCTGGACCCCGGTTTCCGGGCCGCCTGGAAGGCCGAGGCGCAGCTCCCCGTCTTCCGCGCGGCCCAGGACCACGAGCGCGACCACGTCTACTTCGCCCCCTCCGTCCGCCTCGCCAAGCTCGACGGCCTCGGCACGCTCGGCCAGTTCATCTACTACGACGCGATGGTCTTCCACGGCCCCGGCATCGACAGGGACGGCTTCTACGTGCTGCGCGACCGCGCCATGGAGAAGGTGAAGACCCCGGCCGAGGGCGGCGACGAGAAGACCTACCTCAGCACCTTCCTCGGCATCCGCCGCGCCGCCATGAAGGAGCGCCGCGCCACCCTGGACACCTCCCGCATCGACACCGCCCAGCGCCGCTTCCTCGCCAACGGCAACATGGACCTGACCACCCCGCTGGTGTGGTCGGTGTACGGGGAGCGGTACCGGTTGCCGTGACATCCCCGCCGCCCTGAGGAACGGCGGTGCGCCGCCCGGCCCACCGCCGCGGGCCGCGATGCCGGGGCCCCTTCACCGCGCGCCGGGACGGCCCCGGTCCCGCCCTCGCTCCACGGGGCCGGCACGGCCCGTGGAGCCGCCGCCACGGGGCCGGCAGCCCGGCCGGGCCCCCCGACCCGCCGCTGTCCCGGGCCTTCTCCGCGGAGACGAGGACACGGGCACGACGGGAGGGCGATCGGCAGGGCGCTCCGTCAGGTGCCGGGGCGCCGTGCGGTGAGGCCGGCCTCGGCCCCCGACGTCGTGGCGGCTCGCCGGCCGGGCCTGTTCGGCGTGCTCACCGTCGCCGCCCGGGCCGCGCCCGGGGGTGGCCGGGAAAGGCGGCGGCGCCTGCCAGGTAGTCCGGTCGGGGACAGGTGGCAGGCGCCGTCTGTGTTCCGTACGCCGTTGTACGGGACGTGTGGGGGGTGACCCAGCGGGTCACCCGGGGTGTCAGACCATCAGTGCGCGGTCCGTCGGGCGGATCGGGGCCGGCAGGTCGCTGACGCCGGTCAGGGCCCGGTCGACCCCGCGGGCGGCCGAGCGGCCCTCGGCGATCGCCCAGACGATCAGCGACTGGCCGCGACCGGCGTCGCCGGCGACGTACACGCCCGGCACGTTGGTCCGGAAGTCGGCGTCCCGGGCGATGTTACCGCGTTCGTCGAGTTCCAGGCCGAACTGGTCGACGAGGCCGTTGTCGCGGTCGGTGCCCGTGAAGCCCATGGCCAGGGTGACCAGCTGGGCGGGGATCTTGCGCTCGGTGCCCGGCTTCCGGGTCAGCCTGCCGTCGACGAACTCGACCTCGACCAGGTGCAGCCACTGCACGTTGCCGTCCTCGTCGCCCTCGAAGTGGGTGGTGGAGACGGAGTAGACCCGCTCGCCGCCCTCCTCGTGCGCGGAGGTGACCTTGTAGAGCATCGGGAAGGTCGGCCAGGGCTGGCTGACCGGGTTCCGCTCCTCTCCCGGCCGCGGCATGATCTCCAGCTGCGTCACCGAGGCCGCGCCCTGGCGGTGGGCGGTGCCCACGCAGTCGGCGCCGGTGTCGCCGCCGCCGATGACGACGACGTGCTTGCCCTCGGCCGAGATCGGGGCGGTGACGTAGTCGCCCTCCTGGACCTTGTTGGCCAGCGGCAGGTACTCCATGGCCTGGTGGATGCCCTGGAGCTCGCGACCCGGGACCGGCAGGTCGCGGGCGGTCGTCGCGCCGACGGCCAGCACGACGGCGTCGTAGCGCTTCTTCAGGTCCGTGGCCTTCAGGTCGCGGCCGATCTCGATGCCGGTGCGGAAGCGGGTGCCCTCCGCGCGCATCTGCTCGATACGGCGGTTGATGTGCCGCTTCTCCATCTTGAACTCGGGGATGCCGTAGCGCAGGAGGCCGCCGACGCGGTCCGCACGCTCGTAGACGGCGACCGTGTGCCCGGCCCGGGTCAGCTGCTGGGCCGCGGCCAGGCCCGCGGGGCCGGAACCGACGACCGCGACCGTCTTGCCGGACAGGCGCTCGGGGATCTGCGGGGCGACGCCCCCGGTCTCCCACGCCTTGTCGATGATGGAGACCTCGACGTTCTTGATGGTGACCGCCGGCTGGTTGATGCCGAGCACGCACGCGGACTCGCACGGCGCCGGGCACAGGCGGCCGGTGAACTCCGGGAAGTTGTTGGTGGCGTGCAGGCGCTCCTGCGCGGCCGACCAGTCCTCGCGGTAGGCGTAGTCGTTCCACTCGGGGATCAGGTTCCCCAGCGGGCAGCCGTTGTGGCAGAACGGGATGCCGCAGTCCATGCAGCGGCTGGCCTGCTTGCTGATGATGGGCAGCAGGGAGCCGGGGACGTAGACCTCGTTCCAGTCCTTGACACGCTCGGAGACCGGGCGGGACCTGGCGACCTCGCGGCCGTGGTTGAGAAAGCCCTTCGGGTCAGCCATTGATCGCCGCCTCCATCATCTTCTCGTGGGTCTCGGTCTCGGAGAGACCGGCTCGCTCGGCGGCGTCCTTGGCGGCGAGCACTGCCTTGTACGTGCTGGGGATGATCTTGCTGAAGCGTTCGACGGCGCTGTCCCAGTCGGCCAGGAGCTTCTCGGCGACGGTGGAGCCGGTCTCCTCCCGGTGGCGGCGGACGACGTCGTGCAGCCACTGCCGGTCGGCCTCGTCCAGCGCCGTGACGGCACCCAGGTTCCCGGCGTTGACGTTGTCGCGGTCCAGGTCGACGACGTAGGCGACACCGCCGGACATGCCGGCCGCGAAGTTGCGGCCGGTCTCGCCGAGCACCACCGCGTGGCCGCCGGTCATGTACTCGCAGCCGTGGTCGCCCACGCCCTCGGCGACGACCAGTGCGCCGGAGTTGCGGACGCAGAAGCGCTCGCCGGTCCTGCCACGCAGGAACATCTCGCCGCCGGTCGCACCGTAGGCGAGGGTGTTGCCCGCGATGACGCTGTACTCGGCGAGGTGGTCGGCGGCCCGGTCCGGGCGGACCACGATCCGGCCGCCGGACAGGCCCTTGCCGACGTAGTCGTTGGCGTCGCCCTCCAGGCGCAGCGTGACGCCGCGCGGGACGAAGGCGCCGAACGACTGGCCGGCGGAGCCGGTGAAGGTGATGTCGATGGTGTCGTCGGGCAGGCCCGCGCCACCGAACCTCCGGGTCACCTCGTGGCCGAGCATGGTGCCGACCGTGCGGTTGATGTTGCGGATGGCGACCTGGGCGCGCACCGGCTGCGCCTCCGTGGCACCGGAGGCGGACAGGGCGTCGGAGGCGAGCTTGATCAGCTCGTTGTCGAGCGCCTTCTCCAGGCCGTGGTCCTGGCCGACCATCTGGTGGCGCGCCGCGCCCTCGGGCAGCTCGGGCACGTGGAACAGCGGCTCCAGCTCCAGGCCCTGCGCCTTCCAGTGGGTGACCGCGCGGGTGACGTCGAGGACCTCGGCGTGGCCGACGGCTTCGTCGATCGAGCGGAAGCCCAGTTCGGCCAGGAGTTCGCGGACCTCCTGCGCGATGAACTCGAAGAAGTTGACCACGTACTCGGCCTTGCCGGCGAAGCGCTCGCGCAGGGTCGGGTTCTGGGTGGCGATGCCGACCGGGCAGGTGTCCAGGTGGCAGACGCGCATCATGACGCAACCGGAGACGACGAGCGGAGCGGTGGCGAAACCGAACTCCTCGGCGCCGAGCAGCGCGGCGATGACCACGTCGCGGCCGGTCTTGAGCTGGCCGTCGGTCTGGACGACGATCCGGTCGCGCAGACCGTTCAGCAGCAGCGTCTGCTGGGTCTCGGCCAGACCCAGCTCCCAGGGGCCGCCGGCGTGCTTGAGCGAGGTGAGCGGCGAGGCGCCGGTGCCGCCGTCGTGGCCGGAGATGAGGACCACGTCCGCGTGCGCCTTCGACACACCCGCGGCGACCGTGCCGACGCCGACCTCGGAGACCAGCTTGACGTGGATCCGCGCCCGCGGGTTCGCGTTCTTCAGGTCGTGGATCAGCTGGGCCAGATCCTCGATGGAGTAGATGTCGTGGTGCGGCGGCGGCGAGATCAGGCCGACACCCGGCGTCGAGTGACGGGTCCTGGCCACCCACGGGTAGACCTTGTGGCCGGGCAGCTGGCCGCCCTCGCCGGGCTTGGCGCCCTGGGCCATCTTGATCTGGATGTCGTCGGAGTTGACCAGGTACTCGGAGGTCACGCCGAAGCGGCCGGAGGCCACCTGCTTGATCGCCGAGCGGCGCGCCGGGTCGTACAGGCGCTCCGGGTCCTCGCCGCCCTCACCGGTGTTGGACTTGGCGCCCAGCTGGTTCATGGCGATGGCGAGGGTCTCGTGCGCCTCCTGGGAGATGGAGCCGTACGACATGGCACCGGTGGAGAAGCGCCTGACGATCGCGGAGACCGGCTCGACCTCCTCGACGGGGATCGAGGGGCGGTCCGACGCGAAGCCGAACAGGCCGCGCAGCGTCATCAGGCGCTCGGACTGCTCGTTGACGCGGTCGGTGTACTTCTTGAAGACGTCGTACCGGCCGGTGCGCGTGGAGTGCTGGAGGCGGAAGACCGCCTCCGGGTCGAACAGGTGCGGTTCGCCCTCACGGCGCCACTGGTACTCGCCGCCGATCTCCAGCGCGCGGTGCGCCGGGGCGATGCCGGAGGCCGGGTAGGCCTTGGCGTGGCGGGCGGCGACCTCCTGGGCGATGACGTCGAGGCCGACGCCGCCGATCTTGGTGGTGGTGCCGTCGAAGTACTTCTCGACGAAGGCGTGGTCCAGGCCGACGGCCTCGAAGACCTGGGCGCCGCGGTAGGAGGCGACGGTGGAGATGCCCATCTTGGACATGACCTTCAGCACGCCCTTGCCGAGGGCGTGGATGAGGTTCCTGAGGCCCTTCTCCGGCTCCGCGCCGTCGAGGAAGGTGCCCGCGCGCAGGAGGTCCTCGACGGACTCCATCGCCAGGTAGGGGTTGACGGCGGCGGCACCGTAGCCGATGAGCAGGGCGACGTGGTGGACCTCGCGGACGTCGCCGGCCTCGACCAGCAGGCCCACGTGGGTGCGCTGCTTGGTACGGATGAGGTGGTGGTGGACGGCCGCGGTGAGCAGCAGCGACGGGATCGGCGCGTGCTCGGCGTCGGAGTGCCGGTCGGAGAGGACGATGAGGCGGGCGCCGTTGTCGATGGCGGCGTCGGCCTCGGCGCAGATCTCGTCGATGCGGGCGGCCAGCGCGTCGCCGCCGCCGTGCACCCGGTACAGGCCGGAGAGGGTCGCGGCCTTGAAGCCGGGCATGTCGCCGTCGGCGTTGACGTGGATGAGCTTGGCCAGCTCGTCGTTGTCGATGACCGGGAAGGGCAGCACGACGGACCGGCAGGAGGCGGCGGTCGGGTCGAGCAGGTTGCCCTGCGGGCCGAGCGAGCTGCGCAGGGAGGTGACCAGTTCCTCGCGGATGGCGTCCAGCGGCGGGTTGGTGACCTGGGCGAACAGCTGGGTGAAGTAGTCGAAGAGCAGACGCGGGCGCTCGGAGAGGGCGGCGATCGGCGAGTCGGTGCCCATGGAGCCGATCGGCTCGGCGCCGGTGCGGGCCATCGGGGCGAGGATGACGCGCAGTTCCTCCTCGGTGTACCCGAAGGTCTGCTGGCGGCGGGTGACCGAGGCGTGGGTGTGGACGATGTGCTCGCGCTCGGGCAGGTCGCCGAGCTCGATCTCGCCGGCCTCCAGCCACTCTGCGTACGGCTGCTCGGCGGCGAGCTGGGCCTTGATCTCGTCGTCCTCGATGATGCGGTGCTCGGCGGTGTCGACGAGGAACATCCGGCCGGGCTGGAGGCGGCCCTTGCGGACGACCCTGGCGGGGTCGATGTCGAGGACACCGACCTCGGAGCCGAGGACGACGAGGCCGTCGTCGGTGACCCAGTAGCGGCCGGGGCGCAGGCCGTTGCGGTCGAGCACGGCACCGACCTGGGTGCCGTCGGTGAAGGTGACGCAGGCGGGTCCGTCCCAGGGCTCCATCATCGTGGAGTGGTACTGGTAGAAGGCGCGCCGGGCCGGGTCCATGGAGTCGTGGTTCTCCCACGCCTCCGGGATCATCATCAGCACGGAGTGCGGCAGCGAACGACCGCCGAGGTGCAGCAGTTCCAGCACCTCGTCGAAGGAGGCGGAGTCGGAGGCGTCCGGCGTGCAGACCGGGAAGACGCGCTCCAGGTTCCTGCCGCTGCCGAACAGGTCGGAGACCAGCTGCGACTCGCGGGCGCGCATCCAGTTGCGGTTGCCCTTGACGGTGTTGATCTCACCGTTGTGCGCGACGAAGCGGTACGGGTGGGCGAGCGGCCACGACGGGAAGGTGTTCGTGGAGAACCGGGAGTGCACGAGCGCGATCGCGGAGGCGAAGCGGCGGTCGGACAGGTCCGGGAAGAAGGGCTCCAGCTGGCCGGTGGTCAGCATGCCCTTGTAGACGATGGTGCGGGCCGACAGCGACGGGAAGTAGACGCCCGCCTCGCGCTCGGCGCGCTTGCGCAGGACGAAGGCCTTGCGGTCAAGGGCGATGCCCTGGCTGGAACCGTCCCCCACGAAGACCTGGCGGAAGGCCGGCATCGTCGAACGGGCGGTGGCGCCGAGGAGTTCGGGGGCGACCGGGACTTCGCGCCAGCCAAGGACCGTCAGGTCCTCTTCGGCGGCGATCGACTCGATCTGCGCGACGGCCTCGGCGGTGCCCTGCTCGGGCAGGAAGGCGATGCCGACGGCGTAGGCACCGGCCGCGGGGAGCTCGAATCCGGCCACCTCGCGGAAGAAGGCGTCCGGCACCTGGGACAGGAGGCCGGCGCCGTCGCCCGAGTCGGGCTCGGAGCCGGTGGCACCGCGGTGCTCCAGGTTGCGCAGGACCGTCAGGGCCTGCTCGACCAGGGTGTGGGACGCCTCGCCGGTGAGGGTGGCGACGAAGCCGACGCCGCAGGCGTCGTGCTCGTTGCGGGGGTCGTACATACCCTGCGCAGCAGGGCGAGCATCCATGAACGACCAGTTCTGGCCATTCGCGGAGTGCTGGGACGGCTGGCGCGGCGTACGCATCGGCTCTCCCGTCGTCGTCAATTGGCATATGCAGGTGCCGAGGGACGACGTTGGCCCTCTGCGGAGAATGCACACAGGTGCAAAATTTCGTGCAGGTTACATGATGGAGCGCTTCTCGGGAACCGGATACCGCGTTCCAGCATGCGGACGCCCGGGTGTGCGGCGGGGGTGTGCACACCGCGGCGGGAAGTATGGGGTGGCCGCTGCGAACAGATCGGTGTCCGGCGACCCGAGGGCGAGGCGGGCATCGTCGCCCGTCCCTGAGTACGCCGCAGGCGTCATTGCCCACAGCGCTTACGGCTCATGCCCCGTGGTCACGCAGTCGAAACCAACGAGTAATGGGCTACTTATGCGGCCCGTCGCATAAGTAGCAGCCGGGTCATCCTACGGCGGTTCCGAACAGACTGCCCAGGGCGTACGTCACAGCGGCCGCGGCACCACCCAGGGCCAGCTGCCGCACACCGCTGAACCACCAGGAACGCGCGGTCACCTTGGCCACCACCGCACCGCACAGGAAGAGCCCGAGCAGCGCGAGCAGCACGGCCGGCCAGAGCGCAGCCGCGCCCAGCAGGTAGGGCAGGACGGGCAGCAGGGCACCGACCGCGAAGGACCCGAAGGACGACACCGCCGCGGTGAGCGGCGAGGGCAGGTCACCGGGGTCGATGCCCAACTCCTCGCGGGCGTGGATCTCCAGGGCCTGCTCGGGATCGTGCGAGAGCTGACGGGCGACCTCGCGGGCCAGCGCCGGCTCCACCCCCCGCGCCTCGTACAGGGCCGCGAGCTCGGCTTCCTCGTCCTGGGGGTGCCGCCTCAGCTCGCGCCGCTCGACGGCCAGTTCCGCCTCGACCAGTTCGCGTTGCGAGGCGACGGAGGTGTACTCGCCGGCCGCCATCGAGAAGGCGCCGGCGGCCAGGCCCGCGAGGCCGGTCAGCACGATGGCGTGCGGACCGACCGCGCCACCCGCGACGCCGGTCATCAGGGCGAGGTTGGAGACCAGACCGTCCATCGCACCGAACACGGCGGGTCGCAGCCAGCCCCCGTTGACGTCGCGGTGCGTGTGGTTGTCGCGGTGCGCGACATGCAGCGCGGCTTCGGTTTCGATGATGGCCATACGAGCCCCCAGGAAGCTAAGGCAAAGCTAAGTTTGGACGTGTTCTACTTTTCGACCATGAAGAACCTACGTCCTCGCCCGCCCCCGCGCCAGCAAGGAGAGGCTGGGCTAACCTGCGGGTTTACCCCTCGGTGCCCACCTGAAGGGCATCATCCGCACAGACGCGATCGGGCAGGCGCGGCCCGCGGCCATCTTCCCCGGGCACCGGCCGGCGCCCCCGTCGCGCACTGTCGCGCACTCCCCCACAGCCGCCCGCCGCGGCGCCTGATCCGGTCCGCCCCGGCGGGGGCGCGCAGGCGGGGCCACCACCGCACCGCGGCCGCCCCCGGACCTTCCCCGACAATCCCCGGCCACCGCGGACACGCCCGAGGGCGCCCGGAAGGATCCGGGCGCCCTCGTCGCCGTGCAGCGGGTCGTCAGGCCTTCTTGGTGGCCGACCGGGCCGCGTCCTTCTTCCCGCCGGAGGCCTCCGCCTCGGTATCCACCGCACCGGGGCCGGCGTCGCCGGCTCCGCCGTCCCGCTCGGCTCCGCCGTCCGTGTCGTCCTTCTCGTCCCTTTCAGACTTTTCGGCCTTCTCGGCCTCCCGGTCCGCGGGTCCGGGCTCAGCGTCGGCGGCGGAGTCGCCTTCCGTCTCGGAGGAGGCCTCGGTCCCGGAATCCGCGTCGGCGTCGCCGTCCGCGGTCTGCGCGCCCGGTTCGACCACGGCCTCACGGCCCGGCCGCTTCTTCGCCGACACCACCAGGTACAGCACCGCCAGCAGGAACACGCCCAACGCGGTCCAGTTGTTCAGGCGCAGACCCAGGATGTGGTGCGCGTCGTCGACGCGCATGTACTCGATCCAGAAGCGGCCGGCGCAGTACGAGGCGACGTACAGCGCGAAGGCCCGGCCGTGGCCCAGGCGGAAGCGGCGGTCGGCCCAGATCACGAGCAGGGCGACGCCGACGCACCACAGCGACTCGTACAGGAAGGTCGGGTGGTAGTAGCCGGGCACCCGGCCGTCCGCGGAGGACGTGATGTGCAGCGCCCAGGGAACGTCGGTCTCGCGCCCGTACAGCTCCTGGTTGAACCAGTTGCCCCAGCGGCCGATCGCCTGCGCGAAGGCGATACCGGGCGCCACGGCGTCGGCGTAGGCGGGCATCGGGATGCCTCGGCGCCGGCAGCCGATCCAGGCGCCCAGCGCGCCGAGGGCGACCGCGCCCCAGATGCCGAGGCCGCCCTCCCACACCTTGAAGGCGTCCACCCAGTCACGGCCCTCACTGAAGTACAGCTCGTAGTCCGTGATCACGTGGTAGAGCCGGCCGCCGAGGAGGCCGAAGGGGACGGCCCAGACCGCGATGTCGGCCACCGTGCCGGCCCGCCCGCCCCGGGCGATCCAGCGCTTGTTGCCGAGCCAGACGGCAACGAAGACGCCGATGATGATGCAGAAGGCATAGCCGCGCAGCGGAACGGGGCCGAGGTAGAGGACCCCGCGCGACGGGCTGGGAATGTAGGCAAGTTCCATGGCAAGGTCGACGCTACCGTGCCGGGCCGGACCCACGACGGGCAGCCCGGCTACGGGTGCATAACGGGGCGGTGAGAAACACCGCCGGGCGCCTTACCCCCCGTTCCGTTCGTCCGCGCTCGCCACCGCTTTCACCCCTTCGCGGCTTCCTGCACCATCTGCTTCAGCTTCGCCGGGGTCATCGACTGGTCCTCGTAGATGTTCTTGCCGTTGAGCAGGACCGTCGGCGTGCCCTGGAAGCCACTCTTCTGGAAGGCCTGGTTGGACTTGGCTACCCAGCTGTTGTGGCGGCCGTCCTCCACGCAGGTCCGGAAGACGGGCGTGTCCAGGCCGTCGACCTTGCGGGCCAGTTCCAGCAGCGTGCTGTTCTTGGCGAAGGCGTCGTCGGTCTCCGGCGGCTGGTTCTCGTAGAGCACGTCGTGGTACGGGGTGAACTTGCCGGCGTCCTGGGCGCAGGCCGCGGCGTTGGCCGCGTTGCGGGAGCCCGTGCCGCCCATGTTGCCGTCGATGATCGTGGCCAGGTGGTACCGCACCTTCAGCAGGCCGGAGTCGGTCAGCTCGTGAACGGTCGGGCGGTACGCCGTCTCGAAGGCCTTGCAGGCCGGACAGCGGAAGTCCTCCCAGACCGTGAGCGTGGACGGGGCGGTCTCCTTGCCCACCGGGATGGCCAGGTCGTCCTCGCCGGTCGCCCCGGAAGGCGCCACGACCGGGCTCGCGGAGTCGCTGCCGCCGTCCTTGCCGGAGTTCGCGGCGAGCACGCCGATCACCGCCGCCAGACCGAGGACGCAGACCACGGCGCCGCCCACGATCAGGCCCCGTCGTCGCTTCTCCGCGGCCTTCTGCCTCGCACGCTCCGCGGCCAGCCGCTCACGCGCGGTCCGCTTTCCCTCACGGTTCTTCTCACTCACACCCCGCAGAACGAACCGGGGAGGCGCAGCGCGCCTCCCCGGCCCCAGGTCCACCCGTACGAGTGACCGACGGTCGGGGTCCGCGTCCGGGGGCGCGACACGGACCCTGCGCGGCGTCACACCAGTCCGCGCACGCCCTTCGCCAGCTCGCCCGCGAGGGCGCGGACGGCGTCGAGGCCGGCCGCGTGGTCGGGGGCGTCCAGCATCCGCTTGACGAAGGCGGACCCGACGATCACGCCGTCGGCGAAGTCGGCGACCTCGGCGGCCTGGGCGCCGTCGGAGACGCCCAGGCCGACGCAGACGGGCAGGCCGGTGCCGGTGGCACGGGTGCGCCCCACCAGGTCCCGGGCCTGCGTGCCGACGGACTCCCGGGTGCCGGTGACGCCCATCAGGGAGGCCGCGTAGACGAAGCCGCTGCCCGCCGCGGTGATCTCGGCGAGCCGCTCGTCCCTGCTGCTGGGCGCCACGACGAAGACGGTCGCGAGACCGTGCTTCTCGGCGTGCTCGCGCCACAGGGCGGACTCCTGCACCGGCAGGTCGGGCAGGATGCAGCCGGCCCCGCCGGCCTCGGCCAGCTCGGCGGTGAAACGCTCCACGCCGTAGCGGTCGATGGGGTTCCAGTACGTCATGACGAGGACCGGCTTGCCGGTGGCCGCATGGGCCTCCGCGACCGTCCGCATGACGTCGGCGATCCGCACGCCGCCGCGCAGGGCGATGTCGTCGGCGGTCTGGATGACGGGGCCGTCGAGGACGGGGTCGCTGTGCGGCAGACCCACCTCGACGATGTCGGCACCGCCGTCGAAGACCGCCTTGACGGCCTCGATACCGCCGTCGACGGTCGGGAAGCCGGCCGGAAGGTAGGCGATGAGCGCGGAGCGGCCCTCGGCGCGGGCCGCCGCGAGGGTGTCGGTCAGCAGCTGGATCTTCCCGCTCACTTGGCGTCCCCCTCGATCTCCGCGGTGTCGGCCGCGTCGGCCGCGACCTCGGCGTCGGTGTCGTACAGGCCGAAGTAGCGCGCGGCGGTGTCCATGTCCTTGTCGCCGCGTCCGGACAGGTTGACGACGATCAGCCCGTCGGGACCCAGCTCCCGGCCCACCTCCAGGGCGCCGGCCAGCGCGTGGGCGCTCTCGATGGCCGGGATGATGCCCTCGGTCCGCGACAGCAGGCGCAGCGCCCGCATCGCGGCGTCGTCGGTGACCGCGCGGTACTCGCCGCGCCCGGAGTCCTTGAGGTAGGAGTGCTCCGGCCCGATGCCCGGGTAGTCCAGACCCGCCGAGATCGAGTACGGCTCGGTGATCTGGCCCTCGTCGTCCTGGAGGACGTACGACCGCGAGCCGTGCAGGATGCCGGGCTCGCCCGCGGTGAGGGTGGCCGCGTGCTCGCCGGTCTCGATGCCGTGGCCCGCCGGCTCGCAGCCGACGAGCCGCACGCCCTCGTCCGGGATGAAGGCGTGGAAGAGGCCGATCGCGTTGGAGCCGCCGCCGACACAGGCGACGGCCGCGTCGGGCAGGCGCCCGGCACGCTCCAGGATCTCGCGGCGGGCCTCCACTCCGATCACCCGGTGGAAGTCGCGGACCATGGCCGGGAACGGGTGGGGGCCGGCAACGGTACCGAAGAGGTAGTGGGTGTGGTCGACGTTGGCGACCCAGTCGCGGAAGGCCTCGTTGATAGCGTCCTTCAGGGTGCGGCTGCCCGACTTCACCGCGACGACCTCGGCGCCGAGCATGCGCATGCGGGCCACGTTGAGGGCCTGCCGCCTGGTGTCGACCTCGCCCATGTAGATCGTGCAGTCCAGGCCGAACAGGGCGCAGGCGGTGGCGGTGGCGACACCGTGCTGACCGGCGCCGGTCTCGGCGATGACCCGGGTCTTGCCCATGCGCCGGGTCAGCAGGGCCTGGCCGAGCACGTTGTTGATCTTGTGCGAGCCGGTGTGGTTGAGGTCCTCACGCTTGAGGAACACCCGGGCACCACCGGCCTGCTCGGCGAAGCGCGGCACCTCGGTGAGCGCGCTCGGGCGCCCGGTGTAGTGGACGAGCAGGTCGTCGAGTTCGCGGGCGAACTCGGGGTCGTGCTTGGCCTTGTCGTAGGCGACGGCCACCTCGTCCACGGCGGCCACGAGGGCCTCCGGGATGAACTTGCCGCCGAACGCGCCGAAGTAGCCCTCGGCACTGGGCACCCGACCCTCCGGGTCGGGGACGAAGAAGTCGCTGGGCATGCGGAACCTCACGGTGAGTACGGAAGAGACACCTGTCGCCGTGGGGGCGGGCTACGGCTCCGGCGGCTCGGGCCGTCTGCGGCCCGCCGCGCTCGCGCGGTTCCCCGTTCCCCCCGGGGTCTGTCGCGGAAGTCCCGTCACCGGACGGGACGTTCACGAGACACCCCCTAGTGGGCGCCCTGCCATCGGCGCCCGTTCACCTGTCCCGGCTCGTCACCGATCACGTACCGCACCCTGCGACCGTGGACCCGTCGCGCGGGCGCACGGCAGCCACGGGGCCGGCAGCCGCGCGCGAGGCGGGCGTACGGGTCCCGGGTCACCAGGGTGATCGGACGGTTCATCGGCGCCCAGCCTACCGGGGGCTCAGCCCCGGCCCTGGCGCAGCGCCGGATGCGCACCCGCCGCCACCAGGTCGGCCACCGCCGCCTTGGGCTCCTTGCCGGTGACGAGGGACTCGCCCACCAGGACGGCGTCGGCACCGGCGTTGGCATAGGCGATGAGGTCGTGGGGGCCGCGGACACCGGACTCGGCGACCTTGACGATGCCGCCGGGGATCTCGGGCGCGATGCGCTCGAATGTCCCGCGGTCGACCTCCAGCGTCTTCAGGTTGCGCGCGTTGACGCCGATCACCTTGGCGCCGGCGTCGACGGCGCGGTCGGCCTCCTCCTCGTCGTGGACCTCGACGAGGGGGGTGAGCCCGATGGACACCGCGCGTTCGATCAGCGACTCCAGGGCCGGCTGGTCCAGCGCCGCCACGATCAGCAGGGCGAGGTCGGCGCCGTACGCACGCGCCTCCCACAGCTGGTACGAGGTGACGATGAAGTCCTTGCGCAGCACCGGGATGTCGACCCGGGCCCGGACGGCCTCCAGGTCGGCGAGGGAACCGCCGAAGCGGCGCTGCTCCGTCAGGACGGAGATGACCGCGGCGCCACCGGCCTCGTAGTCGGCGGCGAGGCCCGCCGGGTCGGCGATCGCGGCCAGCGCGCCCTTGGACGGGCTGGAGCGCTTGACCTCGCAGATCACGCGCACGCCGTCACCGCGCAGCGCGGCCACCCCGTCCTTGGCGGCAGGGGCCTGGGCCGCGCGCTCCTTGAGCTCGTCGAGGCTGACGCGCGCCTGCCGCTCCGCGAGGTCGGCACGGACTCCGTCGATGATCTCGTCGAGCACACTCACGCGAGCGGCCCCCTTCCGGACGGTGGGAAACCCAATGGTCACTGCGATGGTATCCGGAGGAGGGCCCAGTCCTCGCATCCGGTTGACACCGGTCCCATTGGCTGGACATTCCGCAGGTCATCAGGGGTGGAGCCAGGTGCCGAACGGCAGGTTGCGGACCACGGTGAAGACCAGCAGCAACGCCCCCAGCGTCCAGAGCTGCACCGGGGTGAGATCGATCCGCATCGGGCGCCCGCGCGCCACGCGGACCACCCAGACGGCCCACAGCACCGCGAAGAGCAGGTAGCCGGCGACGGCCGGGGCGTTGTCGTGCAGGGCGGCCGAAAGGTCCCCGTGCACGACCGCGTGGGCGCTGCGCAGCCCGCCGCAGCCGGGGCAGTAGATGCCGGTGGAGCGCAGCAGCGGGCAGGCCGGGTAGTGGCCGGGCTCGTTGGGGTCGACCGCGCCCACGTAGGCGAAGGCCGCGGCGATGCCCGCGAGGACGGACACCGGTGCGGCGAACCGCCGCAGCACGGTCCCGGACGCGTGGGCTGCTGTGGAGCTGCTGTCGGCGTTCACGTCTCGCATTGTGCCCCGCGCCGGCCGCACACGCGCGCGAGGGGCGGTCCCGGCACGTGAGCGTGCCCGGACCGCCCCTCGCGGGGTACCGGTCAGCTCTGCGGAACGGCCGCCTCGCGGACGGCGGCGCGGTCGGAGGTGACCAGCGGCTGGGCCTTGGGCGCGCCGAGTCCCATCGTCCGCATGACGGCGCCGACCACACCGCCGAGGAGGACGACGGCCGTGCCGGCCCAGAAGCCGGCCGGTTCGGCCATCACCACGAAGGCGCCCGCGACGCAGAAACCGATGAAGGAGATGATGACACCGGTCCAGGCGGCCGGGGTGTTTCCGTGGCTGGTGCCCGCCATTGCTTGCTCCTCATTGCCGTGTGATTGCCGTGTACGCGTGTCACGCGTCTACGTGTCGTACGGGTCCGAGCCCTGCGCTCGGTCCGCTTCCATTCTCCCGCACGCGCGCGCATGCGGTGAGCGGGGGTGTGCCGCAGCGTGCGGGGCGGCCCCGCGGCCTGGCTCCCGCCCGCTCCGGGCCGGAGCGGGCGGGAGCCCGTGACCGCTACGGACGGCCCTGGACGGGGTCGGAGCCGGTCGGGTCCTCGCCCCGGTCGAGGGCCTTCCACAGCTCCTCGGGCCGGTCGGGGTCGGTGGGCCGGGCGCTGCGACGCGGGCGGGGGGCACCACTGCGTTCGTAGCGTCCGGACATGCCGGGCCACTGACGGCCGTAGCGCAGGGCGAGCAGACCGGCCAGGAGGATGAGCAGGCCGCCCACGGCGGCGACGTAGGGCCAGGCCGTATGGGTGAGGGCGCCGACGGTGGCCGAGGTGTCGCCGGCCGCCTGGGCGGCTTTGTCGTCGAGGGCGGCGCTGTCGGCGGCGCCGGTCAGCGCCGCCGCGGCGATGCCGGCCCCGGACAGGGCGAGGAGGGCGGCGACGAGCACGCGGCCCGCGCGGCGGACGGCGAAGACGGCGACGAGTGCGGCGAGTCCCACGACGGCGAGCGCCGCGGGGACGCCCGTGACGTCGCTGCCCCTGGCGGTGAGGGGAAAGGCGCCGCCGGCCACCGTCGCGGTGCCCTGCGCCCACTGCTGCCGGGTCGCGAGCAGGGCCACGGCCGCGCCGAGGGCACCGCAGAGCAGGGCCAGGGCGAGGCTGCGGCGGCCGGACCGGCTGGGGGTGGCGGCTTCGGATCGGGGGTGGGGTACGGCAGTCACGTACTCCACTATCACCCGAACCCCGGGGCGTACGTCACCCGGGGTTCGGGTGACGTACGCCCCATTGCCGCTCGGGGCGCCTATCCTCCCAGCCGGTTGGCGGTGTGCACGGCACGCAGGACCGCCGCCGCCTTGTTGCGGCACTCGGTGTCCTCGGCGACCGGGTCGGAGTCGGCGACGATGCCGGCGCCCGCCTGGACGTAGGCGGTGCCGTCGCGCAGCAGCGCCGTACGGATGGCGATGGCGGTGTCGGAGTCGCCGGCGAAGTCGAGGTAGCCGACACAGCCGCCGTACAGGCCGCGCCGGGAGGGTTCCAGTTCGTCGATGATCTGCATGGCGCGCGGCTTCGGTGCCCCGGAGAGGGTGCCCGCGGGGAAGCACGCCGTCAGGACGTCGAAGGCGGTGCGGCCCTCGGCCACGGTGCCGGTGACCGTGGAGACGATGTGCATGACGTGCGAGTACCGCTCGATCGACATGAAGTCGACGACCTCGACGGAACCGGGTTCGCAGACCCGGCCCAGGTCGTTGCGGCCGAGGTCGACCAGCATGAGGTGCTCGGCGCGTTCCTTGGGGTCGGCGAGGAGTTCGTCCGCGAGGGCGTTGTCCTCCTGCGGGGTGGCGCCACGCCACCGGGTGCCGGCGATGGGGTGGACCATGGCCCGTCCGTCCTCGACCTTGACCAGTGCCTCCGGCGAGGAGCCGACGACGTCGAACGCCCCGTCCTCCCCGTCCGGGAAGCGGAACAGGTACATGTACGGCGAGGGGTTGGTGGTCCGCAGCACCCGGTAGACGTCCAGCGCGCTCGCCCCGCACGGCATTTCGAACCGCTGCGAGGGGACGACCTGGAAGGCCTCGCCGGCGCGGATGCGCTCCTTGACGTCCTCCACGGCCTGCTGGAAGTCGGGGCCGCCCCAGCGGGCGGTGTACTCGGGCAGCTCGGAGGGCGGCAGGACGGCCGGCGGCTGCGCGACCGGGCGGGAGAGGTCGGCCTGCATCGCGTCGAGACGGGCGACGGCGTCCGCGTACGCCTCGTCGACGCCGGTGGTGAGGTCGTTGTGGTTGATCGCGTTGGCGATCAGCAGGACCGAGCCCTCCCAGTGGTCCATGACGGCGAGGTCGCTGGTGAGCAGCATGGTCAGCTCGGGCAGCCCGAGGTCGTCGCGTTCGCCGGGGCCGATCTTCTCCAGACGGCGCACGATGTCGTAGCCGAGGTAGCCGACCATGCCGCCGGTGAACGGGGGCATGCCCTGCTGGTGGGGGGTGTGCAGGGCCTGGAGGGTGGCCCGCAGGGCGGCGAGCGGATCGCCGTCGGTGGGGACGCCGACGGGCGGGATGCCCAGCCAGTGCGCCCGGCCGTCACGCACGGTGAGGGTGGCGGCCGACCGCACGCCGACGAAGGAGTAGCGGGACCAGGAGCGGCCGTTCTCCGCCGACTCCAGCAGGAAGGTGCCTGGGCGCTCGGCGGCGAGCTTGCGGTAGAGCGCGACCGGGGTGTCGCCGTCGGCGAGGAGTTTGCGGGTGACCGGAATGACGCGGCGGTCGACGGCCAGCTTGCGGAACGTCTCGAGGTCCATGGCGGCAGACCTTACTGACCGGAGTCGGTCGAACCCGAATCGCCGCCGTCCCGGTGGAGCACGTCGGTGTCGAAGCAGGTGCGCGCGCCGGTGTGGCAGGCGGCGCCCACCTGGTCGACCCTGACCAGCACGGTGTCGGCGTCGCAGTCGAGGGCGACGGACTTCACCCACTGGTAGTGACCGGAGGTGTCGCCCTTGACCCAGTACTCCTGCCGGCTGCGGGACCAGTACGTGCACCGGCCGGTGGTCAGGGTGCGGTGCAGCGCCTCGTCGTCCATCCAGCCCAGCATCAGCACCTCTCCGGTGTCGTACTGCTGGGCGATGGCGGGGAGGAGCCCGTCGGTGCTGCGCTTGAGGCGGGCGGCGATCGTGGGGTCCAGCCGGCTGGGCGGAGAGGGCACGCTGGTCATGGGGTCATTGTGCCGTGCGGCACGGGTGGGAGGGCCCTGTGTCCACTGGGCGGACCTGCCGGGCGGTCGTAGGCTGACTGCATGTCGACCTTCGCCCAGCGTGAACGTCTCCTCTTCGCCGACCTCTTGGAGACCGCGGGTCCAGACGCGCCGACCCTCTGCGAGGGATGGCTGACCCGCGATCTCGCCGCGCACGTGGTGGTGCGCGAGCGCCGCCCCGACGCCGCCGGCGGCATCCTGATCAAGCAGCTCGCCTCCCGCCTGGACAAGGTGATGCAGGAGTTCGCCGCCAAGCCGTACGAGGAGCTGCTCCAGCTGATCCGCACCGGCCCGCCGCGTTTCTCGCCGTTCCAGCTCAAGCAGATCGACGAGGCGTCGAACACGGTCGAGTTCTACGTCCACACCGAGGACGTGCGCCGGGCCCAGCCCGAATGGACGCCCCGTGCGCTGGACCCGGTCTTCCAGGACGCCCTGTGGTCGCGGCTGGAGCGCACCGCCCGCCTGATGGGACGCGGTGTCCCGACCGGCCTGGTCCTGCGCCGCCCGGACGGCCAGACCGCGGTCGCCCACCGCGGCACGCCGGTCGTCACGGTGACCGGCGAGCCGTCGGAGCTGCTGCTGTTCGCCTACGGCCGGCAGAGCGCCGCCAAGGTGGTGCAGGAGGGCGACGAGGACGCCGTCGCCAAGCTGCACGAGGCCAAGGCGCTCGGCATCTGACGCGTGCGGGACGGTGCTCCCCGGCAGGACGGGTCACCTCACCGGGTGACCCGCCTTCCGCAGCGTCTGCTTCACCTGCCCGATGCGGAGGTCGCCGAAGTGGAACACGGACGCGGCGAGCACCGCGTCCGCGCCCGCCGCGACGGCGGGCGGGAAGTCGGCGAGTGTCCCGGCGCCGCCGGAGGCGATCACCGGGACGGTGACGTGCTTGCGGACGGCTGCGATCATCTCCAGGTCGTAGCCGTCCTTGGTGCCGTCGGCGTCCATCGAGTTCAGCAGGATCTCGCCGGCGCCCAGCTCCGCCGCCCGGTGCGCCCACTCGACGGCGTCGATGCCGGTACCGCGCCGGCCGCCGTGGGTGGTCACCTCGAAGGTGCCCTCCCGGGTGCGGCGCGCGTCGACCGACAGGACCAGCACCTGACGCCCGAACCGCTCGGCGATCTCGCGGATGAGGTCGGGCCGGGCGATCGCGGCCGTGTTGACGCCCACCTTGTCGGCACCCGCCCGCAGCAGCCTGTCGACGTCCTCGGCGGTGCGGACGCCGCCGCCGACCGTCAGCGGGATGAACACCTGCTCGGCGGTGCGGCGCACCACGTCGTAGGTGGTCTCGCGGTTGCCCGACGAGGCGGTGATGTCCAGGAACGTCAGCTCGTCGGCGCCTTCGGCGTCGTACACCTTCGCCATCTCGACGGGGTCGCCCGCGTCGCGCAGGTTCTGGAAGTTGACGCCCTTGACCACCCTGCCGTTGTCCACATCCAGGCAGGGGATGACTCGGACCGCCAGGGTCATGAATCCACGGCTCCTCTATACGCTTCGAGTTCCACCGAGACCAGGATGCGCGGGTCGACGAAGCCCTCCACGACCAGCACGGTGGCGGCCGGCCGGACGGCGTCGAAGAACTCCTTGTGGGCCCGGCCCACCGCGTCGACGTCCCGCAGATGGGACAGATGGATCCTGGTCCTGACCACCGACTCGGGCCCCAGCCCGAACTCGGCGATCGCGTCCAGCGCACTGGTGAGGGACACCTTGGCCTGCTCGTACGGGTCGCCCTCGCCGTAGAGCACGTCGCCCTTGAAGGCGGTGGTGCCCGCCACCAGCACGCGATCACCCGCCGCGACGGCACGTGCGAATCCGAAGGTGTCCTCCCAGGGAGTTCCGCTCTGCACCCGCCGTACGGCTTCGGACGTCATGACGACACAGCCTCCAAGGCTTCTTCCAGGGTGAACGCCTTCGCGTAGAGGGCCTTCCCGACGATGGCGCCCTCGACACCGAGGGGCACCAGTTCGGCGATGGCCCTCAGGTCCGCCAGCGACGACACACCGCCGGACGCCACGACCGGTCGGTCCGTCGCCGCGCACACGTTCCTCAGCAGCTCCAGGTTGGGGCCCTGGAGCGTACCGTCCTTGGCGATGTCGGTGACGACGTAGCGGGCGCAGCCCTCCTTGTCGAGGCGCTCCAGCGTCTCGTACAGGTCGCCGCCGTCCCGGGTCCAGCCGCGCCCGCGCAGGGTGGTGCCGCGGACGTCGAGGCCGACCGCGATCTTGTCGCCGTGCTCGGCGATGACGCCGGCGACCCACTCGGGGGCCTCCAGGGCGGCCGTGCCGAGGTTGACGCGGGTGCAGCCGGTGGCCAGGGCGGCGGCCAGGGACGCGTCGTCGCGGATGCCGCCGGACAGCTCCACCTTCAGTTGCAGGTCCGCCATGCGCTCGGCGACCTCGGCGATCAGCTGCCGGTTGTCGCCGGTGCCGAAGGCGGCGTCCAGGTCGACCAGGTGCAGCCACTCGGCGCCCGCCCGCTGCCAGGCGAGGGCCGCCTCCAGAGGCGGGCCGTACGAGGTCTCCGTGCCGGACTCGCCGTGCACCAGCCGGACCGCCTGGCCGTCACGGACGTCCACGGCGGGGAGGAGTTCGAGCTTCGAAGCCATCAAAGGGTTCCGATCCAGTTGTTCAGCAGCTGCGCTCCGGCGTCGCCGGACTTCTCGGGGTGGAACTGCGTGGCCCACAGGGCGCCGTTCTCCACGGCGGCCACGAAGGGCTCGCCGTGCGTGGCCCAGGTGACCCGGGGAGCGGTCATCAACGGGTTCTCGGTCTGCAGGGTCCAGTCGTGGACGGCGTAGGAGTGCACGAAGTAGAAGCGGGCGTCGGCGTCGAGACCGGCGAACAGCTCAGAGCCGGCCGGGGCCTCGACGGTGTTCCAGCCCATGTGCGGCACGACGTCGGCCCGGAGCGGCCCGACCACGCCGGGCCACTCGTCCAGGCCCTCGGTCTCCACGCCGTGCTCGATCCCGCGGGCGAAGAGGATCTGCATGCCGACGCAGATGCCCATCACCGGCCGGCCGCCGGCGAGCCGGCGGTCGACGATCCAGTCGCCGCGGGCCTCCTTCAGGCCCTTCATGCAGGCGGCGAAGGCGCCCACGCCCGGTACGAGCAGGCCGTCGGCGTTCATGGCCGTGTCGAAGTCGCGGGTGATCTCGACCTCGGCGCCGGCACGGGCGAGGGCGCGCTCGGCGGACCTCACGTTGCCGAAGCCGTAGTCGAAGACGACGGCCTTCTTCGGGCTGCTCAATTCCACACCTCCAGCCGCATCACTCCCGCGACGAGGCACATGGCCGCGCCGATGGACAGCAGCACGATCAGGCTCCTGGGCATCTGCTGCTTGACGAAGGAGATGATGCCGCCGACGAGGAAGAGGCCGACGACGATCAGCAGGGTCGACAGTCCGTTCATGGGGTTACAGCGCGCCCTTCGTGGAGGGAAGGATGCCGGCCGCGCGCGGGTCGCGTTCGCTGGCGTAGCGCAGGGCCCGGGCCAGCGCCTTGAACTGGCACTCCACGATGTGGTGCGCGTTGCGCCCGTAGGGCACGTGCACGTGCAGCGCGATCTGCGCCTGGGCGACGAAGGACTCCAGGATGTGCCGGGTCATGGTGGTGTCGTACTCGCCGATCATCGGCGCCATGTTCTCGGGCTCGGTGTGCACGAGGTAGGGGCGGCCGGACAGGTCGACGGTGACCTGGGCGAGGGACTCGTCCAGCGGGACCGTGCAGTTGCCGAAGCGGTAGACGCCCACCTTGTCGCCGAGGGCCTGCTTGAAGGCGGCGCCCAGCGCGAGGGCGGTGTCCTCGATGGTGTGGTGGGAGTCGATGTGCAGGTCGCCCTCGGTCTTCACGGTCAGGTCGAACAGACCGTGCCGGCCGAGCTGGTCGAGCATGTGGTCGTAGAAGCCGACGCCGGTGGAGACGTCCGTCCGCCCGGTGCCGTCGAGGTCGATCTCGACGAGGACGGACGTCTCCTTGGTCGTCCGCTCGATTCTTCCGAGGCGTCCCTCGCGAGTCATGCGTTCTGCTCCTTCTTCAGTTCACGTACCGCGTCGAGGAACGCGTCGTTCTCCTCCGGGGTGCCGGCGGTGACCCTGAGCCATCCCGGCACGCCGTTGTCCCGGACCAGGACGCCCCGGTCGAGGATCCTCTGCCAGGCCTCGTGGGCGTCGCCGAACCGCCCGAACTGCACGAAGTTGGCGTCGGACGGCGTGACCTCGTAGCCGATCGCCCGCAGTTCGCCGACCAGCCGGTCCCGCTCGGCCTTCAGCTGCTCGACGTAGCCCAGCAGTGTGTCCGTGTGCTCCAGCGCGGCCAGCGCGGTCGCCTGGGTGACGGCCGACAGGTGGTACGGGAGCCTCACGAGCTGGACGGCGTCGACGACGGCGGGGTGGGCCGCGAGGTAGCCCAGGCGCAGGCCCGCGGCGCCGAAGGCCTTGGACATGGTGCGGGAGATGACCAGGTGCGGCCGTCCCCGCAGCAGGGGCAGCAGCGAGTCGCCGTGACTGAACTCGACGTACGCCTCGTCGACGACCACGATCGACGGCTTCGCCGCCTGGGCCGCCTCGTACAGCGCGAGGACCGTCTGCGGTGGCACCGCGTTGCCGGTGGGGTTGTTGGGGGTGGTGATGAAGACGACGTCGGGTCTGTTCTCGGCGATCGCCTTCTCCGCGGCTTCCAGGTCGATGGAGAAGTCCTCGCCGCGGGGGCCGGAGATCCAGCCCGTACCGGTGCCGCGCGCGATGAGCGCGTGCATCGAGTACGACGGCTCGAAGCCGATGGCCGTGCGGCCGGGCCCGCCGAAGGTCTGCAGCAACTGCTGGATGACCTCGTTGGAGCCGTTGGCCGCCCAGACCTCGGCCGGGCCGACCGGGTGGCCGGAGGTGTCCGTCAGGTACCCGGCCAGCCGCGTGCGCAGTTCCACGGCGTCCCGGTCCGGGTAGCGGTTGAGGTGGCGGGCCGCTTCCCGGACGCGTTCGGCGATCCGGTCGACCAGGGGTTCGGGCAGCGGGTAGGGGTTCTCGTTGGTGTTCAGCCGGACCGGGACGTCCAGCTGGGGCGCGCCGTAGGGCGTCTTGCCGCGCAGTTCGTCCCGGACCGGGAGGTCGTCGATCCTCACGTCGCTCACTTGCCCGTCGGCACCTTCCACCCGAACCGTGCCTTGATCGCGGCGCCGTGCGCCGGCAGGTCCTCCGCCTCCGCCAGCGTCACCACGTGGTGGGCGACCCCGGCGAGCGCCTCCTGCGTGTAGTCGACGATGTGGACGCCGCGCAGGAAGGACTGGACGGACAGGCCCGAGGAGTGGCAGGCGCAGCCGCCGGTGGGCAGGACGTGGTTGGAGCCGGCGGCGTAGTCGCCCAGGGAGACCGGTGACCACGGCCCGACGAAGACCGCGCCGGCGTTCCTGACCCGGTCGGCGACGGCGGCGGCGTCCGCGGTCTGGATCTCCAGGTGCTCGGCGCCGTAGGCGTCGACCACGCGCAGGCCCTCGTCGATGCCGTCGACCAGGACGATCGCGGACTGCGTGCCCTTGAGGGCGGGGACGATCCGGTCGTCGACGTGCTTGGTCGCCTCGACCTGCGGCTGGAGTTCACGCTCCACCGCGTCGGCGAGTTCGACGGAGTCGGTGACGAGGACGGCGGCGGCGAGCGGGTCGTGCTCGGCCTGGCTGATCAGGTCGGCCGCGACGTGGACGGGGTCGGCCGTGGCGTCCGCGAGGATCGCGATCTCGGTCGGACCGGCCTCGGCGTCGATGCCGATCTTGCCGGTGAAGTAGCGCTTGGCGGCGGCGACCCAGATGTTGCCGGGGCCGGTGACCATGGTGGCGGGCGGGCAGGACTCCGTGCCGTGGGCGAACATGGCGACCGCGGTGGCGCCGCCGGCGGCGTACACCTCCTCGACACCGAGCAGGGCGCACGCGGCGAGGATGGTCGGGTGCGGCAGTCCGCCGAACCCGGCCTGGGCGGGTGAGGCGAGCGCGATCGACTCGACACCGGCCTCCTGCGCCGGGACGGCGTTCATCACCACGGAGGACGGGTAGACCGACCGGCCGCCCGGCGCGTACAGGCCGACCCGGTCGACCGGGATCCACTTCTCGGTCACCGTGCCGCCGGGCACGACCTGGGTGGTGTGGGTGGTACGGCGCTGCTCCCGGTGGACCAGGCGGGCGCGGCGGATGCACTCCTCCAGGGCCGCGCGCACGGCCGGGTCGAGTTCCTCCAGGGCGCGCGCGAGGGCCTCGGCGGGCACCCGCACCCGTTCGAGCCGGACACCGTCGAACTTCTCGGCGAAGTCGATCAGCGCCGCGTCGCCCCGATGATGGACGGCCTCGCAGATCGGACGCACCTTCTCCAGGGCGGCCTGAACGTCGAAGTCGGCTCGGGGCAGCAGGTCACGCAGGGCGGGGCCCTCAGGAAGGGCGTCGCCGCGCAGATCGATTCGGGAGATCACGGTCTCAATTCTCTCAGACCCGCGACGGCGCCTGTTCCGCCGTATCAGTGGCTGATACGCGCCCGGGCTCCCCCGGCGGGGGTGGGGCACCGCCCCCGCCCGGCACGGAGCCGTACGGCGATCGGGAACGGGACCGGCCGGGGCTCGGGCGGGAGCCGGGCCCCGGGCCGGACGCTGGCGGGAGGGGCGGCCCGTGCCGGACCGGAAGATCTCCTTCACGTCGGGTGTTCGGCACGTCACCCAGCGGGCATGAACGCCTGTACGAAGGTGTACCCGGGAGTAGCAGGGGAGGAAGGGACCCATCGTGACCGAGGGGGCCGGCCCGCGCGCCGGGGACCTGCCGGACGACCTGACGGCGGCGGAGGCCGGCATGTGGCAGGCCTTCCGCAACGGCAGCCTGTACGACCTCCGCACCGGCGACCTGGTCGTGGACGATCCGCACGGCGGGCACCCCTGGGGACCCGAGCGGACGGTGCGGGCGCGCATCGTCGCCTGGCTGTTGCTGGACGGCCCGCCCGCCCTGGACGGCCGGGTCTCCTCCCTCAAGCTCACCGGCGTGCAGATCGGCGGCACCCTGGACCTGGCCGGTGGGACGATCGCGCCGTACGTCGAGATGCGCGGCTGCCGCTTCGAGCGGGAGGTCCGGCTGCCGGAGGCGCATTTCACGACCGTACGGCTGGTCGACTGCTCGGTGCCGCGCCTGGAGGGCGCCCGGCTGAGCACCGAGGGGGACCTGCATCTGCCGCGGTGCCGCTTCCACAACGGCGTCCGCCTCACCGACGCGCGCATAGGCACCGATCTGCTGCTCAACCAGGCGGTCGTGCACCGGGACCGCAACGGCCGCTCGATCTCCGGCGACGGAATGACCGTCGGGCAGGACCTCCAGGCGGAGATGCTGGAGGCGCACGGCGAGCTGAGCCTGCGCAGCGCCACCGTCGGGGTCTCCCTGAGCCTGCGCGGGGCGCGGCTGGCCAACCCGCACGCGCGGCTCGCGCTCAACGCCCCCCAGCTGACCGTCGAGCGCACCCTGTACCTGACCCCGGCCGGCGTCGGCGGCCAGGCGCTGAGCGGGACCACACCGGCCCACGGCACGCGCGTCCAGCACTTCGAGTGCCGGGGCGGGGTGCGGCTGGACGACGGGCGGTTCGGGGACGCGGTCGACCTCGAAGGGGCCCGGTTCACCCTCACCGACGAGCAGGAACTGTCCCTGCGCCGGGTGCAGACACCCGAGCTGCGCTTCCTCGGGGACCGGCCGACGCGCGGCACGGTCGTGCTCTCCGGGGCACGCATCGTCAACCTGGTGGACCGGGCGGGCGCCTGGCCCGGTCCCGGCAGCCTGCACATGGGCGGCTTCGGCTACGAGAGCCTGGTGCCCCAGGGGCCGTTCCCGCTGGAGACACGGCTGGGGTGGATCGCCGCGGCGACCGCCGAGTACAACCCCGAGCCGTACGAGCGGCTGGCCGCCGTGCTGCGGGCGGCCGGGGAGGACGAGGACGCGCGCCAGGTGCTGCTCGCCAAGCAGCGGCGCCGCCGCGAGACCCTGCCGCTCGCCGCCAAACTGTGGGGGTACGCCCAGGACTGGACGGTCGCCTACGGCTACCGGCCGGGCCGGGCCGCGGTCTGGATGGCGGTGCTGTGGGCGGCCGGGACCCTGGCCTTCGCGCACGCCCACCGTCCGCCGGCCCGGGGCGACCAGCCGCCCGAGTGGAACCCGGCGTTGCTCGCCCTCGATCTGCTGCTTCCGGTCATCGACCTCGGCCAGGCCGGACGGTGGCAGCTCGGCGGCGGCTGGCAGTGGCTGGCGGCGGCGATGATCCTCCTCGGCTGGATCCTGGCGACGACGGTGGCGGCGGGGGCGACACGGGCACTGCAGCGCAGCTGAGGCGCCCTCCCCCAGCCACACGGCGCGGACAGCTCCTCGTCTGCTTCTCCCCGGCCCGGACCCGTACACCCCTCTGACCGGGCCGCTTCCCGAAGGTGCGCGAGGGGCTGCGGACGCCGTCGGGACGAGCGCCGGACCCCGCCCAGGGTGGGGACGGCGGACGTGCGCGCTCCGTCGGCCATTAGGCTCTTGCGTCGTGACCACCGTCCGGCTGCCGCTCTTCCCCCTGAACTCGGTGCTCTTCCCGGGTCTTGTGCTTCCTCTGAACATCTTCGAGGAGCGATACCGCGCCATGATGCGCGCGCTGCTGAAGACCCCCGAGGACGAACCGCGCCGATTCGCCGTCGTGGCGATCCGCGACGGTCACGAGGTCGCGCCCAGCGAGCCGGGCATGCCCGATCCGACAGCGGTGCCCGAGCGCGGTCCGGCGGCCGGTTTCGGCCCGGACCCCGTACGGTCGTTCCACGGTGTCGGGTGCATCGCCGACGCGGCGACGATCCGGGAGCGGCCCGACGGCACGTTCGAGGTGCTGGCGACGGGGACGACCCGGGTGCGGGTGAAGTCCGTGGACTCCGGCGGCCCGTTCCTCACCGCGGAGCTGGAGCCGCTGGAGGAGGAGGCCGGCGACGGGGCGGGGGCACTGGCCGAGGGGGTGCTGCGGGCGTTCCGCCAGTACCAGAAGCGACTGGCGGGGGCGCGCGAGCGGTCGCTGTCGACCGGCGCGGACCTGCCGGACGAGCCGTCGGTGGTGTCGTACCTGGTCGCCGCGGCCATGATGCTGGACACACCCACCAGGCAGCGGCTCCTGCAGGCCCCGGACACCGCCTCCCGGCTGCGCGACGAGCTGGAGCTCCTGCGCACCGAGACGGCGATCATCCGCAATCTGCCCTCGTTGCCCGCGTCGGAACTGACCCGCGGACCGACGAACCTGAACTGAGGCCCGGGCCGGGCCGGCACGTACGGCGGCCCGTCCGCCGCCCGGGCCGGCCGGCGGGGCCGCGCGCCTGTCCCCGCCGACGTCCCTCCGGCCCGGAGCCCTCGCGAGGGGGTGGCCGAATCGCGGTACGCACGTGGGACCGCCCCACCGAAGTCCGTCCGAACCGATCTCTGGAACCCCGATGGCGAAGAAGTCGAAGAAGCAGCAGGCCGGCGGAACCCCGGCGACGGTGGCCCTCACGACGGCGGCCGTGGCGTACACGGTCCACGCCTACGACCACGACCCCGCCCACCCCTCCTACGGCGAGGAGGCGGCCGAGGCGATGGGCGTCTCGCCCGACCGGGTCTTCAAGACCCTGGTCGCGGACGTCGACGGCACCCTGACCGTGGCGGTGGTCCCGGTGGCGGGCCAGCTGGACCTGAAGGCACTGGCGGTGGCGGTGGGCGGCAAGCGGGCCGCGATGGCCGACCCGGTGCTGGCGGAGCGCACCACGGGGTACGTCCGCGGCGGCATCTCCCCGCTGGGCCAGCGCAGGAAGCTCCCCACGGTCCTGGACGACTCGGCCGCCGGCCACGCCACGATCTGCGTCTCGGCGGGCCGCCGCGGCCTGGAGGTCGAGCTGGCCCCCGGGGACCTGACCTCTCTCACGGACGCGACCCTCGCGCCGATCGGACGCGCGTGACCCGTCCGGCCCCCGTCCCGGAAACGGTCGTGGCGCGGCGCCGGGCCCCACGGTCTGCGGTGCGTGCGGTCACAGGACGGAGGGCCGCGCTCGTGCCGGACGCGCGGGTGCGGGCCTCCCGCAACGCAGCGAGTGTGCGTGCCGGGGGCGGGCGGGGCTTGCGCGACCCGTCCTGGAAACCAGGAGACTGCTGAAAAACTTGCTTGGGGTGCCCGAGTCACCCCGGTTCGCCGATAAATGCCGATCGGGGCAATCTGCTGCAAGGTGGGCGCGTTTTCAAGATCTTCAGGACGCTCTAGGCGGGCGGCGCGGGCGGCAGGGTGCAGGGCGGCTCGGGATCGCGGGGTCCGAACAGCGAGGTCAGCCCCAGGTGAACGAGCAGTGCCGCGAGCGGCCAGGCCAGGAGCGCCCCCTTCGCCGACAGCTTGAGCGGCGCCGGGAACGTGACCCCCTTGCCCACCGCCCTGGCCTGGGCGAGCACGTCGTCGGTGGGGCCGAGCCACACGCCGACCCGCCATGCCAGCAGCGCGCCGAGGAGTCCGCCGAGGCCCAGGCCCACCACCAGCGGGACGCCCCCGCGCCGCCGCCAGGCGAACACGGCGAGCGCGCTGACGAGGCCGAAGGCCAGAGCGAGCAGGGTGAACGTGCCGTCCACCCCGATCGCCTGCTCGCCCTCGCTGTCCTTGAGGTAGACCACCCAGCTGCCGTCGGTCTCCTCCCCGACGAGCGGCACGTGGGGCGCCAGCCACCACCACAGCACACCCAGCAGTGCCCCGGTGACGGCCACCGCCACCATGACCACGGCGCCTTCCCGAAGTTCGGTCTTCATGCCGGGCCCGTCCTGTCCGTACGCGACGTCGTGCGGCGCGGGACGCCCGTACCCGTACCCACCGGGTGACGGCGGCCAGTGCTTCGGGGATCCCTGCGCGGAGGGTTCGTGCGGCGGCGGCGGAGTCAGCGGTGCGGTCACCCCCACATCGTGCCAGGTACGCCGCGCCCGCGCGTCACCGGACGGCCGCCCGGCGGTACGCCCACGTGGCGACGGCCAGCGAGGCCACGCCGACCCCGGCGCACACGGCCAGGTCGCCGGCCACGAAGGCCCAGTCGGGATGCGCGCCGAAGGTGCGGGCGAGGGCCTCCACGCCGTAGGTGGAGGGCAGCAGGTCCCGCGCCAGCCGCACGGCCTCCGGCATCCGGTCGGCCGGCAGGACCCCGAGCAGCAGCGCCGCCGACATGCCCAGCTGGCCCAGGAGCGTGGCCAGTTCGGGCCGTGGCGCGAGCAGGCCGCAGGCCGCGCCCAGCCCCGAGAGCGCGGCGCCCGCCAGCGGGATCACCACCGCCAGCACCCACAGGTGGGTCATCGGCAGTCCGAACAGCAGGCAGCCGAACACCGCGGTGACGACCGTGCCCGGCACGGTGAAGGAGGCGTAGGCCGCCGCCGCGCCCAGCACCACCGACGCGGGCGGCACGGGCAGCGTGGCGTAGTGGTCGAGCCCCCCGCTGGCGCGCAGCTGGCCGAAGTACTGGGCCAGCAGGTTCAGCGCGACGAAGGCGACGACGAGGACCGCCGACCCCGCGACCACGGACTCGGCCTCGCTGCCGCCGTCCACCACCCCGCGCATCATGACCAGGATGCCGACGGACTGGAACGTCGCCACGAACAGCAACGGGATCCGGGCCACCCGGGCCCGGGACAGCTGCGCCCGGTAGACGGCCGCCAGCGACGGCCACAGCCGCGCACGAGGCCCGAGCTCGGCCCGGCCCGGGGCCGTCTCGCCCGCACCCCGGGCCCTGCCCGGCATCACCTCGGCGGGTACGACACTCACGTGGAGCTGCTCCTCTTCGCTACGGCTGTCCTGCCGTCCTCTACGGATCCGGCGCCGGCTGCGCTCATACCTTCACCAGCCCCTGCCGTGCGGCGCCGCCGAGCGACAGGTACACGTCCTCCAGGCTGGGCGTGGCGAGCGTGAAGTCGTCGAGAGCGGCGAACGCGGCTCCGCCGGTGACGGTGGCGACCACCGCACGGGCCTCCTCGGGGGCGAGCCGGAGCGTCCAGCGGCGCCCGGACCCGGCGGCGCGGTCGCGCAGCGCGGCGACCTCCGGCACCTCCAGGGGGGCCCGCTCGCGCCACACCAGCTCCACCCGTACCTCGTCGGCGACCTGCTCCTTGAGGCCGGCGGGCGTGTCGCAGGCGATGATCCGGCCCTGGTCGAGCACGGCGACCCGGTCGAGTACGGTCTCGGCCTCGATGACGTTGTGGGTGACCAGCAGGACGGTCGTGCCGTTCTCCGCACGCCGCCGGTCCACGGCCGACCACACGGCCCGGCGCGCCACCGGGTCCATGCCCGTGGTGGGCTCGTCCAGCACCAGCAGGGGCCGCTCCCCCACCAGGGCGGCGGCGAAGCAGGCCAGCCGCCGCTGCCCGCCGGACAGCTTCTTCAGCGGGCGCCCGGCGAGCGCCGCGAGACCGAGTTCGTCGAGCACGGCGTCCCGCTCGGCGCGTGCCCGGCGGACGTCCAGGCCGCGGAGCCGGCCGGTGGTCTCGGCGGCGAGGGAGACGGTCAGCTCGTCGAGGGCGGTGGAGTCCTGGCCGAGGTAGGCGAGGATGCGGGCGGCACGCTCGGGGTGGCGCACGATGTCGTGGCCGAGGATCTCCACACTGCCGCCGTCCGGCCGCATGAGGCCGGTCAGCTGGCGGACCAGGGTGGACTTGCCGGCCCCGTTCGGCCCGAGCAGACCGAAGATCTCACCCCGGCGGACATCCAGCCGTACGTCGTCGGTGGCCCGCACGGCGGGGGTGCCGGGGGCGTTGCGGCGGGCGCGCACCGCCGGATAGGTCTTGGTCAGGCCGCGCACGGCGCACACGACATCGACTCTGTCCCCGATGACCGGTGTCGCGCGCGTACTCACAAGGGACGAGCCTACGGGGTCGGGCGCCTCCGCACGTGTCCGGGGCGGTCCGCCGCGGCGGCTCACTCGCCCGCGGGCGCATGCTCCGCGGCGGTCCGCACATCGATCTCGCGCCAGAATCCGGCCCGGATGGCGTAGCGGTCGTGCTCGTCGATCTGGTCGTCCTTGTGGGTGAGCAGACCGAAGCGGGCGGCATAGCGCAGCAGCTCGCCGTCGATGCGATGCGGGACGCGCGGATACATGCCGGACAGTCTCTGCAGCTGGCCCTGGTCGCCCAGGCGGGAGATCCAGCGGCGGGCGAAGACCTGCCCGACTTCGTAGGGGTCCCCGCCGACGGTGGTGATGTCCTCCTCGCGGTCCGCCCACCGCTGCTCGGCCGTGGTCAGCTGGGCGAGCGTCGGCATGGCGGCCACCTCGGGCGGCTCGGCGGCGCCGCCGGGCCGGTCGACCCAGCCCTTGTCGGAGGACCAGCGCAGGGTGGCGGTCGCGGCGGGCGGTGGCGCGGGGTGCGCGCCGGCCCGCAGCTCGGCGAGGTCCTTGGGCGTGGGGACGCCCTTCGACGCCGGGAGGCGCTCCTGGGAGCCGTTCTGGGCGGCGGCCGGCGCCGGATGCCGGGGCTCCTCGGCGGCCCGCTCAGGCGCGGTCGCGGGGATCGCGGACTCCGGCAGCGGCGCGGAGAGGATCGCGGCGATCTCGGGGCGGGGCGCGGGCGGCGGAGCGCACACGCCGCCGAGTTCCCTGGCGCGAACGGCCCTGATGATCCAGGTACGGTCCAGCACGCGCCGTTCGTCGGCCTCGGCGACGAGGTCCTCGGACTGGTTGTAGTCGCCGTCGGCGGCCTGGACGGCCCACAGGTGGACGGCGACGCCGTGCTCCTTCGCGGCCATCATGCCGGGCAGCAGGTCGCCGTCGCCGGTGACGAGGACGATGTCGGAGCAGGCCCGGTTGCGGGCGAGCTCGGTCAGCTCGGCGTGCATGGCGGCGTCGACGCCCTTCTGGGCCCAGCGGCCGTCGCTGCGGGTCAGGGCGCCCAGCCGGACGGTGACCCGGGGCATCACGCGCAGCCTGCGGTGCTCGGGCTGCGGGACGCGGTCGGGGGCTCCGTCGAACCAGTAGATCCGCAGCAGGGGCTGCTGGGTGTCGGCCTCGGCGCGGTCCCTCAGGCCCTGGATGAGGGCGGAGTGGTCGACGGTGATGCGGGAGCGCGACGGCTCCCCGGCGAGGAGACTGGCGGCGGCCCCCAGCAGATACCCGGCGTCCACCAGGACGATGCAGCGGTCCACGCGATCCACCCTCTTTCCGGGAGGTTTGCTTCGGGCTTGCTTCGAGTCTGCCCGACCGCGCGGAGCTTAACGGCCGGAACTCGATCTTCGGCGTGGCGTTTCGATTCAGCTACCGCCGATCACCCCTGTCACACACGGTAATTATCCGACATGCACTCTTTGTCAGCCTATGTGAATCTGGTCGCGGCCCTGGCCCCGAGTCCCCCGCAGGAGGCAGATCCCCATGGCCAAGAACAAGAACCGTGACCGCAAGCAGCCGCAGTCCACGCGTGGGCAGCACGCAGCCGAGCAGGCGGCGATGGAGCCGTCCGCCGAGCACGGCGCCGCCCCGGTGACGCCCGGCGACGTGGCACGCAAGGGCCGGCAGAAGCGCTTCGGCCACAACTGACGACCGCGTAACGGGCCGTTGCGGCCCAGGCACGCGCGAGGGGCGCACCCGCATGCGGGTGCGCCCCTCGCGCGTCCACCGTCTGCCTTCTCGCCCCCCTGCCGAACCCCCGCACTTCCTGCGCCTTTCGCGCCTTTTCGCGCCTTTCACCGCCCGGCGGTTCCGGCGCCCCGGCGTCCGGGTCAGCCCGCCAGGCAGGACGGGCCGAGCAGCACCTTCAGGTCGCCGAAGAGAGCCGGGTCCGGCTTGACCCGGTGCCGGTCCAGGCGCAGGACGGTGGTCCTGGTCGGGCCCTGGAGCCTGATCCGGACCTCGCTGTCGCCCTTGTGATGACTGAGGATCTCGCCGAGGCGGCTGACCATCGGCGGGGTCACCTTCACCGCCGGGATGGTGAGCACGACGGGCGCGTTGGTGCCCGCGGCGGACAGGTCCGGGACCGCCAGCTCCATGGCGACCAGCCGGGGCACGTCCTCGCGCTTGTCGAGGCGCCCCTTGACGAACACCACGGCGTCCTCGACGAGTTGGGTGGAGACAAGCTGGTAGGTCGCGGGGAAGAACATGCACTCGATGGAACCGGCCAGGTCCTCCACGGTGGCGATCGCCCAGGCGTTGCCCTGCTTGGTCATCTTGCGCTGCAGACCGGAGATGATGCCACCGATGGTCACCACCGCGCCGTCGGCGTGCTCGCCCCCGGTGAGCTGGGCGATGCCCGCGTCGGCCTTGTCGGACAGCACGTGCTCCAGACCGAACAGCGGGTGGTCCGAGACGTACAGGCCGAGCATCTCGCGCTCCTGGGCGAGCAGATAGGTCTTGTCCCACTCCTCGTCGGTGAACTGCACGTCGAGCCCGAAGCCCGGCTCGTCACCGCTGTCCTCGCCCATACCGCCGAAGAGATCGAACTGCCCCTCGGCCTCCTTGCGCTTGACCGCGACCACGTTGTCGATCATCGGCTCGTACTGCGCCGTGAGGCCCTTGCGGGTGTGGCCCATGGTGTCGAAGGCGCCGGCCTTGATCAGCGACTCGGTGGTGCGCTTGTTGCAGACCACCGCCTCGACCTTGTCGAGGTAGTCGGGGAAGGAGGCGTACCTGCCCTTGGCCTTGCGGCCCTTGATGATCGCCTCGACGACGTTGGTGCCGACGTTGCGCACGGCGGACAGCCCGAAGAGGATCACGTCGTCGCCCTGGGCGGCGAAGTTCGCCTCGGACTCGTTGACGTTGGGCGGGAGGACCCGGATGCCCATGCGCCGGCACTCGTTGAGGTAGACCGCCGACTTGTCCTTGTCGTCCTTGACGGACGTCAGCAGTGCGGCCATGTACTCGGCGGGGTGGTTCGCCTTGAGGTAGGCGGTCCAGTACGACACCAGGCCGTACGCGGCGGAGTGCGCCTTGTTGAAGGCGTAGCCGGCGAAGGGGACCAGTACGTCCCACAGGGCCTGGATGGCCTCGTCGCTGAAGTCCTTCTTCCGGGCGCCCTCCTGGAAGAGGACGAAGTTCTTCGCCAGTTCGTCCGGCTTCTTCTTGCCCATCACGCGGCGGAGGATGTCGGCCTCGCCGAGCGAGTAGCCCGCGATGATCTGGGCGGCCTTCTGCACCTGCTCCTGGTAGACGATCAGGCCGTAGGTGACGTCCAGGACCTCCTTGAGCGGAGCCTCCAGCTCGGGGTGGATCGGCGTGATCTCCTGCTGCCCGTTCTTGCGCAGGGCGTAGTTGGTGTGGGAGTTCATGCCCATCGGGCCCGGGCGGTACAGGGCCGAGACGGCGGAGATGTCCTCGAAGTTGTCGGGCTTCATCAGCCGGAGCAGCGAGCGCATGGGGCCGCCGTCGAACTGGAAGACGCCGAGGGTGTCGCCGCGCTGGAGCAGGTCGAAGGTCGTGGGGTCGTCCAGCGGGAGGGCCAGGAGGTCGATGTCGATCCCCTTGTTGGCCTTCACCATCTTGACGGCGTCGTCCATGATCGTGAGGTTGCGCAGGCCCAGGAAGTCCATCTTCAGCAGGCCGAGCGACTCACAGCTCGGGTAGTCCCACTGGGTGATGGTCACACCGTCGGTGTGCCTGACCCAGACCGGGACGTGATCGGTGATGGTCTCGCTGGACATGATCACGCCGGCGGCGTGCACGCCCATCTGCCGCACCAGGCCCTCCACACCGCGCGCGGTGTCGATGACCTTCTTCACGTCCGGCTCGTTCTCGTACATCCCGCGGACCTCGCCCGCCTCCGAGTAGCGGGGGTGCTGGGGGTCGGTGATGCCGGACAGCGGGATGCCCTTGCCGAGGACGTCGGCGGGCATGGCCTTGGTGATGCGGTCGCCCATCGCGTACGGGTAGCCCAGGACGCGCGCGGAGTCCTTGATCGCGTTCTTGGCCTTGATGGTGCCGTAGGTGCCGATCATGGCGACCTTGTCGGCGCCGTACTTCTCCGTCACGTACCGGATCACCTCGACACGCCGGCGCTCGTCGAAGTCGATGTCGACGTCGGGCATCGAGATGCGCTCGGGGTTGAGGAACCGCTCGAAGATCAGGCCGTGCGGGATCGGGTCGAGGTCGGTGATCCCCATGGCGTAGGCGACGATCGAGCCCGCCGCGGAGCCCCGGCCCGGACCGACGGCGATGCCCTGCTTCTTGGCCCACATGATGAAGTCGGCGACGACGAGGAAGTAGCCGGGGAAGCCCATCGAGATGATGACGTCCATCTCGTACTCGGCCTGCTTCATACGGTCCTCGGGGACGCCGCCCGGGAAGCGGCGCTCCATGCCGCGGCGGACCTCCTCCTGGAACCAGGTGACCTCGGTGAAGCCCTCCGGGATGTCGAACTTCGGCATGAGGTCGCGCTTCTCGAACATGCCGGCGGTGTCGGCCATCTCGGCCACCAGGAGCGTGTTGGCGCAGCCCTCCTGCCAGGCGTCCGAGGAGTCGACGGCGTACATCTCGTCGGTGGACTTCAGGTAGTAGCCGGTGCCGTCGAACCTGAAGCGGTCGGGGTCGGAGAGGTTCTTGCCGGTCTGGATGCACAGCAGGGCGTCGTGGGCGGTCGCCTCGTGCGCGTAGGTGTAGTGCGAGTCGTTGGTGACCAGGGGCGGGATGCCGAGCTTCCTGCCGATCTCCAGAAGGCCGTCGCGGACCCGGCGCTCGATCTCGATGCCGTGGTCCATCAGCTCCAGGAAGTAGCGGTCCCTGCCGAAGATGTCCTGGTAGTCGGCGGCGGCCTTGAGGGCCTCGTCGTACTGGCCGAGCCGCAGCCGGGTCTGGAGCTCACCCGAGGGACAGCCGGTGGAGGCGACGATGCCCTCGGACCACTGGGAGATGGTCTCCTTGTCCATCCGGGGCCACTTCTGCAGCCAGCCCTCGGCGTAGGCGTCCGAGGAGAGGCGGAAGAGGTTGTGCAGGCCGGTCCTGTTCACGGCCCACATCGTCTTGTGGGTGTAACCGCCGGAACCGGAGACGTCGTCCCGCTTCTGGTGCGGCTGCCCCCACTGGATCTTGCGTTTGTTGCGCCGGGACTCGGGGGCGACATAGGCCTCGATCCCGATGATCGGGGTGATCCCGGCCTTCTGCGCGGTGTGGAAGAAGTCGTACGCCCCGTGCAGGTTGCCGTGGTCGGACATGGCGATGTGCGTCATGCCCATCTCGTTGCAGGCGTTGAACATGTCCTTCAGCCGCGCGGCACCGTCCAGCAGCGAGTACTGGGTGTGGACGTGCAGGTGCGTGAACGGCGGCTTTGACACGGTGAGTCCTCCAGGGGAAACACTCGGCGACGGGAAGGCGGACAGTTCCGGGGTCAGCGTCGAAGTCTATGCCCGGGGACTGACACCGGACGGGCACTCGCGCGTACCTTCGTGCGTTGGAGACGGCAGAGAGGCCGTCGTACACGGATCGCACCACCTGCACCAGGAGGCACCCCGGGATGTCGCTTCCCCAGCTCAACGGCGAGCAGCGCGGCGAGGAGATCCTCGCCGTCTTCGACACCGCCTTCGGCGAGCTCCTGGCCGCCGACCCGGCCGCGTTCCGGGTGAAGTTCCGCAAGATGGCGGCCTCGGCCTTCGCGTTCTACCGGGGGACGGCGTGCCTCTTCTACCACGACGTCGAGGCGGAGTCCGCCGCGCGCGGCGAGGGCGGGACGAGCCGCGGGCCGTACCTGGACGAACGCACCTGCCGGGTGTGGATCCACGGCGACCTGCACGCGGAGAACTTCGGCACGTACATGGACTCCAACGGCCGCCTGGTCTTCAACGTCAACGACTTCGACGAGGCCTACATCGGCCCCTTCACCTGGGACCTGAAGCGCCTCGCCGCCTCGCTCGCCCTGATCGGGTACGCCAAGGCCCTCAGTGACGACCAGATCACCGAGCTGGTGCGCATCTGCGCGGGCGCGTACCGCGAGCGGATCCACGCGCTGGCCACCGGCGCGAAGAGCGACGAGGTGCCCCCCTTCACCCTGGACACCGCCCAGGGCCCCCTGCTGGACGCGCTGCGGGACGCCCGCTCGCTGACCCGGTTCGGACTGCTGGACTCGATGACCGAGATCCGGGACTTCGAACGCCGCTTCGCGCCGGGCGGCGGCGCCGTGGAGCTGGACGCGGCCACGCGCTACAAGGTGCTCGACGCCTTCGACGGCTATCTGGAGACCCTGCCGGAGGCCTCCCTGGCGCGCCCCGACTCCTACCGCGTGAAGGACGTCGTCGGCCGCCGCGGCGTCGGCATCGGATCGGCCGGGCTGCCGTCGTACAACATCCTGCTGGAGGGCAACAGCGACGCCCTGGAGAACGACGTCGTGATCTACATCAAGCAGGCCCAGACCCCGTCCGTCTCCCGCCACATCACCGACCGCGCGATCCGCGACTACTTCGTACACGAGGGCCACCGCACGGTCATCTCCCAGCGCGCCCTGCAGGCGCACGCCGACCCGTGGCTGGGCTGGACCGAGCTGGACGGCGCGGGCCAGCTGGTCGCCGAGGTCTCCCCGTACGCGGTGGACCTGGGCTGGGACGACATCGACGACCTGGAGGAGATCGCCCAGGTCGTCGCCGACCTGGGCCGGGCCGCGGCGACGATGCACGCCGCCGCGGACGACACCTCGGGCGAGTCGCTGGTGCCGTTCTCCACCGAGCGGGCCATCGACGCGGCGATAGCGGCCGACGAGGAGGGCTTCGCCCCCCTGCTGGTGGACTTCGCACACGCCTACGGCACCCGCGCGCGCACCGACCACCAGATCTTCGTGGACCTGTTCCGCAACGGACGGATCCCGGGTCTGCAGTGAGGCACCCCTTGAGTATCCGCTGCTGGGGAGCGCCGGCCGGATAGCCCGTCGGCAGCCGCGTGCCCGTCGGCCCGCACAGCCCGCCACCCTGCACGGTGGCGGGCTGTGCCATGCGGTGGCGCCCGCTGGGCGAGCACCGATCCGTACACCCACACCCGGCTTCGGAGGGCGGGGAACGCCCGCACCCGGAGGCCGTACCTCCCAGGCACCGCCGGCAGAGGCGAACAGGGGGAGAGCGAGACCGTCACAACCGGTTCCCGGCAGTTGTCGCGCCATCCCCCACGTCCGCCGCGAATCGCGCCTTCCGCCGCCTTGAGCCAGACTCCGCGGCCAATTCATCGGCCGGACGGATGCGCCGGCACGCGAACACGAAAAGGGAACACATCCCCACAAAGAAGGACAGCACCCTTTGTTCACCCCAGAAAAATACCGGCCAACCTGAATACATAGTTTCTGAATACATCATCCCCCTTTGCATCCGCCACCAAAAGGACACCCGATTCACCCGTTCCGGTAAACAAAAGAGCGGAGAGGGACGATGAACTTCAGGAAAGCCTTCGCGTCGATCGCCGCCACAACCGCACTGGCCGGCGGTATCACCATGGGCGGGGCCACGTCGGCCAGCGCCGCCTCCCACGGATGCGGCAGTGTCGGACACACCAATTCCAGCGGTGTCCACAAGGTCCTGCTGGGGCATCTGCGCAACGGCCCCTCCAGCTCACGCACACAGACCCTGTCCGTAGCGCCCGGCACGACGTTCTGCGCATGGTGCGGCGTCTACAGCAAGTACGGGAACTTCTGGCTGTACGGGCGCCTGGCCGGCGGCCAGACCAAGGGCTGGATCCACTCCAAGAACTTGACCCCGGAATCCGGGTCAGTAAAGATTTGCCGACTTCGCCGCTTTGATAGCGGCCCGCCATGAGCTTGGCGGGTCGCTGCATTAACGCCCAGCGTCCGACTCGCCCCCGCCGCCGCCTCGATCGACCCACCACGCCCGCCCAGACCTATGGGACCTGAATCACACACAGCGCCTTTATTCCCACCGACTCAAGGCGTTTTCAGTGTTTTTGGCCATGATCTGGACAGCTCAATCCTCAAAGCACCCTGCGGTAGGGACCTCCCCCTCTCCGGCGTGGCAGAATTGCGGCGATGAACACGCAGGCGATCGGCATCCGGACGGCACGGGCAGCGCTCTTCACGGCGCTGTGCATGACGCTGTCCGCGGGTGCCCACGTCCTGCTCTCCTCACTGCCGCTACCGCTGCCGGCACTGATGCTGATCAGCGGGGTCGTCTTCACTCTGGCCTTCACCCTCGCGGGTACCCGTGAGCGGGGGTACCGGTCCATAGCCGCACTGCTCATACCGCTGGAACTCACGGCGGACACCGTGTTCACCACCGGTCAACACACCTGCTACGGGCCGGCGGGCGGTCCCGTAGCCGGGCCATTGCGGTCCATGGGCCTGGACCTGATCTGCGGAGGCGGCACCCTCGGCACTCCACTGGCACGTGCCGCAGCATCCGGCGACGGCTCCGCGCTGATGGCGGCCGACACAGCCACCCCCTGGCTGCTGCTCGCCGCACACGTCACGGTGGGGCTCGCCGCGGCCGCATGGTTGTGGCGCGGCGAGGTCGCCCTGGCCCAACTGCTGCGTGCGGTGGCTGCGCTCACGTTCCGGCCTCTGCTCAACGCGTGCGCCTCAGTCGGCGTCCGCCGGGAACCCCCCTTCGCCCCGTCGCACGCGGCCGAGTACACGCCGGCTGTGCGCACCCGCCTGCTGACGCACTCCGTAGGGCGGCGCGGACCACCGTGCCGGGCCTCCTAGCCCGAGCACGGACACATCCGCCCACCCCCTTTCCACAGACCTACGGAGACACAGCAGCCATGAGCAAGCGCAACAGCCATCAGGCAAAGACCGCGGCCCGCGTGCGGCTGCGCGCCGAACGCGAGCGCCAGGCCAAGCGGGACAAGCTGAAGCGGCAGAGCATCGTCGCCGGCTCCATCGTCGCCGTCCTGGCGATAGCCGGCGGCGTCGGCTACCTCGTGATGCAGGGCACCAAGCCCACCCACTGGGAAGCCGCGAAGGACGCGCCGCTGGTGGCGCCCAAGAACACGACCGGCAAGAACCACACGACCGTCACCCTGGGCAAGGACTCCGCCAAGAAGACGATCATTTCCTTCGAGGACCCGCGCTGCCCCATCTGCGCCACGTTCGAGCAGACGGTCGGCCCGACGGTCGACAAGGATCTGAAGGACGGCAAGTACAAGCTCCAGTACGTGGGTGCCACCTTCCTCGACACCAACCTCCGGGGTGAGGGATCGAGGAACGCCGTCAGCGCACTCGGTGCCGCTCTCGACGTCTCCAAGGACGCCTTCCTCCACTACAAGGCGGCCATGTACTCGGCCAAGTGGCATCCGGAGGAGACCGACGACAAGTTCAAGGACGACGCGTACCTCATCGAGATCGCGAACACCGTCCCCGAGCTGAAGAACAACACGGCCTTCCAGAAGGACGTCAAGGACGGGACCTTCGACCGCTGGGCAATCGAGATGTCGAAGAACTTCGACACCAACACGTACGACGTCAAGGGCACCCCGTCCTTCGTCATGGACGGCAAGAAGATCACCGGTTCGGACGGCGAGAACGCACCGATGACGGTCGACGAGTGGAACACCGCCGTCGGCAAGGCCCTCTCCTCCTGAGCTGGCCTTCGGTTGAAGAGTGGGCGAACTTTCAATAGTTCGCCCACTCTCGTTCATACCGATCAGTAACCTGATCGGTCGTGACCAGTCGACACAGAGCCTCACAAGGCATCAACTCGCATGCTCCGCGCCGCCGTACGGTCGTCAAGGCCGCGGCGGCCACTGCCGTTCTCGCCGCCCCGCTCGCCACGGCGCTGCCCGCACGGGCCGCGGAAGGCGGGCCGGCGTTCCTGCACGGCGTCGCCTCCGGCGACCCGCTGCCCGACGGCATCCTGCTGTGGACCCGGGTGACACCGACGCCGGAGGCCACCCCCGGCTCGGGTACCGGCCCGGACACCGGCGTCGAGTGGACCGTCGCCCGGGACCGGGCCATGACGCACGTCGTCGCCCGGGGCTCCGTCACCGCGACCGCAGCCTCCGACCACACCGTCAAGGCGGACGTGCGCGGCCTCGCGCCGGCCACCGACTACTGGTTCCGCTTCTCGGCCGGCGGGACCGACTCCCCGGTGGCGCGCACCCGCACCGCGCCGGCGGCGGATGCCTCGGTGTCCAACCTCCGCTTCGGCGTGGTCTCCTGCTCCAACTGGGAGGCCGGCTACTTCGCGCCGTACCGCCATCTCGCCGCCCGCGGCGACCTGGACGCCTGGCTGCACCTCGGCGACTACATCTACGAGTACGCGTCGGGCGACTACGCGGCCGGCAAGACCGTCGTACGCCCGCACGCCCCCACCCACGAGATCCTCACCCTCGCCGACTACCGGATCCGGCACGGCAGGTACAAGACCGACACCGACCTGCAGACGCTGCACGCCACGGCGCCGGTCGTGGCGATCTGGGACGACCACGAGTTCGCCGACAACGCCTGGTCGGGCGGCGCGGTCAACCACACCGAAGGCGCCGAGGGCACCTGGGCGGCGCGTCAGGCCGCCGCCAAGCAGGCCTACTTCGAGTGGATGCCGGTGCGTCCGGCGACCGCGGGCACCACCTACCGCCGGCTGCGCTTCGGCAGGCTCGCCGACCTCTCGCTGCTGGACCTGCGCTCCTTCCGCTCCCAGCAGGCCTCCACCGGCAGCGGTTCGGTCGACGACCCGGACCGGACGATCACCGGGCGGGCCCAGCTCGACTGGCTGAAGGCCGGGCTGGCGACGTCGGACACCACCTGGCGGCTGGTCGGCAACTCCGTCATGATCTCCCCGTTCGCGATCGGCTCGCTCTCCGCCGACCTGTTCAGGCCGCTCGCCGAGCTGCTCGGGCTGCCCAAGGAGGGCATCGCGCTCAACACCGACCAGTGGGACGGCTACACCGACGACCGCCGCGAGCTGCTGGCGCATCTGCGTACCCACGCCATCCGCAACACCGTCTTCCTCACCGGCGACATTCACATGTCCTGGGCGAACGACGTGCCGGTGGACGCCGGGACGTACCCGCTGTCGCCCTCGGCGGCCACGGAGTTCGTGATCACCTCGGTGACCTCCGACAACCTCAACGACAACGTCAACGCCCACGAGGGCACCATCTCGGCACTCGTCTCGCCGCTGATACGGGCCGCCAACCGGCACGTCCACTGGGTCGACACCGACCGCCACGGCTACGGCGTCCTCGACATCACGGCCGACCGGGCGCAGATGGACTACTACGTCGTCTCCGACCGTACGGACCCCCGCGCCACCTCGTCCTGGGAGCGCTCGTACCGCACCCGCAGCGGCACGCAGAAGATGGAGCGGACCTGGCGTCGGGTGTGACGCCTGTGAACGGAAGTTCCTTTTCGGCCAATGAGCGCGCCCTACGGCTCTGTTAACCGAAAATCACGCACTCGACGGCGGGTGGTGCGGGCCGCATCCCGAATGCGGACACACCACCCGCCCGCGTCACCGCACCCGTTACGGCGAGATCTCACGCTCCGTACGGCCGGACCGTCGCACTCCCCGATCACCCCTGTTTGGCGGGAATTCGAATGGGCCAGATCGCCCCTCTTCCCGGCTGGGCATGTACACGTAATTTTTTGGCTCCGGCGGCCAGGAAGACCCCTGCGCCGCTCTCCCCACCGCCTCCACCAGGAGCCAGCATGCGTGCGCTTGCCCTGATATCCCCCCTGATGCGCAGACGCCTCCTCGGCACCGCCGTCGTGGCCGGAACTCTGATGCTCACTCCGCTGTCGGCGCCCATGGGCGCCGCCGCGGCCGGCGGCCCCGACACCACCTGCGGGAACGGCGCCCCCACCGCCGCCCGCGAGATGCGCCCCACCCCCGGCGGGCACATCACCGAGCCCAACGAGATCAGCGACGCCCGCGCCCAGGCGATGGACGCGGACCTGCACGAGAGGGTGGACAGCCTGCGCGCCGGCGGCCGGAGCATCGCCGCGCTGGCGGCCTCGACCAGCATCCCGGTCTACTTCCACGTCATCCACGACGGCTCGACGGGCCGGCTCGGCTCCTCCGACGTCAACGCCCAGATGAACGTGCTGAACGCCGCCTACGCCGGCCAGGGCAGCGGCAACAACGACTCCGGCTTCCAGTTCACTCTGGCCGGGACCGACTACACGGACAACGCGTCCTGGTACAACGTCGGTTACGGCTCGCAGGAGGAGAAGGCGATGAAGACCGCCCTGCGCAGGGGCGGCGCCAACGCGCTCAACGTCTACACCGCCAACCTCGGCGACGGCCTCCTCGGCTGGGCCACCTTCCCCAGCTCCTACAAGTCCAGCCCCTCCATGGACGGCGTCGTCATCCTGGACGCCTCGCTGCCCGGCGGCTCGGCCACCCACTACGACGAGGGTGACACCGCGACCCACGAGGTCGGCCACTGGATGGGCCTCTACCACACCTTCCAGGGCGGCTGTCACGGCAAGGGCGACTACGTCGACGACACCCCGGCCGAGAAGAGCGCCGCGTACCAGTGCCCCGAGGACCGCGACACCTGCACCCGCGACTCCGGCGCCGACCCGGTCCACAACTTCATGGACTACACGTACGACTCCTGCATGTACCAGTTCACCGCTGGTCAGGTGACGCGCATGCAGCAGAGCTGGGCGGCCTACCGGGCGGCCGGCTGACGCTACCCGAGCGATCCGAGGAAGCCGAGCGCCACCCGCCAGGTGGCCTCGGCGGCCTCCGCGTCGTAGTCGGGCAGGTCGGGGTCGGTGTAGAGGTGGCCGGCCCCGGCATAGCGGTACACCTCCACGTCGGCGCCCGCGCGGCCCATCTGCAGGTACCAGGCGCTCAGCCAGTCGTCCGTCTCGAACGGGTCCGGCTCGGCCACGTGCAGCTGCACCGGCAGCTCGTCCGCCCGCGCGTCCGGCGCGAGGTCCGAGGTGCCGTGAAACAGCAGCAGCCCGCGTGCCCGCTCGTCGCCGAGGGCGAGGGTCTGCGCGATCGAGGCACCGAGCGAGAACCCGGCGTACACCAGACCCCGCTCCGAGCAGGGCGCGGCGGCCAGCACGGCGCGCTTGAGCAGCTCGTCCTTGCCGACCTCCTCCCTGTACGCCGAGCCCTCCTCGACCGTGCCGAACGTCCGCCCCTCGAAGAGGTCCGGCGTCCACACCTCGTGCCCGGCCTCCCGCAGCCGGTCGGCGGCAGCGCGCACCGCGGGGCGCAGGCCGTAGGTCGAGTGAAAGAGCATGATGTTCATGAGCCCATGGTGCCAGCCGGGACCGGCGGCGCCCGCAGCACCGCCCGAGGGGGGCCGGTGTTCACGCCCTGCCGGATGCGGTTACGTTCTCAGGCATGGAGAACGTACTCCGCCCGTTGATCGTGATAGGCGGCTCGGTCTTCCTCACCCTGGCCATCGGCTGGGCCACCGACCGGCTGCTGCAGAATGCCGACCGCCGGCACAGCGAGACCCCGCTGTGGGGACTGCTGCGCCGCGGACGCCTCCCCTACCAGCTGGTGCTGTGCGCGGCCGTGCTCAGAGGCTCCTACGACCTGGCACGGCTGCTCCCCGAGCACCGGGCGGGTGTGGGGCGGACCCTGACACTGGTGCTGATCGGGGCGACGGCCTGGCTGGTGATCCGGATCGCCTCCGCCGTCGTCGAAACGTCGTACAGCCGGTACGCCAGTGCCCACCGGGACCGCGACCCGGCCCGGGTCCGGCGGGTGCGCACCCAGGTGACGCTGATCATGCGGGTGGTGTCGGCGACCGTCGCCGTCCTCGCGATCGCCTCGATGCTGCTGACCTTCCCCGAGATGCGGGCGGCCGGCGCCTCGCTGCTGGCCTCGGCCGGCATCGTCGGCATCGTCGCCGGCGTGGCCGCCCAGTCCACCCTGGGCAACCTGTTCGCCGGGCTGCAGATCGCCTTCGGGGACATGGTGCGCATCGGGGACACGGTGGTGGTGGACGGCGAGTGGGGCACCGTCGAGGAGATCACGCTGACCTTCCTGACCGTGCGGACCTGGGACGAACGCCGGTTCACCATGCCGGTGTCGTACTTCACGTCCAAGCCGTTCGAGAACTGGTCGCGCGGCAGCCCGCAGATGACCGGCACGGTCTTCTGGCACCTCGACCACTCGGCTCCGATCGAGGAGATGCGCGACAGGCTCCGCGACATCCTGCGTGAGTGCCCGGCCTGGGACGGCCGCAACCACGGGGTCGCGGTCACCGACTCCACGCCGAACACCCTTGAGGTGCGGGCCCTGGTGACCGCGAAGGACGCCGACGACATCTGGACGGTGCGGGTCACCGTGCGCGAGCAGATGATCCGCTGGCTGTCCGAGAAGCACCCGTACGCGCTGCCCCGGGTCAACACCGCGGACGCGGTGCTGCCGCCCGGCGCGCCCACCGGGCCGCCGACCGTCCACAAGCCCCGGGACGGCGTGGTGCGCCGCCCCCACGAGGCGCCGCGCACCGGCCGGGGGTAGCGCCCGGCCCCGTCAGTGGCCACGCTCGGCACCGCCGTTGACCTGGATGATCTGGGAGGTGATGTGCCCGGCGGCCGGGGAGGCCAGCCAGTGCAGCGTGGCGGCCACGTCCCCGGGCGTGCCCGCGCGGCCGGTGGAGGTCTCGGCGATGCGCTGCGCACGCCGCTCCTCGGTCATGCCCCCGCCGAAGAAATCGGTGTCCTCGATGTACCCGGGCGCGACCACGTTGACGGTGACGCCGCGCGGTCCCAGCTGCCGGGCCAGATCGTGGGTGTACGGGTGCAGCGCGGCCTTGGCCGCGGCGTACGCCCCGCTGCCCGACCCCCGGTAGGCGGCGATGGAGCCGATGAACAGCACGCGCCCGCCGGGCTCGGCGAGCCGGTCCTTCAGGGCCTCGGTGAGCAGCACCGCGGTGAGGGTGTTGAGGCGGAAGTTGAGGGTCCAGTCGTAGGCGACCGTGTCCAGCGGATCGTCGCTGCCGCTCGGCGGCTCCAGATAGCCGGCTCCCCCGGCACTGTGGATCAGGACGTCCACCGCACCGAACTCCTCGGCGACGAGCCGGGCCACTCCGCGCACGTCGGCCGGGTCGCTGAGGTCCGCGGCGTGGGTGAGGGCCCCGGGCACCCCGGCCTTCTCCAGCACCTCGGCTCTGCGGCCGAGCAGCAGTACCCGGTCCCCGTCCGCGGCGAAGACCTGCGCCGCCGCGAACCCGATTCCCGTACCACCACCACTGATCACCACGTTGCGAGCCATGATCCGATCCTACGAGCGTCCGGCGCCGCCCGGGCCGGATCAGCGCAGACTGCGCACGTCCAGATGGCGCAGAACCCGGTCCACCACCTCCGGGTCCGTCCCCGGCTCGCTGCGCGCCGCGAGCACCTCGTGGCGGGCGGCGCTGAGCATCTCGCCCTGGATCCGCCGTACCCGTTTGAGTCGACGCACCCGCTGCTGCTGGGCCTCCCGCCGCTCCTCCTCCCCGAGGTCGGGACTGATCCGCACCCCGATGTCGAAGGCTCTGCGCAGCATCTGCTCGGACAGTTCCTCCGGCAGTTCCTCGACCTGCTCGATCTCCCGCAGCCGTCGCTTGGCCGCCTTCGCCGCCCGGACGGCCAGCTGCTTCTCGAACGCCTCCTCCCGCGCGCTGTCGGACCGCACCCCGAGCAGGCGGACCAGCGTCGGCAGGGTCAGTCCCTGCACGACCAGCGTCGCCATGATCACACCGAAGGCGATGAACACGATCTCGTCGCGGTCGGGGAACGGCGCACCACCGTCCACACCGAGCGGGACGGCCAGGGCCAGCGCCACCGAGGCCACCCCCCGCATCCCGGACCACCACATGATCACGGTCTCCCGCCAGCTCGTCGGGATCTCCTCGTCGTAGTCCCGGCGGGCGTGCAGCCGCTTGGTCAGCCAGGTCGCCGGCAGCAGCCACAGCAGCCGTACGGCGATCACGACGCCGACGACCGTGCCGGCCCAGCCGAGCATGTCGGCCCACCGCCCCTGCGCGGTGCGGATCGCGTTGTGCAGTTCCAGCCCGATCAGCCCGAAGGCGACCCCGGTGACGAGGGTGTCGACGACGTCCCAGAACGTGTGCCCGGCGAACCGCGCCATGACGTCGTCGGCGTCGGTGGCGTATTCGGCCAGGAACAGCGCGGTCACCAGCACCGCGAGCACTCCGGAGCCGTGCAGCTCCTCACTGAGCAGGTAGGAGGCGTACGGCACGAGCAGGGTCAGGCCGATCTGCAGGGTGGGTTCGCCGAGCATGCCGAGCAGTCTGTTCGCACCCCAGCCGAGCGCGAGGCCGACGCCCAGCGCGACCACCGCGGAGAGCACCAGGTCCAGACCCGCTCCCCAGGGCGAGAAGGTGCCGCTGACGACGGCGGCGACCGCCACGTTGTACAGGACGATCGCCGTGACGTCGTTGAAGAGGCCCTCTCCCTCCAGGATGGAGACCAGCCGTCGCGGGAGCCCGAGCTGCCCGGCGACCGCGGTCGCCGCGACCGGGTCGGGCGGCGCGACCAGCGCGCCGAGCACGACGGCGGCGCCGATGCTGAGCCCGGGCACGATCGTGTGGGCGACCGCGGCCACGCAGGCGGTGGTGACCAGCACCAGCGCGACCGCCAGCAGGAGGATCGGCCGGACGTTGGCCGCGAACTGCCGCCAGGAGGTGCGCCGCACCGCGGCGTAGAGCAGCGGGGGCAGCAGCAGCGGCAGGATCAGCTCGGGCGGGACGGCGACCTCCGGCACGAACTCCAGCACGGCGAGCACGATGCCGAGCAGCGTCATCAGCACCGGCGCGGGCAGCCGCAGCCGGTCCCCGACCGGCACGCTCACCACGGCCCCGAGCAGCAGCACGAACAGCAGGGCCAGCTGGTCCACGGTCAGCGCTCCGGAGGGGTCGACGGTCCGACGGCAGACGTCCAGCCTGCCACGGCACCCCTCCCACCAGCGCTTTCGACGCCGCCTGCTACAGCGTGCGACGCATCGCCCGGTGTGCGATGCCCGCCTCCCGGTACTCCGGACCGTAGGCGACGTAGCCGAGGCGCTGGTAGAAGCCGAGGGCGTGGGTCTGCGCGTGCAGGTCCACCGCTGCCAGGCCGAGGGCACGCGCCGCGTCCTCGACGGCCCGCACCAGGGCTGCGCCGACCCCCAGGCCGCGCGCCTCACGGGCCACGGCGAGCCGGCCGAGGGAGCCGACGGACGCGTCGCCGGTGCCCTGGGCGAGGGCCGCCGCGCCGTGCAGCAGCCGGCCGGTGCCGAGCGGCACCCCGTCCTCCCGGACGGCCAGCACGTGGACCGCACCGGGGTCGTGCGCGTCGTACTCGATCTCCTCCGGCACGCCCTGCTCGCCGACGAAGACCTCCTTGCGCAGGGCGAAGCAGGCCTCGCGGTCGGCGGGGTCCTCGGCGACACGCACCGCGTAGGGGGCCGTGCTCATCCGTAGGTCTCCTCGCGGACCTGGTCCAGGGCCTGCTGGAGGTCGTCGGGATAGTCGCTGGCGAACTCCACCCACCGGCCGTCCCCCGGGTGCTCGAACCCCAGGCGCACGGCGTGCAGCCACTGGCGGTTCAGCCGCAGCCGCTTGGCGAGGGTCGGGTCGGCGCCATAGGTGAGGTCACCGACGCAGGGGTGACGGTGGGCGGCCATGTGGACGCGGATCTGGTGGGTGCGGCCGGTCTCCAGCTTCACGTCGAGCAGGGAGGCGGCCCGGAAGGCCTCGATGAGGTCGTAGTGGGTGACGGACGGCTTGCCGTCCGCGGTGACCGCCCACTTGTAGTCGTGGTTCGGGTGGCGGCCGATGGGGGCGTCGATGGTGCCGCTGGTGGGATCGGGATGGCCCTGGACGAGCGTGTGGTAGCGCTTGTCGACCGTGCGCTCCTTGAACTGGCGCTTCAGCGACGTGTACGCGTACTCCGACTTGGCGACCACCATCAGACCGGAGGTGCCGACGTCGAGGCGGTGGACGATGCCCTGCCGCTCGGCGGCGCCGGAGGTGGAGATCCGGTAGCCGGCGGCGGCCAGCCCGCCGATGACCGTGGGTCCGCTCCAGCCGGGGCTGGGGTGGGCGGCGACGCCGACCGGCTTGACGATCACGACGATGTCGTCGTCGTCATGCACGATCTCCATGCCCTCGACCGGCTCGGCGACGACCTGCACCGGCGCGGGCGCCTGGGGCATCTCGACCTCCATCCAGGCTCCGCCGCGCACGCGCTCGGACTTGCCGACCAGCGTGCCGTCGACCAGCACCTTGCCCGCCGCGGCCAGCTCTGCGGCCTTGGTGCGGGAGAAGCCGAACATGCGGGAGATGGCGGCGTCGACGCGCTCGCCCTCCAGGCCGTCGGGCACGGGCAGGGTACGGATCTCGGGAATCGTGCTCACCCGTCGAGTATGCCGGACGGGTGAGACGGTCCCGACCGCGCGCCCGTCCGGCCCGACCGGTTCAGTCCTTGTGGACGGTCCCGTCGGGGTCCAGGCCGCGGAAGGACAGCAGGACGATCAGGATGCCACCGCACACGATCGCCGAGTCGGCGAGGTTGAACACGGCGAAGTGCTTGGGCGCGATGAAGTCGACGACCTCGCCCTTGAAGATCCCCGGGGAGCGGAAGATCCGGTCCGTGAGATTCCCGAGCGCCCCGCCCAGCAGCAGGCCCAGCGCGATCGCCCAGGGCAGGCTGTAGAGCTTGCGCGCCAGGCGGACGATCACGACGATCACGGCCGCCGCGATCACCGTGAAGATGATCGTGAAGGCCTGTCCGAAGCCGAAGGCGGCGCCCGGGTTGCGGATCGCGTTGAGCTCCAGCCAGTCGCCGACGATCTCGATCGGCGCGTGGTGCTCCAGCCGGGCGACCACGAGCATCTTGCTGACCAGATCGAGCGCGAAGGCGAAGGCGGCCACCGCGAACAGCACGGCGACCCGCCGCCTGCCCCGGGGCCGCTCGGCCGCCACGTCCCGGCCATCCGCTCCGGCCGCCGTGTCGCCGCTGTCACCAGGGGTGTCCGGCGTACCGATGATGCGCTCCGCCTCTGCCACGTGAGTCCCTCAACCTAGGTGCCTGACTGAGGACGAGGGTACGGCACACCCTGAGGGACCCACGTGCTCAGGACGGGTGGGGCGGCGGATCAGTACCGTCGTTCCTGCTTCTGCTTGCACTCCACGCACAGGGTCGCCCGCGGGAAGGCCTGCATACGGGCCTTGCCGATGGGGTTGCCGCAGTTCTCGCACAGGCCGTAGGTGCCGGCGTCCAGCCGCTCCAGGGCGCGCTCGGTCTGGATGAGCATCTCGCGCGCGTTGGCGGCGAGCGCCAGCTCGTGCTCACGGGTGATGTTCTTGGTGCCGGTGTCCGCCTGGTCGTCGCCCGCGCCGTCGCCGGAGTCCCGCATCAGGCCCACGAGGGACGCCTCGGACGAGGCGATCTCCTCCCGCAGCCGGGTAGCCTCGGCCAGCAGTTCGGCCCGCGCCTCCTCGACCTCGTCCGGGGTCCAGGGGTCCTCACCGGGGCGGACCGCCAGTTCGCCGGGCTCCGCCGCGGCGAGGCGCGCCTTGGGGACGGCGGTCTTCGCCGTCGCGGCCGTGCCAGGGGTCTTCTTCGCAACCACTGTCGTGGCTCCCGTCTGCTCCGCGGCCTGCGCCGCGCCCACCTTCTTGACCGTGCCTTCGGTGCCGGTGTCCTTCGCGGCGCCGCTCTTCTCCGCCGATGCCTTCCCACCCCGCCGTTTCCCGACGCCGCCGGACTCGGGGGCGGTCTCTTCCGGGGCGGGTTTCCTCGCGGGGGCCTTCCTCGCGGAAGTCCTCTTCGAGGCGGCCCCGACGGCCGCGGGCCGGCCGGCGCCGCCTTCCGCGGCCGGCGCCGCCCCGGCCGGCGCCTTCTCTCCGGGACCCGCGGCCTTGCTCGCGGGCTTCTTCGCCGCCGTCCTCCTCGCCGTGGCCTTCTTCCCGGCGGTCTTCTTCCCGGTCGCCTTGCCCGGCACCGCCTTCTTCCCGGCCGTCGCCCCTGCCTCCGCCCCCTCGGGTGCCGTCTCCCCGGAGGCCCGGGGGTCGTCCCCGGCCGTGGTCCGGGCGGCGCCGTCGGCCGGGCCCGCCGTCCGCGCCCGGGTGCTCTTCTTCGCGTCCGTGTCCTTGGCCGCACCGCGGCCGGAGGCACCTGCGGACCTGCCGGACGCCGACTGCTGTGCGGCGGTCTTCTTCGCCACCATGGCCGCGGCCCCTTCACATATTGTGATCTTGCACGCGAAATCGTGCTGGGACGATAAATCGACGTGAGCCCCACGGCAACGGGGCACACCGCCCGATTCGCCCGCCTCGCGCACGATGTGCGCCGAGCCTGCATGCGTTGTGCCCAGCTCCCCGCCAGGTATTCCGCAAAGTCGGGCATCCTTGGATCGGGGCACCCGTACCTGACCATTCGGGTCATCACGCACACCGTCCCGGTACGACTCCGGCTGCGCGGAAAACCGGTCGGCCGCCGTCCCCGCGGCGCCGTACACTGGGCGGAGCGAAAAGCGTGGATGGGGACGAGTAGCGGCGTACGCAGCCCAGAGCGACCCGGGGACGGTGCGAGCCCGGGAGCGAGCGCGACGTGAAGATCACCCCGGAGCCGCCGGAGGAAAGCCGCCGCCCAGCAGCGCATGCAGCGGGCGCGGCCGGTAGAACCGGCATCGCGACCCCAATGAGGGGGCTCACCGGCGTGTGCGGCACACCGGGGGGCCAAGGAGGGTGGTACCGCGGGAGCGCGCCGACAGCGGCGCAGGCCGACAGCAGGCTCTCGTCCCTCCGACGGAAGGCAGAACATCCGCCGGAGGAAGATCGCTGATGACAACAGCGCCGACGTACCGCCAGGTGCCCGCCCAGGTCGACCTGCCCGCGCTCGAGCACGCGGTGCTCGACTTCTGGCGCGAGCAGAAGATCTTCGCCAAGAGCCTGGAGCAGTCCGAGGGCCGCCCCGAGTGGGTCTTCTACGAGGGCCCGCCCACCGCCAACGGCATGCCCGGCGCCCACCACATCGAGGCCCGCGTCTTCAAGGACGTCTTCCCCCGTTTCCGCACCATGCGCGGCCACCACGTGGCCCGCAAGGCCGGCTGGGACTGCCACGGCCTGCCGGTGGAGCTGGCGGTGGAGAAGGAACTCGGCTTCAGCGGCAAGCAGGACATCGAGGCGTACGGCATCGCCGAGTTCAACGCCAAGTGCCGCGAGTCGGTGACCCGGCACACCGACGCCTTCGCCGAGCTGACGACCCGCATGGGCTACTGGGTCGACCTCGACGACGCCTACCGGACCATGGACCCCGAGTACGTGGAGTCGGTCTGGTGGTCGCTGAAGGAGATCTTCGGCAAGGGCCTGCTGGTCCAGGACCACCGCGTCGCCCCCTGGTGCCCGCGCTGCGGCACCGGCCTGTCCGACCACGAGCTGGCCCAGGGCTACGAGACGGTCGTCGACCCGTCCGTGTACGTCCGTTTCCCGCTCACCTCCGGTCCGCTCGCCGGCCGGGCCGCCCTCCTGGTGTGGACGACCACCCCCTGGACCCTGGTGTCCAACACCGCCGTCGCCGCGCACCCCGAGGTCACCTACGTCGTCGCGACCGACGGCCGGGAGAAGCTCGTGGTGGCCGAGCCGCTCGTCGCCAAGGCCCTCGGCGAGGGCTGGGAGACCACCGGTGAGACCTTCACCGGCGCCGAGATGGAGCGCTGGACCTACCAACGTCCGTTCGAGTTGGTGGAGTTCCCCGCTCCCGCGCACTTCGTCGTGAACGCCGAGTACGTCACCACCGAGGACGGCACGGGCCTGGTCCACCAGTCCCCCGCCTTCGGCGAGGACGACCTCAAGGTCTGCCGCGCCTACGACCTGCCGGTGGTGAACCCGGTCCGTCCGGACGGAACCTTCGCCGAGGACGTGCCCCTGGTCGGCGGCGTCTTCTTCAAGAAGGCCGACGAGAAGCTGACCGAGGACCTCGGCGAGCGGGGCCTGCTCTTCAAGCACCTGCCGTACGAGCACAGCTACCCTCACTGCTGGCGCTGCCACACCGCGCTCCTGTACTACGCGCAGCCGTCCTGGTACATCCGCACCACGGTGGTCAAGGACCGTCTCCTGGCGGAGAACGAGAAGACCAACTGGTTCCCGGAGAACGTCAAGCACGGCCGGTTCGGTGACTGGCTGCAGAACAACATCGACTGGGCGCTGTCCCGCAACCGCTACTGGGGCACCCCGCTGCCGATCTGGCGCTGCGAGGACGACCACCTCACCTGCGTCGGCTCCCGAGCCGAGCTGACCGAGCTGTCCGGCACCGACCAGTCCGAGCTGGACCCGCACCGCCCGTACATCGACGACGTCACCTTCGCCTGTCCGCAGGAAGGCTGCGGGCGGACCGCCACGCGCGTTCCGGAGGTCATCGACGCCTGGTACGACTCGGGCTCGATGCCGTTCGCGCAGTGGGGCTACCCGTACAAGAACAAGGAACTGTTCGAGAGCAGGTACCCGGCCCAGTTCATCTCCGAGGCCATCGACCAGACCCGCGGCTGGTTCTACACGCTGATGGCGGTCGGCACCCTCGTCTTCGACAGGTCGTCGTACGAGAACGTCGTGTGCCTCGGCCACATCCTCGCCGAGGACGGCCGGAAGATGTCCAAGCACCTGGGCAACATCCTCCAGCCGATCCCGCTGATGGACCAGCACGGCGCGGACGCGGTCCGCTGGTTCATGGCGGCCGGCGGTTCCCCGTGGGCGGCGCGCCGCGTGGGCCACGGCACCATCCAGGAGGTCGTCCGCAAGACGCTCCTGACCTACTGGAACACCGTCGCCTTCCAGGCCCTGTACGCGCGCACGTCCCAGTGGGCACCCTCGACCGCGGACCCCGCCCCGGCCGACCGTCCGCTGCTGGACCGCTGGCTGCTGAGCGAACTGCACGCCCTGACGGACCAGGTGACCCGCTCCCTGGAGAGCTACGACACCCAGCGGGCCGGCAAGCTCCTGTCCGCGTTCGTCGACGACCTGTCGAACTGGTACGTCCGCCGCTCGCGGCGCCGGTTCTGGCAGGGCGACAGGGCGGCGCTGCGCACGCTCCACGAAGTGCTGGAGACCGTCACCCGGCTGATGGCGCCGATCACCCCGTTCATCACCGAGCGGGTGTGGCAGGACCTGGTCGTCCCGGTGACCCCGGGCGCGCCCGAGTCGGTCCACCTGGCCTCGTGGCCGGAGGCGGACCTCACGGCCATCGACCCCGCGCTGTCGGAGCAGATGGTCCTGGTACGCCGTCTGGTGGAGCTGGGCCGGGCCACCCGGGCGGAGTCGGGCGTCAAGACGCGGCAGCCGCTGCAGCGGGCGCTGATCGCGGCGACGGGCTTCGCTTCCCTCTCCCCCGAGTTGCACGCGCAGATCACCGAGGAGCTGAACGTCGAGTCGCTCGCGTCGCTCAGCGAGGTCGGCGGCAGCCTGGTCGACACCACCGCGAAGGCGAACTTCCGGGCACTGGGCAAGCGGTTCGGCAAGCGGGTCCAGGACGTGGCGAAGGCCATCGCGGGCGCGGACGCCGCCGCGCTGTCGCTCGCGCTGCGCGACGGCACGGCGTCGGTCGAGGTCGGCGGCGAGACGGTCGAACTGGCCCCGGACGAGGTGATCATCACGGAGACGCCGCGCGAGGGCTGGTCCGTCGCCTCCGACTCCGGCGCCACGGTCGCCCTGGATCTGGAGATCACCGAGGAGCTGCGGCTCGCGGGCCTCGCCCGTGACGCGATCCGCCTGATCCAGGAGGCCCGCAAGAACAGCGGCCTCGATGTCGCCGACCGGATCGCGCTGCGCTGGACGGCCACCGAGCCGGCCACGATCGCGGCTCTGAGCGAGCACGCGCAGCTGATCGCCGAGGAGGTCCTGGCGACCGACTTCGCCCAGGGCGAGGCGGACGACGCCTACGGCGTCCCCTTCACGGACGAGAGCCTCGCGCTGACGTTCCGCCTGCACAAGGCCTGACCGGCAGCCGGTCGTACGCACAGGGCCCGGTCCTCACGGACCGGGCCCTGTGTACCGGGGGAGGAGTGACGAACCCGCCGGAGCGGTCCGGCACACGTACGGGTGACCCCGGCGCCCTCCCGGTGACACGGCAGGCGATGTCCGCGCCCCGCCGCCACGGCCGGCCCGCCCCTGGCCGCACGTCCGACAGTCCGAGCACCCCGTCGAGGTGCACGGCCGGCGCAGAGCGGGACGGCGCGCCGGTCTGCCTCACCCACAGCTCCTGATCGAGCCGGGAAGCTGCGCAACCCGCGTAAAAGGGCGGGACCCCGGATGGTGAATCCGGGGTCCCGCCCTGAACGCTGCCGACGCCCTGGGCGTACTAATCGCCGTGACCGGTGCTCAGTTGTCGTCCTCGTCGATGAGGAAGCCGCGCATCGGCGACGGGGCCTGGCCCATCGGGGACGGGCCCTGCGGCCGGACCGGCGCCATCGGCTGGGTCATCGCGGGCGACATCTGCTGCTGACCGCCGTAGGACGGGGCAGAAGGCGCCGGAGAACCACCCATGTTCTGGTTGCCGCCGTAGGACGGGTTGCTCGCACCGGCCGGAGCCATGGAGGGCGCCGGGGACGGCGGGAGAGAAGCCGCGGCGGGGGCCCGCGGCGGAGCCAGGGAGTCGTCGGCCTGGGTCTCCAGCTGGCGCAGCTGCGACTCAAGGTAGGACTTCAGACGGGTCCGGTACTCGCGCTCGAAGCCGCGCAGGTCCTCGACCTTGCGCTCCAGCGTGGCGCGCGCGGACTCCAGGGAGCCCATGGCGACGCGGTGCTTCTCCTGCGCGTCCCGCTCCAGCGCGTCGGCCTTGGCGCGGGCGTCCCGCTCCAGGCCCTCGGCACGCGAACGCGCCTCACCGACGATCTTGTTGGCCTCGGAACGGGCCTCGGCGATCGCCTGGTCGGCGGTCTGCTGGGCCAGCGAGAGGACACGGGCGGCGCTGTCGCCACCGGGGCCCTGGCCGGGCTGCTGACCGGGGCCGCCCATCGGACCGCCCATGGGGCCGCCCATCGGGCCGCCCATCTGCTGCTGCATGGGGGGCTGCCCCATGGGGCCGGGACCCTGGCCGGGGCCGCCCATCGGACCGGGACCCTGCGGGCCCTGTCCGCCGGGGCCGGCAGGCAGCTGCGGTGCACCGCTCGGCAGCTGGGGCGGGCCGCCCATGGGGCCGCCCATCTGCTGCTGCGGCGGGCCCGATATGCCGGCCGGCACCGGGGCGCCGGGGCCTCGCATGCCCTGCTGTTGCTGATCCTGAGGCTCGGGAGGTTTGCGCATGTTCTGCTGATTCTGAGCAGCGGCGCGGGTGGCCGCGGCCAGCTTGGCGCGCAGGTCCTCGTTCTCGCGGAGCAGGCGGGTCAGTTCGGCTTCGACCTCGTCGAGGAAGGCATCGACCTCGTCCTCGTCATAGCCTTCTCGGAGGCGGACGGTCGTGAACTGCTTGTTCCGCACGTCCTCGGGGGTCAACGGCATCTCTTCACCTCAACGTAGTCATCGGCAGTCGGCAAGACCGTATCGTCCAGGCTCATCACACAAACCTCTGCACGATGGAGAGGAGAACATAGACGATGATCATCAGTACGAAGAAGGACAGGTCGAGCGCCACGCCCCCGAGACGCAGCGGCGGAATGAACCGCCGCAGAAGCTTCAACGGTGGATCGGTGACAGTGTAGGTGGCCTCAAGGACGACCACCATCGCCTTGCCGGGTTGCCACGAGCGGGCGAACTGGAAGACGTAGTCCATGACCAACCGGAAGATCAACACGATGAGGAAAACCATCAGCGCGATGTAGATCACCTGCGCGAACACGCTCATGGCCTGTACTTCCCTCTCCCCTGTTTCATGCGTTTTCCGGTCGTACGTCTCAGCTCTGGTTGAAGAACCCGCCTTCTGCGATGCGGGCCTTGTCCTCCGCCGTGACATCGACGTTAGCAGGCGACAACAGGAACACCTTCTGCGTCACCCGCTCGATGCTGCCGTGAAGACCAAACACCAAACCAGCCGCAAAGTCGACAAGTCGCTTCGCGTCTGTGTCGTCCATCTCAGTCAGATTCATGATCACCGGGGTGCCCTCGCGGAAGTGTTCCCCGATGGTACGGGCCTCGTTGTACGTCCGCGGGTGGAGCGTGGTGATCCGGTACGGCTCTCGTTCCGACACGACCTTGGGCATGATCACCGGTGCGTTCTTCTCCAGGGACTGACGTTCTTGTGTGATGGACGCCACGGGCGCGATGCGCGCCGGACGCCCGGATTCCGCGGGCAGCGAAGCAGACCGGGCCGTCGGCTCCCGCGGGGCCGGCGACTGCACGACTCGCACCTCTTCGCCCCTTTGGGACTGATGTGCGCCGTGTGACGGGTGGGACGCCTCGTGGCGACGGTGGTCCCGCTCGGGCTCCGGGTCCAACTCGGGCTCGAAGTCGTCGTCAGGGTCGAATCCGCGGCCGTCGTACCCATCGTCCTCCACGAGGCCGAGGTAGACCGCCATCTTGCGCATCGCGCCGGCCATGCTCTGAGTCCTCCGCTCTGTGGTGGATCGGCTGACGACTGCCAAGTGCCCGCGATCCACGTGGTCCTTGCGCCCGCCTTCGGCGGTAATGACCATATTTTCTGCTGTGGTCCGACTTCCTGGCGACGTTACCCGAGCCTGGGGCGGACTCCGAGTACCGCAGTGCCGACGCGCACATGTGTCGCCCCGGCCGCCACGGCCTCCTCGAGGTCCGCACTCATCCCTGCGGAGACCATGTTCGCAGCCGGATGGACGTGGCGCAGGTCAGTCGACAAATCCATCAACCGCTCGAACGCCGCCCGTTGACGCCCCGCGAACTCCCCGGTCAGCGGAGCGACGGCCATCAGTCCGTCGAGCCTCAACCCGTCCGAGTCGGCGACGAGGGCGGCCAACTCCCCGATGCCCGCGGGCGCCACCCCACCGCGTCCGCCGGGTGGGACCCCCGCGCCTCCCGGCTCCCGCCCGTCCTCCCCGGCGTCGAGCGCGACCTGGAGGAGGCAGCCGATCTCGCGCCCGGCCCGCACGGCCTCCCTGGACAGGGCGGTCACCAGCCGGGGCCGGTCCACGGACTGCACGACATCGGCGTAACCGACCACGGATCGCACCTTGTTGGTCTGCAGCTGACCCACGAAATGCCAGGTGAGAGGCAGATCCGCGCATGCGGCGGCCTTGGGGGCCGCATCCTGGTCGCGGTTCTCGGCCACATGACGCACACCGAGCTCCGACAGCATCCGCACATCGGTCGCCGGGTACGTCTTGGTGACCACGATCAGGGTCACCTCGTCGCGCTCCCGCCCCGCGGCCGCGCATGCCGCGGCGATGCGCCGCTCCACCTTCGCCAGGTTCGCGGCGAGTTCGTCCTTACGGTCCGTCATGCCCCATCAGTCCAGCCAGACGTAGCCCGCGAGCCGACCGGTGGTGCGGTCGCGGCGGTACGAGAAGTGATCAGCCGACTCCAGCGTGCACACGGGCGACTGCGCCCGGTCGTGCACCCCCATCCGCTCCAGCTGCGCGTGCACCGCGGCGGTCACGTCGACCGCCGCGGTGCCCCAGCTCGTCTCGGAGTGCGCCGCCGGTTCGACGGCGGCCACCTCGGCGCGCATCCGTTCGGGCACCTCGTAGCACCGGCCGCAGACGGCGGGCCCGGTGCGGGCGAGGATCCGGGACGGTTCGGCGCCGAGTTCCGTCATCGCGCGCACGGCGGCGGGTACCACCCCGGCGACCATGCCGGGCCTGCCCGCGTGGGCCGCGGCGGCGACGCCGGCGACCGGGTCGGCGAGCAGGAGTGGTGTGCAGTCGGCGGTGAGTACGGCGAGGGCGAGCCCCCGCCGGGCGGTGACCACGGCGTCCACCGCAGGGACGTCCCCGCCGCCCCACGGGCCGTCGACGACCGCCACCTCGTTGCCGTGCACCTGGTTCATCCAGACCACCCGGGCCGGGTCCAGGCCCAGTGCCCTCGCCGCCCGTTCCCGGTTGGTCCGTACGGCGCCGGGGTCGTCACCGACCGCGCCACCGAGATTGAGCTCCTCGTACGGAACGGCGCTCACCCCGCCCCACCGGTCGGTGAAGGCGAAGTGCGCGCCGTTCGCGATCTCGCGCTGTCCTATCACGTCAGAAGGATCACTTGAGGAAGTCCGGTACGTCCAGTTCCTCGGCCGCGCTGTCCGCGTACCGCGACGGCGGGATCGGCGGGGCGACCGGGATCTCCGCCGCGGGCTCCGGCACGGGCGCGGGCTCCGGCTCCTCCTTCGGCGTCACGCTGCCGAGCGAGCCGAAGGACGGACGGCTCTCCGCCGGCCGCACCGGCGCGGGCTCCTCGTGTCGGGGCGCGGAGGGGGAAGGGGCGGAAGAGGAGGAGGCCGAGCCGAGGACGTTGTCCCGGCGGGCCGGGGGCTGCCCCCCGTCGAAGCCGGCCGCGATCACGGTAACCCGGACCTCGTCGCCGAGGGCGTCGTCGATCACCGCACCGAAGATGATGTTCGCCTCGGGATGGGCGGCCTCGCTGACCAGCTGGGCGGCCTCGTTGATCTCGAAGAGCCCGAGGTCACTGCCGCCGGAGATGGAGAGCAGCACGCCGCGGGCGCCGTCGATGGAGGCCTCAAGGAGCGGCGAGGAGATCGCCATCTCGGCGGCGGCCACCGCGCGGTCGTCGCCGCGGGCCGAGCCGATGCCCATCAGAGCCGAGCCGGCCTCGGACATGACCGACTTGACGTCGGCGAAGTCGAGGTTGATCAGGCCGGGCGTGGTGATCAGGTCGGTGATGCCCTGGACACCGGAGAGCAGGACCTGGTCGGCCGACTTGAAGGCGTCCAGGACGGAGACCTGGCGGTCCGAGATGGACAGCAGCCGGTCGTTGGGGATGACGATGAGGGTGTCGACCTCTTCGCGGAGTTCGGCGATGCCGTCCTCGGCCTGGTTGGCGCGCCGCCGTCCCTCGAAGGTGAACGGGCGGGTGACCACGCCGATGGTGAGGGCGCCCAGGGAGCGGGCGATGTTGGCGACGACGGGTGCGCCGCCGGTGCCGGTGCCGCCGCCTTCACCGGCCGTCACGAAGACCATGTCGGCCCCCTTGAGGACCTCCTCGATCTCCTCGCGGTGGTCCTCGGCGGCCTTGCGGCCGACGGCCGGGTTGGCCCCGGCACCGAGTCCGCGGGTGAGTTCACGGCCGACGTCGAGCTTGACGTCGGCGTCGCTCATCAACAGCGCCTGCGCGTCGGTGTTGATGGCGATGAACTCGACGCCCTTGAGACCGACCTCGATCATCCGGTTGATGGCATTGACACCACCGCCGCCGACACCGATGACTTTGATGACTGCGAGGTAGTTCTGCGGTGCTGCCACGTCGAAGGCCTCTCGCCTCGAGTTACGTGTCGCCGTCTCGCGTTGCGCCGCGCTCCGACGACTGATGCCGAATGGGACGGTCCGAATCGCCGACCCGAACCCTAACGCTGAAGTTTAGGGTTACCAGTGTGTCTGTTCGCTGGAGTCTTCTGAACAGGACACTAAGTCGACAAGTGGCGCACGTTCAACGAACACGCCGAACCTCCCGTTTTTCTTTTCACCCTATGTGATCAGCCGTAGCGCTGCCCAACCAGGGTGCTGGCCTGCGCAGATGTGCGTCAACTCACCGATGACGCGGGGGCGGTGGGGGCACTCACGTCGAAGCGCCGCGCACCGGGTGCCGCTTTCATCAGCGCGGCGAGGGTCCGGGCCTTGGCGTGCCCTTTCTCGGCACTGCCCCAGGCGACCGTCCTGCCCCCGGTCAACTCCAGTGAGATGTCGTCGAAGGAGCGCAGCTTGACGACCCGGGTCTCGCGGGCCACGGCGGCCGGAAGCGAACCGGCGACCTGGACCGCCTCCCGCAGCAGCCGGTCCGTTCCGAAACGGCGCAGGCCGGCCGCGCCCGAACCCGAGCGGGAGACCGACATGTCGAGCAGCGGCACACCTTTCGGGGCGTCAGAAACCGTGGCGAACCGGACGCCTTCGTCATCCACTTCCACGTACTTTCCGCCCTTTGGGACCAGAAGAACCGGTGTGCGCTCGACCACTTTCAGCCTGATCGCACGAGGCCAGGAACGGACCACGTCAACCGTGTCGATCCGGGGCAGCTCCCGCCGCAGACGTGCCCGGATCCCCTCGGTGTCGACGGACACCAGTGGCGCCCCGACCGGGACGCGGGCCGCCTCGCGCACCTGCGCGGGCGTGAGGACGCGGGTGCCGGAGACCGGGACGTGTTCCACGCGCAGCCACTGCGAGCCGTACAACACCCAGACACCGCCCGCTCCGAGGAGGACGAGGGCCACTGCGAGGATGATGATCGTACGAAGCCGCCGCGGTCCCAGCCTCCGGATCCTCCGGACGAGGGGCGGACCGGACGTCTCCTGCTGGCGCCGACCGCGCTCGGCGGTGGTGGGTCCGGCCACGCTCCTGCCCTTTCGTCATACGCGCCTAGCGACGCGCGGCGGCGATCGCCTCGTACACCATGCCGACGAGCAGGTCGTCGGCGTCCCGGCGGCCGAACTCGGCGGCGGAACGGGACATCTGGTAGAGCCGGTGGGGGTCGGCGAGCACGGGAAGGACGTTCTGCTGCACCCACTCCGGCGTCAGGTCCGCGTCGTCGACGAGGAGTCCGCCGCCCGCCTTCACCACCGGCTGGGCGTTCAGCCGCTGTTCGCCGTTGCCGATGGGCAGCGGGACGTAGGCGGCCGGAAGCCCGACGGCGGAGAGTTCGGCGACGGTCATCGCACCCGCGCGGCAGAGCATCATGTCCGCCGCGGCGTACGCGAGGTCCATCCGGTCCAGGTAACTTACCGGGATGTAGGGGGGCATTCCCGGCATCTGCTGGACCTGCGGCAGTTCGTTCTTCGGGCCGACCGCGTGCAGGATCTGGATACCGGCCTGCTGGAGCCAGGGCGCGACCTGCTGGACGACCTCGTTGAGGCGGCGGGCGCCCTGCGAGCCTCCGGAGACCAGCAGCGTGGGCAGGTTGGGGTCGAGCCCGAACATCGCGCGGGCCCCGGGGCGCGCGGCGGCCCGGTCCAGGGTGGCGATGGAGTGGCGCAGCGGGATCCCGATGTAGCGCGCGCCCCGCAGTTTGCTGTCGGGGGTGGCGACGGCGACCTGGGCGGCGTACCGGGAGCCGATCTTGTTGGCGAGACCGGGCCGGGCGTTCGCCTCGTGGATGACGATCGGCACGCCCAGGCGCTTGGCGGCGAGGTAGCCGGGCAGGGCCACGTAGCCGCCGAAGCCGACGACCGCGTCGGCCTTGGTCCGCTCCAGGATCTGCTCGGCTGCCTTGATGGTGCCGCGCAGCCGGCCCGGGACGGTGATCAGCTCGGGCGTGGGCTTGCGCGGGAGCGGGACGGCCGGGATCAGCGCCAGCTCGTAGCCCCGCTGCGGGACCAGCTGGGTCTCCAGGCCGCGCTCCGTGCCCAGAGCCGTGATCCCCACGGTCGGGTCCTGCCTGCGCAGGGCGTCCGCGAGGGCGAGCGCGGGCTCGATGTGGCCCGCGGTACCCCCGCCGGCGAGTACGACATGCACCGAAATTCACCGCTCTCCGGACGGGCGCGCCACCGGGGCACGCCGTCGCATCGTGTTCCATCTCCTGGGTCCCGCGGGACCCCCGGCCCCCCGCTTTCTACCAAAGCGAGGTTGCCGCACCGCAAGCGCCGCCCGCGCACCGGGCTCCTCACGCGCGAAGGCGATCAGCAGCCCGACCGCGAACATGGTCGGCAGCAGGGCGGAACCTCCGTAGGAGAACAGCGGAAGGGGGACGCCGGCGATCGGCAGCAGACCGAGCACCGCACCGATGTTGACCACCGCCTGGGCGGTGATCCAGGTGGTCACGCCTCCCGCGGCATACCTGACGAAGGGGTCCTCCGTGCGTCCGGCCACGCGGATACCCGCATAGCCTAGAGCCGCGAACAGGGCGAGTACCGACAGCGTCCCCACCAGCCCCAGTTCCTCACCGGTGACCGCGAAGATGAAGTCGGTGTGCGCTTCGGGGAGTTGGCCCCATTTTTCCACACTCGCACCAAGTCCGGAGCCGAAGATCCCGCCGGACGCGAGGGCGTAGATGCCGTGCACGGCCTGCCAGCAGTCGGCGGCACCGGAGCGGGGCTCGGTGGCGCCGATGCAGGCGAGCCGGGCCATGCGGTTGGGGCTGGTCCTGATCAGGATCGCACCGATCACGCCGGCGAGGGAGAGCACGCCGACGAAGAGCCGGGTGGGCGCTCCCGCGAGCCACAGCAGGCCGAACAGGATCGCCGTGAGGATGATCGCGGTACCCATGTCGCCACCGAGCATGATCAGTCCGAGCAGCAGGAAGCCGACCGGCACCAGCGGGACCAGCATGTGCTTCCACTGGGTCAGCAGCTTCTTGTCCTGTTTGCGGGCCATCAGGTCGGCGCCCCACAGCACGAGTGCGAGCTTGCCGAACTCGCTGGGCTGGAGCATGAAGGGGCCCCCGAGCGAGATCCAGTTCTGGTTGCCGTGAATCGCGACGCCGATACCCGGCACCTGCACCAGGATCATCAGGAACACGGCGCCGGCCAGGATGGGGTAGGCAAGCGCCCGGTGCAGCGTGACGGGCATGCGCGAGGCGGCGTACAGCAGGATGCCGCCGATGGCGGCGGCCAGCAGTTGCTTGCGGAAGAAGTAGGAGCCGGGCAGCGACATCTGCAGCGCGGTGATCTGGGATGCCGAGTACACCATCACCAGGCCGAGCACGGTGATCAGCAGGCTGCCGCCGAGGATCAGGTAGTACGCGGTCAGGGGCCGGTCCCACGCCTTGCGGGCCCGGTCCAGCAGCCGCCGGAGGGGGTTCTCGCGGGCCGGGCGGGCGGGGGCGGGGCGCCGGGGGGCCCGCTGCACGGGCGGCCGGCCGGTACGGCTACTGGGCATCGGCGCCTCCACTGCACGTCGGCCGTCCCACGCGTCCCTCCCAAGATCCGCCCGGCGGGCGGCCGGGGTCAGGCTTCGAGCTCGCGGACCGCCGCCGCGAACGCGTCACCGCGCTGGTTGTAATTGGTGAACATGTCCATGGAGGCGCAGGCCGGAGCCAGCAGCACCGTGTCGCCGGGCTGTGCGAGCCGCTGGGCTTCCGTCACCGCCTGGAGCATCGCCCCAGTGTCGGTCCGGTCGAGGTCGACCACGGGTACCTCCGGCGCGTGTCGCGCCAGGGCTTCCCGGATCAGGGCACGGTCTGCGCCCATCAGCACCGCGCCACGCAGGTGCTTCGCCGAGCCGGCGACCAGTTCGTCGAAGGTGGCGCCCTTCGCCAGACCGCCCGCGATCCAGACGATCGACTCGTACGCCGCCAACGAGGCCTGTGCCGCGTGGGTGTTGGTCGCCTTGGAGTCGTCGACGTAGGCGACCCCGCCGACGTCCGCCACGTGCGCGATGCGGTGGGCGTCCGGTCGGAAGGCCCGCAGTCCCTCGCGCACGGCGGCCGGGGGCACCCCGAAGGCGCGGGCGAGGGCCGCGGCCGCGAGGGCGTTGGCGACGTTGTGCGGGGCGGACGGCCGGACGTCGGAGACCTCCGCGAGTTCCTGGGCGTTCCTCTGCCGGTTCTCGACGAAGGCGCGGTCGACGAGGATGCCCTCGACGACGCCCAGTTGGGACGGGGCGGGCGTGCCGAGGGTGAAGCCGACGGCCCGGCAGCCCTCCTCGACGTCTGCCCCGCGCACCAGGTCCTCGGTGGCCCTGTCGGCGACGTTGTAGACGCAGGCGACACGGTTGCCCTCGTAGATGCGGCCCTTGTCGGCGGCGTAGGCCTCCATGGAGCCGTGCCAGTCGAGGTGGTCGGGGGCGAGGTTGAGCACGGCGGCGGAGTGGGCGCGCAGGGAGGGCGCCCAGTGCAGCTGGTAGCTGGACAGCTCGACGGCGAGGACGTCGTACGGCTCGTCGCCGAGCACCGCGTCCAGCAGTGAGACGCCGATGTTGCCGACGGCGGCGGTCCGCAGTCCGGCGGCCCTGAGGATCGAGGCCAGCATCTGCACGGTCGTCGTCTTGCCGTTGGTCCCGGTCACGCACAGCCAGGGCGCCGCGTCCGGGCCGCGCAGCCGCCAGGCCAGCTCGACGTCGCCCCAGACGGGGACACCCGCCTCCGCGGCGGCTGTGAACAGGGGCTTGTCGGGCTTCCAGCCGGGCGCGGTGACGATGAGGTCGGTGCCCTCGGGCAGGGTCGCGCCGTCGCCCAGGCGCACGGTGACACCGAGCGCCTGAAGCTGTGCGGCCTGCTCGCGCGCGCGTGCGTCGTCGCCGTCGTTGACCACGGTCACCTTCGCGCCGAGGCCGTGCAGCACCGTGGCCGCCGGGATGCCGGAGACGCCGAGCCCGGCGACCGTGACGTGCTTGCCGTGGAACTCCGGCGAGCCGTCACGCCGCGAGGACACCGAGGAGGTCACTTGTCCGCTGCCCATCCTGCGTAGAAGAGGCCCAGGCCGACGATCACACAGATGCCCTGGATGATCCAGAAGCGGACCACGACCAGGACCTCGGACCAGCCCTTGAGTTCGAAGTGGTGCTGGAGCGGCGCCATGCGGAAGACGCGCTTGCCGGTGAGGCGGAAGGAGCCGACCTGGATGACCACCGACATGGTGATCAGCACGAACAGACCGCCCATGATGGCCAGCAGCAGCTCCGTGCGGGAGCAGATGGCCAGGCCCGTGAGGACACCGCCCAGGGCGAGGGAGCCGGTGTCGCCCATGAAGATCTTCGCCGGTGAGGTGTTCCACCACAGGAAGCCCAGGCAGGCGCCCATCAGTGCGGAGGCGACGACCGCCAGGTCCAGCGGGTCGCGCACCTCGTAGCAGGCGTTGGGGTTGGTGAGGGTCAGCGCGTTGGCGCAGGACTCCTGGAACTGCCAGACGCCGATGAAGGTGTAGGCACCGAAGACGAGCACGGAGGCTCCGGTGGCCAGGCCGTCCAGACCGTCGGTCAGGTTCACACCGTTCGACATCGCCAGGATCATGAACAGCGCCCAGACGACGAACAGCACCGGGCCGATCGTCCAGCCGAAGTCGGTGATGAACGACAGCTTGGTGGAGGCCGGGGTGTTGCCGCGGGCGTCCTGGAACTGGAGCGCGAGCACCGCGAAGGAGATGCCGACGATGAGCTGACCGGCCATCTTGGCCTTGGCGCGCAGGCCCAGCGAACGCCGCTTGACGATCTTGATGTAGTCGTCGAGGAAGCCGACCAGGCCCATGCCGACCATCAGCCCGAGGACGAGCACGCCGGAGAAGGTCGGCGTGGCTGCCCGGTCGGTGGTCCAGGTCGTGATCACCTTCGACAGGAAGTACGCGGCGACCGTCGCCAGGATGAAGGCGATGCCGCCCATGGTCGGCGTCCCGCGCTTGCTGGCGTGCTCGCGCGGGCCGTCGTCGCGGATGTACTGGCCGTAGCCCTTGCGGGCCAGGAGCTTGATCAGCAGCGGTGTGCCGACCAGGGTCAGGAAGAGGCCGATGACTCCGGAGAACAGGATCTGCTTCATCATCGGGCGGAAACCTCACCCTCGGCGCCGGTCTCCAGCAGGGCCTGCGCCACGCTCTCCAGGCCGACCGCCCGGGACGCCTTCACGAGTACCACGTCCCCCGGGCGCAACTCGCTGCGCAACAGGTCGACCGCCGCCTGTGCGTCGGACACGTGCACCGACTCCTCACCCCACGAACCCTCGTTATATGCGCCCAGTTGCAGCCAGGCGGCTTCCCTGCCCCCGACCGCGACGAGCTTGCTGACGTTGAGCCGGACGGCTAGCCGTCCGACCGCGTCGTGCTCGGCGAGCGCCTCGTCCCCGAGCTCGGCCATCTGGCCGAGCACCGCCCACGTGCGTCCCCCTCGTGCCCGTGGGGCCTCGCCCATGGCCACCAGTGCGCGCAGGGCGGCCCGCATGGACTCGGGGTTCGCGTTGTAGGCGTCGTTGACGATCGTCACGCCGTCCGGGCGCTCGGTGACCTCCATACGCCAGCGGGAGAGGGAGCCCGCCTCGGAGAGCGCGATGGCGATCTCTTCCGCGGACATGCCCAGCTCATGGGCGACGGACGCCGCGGCGAGCGCGTTCGACACGTGGTGCTCACCGTACAGGCGCATGGTCACATCGCTTGCACCGGAGGGTGTGAGAAGCCTGAACGAAGGCTGTCCGCTGTCCGTGAGTCGCACGTTCTCGGCGCGTACGTCCGCTTCGTCGCTCTCGCCGAAGAGGACCACCTTCGCCTTGGTCCGGGCAGCCATGGCGCGTACGTGGGGATCGTCCGCGTTGAGGATCGCGGCCCCGTCCTCCGGAAGCGCTTCGACGAGTTCGCCCTTGGCCTGTGCGATCTGCTCCCGGCCGCCGAACTCCCCGATGTGGGCGCTGCCGACGTTGAGCACGACGCCGATCCTCGGCGGTGTCAGACCGGTGAGGTAGCGGATGTGGCCGATGCCGCGTGCGCCCATCTCCAGCACGAGGAACCTCGTGTCCTCGGTGGCGGACAGCGCCGTCAGCGGCAACCCGATCTCGTTGTTGAGCGAGCCGGGTGTGAACACCGTCGGCGCCTTGCTCTGGAGTACCTGGGCGATGAGGTCCTTGGTGCTGGTCTTGCCCGCCGAGCCGGTCAGGGCGACGAGGGTGGCGCCGAGCCGCCGTACGACGTGCCGGGCGAGCGCGCCGAGGGCGCCCTGGACGTCCTCGACGACGATCGCGGGGACACCGACCGGGCGCGAGGCCAGCACGGCCGCCGCGCCCGCCGCCACGACGGCCTGCGCGAAGTCGTGGCCGTCCACGCGTTCGCCGCGGAAGGCGACGAACAGGCTGCCGGGCCCCGCCTCGCGGGAGTCCCGGACCACCGGTCCGGTGACCTGCACCGACGGATCCGGTATGTCGTGCGTCTGCCCGCCGACGACTTCGGCGATCTCGGCGAGGGAGAGGGCGATCACAAGTTCATCCCTGGGTCTTCTGGATAGCTTCGCGAAGCACCTGGCGGTCGTCGAAGGGACGCACCACCCCGGCGATGTCCTGGCCCTGCTCGTGGCCCTTGCCCGCGACCAGCACGGTGTCCCCGGGGTGCGCACGGGCCACCGCCGCGGCGATCGCGGCGGCCCGGTCCTCGAAGAGGGCGACCTCGCCGCGCTCGTGCGCGGGCACGGAGGCGGCGCCCTGGAGCATGGTGGCGAGGATCGCGAGCGGATCCTCGGAACGGGGGTTGTCGGAGGTCAGTACGGCGGTGTCGGCGAACCGCGCCGCCGCGGCACCCATCGGGGCGCGCTTGGTGGTGTCGCGGTCGCCGCCGCAGCCGAGCACGATGTGCAGCCGCCCCTTGGTGACCTTGCGCAGGGCCCTGAGCACCGACTCGACGGCGTCCGTCTTGTGGGCGTAGTCGACGACCGCGAGATACGGCTGCCCGGCGTCCACCCGCTCCAGGCGCCCCGGTACGCCGGGCACCGCGGCGATACCGCCGGCGGCCGCCTGCGGGTCGAGGCCGGCGACGGCGAGGGCGACGACTGCCGCGAGGGTGTTCGCCACGTTGAAGGGGCCCGCGAGCGGCGACCGGGCGGCGAGGCGCTGTCCGTCGGGCCCGACGACGGTGAACGTCGAGTCCAGCGGACCGACTTCGACGTCCTCGGCGCGCCAGTCGGCGTCGGGGTGGCCCTCGGCGGAGTAGGTGACCACGGGGACGGTCGCCTCGTGCACGAGCCGGCGGCCGTACTCGTCGTCGAGGTTGACCACGCCGCGCCTGCTGCGCTCCGGTGTGAACAGCTGCGCCTTGGCCCGGAAGTAGTCCTCCATGTCGGAGTGGAACTCCATGTGCTCGGGGCTGAGGTTGGTGAAGACGGCGATGTCGAAGACGCAGCCGTCGACGCGGCCGAGCACCAGGGCGTGGCTGGAGACCTCCATGGCCACCGCGTCGACGCCGCGTTCGCGCATCACGGCGAACAGGGCCTGCAGGTCGGTGGCTTCGGGGGTGGTGCGCTCGGACTTGATGCGCGTGTCACCGATGCGCATCTCGACGGTGCCGATGAGCCCGGTGCTGTGCGCGGTCCTCAGCCCTCCCTCGACGAGGTAGGCGGTGGTGGTCTTGCCGGAGGTGCCGGTGATGCCGATCTGGAGCAGGTCGCGGCCCGGGTGGCCGTAGATCGTGGCCGCCAGTTCGCCCATCCGCCCGCGCGGGTCGTCCACGACCAGCACCGGCAGGCCGGTCGCCGCCGCGCGCTCGAAGCCCGGCGGGTCGGTGAGCACGGCGGCCGCGCCCAGGCCTGCGGCCTGGGCGACGAAGTCGGCACCGTGCGCCCGGGCGCCGGGAAGGGCGGCGTACAGGTCGCCGGGGCGGACGGCGCGCGAGTCGTGGGTGATGCCCGTGACCTCGGCGGTGCTCTCCGGCGCGGGGACACCCAGCTCGGCGGCGAGGTCCGCGAGGGGTGCGGCGGAGACCTGCGCCGGGCGGGGCGGTCCCGGATGGTTCACGGGTTGGCCCTTCTGGGTGGTTTGGGACTGATCAGCGTGTGGCACGGCGGTGAGCGTACCGGGCGTACCCGCCTGCGGGCGAAGTGAGGGGCCGGAGCCGTCCTGGTTCCCGGGCTGGGGAGTGGTCATGGTCACGGGTCGTTCCTGGCTGGTCGCGCTGATCGGGGAGGGTGCCGACGGAGTCGGTGCGGGGGCGGTCAGGGTTCGAAGGTGACGGGCAGGTTGGCGGCCTTGGCGCCGGTCGGAGGGACCTGAAGGGACTTCAGGGCGAACTCCATCACCTGCTTGTAGATGGGTCCACAGATCTGACCACCGAAGTAGCTTCCCTCGGTGGCGTTCTGGATGGCGCAGTAGACGGTGATGCGGGGGTTGTCGGCGGGCGCGAACCCGGCGAACGACGACGTGTAGCCGTGGTACTTGCCGGTGGCCGGATCCACGCGGTTGGCCGTGCCGGTCTTGCCGGCGACCCGGTAGCCGGGGATGCGCGCCTTGTTGCCGGTGCCCTCCTCGTCGTCGACGACCGACTCCAGCATCTGGGCGAGGGACCGGGCGGTCGCGGTGCTGACCACGCGGTTCTTCTTCGGGGTCGGGACGGGGGCGAAACGGCCGTCGGGTCCCTTGGTGCCGCGCACCAGGGTCGGGGCGACACGGACGCCGCCGTTGGCGATCGTCGAGTACACGGACGCCGCCTGGAGCGCGTTGATGGAGAAGCCCTGGCCGAAAGGAATCGTGAACTGCTGCGAGGTGGACCACTTGTCCGGCGCAGCGAGGATGCCGCGGGTCTCGCCCGGGAAGCGGAGTCCGGAGGCGCCACCGATGCCGAACTTGCGCAGGTAGGAGTAGAGCACCCGGTTCGCCTCGCTCTGGGTCTTGCCGAGTTCGCCGGTCGCCATGATGGTGCCGATGTTCGAGGACTTGGCGAGCACTCCGTTGAGGGTGAGGTACCAGGTCGAGTGGTCGATGTCGTCCTGGAAGAGCCGGTCGCCGCGGTGCAGCCGGTTGGGCACGGTGAGGCGGGTCAGCGGCGTGGCGGCGTTCTCCTCCAGCACGGCGGCCATCGACATGACCTTGGCGGTCGAACCGGGCTCGTAGGCGTCCTGGAGGGCGGGGTTGCCCAGCGTCGCGGGGTTGGCGTGGGCGAGGTCGTTCGGGTCGAAGCCGGGTGCGTTGGCCATGGCCAGGATCTCGCCGGTGCGGGTGTCCTGCACGATCACGTAGCCGCGGTCCGCCTCGGACTTCTTCACCTGTTCGCTGATGGCGTTCTGCGCCGCCCACTGGATGTCGCGGTCGATGGTGAGCTCGATGTCGCTGCCGGGCACGGCGGGCGTCTCGGTCGAGCCCGCGGTGGGCACCTGCCGGCCGCCGGACTGGGCATAGCGGATCTTGCCGTCCTTGCCGGCGAGCGTCTTGTTCAGCTGCTGCTCGATGCCGCCGCCGCCCACGCCCTCGGCGTTGACCCAGCCCAGTATCCCGGCGGCGAGGTCGCCGTTGGGGTAGACCCGCTTGCTGCTGGGGTCGGCGAAGACACCGGCGAGGACGTTCACCGTGGACCGGTCGGTCCCGGCCTTCTTGGCGAGCGCCAGCTTCAGGTCCTTGATCTGTCTCCACACCTGCGGGGTGCGGCTCAGGGCGAGCCGGACGTAACGCAGGTTCCTGTCCTTGGGCCGCAGCTTCGCGGCGATGTCCGACTGGCTCCGGCCCAGGATGGGCGCGAGCAGGGCTGCGGCCTGCTCCGGCCCGTCGCCGATCTCCAGCTGCTCGCGGGTGAACATCGTGGGGTCGGCCGTGATGTCGTACGCGTCCACGCTGGTGGCCAGGGCCACGCCGTTGCGGTCGGTGATCCCGCCGCGCTCGGCGGCCAGGGTGTGCACGACGTACCGGTTCTGCTCGGCCTTGGCGGCGTACGTGCTCGCGTCGACGGCCTGCACCTGGAGCAGCCGCACGATGAAGGCGAGCATGACGAGGGTCAGCGCGAGGCCGACCATGCGCAGGCGGGGGCGCGGGCTGCCCAGCCGGAGCGGGCGCCCCGCCGCGGCCGGCCGCGGCGGGGCGGGGCGGCGGGC
>NZ_JADWYM010000005.1 GCF_022414535.1 Streptomyces sp. MUM 2J
CCACCGTCATGGACCTCATCCAGGCCAAACTCCCCACCCCGCCCACCGAGGACTGAGCCCGCAGGCGCACGCAAAAGGGGCACCCGGCACCCACCGTGCCGAGTGCCCCTTTTGCGTATAACGTGACGATCACCGGCCCCGGGCCCACACGTTAGGTAAAGTAAGCAAAGAGACAGCGAGTCAAGGTGCGCCGGGAAGTCTGGTCGGCATGAGTTCTGTGCTGCCCACTCACCGGAGGTCCCACCGTGACCGCGCCCCGCACGAGCAACACCGGCAACCGCAAGGTGTTCGGACGCCTCTCCCTGCCGGAGCGCACCTTCGTCGCCGACGCGCTGCGCACCGAGACCGTCGGCGGCGTGCTGCTCCTCGCCGCCGCGATCGCCGCGCTGGTCTGGGCGAACGTCCCCGCGCTGCGGGACAGCTACAAGACCGTCACCGACTTCCACATCGGCCCCGAGGCCCTCGGCCTGAACCTCTCCCTGGCCCACTGGGCCGCCGACGGACTCCTGGCGATCTTCTTCTTCGTCGCCGGCATCGAGCTCAAGCGCGAGCTGACCGCGGGAGACCTGCGCGACCCCAAGGCCGCCGTACTGCCCGTCGTGGCCGCGCTCTGCGGCATGGCGGTCCCCGCGCTGGTCTACGCCCTCACCAACGTGGTCGGGGGCGGCTCGATGGACGGCTGGGCGGTACCCACCGCGACCGACATCGCCTTCGCGCTCGCGGTCCTCGCCGTGATCGGCACGTCCCTGCCGAGCGCACTGCGCGCCTTCCTGCTCACCCTCGCCGTGGTCGACGACCTCTTCGCGATCCTCATCATCGCGGTCTTCTTCACCTCCAGCATCGACCTCCTCGCCCTCGGCGGCGCCGTGGTCGGCCTCGCCGTCTTCTGGCTGCTGCTGCGCAAGGAGGTACGCGGCTGGTACATCTACGTGCCGCTCGCCCTGGTGATCTGGGCACTGATGTACAACAGCGGCGTCCACGCCACCATCGCCGGCGTCGCGATGGGCCTGATGCTGCGCTGCACCCCCCGCGAGGGCGAGGAACACTCCCCCGGCGAGCACATCGAGCACCTGGTCCGCCCCGTGTCGGCGGGCCTCGCAGTGCCGCTGTTCGCGCTGTTCAGCGCCGGGGTCGCCGTCGACCACCACGCGCTGCTGGACGTGTTCACCAAACCGGAGACGCTCGGCGTGGTCCTCGGTCTCGTGGTCGGCAAGACGGTCGGCATCTTCGGCGGAACCTGGCTGACGGCACGCTTCACCCGGGCGTCCCTCAGCGAGGAGCTGGCCTGGGCGGACGTCTTCGCGGTGGCCGCGCTCGCCGGGATCGGGTTCACCGTGTCCCTGCTCATCGGCGAACTCGCCTTCGAGGGGAACGCGGTCCTGACGGACGAGGTGAAGGCCGCCGTCCTCGCCGGCTCAATGATCGCCGCCGTGCTCGCCTCGATCCTGCTGAAGATACGCAACGCCCAGTACCGCAGGCTCTGCGAGGCCGAGGACCGGGACGAGGACCACGACGGCATCCCGGACATCTACGAGGAGGGCCGTCCGGAGTACCACCTGAGGATGGCCGACATCCTGGAGCGCAAGGCGGCCGACCACCGCCGGATCGCCGCGGAGATGGCCGCCACGCGCCACGCACCCGCCGAAGTGGTGGGCGGGACGGGCGAGGACGACGACCGTCCGGCATGATCTGACGGGACGGTACAAAAGGACGGCATCCCGTGCGGCCACGCCGCGCGGACCCGAACGCAGGAGAGGGAGACCGCGATGAGCGCACCCGACGGCAGCCCGGTCGGCGCCGAACGCAGCATCGGCCAGCTGTTCGCCTCGGCGACGACCGAATTGTCCGCGCTGGTGCACGACGAGATCGCACTGGCCAAGGCCCAGCTCAAGCAGGACGTCAAGCGCGGCGCGTTCAGCGGCGGAGCGTTCACCGTGGCCGGCGCGGTGCTGGTGTTCTCACTGCCGATGCTGAACTTCGCGCTGGCGTACGGCATCCGCACCTGGAGCCACTGGAACCTCGCGGTCTGCTTCCTGCTGTCCTTCGCGGCCAACGTCCTCGTCGCCGCCCTTCTCATCGTGATCGGCGTGGCCTTCGCCAAGAAGGCGCAGAAGAGCAAGGGCCCGCAGAAGGTCGCCGCCTCGGTGAAGGAGACCGCGGGCGTCCTGCAGAAGGCCAAGCCACACCCCCGGCCGGAGCAGCCGGCGCTGGAGGAAGTCGCGCCCGCGGCCGTCGAGGCTGTGGCACGCTCGTCGTCATGACAGACCCGGCCCCCTCCCCGGCGCACCCGGGCACGCCCGTGCGCATCGACGGCCCGTGGACCCACCGCGACGTCGCCGCCAACGGCGCCCGCTTCCACATCGCGGAGCTCGGCGACGGGCCGCTGGTGATGCTGGTGCACGGCTTCCCGCAGTTCTGGTGGACCTGGCGGCACCAGCTGACCGCCCTGGCCGACGCCGGCTACCGGGCCGTCGCGATGGATCTGCGGGGCGTGGGCGGATCCGACCGCACCCCGCGCGGCTACGACCCCGCCAACCTCGCCCTCGACATCACCGGCGTGATCCGCTCGCTCGGCGAGCCGGACGCCGCGCTCGTCGGGCACGACCTGGGCGGCTATCTGGCCTGGACCGCGGCGGTGATGCGGCCCAAGCTGGTGCGCCGCCTCGCCGTCGCCTCCATGCCGCATCCCCGGCGCTGGCGCTCGGCGATGCTCGCCGACGTCAAGCAGACCCGCGCCGGGTCCCACATCTGGGGCTTCCAGCGGCCGTGGATCCCGGAACGGCAGCTGACCGCCGACGACGGAGCACTCGTCGGCCGCCTGATCCGGGACTGGTCGGGCCCGCGCCTGCCGGACGAGGCCGCGGTGGAGACGTACCGCAGGGCGATGTGCATCCCGTCAACCGCGCACTGCGCCGTCGAGCCGTACCGCTGGCTCGTGCGCTCGCTCGCGCGCCCCGACGGCCTCCAGTTCTACCGGCGGATGAAACGGCCCGTGCGCGTGCCCACCCTGCACCTGCACGGCTCCCTCGACCCGGTGCTGCGGACCCGCAGCGCCGCCGGGTCCGGTGAGTACGTCGAAGCGCCGTACCGCTGGCGGCTGTTCGACGGGCTCGGCCACTTCCCGCATGAGGAGGACCCGGTGGCGTTCTCCGCCGAGCTCGTCAACTGGCTGAAGGACCCCGAGCCGGACCGGTGATCGTGGGGGCCGCGATCCGGACCGGCGACCGCCGGCCCGCGATCCGGCCCCGCTCGGTGACCGTGCCTGCGCGCCCGGTATCCGAACGTGAACAACAGTTCAGTGAACGGCCACTTGCCCGGCGCATAGGCCGATTGGGGACCTTGGGAACGGTTATCGACCTTGGGGCAGGGGCACACGTCGGGGTATGGGCTGGACGCACGACTACAGTGACGCAGCACGCGACCGCCGCTCGGGGAACACCCTGAGCTCCCACCAGCGTGGCACACCTCAGCTGCCGGGCAGCGATCCGCGGGTGGGGATCCCGCGCATCCTGCGCCGCCGGGCCCGCTGGGTCTCGGTGCGCCTGCGCCATCCGCGCGGCTGACGCCTCAGGGGCGGCTCACAGCGCGCAACTGTCGCTGTCCACCTGCTCGTTCGCCGTCCGCCCCCGGTCGATGTCGTCCTGGATCTCGTCCTTGCTGAGGGCGTACCCGGTGTCGGCGTCGTCGCGGGACTTCGCGAACACCACGCCGTAGACCTTGCCGTCGGGCGTGAGCAGCGGGCCGCCGGAGTTGCCCTGGCGGACGGTCGCGTACAGCGAGTAGACGTCGCGGCGGATGGTGCCGCGGTGGTAGATGTCCGGGCCGTTGGCCGTGATCCGGCCCCGCACCCGGGCGGCGAGCACGTCGTACGCGCCGTTCTGCGGGAAGCCGGCCACGATCGCGTCGTCACCGCTCGCCGCGTCCTTCTCCGCGAAGTGCAGGGCGGGCGCCCTGAGGTCGGGCACGTCGAGTACGGCGATGTCGCGCCGCCAGTCGTACAGGACGACGGTCGCGTCGTACCGGCGGCCCACGCCGCCTATCTGGACGGTGGGTTCGTCGACGCCGCCGACGACGTGCGCGTTGGTCATCACACGCCGGTCGGCGAAGACGAAGCCGGTACCCTCCAGGACCTTGCCGCAGCCCGGCGCGGTCCCCATGACCTTGACGATGGAGCGCTGGGCGCGGGCGGCGACGGGACTGCCGGCGAGCGCCGGGTCGGGCCTGCGCACGTCGGTGATCGGCTCGTTCGCGAACGGGCTGAAGACCTGCGGGTAGCCGTTCTGCGCGAGGACGGAGGAGAAGTCGGCGAACCAGGTGTCGGCCTGCGCCGGCAGCGCCCGCGACACACCGAGCAGCACCTTGGAGCCGCGGACCTGCTTGCCGAGCGTCGGCAGTGTCGTGCCGGCGAGGGCCGAGCCGATCAGCCAGGCCACCAGCAGCATCGCCACGACGTTGACCAGGGCGCCTCCCGTCGCGTCCAGGGCGCGGGCGGGGGACCAGGTGATGTACCGGCGCAGCTTGTTGCCCAGATGGGTGGTCAGGGCCTGGCCGACGGAGGCGCAGACGATGACGATGATCACCGCGACGACCGCGGCGGTCGTGCTGACCTCGGACTTGTCCGTGAGGACGTCCCAGAGCACGGGCAGCAGGTACACGGCGACCAGGCCACCGCCCAGGAAGCCGATCACCGACAGGATCCCGACGACGAAACCCTGGCGGTAGCCGACGACCGCGAACCACACGGCCGCGATCAGCAACAGGATGTCCAGCACGTTCACCGCTTCACGCCTCGCCTCGTCACGTCGCGATCCCACCAGGTCGGCCGGTGGTCCGGCCCGCCGCTCAGCGGCACACGGACACGGCCCCCGGAGAACCACGATCCGGGGGCCACCCTGTCATGACCGCCAGTCCAGGGTGACCTTCCGGTCACGGTCCCAGGGGCGCTCCCAACCCGCGTAGTGCAGCAGGCGGTCGATGACCCCGGCCGTGAACCCCCACACGAGGGCCGATTCGACCAGAAATGCCGGACCCTGGAAGCCGCTGGGGTGGACGGTCGTCGCACGGTTGACCGGGTCCGTGAGATCCGCCACGGGGACGGTGAAGACGCGCGCGGTCTCGTTCGGGTCGACGACGCCGACCGGGCTGGGCTCGCGCCACCAGCCGAGCACGGGTGTGACGACGAAGCTGCTGACCGGGATGTACAGCTTGGGCAGCACGCCGAAGAGCTGCACCCCGGCCGGGTCGAGGCCGGTCTCCTCCTCCGCCTCGCGCAGCGCGGCCCGCAGGGGCCCCTCGGCCAGCGGATCGCCGTCCTCCGCGTCGAGCGCGCCGCCCGGGAACGAGGGCTGCCCGGCATGTGATCTCAGGGAGCCGGACCGCTCCATCAGCAGCAGCTCCGGCCCGAACCCACCGTCGCCGAAGAGGATGAGGACGGCGGACTGGCGGCCCGCGCCGTCAGCGGGCGGCAGGAAGCGGCTCAGCTGGAGCGGCTCGACCGTCTCGGCGGCGTGCACCACCGGGCCGAGCCAGTCGGGCAGGCCTTCCTTGGACAACGCCACCGAACCGCCCTGTGTGTCGCTCGCGCGCGTCATCTGCACCCCCGTTCCGCTGTGTCCAACGCCCGAGCCCCCGCAGATCGTTCCGTCATCCGGCCCCCAGCGGCGGCGCCGCTCTGCCGCCCGCGTCGAGGTAGGCCTGCGGCGGCTTCAGGCGCTGGCCGGGGAAGCCGCCCTTCTCGTACTTCAGGAGCTTCGCTGCCTTGTCCGGGTCGGTCTCGCCCTCGCCGTACGCCGGGCAGAGCGCGGCGATGGGGCAGGCGCCGCAGGCCGGTTTGCGGGCGTGGCAGATACGGCGGCCGTGCCAGATCACGTGGTGCGACAGGTCGGTCCAGTCGCTCCTGGGGAAGAGGGCGCCGATGGCGGCCTCGATCTTGTCCGGGTCGGTCTCCTCGGTCCACTGCCAGCGCCGCACGAGCCGCTGGAAGTGCGTGTCCACGGTGATGCCGGGACGGCCGAAGGCGTTGCCGAGGACGACGAAGGCGGTCTTGCGGCCGACGCCGGGCAGCTTGACGAGGTCCTCGAGCCGACCGGGCACCTCTCCGCCGAAGTCCTCCACCAGAGCCTTCGACAGCCCTATCACCGACCTGGTCTTGTTCCGGAAGAAGCCGCAGGGGCGGAGGATCTCCTCGACCTCTTCCGGGTTGGCGGCGGCCAGGTCCTCGGGGGTGGGGTACTGCGCGAACAGGGCCGGGGTCGTCTGGTTGACGCGCAGGTCGGTGGTCTGCGCGGACAGGACCGTGGCGACGATCAGCTGGAAGGGGTTCTCGAAGTCGAGTTCGGGGTGGGCGTACGGATAGACCTCGGCGAGCTCCCGGTTGATCCGGCGGGCTCGGCGGACGAGGGCGGTGCGGGACTCCTGCCTGCGGGCCCCCGAGGCGGTGGCGGTGGCGGTGGCCTTCCCGGAGGCGGCGGCCTTCTTCGCGGGGGAGGACCTGGCGGTGGACGGCGCCCTCTTCGCCGGGGTGGCCGACTCGGCCCGGGCAGCCCTCCCGGCCGGGGCGGCCCTCTTCGCGGGCGTGCTCCTCCCGGCCGTCCCGCCGGGGGGCGCTCCCTCCCCGGACGCGGCCTTCCTCCCCGATGCGTTCTCCGTTGCCTTCTTCGCGGCTTTCGCCCCCTTCTTACCCCCGTCGGAGCCCTGTTCGCCCACAGCGGAATCGCGACGTACCACCACCAGCCCAGTCCCCTTGTCCTGCGCTCTCACCGGCCTTTTGGACACCCGGCCAGCCTAGAGCCCGGCACCGACATCCGCCCCGGACCCCGAAGATCGGCGTCCAATTGGCCCCCTGCCTCGTACGTCGCCACGCGTGTACGGCATCCTTGTGACAGATCACACTGTTTGGACCGTCCGCCAGAATGGGCACCACGGTCCCCTGATAGACGGGGGAGCAAGATCCCCTGAGCAGGTCGACAAGGAGAGAACTCGTGGACGACGTTCTGCGGCGCAACCCGCTCTTCGCGGCACTCGACGACGAGCAGGCCGCGGAGCTTCGCGCCTCCATGAGCGAGGTGACCCTGGCACGCGGCGACTCGCTGTTCCACGAGGGTGACCCGGGAGACCGGCTGTACGTGGTGACGGAGGGCAAGGTCAAGCTCCACCGCACCTCCCCCGACGGCCGGGAGAACATGCTGGCCGTCGTCGGCCCCGGCGAGCTGATCGGCGAGCTGTCGCTGTTCGACCCGGGCCCCCGGACGGCGACCGCGACCGCGCTGACCGAGGTCAAGCTGCTGGGCCTGGGCCACGGCGACCTCCAGCCCTGGCTGAACGCCCGGCCCGAGGTGGCCACCGCGCTGCTGCGTGCCGTCGCCCGCCGTCTGCGCAAGACCAACGACGCCATGTCGGACCTGGTCTTCTCCGACGTGCCCGGTCGTGTGGCACGGGCCCTGCTGGACCTCTCCCGCCGCTTCGGCGTGCAGTCCGAGGAGGGCATCCACGTCGTGCACGACCTCACCCAGGAGGAGCTGGCCCAGCTGGTCGGCGCCTCCCGCGAGACGGTCAACAAGGCGCTCGCCGACTTCGCCCAGCGCGGATGGCTCCGCCTGGAGGCGCGGGCCGTGATCCTGCTGGACGTCGAACGCCTCGCGAAGCGCTCGCGCTGACCCGCTGGAAGCTCCGCCCCGGACCGCCCACCACGCCGGAGACGATCAGCCCCAAGGGGCTCGACGCCCGCGGATTCCTCGTGCGCGAGGGCTCCCTCGCCCACGTGGCGCCCCTCTTCGCCCCCGTGGTCGCCGGGATCCGGCGCCGGCTTCCCGGCGAGCCCGTCGGCGACGCGTCCGTCCCGCGGCCGTACGCCGACGGCCCCGGGCCCCGGCTCGCCGAGGAGTACGCGCGCGTGGCGGCGTCGAAGCACCGCGGCCCGACGGCGGCTGAACCGGCAGGTCCGTTGGCCCGCCCCGCACGCCCTCGGGACGGCGGGAGTGCGTGCCGGGCGTCACGACGGGGCGAACGTCGCCTGTGGCGGCACTAGATCAGCCCGTGCTCCTCCAGGTAGTCCAGCTGGGCCCGTACCGACAGCTCCGCCGCCGGCCAGAGCGAGCGGTCCACGTCCGCGTAGACATGGGCGACGACCTCGGGGGCGGCGCGGAAACCGTTCTCGACGGCCGTCTCGATCTGGGCGAGCCGGTGCGCGCGGTGGGCGAGGTAGTACTCGACGGCCCCCTGGGCGTCCTCCAGAACCGGTCCGTGGCCCGGCAGGACCGTGTGGACGCCGTCGTCGACGGTCAGGCACCTCAGTCGGCGCAGCGAGTCCAGGTAGTCGCCGAGACGGCCGTCGGGGTGCGCCACCATGGTGGTGCCGCGGCCGAGGACGGTGTCGCCGGTCAGAACCGCCCGGTCGGCCGGGAGGTGGAAGCACAGCGAGTCCGCGGTGTGTCCCGGTGTGGGCACGACCCGCAACTCCAGGCCGCCCACCCCGATCACGTCCCCGGCGGCCAGACCCTCGTCACCGAGCCGCAGCCCCGGGTCGAGGGCACGTACGCGCGTGCCGGTCAGCTCGGCGAACCTCGCGGCGCCCTCGGCGTGGTCGGCATGGCCGTGGGTGAGCAGGGTGAGGGCCACGCGCCGGCCGGCCTTCTCGGCCGTGTCGACGACGGTGCGCAGATGCCCCTCGTCCAGCGGGCCCGGATCGATCACCACGGCCAGGTCGGAGTCGGGCTCGGCGACGATCCAGGTGTTCGTGCCGTCCAGGGTCATGGGGGAGGCGTTCGGCGCGAGGACGTTCACGGCGCGCTCGGTGGCCGGACCGGCCAGGACCCCGCCCCGGGGCTGGCCGGGAAGGGCGGAGGCGTCGGTCATGCGGAGGCTCCCCCCGTCGGAACGTGTTTGGTGAACTCGTCGTGTCCCGGCCAGGAGAGCACGACCACGCCGTCCTCCAGCCGGGCCCGCGCCAGTACGGGTGTCAGGTCCCGGTCCGGTGCCGCGGCCAGCGTCTCGGCCACGGTGGAGTACGGCACCAGCTGCCGCAGGGTGGCGATGGTGGGCGGCATCATCAGCAGCTCGCCCCGGTCGTAGGCGTCCCCTGCGTCCTGCGGACGGACCCACACCGTCCGGTCTGCCTCGCCGGAGACGTCGCGGGTGCGCTGCCCGGCGGGGAGTGCGGCCACGAAGAACCAGGTGTCGTAGCGGCGGGGCTCGAACTCGGGCGTGATCCAGCGAGTCCAGGCGCCCAGCAGGTCCGATCGCAGTACCAGGCCGCGGCGGTCCAGGAACTCCGCGAACGACGTCTCACGGGCCACCAGCGCCACGCGGTCGGCTTCCCAGTCCGCGCCGGTGGTGTCGCCGACCACCGAGTCCGGCGTCGGACCCGCCAGCAGGACGCCCGCCTCCTCGTACGTCTCGCGGACGGCCGCGCAGACGATCGCCTGGGCCGCCGTCTCGCCGTCGACGCCCAGCCGCGCGGCCCACCACGCGCGCGTGGGGCCCGCCCAGCGCACCAGGTGGTCGTCGTCGCGGGGGTCGACACCGCCGCCGGGGTAGGCGTACGCGCCCGCGGCGAAAGCCATCGAGGCGCGTCGGCGCAGCATGTGGACTGCGGGGCCGGTACCGGCACCGGAGTCTCTCAGGAGCATCACCGTCGCCGCGCGCTTCGCCGCGACCGGCGCGAGGGTGCCGGCCGCCAGCGCGCGGATCCGGTCCGGCCACTCGGGTGGATACCACTGCCCATTCGCCATGGGCGGAGGCTATCCCGTGGCGACCGAATGTTCGAGAGGTGCCCCGAGGCGACCACAGAAGTAACGAAGGGGACATATGCCCCGAACACCCCTGCCCGTTCGCGCCACGCACCGTGACGGGGCGGTGACAGGTACGGCGCGGGCGGGTCCGCACACCGGCGCCGCGGGCGGCAGCGAGTGCGCCAGGGTACGGCGACGGGTACGGCCCGGGAGGCGGCGGCACCGCGCCGGTCGGCTCCACCCATCCGCGGCGGGCACGGGCGCGTGCCGGGGGCGACGGCCACCCGAACCGGAGCCGGCGCCCCCGGGGAAGCGGCACCGGCCGCGGCGGCAGCGGTAGCCGCCGGGCGCCGGGTCGGCCGGGGTGAGCCCGCCGGGGACGGCGGAGGAACCGCCCTCGGCACCCGTTCGGACCGGCGGGCGCCCTGCCGGGCGGCGCGCACCGGTGGTCCCTTCCGGTCACGGCACCCCTAGGCCAGCTCCACCTGGATCTCGACCTCCACCGGCGCGTCCAGGGGCAGCACCGCCACGCCGACCGCGCTGCGCGCGTGCACGCCCTTGTCGCCGAGGACCTCGCCGAGCAGTTCGCTCGCGCCGTTGAGCACGCCGGGCTGACCGGTGAAGTCGGAAGCGGAGGCGACGTAGCCGACGACCTTCACCACGCGCGCGACGCGGTCCAGGTCGCCCGCGACGGACTTCACGGCGGCCAGCGCGTTCAGCGCGCAGGTGCGGGCCAGGCCCTTGGCCTCCTCCGGGGTGACCTCGGCGCCCACCTTGCCGGTGACGGGCAGCTTGCCCTCGACCATCGGAAGCTGGCCGGCCGTGTACACGTAGGGGCCCGACCGGACCGCCGGCTGGTAGGTCGCCAGCGGCGGCACGACCTCCGGCAGGGTCAGACCGAGTTCGGCGAGCCGCGCCTCGACCGTGCTCACGCCGCCTTCTCCCGCTTCAGGTAGGCCACCAGCTGCTCGGGGTTGTTCGGCCCGGGCACGACCTGGACGAGCTCCCAGCCGTCCTCGCCCCAGGTGTCCAGAATCTGCTTCGTCGCGTGCACGAGCAGCGGCACGGTCGCGTATTCCCACTTCTTGGTCATGGGCCGACTGTAGCCGCTGTGACAGGTGGGACAGCCGGCCGGCCGCGGCGTCCGCGGGCCGCCGCGAGCACCGTTATCCACAGCCTCCCGCTTGAGCGACGCCGGGACTGGTTACGCTCGAAGACGTGAGCAGGCTCCAGGTCGTCAGCGGCAAGGGCGGGACCGGAAAGACGACGGTCGCCGCAGCCCTCGCGCTGGCCCTCGCGACGGAGGGGAAGCGGACGCTTCTCGTCGAGGTCGAGGGCCGGCAGGGCATCGCACAGCTCTTCGAGACGGAGGCGCTGCCCTACGAGGAGCGCAAGATCGCCGTCGCGCCGGGAGGAGGTGAGGTCTTCGCCCTCGCCATCGATCCCGAACTGGCCCTTCTGGACTACCTCCAGATGTTCTACAAACTGGGCGGGGCGGGCCGGGCACTGAAGAAGATCGGCGCCATCGACTTCGCCACCACCATCGCCCCCGGCCTGAGGGACGTCCTCCTCACCGGCAAGGCGTGCGAGGCGGTGCGCAGGAAGGAGAAGTCGGGGCGGTTCGTCTACGACTACGTCGTCATGGACGCGCCGCCCACAGGCCGGGTCACCCGCTTCCTCAACGTGAACGACGAGGTGGCGGGACTGGCGAAGATCGGCCCGATACACAATCAGGCCCAGGCTGTGATGCGGGTGCTGAAGTCGCCGGAGACGGCCGTGCACCTGGTGACGCTGCTGGAGGAGATGCCGGTCCAGGAGACCGCCGACGGCATCGCCGAGCTGCGCTCCGCGCGGCTGCCGGTGGGCCGGGTCATCGTGAACATGGTGCGGCCCGAGGTGCTGGACGCGGCCATGCTGGAGCAGGTCCGCGGCACCCCCCGTGCGGCCCTCGCCCGCTCGCTGTCATCGGCCGGGCTGGGCGGGGCGCGGCGCGGCGGGCACGCGGAGCGGCTGGTGGATCCGCTGCTGCGGCAGGCCGAGGAGTACGCCGAGCGGTACGCCCTGGAACACGAGCAGCGCGCCGCCCTGGGCGACCTGGGCCTGCCGCTGCACGAACTGCCGCTGCTCGCCGAGGGCATGGACCTGGCGGGCCTGTACGAACTCGCCACCGAGCTGCGGAAGCAGGGGATGTCATGAGTCCGGATGCCGCGCAGGATTCCCCGCGCCGCCTCTCCCCCGTGCCCGTGCTCGACCCGGACCCGCTGCTGGACGACCCGGAGACCCGGATCGTGGTGTGCTGCGGCTCGGGCGGCGTCGGCAAGACGACCACCGCGGCGGCCCTCGGTCTCAGGGCCGCCGAGCGCGGCAGGAAGGTCGTCGTCCTCACCATCGACCCGGCCCGGCGGCTCGCCCAGTCGATGGGCATCGACTCGCTCGACAACATCCCGCGCCGGGTGAAGGGCATCGAGGACTCCGCAGGCGGCGAGCTGCACGCGATGATGCTCGACATGAAGCGCACCTTCGACGAGATCGTCGAGGCGCACGCGGATCCCGAGCGGGCGGCGGCGATCCTGAGCAACCCCTTCTACCAGTCGCTCTCGGCGGGCTTCGCGGGCACGCAGGAGTACATGGCGATGGAGAAGCTCGGGCAGTTGCGGGCCCGGGACGAGTGGGACCTCATCGTCGTCGACACCCCGCCCTCCCGCTCCGCGCTGGACTTCCTGGACGCGCCCAAGCGGCTCGGCTCCTTCCTGGACGGGCGGCTGATCCGACTGCTGACGGCACCGGCGAAGCTGGGCGGCCGGGCCGGGATGAAGTTCCTGAACGTCGGGATGTCGATGATGACCGGCACGCTCGGCAAGCTCCTCGGCGGACAGCTGCTGAAGGACGTTCAGACGTTCGTGACCGCGATGGACACCACCTTCGGGGGCTTCCGCACCCGCGCGGACGCCACGTACAAGCTGCTCCAGGCTCCCGGTACGGCCTTCCTCGTGGTGGCGGCCCCGGAGCGGGACGCACTGCGGGAGGCCGCCTACTTCGTGGAACGCCTGGCGGCGGAGGACATGCCGCTGGCCGGCCTGGTCCTCAACCGGGTCCACGGCAGCGGTGCCGCCCAGCTGTCGGCCGAGCGGGCACTCGCCGCCGCGGAAAATCTTGAAGAGACCCGCATTGTCGATCAGGAGGGCGGGAAAGCTGGACTTCGTAACTCTCCCGACACGTACGGCAGTTCAGGCTCCGCGGACTCTCCCGCATCCGAGTCGGCCTCCGGCCCAGGCTCCCCCGCCCCGGAGGCGGCCACGGACAGCGCGGACCACCCCGCGGCGGACATCCCTGCGGGCGCGGCCGACGGCGACCGCGCTGCGGGAGACCGCCTCCCGGGCGAACGTCCCGCGGACGACCGCGCCGCGGACGAGGTCGCCGCGGGGCTGCTGAGGCTGCACGCCGAGCGCATGCAGCTGCTCTCCCGCGAGCAGCGCACGCGCGACCGGTTCACCGCGCTGCACCCCGAGGTGGCGGTGGCCGAAGTGGCCGCGCTCCCCGGCGATGTACACGACCTCGTGGGGTTGCGGGACATCGGTGACCGCCTCGCGGCCAACCGCCCGGAACTCCCCGACAGCGCCGGGAAGACGGTCGACACGGAGCTGTGAGCCGTCGCGTCCGGCCACGGCGTGCCGACCCGGGGCCGGCGTCCGTCGTACGGGCGTGCGCGACCGAGAGGTTCGTCACATGCCGACCGCCGCGGCGAAAGCCGTGCCGGCACCCGTGGGAGGTGCCGCATCGACGCCCGTCGCCCGGTGCCGTGTCGCCGGGTGCCGTACGGTGCCGACGCCCGCGGCAGGAGGCGTACGCATCGCCGCGCCCGTGCCCCGCCCTCACGGCTGCACCCGCGGGGCCACCTTCGTGACCGCGCCCGTGGGGCCGTACTCACGGCCGTATCCGTGGTGACGGCCGGAATCGTGCCGGTGCCCGTCGCGGTCGCCCGAATATCTCCTCAGCTCACCGCCGCATAGTTCTCGTACACCTCGTCGTCGAGCGGCACGATGCCCGCGCCGCGCTCGTACTCCGTGCGCGCGGTCTCCAGGAGCCGGCGCCACGAGGTGACCGTCGGCCGCCGGCGCAACAGCGCGCGGCGCTCCCGCTCCGTCATGCCTCCCCACACGCCGAACTCGACGCGGTTGTCCAGCGCGTCCGCCAGGCATTCCGTGCGCACCGGGCATCCTGTGCACACCGCCTTGGCCCTGTTCTGCGCTGCTCCCTGCACGAACAGTTCATCCGGATCGGTAGTGCGACAGGCAGCCTGCGCACTCCAGTCGGTAACCCAGCCCATACCGGCGCCGTCCTCTCCCGAATCGAGGCTCCCCCACGGCGGCAGCGGCATATTCACCGCCGCCAGTTGAGGACGTTACGGAAGGTGGGGACAGTGCAACACCCCCAGCGGGCCCAATCTTGAATGGCCCGAACGGACTATGAGGAAGCGGCAGATCACCCGGGGGAGTGAGCTGGCGACATACGTGATCATCCCGGCGAAACGGGACAGTATTGTCGCGCCACAAAGGACGCCGAATGACACACGAGGCGGATTCGGACACGCCCCATCAGAAAATCGGGGTACCTCCGGAACGATTCGGGGTCGCCGGACGTATTGATACGTGACCGCACTGCTGTGACAGTTGAGAGCAGCTTAGGCCAAGGCCTGTACGCATGTCCGGCGAATGGGAACGCCGGTCCTCTCGTGTCGCCGTGCCGTCGCGCGCGAGCGGGACGGCCGGGCCGGCAGAAGCACGCAGGCGCCGCCCCGCAAGGACGCGGAGCCGCCGGGGGGCGACCGCTCCTTCGGAACGCTCAGGAGTACGGATTAGGCTGCCCCCATGCCAAAGAAGCGCTCGGGCGGTGGTCTGTCGCCAACGCAGCAGGCCGCCAAGTTCCTCGGTGTCAGTGTGCTCGCGGGAGCCGTGCTGGCCGGCATCGCCCTGCCCGCGGTCGGCGCGCTCGGCCTGGCCGCCAAGGGTTCGGTGGAGAGCTTCGACGAGCTCCCCGCCAACCTGAAGACGCCACCGCTGAGCCAGCGCACCACGATCCTCGACGCCGAGGGCGGCCAGATCGCCACGGTCTACTCCCGCGACCGCACGGTGGTGCAGCTGAAGAGCATCTCGCCGTACATGCAGAAGGCGATCGTCGCGATCGAGGACTCGCGCTTCTACGAGCACGGCGCGGTCGACCTCAAGGGCGTCCTGCGCGCGCTCAACAAGAACGCGCAGAGCGGCGGCGTCGCCCAGGGCGCGTCCACGCTGACCCAGCAGTACGTGAAGAACGTGTTCATCGAGGAGGCCGGGGACGACCCGACGAAGGTCGCCCAGGCCACCCAGCAGACCATCGGCCGCAAGATCCGCGAGCTGAAGTTCGCGATTCAGGTCGAGGAGGAGCTGGGCAAGAAGAAGATCCTCGAGAACTACCTGAACATCACCTTCTTCGGCGAGCAGGCCTACGGCGTCGAGGCCGCCGCCCAGCGCTACTTCTCCAAGCACGCCAAGGACCTCACCCTGCCCGAGTCGGCCCTGCTGGCCGGAATCGTCCAGTCCCCGAGCCGCTACGACCCGGTCAACGACGAGGCTGAGGCCACCAAGCGGCGCAACGTCGTGCTGCAGCGCATGGCCGAGGTCGGCGACATCTCCCAGGCGGAGGCCGACCAGGCCAAGGAGAAGCCGCTCGGCCTGAAGGTCAGCAAGCCCAAGAACGGCTGCATCACGGCCGTCAAGGGTGCGGGCTTCTTCTGCGACTACGTCCGCCAGGTCTTCCTCACCGACCCGGTCTTCGGCAAGACCCGGGAGGACCGGGCGAAGGTCTGGAACCAGGGCGGTCTGACCATCCGCACCACCCTCGACCCGCAGGCCCAGAACTCGCTGCAGGAGTCGGTCAAGGACCACGTCAACAAGGACGACGACGTGGCCACCGCCGCCAGCATCGTCGAGCCCGGCACCGGCAAGATCCTCGCCATGGGCCAGTCCCGGCCCTACGGCTTCCGCAAGAACGAGACGACGATCAACCTCTCGGTCGACCGGAACATGGGCGGCGGCGCCGGCTACCAGCCCGGTTCGACGTTCAAGCCGATCGTGGCCGCCGCCGCGCTCGAGGGGGGTACCCCCGCGACGCAGATGTTCTCCTCCCCGTACCGCATGGAGTACCCGCACCCGATCTCCGCCTGCGACGGCAGGATCTGGAACGAGAAGGGTGTCTGGCTCACCAACGAGACCTCGGCCGAGGTCGGCCCGTACTCCATGAAGGAAGCGACCGCCAAGTCGGTCAACACCTACTACGTGCAGCTCATCGCCGACGTCGGCATCTGCCCGGTGACCGAGATGGCCCAGCGGATGGGCGTCGAGCGCGCGGACGGCGGCAAGCTCCAGCAGGCCCCGTCCATCGCCCTCGGCACCCAGGAGATGTCCCCGCTGACCATGGCGAACGCGTACGCGACCTTCGCCTCGCGCGGCATGTACTGCACGCCGATCGCCATCGAGTCGATCAGCCAGCGCATCGGCGAGCAGACGAAGTCGATCGAGGTGCCGAAGTCGACCTGCTCGCGGGCGATGTCCGAGAACACCGCCGACACGATCAACACGCTGCTGCGGGGAGTCGTCGAGGACGGCACGGGCCGGCAGGCGGGCCTCGCCAACCGCCCCAGCGCGGGCAAGACCGGTACCACGGACGAGCGGTACGCCGCGTGGTTCGTCGGCTACACGCCCAACATGGCCGGCGCCGTGTGGGTCGGTGACCCGGCGCACAAGCGGAAGATGCAGCAGATCTCGATCGGCGGCGTCTGGTACGGCAAGGTGTACGGCGGTCAGGTGCCCGCCCCGATCTGGAAGGACATGATGGCCGGGGCGCTGGACGGCAGGGACGCCCCCGACTTCCACCTCGTCGACATCCCCGACCCCGTCAAGCAGAAGCCGGACGACGGCAACGACGACGGCAACGGCAACGGCGGCGACAACCGCAACAAACCAGGCAACGGCGGCAAACGCGGCGGAGCCTCCCCGGAGCCCACCTTCTCCTTCCCCGGCGGCCTGTTCCAGGGCAACGACATCGGAGGCGGGACGGGCAACGGCCGCGGCGGCGGCAACTGGCCGTAAGGTCCCCGGGTCCGCCTCACCCGCCCCACACGACGACGCCGGGGGCGTCCTCCCCGAGCCGGGAGGACGCCCCCGGCGTCGTCGTTGTCCGCCGTCCGCCGTCCGCCGCCTGCGGTGCGATGCGGTGCGATGCGATGCGGTGCGGACGGTCGCCGTCAGCCGGCCAGCAGCTTCTTCACCGCGGCGGCGACCCGGCCACCCTCGGCCTGCCCGGCCACCTTCGGGTTCACGATCTTCATGACGGCACCCATGGCCCTCGGCCCCTCGGCGCCGGCCGCCCGCGCCTCCTCCACGGCCTGGGCGACGATCGCGTCCAACTGCTCGTCGGACAGCTGCTTCGGCAGGTAGTCGGCGAGCACCTCGCCCTCCGCCCTCTCCCGCTCGGCCTGCTCGGGGCGGCCGCCCTGCGCGAAGGCGTCGGCGGCCTCACGGCGCTTCTTGGCCTCACGGGTGATCACCTTGAGGACCTCGTCGTCGGAGAGCTCACGCTTCTCCTTGCCCGCGACCTCCTCCTTGGTGATCGCGGCGAGCGTCAGCCGGAGCGTCGAGGAGCGGAGCTCGTCGCGCTCCTTGATCGCGGCGTTGAGGTCTTCCTGCAGCTTCGACTTGAGCGTGGTCATGGCTCCGATTGTCGCAGGTCCACGGCACCGGCCGCCCCCGAATTCACGGCGCGCCACACCTGCCGGCCGGGAGGAGCGGACCGGCGGGCGCCGGGGACGGGGCACACGGGTGCGGAACGCACCGGCGCGGGGCGCGGGGCGCGGGAGTCCGTGGGCACATGGGCGAGGCTCGGCGGGGCGGGGCGCCGCGGGGACCGCGATGGACGGGCTGCCGTGAGCCCCGACGCCCGGTCCGGCACCACCAGCGGGTCTGACACCATGGGTGCATGCGCGCGCGATACGGAGTTCCCCTGGGAATCGCGGCGGTTGGTGCCGCCGGACTGCTCTACTCCGCGGGTTTCGAGACCCGCTCCTTCCGCCTCCGACGGATCACCGTTCCCATCCTGCCCTCCGGCATGCGCCCCCTGCGCGTTCTCCAGGTCTCCGACATCCACATGGTCAGCGGCCAGCGCAAGAAGCAGCGCTGGCTGCGCTCGCTGGCCGGCCTGCGCCCCGACTTCGTGATCAACACAGGCGACAACCTCTCCGACCCCGAGGGCGTACCGGAGGTACTGGACTCGCTGGGCCCGCTGATGGAGTTCCCGGGGGCGTACGTCTTCGGCTCGAACGACTACTACGGCCCGACGCTGCGCAACCCCGGCCGCTACCTGCTGGAGAAGGCGTCCGGCCGCCACGGCCTGAACGGCAACCCGCCGGTGGTCGGCGCGGTCCACAACCCGTGGGAGGGCCTGCGCGACGGCTTCGACGCCGCGGGATGGCTGAACCTGACCAACACGCGGGGCGTGCTGAAGATCGACAGCGGCGTGTCGGTCGAGCTGACCGGCCTGGACGACCCGCACATCCGGCGCGACCGGTACGCCCGGGTGGCCGGCGGGCCGTCGGGCTCGGCCGATGTGTCGATGGGCGTGGTACACGCCCCGTACCTGCGCACGCTGGACGCGTTCGCCGCGGACGACTACCCCCTGATCCTGGCCGGCCACACCCACGGCGGCCAGGTGTGCATCCCCTTCTACGGCGCCCTGGTCACCAACTGCGACCTGGACACGGGCCGCGTGAAGGGCCTGTCCACCCACACGGCGGAAGGCCGCACGGCGTACCTCCACGTCTCCGCGGGCTGCGGCACCAGCCGCTACACGCCCGTGCGCTTCGCCTGCCCGCCGGAGGCGACGCTGCTGACCCTGGTCGAACGGGACTGACACCGGCACGGGACGGGACGGACGGCCGGGAGGGCATGGCACCGGCACGGACGTGAGATGGGGTCCGAACGGCACGGACGGGACGAGCACGGGCGACACGAGCAGGACCGGGCAAGGACGGTACCGGCGGCGGGCGGGCACGGACCGAGCAGGCACCGTACCGGCGGCGGACGGGGCCGGGCGGACAGCGGCCGGAGCCGTGGGGCGACGGCCGGAGATCACCCGAACAGCCCGCCCGCATCGCCCCCGATGTCCGGTTTTCCTAGCGTGAGGGCATGACCGCCCCGATACCGAGGGACATCCCGGACCTGCCCGCGGTCCCGGGAACGCCCGCTCCCCTGCGCTCCCCCGTCCCCGCCGCCGCGGTGGTGGCCCCCGTACGTCATCCCCTGACCGCCGCCTACCGCCTGCTCGTCGCCGCCCTCGCGACCGGCGGCGTGGTCCTGGCCGTGATGCTCGGCAGCCCGGCCCGGGTCCTGAGCTACTTCACCGTCCAGAGCAGCATCCTGCTGGCCCTGGTGTGCCTCTTCTCGGCCCGCCGCGCCTGGACGGCCCGCCGCCCGCTCCCGTCGGCCGTGACCGGTGCCGCGCTCCTCTACGTCGTCATCGCGGCCCTGGTCTACCACCTGATCCTGACCGACGCGGCACCCGCGTTCACCATGACGGACACGACCCCCTCGACGGGATGGCACACCCTCGCCCACCATCTCCTGCACACCGTCGTCCCCACGGCAGCCGTCCTCGACTGGCTGCTCATGACCGCCCCCGCCGCCCTCCACCTGCGCCAGGCCGCGACGTGGATGCTCTACCCCGCCGCCTACCTGGTCTTCTCCCTGGCCCGCGGCGAGCTTCTCCTCCCCGGAACGCCGGGCCGCTACCTGTACCCCTTCCTCGACGTCGACCAGCACGGCTACAAGAGCATCCTCGCCAACGCCCTGCTCCTCGGCCTCTCCTTCTACGCCCTGGCCGTCCTGCTCGTGGCCCTGGACCACGTCCGCCCCAACCTCGTCCGCCACCGCGCCCACCACCACGCGAAAACCGGATTTCGTCTCCGGCCGCCGGTGGGCTAAAGTAAACGACGTCGCCGCGACAAGCAGCGACGCCGGGGTGTAGCGCAGCTTGGCAGCGCGCTTCGTTCGGGACGAAGAGGTCGTGGGTTCAAATCCCGCCACCCCGACAGCCGTAAGACCAGGTCAGGGGCCTGATCCGCGAGAGCGGGTCGGGCCCCTGATTCGTTTCCGGGGTCTCTTGGGAGCCGTTTGGGAGCCAAGGAATGGAATCCGGCTCCCAGGCTGCTCACGTTCCGCTCTCGCGGAGACGGCACGCGACACATCGCGGAAGCCGTCGAGCCGTACAGCCTCAGGTCGACGTCGGAGGGCTTGACGGTGATTTGCCGGGTCTAGGCATCAAGTGCATCTCGCGAGCCACCGTATAAGTCGTCAGAGCTGAACCCGCAGGCAGGAGCCGATGTGGCTGAATCCCATGGAAAGTTGGGGGGTCGCTGTGGCGCCGACCAGATGGTCAACTTCTCGCGTCCGCCAGTCTCGTCCCTTTGGCTCGGGCGGGCTGTGTCCTGCGGCCGGCCGATACGGGGACACTTACCCAGGAGGAATCGTGAACGCTGCTGACCAGCTGCTCGAGGGTTACACGGCCTACACGACGGCCGAGGAGTTCGGAGTGGCGGCCGAGAGCGATGCTCCGGCCATCACCACCACCGTCACTTCGTCGGAGATCTGCGTCTCTCTGGTTTCCGCGTCGGTGACGGCGACGTGGGACCACGGCTGCTGAGAACCGTCTGCTTCGGCGCCGATCTCAGCGCCGAGTCCGCGACAGCCGCGCGAATGCCTCGGTGAGGGCATCCGTGCGGCTGTCGTTCAGCGTTCCGGGGGCCGGGTATCCAGATGCTGCTCCAGTGACCGAAGCATCTCCACGGCGGATTGGGCCTCTTGCAGTAGCCGTTGCAGCTCCGCTGCCTGCTTCTCCAGATGTGCCAGGCTCTTCGCGCCTCGCCGGGACCGCCTTTGGAGCCGGCGGTAGCCGCCTGTGGTGAAGACACCGCGTGCGTTCTGCAGGGCGTCCACGGTCAGTCCTGCCCGTGTTGCGCATTCGGCGGCAGTCGCCTTTCCTGCCAGCAGGTCCAGCAGTAGCGTCACGAGCTGGTCGCGGTCCGTGCCCGCGAAAGGTGATACGGAATGGGTGGGTTCTCCTCGGTCCGGCACCGGTCACGCCAACCCGAAGCCGGGCAGGGTGGGCGAAGAGAGGTTGCGAGCGGGAAACAGCGGGTCGACGCCCGCGTCGATGAGACTTTCGGCGACGCATACTTCACGAGTCCGAGAGGTAACGGACAGCGTTTGCGCCACCAGGGCCTCGGCCAGGACCTGGGAACGATGCTCGCCGAAGCTGAGTCCCCTCTTCCCTGGGCGATGATCCCTCGGCTCCCATGCAGCGCCGATCCCCGGGGCGAGCCGGTGGACGAACGGCGACGTGATGTCTCCCAGCCCTTTCACGCCGCGCACCGCGTCGGCGACGTGAGCGATGTGGTCCCACGCATCGGGCCCGAGGTAGATGACGAGACCATCGCGACGGGGCAGAAGATTCCCGTTCGACGTCACCTTGCTTCGGTATCGCAGGCCCAGTGCTTCGAGCCTTTCCAGTACGACTCCCCAGACCTGAGGAGCTGTCTCCCGGTCGGTGAGGTGAATGTACATCCGCAGTGTGGCGGCACCCGTCCGAAGGCCGCGCGAGCTGTCGGTAAGGAAGAAGCCGGGGGAGCGTCCCGGGCGCTGAGCGGGCAGGCGGAGGAGGGCCGGACCGGACGCGCGCTGAGGCCACTTCACCACGCAGCTGCCCGGGACCCGGGTGCGCACGCCCTCCACCACTGCGGTGATCACGCGTTGGTCGTTCCGGCCGTCCAGGACAGTGGCGGGAACGAGCGTCGTGGAGTGGGGCATGGCCGCCGTGTACCGCGCGTCCAGGTCGTTGTCGCGCAGGCTGCGCGCCCGCGGACTGTCCTGCTTGTCCATTCCTGCGTGCAACCTTCGGTAGAGGCTGGTCCGCAGCTGGCTCACCAGCCCACTCGGGCTCTCAGCGGTCAGTTCCTCATCGAGGGCGGTGGCTTCCGTGGCCCCTTCGGCGACCTGGACCGAGTCGAGGGCTCTGAGCAGGTCGCCCGATACCCGTGGCGCCGTAGTGGTCATCGCGTCTTCTCCAGACCCAGCGTCGGTACGTGTGCGTGTGGGTCAAGCAGTAGGACGCGGCCGATGCCAGCGGCTGCGCGGTCGGCTGCGCCGATTCTGGGAACATACTGGGAGTTCGCGAGGAGCCGGTCGATCATGTGCCAACCCGCGAACGCCGCAGTCCGAACGGGCAGGTCGGCATCGACTGCTTGCCCTGCCAACTTGCCGGCCGTCGTCCATTCCCGTGAATAGCCTTCCCAGAAGGCGTGCATGCGGGGGTGAAGCCGTTCAATCTCCCGGGCCCCGTAGGTCAGGATCTCCCGGTGGGTCGCCTCCTGGTCGAAGGGCCGGTCCACGTCGTGTCTGAGAGTCTTGGGGATGTCACGCACTGCCCGATAGAGCCACTCGCCGACGAACCCGCCGGTGTCCCGCGCGGGGTCCCCGAGCCGGAGTTCCTCCCAGTCTGTCAGGTGCAGTGTGTCACCGTGCAGCAGGTATTGGTCGAGGCGCAGGTCTCCGTGCGTGGGCACTTTCAGGGTCGAGGCTTCGTGCTCACGCAGGGTGCGCAGCGCTGAGACCAGTTGCCGGTCGGCCTGGAGAAAGCTCCAGGCTTCCATCTCGGCGAAACCGGCGTCGACGAACCTCGGCAGTGAGAGGGCTTCGAAGTTCTCCATCGGCGGAAGGGGATGCGGTGTCTCGTCCAGTTCCCCCGCTTCCACGGCCGAGGAATGAAGGGCGCCCAGCATCCTGCCCGCTTCATGGCACAGGTCTTCGTCGAAGTCGCCGTCGGCGGCGAGTTCTGACCCTGACCTGGCGTCCTCCAAGCCTTCGAACAGCAAAAGCAGGTGCTGCTCATCTGCTCCAAGGAGTCGCGGGCTTGCCAATGGCATCTCGGCGAGTTCCGCCGCCAGCTTTTCGAAGGTGATGATCCGGCGATATCGGCGTGCGGCCTCGGATCTGTCACCCCCGAGCCGTTTCACGAACACCGGCTGTCCAACGGTTGTCTTTCCTGCCCAGTTGTCGTTACGGCCTACGTGCGCCACGACGGTATCGGTGTGGAAGCTACCGAGGCCGCTTCGAGTCAGTAATGCGTTCACTTCGGGAGCCGTGCTCAGATCAACCGGTGCGAAGCGTGCCTGTGCCGATTCTCGCAGCACCTTCTGGCTAGCAATCATGTCTGGCGACCGTAGGGGTGCCACGCTTCGAGGACAAGGGATGGCTCACCCTTAAACCGGCTTACATTGGGTGGGGTTGGCGGCTCCTGCTGGGCAGCAGCAGCCACGCACGCCGCCGACCAAACATACGACTCGCTTGTGGCGTTTTGAAACTTACCCGACTCGTCTAGGGTGCGTCACATGCCCGTTCCACGCCTCCAGCGGCATATGCTGCCAAATGGCCTGCGTGTAGTCATACAGCCGCTCACGAGTGGACCGACCGTGGGAGTCAGTGTCCACTACGGCGTCGGTTTCCGTTCCGAAAGCCCGAGCCGATCCGGCTTCGCTCATCTCTTCGAGCACCTCATGTTTCAGGGCAGTGCCCGCATACCACGCGGAGACCATTTCCGGCTGATCCAGTCCGCAGGTGGCGCGATCGACGGTTCCACGCACCAGGATTACACGGTGTTCCACCAGGTGTTCCCATCGAATGCACTCGAACGCGTTCTATTCATGGAAGCCGACCGCATGCGAGAGCCCGTCTTCACGGTGGAAAGCCTCCGCACACAGGTGGATGTCGTGAAGGAGGAGATCCGGCTCAACTTGATGAACAAGCCGTACGGGGGATTCCCGTGGACCGTCCTCCCGTCAGTGTTGTTCAGCGAGTTCCACAATACGCACAACGGATACGGCGACTTCAGCGCTCTCGAGAAGGTGTCCGTTGCAGACTGCGAGGAATTCTTTGAGACCTACTACGCACCCGGCAACGCAGTGTTGACCGTGGCCGGTGACGTGCAGCCGTGCCAGGTGATGGAACTTGTGTGGCGGCATTTCGCGGACATTCCCGCACGGACCGTTCCAGCGGTTTCCGAGTCCGACGAGCCGGCACCGAGGGGCATGCGGACAGGCGTGCATCACGACCGACGCGCCCCGCTGCCCGCTACAGCGATCGGATACCGGCTACCCGACCCGCGGACTGCGCCGCTCCGATATCTGGCGCATATGGTCCTGTGCTCCCTTCTCTCCACCGGCGACTCCTCCCGCCTGCGGCGAAGACTAATAGGACGCACAGGTGTGGCGACCGACGTGAGCATGGGATGCGGACTGTTCGGAGCTCTTGACGCGCGCCACCCGGACCTTCTGCTGGGTGTGGTCGTGCACTCCCCTGGCACATCAACCGATGCGGTGATCGCGGCCTTGGACGAGGAGTTGCACAGCCTGGCGGCCGAGGGGCCCACGCCGCGCGAGGTCGACCGAGCGGTGGCGATGACAGCGGCTGCGAGGCACCGCAAGTTCGACTCCCTCGCTCTCCGCACCCCGGCGCTGGGCACGCTTGAGCTGCTGTTCGGCCGCGCCGAGCTGCTCGACAAGCTACCCGGCGCGCTGTCCTCGGTCGACGCCGTGGACTTGGCCACAGCCGCACAGGGGCTGATTCCCGATGCGCGTGCCGTGGTCCAGTTGGTACCGGGGACGCCGGGGGGTAATGAATGAACGAGTGGAACCCGGCGCGCTTCGGGTCAGGTCCGATCCCTGCCGTGGCGTCCGGGCTGCCGCACGTGGGCTTCACCCCTGTCCTGAGCATGCCCCCGGTCGTGGACTCCGTCCTGGCCAACGGAGTGCGAGTGGTGGCAGCGCATCGACCGTCGAGCCCCATGGTCGAGGTGCGTGGCGCTGTTCCGATACCGTCTCTGGCCACCGACGAGGCTGCCGCCTTGATGGTGCTGTGCGAGACGCTCCTGCGCGGGTCAGCCATCCTGGCACACGACGAGATGGAGGCACGGCTGTCCGACCACGGGGCGACCTTGGTCGTGCAGCGCTCTGCACGTTGGCTCACCTTCTCGGGCTCGACCCCGGCAAGCGCTCTTGGCGACCTCATGTCCGTTGTCACCGAGATGTTGGTGCGCGCCGAGCACGCAGAGACGGAAGTGGCCCAGGCTCGGCTGCGTCTCGCGCGGCAGTTGTCTCTCGCCCGCGCACAGCCTCATGTGGTGGCGGAGCAGAGTCTGATCACCCACTGTTTCGGCCCTGCTGCGGCGATGCGCGACATGCCCTCAGGCGCCGACTTGACTTCCGTGACGGCCGATCAGGTACGAGCACTGCATGCACGCTGCCTGCGACCTGAAGGTGCTGTTCTCGTACTGGTCGGCGATCATGATCCGGAACGAACGGTTCGCTTCCTGGACAGCGCTCTCGGTGAGTGGCGCGGTGCTTCCGTACCCGCCACATTGCCGGCGCTGCCTTCGACGGTTCCCGGAGTGCGGTTGCAGCACCGCCCCGATTCCGTGCAGTCGCAGATCAGGCTTCTGCGCTGCACAGTGCCGCGCTCCGATGCCGCGTTCCCCGCCCTATGCCTGGCCGAAGCGGTTTTCGGCGGCTATTTCTCCTCACGTCTGGTCACCGTGCTGCGTGAGCGCGAGGGGCTGGCCTATCGAGTCAGTTCTCGGCTGCGTGACACCGCAGACCGGTTGTCTCTGCTCGTTGAAGCCGACAGCGCAACGGAGGCGACAGCTCGATCGTACGGGATTATCCTGTCGGAATTGCACCGTCTATCCGATGATCCGCCATCCATGGAGGAAATCGGCGCCGCATGCCAATATACCGCCGGCGTGATGACGATGTCGCTTTCGTCCCAGTCTGGGATGGCATCCGCCCTTCTTACCGCCTTACTCCTAAACTTGCCCATCGACCATGCATGCACTTTCCCGCGCAGACTCTCGGATGTTTCGCAGGCGGAGGTCCGCGAGGCGGTTAACACGTTCTTCTCCCCCGATAGCTTCAGCGGGATCGTCATCGGCGATGCGCAGGTGCTGTCCGCCCCTCTAGCAGACTTGGGCGTGCAATTCGACAGTAATGCGGCGATGTAGCGGCGCTGCCATCAACCCCGAGCCGACTACAGAAATATTTCGGCCATTGCTTGACGGACATTCCGGCCAAACTATCAAGTGACGAGTCAAAAAAGGTTGCCCCCTCCAAGCTTGCGACGTACTGTCGAGGCGCGGGTGACGGAAGTGCGAGGAAGCGACAAAGTTCGCATGACCATTTCGAGCACGCCGCACCTGGCTCGGAAACGATGCAGCCGTAACAACTGTACGGGGGATTCAAAGTATGCCGCGCCCTCCTGCAATATCTGCCGACGAAAAGCTCAAGCTGGTGCTGAGAGTCCTGTCGGGTGAGATATCACTGGCGCAAGCTTCACGCCAGGCCAAGGTTTCCCAGCAGTCGGTCGCCAACTGGCGGAACAAGTTCATCGACGGTGGGAGAGAGGCCCTCGAGGGCGTCCTCTCTAAGAGCACAAGGCGAGAACGTGAGCTGCAGGCGGAAATCACCGAGCTCAAAACCGCGCTCGGTGAAGCGTACATTCAGTTGCGTGTCAGGAGGCGCGCCGGGGAGTACCGATCGGTCCCTTTCTCGAACTCGAAAAGATCCGACGGGAGTCCGGAATCAGCATCTCGCTCTTCTGTGACATCCTCGACATCCCACGACGCACGTATACACGGTGGAAGGCCGTTCACGCGCCTTCGGCAGTCCGTCTGAAATAGCACGACCACCGGTGGGGCCACGCCGTTCTCCGTATTGACGGTCCCGGGGTCGGCCACCGGACATCACGGGTTCTGCAGCAGGCCCGAAGAGGCGAGCAGCGTCCCCGCGCACGTCTCATCGACCAAGCGGGACAGTGATCTGGCGTACTGCGCCAACTCTGGATGCCAACCACGGTAGGCGGCGAAGTCGTGTGCGTGCGTGAGGACGCGCAGCACGGCCGCCCGGCTGACCGCCGTTGTGTCGGGCAGCGTGCCGTAACCGCCCAGCAGCGCCCGGCCCACGTGCCGGGCTGCTGCCCGTTTGGCGGTGTTCTCGGGCGCACTCGCCGTCATATCCCATTCGAGGATCTCGCCCACCAGCCAGCCCACGTCGTATCCGGCAGGGCCACGAGACACCTCTTCGCCGGTCAGCAGGCAGTCCGCTGCCCCCTCGGAGCCCAGGATCACTGATCCCAGGCTGGGCGCCCCGTGGAGAAGAACGGTGTCGGCATGTCCAGGTTCGGCGAACTCCTGACACCAGCGCAGTACCCGACGCCACCGTGCGGGACCGAGGTGTGTGTGCAGGACTCCATGGAATGCTGCAGCCCCTCGAGGCCCCTGCTCCGTGGACATCCAGCGGATCACGCGTGAGGGGGCCGGCGGACTCGATTCGGCCGCAGTGGCCAGCACGTCGGCGTGCAACCCTGCGAGGCTGCGGCCCACCGCGTGTGCCGCAGACACCAACCGCTCAAGTCCGTCTGCGCCGCCCTGCCAGCCGAAGGCCACCCGCGCGGCCGTCTCACAGCCCTGAACCCGGTAGACGAGAGACTCGTCGACCTTCTCCGCCAGCCGCAGAGCCATGCCGCGGGGAGTGTGGGCTGTGAGCGCCGCACGCTGCTCGGGGCCGGGTTCCACCATGCCGCCCAGCCGGTCCGGGCCGGGGCTGCGCACCCACAGGTAGCCGCTGTCCGTCCGGTAGACCGCAGTCCGCTGGTAGCCGGTCTCGAACTCTTCCACGAGCCGTCGCATCCTGGAATCAGCGCTCCTCACGTCCGGACTGCGCGAGCATCCTCAGGCGTAGTTGCTCAGTGCGCGCCAGTACCTCCGATAGCGGAGCCGCCACGGATGCCTCCATTCGGCCCGTCGTCACACTGCGCCCGGTCGTCGGAGGTATGACGATGACATTGGGGCGCTCCGCGAGGGCTTCGATGTGCCGCCGGTAGGCAGGTGAGTCGAGCCCGCCCGGCGGCACGGCAGGAGCGACGGCGACGGCGGCCTGTGTGCACTGCAGAGCGAGAAGGACGGGAGTGTCCGCCATCCCCAAGGCCAGCCTGCTCACGAAATGAAAGCTCGCAGGGTGTATCACCACGGTGTCAGGCCACTGCGCGAGTTCGACGTGCAGGGCCTTCGGACGCGGCTCGTCAGGCCATACATCCACCAGGATCTCGCTGCCGCTGAAAACGGTGAGGGCCGTGCGGGTGACGAACTGCTCCGCCGAACGTGTGACGACCGTGCGCACCTCCAGCTGCGGATAGCTTGTGCGCAGCCACTGCGACCACATCGGCATGAACATCACGCCCAGTGATCCGGTCCCGACGTAGAGCAGTTGGCGGGCGCCGAAGGCGGGCGCGGGCGCAGCACTGCCGGGTGACTCAGCCATGAAGCCGATCCAACGCGGCGAAGATCTCTTCGAGATCCGTCATGGCGGCGCCGAGCCCCTCACTCTGGATCACTCCGGCCGGGTTGAGCGCGATCTCGTCCACTCCGGAACGACGGTAAGCGTCCAGGTCCCGCGCGATGTCGTCCGCCGAGCCGGAGACGAAGACCCCCGACTTCACCAGTGCGTCCGCTCCGGCAGCCGGATCGTCCGGCCATGCCTCGACTCCGGCTCTGCGGAGCATGTCGGTGTAGTGGGCGGCCCCCAGGTGAGCACCGGCGCCGGCAAGGGCTGTGCGCCGGATGTCGCGACCCGGTCTGGCGACGGCGACGTGCACCATCGTGGCCACTCGCGGCCTGGGCCTGTCTGCGTCGGTGGCGCCCTCGGTCAGGGCGGGCACCAATGTGTCGGCCAGGTAGTGAGCCGGCGTCATCCATGTGACGGCGACGTCAGCGACGGCTCCTGCCAGTCGCGCCATCCGGGGCCGCAGTACGCCGAGCCCCAGCTCCACACCTGGGTGCGACTGAGACACCAGCCGACCCCGCACCTGATAGTGATCACCTGCGAAGTCGACGGACTCGCCGGAGAGCAGCCGCCGCATGATCGAGACGTACTCCCGCATGGCGGCGAGAGGCGCGGCGTACGAGTCCTTGCGAAGCGACCTCTGGAATTCCGGCGCGGCAGGGCCTATGCCCGCCACATAGGGCATGCCGCTCAACGCGGCCACGGACCGGGCCTGCATCGCGGCGTCGTAGGGGTGGCGCAGCGGCGCCAGGGCGACTCCGCTGCCCATGGAGATGCGTACGCCCATACCCGTCAGGGCGGCGAACACCTGATGTGTCTCCACCCGCAGGGACTGGCCGAGCCAGAGCCTGCCCGCACCGCGCTGTTGCAGCAGGCGGGCCATCGGCAGCACCTGGCCGATGTCGGCCACCATCAGCGGGCAGACGATGCCGGTGCTGTGTTCCATTGACGTCATCGTGTCCTCTGTCGGTCAGGAGCGATGGGCGGCGAACTCGCGGCGGGCGCTGAGCCTGCTGCCCGATTGCTGGCGAGCAGCCCTCCTCAGCAGGCTCGGGGCGATCAGCAGTGCGGCCAGAAGCCAGGCCGTCAGCGCACCAGCCGTCTGAACGTGCTGCCAGCTGTGGCCGGTTTCCGCGGCGAGTGCGCTGTCGGGGAGGAGCGCGGAACGTACTCCTCTTGCCATCCATGCGAGGGGGAAGACTTCCCCAGCCGTCTGAAGCCATCGAGGCATCTGGTTCATCGGATAGAAGACACCCGAGATGAAAATGAGCCCGAAGACCGGAAGGGACAGCAGCGCGACTGCTTCGCGTGAGCTGGGAAGCACTGCTCCGAGGGCGGCCCCGAGCGGGGCAAGCGCGGCGAGTCCGAGGAGCAGCACCCACAGCAGAGTCATCCAGTGGCTGACGTCGGTGGGTAACGTGGCGTCAGTCACCAGAGTGCCGCTGATGAGCAGGACCGCGACGGTGATGAGCGCCGTACCAGTGAGTGCCACGACCTTGGACAGCAGGTACGCGGGTATCCCTCCCGGCGTGCCGCGGAGCCGCAGCAGGGTTCCATCCTCCCTGTCGTTGGCCAGTTGCTGAGGCAGCCAGGTCAGTGCCGCAAGGAAGATAACGGAGGCGATGCCGCCGCTGATGACCTGGTTGGCGGCGGGTACGTGGCTACCGGGGATGTCGCCGTCACGCCCGGACGCCACGAGAAGGAACATGAGCGGGTTCACGAGGAGCCCGGCCTGAGCACGGCGATCGCGTCGGATGTGGCGCAGTTCCATCACCCCACGGTGCAGTCCTGCCGCGATGTGACCTCGGTTCATGACACTTGCTCCTGACGCAGCAGCCGCAGGTAGGTGTCTTCCAGAGTGGGCCGGCGGATCTCCAGCCCTTCGACAGGGCCGCCGATCCGGCAGTGCAGCTCCCAGACCAGCCTCGAGGGGGCGGACGTGAACTGGCGCTGGACGGCGCCTTCTTCTACCCAGCGCACTTCGGCCTCGGCTCCGACCTCGCTGACCAGCCGCTCCGTCGGCCCGCGCGTGATGAGGCGTCCGTTGATCAGCACGGCGATGGAGTCGGACAGGCGCTCGGCCTCCGCCAGGTCGTGTGTGGTCAGCAGGATGGTCGTGTTGTCTGTGGCGCGAAGGCGCTCGATGAGCTCGTGGAAGGCGAATCGTGACTCGGGATCGAACCCGGTGGTCGGTTCGTCCAGGAAGAGAAGCTCAGGCCGGCCGATGATGCCCAGGGCGACGTCGAGGCGTCGCCGTTGCCCGCCGGACAGTCGGTGACACTCCTGCGTGGCCTGGTCGGTCAGGCCGACGGCCGTCAGCAGTTCGTCGGCGGTCCGCGCGTTGCGGTAGTAGCGGGCGAAGTGGTCGAGTAACTCCCGTACCCGCCATCGTGCATGGTCCCGCCATGACTGCATGACGATTCCGACCCGTGCCCGCCAGTCTTCTCCGACATGCTGGGGGTCGTGCCCGAGCACGCGGACGTCGCCGTCGGAGCGACGCCGGAACCCTTCCAGGATCTCGATGGTCGTGCTCTTGCCCGCGCCGTTCGGGCCGAGCAGCGCAAGTACCTCGCCGCGCCGGATCTCGAGGTCGACCCCGCGCAGAACGTCTCTGTCGCCGTACCGCATACGCAACCCGCGCACGCTGACGGCAAGCGGGTCGTGCGCAGGGAACGGCCTGACCTCCGAGGCTTCGGCTGGTGTACGAGCAACCATGCGGTCGAGCCTAGGCGCGGGACTTGCCGGGGTCCTACTTCCAGCGGAATGTGGCTCATCAGGTGCACACGCGCGGTTTGGTGGCATCCCGCTGCTGCCAACGTGTGTGCTTGTGATTCTCAACTTACCGCGTTGCTCCGTAGCTTGGCGGCCCGGCTGCCGCGACAGGCGTCACCGCGGCAGCTCGAGGAGTCAACCGTGCAGCCGCCGAGCGGTCCGGTGGGCCCAGAGCAAGCCCGCGACGCCGGCCAGGAGCAGCCACGCCGCGCCCTGCGGCCCGCAGGACCCGTCCGCCGCAGCGGCGACCACTGCGGGGCCGGCGAGCGCCATCAGCGCCAGTAGCCCACGCAAGTACCAGACGGCCGTCTGGATCGGCGCGGTGTTACCCATCGGCGTCTCGGCACCCACCAGCAGGTGAAAGGGGACCTGACCCCGGTAGGCGCCGACGAGAGCCGCTCCGACGCTCGCCGGCACCGCCGCCGGCACCGCCGCCAGCGCAGGTGTCCACCAACCACCGACAACGCACACCGCGAGGCCGAGCCCCGTAGCAGCCGCCAGCAGCAGTCCGGGCACGACCGCGTGCCACAGCGCCAGGGTCCCCGCGCGGTAGGGCAGCAGGGCGCTGCGGCGCATGTCGTCGCTCTCCAGTCGTGCCGGCTCGACGAACTGCGCGGCCGCGAGGTAGAGGAACCACACGGCGGCGCAGGAGGACAGCGTGGCGGTGACTCCGGTCCGGGTGGACGAGAAGGCGAGGGCGGCGGTGGACAGAGCGGACCATGCGAAGCCCCAGCCGAGCCGGCCGGGCGCTCTCACGAGGCTGAGCGCGTCCCGCCAGGGAAGTACCAGCCACGACAGGCGCGGCGACCGGACCAACGACGCGGGACGTGCCCCTCGCCGCTGTCGCACTCGCATCGCGGAACGCGCCCGCCGTAGGTCCAAGGAGAAGAGCGAGGCACCCATGCGGTCGGCGACCGTGGCGCGCAGTCGCAGGGCCTCTCCGGGAATGTCCGGGACGACCCGCACCGCCAAGCGCGCCAACACGGCGATGCTGCACGCCCAGATCAGCATGGCCAGTGGCCAGCCTGGCGCCGTGCCCAGCGCGGCCGCCGTGAGGGGCTGAGCCGCCCAGCCCCAGGGCAGCAGCCACAAGACGGTGGTGGCTGCCCACGTGGGCAGCCCACGGGTCAGGGCGATGACGGATAGCAGGCCCAGCAGGGCGACTCCGCACCAGCCGGCCTGGAAGATCACGCGCTGCTGCCGTTCCCATCGCCCTTCGTGGCGCACAATCACAACGCTGAGCCCGGTGCCAACCAGCGCGGTACTCAGCCCGGCCCAAGCGCCCGCAGCAGTGACCGAAAGCCAGGCGGCCCCCGACACATTGGCGATGAGGAAGCCGAGCACACCACCGGTCATCATGCCGAGAAACGCGCTGACGGTGGCCGATGACGCCAACCGCGGCAGCAGGAGCGGTCCGCGCGCCATCGGCTGCGGCAGCAGCCAGGACACCGTCGCACTGTCCACGACGACGGGGCCGCGCCACACAGCGCTGCGCACGATGAGCAGCGACGCCAGGGCAAGGACGGCGGGCAGCCACAGGGGCAGAGCCTGCAGGAGCGGTTCCGAGCGGTCGAGTCGACTCGACTGTCCCAGCCGCGCCACAGTCAGCAGGGCGGGCACACCCCACACCCCGCCGAACAGCACGAGCAGATACGCCACGAAGGCAGCGCTCTTGCGCCGCTCCGTCCGGTACTCGCTGCGCGCGGCCCGCAGAAATCGCAGGACCTCGGCAGTGCTGTCGGGCCGCTGGACAGGCAATCGCACGTCAGAAGACGTTTCCGTGCTCACGCCCGTCTCCCGCCGATTCGGTCTGCTGCTCGTCTGCCAGCCTCATCACACGGTCCGCGACCGCCTCGACGAGCTGGTCGTTGTGGGTGGCCATGAGGATGGCCACCCCCTGTGCCTTATGCCGGGCCAGCCGGTCCGCGAGTTCCCGCCGCGCAGCGGCGTCCAGCCGCTGTTCGGGCTCGTCGACGATGAGCAGGTCGTGCGGGCGAACGAACGCCGCGGCCAGCAGCATCTGCTGCCTCAGCCCGGAAGACAGCGCGGACGGCAGCAGATCGGCGTGGTCCGCCAGGTGGTGACTGGCCAGAACCTCAGCCACAGCGTCGCGCGCCGTCGCGCCCAGGCCATGCGCGAGCGCCACGAGCATGAGGTGCTCACGGACCGTCAGATCGGGATAGAAGGCGTCGACATCCATCACGGTGGCGACCGCCGCCCGCACGGCCGGTTCGTCGCCGTGCATCGAAGCGCCGTCGAAGAGGACGGTGCCGGAGGTGGGCCGCTCGCGCCCCGCCGCCAGACGGAGAAGTGTCGATTTGCCGGATCCGTTGCTGCCTGTGAGAGCGACGCACTGCCCCGGTGCCACAGTCAGATTCACCCCCTGCAACACCTGGGATCCATCGTAGGAACGCGTCACCTCCTGCAATTCCAGCAGGGCTCTCATGTCCTCGTGATCAACTGCCGCTTCCGTCATGGTCCTTGACATCATCGACAGCATAGACAGAGATGTGACGGACACTCGTCTCGCCATAGGGCTCTTCACGCCATCCTGCAGTCCGTCCCACGAGGCGCAATCCAGCAATCCGGGCCATGAGATCGATTTCGGAGGGCCAGGCGTAGCGGAGGATCTCCTGTGTGGGCCGGGGCACGGTGCCGTCCAGAACGGTGTGGATGACCAAAACCAACTGCCGAGTCCGCACGACGTGGCTGCTGTCCAGCATGACCGAGCTGGGGGACAGGTAGCGGGTGCTGGTGTGCTCCCCCTGCTGCTGGTGGTACGGCATCGGGTCGAACGCTTCGATGACCACTCGGCCGCCAGGTGCCAGGTGCTCCCGCATTCGGGTCACGCACTCCACTTGCTGCTCCGCCGTATGCAGTGCGAACAATGTGTTGAGGGCGATGAAGACCACATCGTAGGTCTCCCCGGTGCTCACTTTGGTGAAGTCGGCCGCGAAGGCGCGCACGCGTGCGTCCGTGTCCCGCTCGGCGAGTTTGTCGAGCATCCGCTGGGACCCGTCGACCCCGTGCACTTCGAAGCCCCGCTGAGCGAGCGGCACTGCGAGCCGTCCGCTGCCTACACCGAACTCCAGAATCTTCCCCTCTTCTGGGCACATCCGGGCGAGGAAGTCGACAGCGTCCTTGATGTCCGGTGAGGACGCCGGGTACATCAGATCGTAGACATCGGCCAGGCTGTCATAGGTTTGCGTCGAGTCCATAGCGTCCACTCCCGCAGGGCAAGCAGCGATCATTTTCATCTGTCTCCCGTCTGAGCCGCCTGCGTGCAATGACTCAGGGGAGCCTCAGTTGACCACAAAGTCACCCTGGGCCCGACACCCAAGTTATGTGTAAGTGCAGACGAGCAGACCACTCACCTGCACTTACCGATCCTTCATCAAAGTTTGCGCATAAGACTCAGCGCCCGTCCCGCAGGCTGTTCGCCCTCACGGTTTCCACTACTCTTTCGCACTGACTGCTCAGTCACACTGATCGGTGTCGGCGGCGGCTGAAATCTGCCCCAGGCATTCGCCACAGCTGCCGGAGCGCAGGGCCCCGGCTGACTGCACCCATGCGGCCAGGGCCGCGGGCGGTACGGTGGCGGCGTCCGCGCTGGTGACCAGGTAGACGATCTCGACGGTCCGTCGGTCTTTCCTGGTGACGGTGCGCCGCAGCTGGGCGACCTGCACGGCTCCGCTGAACTCGATCCATGCCGGTACGTCGACGGCCTTGATCGTGCGGGTGACACGACGTCCGTGTCCCCGAACCGTCTTGGTGACGGCGGGTATCGAAGCCCAGGGAAGCGCCTTGAGCTGCGCATACAACGACTTCTGATTGGCCTTCACGGTCAGCACGTAGTCACCGCCGGCCCCGGTCACCAGGGTCGCGGTGTCGTGCTGTGTATGCAGCGCGTCCATCGTGACCACCACGCCGTCCAGGTCGAGGAGTTGAAGCAGATCTCGGGCGGCGGGGATCTCGTTGCTCTTCTCACCCACCGCGACCTGGCCGAGCACCGCCCCGGACCCGTGAGCGAGGGCAGACACAAGGTGCGGGGCCGAAGAACCGCCGCCGCGTGCGCCGCGGAGCGTCTTGCCGTCGATCGCGATTACCCTGCGGCCCTCGACGAGTGCTGTCCTGGCCAGTGCCCAGGCACCCAGCGCCGCGTCGAGACGGTCCGCGTCGAGGCGGGCGAACAGGCGCCGCAGCGTCGACTCATCCACCCGGCCCCGCTCCAGGCCCAGCCGTTCCAGCGCGGCACTTCCTGCGTCCCGGGCCCACTCCCCGATCGCGGTGAACCCCCGTGCCCCGGCCAGTACCGCGCACACCGCCACCGCGATCAGAGCGCCCACCGGATGCCGCACACCGCGCCGACCGCGCGGATCAGGTATCCCGGCGAGCAGCTCGGCCAGGAGCTCGTGATCCGGGACGGGCATGCGAACAGGCGCGGGAATGATAGACGATGACATGGCGCGGGCGTGATCCCCCTGGTCGGACGGCAAGGCGTAGGAACCTCCATCCAACCGGACCGGAACACGCCCGCGCACCTCTCCTATCCGCAAAACCCCACGTCACAGGGCTACAGAACAACTTTGCCGGGGCCCTGTGCCGGAGCGGGTGGCCGCTACCAGGTTAACCCGGCCCCGGCCGAGTGCGCGCGACCGCGCGTCCCGGCATGTATGCATCCCTGTGTCCCGGCTTCCGGGCTTCCGCCAGCTCTGGGAGGCCGAGGGGCGGAGAGGCCGGGCGTCCGCGAGGTCGTAGGGTCGGGGGCCAGGTCGCCCGGTGGTGTCCGCAGGCGGCGGCGGACACGGCCACGTGCGGCTGTGTGCATCGCCGTCGAGGACTGCGGTTTCCGTGTCGCGGCTCTCGGCGGACCCGCTGTTCGACCGGAGGCCCTGACATGACCAGCAGGTTCACCGAGCTCGCGATCGACTGCGCCGACCCCCGCGCTCTGGCCCGGTTCTGGTGCGCGGTCCTCGACTACGAGGTGCAGGACGAGGAGGACGGGCTCGTCACCATCGGCCCCCCTGAGGTGCCCGGCGGTGGGAACGGGCGCGGGCCCGTGCCGCCGGCGTTGACGTTCGCGCGGGTGCCCGAGGGCAAGACCGTCAAGAACCGGATCCACCTCGACGTCAGTCCGGCCGACCGGGAGCAGGACGAGGAGGTCCGCCGCCTGCTCGGCCTGGGAGCCCGACGTGCCGACGTCGGCCGGGGTGAGGAGAGCTGGGTCGTGCTCGCCGACCCGGAGGGGAACGAGTTCTGCGTACTGGCGGGCCGCCGCCCCTGATCGCGGGCCGCGCACCGGGCACGGCCGATCCGCCGGTGCCACCGCAGGGACGGCCACCGGTGCACGCCGTGCGCGGCGCCCGCGGCAGCCCGCGGCCCGGCCGCTCGCGGCACCCGCGGGCGGCCAGGCGGGTGATGCAGGCCGAGCAGGTCCGGGGGGCGGACCATAGGTTGGGGGGAGGAACCGGCGAAACGGACCAGAAGGGGCCGCTCACATGGCAGCAGAGGTTGATCATGCGGCCCTGTTCGCCGCCACGCCCAGCCCCTATCTCGTCCTGGGCCCGGACCTGGTGATCGTGGACGTCAACCGCGCCTACCTGCTGGCGACCGGGCGGACGCGGGACGATCTGGTGGGGCAGTACATCTTCAAGGCCTTCCCCGACAACCCCGACGACCCCGATGCCGACGGCGTGCGGAACCTGGACGCCTCCCTGCACCGGGTGCTCGCCACCCGCAAGCCGGACACCATGGCGCTGCAGAAGTACGACATCCCCGTCGTCAGCCGGCCCGGGGCGTTCGAGGAGCGGTGGTGGTCCCCGGTGAACACCCCGGTCCTGGGCCCGGACGGGGAGGTGGAATGGATCATCCACCGGGTGGAGGACGTCACCGCGTTCATCCGGGACCGGCGGGCCGCCGGGACCACCGGCGGCGGTGACGGCGGGACCGGGGGTGTGGAACGGTCGCTGGAGGCGGAGCTGTACGCGCGGGCGCGGGAGCTGCAACGCCTCAACGACGAGCTCCGCAGCGCCCACACCCGGGACCGCAAGGTGGCCGTCACCCTTCAGCAGGCGATGCTCCATGCCCCGGACCTGGCGCACCACGCCCACGACATCGCGGTGCGGTACCTGCCCGCCACCGGGTCGCTGAACGTGTGCGGTGACTGGTACGACGTCGTCGACCTCCCGCCGGACCGGCTCGCGCTCGCCGTCGGCGACGTCATCGGCCACGGTCTGGAGGCCGCCGCGGTCATGGGCATGCTGCGCAGCGCCCTGTCGGCCGCGATCCGGGCCCTGGAGCGCCCCGCCCAGGCCCTGGAGGTCCTGGGTCTGTACGCCCGCTCGATCGAGGGCGCGCTGGGCACGACCGCGGTCAAGGCGATCGTCGACCGGCGCAGCAAGCTGATCAGCTACAGCAGCGCCGGCCATCTGCCGCCGGTGCTGGTGCACGACGACGGCCGCACCGAGTTGCTGGACCAGGCGACCGACCCACCGCTGGGCGCACGGCCGGAGCACGTGCCGCGTCCGCAGGCCAGCATCCACTACCGGCCCGGAGACACGCTGGTGCTGTACACCGACGGGCTCGTCGAGCGCCGGGACGAGGACGTCGACACCAGTCTGGGCCGCCTGACCGACCTGCTCACCGAGTGGTGCCGGCTGGGGGCGGAGCAGCTCGCGGACACGCTGCTGGCCCGGCTCGGGGTGGCCAGCGGCAGCCAGGACGACGTCGCGCTCATCGTCGTCCGCCTGTGAGCCACCGGACCGATGTCCACCTGCCGGTGAGCCGCCGGGCGAAGGTCCGCCTGCGCCCCGCCGAACGACCGGCCGTCCGCCTCCGCCTGGTGAGCCCGCTGGAGGAACCTTGGCGTGTGGTCGGCGTGGGCCCCTCCGCGGGTTGGCCGCCGGAGCGCCGGATCCGTGGGGCCGCCGGAGCATCGCGGGTGCCGTGCGGCGGGTGGGGGCGGGTGCCGGTGTGCGGGGCGCCGGGCGCCCGCCGGGCCTCGGGCGCCGGCGGGCGGGGACGGGCCGCCGGTGCCCGGGGCCCGGCGGGCCGGACGGATGGGGCAGGGCGGGGCAGGGCAAAGCGGGGCAGCGCGGGGCGGGGCTCAGATCACCGCTTCCTGCCAGGAGGCCAGCGCCCAGATCACGAAGACGTCGATCGCCATCATGATCACCGACCAGACCGGCGCGTACGGCAGGAAGAGGAACTGGGCGACAAGGCTCAGCGAGGCCAGGAAGATGCCCGCGTAGCGCGCCCATGTCTGCTGCTGGAACAAGCCGACGCCGGTGATCACGGCGAGGGCGCCGATGACGATGTGGACGACGCCCCAGCCGGTCAGGTTGAGCTCGTACACGTAGGTGCCGACCCTGGCGTACACGTCGTCCTCGGCGACGGCGGCGATGCCCTGGAGGACCGCCAGGACGCCGCTGCACACCATCAGGACGGCGGCGAACATCACGCCGCCCGACACCCAGTCGCCGCCGGGGGGCGGCTGCGACGGGGTGGACTGGCCGGAACGGCCCTGCGGGCTGCCGGTGGGCTGTGCTGCCTGGCTCATGGGACTCGGTCCTTTCCGCGTCCTGCGCTCCGCCCGCCGCCACCGGGTGGCGGCGGGCGGAGCGGTGGGACGAAGGGGGGGCTGCTCCGCTTCAGAGCGTTGCCGCGCGCCGGCCGGGCCGCCACGCCGGCCGGGCCGAACGGGTGAGGAGGAGGTCATGGGCTCGCCCCGCCGGCCGTCCCCGCCGCGGGGCCGACGTGCGGGCGGTGCGGCTCTGCCGTTAACTGAACGCACCCGCCGCCCCCGCCCGGTCGATGGCCCGCCCGCCGCCGACCATCCATCGACCCGCGGGAGCCGCCGCATGGACGTCACCGCAGCCTCAGCTCCGGAGCAGCCTCCCGGGCCGGACCTGCGGGAGACCCTGCTCAGCCGCGGCTACCGGCGCGGCCTCCTGCTCTGTGTGCTGCTCGGCATTCCCATCTCGCTCGCGGCCTTCGGCTTCGTGAGCCTGGAGCACGCTCTGCAGCACTGGGTGTGGACGACCCTGCCCGAGGAGGCCGGCTTCGACCGCGCCCCCTGGTGGTGGCCCCTGCCCGCGCTGCTGCTGGCCGGAGTGATCCTGGCCCCGATCGTGACCCGAGTGCCGGGCGGCGGCGGGCACGTGCCGGTGGACGGCCTGGGCGGCCCTCCGCTCGGGCCGGAGGCGCTGCCCGGTGTCCTCCTCGCCGCGCTCGGGACCCTGCCGCTGGGTGTGGTGCTGGGCCCGGAGGCGCCGCTGATGGCGGTCGGCAGCGGGCTCGCCCTGCTCGCCGTGCGGGCCGTCGGCGCGGGCGCCGATCCCCGGGCCTCGATCGTCCTGGCCACCGCGGGTTCCACCGCCGCGATCTCCACCATCCTCGGCGGGCCGGTCGTCGCGGCGGTGCTGGTGATCGAGGCGGCCGGGCTGGCCGGACCCCAGATGGTCATCCTGCTGCTGCCCACCCTGCTCGCCAGCGCCACCGGTGCCCTGGTCTTCACCGGTTTCGGCCAGTGGACCGGTTTCAGTATCGGCGCCCTGACACTGCCGCAGGTCCCGCCGAGCGCCAATCCGGACGCCGGTGACTTCCTGTGGGGTGTGCCGGCCGCGGCGCTGATCGCGGTGGTCGTCTCGCTCGCCCACGGCCTCGGCCGCGTCACGGCCGGATGGACCCGGCGCCACACCGGGTGGCGCACGGTCGCCTGCGCCTCGGCGGTCGGCGTGAGCATCACGGCGTACGCGCTGCTCACCGGCCGCTCCCCCGAGGAGGCGGCGCTCTCCGGTCAGGCCGGGCTCGCCGACCTGGCCGGGGACCCGCACGCCTGGTCCGTGGCCGCCCTGCTCGCCCTCGTCCTGTGCAAGGGACTGGCCTGGGGGGTCAGCCTGGGTTCCCTGCGCGGCGGCCCGATCTTCCCCGCGCTCCTGATCGGCACGGCGGCCGCCATGGCCTGCTCCGGGCTCCCCGGTCTCGGTGTCACACCGGCACTCGGTGTGGGTCTGGCGGCGGCAGCCGCCACCATCACCGGGCTGCCGCTGACCAGTGCCCTACTGGCCATCCTGCTGCTGGGCAAGGACGCCCCCGACCAGACGCCGCTGATCGTCGTGTCGTCGGTGGTGGCGTTCGTCGTCGCGCAGACCGTGCAGCGTCCGAAGCGGACCGGGTCGTGACCGCTCCGGGGCACGGCCCTTCCACGTGGCACCGGGCCCGGCCGTGGCTGCTGCAGGCGACCGCGGCGGCGGCCATGATCGCCGCCTACTTCCTGCTGCCCATCGACCGCCTCGGCCCGCGCCACCCGCTGCTGAGCTGGATCGTGTTCGCCGTGGCCCTGGGGCTGGTCGCCGTACTGCTGCTGCGGCAGATCCGCGACGTGCTCCTCGACCGGCCGGGCACCCGGCCGGGCCTGGTCATCCCGCTGCTGATCTGCCTGTCGGTGCTGGTGTTCGCCACCACCTACCTGGCGCTGGCCAAGAGCCCAGGCGAGTTCTCCGGCCTCACCACCCGCGTCGACTCCCTGTACTTCACCGTCGTCACCCTCGCGACCGTCGGGTACGGCGACATCTTTCCGCGGGGGCAGCTGGCCCGCCTGGTGACCATCGTGCAGCTCCTGTACGGCGGCGTCTTCCTGACCGCCGCGGCCACGGCTCTCAGCCGCCGGGTGCACAACCTGCTGGCCCAGCGCATCGGGCGCGGCAGCGACGGATGAACCCGGCGCTCCGGTACGCCCCCGTGCCGCCCGCACGTCCGCCGGCCGGCATGCCGGGCGGCCCGCCGGATCGCCGGCCCGCCCGGCCGTCGGTCCCCGGCGCGCCCCGCCCGCACGGGCACTGCGCACTCCGGCGCACCCACCCCGGCGCCGTCACGCCGAGGTGGTCGGGCCGGCGCCGTGACGCCGGCGCACCCACCCCGACGCGGTCACGCCAGCGCGAAGTACCGCAGCCACACGTAGACGAGTGAGATCGCGACCGTCACGGCCGTGACCACCAGGCCGTACTTGGTGAACTGCCAGAAGGAGATGGGCTGGCGGTTGCGCTCGGCGATGCCGAGGACGACGACGTTGGCGGAGGCGCCGATCGCCGTGGCGTTGCCGCCGAGGTCGGCGCCCAGGGCCAGGGCCCACCACAGGACGTGGTCGCTCGCACCGCCCATCTCGTGGACGAGGTCGGCGGTGATGGGGGCCATGGTGGCGACGTACGGGATGTTGTCGACGATGCCGGACAGGATCGCGGAGCCGCCGAGCAGGGTGAGCGAGCCGCCCAGTTCGTTGCCGCCGATCGCGTCGGCCAGGGCGCGGGAGATCTCGTCGACCACGCCCGTGTCGATCAGGCCGCCGATCATGACGAACAGGCCGGCGAAGAAGGCCAGGGTGGGCCACTCCACCTCGGCGAGCACGTCGTGCGTCTCCACGGCGGTGGCGCCGACCAGCAGGCCGGCACCCAGCAGGGCGACGACGCTCGGCTCGAAGTGCAGGACCGGGTGCAGGACGAAGCCGGCCACCACCAGCGCCAGCACGATCAGGCCCTGGAGCAGCAGCCGCGGGTCCTTGATCGCTTCCCGCTCCTCCAGTGCCATGATCTCGGCGGCGCGGTCGTCGTCGTAGACGAAGGACTTGCGGAACATGATCCGGCACAGCACCAGCAGGACGCCGATCAGCACGATGACCAGCGGGGCCAGGTGGATCAGGAAGTCGTTGAAGGTCAGGCCCGCCCGGCTGGCGATGATGATGTTGGGCGGGTCACCGACGAGCGTGGCCGTGCCACCGATGTTCGACGCCAGGACCTCGGCGATGAGGAACGGGGCGGCGGGCAGGGCCATACGCTCGCACACCAGCAGCGTGACCGGGGCGATCAGCAGCACGGTGGTGACGTTGTCCAGCAGGGCGGAGGCCACCGCCGTGATGATCACCAGCATGGCCATGACCCGGAAGGGTCTCGCCCTGGCCCGTTTCACCGCCCAGATCGCCAGATACTCGAACATGCCGGTCTTCTTCAGCACGCCGACGATCATCATCATGCCCATGAGCAGGAAGATGACGTTCCAGTCGATGCCGGATTCCTCGGAGTAGAACGCCGAGACGTCGTCCGTGGCTCCGATCGCCAACATCAGACCCGCGCCGCCGAGGGCCACGGCGACGCGGTGGATCTTCTCGCTGATGATGAGGGCGTAGGCACCTACGAAGACGACGATCGCCGCCCAGCTCTGCCAGTCCTTCACGTTCCTCCGTTCGCTGAAGCGGGCGTCCGGGTCTCCGACGGCGGTCCGTCCGGGATTCCGGCCAGGTCTTCCACGTCGAACGCCCGGGCGATCGGCACGTCCGTCGAGCTGTGGGCGATGATCGAGAAGGCGATGCACACCGCGATCAGGGTGAAGGCCTCCTCCGCCTGCGGGATGCCGGACTGCAGCACGAGCAGGCCGTAGACCACGGAGGCGAAGCCCTTGGGGCCGAACCAGGCGGCCACCAGCTTCTCCTTGCGGGAGATGCCGGCACCCAGCAGCGACAGCAGCAGGGAAGCCGGGCGGATCAGGAAGATCGCCAGGACCACCGCAGCGTAGCCGCCGAGCGACAGGTCACCGAAGAGGCTCGGGGTCAGCAGCGCGCCGAACACCAGCAGCGCCGCGAACTTCGCCAGTTCCGCCAGCGCCTCGCCCAGCGGCTCGAACGACGCCTTCGCCTCCGGGGAGACGTGTGCGAGCGTCGCGCCGGCCGAGAAGGCGGCCAGGTAGGGGTTGGCATGGGTCAGGTGGCAGGACGCGTACAGGATGATCCCGACGGCCAGCGGCAGCAGCGGCTGGAGCTTGGGCTCGGCGCCCAGCAGCGGAACCCGCACGAGCACGTTGACGACCAGCGGGAGGACGATACCGAAGGCCAGGCCGAGCAGCAGCTCCAGCCCGATCGTCCCCGGTGAGGCCTCCATGCCCGGTGCCGTCGATCCGGCCGCGGCGATCAGCAGCAGGACCACCGGCAGGGCCAGGCCGTCGTTGATGCCGCTCTCCACGTTCAGCAGCTGCCGCAGCTTGGCCGGGACCTCGGCGCGCCCGACGATGGCCGAGGCGAACACCGGGTCGGTCGGCGCCAGCACCGCGCCCACCAGGAAGGACGTCGTCCAGTCCAGGCCGACCAGGTAGTGCGTGGCCAGGCCCATGAAGACGAACGCCAGCGGCATGCCCAGGCCCAGCGCCCGGGCCGGGTGCTTCCAGCCGGCGCGCAGCTTCGGCAGCGACACGTGCATGCCGTCGGTGAACAGCACCGCGAAGAGTGCCAGGTCAGCGGTAACAGAAACGATCCCGCTGTCCGGAGTGATGTGGATCAGTCCGAGGAACCCGTCGCTGACGAGGGCCCCGCCGACCAGGAAGAGGAACGACGTCGACAGCACCGTGCGCGCCGCAAGGCCCGACAGCAGCACCGTGACCAGCAGCGCAACGCCGAACACCACCACCAGCACCATGACGGACACTCCCGATCAAACGAGACAACTGTTCCCTGCTCGCCGACCAGGCTTCCCGGCACACCGCTGGGAACCTTACCTGTCCTTGATAGGACTTTGTCATTTCGTTGATCTGCACCCGTGCGGGCCGCAGATTGCCGGGTCCCGGCAACAAGGACCGTTCAGGCGGAGCCGACGGCGAGCAGACGCTCCAGAAGATGCGACGCGGTGATCACACCGAGCAGTCTCGCACCCGCCTTGTCCCGGTCCACGACCGCCACCAGAGGACTGCGCAACTGTGCCATCTGCGCGGCGATCTCCAGCGCGGTGTCGTCCGGTGCGGCGACCACCGGCGGCGGCGTCGTCCTCGACAGGCAGTCGCGCACCTTGCGGCCGGCCAGGTTCTCGCAGATCCGGTCGGCATGACGCTCGTCGATCACCGCGGCCAGCGTCGGGTCCTCGACGACGTAGCCCGGCACCAGGATCTTGATCATCTGGGAGGCGGGCAGGATCGCCCGGGGGGCACCCAGCCCGTCCACGACCAGCAGCGCGGGCAGCCGGTGCTCGGCCATCAGCCGGGCCGCCTCCAGCGCATCGCTGTCCAGGCCGATCGTCTCGTACTGCACCGCCAAATCACGCGCCCGCACAGCCGGCTCCCGTCCCCGTCGTCCTCGGCCGCGCCCGCCACCTGGGGCGGGGCCGCCGTTCGTCCTACCGGCACCATACCGCCGCAGCCGCGCCCCGAATCCTGCGGAGCCGCCGCCTCCGGCGCGGAGGGCCCTCACCGCCGGGCACGCCACGGGCGGTACCGGCGCGAGCGCCCCCGGCGGCGCGGCACGGGGACGCCCCGGGCGGCCGCGGCCTCGGCGCGCAGGGTCTTGGGGCTCGCCGCCATGTACCGCCGGTCCCGGCGGACGAGGACGGCCGTGCCGGCCGCGACGATCAGCGCGGCGGCGGCGAGCGGGACGAGGAAGGACGTCACTGTTCCCGATGCTCCTTCACTGCTGCTCCTCCCGTCCGGCCGCGCGCCGGGCACGGGGGTCGGCCACGAGGTGTCGCGGGTCGGCTGCCCGGGTGATGGCGGACTCAATCGCGGCGATCCGGTCGGCGAGCAGACCGAGCGCGCCGACCGCGCGGGCCATCGGGTCCTCCTCCGGGCCGCCCAGGGCGCGGGAGCGGACGTGACCGGCCTTCAACTCCGCCCAGCGGACGGCCTGGTCGGGGTTCTGCGTGCCGCGCAGCTCGGCCAGCTTCAGCAGGTTGGACTCGGCTCCGTCGGTGAGGGTCTGGGCCTCGGCGGTGAAGTGGTCGTCGATCACCGCGTCGACCTCGGCGTCGTTCATGACCGGCCGGATCCGCTGGGCGATCCGGTTCATGGTCCGGTAGGAGCCCTGGAGCCGGAACGGCGGTTCGGTGCGGGTGGCGTCGGACTGCGCCGCGGAGGCGATGTAGGCGGCGTTGACCGCGAGGACCGTCTCCCGCACCCGCAGCAGGTGCCGCAGAACGGCGGTGATCCGCTCCGCCTCGGCGGGGGCGTAGGGGTGGTTCAGCCGGTCCGTGCGGGCCGTGGGATCGTCCGCGGCGAGGCGGACGAACAGGTCGAGGTCCGCCCGGTCGCGGCCGGCGAGCGGCGCGGTCACCGGGTTGGAGGTGAGCGCGTTCTCCAGGAAGCTCAGCGCGAACAGGTCCTGCTTGCCGCTGAGGACGTCGCCGAGGTTCCACACGTCGGCCCGGTTGGCGAGCATGTCGGGCACCTGGAAGCGGGCGCCGGACTCGGTGTAGGGGTTGCCGGCCATGCAGACGGCGAACCGCTTGCCGCGCAGGTCGTAGGTGTGCGGCGCGCCGTCGCGCACGCCGTCGACGCGGCGGGTGGTGTCGCACAGCGGGATGAACTTCTGCAGCAGCTCGGGCGAGGTGTGCTGGATGTCGTCGAGGTACAGCAGGGTGTTGTTGCCGGCGGCCAGCGCAAAGTTGATCTTCTCGATCTCCTGGCGGGAGGTGGCGTCGGGCGCCTCGGCCGGGTCGAGCGAGGTGACGGAGCGGCCCAGGGCCGGGCCGCTGATCTTCACCAGCATCAGGCCCAGGCGGTCGGCGACGTACTCCAGGAGTGTCGTCTTGCCGTAGCCGGGCGGGGAGACGAGCAGGAGCAGCCCGCCGGTGTCGGTGCGCCGGTCCTCGCCGACGGTGCCGAGCTGTTTGGCGAGGCTGTCGCCGATGAGCGGCAGATAGACCTCGTCGATGAGCCGGCCCCGCACGAACGCCGCCATGGATCGCGGGCGGTGGTCGTCGAGGCGCAGCCGGGTCCGTTCGGCCGTCACCAGGGTGGTGCGCCGGCGCTGGTAGGCGCGGAAGGCGGGGACGTCCCGATCGGCGAAGCGGCCGGTGCGGGCGAGGAACTCGTCGACGCGCAACTCCAGCCGGCCCTCGGTGATGCGGGGGTGGGTGCCGAGCAGGCCGGCGGCGACGGTCCCCGGCTCGGCGTCGGACGCGTAGCGCGCCAGGTCGGGGCAGAGCTCGGCGGCCACCGCCTCGGCCAGGTCGCCGGGGCCGTGGGTCAGGCCCGCGGCGTGGGCGTACGCGGTGAGCCAGGCCTCGGCGAGCTGGCGGCGCGCGGGCAGGTCGCCGACGGCCGCGAGGTCCTCGGTGTAGGCCGCGCTGCCCGCCGTCCGGCGGAACTTGTCCAGCAGGGTGCGGGTGGCGGCGCTGATCACGAAGCCGTCGGGGCCGGTCGTCAGCTCCTCGACGAGGTACGCGGCGGCGGCCCCGGCCTCCTCTCCCCCGATCGCGCGGGCGAGTTCGCCGCGCAGGTCGGCGAGCGCGGGCGCCAGGCCGAAGGTGTCCCGGGCGCGGGCCAGGGACACCGCGCGGCGGGTGAGGGACGCGCGCTCCTCCGCCGTCGCGGTGTGCGTCCAGAACAGCTGGGCGGCGGCCCGCGCGGCGGGTTCGTGCCGCAGTGCTCCGGCCTGCTCGTACACGGGCAGCAGGGCGGTGAGGACCGCGGTCGTGTCGTGGTCGTGGATGCCGCGCTCGTAGCCCTCGTCGTAGGACTCCTCCGCGGCCCTGCGCACCAGGGCGGGCAGGTCGTCGGTCGCGGCGAGGGCCGCCGGGCCGTGGCTGCGCAGCAGCCGTGCGGCAAGGTGCTCGGCCCGGTACACGGCCGGCGACTCGGAGACCAGGTGCCGGTCCCGGTAGGGGCGGGTGTCGGCGAAGCCGGGGTCGGTGACGGGGGCACGGTAGTCGGTGCCGGTGACGGCGAAGGCGAGGCCGTCGCCGTGCGGGACCAGGGTGAGGTCGAGGGGCTCGGTGGTGACGGCGAAGCGGTGTCCGCCCAGGCGCAGGGTGCGGCCGCCGTCGGCGAACAGGTCGGTGCGGTCGCGCAGGGTGCGCACGGCCTCCTGCTGCGCGGCCTTCAGCAGTCCGTCGAGTTCCTCCGCCCGCACCACGTCGCCGAGTTCGCGCAGTTCGCCGGCGGTGCGGCGGACCTTTGCGACCATCGGGTCGGAGGCGAAGTAGGTGCTGACGGCGTCGGCGTCGGCGAGCGCGGCGGCACGCCGGGTCACCGTGTCCAGGACGCGTCCGGCCAGGGCCGCCAGTTGCTCGGCGCGACGGGCGCGGGCGTCCACGAGGGACTGCTTGCGGGCGGAGAACGCCTCGTGGACCTCGGTGCGCCGGTCGGCGAGTTCGGTGAGGAAGCCGTCGAACTCCGCGAAGCGGGACTCCAGCGTCTCCACCCGGGCCAGGACGAGGGCCAGTTGGTCGTCGCACGCCTCGGGGGTGCCGGCGTCGGCGAGCGCCCCGGTGACCGTCTGCGCGAGCAGGGTCAGCTCGGCGGCGAACTCGGCCCGCCCCTCGCTGTCGCGCAGGACACGGCGGCGGGCGCCGAGGACGGCGCGGACCCGGTTGAGGCCGCCGAGCACCTCGGCGATGCGCTCCAGCACGGCCGTGCGGACGGTGGCGTCGGCGATGTCGAGACCGGACACGACCTCGGTGACCGTGCGCAGCGCGCCGGCGAGGTCGTCGAGCCGGGCCTCGACGGGCGCCGCCTGGGCCAGCGCCGTGAGCGACTCGGCGTCCGCGGCGAGTCGCTCGACGTCCCGCAGGTGCGCGGTGAAGGCGTCCTCGCGCGCGAGGTGGTCCACCGCCCGCTGTCCGAAGGAGGCCAGGTCGCTCTCCGCCTGCGCGGCGAGTTCGTCGATCCGGGCGGTGTCGGCGTACCTGAGGTCCTTCAGGGTCAGCAGGTGGCCCTGGGCGTGCCGCAGTTCGGTCAGCCCTCCCACCCAGGCGGAGGCGTCGCGCGGCGCCTCGCCGCGCAGCCGCCGCACCACCGCGGCGAGTCGTTCGGCGGCGTCCTCCAGGGTGCCGGCGGCCTGCCGGGTCAGTTCCTGCACGGTCTCGAACTCGGCCTGCACCTGCTCGGCGGTGCCCCGGATCGCGTCCAGGGGGGCGCGCAGGTCGCCGAGTTCGGGCTGGCCCAGCCAGTGGTGGGTGTCCGCGGCCCGTACGCAGGCGGCGGCGAGCGCCGCGTACACCGCCGCCGTGGGGGTGGTCTCGGCGGCGGCGCGGGTGACGGACAGGCAGTCGGCGATGCCGCGGACGAGGTCGGCGTTGCCGACGCGGGCGAGCGGGCCCTCGCCGACCGGCTCGGCGGCGGCATGCGTGTCGGAGACGTAGGGAGTGGTCCACAGCTGCACCGGGTGGACGCGGGCCGGCTCGTCGCCGTCCGCGCGCAGCACCACCAGGCCGCCGTCGTCGAACAGCGCCCAGCCCTGGCACAGCAGCGGTGGGGCGGCCTCCTTGCGGATGGTGTTGTACGACAGCAGCAGGGTGCGTCCCCCGGTGCGGTCGTGGAAGGCGTACAGCACGTCCTCGCCGTAGGGCGAGCGGACCTCGGCGGCGAACCGCAGGCCCGTCGCGTCGAGGTCGAACGTCCTGTGCGCGCCGCCGGCCAGGCAGTAGCCGCCGGGGAAGACGACGCCCTGACCGTCGGGGAGGCGGCGGCAGGCCTGGCCGATGCCGTCCAGGCGTACGACGGTCCGGGTGAGGGTGTCGAACACCAGGTACCGGTGCCCGTCCTCCTTGTAGGGGCGGATCCGCAGCAGGAGCAGCGCGCCGACGCGCGCATGCGCGATGCCGGCGTCGGCGAGCGACTGCAGCGGCTCGTCGACCGGCTCGGTCAGGAGCTCGTCGCCGGCCCCGGTGCGCACGGTGAGGGCGCCGCCGACGGTCGACACGAGCAGCTCGCCCTGCACCCGCACGTGCGGGCGGGAGCCGAGGGCGCCGAGGACGTGGTCGTCGCGGCCGGCCTCGGTCCAGTCGACGTCGTGGGAGGGCGGGAACACGTCGTCACGCTCACCACGGGCGTCCAGGAACGACACGGCCCCGTCGGCGGCCACGGCCCAGCGCAGCACCCGGATGTCGCCGGTCTTCTCACCGGTCTGGAAGACGGCGAGCAGCCGGTCCTCCAGTCGGCGCAGGCCGAGCAGCCGGGCCTGCCGGTAGTAGCGGAACAGCGCCGCGAACTCCCGCACGAAGGCGGGGTCGTCGAGCAGGCCCGGCACCGCGTCCTCCGGCAGCCGGTTCAGGTCCCGGTCGTACACGGCGAGGACGTCCGCGACGGACGGCTCCTCGCGCAGTCCCGTGAGGTCGGTGCAGCCGAACAGCAGGTGCTCGCCGACGGCGACGAGGTCACGGGGGACCGCGGCACGCTCGGTGCGCAGCCGTCCGGTGCCGGTCAGGTCGAGGTGGGTGGCGCCGAACTCCGCGGTGCGGCGGGTGTTCAGCGCCTCGGCGCGGCGGGCGAGGTCGGCGGCCTGTGCGGCGAGCCGGTCGCGCAGCACCTCGTAGGTGCCGGCGTCGACGGCGTCGTACTGCTGCGGGTCCAGGCCGGTTGCCATGGAACTCGGTTCCTTCCGAGGAGGTGGGCCGGGAGCTGCCGTCCCCTGCGCGGCAGCTCCCGGTCCACTGGCCGTCAGGCCCGTGGGTGCGGGCCGGTGTGCGGTGTGTCCGGGCGGTGCGGGCCGCGGTGCAAGGCTCCGCGGTGCGGCCGGCGCGGGTGCGGGCCCCTGGGCCCGGGACTCCGCCCCGCCCGGCGGCGGGCGGGGGAGCTGCCGTCCCCTGCGCGGCAGCTCCCCCGCCCCCCGATGTCCGGACCGGCGGTACCGGCCCGGTGGTGCCGGGCCGGCGGTCAGGCGCGGACCGGTGTGCCGTTCAGCGCGCCGAGCGGCGTGTCGGCGAGGCCCAGCTCGCCCGCCTTGTCCAGCAGCTGCCTCAGCTGACCGGCGCTCGTGCCGCCGCTCTTCATCATCTTCATCAGCAGCGCGGACACGGTGAGGTTCTGCACGTCCGCCGTGGAGGCCGAGCCGAGGATGCGGCTGAGGTCGTCGGTGAAGCTCGACGTGCCGTCCAGCCACGGCTTGGCCAGCGTCCGGGCGGTCTCGGAGTGCTCGACGAACCCGTCGACGCCCTTGCCGAGTGCGATCGAGCCGACCAGCCGGTCGAAGAAGACCGACTCGCCGCCGACGATGTCGATGTCGGCGTTCTCCAGCCCGGTGGCGAGCACCGTGGCCTGTGCCTCGGCGACCTGCCGCTGCACGTCCAGCCCGGCCAGCCGGATCTCCTTCTCCGCCGCCAGCCGCAGCCGGTACTCCTCGTGCGTACGGGACGCCTCGTCCAGCGCGGCCATCGCCGCCGCCTTCTCGGTGAGCCCCTCGGCCTCCGCCTTCAGCTTCTCCCCGATGGCCTCCGCCTCGGCGAGCGCCTTCGCCCGGACGCCCTCGGCCTCGGCACGCAGTCGTGCCTGGGTGGCCTCCGCCTCCGCGCGGCCGGCCTTCTCGATGACCTCGGCCTCCTTGTCGCGGACCGCCACCGCGGCCAGTCCCTCGGCGGCGGCCTCCGCCCGGACGCCGTCGGCGATCCGCAGCTTGGCCTGCGCGTCGAGATCGGCGCTCTTCAAGCGGGCCTCGGCGAGGGTGAGTTCCTCCGCGGCACGGTGGACGGCGGCCTGCTCGGCTGCCTCCGCGGCCTTGATGTCCTTGACCAGCTTCTCCTGCGCCTCGGCCTCCGCCGCGATGATCACGGCCTGGCGTCCGCGCTCCGCCTCCTCCACGGCCCGCAGCTTCTTGATCGACTCCTCCTGCTCGGCGACCGTGCGGTCCACCGCGACGCGCTCTCGGATGACCTCGGCGATCTCCCGCTTCTCCGCCTCGACCTCCTTCTCGGCGGCGATCCGGGTCAGCTGGGTCTCCCGCTCACGTGCGATGGCCTCCAGGAGCCGGTCCTTCTCGATGCGCTCGTTCTCGACGGCGAGGACCCGTTCGCGGTTCTTCGAGGCGACGGCGACCTCGCGGGCCTGGTTCTCGCGCTGGACACCGAGCTGCTCCTCGGTGCGCAGGAAGGCGGACTGGGCGCGCAGCCGCTCCTCCTCCACGACCCGTGCGGTCTCGGCCTCCTCGCGGGCCCGGGACGTCTCGATCTCCCGCTTCTGCTTGATCTCGGCATCGACCTGCCGGCGCTCCAGCTCCAGCACGGCCTCGCGGGCGTCGACGTTCTGCCGGGTGATCTCCTTCTCCTCGTTGCGCTGGGCCTCGTTGGTGTGCACGTGCTCCACGGCCGTCAGTTCGGTGATCTTGCGGATGCCCTGGGCGTCGAGGACGTTGGACGGGTCGAGCTGCCCGAGCGGCGTCTGCTCCAGGTAGTCGATCGCGGCGTCCTCGAGGTGGTAGCCGCTGAGGTCGACACCGATGACCTCGATGATCCGGTACCTGAGTTCCTCGCGCTTGGTGTAGAGGTCGGTGAAGTCCATCTGCTTGCCGACGGTCTTCAGTGCCTCGGAGAACTTCGCGTGGAACAGCTCCTGGAGCGTGCGCTGGTCGCTGGCCCGGGCCGTGCCGACGGACTGGGCGACCTTGACGACGTCGTCGACGGTCTTGTTGACCTTGACGAAGAACGAGATCCGGATGTCGGCGCGGATGTTGTCCCGGCAGATCAGGCCCTCCTTGCCGGCCCGGGTGATCTCGATGGTCTTCACCGAGATGTCCATCACCTCGGCCTTGTGCAGCACCGGCAGCACGACCTGCCCGGTGAAGGTCACGTCGACCTTGCGCATCTTGGAGACGATCAGCGCCTTGCCCTGTTCCACCTTGCGGAACAATCGGGAGACGACGAACAGCACGGCGGCGGCGAGGACGAGCAAGGCGGCGGCGAACACGCCGATGGCAGACATGGCACACGTCCTTCGGGCACGGGCGTCAGGAACGCCGGAATCGCGGAGACGACAGGAACGACAGGAACGACAGGAACGACAGAAAAAAGCGGAAGAACAGCGGAGCGACGGGGCGCCGCCTCCTCGGCGGTCGGACCGGACACCTGCCGGTGTCCGGCACCGATCTCTCCGCAGTGCTCCCCGCGGCTCATGGTGCACGCCTGTGGTCCGTCAGCGCATTGCCGGTTCCCGGCAGAGTTCATTAGGGTCTGTATGCCGGTCGGTGTCAGCGGTTCTCCGACTGGGCGTCAGGAACCGGGGCGAGGAACACGTACGGGGGACACGGCATGAGCGAGCGGGGCGTACCGGCGCCGCGAACGGCGCGGGAGGTACCCGAGCGGTATCTGGACGGCTGCGCACGCATCCTGGCCGAGGTGTCGGCCACGGGCCGGCGGCTGACCCGCGAGGAGGTCGAGTCCCGCCGCGCACTGGGCGAACAGGCGGCGGAGGCCGGTCACGGGCTGCGCGCCCTCGTCGGCGCCCACCTGTCCGCGGCCGGCGCGGCCTGGCCGTCCGCGACGGGCACGGCAGCCGAGGCGCTGGGCGCCGTCCAGCAGATCGTGGACGCCTTCGCCGAGGGCTACGAGCGCGCCCAGCGACTGGCGGTCCGCCAGGAGGAGGCGGCGCGGCGGGAGTTCATCGACGACCTGCTCTACGGCCGCAGCGACCTGGGCCGGCTGGCCGAGCGCGCGGAGCGGTTCGGGCTGCGGCTGTCCCACGCGCACGCGGTCGCCGTCGCACAGGGCCCGGCCGCCTACGACGAGGGCGCCCCGGTGGCCCGCCGGGTCGAGCAGGCCCTCATCGCCCGCTTCGGCGACCGCAACGTCCTGCTGACCACCAAGGACGGCCGGCTGTTGTGCATCGCGCCCGGCCACCAGCAGGAGGTGCTGACGTACTTCGCGAAGCAGGCCCACGCCGCCACCGACGGCGGCCAGGTCGCCCTCGGCCGCGCGCAGCCGGGCCCCGGCGGCGTCGTCCAGTCCTACGAAGAGGCCCTCAACGCCCTGGAACTGGCCACGCGCCTCGACCTCGACGACCCCGTCCTGCACGCCGCCGACCTGCTCGTCTACCCCGTCCTCACACGTGACCGGCAGGCCATGGCGGACCTCGTGGTGGGCACCCTCGGCCCCCTCACCGCCGCCCGCGGGGGCGCCGAACCGCTGCTGGACACGCTCACCGCCTACTTCGACTCCGGCTGCGTCGCCGCGGAGGCCGCCCGCCGCCTCTCGCTGAGCGTGCGGGCCATGACCTACCGCCTGGAACGCATCCACAAGCTCACCGGCGCCGACCCCTCCGATCCGGCCCACCGCTACATGCTCCAGACCGCGGTCATCGGTGCCCGCCTGCTGGACTGGCCGTCCCGGCAGCTCTGAACCCGGCCGCCGTCCCGCGCGGGCGCCGCGCCGACGCACGGACCCGCCCGTGCGGGCCCACCGCGGGCACGGCGCACCGCGGCGCGGGGGGACCGCCGGAGCGCTCCCGGCCGTCACACACGGCGCAGGCCTGCCCGCCACGGGCGCCATGGTTCTCGGCACCGGTCCCTCCCCTCGTGGGGACCGGTGCCGAGAACAGTGGGGGCGGCGTTTCTCCCGGCCGGCGGGACCGGGGGTGGGGGGACGGAACCGGGCGACGGCAGGCGGCCGGACGGTGCCACGGGGGGCACGGAAACGCGGAAACGGTGCCACGGCATCACGGAGCGTGGTGCGGGCGGCCCGCGCGGGCCCCGCACGGCCCCCGGCTCCCGTGCGGAGATCCTGCCAGGCGAGCCGCTCCCGAAGGAGGTTGCGGTCGCTCCGGAGACGCCTTCGCCGCAGGTCAGACGTATAAAATGAGTTTTCCGGTCCGGAAGTCCAGGCATGTGTGGAGGTGACGGGTGGAGACCGTGGGGTCCGGGTCAGGGGCACGCACGGCCTTCGCCGAGCGGCTGGCGCTGCTGTACAAGGAGGCCGGCAACCCTCCGCTGAAACGGGTGTCCGAAGCGGTCGGCCGGTTGCAGCGCGTGGACGAGCGGGGACGGCCCGTGCGCGTCTCCGCGCAGCGGATCAGCGACTGGCGCCGGGCCAAAAACGTGCCGGCCCAGTTCGCCGCGCTCGCCGCGGTGCTCCAGGTCCTGATCCCCGAGGCCCGGCGCGAGCAGCCGGTGCCGGTGTCCCCCGGGCTGTACGACCTGGCCCAGTGGCAGTGGCTGTGGGAATGTGCCGTGGCCGGCCCCGCCGCCGACCGGCCGGATGCGGGCGCCGACGGCACCCGGCGCCCGGCCACGGGGGCTCCCGCGGTACCCGGCGGGGTGTGCCCGTACCGGGGGCTCGCCTCCTACCGGCGCGAGGACGCCCGGTGGTTCTTCGGCCGTGAGCGCAGCACGCGGGCACTCGTCGCCCAGCTCGCCGCGACGGAGGCGGCCGGCGGGCTGGTCATGCTGGTCGGGGCCTCGGGGGCCGGCAAGTCGTCCCTGCTCAACGCCGGACTGGTGCCGGCGCTCCAGGCGGCGGACGAGGCGCGCGAGGTCCTCCAGCTGGTGCCGGGCGCGGATCCGCTGGCCGAGCTGGCCCGCCACGTGCCGGAACTCGCCCCCGTCCTCGCGGCACAGGCCGGACCGGGCGGACCTGGCGGATCAGATGGATCAGGTGGATCAGAAGGAACAGAAGGAACAGAAGGATCAGGCACAGCGGACGGGCCGCGCGGGCCCGCCGGGCCCGACGGAGCGGACGAGGGCGCCGCACCCGCGTCCCACGCCTCGGACGGCGGCGCCTGGGCCCCCGCGGCGGCCCCCGCGCCCGCCGTCCGCCGTGCCCTGACCGCCTGGGCCGCACGGGTGGGCGCCTCCCCCGGCGCCCGGCCGGTCGTGATCGTCGACCAGTTCGAGGAGACCTTCACGCTGTGCCCGCGCGAGGCGGACCGGCGCGCCTTCGTCCAGGTGCTGCACGCCGCGTGCACGCCCGCCGCGCCCGGAGAGCAGGCGCCCGTGCGCGTCGTGCTCGGCGTCCGGGCCGACTTCTACGAGCGGTGCCTGAGCCACCCCGAGCTGGCCGACGCCCTCCAGCACCGGCACATGGTGCTCGGCCCGCTCACCACCGCCGAACTGCGCGAGGCGGTCGCGGGCCCGGCCAGGGCCGTCGGTCTGGAGCTGGAGCCGGGCCTGGCCGAACTGATCGTGCGGGAGGTCGGCGCCGACGGCCCGCGCGGGGCGCACGACGCGGGGGTGCTGCCGCTGCTGTCGCACGCGCTGCTCGCCACCTGGCAGCGGCGCAAGGCGGCCCGGCTGACGCTGGCCGGGTACCGGGCGGCGGGCGGCATCCAGGGGGCCGTGGCGGCGACGGCGGAGCGGGCCTGGGCCGAGCTGGACCCGGCGGCCCGCACGGCGGCACGGCTGCTGCTGCTGCGGCTGGTCCGGGTCGGTGAGGACACGCAGGCGACCCGCCGTCGGGGCGCCCGGCGCCAGCTGGCGGGGGAGTCCGCGGACCCCGGCAAGACGGTGGAGTCGCTGGAGGCGCTGGTGCGCGCCCGGCTGGTGACGCTGGACGCGGACACCGTGGAGATCACCCACGAGGCACTGCTCACCGCGTGGCCGCGGCTGCGGGACTGGATCGACGAGGACCGCGGCGGCAACCTGCTGCGGCAGCGGCTGGAGGAGGACGGCCGGTCCTGGGAGGACTCCGAGCGCGACCCGTCGCTGCTCTACCGCGGCTCCCGGCTGGAGCAGGCGCACACGTGGGCGCGGTCGGCCGGGGACACCTTCCTGACCCGCAGCGCGGTGGAGTTCCTCGCCGCTTCGGTCCGGCTGCGGCGGCGCACCGTGTGGATCGGCCGGGCCGCCGTGGCGGCGCTGGTCGCGCTGGCGACCGTGGCGGCGGGCGCGGCGGTGGTGGCCTGGCAGCAGCGGGACGACGCGGTGTTCGAGCAGGTGCTCGCCGAGTCCGACCGGGTCCAGGACACCGATCCGTCGCTCTCCGCCCAGCTGGACCTGGTGGCGCACCGGCTGCGCCCGCACGACCGGGACACCGACAACCGGCTGGTGTCGATCGTGAACGCGCCGCTGGCAACACCGCTGACCGGCCACACGGGCGCCGTGTACCTCACCTCCTTCAGCCCGGACGGGCGGCTGCTGGCGACCGCCAGCTACGACCGCACCGTCCGGCTGTGGAACGTCGCCGACCCCACCCGCCCCACGCCCGTGGGCGGGCCCCTGACGGGCCACACCAGCTGGGTGAGCAGTGCCGTGTTCCGTCCCGACGGGCGGGTTCTCGCCAGCGCCGGGGACGACGGCACGATCCGCCGCTGGGACGTCACCGACCCGGCCCACCCGCGCCCGCTCGGGGCGCCCCTGCCCGGCCGTCACGGCACCGTCTACCTGATCGCCTTCAGCCCGGACGGCCGCGTCCTGGCCTCCGCCGGCGAGGACCGCACGGTCCGCCTGTGGGACCTGGCCGACCCGGCCCACCCGAGAGAACTGGCCACCCTGACCGGCCACACGGCGGCCGTGCGCTCGGTCGCCTTCACCCCGGACGGCCACACGGTGGCCACCGGCGGCGACGACGGCACCGTGCGGCTGTGGGACACCACCGCCCCGGCCCGGCCGAGGAGGCTGGCCACGCTGACCGGGCACACCGGCACGGTGCACTCCGTCGCGTTCAGCCCGGACGGCCGCACCCTCGCCAGCGGCAGCAGCGACGACACCGTCCGCCTGTGGAACACGGCCGACCCCCGGCACGCCGGCCGGCTCGGCGGGCCGCTCACCGGGCACACCGGCCCCGTCTGGTCGGTGGCGTTCAGCCCGGACGGGAAGGTGCTGGCCGCCGCCAGCGCCGACAGCACGGCGAGTCTGTGGAGCGTCACCGACCCGGCCCGCGCGGCGCAGATCGGCGAGCCGCTGGCGGGCGCGAGCGGCGAGATGTACGCCCTGGGGTTCAGTCCGGACGGGCACACGCTCGCCACCGGCAGCGGCGACAGCAAGGTGCGGTTGTGGTCGGTGCCGACGGCGGACATGGTCGGCCGCGACGGCGCGTTCCGCCCGGACGGGAAGGTGCTGGCGACGGCCGCACGCGACGGCCGGCTGCGGCTGTGGGACGTGGACCCGCCCGGGGCGCCCGTACCGCTGGGCGAGCCGTTCATGCCCGCGGACGACGTCGAGCGCAAGCCGCTGTTCTCTCCCGACGGCCGCACGCTCGCCGTGCTGACGGCGGACCACGAGGTGCACCTGTGGAACGTCACCGACCCCACCCGGCCGGTCGCCGCCGGGCCACCCGTCGTGCTGCGGACCCGTTTCGCGGACGCGCTGGCCTTCAGCCCCGACGGCCGCACGCTCGCCACGGCCTACGAGGACCGCACCCTCCGCCTGTGGGACGTCACCGGCCCGGCCCACCCGCGTCCGCTCGGGGCGCCGCTGACCGGCCACCGGGGCTACGTCAACGCCCTCGTGTTCAGCCCCGACGGCCGCACCCTGGCCAGCGGCAGCGCGGACGGCACCGTACGGCTGTGGGACACCGCCGACCCGGCCCGCACCACGCCGGTCGGCCCGCCCCTGACCGGCCACACCGGACCGGTGAACGCGCTCGTCTACGGCCTCGGCGGCCGCACCCTGGCCAGCGGCAGCGACGACGACACCGTCCGGCTGTGGAACGTCACCGACCCGGCCCGTGCACGGCAGTTGGGGCCACCCCTCACCGGGCACACCGAGGCGGTGGTGTCCCTGACCCTCAGCCGCGACGGCAGCACACTGGCCAGCGGCGGGAACGACAACACGGTCCGGTTGTGGAACATCGCCGACCCCGCGCACGCCACGCCGATCGGCCGGTCGATGAGCCCCAACGCCAAGGCGGGCAACTTCCTGTCGTTCAGTCCCCGCGGCGACATGCTCGGGGTGTCCAGCGGTATCGGCACCGTGCGGCTGTGGGACCTGGACGTCGACCGGGCCGTGCGGCGCATCTGCACGACCACCCGGGGCGTCCTGACGGAGCGGAAGTGGCGCGAGTACCTGCCGCGGCTGTCCTACGACCCTCCCTGCAACGCGTGACCGAACCCCCGGGTGCAGTGATCCGGGTCACACAGCGCACCCTCAGTCCGGCGGGCGGCTCCCACAGCCGGGGCCGCCCTGTTAGCCTTGGCCACAGCCCGATCGCTGGTGCATCCCCCGTCGCCAGCGGTCGGGCCTTTTCCGTGCCCCGGACCCGGTGTGCCGTAGTCTGATCATGTGCTCCAGGCCCACGACGAGACCCCAACTGCCCTTCGCCACACGCCTGGAGAGGCGGTGAGCGCCTCCGTGCCGGACCGGCGCATCGTCGTCGTCACCGCCGTCCACGCCCCCTCGGCCCACTATCTGCCGCACGCCCACGCCTCGCTGTGCGAGCAGCGGCTGCCGGACGGCTGGGACTGGCGCTGGGTCGTCCGGGAGGACGGCACCACCGACGCCGTACGCCCCCACGTCCCCGACGACGAGCGGATCGTCTTCCGCCAGGGGCGGCCCGGCGGACCGGGGGTCGCCCGCACGATCGCCCTGTCGGACGCCGACGGGACGTACGTGAAGATCCTCGACGCCGACGACCGGCTCACGCCGGGCGCCCTCGCCCGCGACCTGGCGGCCCTGGAGGCCGACCCCGACCTGGGCTGGGCCACCTCCCGGGCACTGGACCTGCTGCCGGACGGCTCCACGGCCGGATTCGCCGGCGATCCGCCCGAGGGCCCGATCGAGCGCGGCGCCGTGCTCGACTTCTGGGCGGCCCACGACCACCGCGCCCAGGTCCACCCCGCGACCCTCTTCGTCCGCCGCGACCTGCTGCTGGCCCTCGGTGGCTGGATGGCCCTGCCCGCCTCCGAGGACACCGGCCTGCTGCTGGCGCTGAACGCCATAAGCCGTGGCTGGTTCTCGGCCGAGACCGGGCTGCTCTACCGCAAGTGGGACGGCCAGACGACCGGCCAGAGCGCGCACACCGACCCCGCGGAGCGCCGGGCCCGCATGGCGGTGGTGGCGGCGCGGGCTCGGGCACTGGCCGAACTGGGCTGGAACTGGCCGGCTATTCCGGCCGCCCCAGCGTGATCGCCTGCGACGGGCAGCCCTCCGCCGCGCTCCGCACCGCCGGATCGTCGCCCGCGTCCTCGCGGCCCGGCAGCACGGCGCCGAAGCCGTCGACGACGGTGAAGACGGACGGAACCCGGTAGACGCAGTCGCCGGAGCCGTAGCACCGCTCCGGATCCACGGAGATCTTCATCTGCACTCCCGATCTGTACGAGGGGCCGTCACCGGTCCTGCTGCCCCGCGCGGCACCCGGCCGAACCCCGGGCGGGTCCCCCGCCCGGCCGGTGCACCGCACGGCTCTACTGCGGCAGATACCGGCGCGCGAAGTCCAGTTCCAGCCCGACCTGCCGGATCCGCTCGTCGACCACCAGCGAACCGTGCCCCGCGTCGTAGCGGTAGACCTCGTGGACGGCGCCGCGGGCCGACAGGCGGTCGACGTAGTTCTCGATCTGGCGGATGGGGCAGCGGGGGTCGTTGACGCCCGCCGAGATGTGGACGGGCGCCCCGACCTCGTCCACGTAGGTCAGCGGTGACGACGCCGCGAAACGCTCCGGGACCTCCTCGGGCGTGCCGCCGAGCAGGGTCCGGTCCATGGCCTTCAACGCCTCCATCTCGTCGTGGTACGCCGTGACGTAGTCGGCGACCGGGACCGCCGCGATGCCCAGCGTCCACGCGTCGGGCTGGGTACCGAGGCCGAGGAGGGTGAGGTAGCCGCCCCAGGAACCACCGGTGAGGATCAGCCGGCCGGGGTCCGCGAGGCCCGAGGCGATCGCCCACCGGCGGACCGCCTCGATGTCCTCCAGCTCGATCAGGCCCACCCGGTGCTTCAGGGCGTCCGTCCAGGCCCTGCCGTACCCGGTGGAGCCGCGGTAGTTGACGCGGACCACCGCGTAGCCGTGGTCCACCCAGGCCGCGGGGCCCGCCGCGAAGGAGTCGCTGTCGTGCCAGGTCGGGCCGCCGTGGATGTCGAAGACCGTCGGCAGCGGGCCCTCGGCCCCCGCCGGCCGCTGCACCAGGGCGTGGATGCGCCCGCCGGGGCCCTCCACCCACACGTCCTCCACCGGTACCGAGCCCGGCGACTTCATGCCGGGCGGGTCCAGGACCACCCCGCCCGCCGTGGACCGGACCACGGGCGGCTCCGCCGCCGACGACCACAGGTACTCCACGGTGCCGTCGGGGCGGGCCGTCGCCCCCGAGACGGTGCCCGGCGGGGTGGGGATCCGCTCCAGCTCACGGCCGGTCAGGTCGTACCGGTACAGCTCGCTGCGGGCCTCGAAGCCGTGCGCGACGAGCAGGGCGCTGCCGTCCGGATACCACTCGGCGCTGACGTCGCCCGGCAGGTCCAGGGCGAGATCGCTCTGCTCGCCCGTGGCCACGTCCCACACCAGCGGCTCCCAACGGCCCCGGCGCTGGTGCCCGATGAGCAGGCGGGTGTCGCCGTCGACGGGTGCGAAGCCGAGCACCTCCAGGCCCAGCTCCTTCGTGCCGCCCTCGGTGTCGTCCAGTTCGGCGACGGCCGTGCCGTCGGGGCGCACCACCCGCAGCGCCGAGTGCATCGCGTCGCCGTGCTCGGTGTGCTCCAGCGCGATCAGCGACCCGTCGTGGGAGAGGTCGCCCACACCCGCCGACTCGCGGTGCCGGTAGATCTCCACCGGCGGCTCGCCGGTCCGGGCCAGGTGGATCGTGGTGCCCTCCTCGTCCGTGGAGCGGCCGACGACCGCCGTCCGGCCGTCCCGGCCCAGGGCCAGGCCCGCGGGGTAGGAGGGGTCCAGCCCGGGTGCGGCCAGCTCGTCCTCGCCGCCGGAGAAGGGGCGGCGGCGCCATACGCCGAACTCGTCGCCGTCCTTGTCGTCGAACCACCAGATGCCGGCGCCGTCCGGGGAGAGCACACCGTCCGTGGTGCCGTTCGGCCGGTTGGTCACCTGGTGCTGCTCGCCGGTCGAGCGGTCCCAGGAGTACAACTCGTACGTGCCGGTGGCGTTCGACACGAACAGGGACCGGTGCGGGGCGTCCTGCGCCCAGTCCGGAAGGGACACCCGCGGGGCACGGAACCGCTTCTCCCAGTCCGGCATCTCCCGGGGGACCTCCCCGGAAACGCCCTCAGAAACGTCCTCAGACATCAGCGCGCCCGCCTCCCGGTCCCCTGTGGTGGACCTGTTGCTCTCAGTCATGTGGCCATCCTGCCCGCTCGGGCCTGGTATCGACCGCCCAGGTCCCCAGCCTGTGGACATCCCGCCCGGACCCGCCGCACGGGATGGACGAGCCCGCGTGCGGGAACCGCCGCGGGGCACCGTACCGTGGAGGGCGTGTACCGGTTCCTGCTGACGCCCCGCTGGTGGGGGATCAACGTCTTCGTGCTGCTGGCCATCCCCTTCTGCGTGTTCATGGGGTCCTGGCAGCTGAGCCGGTTCGAGGCGCGCGTCGACGAGCACCGCAACGCCGAGGCCGATGCCGCGGCGGCCCGGGTGGCTCCGGCCCGTCCACTGGCCGACCTGCTTCCCGTCGACAAGCGGACGTCCGGCAAGCAGGTCACCGCGACCGGCCGGTACGGCGAGCAGCTCCTCGTCCCCGACCGGGAACTGGACGGCCGGAGCGGCTTCTACGTCCTGACCCTGCTGCGCACCGACTCCGGAAAGGCCCTGCCGGTGGTCCGCGGCTGGCTGCCCGGCGCCGCCGACGCGGCGAAGGCACCCGCCCCGCCGGAGGGCCAGGTCAGCGTCACGGGAGCGCTCCAGGCCTCGGAGACGCCCGGTGACAACGGCGTCAGCGCCCGCGGCGGCCTGCCGGCCGGGCAGACGGCCGCGATCAGCGCGGCGTCGCTGGTGAACCTCGTGCCGTACGACCTGTACGACGCGTGGGTCACCCTCGACCGGGCCGACGCCGGGATGACGGCCGTGCCGGCCGCCTCGCCCACGGGCAGCGGACTGGACCTGAAGGCGTTCCAGAACCTCGGCTACACCGGTGAGTGGTTCGTCTTCGCCGGGTTCGTGGTGTTCATGTGGTTCCGGCTGCTGCGGCGCGAGGTGGAGCACCAGCGGGACGCCCGGCTGGGGATCGTCTCCGGTCAGGAGCCCGCGGGCGTCCCGGCACCGGCCCGGGCACCCGGGGCGTGAGGGACGTCCCGTTGCGGTACGGGCTCCTCGCCCGTACTTCCGCCACGGCGTCCCGGCCCCTCCCGCGGCGGCTCTGCCCCTACTGCGGCAGCAGCCCCGTCCGGTACACCGTGCCCGCGCAGGCGTGGGGCACCGTCACCGTGACGGATGCCGTGCCCGTCGCCGGGGTGTAGGAGACGACGACACCGCCGTCCGTGCCGTTCTCGGCGACCATCTGGGTGGTGGTGCCGGTACTGCCGCCGGTGGCGATGCCGGTGGTGGCCGGGCTGGGCGAGGGGGCGGGTGAGGGCGTGCCGGTGCCGCCGCCGTCGCCCGCGCCGCCGTCGCCGCCCCCGCCGGTCGTCGGGCAGGTCTCCGCCGGGACCCAGGCGAACCTCACGTCGAACGCGGAGCCGGGGGCCAGGACCAGTTCGGAAAGGCTGAGCGAGGGGTCGGGCAGACCGGGGGCGGCGTCGCCCGCGGTGTGCTGCACGACCGTGATCCTCGACGGGTCGGCGGCGCCCTTGGCGAGGAGGGTCATGCTTCCCGCGCCGCCCACCACGCACTTGGTGTCCGAGACGTTGACGAGGTGGAACGTGCCGTACACGATGCCGGCGGAGTCCGGGCCGTCGGCAGAGGCCTTGGCGCCGCCGAGCCGGTCGGCGGTGCACCGCGGGGGCTCGGCGGGCCCGGTGGCCGCCGGGCCGGGGTCCGGCGAGGCGGAGGCGCCCGCACCGGCGCCCTTGCCCCGGCCGGTGTCCCTGCTGCCGCCCTGTTCCTCGCCTGTGACCGGGCCCGATACGCTGCCGGTCGTGTTCTCGTGACCGTCGGAGGTCCTGCCCTCGCCGGTACCGCCCTGGACCTGCGAGCTGCTGCCGGCGACGGAGGGGGCGGCGTCGGTGCCGGTGGCCCTGGAGACGTGCAGCAGCGCGGGCACGGCCGTCCCCAGGAACAGGGCCGTGGCGGCGAGGCCGACGGCCGCCTGGCGCTTGCGGGCCCGGCGTGCGGGGACCGCCCGCTGCAGGTGCTCCAGGACGCCGTCGCGCGGCTCGATCTCCTGGACCGCGTGGTGCAGCATGCGGCGCAGTGCCAGCTCGTCCGAGTCGAGCCCGCCGGGGCTCTGGTCGTCCAGGCCGTCGTTCACAGTTCCGTTCCCAGCGTGCAGGTGTTTCGGGTCGTGCGTGCGGGGCCGCCGCGCAGGCTCGGCTCCGAGGTCCGGCGCGGGGGCGGTGTGCGGCGTACGGTCCCGGCCCGGCCTGCCGCCCGGGTCCGCCCCGGGGTGCTCGGGCACCGGGCGGTCGCCGGTGGGCCGGTGGTCCGGGGACCGCCCGGGCCGGGGGCGGCCGTGCGCGTCGGGGGTGTCGGGGGCGCGGGGGGCTCCCGGAGCGTGCCGCGCGTCGTCCCCGTGCGCGTCCTTCCCGGCCTCCGCCCCGTACCCGCCCGGGCCCCCGTCGCCGCCCGTGCCGTGCGTCATGCCCGGGCCTCCATCACCTTGCGCAGCGCGGCGATGCCGCGCGAGCCGTACGCCTTGACCGAGCCCAGCGAGATGCCGAGCGTCTCGGCGACCTGAGCCTCGGTCATGTCCGCGAAGTAGCGCAGCACGAGCACCTCGCGCTGCCGGCGTTGGAGCCCCTTCATCGCGTCGATCAGCGAGTCGCGCTCCAGCAGGTCGTAGGCGCCCTCCTCCGCGCTGGCCATGTCCGGCATGGGCTTGGACAGCAGCTTCAGTCCGAGGATGCGGCGGCGCAGCGCCGAGCGGGAGAGGTTGACCACCGTCTGGCGCAGATAGGCGAGCGTCTTCTCCGGGTCGCGGACCCGCCTGCGTGCCGAGTGCACGCGGATGAAGGCCTCCTGCACGACGTCCTCACAGGAGGCGGTGTCGTCGAGGAGGAGGGCGGCGAGGCCCAGCAGTGAGCGGTAGTGGGCGCGGTAGGTCTCGGTGAGATGGTCGACGGTGGTGCCGGCGGCCGCGGTCCGACCGGCTCCGTCGCGCTGACTGGGTATGCGGGCGGGCCGCGCTGCGGGCATCGGCGCGATCACCGGCATGCCGCCGGGCGCGCCTGTCCTGCGGGGCCGGCGGCTGCCCGCCCGCGGGGGCCGCCGGGCGGTCCCGCGCGCCGCCGCGGTGAAGTCGAGTACCTCTGCCACGCCGGTTGGACACGCGTCCCCCCGTCGGGGTTGTACGTGCCGGGCGTCACTTCTGCGCCGACCATGAGTCCCGCTCTTCCCCTAAGTCCGAACGAACGGGCGTCCCCACGCCCGCTCCAGGCCGTCCCCACGTCCCGGATGACACGCGTCACCTCCGCCCCAGCACAGGGCCACCGCAAAGACGCTCCCCGCGCTCCGCACGGTTGCGGAAGGCGGGGAGAAAAATCTTCGGCCGCCCCGGGGGCGGTACTCAAGTGGACCGGGCCATTGCCCTGATCACATGTTCCATGTAGATCCTATAAACGGGCCGCGGGGGTGGGCACGCGATTTCCCGTCGCGGGAGGGCACTACGCCAACTCCTCCGCCACCAGTTCCGCGATCTGCGCGGTGTTCAGCGCGGCCCCCTTGCGCAGGTTGTCGCCGCACACGAACAGCTCCAGCGCCGTCGGGTCGTCCAGCGCCCGGCGGACCCGCCCCACCCAGGTCGGGTCGGTGCCCACCGCGTCGGCGGGTGTGGGGAACTCCCCGGCGGCCGGGTTGTCGAACAGCACGACACCGGGCGCGGTGGCCAGGATCTCCTGAGCGCCGTCGACGGTGACCTCGCCCTGGAAGCGGGCGTGCACGGTCATCGAGTGCGTGGTGACGACCGGCACCCGCACACAGGTGACGGCGACGGGCAGCCGCGGCAGCCCGAGGATCTTGCGGGACTCGTCCCGCACCTTCATCTCCTCCGACGACCAGCCGTCCTCACGCAGCGACCCGGCCCACGGCACCACGTTCAGCGCGACCGGCTCCGGGAACGGCCCCGTCCGGTCGCCGACCGCCCGCCGCACGTCGCCCGGGCTCGTCCCGAGTTCGGTGCCGGCGACGAGGGACAACTGCTCCCGCAGCGTGTCGATCCCGGCCCGGCCGGCCCCGCTGACCGCCTGGTACGACGACACCACCAGCTCGCGCAGCCCGTACTCGGCGTGCAGCGCGCCCAGGGCGACGATCATCGACAGCGTCGTGCAGTTGGGGTTGGCGACGATCCCGCGCGGCCGGTTCCGCACCGTGTGCGCGTTGACCTCGGGCACGACCAGCGGCACGTCCGGGTCCATCCGGAAGGCGGCGGAGTTGTCGACCACCACCACGCCCTTGGCCGCGGCGACGGGCGCCCACTGGGCCGCGACCTCGTCGGGCACGTCGAACAGGGCCACGTCGACGCCGTCGAAGGCCGCTTCGCCGAGCGCCACCACCTCGACCTCCTCGCCGCGCACGGCCAGCTTGCGGCCGGCCGAGCGCGGCGAGGCGATCAGGCGGATCTCGCCCCAGACGTCCGCCCGCTGGGACAGGATCTGGAGCATGACCGCGCCGACGGCTCCGGTCGCTCCCACGACCGCGAGCGCCGGTCGGCCCTTCATCGCCGTGCGCCTCCGTACGAACGGGAGGTCATCGGCCGGTGCCCCCGTAGACGACGGCCTCGTCGCTGTCGGAGTCCAGCCCGAAGGCGGTGTGCACGGCCCGGACGGCCTCCGGCACGTCGTCGGCGCGCGTCACGACCGAGATGCGGATCTCGGAGGTCGAGATGAGCTCGATGTTCACACCCGCGTCGGACAGCGCGGTGAAGAAGTCCGCGGTGACACCGGGGTTGGTCTTCATCCCGGCGCCCACGAGCGAGATCTTGCCGATCTGGTCGTCGTAGCGCAGCGAGTCGAAGCCGATGCCGCCCTTGTTCTTCTCCAGGGCGTCGATGGCCCTGCGGCCCTCGGTCTTCGGCAGGGTGAAGGAGATGTCCGTCAGCCCGGTGGACGCGGCGGACACGTTCTGCACGACCATGTCGATGTTGATCTCGGCGTCGGCGATGGTCCGGAAGATGGACGCGGCCTCGCCCGGCTTGTCCGGCACACCGACGACCGTGATCTTGGCCTCGGAGGTGTCGTGCGCGACACCGGAGATGATGGCCTGCTCCACCTTCTTCTCCCCTTGCTGAATCGGCTCGTTGCTGACCCACGTGCCCTGCAGCCCGCTGAAGCTGGAGCGGACGTGGATCGGGATGTTGTAGCGGCGGGCGTACTCCACGCACCGGTGGAGCAGCACCTTGGACCCGGACGCGGCCAGTTCGAGCATGTCCTCGAACGAGATCCAGTCGATCTTCCGGGCCTTCTTCACCACCCGCGGGTCGGCGGTGAACACGCCGTCGACGTCGGTGTAGATCTCGCAGACCTCGGCGTCGAGCGCGGCGGCCAGCGCCACGGCCGTGGTGTCGGACCCGCCGCGCCCGAGGGTGGTGATGTCCTTGCTGTCCTGGCTGACGCCCTGGAAGCCGGCGACGATGGCGATGTTGCCCCCGTCCAGCGAGTCGCGGATGCGGCCCGGCGTCACGTCGATGATCCGCGCTTTGTTGTGGACCGAGTCGGTGATGACACCCGCCTGGCTGCCGGTGAACGACTGGGCGCTGTGCCCCAGGTTCTTGATCGCCATGGCCAGCAGAGCCATGGAGATCCGCTCTCCGGCGGTCAGCAGCATGTCGAGCTCACGCCCGGCAGGGATCGGGGAAACCTGCTCGGCGAGATCGATCAGCTCGTCCGTCGTGTCGCCCATCGCGGAAACCACGGCGACGACCTGGTGGCCGTTCTTCTTGGCTTCCACGATCCGCTTGGCGACGCGCTTGATGCCTTCGGCATCGGCTACGGAGGAGCCTCCGTACTTCTGCACGACAAGGCCCACGTGCGCTCCTCGCTCCGTTTGTGTTCTTTCCGCAGGTACGGCGGTGCACTGCGGTCGGTTCAGTCTATCGAGCGTCCGAAATCCACCCTCCCGATATCGCATGGTGAGATATCGAGGGGCTGCTCCGGCCGCTCGCGTCCAGAGGGCTCATGCCCAGGGGCCGCGAACACACGCGGGAATGTGGGTCGGGTCACATGTTCGGGAGGGGGCCCGGTCGGCGCACCTGACAAGAGCGAGGGCCCTGCCCGCCGTCCGGGCGGCCCCCGGCCCCGACGCCGCCGGCCGCTGCCCCACCCGTGCCCACCGCGTCACGGACCTGCCCGGCACCGACGACGCGGTCTACGTCCGGGGCACCCAGCCGGGCACCGCGGACTGCCGCCCGCCGGCCGCGGCGTCAGTCCGCCTCCTTGATGCCCAGCGGGCCCGCGATCTCCTGGGCCATGACCTCGCCCGCCTCGAACTCCAGGGCCTCGTCGCCCAGGCCCTGGTCGGTGTCCAGGCCGTCCAGCTCCTGAAGGGGCTGGTTCAGCCGGACGTGCGCGAGGACCGAGTGGAGGGCGCGCAGGGTCGCGGACGCCGTCGAGCCCCAGTTGGAGAAGTACGAGAACTGCCACCACCACAGGGCCTCGCTGGTCCGGCCTGCGCGGTAGTGGACCATGCCGTGGCGCAGGTCGGTGATGACGTCGGCCAGGTCGTCGGAGATGCGGGCCGGGACGGGCGCCTTGCGGGGCTCGTAGGGGTCGAAGACCTCGGAGTAGACGTCGATCGGCTCCAGCAGGCGCGCCAGGTTCTCGCGCAGCCCGTCGGCGTCCGGCTCCGGACCGGGGTCGGGCTCGTAGCGCTCGTCGGGAACGACGTCCTCGTGCGCGCCCAGGCGACCGCCGGCGAGCAGCAGTTGGGAGACCTCCAGGAGGAGGAAGGGGACTGCCGAGGCCGGCTCGTCGCCCTTGGCGACCTCCGTGACGGCCACCAGGAAGCTCTCCACCTGGTCCGCGATCTGGACCGCGAAGTCGTCCGGGTTCCGCCCGGTCGCATGCAGCGTGGCGTCAGACATCTAGGAGTCGTCTCCCCTCGAAGGCGCGGCCGAGGGTGACCTCGTCCGCGTATTCCAGGTCGCCACCCACCGGGAGGCCGCTGGCCAGGCGGGTGACCTTCAGGCCCATGGGCTTGATCATGCGTGCGAGGTACGTGGCCGTGGCCTCGCCCTCGAGATTCGGATCGGTGGCCAGGATCAGCTCCGTGACCGTCCCATCGGCCAACCGCGCGAGAAGTTCTCGTATACGCAGGTCGTCGGGCCCCACGCCCTCGATCGGGCTGATCGCTCCGCCCAGCACGTGGTAGCGGCCCCGGAACTCACGGGTGCGCTCGATCGCGACGACGTCCTTGGGCTCCTCGACGACGCAGATGACCGACGGGTCGCGGCGGGGGTCGCGGCAGACGGCGCACTGCTCCTCCTGCGCCACGTTGCCGCAGACGGCGCAGAAGCGGACCTTCGCCTTCACTTCGAGCAGGGCCTGGGCGAGACGCCGGACGTCCGTGGGCTCCGCCTGGAGGATGTGGAAGGCGATCCGCTGCGCGCTCTTGGGACCGACGCCGGGCAGCCGCCCCAGCTCGTCGATGAGGTCCTGCACCACGCCTTCGTACAACGGACTGCCGTCCTTCCTGGTTCTGCTTCTCTACGTACGGTAGATGCCGCGCGCCTGTCTTAGAAAGGCAGACCGGGAATGCCGCTGCCGCCACCCAGTCCCTGGGCCAGCGGGCCCAGCTTCTGCTGCTGGAGGGTCTGCGCGTTCTCGTTGGCCGCCTGCACGGCCGCGACGACCAGGTCGGCGAGGGTCTCGGTGTCCTCCGGGTCCACCGCCTCCGGGTCGATCTTCAGTGCGCGCAGCTCACCGGCGCCCGTGACCGTCGCCCGTACCAGGCCGCCGCCGGCCTGGCCCTCGACCTCGGTCTGCGCCAGCTCCTCCTGGGCCCGGGCCAGGTCCTGCTGCATCTTCTGGGCCTGCTGGAGCAGCTGCTGCATGTTCGGCTGGCCACCACCGGGGATCACGGATCAGCTCCTGTCATAGCTGTCGTCAGCCGCCGTCGGCTGACGCGGACCTCGTCCGGGTCCACCTGGCACGAGCCTACGTGGTCTGCCCCGGCGTCGCCGCAGCACTCTTTCGAGTGAGTCGGTTGCCCGGTCTATAGCTGATCAAGACCCACTTCCGGGCGGAAAAGTGAGCTGACCGGTCTCTTCGCCACCCATTGGGCGGTAGGAAGGGTCCGGCTCAGAGCACACGTCAGCATCATGTGTCACAGACTGTGACCGTTCGTCATTAGGGAGTGCCGGGTGGGTCAGCCGGAGATGCAGCCCGAGGGTCCGCCACAGGACGGGCGGGGAGAGGGCGGGGCGGACCTGCGGCCGGGTGAGCTGACCGGGCGGGTGTTCCCGCTCGGGGACTGGGGGGAACCCGCCCAGCGCCTGGACGACCTGTACCGCTGGGTGGAGCGCGGTGCTCTGGAGACGGCGGCCTGGTACCTGACCGACCGGGTGTGGAAGCGGCGTGGGGCGCGGGTGCTGCGGTCGGGTGCGGCGGCGGGCGCGGTGTCGGCGGCGGCGCTGCCGCTGCTGGATCTGACCGGCGTCATGGGCGGGGTCGCCCCCTGGGGATATCTCGCGCTGCTGCTGGCCGTGGCGTGTGTGGGCGTGGACCGGTTCTTCGGGGTGACCTCGGGGTGGATAAGGGACGTCGCCACCGCCCAGGCGGTGCAGCGCCGGCTCCAGGTGCTGCAGTTCGACTGGGCCTCGGAGAGCGTGCGGGAGGTGCTGGGCCCGACGGACGGGACGGCCGGCGAGGCCGCCGAGCGGTGCCTCGGAGTGCTGCGGCGCTTCTCGGAGGACGTGACGGAGCTGGTGCGGACGGAGACGACGGACTGGATGGTGGAGTTCCGCACCGGTTCCGCACCGATGGGGATCCAGTCGGCGGTGGCCGCGGGCGGCGCGGCACGGTCGGATACCGCGGGCTCGGGCGGACGCTTCCCGGTGCCGCCGGGCGGCGCGCGGCCCAACATGCCCCGGCAGCGCCCCCCGGAGCCGCGCTGAGCCTCCACCGTCCCCGGGGGGCCACGGACGGGGCGGCGGCCACCGGACGGGCCCGCCGCCTCAGCCCTGCCTGGTGTAGGTCAGCTTCTTCCCGGTGCTCGTGTTCAGCCGCTCCAGTCGTCCGTCCGGCAACAGCGTGACCGTCGTGGGAGCCCCCGGCGAGCAGGACGAGGCGGGCTCCCCGGTCGTCACCGAGGACGCCCCGATCTCCAACGGTCCTTGCGGGCGCGGTCGTTGGATCAACTTCGCCTCGAACACACAGTGGTAGGTGCTGGTGCCGGCGGGACCGTCGGCGACAAGGGTGAGGACCGTGTCGCCCACCTGGCCCTGGCGAATGGTGAGCCGGCGGGGGTTGGCGCCGCTCGCGTTGTCGATCGTCGTCGCCCAGGTGCCCACATACCCCTCGGGGACCGCGCCCGCTTGCGGCGAGGCGGATTCGGTGGACGGCGACGCGGACGGCTCGGTGGCCGTCGGCGCGGTCGAGGGCGACGTGCCGGCCCGCGTGGGTGCCGCGGAGGGCGTCGGCTGCGCGGCGGGGGTCTCGCTCCCCCTCATCAGCGCGTACACCGTGCCGCCCGCGGCCAGCGCCACGACCAGGGCGATCGCGACGAGGAGGACCGTGGTGCGGGGGTTGCGCCCGGACGGGGGCGCCGGGTCGCCGGGCGGAGCGGCCGTGGTGGCCGCGATCGGCGGCGGACCGTAGGGAGGCGTGGAGCCGAGACCGCCGCCGGCACCGTGGGGCGGGACGCCGGCGCCGGGTGCCTGTCCCCCGGGGCCGTAGGGCGGGCCGGCGTAGGGCGGGCCGGCGGTTCCGGTCTGCCTCCCGCCGGCTCCGTACGACTGCCGGGGCGGGTACGGCTGCTGGGGCTGCTGGGGATACGGGGTCTGCGGCTGCGGGATCGCGGGCGGGCCCGCCGCCCAGCCACCGGGCTGCTGGGGATGGCCGTGCACGGGCGGGGCGTACCCCGTCCCGGGTCGCGGCTGCTGGGCCTGCTGGGGGTAGCCGTACGCCTGAGACTGCTGGGCCTGGCCGTACGCCTGCTGGGGCTGCTGGGGGTAGCCGTACCCCTGGTGGGGCAGAGGGGTCTGCGGGGGCGCGGGCGGCGGCACGGGCGCCTGGCCCGCGCCCGGGACGTCTCCCGGGCCGGCGACAGAGATCGGCGTGGGGCGGCCCGACGGCCCGGGCGGACCGGGATCCGGCGCCGCGGCCGGCGCAACGGCGGGGGCGGCGGGCGCGGCAGGGGCTGCGGGCGCGGCAGGTGCCGGTGCCGGTGGGGCTGAGGGCGCGGCAGGTGCGGCGGGACCGGCCGGCTGCGGGGCGGCGGGCGTGCCTCCCCCCGCGGACGCCTGCGGCGCCGCTCCCGTGGGACCCTCCGGATCCTCCGTGTCCAGCAGCCGCACGGCGTGCCGCCCCAGCTGGGCCACCAGGGAACCCGGCAGCCAGGGGTCGCGGGAGCGGCCGTCGGCGACGGTGTCCTCGGCGCCCGTCCGATCCAGGACGCGGTCGAGACCGGGGCGGGCAGCGGGGTCCTTCTCGAGGCAGTCGCGGACCAGGTCGGCGATGCCCTCGGGCACACCCTCCAGGTCCGGTTCCTCCTGGGCGATGCGGAACATCAGCGCGTGCACACCGCTGTTGGCCGAGCCGAAGGGGAGGCGGCCCGTGGCGGCGTAGGCGAGCACCGAGCCGAGGCAGAAGACGTCGCAGGCGGGGGTGATGCGGTCGCCCCGCACCTGCTCCGGAGCCATGAAGCCGGGCGAGCCGACCAGTGAGCCGGTGCGGGTGAGCCCGCCCTCGGTCACCGTCTCCAGGGCCCGCGCGATCCCGAAGTCGATGACCCGGGGCCCGTCGATCGTCACGAGCACGTTGGACGGCTTGAGGTCGCGGTGGACGATGCCGGCGGCGTGGATGTCCTGCAGGGCGTGCGCGAGCCCGGCCGCCAGGATCCGCACCGAACGCTCGGGCAGGGCCCCGTGGTCGTGGCCGACGACCTGCTGGAGGCTGGGCCCGGCCACGTAACCGGTGGCCACCCAGGGCACGGCCGCCTCGGTGTCGGCGTCCAGCACCGGCGCGGTCCAGTGACCGCCGACCCGCTGCGCGGCCCCCACCTCCTGCCGGAACCGCTCCCGGAACTCCTCCTGCGCGGCGAGTTCCTCGCGGACCAGCTTGACGGCGACCGTGCGACCCCGGTCGGACCGGGCCAGGTACACCTGGCCCATGCCGCCCGCACCCAGCCGCGCCAGCAGCCGGTACGCCCCGATCCTCTGCGGCTCCCCGGGCCCCAGTCGCTCCATGGCCGACCGCCCCTCCCCCCGTGCACGCCCCTCCGACATCCCGAGGATAGTGCCGGATTCCGGCAGGTGGGCGGGCCGGCCTCTACGGTTGGGTAACAGGTGCTCCGGCTCCCGGGCGGGCGGCGCAGCGCTTCCGGGTAAGCCGGGGAGCCGTTGCCGGCGGCGAGGCGGCGGCGCGCGGTGAAGGCGCGCGGCGCCGGCAACGGCCCTGCGCGCCGCCCGTCGCCCGTCGCCCGCCCCCGGATCGACAACCTGTCGCGGATCGCCCCCGACCGCAGACAGGACGCCGATACCGCGTCCGCATCCCGGACACCTACGCTCGCCCGCATGACCCCTCATCTGCCCGACCCCCAGGCCGGCGCCGCCGTGAAGGCCGCGGACCGTGCGCATGTGTTCCACTCCTGGTCCGCGCAGGACCTCATCGACCCGCTCGCCGTCGCCGGTGCGGAGGGGTCGTACTTCTGGGACTACGACGGCAAGCGGTACCTCGACTTCACCAGCGGTCTCGTCTACACCAACATCGGCTACCAGCACCCGAAGGTCGTCGCCGCGATCCAGGAGCAGGCGGCGACGATGACGACGTTCGCGCCCGCCTTCGCCGTCGAGGCGCGGTCCGAGGCGGCACGGCTCATCGCCGAACGCACTCCCGGCGACCTGGACAAGATCTTCTTCACCAACGGCGGCGCCGACGCCGTCGAGCACGCGGTGCGCATGGCCCGGCTGCACACGGGCCGCCCGAAGGTGCTGTCGGCCTACCGCTCGTACCACGGCGGCACGCAGCAGGCGGTCAACATCACCGGCGACCCGCGCCGCTGGCCCAGCGACAGCGGCACGAACGGCGTGGTGCGCTTCTGGGCGCCTTTCCTGTACCGGTCCCGCTTCTACGCCGAGACCGAGGAGCAGGAGTGCGCGCGGGCACTGGAACACCTGGAGACGACGATCGCGTTCGAGGGTCCGGGGACCATCGCGGCGATCATCCTGGAGACCGTCCCGGGCACCGCCGGGATCATGATGCCGCCCCCGGGCTACCTGGCCGGGGTGCGCGAGCTGTGCGACAAGCACGGCATCGTGTTCGTACTGGACGAGGTGATGGCCGGGTTCGGCCGCTCCGGTGAGTGGTTCGCGGCGGACCTCTACGGGGTCGTGCCGGACCTGATGACCTTCGCCAAGGGAGTGAACAGCGGGTACGTGCCGCTCGGCGGTGTCGCGATCTCGCCGGAGATCGCCGAGACCTTCGGCCGGCGGCCCTACCCGGGCGGTCTGACGTACTCCGGGCATCCGCTGGCCTGTGCCGCCGCCGTCGCCACGCTGCGGGTGATGGCGGAGGAGCGCGTCGTCGAGAACGCGGCCCGGCTCGGCGCCTCGGTCGTCGAGCCGGCCCTGCGGGCACTGGCCGAGCGGCACCCGAGCGTCGGCGAGGTGCGCGGCACCGGCCTGTTCTGGGCGCTGGAGCTGGTGCGGGACCGTGAGACGCGTGAGCCGCTGGTGCCGTACAACGCGGCCGGCGAGGCGAACGCGCCGATGGCGGCCTTCGCGGCGGCGGCCAGGGAGCACGGGCTGTGGCCGTTCGTGAACATGAACCGGACGCATGTGGTGCCGCCGTGCAACGTCTCCGAGGCCGAGCTGAAGGAAGGCTTCGAGGCACTGGACGCGGCCCTGTCGGTGGCCGACCGGTACACCGGCTGACGCACGCCCGCCGCGCGGCACCGCCCGGGCCGCCCCGGCGCGGACCGGCCCTCCGGTGCCGCGCGGTCCGCGGCCCGCACCGGCTTCCCGGCGGGCCGGCGGGGAGCCGCCGGACGGTGACGCTACGCGGGTAGGGCGGCCCGGCTTCCGGAAGCGTAAGGTGGCGTGCTCGTAGAGGCGGATCCCCAAGATCGCTGAGACCGCTGAGATCGCCGGGCGCGATCGCAGGGATCACAGAGGTCGCGCGGATCGCCGAGTCCGACGAGCACGCCACCCGCACGTGGAGAGGGAGCCACCCGACCATGCCCGGCAGCACCGGCAGCGGCACCGTGACCCGCAGCACCCTGCGGCAGCAGATCGCCGACGCCCTTCGCGACGAGGTGCTGGCCGGCCGGCTGGGGCCGGGGCGGGCGTTCACGGTGAAGGAGATCGCCGAGCAGTACGGCGTCTCCGCGACCCCGGTGCGCGAGGCCCTGGTGGACCTGTCCGCGCAGGGCCTGCTGGAGGCCGACCAGCACCGGGGCTTCAGGGTCCGCGAGTACTCCGTGGAGGACTACCGCGACATCATCGAGGCCCGCAGTCTCGTCATCGAGGGGATGTTCCTCGCCCTGGACGGCGGCCACCGGGGCTACCGGAACCTGGAGGACCCGCGGCTGGCGGGTGACGTGGCCGGGGTGCGGCGGCGCGGCGAGGAGGCGCAGCGGGCGGCGGCGGCCGGCGACCTCATCGTGCTGATCGGGTACGACCTGCGCTTCTGGCGCGAGCTGAGCGCCCTGTTCGGCAATCCCTATCTCGCCGACTTCCTGCACCGGCTGCGGGTGCAGTCCTGGGTGTGCGCGGTGCAGCATCTGCGGCGCCTGCCGGATCTGCGCGGCCGGCTGTGGTCGGGCCACACGGAGCTGGTCGACGCCCTGCTGCGGCGGGACACCGAGGCGGCGCGGGCGATCGTCACCGCGTACAACACGCACTCGCTCGCCGTGATCGAACGGCTCGCGGAAGGCTGAGGACCTCCGGTGGGGGTACGGGACCTCCGGGGCACCGACTAATCTGCCTTGACCACCGCGTGTGCCCCCCTGTTGCCGTGCGTTGTCGTGTGAGGAGCCTTCTTTGGCCTGTGACCTGTGGCTGGTACCGCTCGTCGACGTGTTGTGCCACGCGCCCGACAACCCGTTCGCCGAGGAACTCGCGCAGTACAACAAGGTGCTCGCCGACTCCGGGCTCCCGCCGGTGCCGGTGTACCAGTACATGCCGGGGCTGTCCGGCGAGGTCGCCCCGGTGGCCGGCTTCGACTACGACGCCCTGCACTTCCTGCGGCGCGCCTACCTGCTCCAGGTGTGCGGACTGCCGGTGACACCGGTCGACGAACTGGGCGGCGACTACGAGCAGTTGCTGGAGATGTTCGAGACGACGGCCCAGCAGTCGCACCTGGTCTGGCACTACGACCACGCGGGCGCCTACGTACCCCTGGACTTCCCCACCCCCCTGTTCAGCGACGAACTGCTGGCGGGGGGCGGCCCGTTGGGCTCCGCGCATGCGCTGCTGCGGGAGCTGGAGCAGGTCGCCGCGGCGATCGGCATCGACCCGGCCAACCCGCCGGCCGCGCCCGAACCGCCGCCCGCCCCGACGGACCTGGAGCAGCCGGCCGCGCCGACGCCGCACGATCCCAGCCCGTTCGCCCGGGAGCGCCACGTCTGGCTGGGACTGCATGCGGCGGCGACGCGGAGCCTGGCCCAGGGTTCGATGATCGTGTTCAGCTGACGGCCGCCCCGGCCCGGCCGCCGGTGCCCGCGTCGCCCGCCGCTGGCGCGGGCGTGGCGGGCGGCGCCGGGCGGGCCGGGGCTCACGCGACGAGCCGGATCTCCGGCGGCCACAGCACGCCCTCCGCGAGCAGGAGTGCCGGCCCCAGGTGGACGGGGCACACGTACAGGTGGGGGCGCCGGTAACGGATGACCTCGAACCGGGCCGGCTCACCGCACCCGGTGCCGTCGACCTCCCCGCCGTACGGGCCGCGGCACCGCACCACACGCTGGGTCATGCTCCGATTCGAACGCGAAACGGGCGCCTCCGCTTGCTGGAGGCGCCCGCTTCCCGGCGCCGTTGCGGACGTGTGACCCGCGGGTGATCCAGGCTGGTACGGGCCGTGCGGCCCGCGGGAACCACGGAACTACAGGAACGAGTTGATCTCGATCGTCTCGTCCCGGCCCGGGCCCACGCCGATCGCGGAGATCGGGGCGCCGGACATCTCCTCCAGCGCCTTGACGTAGTTCTGGGCGTTCTTCGGCAGGTCGGAGAAGGACTTGGCCTGGGTGATGTCCTCGGACCAGCCGGGCAGCGTCTCGTAGACCGGCTTCGCGTGGTGGAAGTCCGTCTGCGAGTACGGCAGCTCCTCGACGCGCTTGCCGTCGATCTCGTACGCCACGCAGACCGGGATCTGCTCCCAGCCGGTGAGGACGTCGAGCTTGGTGAGGAAGAAGTCGGTCAGTCCGTTGACGCGGGTCGCGTACCGGGCGATGACGGCGTCGAACCAGCCGCAGCGCCGGTCACGGCCGGTGGTGACACCCCGCTCACCGCCGATGCGGCGCAGCGCCTCGCCGTCCTCGTCGAAAAGTTCCGTCGGGAAGGGGCCGGCCCCGACGCGGGTGGTGTAGGCCTTGAGGATGCCGATGACGCGGCCGATCCTCGTGGGGCCGACACCGGCGCCGGTGCAGGCACCGCCGGCGGTCGGGTTGCTGGACGTGACGAAGGGGTAGGTGCCGTGGTCGATGTCGAGCAGGGTGCCCTGACCGCCTTCGAACAGCACGACCTTGTCCTCGTCCAGCGCCTGGTTGAGGACGAGTACGGTGTCGGCGACATACGGCCTGATCTGCTCGGCGTAGCCCAGCAGCTCCTCGACCACCTGGTCCGCGGCGATGGCGCGCCGGTTGTAGAGCTTGGTGAGGACCTGGTTCTTGACGTCGAGGGCCGCCTCGACCTTCTGGTGCAGGATCGACTCGTCGTAGAGGTCCTGCACGCGGATGCCGACGCGGTTGATCTTGTCGGCGTAGGTGGGGCCGATGCCGCGACCGGTCGTGCCGATCTTGCGCTTTCCGAGGAAGCGCTCGGTCACCTTGTCGACAGTGACGTTGTAGGGCGTGATGATGTGCGCGTTGCCGCTGATGAGGAGCTTGGAGGTGTCGACGCCGCGCTCGTTCAGGCCGCTCAGCTCGGAGAGCAGGACCGAGGGGTCGACGACGACACCGTTGCCGATGACAGGCGTGCATCCGGGGGAGAGGATTCCGGAAGGGAGAAGGTGGAGCGCATACTTCTGGTCGCCGACGACCACCGTGTGGCCGGCGTTGTTGCCGCCCTGGTAGCGCACGACATAATCCACCGAGCCACCGAGCAGGTCGGTCGCCTTTCCCTTGCCTTCGTCACCCCACTGAGCACCGAGCAGCACAAGTGCGGGCACGCGCGTACACCCCTTCCGGGCGGGGCATGTCCAAGGTCAGGGGCGGACGCGGAGGGTCTTCCGCCGCGTGCACCGCGACCGTCGTTGGCCGCCAACCGTCGGACCGGGTGCCCCGGAATAGACGAAGCCCCTGGCGCAATAGCGCAAGGGGCTCTTGCACAAAGATGCTACCCGAGGAAGCGAGGCAGGACCGAGGTGGCGACTTATCCGGCGTCCGAACAGCTGCTGGTGATCATCGACCCGGTCGCCCGGCGGACGGACGGAGAGTCGGTCCGGATCGCGAAAGACGTGCTCAGCGCGGGTGCGGCGACGAAACTGTGCCTGCCGAACGGACCCGAGGAGTTCGCCCGGGCCCTGGCGCGGCGCGGGTCGCGGCGGCCGGTGGTGGTGGGTGACGACCGGGCGCTCGTCCGGGCGGTGTCCCTGCTGCACCGGCAGCGGGAGCTGGCCGGGTCCGTACTGTCGGTGGTCCCGGTCGGGAGCACGCTGTCGCTGGCCCGTTCACTGGGCGTGCCGACCGGCGCGGTGGCGGCGGCGAGGGCCGTGCTGGACGGGGACGTGCGGCGGCTGGACGTCCTGGTGGACGACAGCGACGGGGTGGTGCTCAGGGCGGTGGGGATCCCGCCGGTGCGGGAGGGGGCGGCCCCCGGGGCCGGAGCGGAGCCCGCGGACGGCCGCCCATGGCTGCGGACCTGCCAGTCGCTGGTGCGCACGCTGGTGCCGCTGCGCCCCGCCCGTACCCTCACCGCGCCCGAGCCCGCCCGGCTGCGCGTGGAGGTCGACGGCGCGACGGTGGTGGACCTGGACCAGCCGGTCGAGGCGGTGTCCCTGACGCCGGGCGCCGCGGGTTCGGCGCTCGTCGAGGTCCGCCCCGTCTCGGCGGGGGCGGAGGCGCCACCGGTGCGGGCGGAGGGGCGGACGGTCTCCGTCTCCGGCGGGGACTTCCGCTACCGGGCGGACGCGCAGGTGGTGGGACCGGTACGGCGGCGCACCTGGACGGTGGCCGAGGGCGCGCTGGGAGTGACCCTGCCGACGCCCGTGTGACCCCGGCTCCGGGACGGCCCGAGGGCGGCCGGCGGGCGGTGGGCAGGCGGCCGGTGGGCGGCTCAGGGCGTCCCGAACAACCGCTCGCGGTGCACCCGCCAGCGTTCCATCATCTCGGCCACGTCCTTCTCGATGAACTCGAAGAAGGCGAGGGTCTCGGCGAGGCGGCGGCCGGCCGGGGTGTCGGGGCCCAGGCCGGCGACGCCCTCGCGCAGGGCGTCCTCCCACCGTCTGATGATCGCCTCGCGGTTGGTGAGGGCCTCGTACCACTGGTCGCTGTGCACGCGGTAGCGCTCCCGGCGCGACCCGGGCTCGCGCTCGCGGGAGAGCATGTGGACCTGGGAGAGGTAGCGGACCGCCCCGGAGACGGCCGCGGGGCTGATCTGCAGCTGCTCGCCCAGCTCGGCGGAGGTCAGGGTGCCGGTGTCGGAGGCGAGCAGCGCGGCGAAGACCCGGGCGGGCATCCGCGGCAGCCCGGCTTCCACGAGCTGCGCGGCGAAGTGCTCGACGAAGCGGGAGACCACCTCGGGATCCCTGGGGTACCCGTCCGCCACCGTCGGCTCGGTCATGCCGCGATCATCTCCCCTGTTCAGGCATCGTCCACGAGTCTAACGTCGATTCACTCCCTTCCTTAACTTCACAAATTTCTGAAGCAAGCGTACGTTCGGGTCCATGACGAAGGCAATCACCGTCTCCGGGCTGCACAAGGCGTTCGGCCGCACCCTGGCGCTGGACGGCCTCGACCTGGAGATCGGCACCGGAGAGGTCCACGGCTTCCTCGGCCCCAACGGCGCCGGCAAGAGCACCACCCTGCGCGTCCTGCTCGGCCTGCTGCGCGCAGACGCCGGCACGGCACGGGTGCTCGGCCGCGACCCCTGGCGGGACGCGGTGGAGCTGCACCGGCACATCGCGTACGTCCCCGGCGACGTCACCCTGTGGCGCAACCTCTCCGGCGGCGAGGTCATCGACCTGTACGGGCGCCTGCGCCAGGGGGGCCGCACGGAGCACGGCGGGCGACGCGCGGGCGGGCTCGACCCCGGGCGGCGTACGGAGCTGATCGAGCGGTTCGAACTCGACCCCACCAAGAAGGGGCGGACCTACTCCAAGGGCAACCGGCAGAAGGTCGCCCTCGTCGCCGCGTTCGCCTCCGACGTCGACCTGCTGATCCTGGACGAGCCGACCGCCGGGCTGGACCCGCTGATGGAGGAGGTCTTCCAGCGCTGTGTGGCGGAGGAGCGGGAACGCGGCCGGACGATCCTGCTGTCGTCCCACATCCTGAGCGAGGTCGAGCAGCTCTGCGACCGGGTGAGCATCATCCGCAGGGGCCGCACCGTCGAGAGCGGGTCGCTGGCCGACCTGCGCCACCTGACCCGGACGAGCGTCACCGCCGAACTGGCCGGCCCGCCCGACGGGCTGGTGCGCCTGCCCGGCGTCCACGACCTCGACGTGCAGGGCCACCGCGTCCGCCTCCAGGTCGACACCGACAAACTGGACGCCGTGCTGCGCCGGCTGAGCGAGGCCGGGGTGCGGTCACTGACGTCGACGCCGCCGACGCTGGAGGAACTGTTCCTGCGTCACTACGCAGCGGACTCGGCGGACGCAGCGGACTCGGCGGACTCGGCCGGCGAAGGGGCGAGGTGACGTCGTGACGACCGTCTTCGCGGTGCGGACCGGCAGCACACGGCAGCTGGCGGGCACCGGCACCCTGCTGCGTTTCGCGCTGCGCCGCGACCGGGTGCTGCTCCCGGTGTGGATCGCGGTGAACACGCTCATGGTCCTGTCGATGCCGAACACCCTGGGGACCCTGTACCCCACCGAGGCCGACCGCGCCGGCCTGATGCGGCAGATGCAGGCCAACTCCTCCCTGCGGGCGATGGTCGGCCCGGTCTTCGGCGACTCCGTGGGCGCCCTGACGGCCTGGCGCATCGGGGTGTTCGCCGCCGTGCTCGCCGCCGTCATGAGCCTGCTCGTCGTCGTCCGGCACACCCGTGACGAGGAGGAGAGCGGCCGGCAGGAGCTGGTGGCGTCCGGGATGGTGGGCCGCCGCGCCTCCCTGACGGCAGCGCTGCTGGCGGCGGCCGTCGCCGACAGTGTCCTGGCCCTGCTGCTGACGGTGGGCCTGGCCGGGCAGGGCTTGGCGGGGGCGGTGGCCTTCGCGCTCGGCGTCGCGGGGTCGGGGCTGCTCTTCGCGGCGCTCGCGGCGATCGCCGCGCAGCTGACGGAGAGCGCACGGCTGGCGCGCGGCCTGACGGCCGCCGTGCTGGGCGCCGCGTTCGTGCTGCGTGCGGCGGGCGACGCGGCGACGGACGACGGTTCGTCGCTGCTGACCTGGCTGTCGCCGCTGGGCTGGGCGGAGAATCTGCGCGCCTACGCCGGGGAACGCTGGTGGGTCCTGCTGCTGTTCGCGGCGGCGGTGGCGGTGCAGGGGGCGGTGGCCTACGCCCTGGCGGGCCGGCGCGACGTGGGGATGAGCTTCCTGTCGACGCGGCCGGGACCGGCGGCGGGCCGGCTGGGCTCGGCGGGTGCCCTGGCGTGGCGGTTGCAGCGCGGCAGCGTGCTGGGCTGGTCGGCCGGCTTCCTGATCGCCGGGGTGGTCTACGGCGGACTGGCCGAGGGCGCGGCCGACCTGGTCGGTGACAACGCACAGGCCCGCGAGATCTTCGAGCGGATGGGCGGGCAGTCGGCCCTGACGGACGCCTTCCTCGCGGCGATGGCGGGAGTGATCGGTCTGGTCGCCACGCTGTACGTGGTGGGGTCGGTGCTGCGCCTGCACGGCGAGGAGACCTCGGGCCGGGCCGAGACGGTCCTGGCGGGGCCGCTGGGCAGGCTGCGCTGGGCCGCCGGCCACCTGGTGGTCGCCTTCGGCGGCGCGGCCTGGCTGATGCTCCTGGCGGGCCTCGGCCTGGCCGCCGGTCACGGCCGGGAGGCCGGACCCCTGGTGGGTGCCTGCCTGGTGCAGGTGCCGGCGGTGTGGGTGCTGGGCGGGGCGGCGGTGCTGCTGTACGGCCTGGTGCCGCGCGCCGCACCGGCCGCGTGGGGTGTCGCCGGCGCCGTCCTGCTGATCGGCTGGATCGGCCCGGCGCTGGACCTGCCGCAGGTGGTGCTGGACCTCTCCCCCTTCGCCCACCTGCCGAAGCTGCCGGGCGGGGCGATGCACTGGTCGCCGCCGCTGGTGCTGCTGGGCCTGGCCGCCGCCCTCACGGCCGCCGGACTGGCCGGCCTGCGCCGGCGGGACGTGACCACCTGACTCCGCTGCCCGTCGAAGGGCCCCGGCGGCTGCGCCACCGCCTCAGATCTCGACGGGCAGGGCGGTGAGCCCCCGGATCACGAAGTTCGGCCTGCGGGCGGGCTCGGCGGCCGGGGCGAGGGCGGGGGCCCGGGTGAGCAGGGCCCCCATGGAGGCCGCCAGCTCGACGCGGGCGAGCGGGGCGCCGATGCAGTAGTGGATGCCGGCGCTGAAGGAGATGTGGGGGTTGTGGGAGCGGGTGAGGTCCAGGCGCTCGGGCGCCCGGAAGACCTCCGGGTCGTGGTTGGCGGATCCGAAGAGCATGGCGATCTCGGCGCCGCGCGGGACCGTCGTCCCGTCGATCTCGATGTCCTCCAGCACCCAGCGTTCGAAGAGCTGGAGCGGGGTGTCGTACCGCATCAGCTCCTCCACCGCGGTGGGGACCAGCGCGTGGTCGGCGCGCAGGGCGGCCAGCTGCTCCGGATGCCGGAAGAGGGCCCACCAGCCGTTGACCGTGGCGTTGACGGTGGCCTCGTGGCCGGCGTTGAGAAGCAGGACGGCGGTGGAGACCATCTCCTGCTCGGTGAGCCGGTCGCCCTCGTCGTGCGCGGCGATCAGCCCGGAGATCAGGTCGTCGCCGGGCTCCCGGCGTCGGGCGGCGATCAGTTCGCGCAGGTAGCCGGAGAACTCCACCGAGGCCCGTACGGCCCGGCGGGCCACCTCCTCCGGCGGATTCAGCTCGTACATCCCGCAGATGTCCGCCGACCAGGGGCGCAGCTGGTGCCGGTCGCCCTCGGGGATGCCGAGCATCTCGGCGATCACGGCGACGGGCAGCGGCTCGGCGACGTCCGCGAGCAGGTCCCCGCCGCCGCGCCGCACCAGGCGGTCGACCAGGTCGCCGGCCAGCCGCTCGACGTACGGCACCAGCCGCTCGACGGTGCGCGGGGTGAACGCCTTCGACACCAGGCGCCGGATCCGGGTGTGGTCGGGGGGCTCCAGGTCGAGCATGCCGTGGTCGTTGAGGGTGTGGAACGGCTCGTGCTCGGCGGGCGGCGGTGTCCTCCCGAAGTCCTCGTGCGCGAACCGGTGCAGGTACGTGCGCCCCAGCCGCCGGTCCCGCAGCAGCGCGGACACGTCCGCGTGGTGCGGGACCAGCCACTGGTCGGTCGGCTCGTAGTACAGGACCCGCCCGAGCCCGCGCAGCTCGGCGTAGGCGGGGTAGGGGTCGGCGAGGAACGCCGGGGCCCAGGGGTCGAAGGCGAGGCGGGCGGGGGCTGACATGCCGGGACGCTAGCGCGTGCGGGCTCGCCTGACCAGGGTGCGGCCGGCCACGGCGCCCCGTCGGCCCGGCGTCACCGGCCTCGCCTCGTACGCGAACACCGCCGCCCGGGTGCGGTCCCGCAGGCCGAGTCCGACGAGGACGCGCCCGGCGTGGGCCCTGATCGTCGACTCGGCCACCGGGGACCGTTCCGGGCCCGGTCTCACCAGGCCAGCTGCGCGATCTCCTCGGCCACCACCGCGCACGCGTCGGCCGCGGGGTCGATCAGCGGGAAGTGGCCGACGTCCTCCAGCAGCGTCAGCCCGACGACCTCGCCCGCCTTCGCCGCCGCGTCCGCGTAGGCCTCGGCGACCGCCTGCGGCACGTCGATGTCGGCGCGGCCCTGCACCAGGGTGGTGGCGATGCCGGTGGGCAGGAGCAGAACAGGGTCGGCGTACGGCCGGCGATCGACGAACCCCTCCTCCCCGCCGAGCAGTTGGAGCGAGGCGTTCCCGCACACGCCGAGCTTCTCGGCGACCGCGAGGTCGGCGATCGGGGCGAGTGCGACCACGCCGCGCAGCGGGACGGGGCTCTCGGTGCGCCAGGGGGCGTCGGCGGGCAGGACGTGCCGGGCCGCCGCCCAGAGCGCCAGGTGCCCGCCCGCCGAGTGGCCGGTGAGCACGGTGCGGCGCGGGTCGGCCTGCGGCAGCGCCTCGCGGGCGAGGCCGGGCAGCGCGTCCAGCGCGGCGGCGACGTCGTCGAAGGTCTCCGGCCACCGGCCGGCCAGGGCGGCGTCCTGCTCGGCGCCGCGTCGGTACTCCACACTGGCCACCGCGAACCCGCGCCGGGCCAGGAACCCGGCGAACGGGCTGATGTGCCGCCGGCCGTGGGGGGACCGCCATGCGCCCCCGTGCAGGACGGCGACCAGGGGGGCGAGTCCGCCCGGGCCGCGCCGGCCGCGCGGGGCGTAGAAGTCGATCACCTGGTCGGGGTGGTCGCCGTAGGGGGCGCTGGCGTCGGGATCGACGGGCGGGTGCGAGAGGGCCGACTCCTCCTCGGCGGCGGCCCGGGTTGCGGCGACGTCGTCCGGCATGCTCCAACCTCTCAGCGACGAAACGGACTTGGTGAACCGGGTGGTGGCGGACCAGGAGTGGAATAGGCCGTTGGCCGGGACGTTATCAGGCCGATGACGTGCACCGACACCGTGGATGTGACGCAGGGTGAGGGGTAAACGGTTCTGCAGTTTCGTTACGCTGCCCGGGTAGCGTCCGCGTGCCCGAGGAGACCGTCATGTCCGCCCGACCCGGCACCGTACGTCCCGGAGGGCGTACCGCGCGTGTCCGTACCGCCGTGCTGCGGGCGGCCGGCGACATCCTGGCCGAACAGGGCCTCGCGCACCTCGACCTCGCGGACGTCGCCCGGCGGGCCGAGGTCGGCAAGACCACCGTGTACCGGCGGTGGGGGTCGGTGACCGGGCTGGTCGCCGACCTGCTCGCGGAGCTGGCGCACGACGTGGCACCCCGCCGGGAGACCGGGTCCCTGGCCGGGGACCTGCGGGCCTACGCCCTGCTCGTACAGCGGGAGGCGGCCGACGCGCGGCAGGGGGCGCTGCTGCGGGCGGTGGTCGCCGCGGCCACGTGCGACGCGCGGACGGCGGCGGCGTTGCGGCGGTTCTTCGAGGTCCGGGTGGCGCAGTGGGTGCCGTGCGTGGACCGGGGCGTCCTCCGCGGGGAGTTGCCCCCCGGCACGGACGCGGCGGCCGTGGTGCGGGCGGTGTCCGCACCGCTCCACCAGGAGCTGCTGACCGCCGGCGCGGCCCCCGGCCCCCTCGCGGCGGAGCGCGCGGCACGGGCCGCGTACGCGGCGGCGGTGGCGGGGGCGTACACCGCCGCCCCCACCGGCCGGTGAGCATCCGCCGGCCACCACCGCGCACGCGGCGAGCGCGCGTGCCGCGGGCACCGCACCGGACCCCTAGGAGGTCAGGACCCCGGCCAGCACCCGGGCCGCCCGTTCCACGTCCGCGAACCCGACGTACAGGGGCGTGAAGCCGAAGCGCAGGACGTCGGGTGCGCGGAAGTCGCCGACCACGCCCTCCTCGATCAGCCGCTTCATCACGTCCCCGGCGTCGTCGCACCGCAGGGCCACCTGGCTGCCGCGCTCCGCGTGGGGAACCGGGGTCAGGGACTCGACACGGCCCGGCGGCACGTACCGCTCCACGCACTCCAGGAAGAAGTCCGTCAGGGACAGGGACTTGGCCCGCACCGCCTCGATCGGCACCCCGTCCCAGACCTCCAGGGCGGCCTCCAGGGCGAGCATGGACAGGATGTCCGGCGTGCCGACGCGGCCCCGCCGGGCACCGGCCGCCGGTGCGTAGGCCTGCCGCATGCCGAACGGCTCGGCGTGCGAGTTCCAGCCCGGCAGAGGGGAGTCGAAGCGGGGCTGGAGGTCCCGCCGGACGTACAGGTACGCCGGGGAACCCGGGCCGCCGTTGAGGTACTTGTAGGTGCAGCCGACGGCCAGGTCGACGCCGTGCTCGTCGAGCCCGACCGGCAGCGCGCCCGCGCTGTGGCACAGGTCCCAGACGGCGAGGGCGCCGGCCTCGTGGACGGCGGCCGTCAGCGACGGCAGGTCGTGCAGCCGGCCGGTGCGGTAGTCGACGTGGTTCAGGAGCACCGCGGCCGTGCGCTCCCCCAGCGCCCGGGGCACCTGCGCCGGCGGCACCGGACGCAGCGTGCAGCCCGTCATCCGGGCCGCGGACTCGGCGATGTAGCCGTCGGTGGGGAAGGTCGTCGCGTCCACGACGATCTCGTCCCGGCCGCCACCCGCCGTCCTGACCGCGGCGACCAGCGCCTTGAAGACGTTGACGCTGGTGGAGTCGCCGACCACGATCTGCCCGGCCGCGGCCCCCACCAGCGGTGCGATCCGGTCACCGATCCGCTCGGGGGCCGCCCACCAGCCGCTCTCCTCCCAGGAGCGGATGCGCAGCTCACCCCACTGGCGGCGGACGACGTCCTCGACCCGCCCCGGCACGTTCGACGGCAGCGCGCCGAGCGAGTTGCCGTCGAGGTACACGACGTCGTCGAGGACGAACCGTCCGCGCACCGGCGCCAACTCGTCCGCGGAGTCCAGCTCCCGCGCCCGCTCGACCGGCTCAGACATGGGACCTCGCCGTCCACAGCTCGGGGAACACGTTCTTCCGTGCCCGCTTCTCCAGCCACGCCACACCGGCGGAGCCGCCCGTGCCGGGCTTCGCGCCCATCGCGCGCCGGGTGGCGACGAGGTGGTCGTTGCGCCATCGCCACACCAGCTCGGCGACATCGGTCAGCGCCTCGCCCAGGCGGGCCAGCTCGTCGGCGGGATCACCGGCGTAGACGGCCGCCCAGGCCGCCTCGATCTCCTCGGAGGGCTCGTGGCGCAGGGCCGCGTCCCGCTGGAGGACGGAGTCCGGGATCGCGTGGCCGCGCCGCGCGAGCAGCCGTACGACCTCGTCGTACAGGCTCGGCTCGTGCAGCGCCTTCTCCAGCTCGGCGTGGACGCGCGGGGCGCCCCGGTGCGGGACCAGCATCGACGCGGACTTCTCGCCGAGCAGGAACTCCATGCGACGGTACATCGCCGACTGGAAGCCGGAGCCCTCACCGAGGGCGCTGCGGTAGGAGTTGAACTGGGCCGGCGTGAGCTGGCCGAGCGGCGTCCAGGAGGCGTTCAGCGCCTCCAGTTCCCTGACGGACCGCTTCAGCGCCGACAGCGCCGTGGGGACGTCGTCCCCGCGCAGGGCCCGTGCCGCGGTCTCCCACTCGTGGACGATGACGGTGAACCACAGCTCCATCACCTGGGTCGTGACCAGGAAGACCATCTCTCCGGGATCCTCGGAGAGGGTGTGCTGGAGGTGGGTGAGGACGTCGGCCTTGACGTAGTCCTCGTACGGCGTCGTGCCGTGGAAGTCGAGATGCGGGGTCTCGGGCTCCTGAGCCACGTGGGACTGATGAGCCTGGTGGGACATCGCTGTCTCCTGCTGTACTCCGGGTAGCGGTCCGCCCCTGCCGTTACCGGCACGGGGGCCCCGGTCCCCACCCGCATCCTGCGCATCCGCCCGGGAAACCGCAAGGCCCGCCCGATCACGGACGGGCCTCGTGTCACCGGGGGCGGTTCAGCGGAGCGTCTGCGCCGCCGTCTCCGAGGAGTCCTTCAGGAACTGGGTGCAGCGCTCGTACTCCTCCTGCTCGCCGATGGCCTGCGCGGCCCGGGCGAGGCCGTGCAGGGCGCGCAGGAAGCCGCGATTCGGCTCGTGCTCCCAGGGGATCGGGCCGTGGCCCTTCCAGCCGCTGCGGCGCAGGGCGTCCAGGCCGCGGTGGTAGCCCGTCCGGGCATAGGCGTACGACTCCACGACCGAGCCCCGCTCGAACGCCTCGTCGGCCAGCCTGGCCCAGGCCAGCGAGGACGTCGGGTACTTCGCGGCGACGTCCACCGGCGCCGTGCCGCCGGCCAGCAGCTCCCGCGGCTCGGGGTCGTCGGGCAGGTGGGTCGGGGGCGGGCCCCCGAGGAGGTTCTCGTGCATCGTCATACGGTCCAGTCTGCTGCATCGTCCCTGATCGGTGACAGCCGCCCGGGCCCCGCGCGGAACCGTCCCTTCCACGAGAGGGCCGGTTACCGGGCGCCACCGGCCACGCTCACGGCCACGGGGGCCCGCGCGCCCACCACGAGGACGGCAGCCGTCGCCGGCTCCTGCTCGCCGGGGCCCTCTCCGCCACCGCTCCGACGGCGGCCGACGCGGCCCTAGGACGCCGGCCGGTCGCCGCGCCGCGGCTCCAGCGGGGGCGCGGCGACGGAGCAGTGCGTGTGGCACTCCGGGTGGCGGCAGCCCGGGACCGGGCGCCGCACCGTGGTGTAGGCGAGCAGCGCCCCGACGACGAGGACGCCCGCGCAGATCGGCATGGCCCGCCGGAACGCGGCGTCGAAGGCGGACGCCGACCGGTAGGCCTCCGGGCCCATGCCGGCCAGCAGCGGCAGCGCGGCCACCGCGACCAGGCCGGCCGCCCGGGCCGCCGCGTTGTTGATGCCGCTGGCCAGGCCCGCCCGGGCGTTGTCCACGGAGGCGAGGACGGTGGCGGTCAGCGGCGCCACGAGGGTGACCATGCCGGCGCCCATGACCAGCAGCGCGGGCAGCACGTCGGTCGCGTAGTCGGCGTCGGTGCCGACCCGCAGCATCAGCAGCATCGCCGCCGCACACAGCAGGGGACCGACGGTCAGCGGGACGCGCGGGCCGATCCGGTCGGCGAGGGCGCCGGAGCGCGCGGAGAACAGCAGCATCAGGATCGTCGTCGGCAGCAGTGCCGTACCGGCCTGGAGGGGGGAGTAGCCGCTCACGACCTGGAGCTGGAGCGCGGTGAGGAAGAAGAAGCCGGCGAAGGCCGCGTACACGCACAGGGTGACCAGGTTGACCGCGGTGAACTGGCGGGAGGCGAAGATGCCGAGCGGCAGCATCGGGTCCGGGCGCCGCCGCTCGACCAGGACGAAGGCGACGGCCGCCAGCGGCCCGGCCACCGCGGCCACGACGACGGCGACGGACCCCTGGCGCGCCTCGATCAGCGCGTACGTCAGCAGGGCGAGCGCCAGCGCCCCCAGCGACGCGCCGAGGACGTCGAAGCGGCCGTGGTCCCGGGTGTCGGACGACTCGGGGACGTGCCGCAGCGCCACCGGCACGCACACCAGGGCCAGGGGCACGTTGAGCAGGAAGACCCAGCGCCAGCCGGGGCCGTCCACCAGCCAGCCGCCCAGGAACGGCCCGACGGCCGCCCCGACGCCCCCGAACCCCGACCACAGGCCGACGGCCCGCCCGCGGTCGTCGGGATGGAAGGACGCCTGGATCAGGGCGAGCGAGCCCGGGGTGAGGAGCGCGCCGCCGATGCCCTGGAGGGCGCGGGCGGCGATCAGCACGACGGCGTTCGGGGCGAGGCCGCACAGCAGCGAGGCCGCCGCGAACCACACCACGCCCAGCACGAAGATCCGGCGGCGGCCGTAGCGGTCGCCGAGCGCGCCGCCGAGGAGGATCAGGCCGGCCAGCGTGACCATGTAGGCGTTGACGGTCCACTGCAGGGCCGCCAGGCCGGTGCCCAGGTCGCGGCCGATGCGGGGCAGGGCGACGTTGACGACGGTGGAGTCCAGCAGCGCCATGCTGGAGCCGAGAACCGTCGTGAGGAGGATCCAGCGGCCCGTGGAGGCGCTGGGACCGCTCAGACGCACGGAGGCCGGGGCGGGGTGCTCCTCGGTGCCCCCGCCCCGGCCTGCCATCACGTGCTACTTGATCTTCGTACCGGCGGAGCGGAGGCTCTGGCAGGCCTCGACGACACGCTTGGCCATGCTGGCCTCGGCCAGCTTGCCCCAGGTGCGCGGGTCGTAGGTCTTCTTGTTGCCGACCTCGCCGTCGACCTTCAGGACGCCGTCGTAGTTCTTGAACATGTGGTCGGCGACGGGACGCGTGAAGGCGTACTGCGTGTCCGTGTCGATGTTCATCTTGACGACGCCGTTCTCCAGCGCGGTGCGGATCTCCTCCACCGTGGAGCCGGAACCGCCGTGGAAGACGAAGTCGAACGGGGACGAGGTGCCGAACTTGGCGGCGACGCCGTCGCTCAGTTCCTTCAGCAGCTCCGGGCGCAGCACCACGTTGCCCGGCTTGTACACGCCGTGCACGTTGCCGAAGGAGGCGGCCAGCAGGTAGCGGCCCTTCTCGCCGAGGCCCAGCGCCTCCGCGGTGCGGATCGCGTCGTCGACCGTGGTGTACAGCGAGTCGTTGATCTCGTGCGAGACGCCGTCCTCCTCACCGCCGGTCGGGGTGATCTCGACCTCCAGGATGATCTTCGCGGCGGCGGCGCGGGCCAGCAGCTCCTGAGCGATCTCCAGGTTGTCGGCGAGGGTCTCGGCGGAGCCGTCCCACATGTGCGACTGGAACAGCGGGTTCTCGCCGCGGGCGACGCGCTCCTCGGAGACGGCGATCAGCGGGCGCACGTACCCGTCGAGCTTGTCCTTCGGGCAGTGGTCGGTGTGCAGGGCGACGGTGACGTCGTACTTCTGGGCGACGATGTGCGCGAACTCGGCCAGGGCGACCGCGCCGGTCACCATGTCCTTGCTGTGCTGGCCGCCCAGGAACTCGGCGCCACCGGTCGAGATCTGGATGATGCCGTCGCTCTCGGCCTCGGCGAAGCCGCGCAGAGCCGCGTGCAGGGTCTGCGACGAGGTGACGTTGATGGCCGGGTAGGCGAACTTGCCTGCCTTCGCCCGGTCGAGCATCTCGTTGTAGACCTCGGGGGTTGCGATGGGCATCTGTCCGCTCCTTGTATGTGCGGGTGGGCGTTCTTGGTGCTTACGGCACTGTCCAAGACCGTGGGGGCGACGTCATCGTCGGCCCCATCCTTCCAGACTCGGCCGGAAGGTCCAGGTGCCGTCCGCGGGCCGGTCAGTCCAGGCCCAGCTCGTCCTTGGAGTAGGCGAAGAGGTACGGAACGCCCGCACCGTCCCGGATCTTCTCCGCGGCGCCGGTGGCACGGTCGACGATCGTCGCGACGGCCACGACCTCGGCGCCGGCCTCGCGGACCGCCTCGACGGCGGTCAGCGGGGAGCCGCCCGTGGTGGAGGTGTCCTCGACGACGAGCACGCGGCGGCCGGCGATGTCCGGGCCCTCCACGCGTCGCTGGAGGCCGTGCGCCTTGGCGGCCTTGCGGACGACGAAGGCGTCCAGGCGCCTGCCGCGGGTGGCGGCGGCGTGCAGCATCGCGGCGGCGACCGGGTCGGCGCCCATGGTGAGACCACCCACCGCGTCGAACTCCAGGTCGGCGGTGAGGTCCAGCAGCACCTGGCCGACCAGCGGGGCGGCCTCGCCGTCCAGGGTGACGCGGCGCAGGTCGACGTAGTAGTCGGCCTCCAGGCCCGACGACAGGGTCACCCTGCCGTGCACCACGGCCTTGTCCTTGATCTGCTGCAGCAGCGCGCCGCGCGTGCCGTGCGGCGTTGTTCCGTTGACGTCCGTCATGTCTGTCAGCTTAAGGGCGGAGCCAGCTCCAGGTCGTGGCGGCCTCCAGCGGCTCCAGCGGTGTGACCAGCCGGGGGAGGGTGTTCAGGCCGTTGGGCGGACCGGTCTGCGGCTCCACGCAGACCGCCTCCGCCTGCTCGTCGTAGACGACCACCCACTCCTGGCGGCTGGTGACCCTCAGCTCCAGGCGGCCCGGCCAGGTCAGCGTCACGTCGACGCCGCCGGGCATGCCGAAGCAGTCGTCCCAGGGCCCGGGCTGCGGGGCGGTCCGATGACCGGTGGGCAGGTGGTCGTCGCCGCGCTCCTCCTGCCAGGCGGGCGCGAAGTCGATCTCCGCGTCGACCCCGCCGAGGTTCCGGTTGAACCAGGGGTGCCAGCCGATCTGGGCCGGGAAGGAGGAGTCGATCGTCTCCACGGACATCGTCAGCGTCAGCGAGTCGGGGGTCAGGGCGACGGCCTGGGTGACGCGGCCGGGGTAGGGCCAGGGTTCGACCAGGTCGAACGTGATCACCGCCTCGTCCTGCGCCCGGCGGGCGACGCGCCAGGCTCCGTCGCGGGCCGTGCCGTGGATCGCGTGCGGCGGGGAGTTGAGCGGCATCCGGTGGGTGGCGGCGCCGTCCTGGAACTTCCCGTCCCGGATCCGCCCGCACCAGGGCACCATCGGGAAGCAGCCGAACCGCTCGCCCTGGCGAAGCAGTTCGACGCCGTCGACGCGCAGCCCGGCGATCCGCCCGCCGTTCCCGGGCGCCACTACCGCTTCCGCGTCACCCGCGGTCAGTGTGATGTCTTCGTCACTCACGGGACGACCCTACTGGCCCGGCGGCGGTCAGGGACGGCTCAACGCCGCTTGCGCAGCACCCGTCCCACCACGACCGCGGAGGCCACCGCGGCCACCGCGGCCGGCACCGCCCAGCGCAGCGCCGACACGGGGGAGACCGGCTGCGGTGCCGGCACGGGCGCGTACCGTCCGCGCGGCGGTGCGTGGTCGACCTCCTCGGCGCTCCGGCCGATCATCGTCCGGCGCGCGTGGGCGGCCTCGGCGACGGCTCTGCCGTCGTCCGCCGCCGGGTCCGGCGACGGGGGCACCTCGGCGTCGGAGAGGGGGGTGCCGTCACCGGCGTCCCCGGTGGCCGGGCCCTCCGCGGCGTCCGGGGCCTCTGCGGCCTCCGGGTGGTCCTCGCCCGCCGGGCTCCGCGAGGCCTGTCCGGCGTCCCCGGCCTCTCCGCCCGGGCCCGGCGCCGGCGCGTCGTCCGCGTCCGGCGTCGTCTCGAAGTCGCTGGTCGCCGCCGCCTCGAACTCCCCCGCGGACAGCAGCTCGGGCGACTCGGCCTCCCCGGCACCGGCGTGCCCCGGCTGCCGGGCGGCCGCCTCCTGACCCAGGCGCTCGACGAAGCGGTTCAGCAGCCGGGCCACCGCCCCGGCGACCTCCTCCACGGGCAGCTCGGTGACCCGGCCGCCGGCCGTCGCCGTACCGCCGAAGGAGACGAGGGTGCCGCCCTCCGCATCGCGCAGCCGCACCGTGAGGGCGAGCTTCACCGTCCCGCTCCCGCGGGCCTCGCCGGCGTCGCCCTCGACGTGGTGGGAGCCGTCGTCCCGGGCGGTGATCCGCAGGGCGCCCCGGTAGGTGATGCTGTGGCCGCCGATGCGCAGCTTGAGCCGTCCGGCCAGAGGCGCGCCGCCGGCGTCCTGCTGGAGCCCGGGAACGGCCCGGGCCACGCGCGCGGGGTCGGCCAGCACCGCTCTCAGCCGCTCGCCGGGCACCGGAACGAACACCTCATGCTCCATGGCGCGGACTCTACCCAGCGACGGCACGGAGCACCCTCACCCGGACGCCGATTCGTGCGCGCATTCGGGGGTCAGTAGCGCGGATGCACCAGCGTCGACACCCGCAGCCCCCGGATCCGGGTCCGCTCGGCCGCCCGCGCGTCCGCCGCCAGCCCGGCCGTGGTCAGGGTGCGCGGCGGCGGCTCGCCGGGGGCGAGCCCGAGGGCGGGCCGCCGGCCGGCGGCGGCGAGGACGAACCCCCAGTCGTGCGGCGCGCGGGAGGTGCCGGCGGCCCGGTCGGGCCCGGTGGCGAAGCCCGCGTCGCGGGCGGCGACCCGGTAGGTGGAGACCCGCAGGCCGGCGGCGCGGATCGTCGTCGCGGCGGTCCAGAACGCCCGCGGCCGGGAGGACACCCGCCCGGCGTGCACGGCGAGCCGGCCGCCGGGGGCGAGCACACGCCGCGCCAGTCCGTAGAACTCCTGCGAGTACAGCTTCGTGCTGGCGGTGATGCCCGGGTCGGGCAGGTCGCAGACGACGACGTCGTACGAGGCCCTCGGCGCGGTGCGCAGCCACGTGAAGGCGTCGGCGATCGCGACGTGGACGCGCGCGTCGCCGAAGGCGTGCTCGTTGAGCCGGGACAGCGCGGGGTCGGTGCGGGCCAGCCGGACCACGCCCGCGTCGAGTTCGACGACGTCGACCCGGCGCACCCGCGGGTGCCGCAGCACTTCCCGCGCGGCCAGTCCGTCGCCGCCGCCGAGGATCAGCACACGCGCGTGCGGGCCGTTCATCGCGGGGTGGACGAGCGCCTCGTGATAGCGGCGCTCGTCACGCCCGCCCACCCGGAGCCGGCCGTCGAGGAAGAGGTCGAGGGGCCGGCCGCGGGTGCCGCCGGTGAGAACGACCTCCTGGACGTCGGTCTGACGGGCGACGCGGACGTCGTCGCCGTAGACCGCATGTCGCGCGGCCCGTTCGAAGTCGTCGACGAGGGCGGCGGCACAGGCGAGGACGCCGAGCACCGCGAGGTTGGCGGTGAGCAGGATCCAGCGGGCCCGGGGGCCGAGGTCGCGGCGGAAGAGGCCCAGAACGAGGGAGCCCCCGGCGACGACGTTGACGGCCCCGGTCAGCAGGGAACTGGTCAACTGGCCCAGGAAGGGCAGCAGGAGGAAGGGGAAGGCGAGGCCGCCGACGAGTGCGCCGACGTAGTCCGCGGCGAACAGGTCGGCCACCGCACCGCCCGCGTCCTGCCGGCGGACGCGCTGGATCAGTTCCATCAGCAACGGCACCTCGGCACCGATGAGCAGACCGATGGCGAGGGAGAAGGCGACGAGCAGGCAGCGCGGGCCGCTCGCCCACAGGCCTCCCCAGTTGCCGGTCCAGGCGAAGACGGCGTACAGCGCGAGCGCGCTGCACCCGCCGACCAGGGCGAGGAGTGCCTCCAGGGCGGCGAAACCGGTGGCCGCGTGCCGGCGCAGTCGCTTGGCCGCCAGCGAGCCGATGCCCATCGCGAACACCATGACCGACAGCACCACGGACGCCTGGGTGACCGAGTCACCGATCAGGTAGGAGGCCAGGGCGACGAGTTCGAGCTCGTACACCAGACCGCAGGCGGCACAGACGAACACGCACGCCAGCACGAGGAACCGTCCCGTGCCCGGACGGACGGGCAGCCGCGCGGGGCCGCCCCAGGGCGGCGTGTTGCCGGGCGGGGCGGGCGCGTGCGGTTCGATCACGAAAGCGACGTTACGTCACGCCTCTGGGACGCTACGTCACCCACACGTGTGGAACTGGGAGTTGGCGCTCCACCGAGGTTTGCGCCCGGCGCACCCGCGAGGGCCCGCCACGCACCCCGGCGGGCACCGTCACAGCGGGGCCGGCACCCGCGCGCCCACCCGCGTCCGCGTCGCCACGAGCTGCCCGTCCTGCGGGTAGGCGTGCCAGGTGCGCCAGTGCACATGCTCGCCCTGCCGCTGCGCGAGCAACGCGGTGAACGCGTGCGGGCTGCCGGGGAAGACCCCGGCAAGGCCGTTGGGGTGGTCGGCGACGAGGGCGAGGAGTTCCTGCGCACGCCCGGCGAACGAGCCCGGCGAGAGCACTTCCACCCGCGCCGCGAACTCGTACTCCCAGTCGCCCACCCGCTTGGCCACGCCCAGCGGGAGGGGCGTGCTGCTGCCGGGAATGCAGGCCACCGTCTCCGAGCAGGTGCCCCGCTCCTCCTCCAGCAGCACCTGGTGGGATGCGCCGAGCAGCCGCAGCTGAAGTCTCGTGTCCGCCAGTTCGAGATCGAGCGTGGCCAGCGCGGGGAGCGGTTCGCGCCCCAGGGCCCAGGCCAGGTCGGCCGCGCGCGTGTCGGTGTAGGAGGTGTTCAGGGTCGTGAGCATGGATCGGCTCCGCTAGAACGCAAAGAGGAGGGCGTTGGTCCGGCACACCCCGGTCGATACCGGGAGATCGGCCCGGTCAACCCAGTCGGGGAGGCATCCGCGCAAGACGTCCGAGGGGCTGGGGTGGTGTTTTAGAGGGAATCATGAACTGTGGCGCTGCCACAGCGTTTTTACCCAACTTCGGAGGGTTTCCATCCCTCAGAGGGCTGCACAGCTCAACTGTTCAACCAGGGAGTGCGCCCCCTCATACCCGCCAGCGCCCCCGCGCATCGGGGCCGGGAACACGACCGCGGGGTCCGGCCCAGGCCCGGACCCCGCGGTTCGGATGCGGTTCCCCCTTGCTGGAGCTCAGCTGCCCCGTGTCAGCTGCCTCCCCCGCATCCGCTCCCGCAGGACGACCCGCCTCCGCAGGACGAGCCGCTACCGCAGGACGAGCCACCACCGCAGGAGTGACCGGAGTGACCGGAGTGGCCCGAATGACCCGAGCCGCCGCTGTCGTTCGAGGACGAGCCGCACGACACGCCACCCCCGCCCGCCCCGCCGGCCCACCAGCTGTTGCGGCCGGAGCTGCGGCTGTACGCCCGGCCGGACCCACGCCGGGCACCCTTCCGGTACGCCCGGGCGCCGCGCCCGCTGCGCGCGCCGGAGACGACCGCCGCGACCAGCACGACGACGACCACTGCCAGGATGATGCCGCTGAACATGACGTCACCCTCCTTCCGAATCCTTCGAAAGCCCCCCGAAGCAGCCCCCGTGGGTGCCTCGCGCCCTGCGTGAACGGGAGATGCCCGCGCACCGCGCGTCCCAAAGCAGAGTTGAGGAACTCCAGAGCTTCGGAGCACGATGGCCCGCATGACCACCACGCCGCGCCCCCTCCTCAACCGGCGCCTCGCCGAGTCCGGGACGACGATCTTCGCAGAGATGTCCGCCTGGCCGTGAGCACCGGCTCCATCAACCTCGGCCAGGGCTTTCCCGACACCGACGGCCCCGAGGAGATCCGCGAGGCAGCGGTGCGGGCACTGCGCGACGGGCGCGGCAGCCAGTATCCGCCGGGCCCGGGCGTGCCCGAGCTGCGCACCGCGGTCGCGGCGCACCAGCGACGCCGGTACGGGCTGGCCTTCGACCCGGACACCGAGGTCCTGGTCACCGCGGGCGCCACGGAGGCGATCGCCGCGGCGCTGCTCGCGCTGCTGGAGCCGGGCGACGAGGTCGTGGCGCTGGAGCCGTACTACGACTCCTACGCGGCCGGCATCGCCATGGCGGACGGGCGGCGGGTGCCGGTCACCCTGCGCCCGCACGAGGGCGCCTTCCGCCTGGACCCGGACGAGCTGCGCGCCGCGGTCACCGACCGCACCCGGCTGCTGCTGATCAGCACGCCGCACCATCCGACCGGCACGGTCCTCACCCGCCAGGAGCTGACCGCGATCGCCGAGCTGGCGGTGGAGCGGGACCTGCTGGTGGTGACCGACGAGGTGTACGAGCACCTGGTCTTCGACGACGTCGAACACGTGCCGCTGGCGACCCTGCCGGGCATGCGGGAGCGGACGGTCACGATCGGGTCTGCGGGCAAGACCTTCTCCTTCACCGGCTGGAAGGTGGGCTGGGTCAAGCCCTCTTCGCCTACCTGTTCGCCGGCAAGCTGACCATGCGCAGGTACAACGTCACGCCCTGCCCCTAGCAGCCCGGAGCAGGGCGGAAGTCAATGAGACGCGGTTCCTCTGAAGGGAACGGTTGAGCCGGAGGAACGATCAACCCAGCTCTTGGAGATACTGAAAACGACCTCTGAAGGCGCCGCACGACCCGTCCGACCTGCGACCGGACGGGCCATCAAGCGGCAGGTCAGCTGCGGACGAACTTCCAGGTGACTGGGATGACGCCGAGGTCGGGGGCGGCGAGGGAGCGGAACGCCGGGGCGCTCAGGTCGATGTGGCCCGGAGCGCAGGACCAGCACTTGTCGCGGACCGGGACGGTGATGGTCCGGCCGTTGTAGCTGACCTGGACCGATATCCCCGAGCAGAGGGGGTCCAGGTTCGGGTTGGCCGAGGTCCAGTAGGACGGCGAGACCGCGACCAGGATCTGGGACGAAGCGTCGATCGGCGTGCCGCAGGCGCCGTAGCCCGCATCGTTGTACCAGGTCGCCGTGCCGCTGACGGGCTGGCCGATCGGGACCGCCGCGTAGGCCGGGTCCGTGCCGAGGGCCGCCATGGTCATGGCGACCGCCCCGGCGGCGAACCAGAGGCGTGCCCGCTTGATTGCCTTCACTGCTGCTCCTTCGTGGATGGGCTGCTTCAGCAGCCCAGGTTCGGGCCCGGGACCGTGCCCAGGATCTGGACGAAGCGCTGGTAGGTGGCGACCCGGTCCTGGACCTCGGCCGGGTTGCCGCCGTTGCACTCGATGGCGCCGTTGATGCTGCGGATGGTGGCGCCGAAGCCGTAGCCGTCGACGATGGCGTTGTGCGCGGAGGTCGTGCCGGCGCCCTTCCGGGTGTTCCAGAACCACAGGGCGGTCTTCCAGCTCACCGTCGAGTCGGTCTGCACCAGGCCGGGGTTGTCGAGCAGGTCGATGCCGAGGGCGTCGCCGGCGGCCTTGTAGTTGAAGTTCCAGCTGAGCTGGAGCGGTCCACGACCGTAGTAGGCCGACTGGCCCGCCGGGCAGCCGTAGGGCTGCGTGGTGTCGCAGTAGTGCGAGTAGTTGGCGGTGTTCTGCTCCACCACGTAGACCAGTCCGCCGGTTTCGTGGCCGACGTTGGCGAGGAAGGCTGCGGCCTCCTGCGCGCGGACGGCGGCGCTGCCCGTGGCCGCGAATCCCGGGTAGGCGGCCAGGGCGCCGAGCAGGCCCTGGTATGTGTAGAACGGGCTGCGGTTCGGGAACATCTGGTTGAACTGCGCCTGGCTGACCGGGAATCCGGTCGGCGCAGGAGTCGAGGTCGGGCTCGGTGTCGGACTGGGCGAGGGGGCGCAACTGAACGGCGCCCAGTACCAGGTGCTGACCACCGGGCTGTAGCCAGGATTGTCGTGCAGGGCCTGGTAGTAGTGTCCGTTCGTGTACTGGACGACGGTTCCGGCGGAGTAGAACTGGCCGCTCACCCAGGCGGGGTAGGTCGCACAGGGGCCGGCCTGGGCCGCCGGCGTCCCGGCGGTCGCGTCGGCCGAGGCGACCGCCGGGAGGGCGAGTGTCGCGAGTGCGGCGACAATCGCCGAGAGCACTGCGAGCGTGCGCTTCGTGGACATGGCGTCACCCTTCTGCGGTCTCGGGGCGGACCGCGAAGTCATGGAGGGGGCGTGTCCGCAGGCGTGGGCCAGGGGGGGTTGCCCGCCTGCGGGCAGCACCATGGTCGGATCGGCGGCCGGGCGACCACCTCCGTACGAACCGCAGCCCCCGCGAGGTCCGCAGTCGCTCGCGTAACGGCGGTGAACACCGATGCGCGCCCAGGTGGACGCCGGTTCCGCCGTCAGCTGTCGCTGTCGGGTCTCAGTCAAAGAATTGTCAAAGGTCATACCAATCACGCCGCGCATGCGTGCAAGCTGGGCAGAGGTTGTCTATACCTGTACATCTGACTGGAGCTGGAGATGCCCCACCGCGGGACCACCTCGTGCGAGGTCTGCGGACGATCCGTCGGAAGTCCCCTCGGCGACGGGCGCACATCCGCCCGACCTGCGCCGGCACCCCGCTACTGCTCGAACGCCTGCCGACAGCGCGCGTACCGCCGGCGCGCTCAAGGGCGCTCGCTCCTGCTCACACAGCTGACCAGCTTCGTCGGCCGCGAGCGCGAACTGGAGGAGACGGCACGCCTGTTGCGCGGCACCCGGCTGCTCACCCTGGTGGGGCCCGCAGGCGTGGGCAAGACGCGCCTCGCCGCCGAGCTGGCGGCAGCCGAGCAGCGCGGCGGCCGCCGCGCGCTCGCGGTGGTCGAGCTGGCCTCGTACGTCGACGGTGCCGCGGCACGCGTGGCCGCGGCCGAGGCCCTGGCCGGCGCCACCGCGACCCCGGCCAGCGAGGTACTCGTCCTCCTGGACAACTGCGAGCACCTGCTCGACGACTGTGGCCGACTGCTCGGCGAACTGCTCTCCCGCCATGCGGCGTTGCGGGTGCTGGCCACCAGTCGCGAACCTCTCGACCTGCCCGGCGAGGTCGTCTTCAGTCTCAGCGGGCTCAACCTGCACCCGAAGACGGCCCCAGCCGTCCCTGCGGGCCGCGAACTGTCCGACGCCGCACGGCTCTTCGTGGACCGGGCCAGGGCGGTCGCACCGGATCTCCGATTCGAAGCCCGCGACGCCGCGCAGATCGCGGCCATCTGCGCCCGCCTCGACGGCCTTCCACTCGCCATCGAGCTGGCGGCGCGCCTGGCGCGGGCCTTCCCGCCCGCCGAGATCAATGAGCGGCTCACCGACCCGCTCTCCTTCCTGGCCGGCGGCTGGCGCACGGCACCGGGGCGGCACCACAGCCTGCGCGCCGCACTCGACTGGGGGCACCGGCTGCTGGACGGCCCGGAGCGGCAACTGTTCCGCAGGCTCTCCGTGCTGCCGGGCCCCTTCGGGGCCGAGACGGCCGCGGCCGTGGCAGGCACGGAGGACGACGGCGTCCGCGCGGCGGCCGTTCCGCACCTGCTCGCCCGCCTGGCGGCGAAGTCCCTGGTCGCCTGCGACGTCGACGTCGACGGCCTCGGCTCGGCGCGGTTCCGGATGCTGGAGCCGATCCGTCACCATGGTCGCGAGTGCCTGCGCGCGGCAGGCGAGGAGGCGGCGACCTACAACCGGTTGACACGGCATCTGCTCGCCCTGTCGGCCCCGCTGCTGCAGTGGCCTGCCACACCCGACCGGCCACTGCAACGGCTGTGCACCGAGCGGGACACGCTGCGCCACGCCGTCGAACGCCTCGGCTCGGACGGGGACGAGCGCGCGCTCGCACTGACGGTCGGCCTCGTCCTCGCCGCCATTCACCAGGGCCGGACCCAGGGCGTCCGCGAGTCGGTCCGCCGCGCGCTGGCCCGCACCGGGCCGGAGGCGCGGCACCGTGTCGGGGCGTTGGCCGCCGCCGCGCTGCTGGCGGCCTGGGAGTTCGACTATCCGGTGGCGGCCTGCCGCGCCGCCGAGGCCAGGGCCGTGGCCTCAACCGCACCGGAACCGCTGCCCGACAGGCTGCCGCTACTGCTGTGCCTGGTCGAGGAGGCCTGTGCCCCGAAGCGCCGCCCGGGGAGGTTGGCGTACTACCTGCGGACCGGCCGCTCGACGCAGGATCCCCTGCTGACCTCGTTCGCCAACAACGCCCTGGCCTGGCATCTGGTGCAGCACGGCAGGCCGAGGGAGGCGTCGACGCTCGTCGCCGAGGTCCTCCCTGCGCTACGGGACCAGGCCGCGCCCGGCCCGCTGGGTCTGATGCTGCGCACCGCGGGGGCGATGGCACTCGCGGTGGGCGACGACACGGCGGCGCGGGCCTCCTTCGCGGACTCGCTGGCGGGCTCGGCAGACTGGGCGAACTGGCCGAACGGCACCGCCTGGTCCGTGGAGGGCCTAGCCGTCGTCGCGATCCGTGCGGGTCGGTTCGAACACGGCCTGCGGCTGCTGGCCGCCGTCGAGGCCATCACCAGCAGGGACTTCGACGCGGGCGGCGACTGGTGGCAGAACTGCGTCGCGGACGCCTCCGCGCGGGCCTTCGCCGCGTTGCCCGCGGCCGCGGCGGAGGCGGCCCTCGCATCCGGAGTGGCACTGACGCCGGAGCAGGTCGTCGCCCACGCCGTCCGGCCGGAGGGCCCGCCCGCAGCGGGCCGGGGCGACGGCGCGCCGCTCAGCGGCCGGGAGCGGGAGGTGGCGGCGCTGGTCACCGAGGGCCTGAGCAACCGCCAGATCGCGGCCCACCTGTACGTGTCCGTGCGGACGGTGGAGACTCACGTCCGCAACATCCGCACCGCCCTCGGCCTGCACTCCCGCGCCCAGATCGCCGCCTGGGCCGCCCGGCAGGATGCCGATCCGCTCCAGAAATCCGTTTAGGAAGCGTTCCTTCCGGGCGCAACCGGGGACTGGCCGTTGACGTGCTGGGCCTGGTGATCGCGGTGGTGGTGCTGGCCGCCTCCGTCCACGACAACGGCGTCGGCGCCGCGCTGCTGGACAAGGTGGTCGTCGGCACCGAGCCGGACACCGTGAAGAAGACCCTGGCGGACCAGGGCATGGAAAGCAGCGTCCAAGCTTGACGTTCCGACACAGCTCTCGACAAGGAATGGCCGAGCGCCACCGGAGCGGTAGAGGGCGTCTGCCGCCACCTGGTCGCCGACCGCCTCGACATCACAGGCGCCCGCTGGGGCCTTCACGGAGCCGAAGCGATCCTGTGCCTGCGTGCCGAGCTCGCGGACGGCATGTTCTCGATCAGCATCCACAGACGGCCTCCGCCACTGGCTGGATCAACCTCGGGCAGGACTTCCCACGCGCCGACAGCCCACCCGGAACCGCCGAGGCCTCCGCTCAAACCAACCGCTCCGTCACCGAACGCGATCTGCTCGGGACGGGCCTGGAGCAGGCGGGCTTCACGGTCTTCCGCCCGGCGGGCACCTACTTCATCACCGCCGACATCAGGGCGCTGGGTGAGAGCGACGGCTTCGCCTTCTGCCGCGCCCTGCCGGAACGTTGCGGGGTCGTCGCCGTCCCGAACGCGGTCTTCTACGACCATCGCGAGCAAGGCGCGCCTTTTGTTCGATTTGCTTTCTGCAAGCGGAAGGGTGTGATAGAAGCAGCAGTAGGCGACCACCCGGAAGTGGTGTACGTACTGGGTGACCAGATGAGCCACGGCAGACGCGTAGATGTAGAGCGCGCGGTCCAACTCGTGGACGTTGCGGATGTAATCGGGCATGGGCGGGGAGTCCGACCCGGCGGACTTCCAGACCCAGCGGTTCAGCCCGGCCCACCTGGGCAGTTCGATTCGAAATTCTACGGATGGAACCCTTTCAACCCTGGACACGTGTAACCCCCTGCAACTTGCCTGCGCAACGCGATTCGCACAGAAATTCGACCCTAACGAGTTCGTGCATGGTTGGTGCGTTTACCTTGCACCTCTGCAAGCGGCCAAGCGTGCTGGAGGAGGCCGCATCCCGGTTCAAGTCGCCGGGCGCGTAACAGCTGTACGGACTGGGCTCCTGGGTAGACCTCACCCCCGCACCGGAGGAGCCACGTGCCGGTAGTCCAGGCCGGTGCGCTGGCCGTCGTCGTGGCAGGAAAATGGGGCCGGTGTCCGTCCGGGACGCCGATGGATCTGTTCCACCTTCCGGATCGGTGCTGCCGGACATTCTGCCCCGATGCCAGGAGTGCTCAGGTGTCGTGGACGGTGGAGCGATGCCCGACGTGGACGACCCACACCACCGGCTCGCCGTTGTCGATGGTGTAGATCACGCGGTAGTCGCCTACTCGCAGGCGGCGCCGGTCGGGCTGGGAGCCGAGGGCCGTGGTGCTGAACCCCGTCGGGTCGCTCTCCAGCTCAGTCAGCCTGGCCAGAATGCGGAGGGCCGTGCCACGCGGGACCTTGCGGAGTTCGGCCTGAGCCTCGGCTCGGACGACGGTGCGGTACTCACTCACTGCGCGCCAGCGTCTCCCTCATGATGTCCTCGATCGGGATGCCGGGCGCCGGGTCGGCCATGCGCTCGTCGATGATCCGGTTGATCTCGCGCTCTTCCCACTCCTGGTATTTGCGCAGCACCTCAATGGACACCACGGCAGCGACCTGCTTGCCGCGCCGGGTGATGACGGTGGGTACATCGTCCCGGTCGGCCCGCTCAACGACCTCGGCCAGGTGTGCCCGGACATCGCGGATGGACTCCATGGGCATGGGCTGCGTCATGCGCTCAAGAGTACCGAGTGTCTCATGTGTACACAAAGGCGCGCTCAAGGTGCAGACCTGTGAGCCCGCATGCGAATGAGTCCGGAAACGCCAGAGCCCGGCCCTGGCACGCGACCGTGATGGTCGGTGCCCTGGCCGGGCTCGGTTCGGCTGCCGGCGCGGGTCCGGTCGTGATCGCGGACGCGTCGCCGCGGGAGCCGGGCGGCGGACTACTCGTCGCCCTCTTCGGGCTTCTCTGCCTCGTTGACCTCCTGCTCCAGGCCGAGCTGCTCCACGAGCCAGCGGTCGAACTCGATCGCGGCCCGCACCCAGCTCACCGTGGAGGAGACGAAGAACTCCAGGTTGACACCCGTGCCGATCAGCATCTGTGCCTCGCCGATGAGGCGGACCGTGCCGTCGTCGTGGGTGTGCGTGTAGACCTTGGGCCACAGGGTGCGGCGGTTCCAGTCGTCGATGGACTCCAGCAGCTGAGGCTTCTCGTCGATCTCGTGGGGCCGGTCGTAGAACGTCCGCACGGAGAAGACCTGCTGGTCACCCTCACCGCGGAACATGAAGTACGTACGGAACTGCTCCCACGGAGCGGCGAGGTCGCCTTCCTCGTCGATGACGTACTTGAGCTCCATCTGGTCCAGGAGCTGCTTCACGAGATCCTGATCCGGGACGACGGGGCCCGCCGGTCCTTGGGGCTGCGGCTCGGGCTGGCCCCCGAAGTTCGGAATCGAGGACGGGTCGATGCTCACCGTGTATTTCCCTTCGTACGGATTCCGCCATCCTCCCTCACCGGGGGAGGGGGGAAGCAAGCCCCGGCGTGCCCTGTCAGCCGTCGGCTGACATGATCTGGCCGGTCGGAGGCCAACCGGGACGGGGGAGGGGCGGGCGCACGACGGGGGCGGCAACGAAGGCCGTGCCGGCGCGGACCGCGGTGCCCGGGCGGACCAGGTGGTCGGTGGTGGCGGTGATCCTCGCCCTGCCGCCGTCGCTCCTGGCCGACCTGGCCGCGCCGGCGGTGCCCTTCCTGATCTCGGACGACCCGCTCGGCGGCACCTCGGAGAAGGCGCCGTGCGCCGACGCGCTCGCCTTCGGCGGGGCGCGGCCGCCGGCGGGCGTGTACGCCACCGGCCGCCGGGTGGAGTCCCGGCTGCACCCGTACCGCGCGGGCACCTTCCGCATGCCGCGCGCGGCGGTCCGAGGCTGGCTGACGGGCCCGTCCCCGCAGGGGGGGAGCCCGGGACGGCGGGGTGCGATCACGGAGCGGATCTCTGTCTCGAACTCGGCGCCGAGAAGCAGGGTGGGCTCCGGCAGGCGCCGAGGCCCACGCCGTGACCGGGAACGTGACGCAGGAGGACGCGACCACCGCACGGGTGCGGTGGTCGTCCGCCCTCCCTGCACCGGGCCGCGCCGCGTGGACGTGAACGCCCCGGTGCCCTACGACGGGGAGCACGGACACCGGGCGGCGGGGCATGTCGGTCCGAAGGGCGCGGACGAGTCTCCCGACACCGTCCCCGTCGCCTTCGACGCGTTCACCTGACCGTTCGACCGCCGGCCCGGGCCGTGCGGCGGCTACAGCGTCTTGCCGGTGGCCGGTCCGACGGCCAGCCCGTCGCCGTGCGTGTCCACACGTACCGTGTCGCCGTCCTTGACCTCGCCGGAGAGGATCTCCCTGGCCAGGCGGTCCCCGATGGCCGTCTGCACCAGCCGGCGCAGCGGGCGTGCTCCGTAGGCCGGGTCGTTGCCCTCGTCGGCGAGCCAGGCCAGCGCCCCGGGGGTGACCTCCAGTGTGAGCCGCCGCTCGGCGAGCCGCCTGGCCAGCCGGTCGATCTGGAGCTGTGCGATCCGCTCCAGTTCCTCCTTGCTGAGGGCGGAGAAGACCACGAGGTCGTCCAGCCGGTTGAGGAACTCCGGCTTGAAGGAGGCCCGCACGATCTCCAGCACCTGCTCCTTCTTCTCCGTCTCGGTGGTCAGCGGGTCGACCAGGAACTGGCTGCCCAGGTTGGACGTCAGGACGAGGATCGTGTTGCGGAAGTCGACCGTGCGTCCCTGACCGTCCGTCAGGCGGCCGTCGTCCAGCACCTGGAGGAGGATGTCGAAGACCTCGGGGTGGGCCTTCTCGACCTCGTCGAGCAGCACGACGGAGTACGGCCGGCGGCGCACCGCCTCGGTGAGCTGGCCGCCCTCCTCGTAGCCGACGTACCCGGGGGGTGCGCCGACGAGCCGGGCGACGCTGTGCTTCTCGCCGTACTCGCTCATGTCGATGCGGACCATGGCCCGCTCGTCGTCGAAGAGGAAGTCGGCGAGCGCCTTCGCCAGCTCCGTCTTGCCCACGCCGGTGGGGCCGAGGAAGAGGAAGGAGCCGGTGGGCCGGTCCGGGTCGGCGATGCCGGCACGGGAGCGGCGCACCGCGTCGCTCACCGCCCGCACGGCCTCCGCCTGGCCGATGAGCCGCTTGCCCAGCTCCTCCTCCATACGCAGCAGCTTCTGCGTCTCGCCCTCCATCAGGCGTCCGGCCGGGATGCCGGTCCAGGAGGCGACGACGTCGGCGATGTCGTCCGAGCCGACCTCCTCCTTGACCATCGTGTCCTTGGCGGCCTCCTCCTCGGCCTCGGAGGCGGCTTCCAGGTCCCGCTCCAGGGCCGGGATCTCGCCGTACAGCAGCTTGGAGGCGGTGTCGAAGTCGCCGTCGCGCTGGGCGCGCTCGGCCTGGCCGCGCACGTCGTCGAGGCGCTCCTTCAGCTCGCCGACGCGGTTGAGGGACTGCTTCTCCTTCTCCCAGCGGGCGTTGAGGCCGCGCAGCTCCTCCTCCTTGTCGGCGAGGTCGCGGCGCAGCTTGTCCAGGCGCTCGCGAGAGGCCGGGTCGGTCTCCTTGTCGAGGGCGAGCTCCTCCATCTTCAGCCGGTCGACGGCGCGTTGGAGTTCGTCGATCTCGACGGGCGAGGAGTCGATCTCCATGCGCAGCCGGGAGGCCGACTCGTCGACCAGGTCGATGGCCTTGTCGGGGAGGAAGCGGGAGGTGATGTACCGGTCGGAGAGGGTGGCCGCGGCCACCAGCGCCGCGTCCGCGATCTGCACCTTGTGGTGGGCCTCGTAGCGTCCCTTGAGCCCGCGCAGGATCGCGATGGTGTCCTCGACGGACGGCTCGGCGACCAGCACCTGCTGGAAGCGCCGCTCCAGGGCGGGGTCCTTCTCGATCCGCTCGCGGTACTCGTCCAGGGTGGTGGCACCGACCATGCGCAGCTCGCCGCGGGCGAGCATCGGCTTGAGCATGTTGCCGGCATCCATGGCCGAGTCGCCACCCGCACCGGCGCCCACGACGGTGTGCAGTTCGTCGATGAAGGTGATGATCTGCCCGTCGCTTTCCTTGATCTCGGCGAGGACGGTCTTCAGGCGCTCCTCGAACTCGCCGCGGTACTTGGCGCCGGCGACCATGGCACCGAGGTCGAGCGCGACGAGCCGCTTGTCCCTGAGGGACTCGGGCACGTCCCCCTTGACGATCCGCTGGGCCAGTCCTTCGACGACGGCGGTCTTGCCGACCCCGGGCTCGCCGATCAGCACGGGGTTGTTCTTGGTGCGCCGGGACAGCACCTGCACGACCCGGCGGATCTCCTGGTCCCGCCCGATGACGGGGTCGAGCCTGCCCTCGCGGGCGGCGGCGGTGAAGTCGGTGCCGAACTTCTCCAGGGCCTTGTACTGCCCCTCGGGGTCGGCGGTGGTGACCCGCCGGCCGCCCCGGGCCTTCTGGAAGGCTTCGAGCAGCTTCCCGGCGGTGGCGCCCTGGCGGGTGAGCACGTCACCGGCGCTGCCGCCCTTGCCGGCGATGCCGATCAGCAGGTGCTCGGTGGAGAGGTACTCGTCGCCGAGTTCGCGGGCCTTGGCCTGGGCGTCGGCGATGACCGCGAGGAGTTCCCGGTTCGGCTGCGGGGGCGCGACGGTGGACCCGGTCACGCTGGGCAGCGAGGCGAGCACCTTGTCGGCCTCCGCCCGCACGGCGGCCTGGTCGGCGTCGACGGCGGCGAGCAGATCGACGATGTTCTCGTTGTCCTGCCCCTGGAGCAGAGCAAGGAGCAGGTGGGCGGGGGTGAGGTCGGGATTCCCTTCGGTCACGGCGCGCTGGCTGGCGGCGTTGATCGCGTCCCGGCTCCGGTTGGTCAGCTCGGCGTCCACGTTCGTCTTCTCCTCCTAGCGTGAGCTGTCGGCCTCGTCACTCCAGCACTGACTCGGTCAAGGTAACAAAGTTGAGTCTATTCCACTCAAGGTGTGGACGGGAGCCCATGGCCCGACCGGACCGGACCCGGGGCCGAGAGGCCCCATCCACCCGGACCACCCCGGACCGTCCGGCCCGCCCCAGCCAACCCTCCGACGGCGCCACCCACCCCTCCGATACGGAGGAACCGCCCCCGAGGGCGAGGGCGGCCGCCCCGGAACCCGGAGGGCACCCGGAAAGGCCCCGGAAGATCCCGGAAGATCCCGGGACCCCCTGGGAGCCGGGGTGCGCCCGGTCCACCCGGCCGCACCGCCGGAAGGCCGCGACCTGACCGGAAACCGACCCCCGGGCGCAACGGGTCCGGCCGGAAATCGCCCTGCCGCGGCGGCCCCGACCGGCCGCCCGCAGCGGCGCTCCCCGCCCCGGCCGACTCCCTTCCGCCCGGATCCGCAGGCCTGTCCCGACATGGCCGGATACCCCTCCCGTGCGCCCACGCCCCATGGACTAGGTTCCACCCCATGGCCGCATATCCCCAGGATCCGGGCGCGCCCGACGCGCCGTACCTCGCCTTCTGGCGCGAGAGGCATCTGTGCACGCTGACGACCCTGCGTCCGGACGGCACGCCGCACGTCGTCCCCGTGGGCGTCACCTACGACCCCGGGGCACGGCTGGCCCGGGTGATCACCGACAAGGGAAGCGCGAAGGTCGCCCATGTCCTGGCCGCCGGACCGGACGGTGCACGGGTCGCCGTCTGCCAGGTGTCCGGGCGCCGCTGGGCCACGCTGGAGGGCCGCGCCTTCGTCCACACCGAGCGCGAGCGGGTCGCGGAGGCGGAGCGGCGCTATGCCGAGCGGTACGAGAGGGCGCCGTCGCCGAACCCCGCGCGCGTGGTGATCGAGATCGAGCTGGACCGCGCGATGGGGCGTGGCTGACGGCATGTCCCCCACCACGGCCGAGGACGCACGACACGGCAGACACGGCAGACGCCGAACGGCCCGCTTCCGGAAACGTCCCCAGGAACTACAGCGGCGTCACCGTGTTCAGGTCACGGTGACGCCGCTGCGGGGGGAAGCGCCTGAGCGATCTTTTACGACGGGGGAATCGCGTCAGGCACTGCGGGGGGTGGCTGAGATGGTGCGCGGGGCGGTGGGGGCCGCCGGCTCGGCCAGCTGGTGCTCGCGCTGGTCGAGGTTAACGAAGATCATTCCGTACCGGATGGCACATCGCACTGGCTGCGGCGCCCCCCGAGGCCGCCGCAGACATCGGTACGCCCGCACGTCCCCGTCGTCGTCACGGGTGACGACGACCGGCTCGCCGAACACGGTCACCATCAGCGAGTCACCGCTGTGGGGGATGGCGGTGACCAGGTCGATGAAGTGCCAGCCGGAGCGATAGGCGGTGGCCATTTCCCGTCGGAAGGATCGGTCGTCGGGTGGTGTGGTCATCACGATCAGTCCCACGACGTGTCGTCGGTGTGATCGCCGCCGACACTCACCGCAACAGAACTCGTGTTCGCTCGCACGTCACTCGACTTGCTGGCGAGGCCGCTCACAGTGCCGAGAACCGCGACGGCGGAGAGAGCAGCGGCAAGTACCGAGCGAAGCATTCTCTTACGCATGGTCGGCTTCGTCCTCACTCGATGGTCTCCTCTTCCCCCGTCCGGTAAGACGATGGCTCATTCAGGCACGTCATGGCCACACAATCGATGCATCATGTTCCTGCATGTTCAGGACCCTGGGGGGTGGAGAATTGGGGACAAAAGGTACGCAAGCTGTGCATCCCCACCCGATAACCGATCTGTGCGACGAAGGCAGTCGCCTCTACGCCCATGCCCTGCGCACCGGACGAATCGCGCGCGCCGACGTGGAGTCGGCCCCGTGTCTCATGGAGTACGCGCTGCTGCACCCGGACCCCGACGACGGTAACTGGTTGCGCCCCGTCCCCCCGTCCGTCGCGCTGGCCCAGCGCCTGCATCCGATCGAGCGGGAGATCACGGAGCGCAGGCGGCTCTCCATCGAACTGGCCGACGTTTTCGAGCCGTTCATGGCCGCGAGTGCCCAGGGCGCGGCGGCGACCCATGCCATCAGCGTGCTGGAGGGCAAGGACAGGATCAACGCGGCGCTCAACAACGCCGTGTCGGAGTCGCAGACGGAAGTGCTCACGGTACAGCCCGGCGGCCGGCGCCTGGAGGCCAACCTGATGAAGGGTCTGGAGCGCGACCGGCCGCTGATCGAGCGAGGGGTGCGGCTGCGCACGCTCTACCAGCACACCGCGCGGCACAGCCCCGAGACGCTGGCCTACGTGGAGCAGATAGCCGACGGCAAGGTCGAGGTGCGCACCATCGACGAACTGGTCGAGCGCCTCATCATCTGCGACGAGACCGTCGCGTTCATCCCCACCCGCGACGACCGGCAAGTCGCCCTGGAACTGCGCCACCCGGGCCTGGTCCGCTACCTGATCAAGGTGTTCGAGTTCATGTGGAGCCGCGCCGTCCCGCTGAACGCGGGCGCCCCCTACGAAACGGCCCCCGACGGCATCACGGACATCCAGCACTCCATCGCCAAGCTCCTGGTGGAGGGGCACGTGGACGAGGCCATCGCCCGCCGCCTCGGCATGAACGTGCGCACCTGCCGCGCCCACATCGCCAAACTGGCGCAGGCCCTCGGCAGCGGCAGCCGGGCCCAACTCGGCTTCCTCATCGCCCAGTCCGGAATCCTGGACCAGGACCAGCGGGTGGCTCAGGGAGAGAGCGGCCCGTGACGGCGAGGACGCACGGCCACGGCGTCGAGCCGCGCCACGCGCGGGAGCGGCCGGGGGTCCCCGGTCAGGAGGGAGGGTCCGGCGCATGAGCCCGGCAGCGCATCAGGAGCACGGTGTGGAGGACCTGTGCGCCGCCGGTACCCGGCTGTACGAACGCGCCCTGCACGAGGGCCGGATCCCCGGGCCGGACGCCGAAGAGGCCCCCTGCCTGCTCGACTTCGGCCTGCTGCACCCGTCCGTCGAGGACCTGCACTGGCTGGAGCCGGTACCGCCGGCCGTCGCCCTCCACCGGCTCCTGCGCACGTCGGAGGCCCGGATCGCCCAGGAACGGAGGCGGGAGGCGCGGCTGGCCGAGGAGTTCGAGCGGCTCATGCGGCTCGACAGCCGCAGCGGGGCGATGGCGGACACCGCCGCGCTCCGGGTTCTCAGCGGCACGACCCGCATCAACGACGCCATCACCGAGGCGATGGACGAGGCCCGCCAGGAGGTCCTCTGCGTCCAGCCCCACACCCACTACAACACCGCGCGGGGTGCCAGGGCCCAGGTGGTGGCCATGTCCCGCGACCAGGCCCTGCTCGACCGGGGCGGCCGGATCCGCACCCTGTACCAGCACACGCAGCGTCACATGCCCCTCGTGCACGCCCGCTACGAGCAGCTGCGCGGTGACGTCGAGGCCCGCACCCTGGACGAGGTCACCGACCGGCTCATCCTCGTCGACCGCACGGTCGCCTTCATCCCCGCCGGCGATGACGGCCTGCTCGCCCTGGAGGTCCGCCACCCCGCCCTGGTCTCCTACCTCGTCACCGCCTTCGACCGGCTGTGGCGCCTGGCCACCCCCATGCACCCGCAGGCCGTCCACCAGCCCACCCTCAACGGCGTCACCCCCCGCCAGCACGCCATCGCGGCCCTGCTCGTCGAGGGGCACACCGACGCCGTCATCGCCGAGCGCCTGGGCATGAACGTCCGCACCGCCCGCGTCCACATCGCCAAGCTCGCCGCCACGCTCGGCAGCGACAGCCGCGCCCAACTCGGCTACCTCATCGCACGGTCGGGGATCCTTGATCAGGGATCGTGAGACGGGTGGACGTGTGGACGTCCAGGCCGGCCTGGGCGATGCGGACGCCCAGCTGGGTGCGGCTGGCCGCGCCCAGGGTCTCCGACAGGCGCGCGATGTGGGCCCGGCAGGTGCGGACGCTGATGCCCAGGCGCTCGGCGATGACCGCGTCCTGGTGGCCCTCCGCGAGCAGGGCCGCGATGGACTTCTCGCGGTGCGAGATGCCCTCGATGCCGGTGTCCGGGATCGGTGCGGCGAGGGGGATCGCCAGGCGCCACAGGCGCTCGAAGACGGTCACCAGGTACGAGATCAGCGCGGGGTGCCGCAGCTCCAGCGCCATCGTCCGGTCGCTGTTGGCCGGGATGAAGGCGACCGTGCGGTCGAAGAGGATGAGCCGGTCGGTGACCTCGTCCAGCGTGCGCGCCTCCACGGCGTCGCCCATCAGTTCCAGGTAGGTGAGCAGGCCCTGGCCGTGCCGGGCCACGTGGTTGTACAGGTCGCGCATCCGCACGCCCCGGCCGCGCAGGGCCAGCGCCCGGTGCAGTCCCTCGGTCAGCTCGTGCTCGCGGCGGATGCCGCCCGGCTGCACGGTGAGGACCTCCGTCGTGCAGGCCGCCGTCGCCTCGTCCATCGCCGCCTGGATGCGGGACAGGCCGTCCAGGACGCGGATCGCCGCCCCCTCCGCGGGGGCCATCGCCAGTTGCCGGCCCAGGCCCGCGTACCACTCGAACGCGGACACCGCCGTCCCCACCCGCCGCTGGCTCGCGGTGACCTCGTCGTAGACACCGCGCAGGAGCCGGGTCATGACCTCCTGAGGCGCGGTGGGCACCAGGAAGTCCATGTCGTCGGGGTCGGGATGCAGCAGGGCCAGCTCCAGCAGGCACGGCACCGTCTCCGCGTCCCGGCGCGACACCCGGCCCCGCCGTACGGCCCGGGAATACACGCGATCCCCGGCTTCGCACAGTCGGTCAGCACCGTGTGGATGCTCATCCGTCCCGTGCCCGGTCATCGCCCATCCCACCCCCGCTGTCCGCTGCTTCCGCAGCGCAACTATGCGCGGACAGGGCGTGGTCCGCAACACGGCTCCCCGCGGCGGGACCGTCGGAAACCACCGGTTCGACCGACTATCTCCCGGCCTCCGCCCCCGGCCGTTGCAACAAGCTGACGGTGGTTGCCGCCGGCGCGGGGGCGCATCGCGCCGACCGCTTCCCCCGGCCGCCGGTGCCCGTCCCGCCTCCGGGTACCGGACGCCGGCCCGGGCGCCCCCCACCCGGCCGGGTCACGACCCTCCCCATCCGGACGCCGGCACCCGACAATGCCGGGTATGCGTCCGAAGGCACTGTGCGCGGCGGCAGGAGCGGCCCTGGCCGTCCTGCTGCCCTCTCTGGCGGCCTGTGACGGGGGCAGCGGGGAACCGGCGGCCTCTCCGGCCGCTCCGGTGCCCGCGCGGGCCTCTCCGGCCGCCTCCCGCCCCGTCGGGGACGGCCACTTCGTCTTCACCGTGCTGTCGCTGCGCTGCGGGCTGCCCGCGGTGACCGGGACCCACAGCGAGGCCCAGCCGGACGGGCAGTTCTGCTCCGTCCGGCTCCGGGTGCGCAACGCCGACCCCGGCTTCCACACCTACGTCGCCGCCCGGCAGCGCCTCCAGGACGCCGACGGCACCCGCACCGGCCCCGACCCGTTCGCGATGGCCGTACGCCGCCAGCACGAGACGGTGGAGGTCGGCGGCCACGACCTGATCGAGGTCGAGGTCTGGTACGACGTCCCCGGGGATGCGCGCATCACGGGCGTGCGCGTGTCCGGGGACCGCGATCCGGCCGGCTACCTCAGCAGCGAGACGGTGGCGTACGACCCGCAGGGCGTCCTCGTGCCCGGTGTCCCGGTCATCGGCTGACCGGCGTCGCCGGGGGCGCCGCCCCGCCCGGGGCACGGAGCGCGCCGCCCGGCGCGGGCCCGGCGCGGTCTACTTCAGCTTCAGCGCCGCGCAGTCGGCCGCGTACTGGGCCGTGCAGATCTCGGAGATCTTGTAGATTCCGTCGGCGACCACGGTTTCCTTGATGTTGCTCTTGGTCAGCGCCACGACGGTCACCAGCTGGGCCGGGATCTTCTTGTTCGTGGGGCTGTCGACGTGGTCGTCGGCGAGGGCGGCGAACTGGATGTCGTGGCCCTGCACCTTGGCGACCGCCATCTCGGCGGCGGCCTCGGCCTCGGCGGGGTAGGACTTGTAGACGCTCATGTACTGCTCGCCGGCGATGATGCGCTGCACCGCGTCCAGTTCCGCGTCCTGTCCGGTGATCGGCGGCAGGTCGGTGACGCCCGCGGCGTGCAGGGCCTTGATGATGCCGCCGGCCATGGCGTCGTTGGCGGAGTAGATGCCGCGGATGTGCGAGGCACCGATCTCGCTGATCGCCTCGACCATGTTGGCCTGGGCGTTCTTCGGGTCCCAGTCCTTGGTGTCGTAGGACCGGGCGATGCTGACCTTGCCGGAGAGCTCGGACTCGGCGCCCTGCTTGAACTGCTTGGCGTTGGGGTCGGTGGGCGACCCGTTCATCATGACGATCTTGTACGACGTGTCGGCGTCCGAACCCAGGGCGTCCAGCAGGGAGCGCGCCTGGACCTCGCCGACCAGCTCGTTGTCGAAGGAGACGTACGCGTCGATCGGACCCTCGGCGAGCCGGTCGTAGGCGATGACCGGAATGCCCGCCTCCTTGGCCTTCTTCACCATGCCGGCGACGGCGTGCGAGTCGACCGCGTCCAGCAGGATGACGTCGACCTGGTCGTCGATCATCTTCTGTATCTGGCTGGCCTGCTTGTCCGCGTCCTGCTCGGCGTTGGCGTACTCCACCTTGCCCTTGTTGCTGGTGAGCGAGGCGACCTTGGCCTTGATGATGGGGTAGTCGAACTTGTCGTACCGGGTGTTGACGTTCTCTGGCAGCAACAGGCCGACCGTGACGTCGTCGCCCTTGGTCGGGCTCGCATCCGCCCCGTCGCTCGTCGCGTTCAGCACGCCGCAGCCGGCGAGCGAGAGGGTCATGGTGGATGCGACCACGGACAGGGCGATACGGCGCATTCGGGGACTCACTTCAGGTACGTGACGGCGGGGCGCGCGGCGCGCCCACGTGACTGAAAAGACAACGCGGCGACGCCGTCCGGCGTCAAGACCAAGCACTTAACGAGATAACAACATCACGCTCCGCTTCACGCGTGAAGACCCCGCAGAGACGTGTGAAACCAGGTTTGGCCTGCTCTTTACCACCAGTCCCCTCGCTTGCGTGTGGTGACCGCATGCGGGGCCCGCCCCCGCTGCGACCCGACCGGAGGACCGTATGAACCCGGCCAGAATCGCGACGGTCGTGGCGCTCGCCACCACGGGCGGACCCGGAACCTCCCCGACGGCGAGAGCCTCCGCCACGCGGTCGTCCCCGCCGACGAGGACGGCAACGCGCCGGACCCGTCCACCGGAGCCGTGCGGGCACCGGCAACAGGAGAGGCCCGCGGGTTCGTCGAACCCGCGGGCCCTTCCGGAAGGTGCGCGCGGCATCACGCGGCTGACGTGGCGTCAGTCGGTGGGTGGCTGCTGCCGCTTGGGGCGCCACACCACCAGGGCGCTGGTCTGCTGGACCTCCTGATAGGGAACCAGGTCACGGCGGTAGGAGGCGTGGACCGCGGCCTCCCGCTGCTGCATCGCCGCCGCCGCGCCGTCCAGGGCCGACTGGAGTTCGGCGACACGGGACTGCAGGGCGGCGACCTGGTTCTCCAGTTCGATGATCCGCTTGATGCCGGCGAGGTTGATGCCCTCGTCCTGCGACAACTGCTGTACCTGGCGGAGGAGTTCGATGTCGCGGGCCGAGTAGCGGCGCCCCCGGCCGGCGGTGCGGTCCGGGGACACCAGACCCAGCCGGTCGTACTGGCGCAACGTCTGCGGGTGGAGACCGGAGAGCTGGGCCGCCACCGAGATGACGTAGACCGGGGTGTCCTCGGTCAGCTGGTACGGCGGAAACCCCCCGCGCTGGCGGGGACGACGGCCTTCCATCTCTCTCAGTCTCCCTTCGCGGCCTCGAACAGCTCCGCACGCGGGTCCTCGCCCGCGGTCGCCTCGCGATACGCCTCCAGTGCGTCACGAGCCTTCCCCGACAGGTCCCCCGGAACACTCACCTCGACGGTGACCAGCAGGTCACCGCGCGTGCCGTCCTTGCGGACCGCGCCCTTGCCCCGGGCGCGCATGGTGCGGCCGTTGGGGGTGCCGGGCGGCAGCTTCAGCGTCACGGCGGGTCCGCCGAGGGTCGGCACCTTCACCTCGCCGCCGAGCGCGGCCTCGGCGAAGGTCACCGGGACCGTCACCGTGAGGTTGTCGCCCTTGCGGCCGAAGACGGGGTGGGTGGTGACGTGGACGACCACGTACAGGTCACCCGCGGGGCCGCCCCGCTCGCCCGGCGCGCCCTTGCCGCGCAGCCGGATGCGCTGCCCGTCGGAGACCCCGGCGGGGATGCGCACCTGCATCGTGCGGGACGACTTGGCCCGGCCGCTGCCCTTGCAGACCTCGCAGGGGTTCTCCGCGATCAGGCCGCGCCCCTTGCAGTCCGGGCACGGGTCGGTCAGCGAGAAGCCGCCACCGGTACCGCGCGCCACCTGCCCGGTGCCGACGCAGGTCGGGCACACGCGGGGCGTGCCGTTCCTGTCGCCGGTGCCGGAGCAGGCCTTGCACGGTGCCTGCGAGGACATCCGCAGCGGGACCGTGGCGCCCTCGATGGCCTCCGTGAAGGAGAGCGTGACCTCGGACTCGATGTCCTGACCGCGACGGGGCTGGGTGCGGGTGGTTCCGGCACCGCCCCGGTTGAACAGGCCTCCGAAGACGTCGCCGAAGCCGCCGCCCGCGGTCTGGGGGCCGCCACCGCCCCCGAAGAGGTCGCCCAGGTCGAAGTTGAAGGAGCCGCCGCCCCCGCCCGGACCCGGGCGGAAGCCGCCGTTGCCGAACAGGGCGCGGGCCTCGTCGTACTCCTTGCGCTTCTTGGGGTCGCCGAGGACGTCGTTCGCCTCGGAGATCTCCTTGAAGCGCTCCTCGGCCTTGGCGTTGCCCTTGTTGGCGTCCGGGTGGAACTCGCGGGCGAGCTTCCGGTACGCCTTCTTGATCTCGGCCTCGGTGGCGTCCTTGGGGACGCCGAGGACCTTGTAGTAGTCCTTCTCGATGAAGTCCTTGGTACTCACCCTCGACGTCCCTCCTTCCCCTCGTTGACGGTGATCGCGTCAGCCCTCGTCCGGGCCACCGTTCTCCTTGTCCTCGGCCGGCTCGGACTCGGACTCCTCGGCCTTGACGGTCTGCGTGCCGGGCTGCGGTTCGGCGACGGCCACCCGCGCGGGGCGGATGGTGCGCTCACCGATGCGGTATCCGGGCTGCAGGATCGCCACGCAGGTCGTCTCGGTGACGTCCGGCGCGTACGAGTGCATCAGTGCCTCGTGGATCGTCGGGTCGAAGGGCTCGCCCTCCTTGCCGAACTGCTGGAGCCCCATCTTCGCCGCGACGGTCTCCAGCGACTCGGCGACGGACTTGAATCCGCCGACCAGTTCGCCGTGGTCCCGCGCGCGGCCGATGTCGTCGAGCACGGGCAGGAGCTCGGTCAGGAGGTTCGCCACGGCGATCTCCTTGACCGCGATCCGGTCGCGTTCGACGCGGCGGCGGTAGTTCTGGAACTCGGCCTGGAGCCGCTGGAGGTCCAGGGTGCGCTCGTTGAGCGCGGTGCGCACCTGGTCCAGCTGGGCCACCAGGCCCGCGTTCTCGTTCGCGTCCCCGGCCGGGGCCGCCCCCTCCTCGGGAGCGGCCTTCGACTCGGCGTCGTCAGCGGTCGCGCCGGAGGGGACGTCGGGCTTCTCCTCGAAACCCGGGGTCTCCTCCGTCATTACGCGGCACCGTCCTTGCGCTCGTCGTCGACGATCTCGGCGTCCACCACGTCGTCGGCGTCACCGGCGGGCGCACCGCCCGCGGCACCGCCGGCGGCGCCCTGCGCGGCCTGGGCGTCGGCGTACATGGCCTGGCCCAGCTTCTGCGAGACGGCGGCGACCTTCTCGGTGGCGGTGCGGATCTCGGCGGAGTCCTCGCCCTTGAGCTTCTCCTTCAGCTCTCCGACGGCGGCCTCGACCTCGGTCTTCACCTCGCCGGGAACCTTGTCCTCGTTGTCCTTGAGGAACTTCTCGGTCTGGTAGACCAGCTGCTCGCCCTGGTTGCGGGCCTCGGCGGCCTCGCGGCGGCGGTGGTCCTCCTCCGCGTACTGCTCGGCCTCCTGGCGCATGCGGTCGACCTCGTCCTTCGGCAGCGAGGAGCCGCCGGTGACGGTCATCTTCTGCTCCTTGCCCGTGCCCAGGTCCTTGGCGGTCACGTGCATGATGCCGTTGGCGTCGATGTCGAAGGAGACCTCGATCTGCGGGACGCCGCGGGGGGCCGGCGGCAGGCCGGTCAGCTCGAACATGCCGAGCTTCTTGTTGTACGCCGCGATCTCGCGCTCGCCCTGGTAGACCTGGATCTGCACGGACGGCTGGTTGTCCTCGGCCGTCGTGAAGATCTCGGACCGCTTGGTCGGGATCGTGGTGTTGCGCTCGATGAGCTTGGTCATGATGCCGCCCTTGGTCTCGATGCCGAGGGACAGCGGGGTGACGTCGAGCAGCAGGACGTCCTTGACCTCGCCCTTGAGGACACCGGCCTGGAGCGAGGCGCCGATGGCGACGACCTCGTCCGGGTTCACGCCCTTGTTGGCCTCCTTGCCGCCGGTCAGCTCCTTGACGAGCTCGGCGACGGCGGGCATGCGGGTCGAGCCGCCGACGAGGACCACGTGGTCGATCTCGGACAGCTGGATGCCGGCGTCCTTGATGACGTTGTGGAACGGCGTCTTGCAGCGCTCCAGCAGGTCCGCGGTCAGCTGCTGGAACTGGGCGCGCGTGAGCTTCTCGTCCAGGTGCAGCGGGCCCTCGGCGGAGGCGGTGATGTAGGGCAGGTTGATCGAGGTCTCGGTGGACGAGGACAGCTCGATCTTGGCCTTCTCGGCGGCCTCGCGGAGGCGCTGGAGGGCCATCTTGTCCTTGGACAGGTCCACGCCGTGGCCGGCCTGGAACTGCTTCACCAGGTAGTCGACGATGCGCTGGTCCCAGTCGTCACCACCGAGGTGGTTGTCACCGTTGGTGGCCTTGACCTCGACGACACCGTCGCCGATCTCCAGCAGCGAGACGTCGAAGGTACCGCCACCGAGGTCGAAGACGAGGATGGTCTGGTCGTCCTTGTCGAGGCCGTACGCCAGCGCGGCGGCGGTCGGCTCGTTGACGATGCGCAGGACGTTCAGGCCCGCGATCTCGCCGGCCTCCTTGGTGGCCTGACGCTCGGAGTCGTTGAAGTACGCCGGGACGGTGATGACCGCGTCGGTCACCTTCTCGCCCAGGTAGGCCTCGGCGTCCCGCTTCAGCTTCTGCAGGATGAACGCGGAGATCTGCTGCGGGTTGAAGTCCTTGCCGTCGAGCTGGATCTTCCAGTCGGTGCCCATGTGGCGCTTCACCGAGCGGATGGTCCGGTCCACGTTGGTGACCGCCTGGCGCTTGGCGACCTCGCCGACCAGCACCTCGCCGTTCTTGGCGAAGGCGACGACGGACGGCGTGGTCCTGGCACCCTCGGCGTTGGTGATGACGGTGGGCTCGCCGCCCTCCAGAACGCTGACGACGGAGTTAGTCGTGCCCAGGTCGATGCCGACCGCACGTGCCATGGTTGATTCCTCCAGCTGACTTGAGTGGAACAGGCTCAAGTGTGCACGACTGTCCCCGCTCGGTCAACAGACCTGAGTCAACTGCACTCAACTCTTATCCGTTCCTTACGCGCAATGGGGCTTCGACCTGCGGAGATGCGGCCGGCGCGGGCACCCGCGGCTGCCGACGGGGCCCGTACGGCTTGACGCGCAGCAGCCCGCCCACGACGGCGAGGACACCGCCCGCCACCCAGAACGCGGCCCCGGCGCCGACCCAGCCGCAGTGCACCAGCACCCCGGCGAGCACTCCGCCCGACGCCCCGGCGCCCAGCAGGACGACCACGCCCCGCGGGGCGACGCCCAGCCGTCGCAGCCGGTGCGCGAGATGGTCGGGTCCGCTCTGCAGCAGCGGCCGTCCGGCCCGCCGGCGGGAGACGACGACGAGGACGACGTCGGCGACACCGAGCGCGGCGAGCGAGAACAGCACGCCCGCGGTGGGGGCCGGGCCGTACCCGGTACGGGTGAGGACCGCCGCCGAGGCGAGCACGAAGCCGGTGAACAGTGCCCCGCAGGCGCCGAGCCCGGTCCGCGCGGGAGGCCAGTTGTGCATGAGGAACCCGATGAGGGCCGCCGCCAGCACGCTCAGCAGGACGGCGAGTCCGTCCCTCACCTCCACCGCCGCGCAGGCGCCCGCACCGAAGGCGGTGACCGCACCGACGGTGCCGGCCAGGGCGTCCGCGTGGTCGAGGGAGCGGAACGCGAGGGTGGCGCAGACGACCCAGCCGACCGCGAGCAGCCCGCCGACCGGGCCGGTCTCCCCGAACGGCACCACACAGGCCGCCGCCACCGCCGTACCGGCCGCCAGGAAACGCACCCTGAGCCGCCACACGTCCGCGGCGAGCCCGAGGGCCGCGAGGGCGGTCCCGGCGACCAGCAGGGAACCGATCCCCTCCCCGAGACGGGCGACCCCGCCGAGGTGACCGGCGACGGACACCAGGCAGGTGGCGAGGACGACGGCGGCGCCGCCGAGCAGCGGCAGGGGCCGCGCGCGACCCCGGCGCGCGGTGACGCCCAGCCGGAGGGCGGGCACACGGAGCAGGGCGGCGAGGGCGGCGGAGAGTACAAGGGCGGCGGTGGCGGCGGCGATCCCGTAGAGCACGGATATAAGTTAGTGGCGAATGTACCAATTTCATGCGATTAACACGAACGGGACGCCGCCACCTCGAACCGGGCGCCATGAGGTGACCCTCAGCGACACAGATCACCGCACGCCTGGCTACAGTGCGGCGAAGGATGCAGGTAGTCTCGTACGGACTGCATAAGTTACCGCTTAGTAATGTCGCTCGACTCGAGGCCGCCTCAGGAGCCCCAATGCAACTCGCCGCGATCATCGTGTCGCTGGTCCTGATCGTGGTCGGCGCGGCACTGTTCGGCCGCGCCCTCCTCCAGATCTGGAACTTCATGCGGCTCGGCCAGCCCGTGCCCGCCGGTTCCCGGACCGACAACCCCGCCCAGCGCACCGTCACCGTGATCAGGGAGTTCCTCGGTCACACCCGGATGAACCGCTGGGGTCTCATCGGTGTGGCGCACTGGTTCGTGGCAGTGGGCTTCTTCTCGCTGCTGCTGACGATCGTCAACGCCGTCGGCCAGCTCTTCCAGGCCGACTGGCTGCTGCCGGTGATCGGCGACTGGACGCCGTACAACGTCTTCGTCGAGTTCATCGGCACGATGACGACGCTCGGCATCCTCGTCCTGATCGTCATCCGCCAGCTCAGCAAGCCGAACAAGCCCGGCCGCAAGTCCCGCTTCGCCGGCTCCAACTTCGGCCAGGCCTACTTCGTCGAGGCCGTCATCCTCATCGTCGGCGTCTGCATCTTCATGCTGCACGCCCTGGAGGGTGCCCAGCACCACGTCGACGGCTACGAGGCCTCCTTCTTCATCTCCTACCCGGTGGTCGACCGGCTGGAGGGGACGGACCTCTCCACCCTCCAGAACCTCACCTACTTCTTCGCCGGCCTGAAGATCGCCACGTCGTTCATCTGGATGATCACGGTCGCCCTGAAGACCGACATGGGTGTGGCCTGGCACCGGTTCCTGGCGTTCCCGAACATCTGGTTCAAGCGCGAGGCGGACGGCGGCACGGCGCTGGGCGCGCTCCAGCCGATGACGTCCGGCGGCGAGCCGATCGACTTCACCGACCCGGGCGAGGACGACGTCTTCGGCGTCTCCCAGGTCGAGCAGTTCTCCTGGAAGGGCCTGCTGGACTTCTCCACCTGCACCGAGTGCGGTCGCTGCCAGTCGCAGTGCCCCGCCTGGAACACCGGCAAGCCGCTCTCCCCGAAGCTGCTGATCATGTCGCTGCGGGACAACGCCCACGCCAAGGCGCCGTACCTGCTCGCGGGCGGCGGCAGGACGATGGAGGGCGAGGAGAAGGCGTCCGAGGAGCAGCTGGCCGGTGTGCCCGCCGCGGCGCTGGCCGAGGCGGAGCGCCCGCTGATCGGCACCGCCGAGGAGAACGGCGTCATCGACCCGGACGTCCTGTGGTCCTGCACCACCTGCGGCGCCTGCGTCGAGCAGTGCCCCGTCGACATCGAGCACGTCGACCACATCGTCGACATGCGCCGCTACCAGGTCATGATCGAGTCGGCGTTCCCGTCCGAGGCGGGCACGATGCTCAAGAACCTGGAGAAGAAGGGCAACCCCTGGGGCCTGGCGAAGAAGCAGCGCCTGGAGTGGCTCAAGGAGGTCGACTTCGAGGTCCCGGTCGTCGGCAAGGACATCGAGGACCTCTCCGAGGTCGAGTACCTGTACTGGGTCGGCTGCGCCGGCGCCCTGGAGGACCGCGCCAAGAAGACCACCAAGGCCTTCGCCGAGCTGCTGCACATCGCGGGCGTCAAGTTCGCGGTCATGGGCGGCGACGAGAAGTGCACCGGTGACTCCGCCCGCCGCCTGGGCAACGAGCCCCTGTTCCAGGAGCTCGGCATGGAGAACGTGATGGCCCTGAACACGGCGTTCGGCGAGGAGCTGGACGACGAGGGCAAGGTCACCGAGGAGTCCCGCAAGCCGAAGGCGGCGAAGAAGATCGTCGCCACCTGCCCGCACTGCCTCAACACCCTCGGCAACGAGTACCCGCAGCTCGGCGGTGACTACGAGGTCATCCACCACACCCAGCTGCTCCAGCACCTCGTCGACGAGGGCAGGCTGATCCCCGTCACCCCGGTCGAGGGCATCATCACCTACCACGATCCGTGCTACCTGGGCCGCCACAACAAGATCTACACGCCGCCGCGCGAGATCATCGGCAAGGTCCCCGGCCTGCGCAACGAGGAGATGCACCGCCACAAGGAGCGCGGCTTCTGCTGCGGCGCCGGCGGCGCCCGGATGTGGATGGAGGAGCGGATCGGCAAGCGGATCAACAACGAGCGCGTCGACGAGGCCCTGTCCCTCAACCCGGACATCGTCTCCACCGCATGCCCGTTCTGCCTGGTGATGCTGACCGACTCGGTCAACGGCAAGAAGGCCGCGGCCGAGAGCGGCTCCGCCACGGGCGTCACGGCGAAGGAGTCCATCCAGGTCGTCGACGTCGCCCAGCTGCTGCTGGACTCCGTCAGGACGCCGGTCGATCCGGCGGGGGAGTCGGAGACCGAGCCGGCGCCGGAGCCCGAGCCGGTGCAGTGACGGCAGCCTGACGACCCCGCCCCTCGTACACGACGGCGCCCCCACCGGCAGGGGGCGCCGTCGTGTACGAGGGGCGAGCGGGGCGGGGACCGGCGGGGGCAACGGGCGTCGTGCGGGGCCGGGGGGCGACGGGGGGCGACCGGCGGGCACGGCGGCCCGCGCCGGGGGCGCGACCGGCCTGCCTCAGGCCAGGAAGGTGAACGGCTCCCGCGGCCGGAACTCGGCGGAGACCTCCCCGGCGAGCCCGTCGCGGGCAACGTCGACCGCCATCACCTCTGCTCCGGAAGCCAGATCCACCTTGTCGAGGTCCACCCACACCACCGACGGCTCGACCGTCGACTCGAAGTAGTAGCGCTTGGCGTCGTGATCGGCGATCGCGCGCCACAACGTGGCGGAGATGTTGGGACGATCGGGGTCCTCCATGCCCAACGGCACGCCTATCGCCCGCATCTGGGAGAAGACCGACGCCACCGCCATCCTGCGGTCCTCGTACTCCGGAGAACTCCTGAGGTTGTAGCTCAGGCGGACGAACCGGTCCGCGGCGCTGATCGTTCCCGGCAGCATGCGGTTCCCGCCGATCAGATCCCAGTAGGCGTTCAGGGCGAGTTGCTGGTCGTACACCGGCGAGTTGGTCATCACGCGGTACTCCGGACCGTGGTGGACGACCGGGTGACCGTCGAGGTACTCGATCACCGCGCAGTCGCCCGAGGGGTCCGACAGCGCCAGGTGCACCAAGGCCATGCGGCCGTTCGGGAGCACCGGAGCGACGATGCTGAACGGGTCCCCGCGCGTCGCTTCCACGGCCTCCGCGACCGTCGCGAAGTTGTCGAGGTAGTACTGCGCCCACCCCCCGATCGAGATCGTCGGCTTGCCGTGCGCACCCGGCTCCCCGTACTCGGACTCGGCCAGATACAGGATGTTGCACACCAACCCCGACGCATTCATCCCGTCGGACGACGCCGCCCCGTAGAACGACGTCACGACCGATCCGAACCTCGACGTCCAGCCGACCGGGCTGCTCCCGGCGCCGCCGTCGCGTTGCATCCCGGCCGGGAAGACCCACAGCGCCGTCTCGGCCGACGGATCGTTCCAGTCCATTCCGCGGCCCGTGATGAACGTGCCGGTGCCCGTGCGATACGTGATCTTGGAACACATGCCGTCCTCCGCTCTCCCCGCTCGACAAGGGTCCTGTCACCAGCCAGGAGGGAGACTCTTCGGCCGTGCCACAGCCCATGGGCCGTCCCGAGGCGGGGCGGCCGGCACCCGTGTGGCCCCGGCTACTCACGGTACGCCGCGGCAAGGAATCCGCCATTCCGGTAGCCCGGAAGTCCCGTTCGAGGTCGACCCCCAGCGCCTCGATCGAGGACATCCCGGTCTCCCGCACCACCCTCGTCGGCCGGCTCTCCCCGGCCACCTGACGGCGTCCGGGCCCCCGAGCACGGCAGACACGAGGACCTCCGGTGCGGTGGGCGGCTGAGCCGCCCACCGCACCGGAGGTCCTCGCCAGGGTCAGGACCCGTTCCTGCCGACGGCGTTCGCCGTCAACCGCTCCAGGCCCAATGCCGGCCGGTACTGGATCTAGGCCTTCTTCGGCTCGGCCTGCTGCACCACCTCGAAGGACCACAGCGTCGAACCCGAGGCGGCGGGCTTCGGCTTCTCCCCGCCCTCCCCGCCGCCCTGGTGCGCGGCCTTCATCGGCCCCTCCATCCACGCCTGGAAGGACTCCTCGTCCCGCCACCGCGTGTACACCAGGTACTGGTCGGTGCCCTCGACGGGGCGCAGCAGTTCGAACCACTCGAAGCCGTCGGAGCTCTCCACGGTGTGGGCCCGCGAGGCGAACCGCTTCTCCAGCACCTCCCGCTGCTCGGCGGGGACGGCCAGCACGTTGATCTTGACTACGCTCATGGCCCCATCCTGTCGTACGGGTCATCAGGACCGTGTCAGTGGCCTGCCGGCGCATCGGCGCGGAGGCCGGGGGGAGGGGCTGCCCGGGGCGCGGCCGGGACGGCGGGACGCATCGCACCGGCGGACCCGTCGGGCGCGCGCCACCACCGCCCACCCACCCGGCGGGAGCCCTCCCCCTCACCCGCCACCGATACGCCCCCACGGGAAACACCCCCACCAGGGCATGTCACAGGTCCGCAGCAAAGCCGTCCCCGGAAGCCACGGCCCAGCACATCACGCTCCGGAAACAGGTACGTTCGAGAGCGTGGCAGGATTCAGGATCGGACGCGGCGGTCGTAACGACCGCGCCGCACAAGCGCGACCGCAGCACCCCCCGTACGGGCAGCAGGCACCGCAGGGACCGTCGCACGGCTACCCGCAGGCGCCGCAGCACCCGCACCCGCAGGGTCGGCAGCGCCCGCAGTACGGCGGCGCCGCCCCCGGCGGCTATCCCGGCGGTCCCGGCTACGGCGGCAACGGCAGCGGCAACGGATACGGCGGCGGCCAGGACGAGCCGGAGTACTTCGGGGGCGACCCCCGGTACGCGCCCGGCCCGGCCGGCACCCCCGACCCGTACGCGGCGAACAACCCGGGCCACACCCAGGCGTTCTCGATCGACGACCGGGCCCCCTACGACGACGACGGCTACGGCGACGGCTACACCCAGGGCGGCACCTACCAGGCGGGGGCGGCCGCCCCGCCCGGCCCGACCGGCCCGCGCCTGCACTGGAAGGAACTGCTGAAGGGGATCGTCCTCTCCCCCGACCGGACATTCCTGCGCATGCGCGACTACACGATGTGGGGCCCGGCCCTGATCGTGACCTTCCTCTACGGCCTGCTCGCCGTCTTCGGCTTCGACGGGGCCCGCTCGGACGCCATCAACGCCACCCTGGCCAACGCGATCCCGATCGTCCTGATCACGGCCGTCGCGATAGTGGTGTCGGCGTTCGTCCTGGGCGTCGTCACCCACAGCCTGGCACGCCAACTGGGCGGCGACGGTGCCTGGCAGCCCACGGTGGGCCTGTCCATGCTGATCATGTCCCTCACGGACGCCCCCCGCCTGGTCTTCGCGATGTTCGCGGGCGGCGACGCGACCTTCGTCCAGGTCCTCGGCTGGGTGACCTGGGTGGCGGCGGGCGCCCTGCTCACCCTGATGGTCAGCCGGTCCCACGACCTGCCCTGGCCGAAGGCGCTGGGCGCCAGCGCGATCCAGCTGATCGCCCTGCTGTCGATCGTGAAGCTCGGCACGTTCTGACCCCGTCCCCCGCACGCCACGGAAGAGGCCCCCGGCCGCGCCCCTCGCCCCGCGAGACCGGCGCACCGGGGGCCTCCCCGGGCCGGTGTCATGGCCTGCGCCGGGCCCCGCCGACGGAAGATACGTGACATGCCGGCGGGCCGTCACTGTCCGCCACGAGGGGGCCGTCGGCGGGACGGGCCGCGGCGGCACCGTCGACCCGGCTCACCGCCCTCCGCTCCTCACCCCGACGTCATCCGCCGGTCAGAGCGCTTCCTTGTTCGCCCTGGGCGCGTCTCCCGACCTGTGCACGGGCGGCAGGACACTCCAGACGCCGTTGACTGGATGAGGGTAGTTCCGCAGGTACCTTTACGCAGGTCAACGCGGTAGCCAGGGCAGACGCACGGAAACGCGAGGCCGGCGGATGCTCAGCCTCGCGTTCTGGGGTGCTGGTGGGTCACTCGTTGCGGTCAGCGCCACACGGGCTCGATCAAACTCGGGTCGAACCGGCGCTTCCCCCTCCCGGCGGGATGTATGAGAACCGTCGACAGGCTGTGCAAGATCAGGGCTTGCTGACGCTCGATCGGGAGAGACCGGAAGTCCTCGTTGCTGTCGACGGTCAGTGTGGCCGGCTGCCGCCGATCCTTGCTGTGCCGTGCCCGTTCCAGTTTCAACTCGTCACGCCGTCGCTCCAGGTCGGGCAGGAGCTGAAGCAGGGTCGAGACGGTGATCTCCTTGACCTTTGCAGCCTGTGTCAAGGCAGAGATGTCCGCCTCAACATCAGCAAGTGCGGAAGCGTTCGGCCACGGCTCATCCCCTTGCACTGTGGTGCTTGCGGCCCTCTCTCGCTGCTCAGCCAGAACGAGGCTGATCACGAACTCGTCGACGGATTCACCAGCTCGTCCTACCTTCCCGCAACCACCGTTCACCACGGAGCACTGATAGCTGAAGGTAGAACCCTTGGAGTTCGCATTCCGTCGCCTGTTGATCTGCCCTCGAATCTTGGCGTGACAGAGTCCGCAGCGAGCGATCCCGGACAGCAGATACTTCCGCGCCAGCGAACGGCCGGGGAACTTCTGCTTACGCTCTGCAACCACAGCGCACACCGCTTCCCATTCCTCAACGGTGTTGATCGTCTCCCACTGACCGATGACCGGCTGTCCGTCATCATCGAGAAGGATCTCGCCCCGATAGGTGCGGTAACCGCACAGCCGCGGGTTGGTCAGCATGCGCTCGACCAGATGGTGAGGGAGCCGCGTGGTGCCCTCACGGGGATGTGCGAGGCCCCGGCGCTGCCAATCCGTCCGGATGGTGCCGATGCGAACACCGGCCAGCAGTTGACTCTGCGCTGCACGGATGTGCTCTGCGGCAACAGGGTCGACGGTCCGACCGTCTGACTGCCAGCCATAGGGGGCCGGCCCACCACTGGACTTGCCCTGTCGTGCCAGTTCGAGGTGCTTGCGCTGGATACGACGGGACGCGTCGTGAGACGACTTGTTCGCGAACGCCACCATCACACGGGCCATGGTGCGGCCGTCGGCCGCACCGAGGTTCACGTCGTTGGTGACGGTGGCGAACACCCGTCGCTTGCGCTCGTCAAAGAGATCAATGAGACGTTCAAGATCCTTGGGCTGACGCGCGAGCCGATCGAGGTCGTAGGCCACGACACCATCAATCAGCCCATTCGCCAAGTCGCTCAGCATCAGCTCGAACTCAGGCCGCCGGACATTCCGCTTGTACGCGGAGACGTCGTTGTCCTCGTAGACCTTGGCAACCGCCCATCCCCGAAGGTCCGCAAGACGCTCGCAGTCCTCACGTTGGCGTGCGACCCCAAGACCATCACCCTCGTCATCCCGCGAGATGCGCGTGTAAACCGCAACCCTGAGCGCCACCGCTAGGCCCTCCCCTGGAGAACGAGTAGGCGATGCACCCACTCCTCATCCCTCGTCGGCGCATGGCGAAGGTGCTTCGCGATCCATTCGTCCTTCGACATCACAGGCTCACGCTTTGCGGGCTCAGCCCTGCGAGACATCCGAGTCACCCCCATCCCCGTCGGCGAGCGCTTCGCGGGCGGTCTCGCGGTTGAGTTGGATATCGCGATGGATGTTGGCGGCGAGCCAGGATTCGCCGGGGGTGTGGCCGTGTCCGGCGTAGGTCCAGTGGGCGAGGGTCAGGGTGGTCGCCTCCGCGGCGTCGGGGTCGGGCAGGCCGAGGGCTTCGCGCTGCTGCTGAGCGCGGTAGTCGGCGCGGACCTGGCGGAGGGCGCCGAGGGTGGTGGAGTAGCGGCGGGAGCGGGTGGAGAAGTGGCCGCGGAAGCCGATCATGTGGGCCCAGTCCCGGAGCTTGCGGTCCGGGTAGAGCGGGTGGAGGTCGAGGCAGGCTTCGATCAGGTGGCGGGGGTGGTCGGCGATGTCGAGGAGGTCCAGGGCCTCCTTGTTTCCGACGCGGCGGTCGACGGTGCCGGTGGTCTCGGCGGCTTTGGTGGCGTACTTGGCGACGTAGGAGGCGACGGCCTGTTCCGTGATCTCCTCGCCGTCGCCGAAGGCGCCGATGGGCTGCACGTCGAGTTGGGCGCCCCAGCGCAGGGTTCGGGCGGGCTGGTCACCGGCCGGGGGCACGTCGACCGCCACGCGGGCGGCGGCAGCCTTGATCGCGTCGGTGAGGAGGTCCAGGGTGGCCCAGGTCGGGGGTGGGGAGTCCGGTCCCTCGGGGCCGTCGAAGCGGATGACGGCATGGAAGTGGACGGCCCCGCGCTTCTGGTACTCGGCGACCTTGCCGAAGGAGACGCGGGACTGTTCGCGGGCGTCCTTCTGCGTGAGTCCGGCCCGCTTGGCGATCTCCCGGCGCAGGTAGATCGTGAAGTACCGCCAGAGTTCCGAAGCGTGGTTGTTCCACAGCACGGCGGCGGCGTAGTCGTACGTCTCCGGATCAAGGGGAGTGCCGAGTTCCGGGGCGTCCTCGGCGTGGCGGGTGCCGCAGCGGCAGGGCCGGTTCCCCGGACGGTTGTGGACCGGCCCGAACGACGGGGCGGTCAGGGTGGCGAACACCCGGGGGTGATCCCGGACGGTGTCCGGGGTGCCTTTGACGGGGTCGCCGACCAGGCCTGCGCGGATCAGGTGGTAGGTGTCCCCGGCGTAGGTCCAGGCGCATGAGGGGCAGCGGGAGGCGCGGCGGTTTCCGCAGGCGATGCGGAGACGGCGGCCGGGTTCGCTGTCCGTGGTGTAGCTGTGCAGGACCCGGCCGGTGGCCCGGTCACGGGTGACTGTGGAGCCCTGGAGGTGGATCGGGTTGGAGCAGCCGCCGGTGCGGCGGATCTGGTCCTGCATTCGGTCGAAGCCGGGGGAGCCGGCCAGCCTCAGCAGGTCGGCGAGGGTGGCCGGGTCCAGGCCCGCCACGACGGCGGAGTCGGTCACGCCCGGTTCTCCTTGAGGATCGAGCGGATGACCACGGCGCAGACCGTCACGGATGCGGCGGTGACGGCGACCGCGAGGAGCATGGAGACCAGGACCGCGCCCACGACCAGGACCACGGCGCCGCCGCCGGCCACCAGGGCGAGCGTGCTGCCGGCGGTGAGCCGAACGGTGGGCCGGTCGGCGGAGGGTGCGGCCGGAACCGGGGTGTGCGCGGGGGCGTAGGGCACCGGGGTGTAGACGGGGGGAGCCGTGGGGGTGGGAGCCGGAGCGGTGTCCTGGGGCGGGTACTTCGGGGTGAACACGCGGGTGATCCTTTCTGCGGGCGATCAGTCGAGGAGCGCGGCGACGACAGGGGCGAGAACGCTGTGCGCGACGAGGTAGCCCCCGAGGAGGAGCAGGGCGACCAGCCAGCGCGGCGGGCGGGCGAGCTGGACGCCGAGCACGGAGACGACGAGCACGACGAACCAGAGCGGGACGTTCATGGCGGTGATCTCCCGTCAGGCCTTGCAGCGGTGGGTGCGGGCGGCGAGTTCGGCAGCGGCGCGGCTGTCGTACTCGGCGGAGAAGTCGCAGTTGGGTGCCGTGCAGGCGGCGAGGTGGCGGTGACGGCCGCGGGCCAGGAAGGAGGCGACCTGTACCGGGCCGATCCGGCGGACGTTGCGGAACCTGGGGCCGGTCATCAGTGGGCGTCCTCTCCGGTGAAGTCGCGAACGTGGTCGGCGAGCCACTGCCGGATCTCGGGCTGTTCGGCGTCGGTGGCCTGGTTGATCGCGGCCTCACCGAGGGCGAGGGCATCGACGAGCCGGTTGCGGCGGGTCAGCTCTGCGGCGTGCTCCAGGGCCGAGCGGATGGCGGGGCGCATGGCGTTCGTCTCCCTGTCAGAGGTGGGCGGCGACGGCGGGCGTCATGGACGGAGGCAGGCCGAGCCGGACGCGGACGACGTCGGGGTCGGCGGGATGGCCGGTGGTGGCGTGGTGCTCTGCCGCGAGAGCGCGGACGCGGTCGACGAGGGCGGGCGGCAGAGCGACGACAGGAGCCGGGGGCGGGGTGGTTGCCGCGTCGGGAGCAGCGGGAGGTGGCGAGGCCGGGAAGGCGTCACGCTGAGGTTCGTCGACCGTGGGCGGAGCGGAGGGCTGTTCGGCGTCCGGGGCCGGGGACATCGAGGCCGAAGGCTTCTCAGGAGTTCGGGGCTCGTGGGCGAGGAGCGTTCCGCCGAAGAAGGCGACGGCCGGCCACCCCGCCACCACCACGCGAAGCGACGCGGGGACACGGTCCAGGTCGAGGAGGCCGGCCGTGGCCACGTTGGCGCCGAGGGACGCGGATAGGGCGACCAGGAACCACAGCCGCGCTCCCCCGGCCGGTTGTCCGGCACGCTGATGTGCGCGCATCCGGCGCCAAGCGGCGACCAGCAGCAGGTCGACGCTGACCGGGTAGGCCCACGCCTTCCAGCCGCCCTGTCCTGCCGCCTCCGCAAGGTCGTGCAGGTGGGCGAAGGACAGAGCGCCGGCGATGACGGCCTGGACGATCACGGCGTCCACGCGGGCGAGGCGGGCAGGCATCGGCTCGTCCTCCTTCCGGTTCGAGGCATGGGAGGGGTAGGGACGTGGCGCGAGGCGGTCACGCCGACCGTGGGAACAGAGGTGGTTACTCGGCCGCCGGGCGCACGGTCGGTGCGGCGCCGGCGACGGAGGCCGGTCCGGCAGGCTCGACGGCGACGGCGGGCCGGAAGGCGTCGAGCCGGGGAAGTTCCGGCACGAGGGCGGAGGTTGCGCCGCAGACGGCAGCGGCCTCGTCGAGGGTGAGATGCGGCGAGCGGGCGCGGGCCCAGCCGCCGGAGGAGTCGCCGACGACGGCGACACCGGGACGCTCCGCGGGGATGGCGGTTGCGGCGAGCGCGGCTTCAGGGGAGATGTCGGCGAGCGCCATGTTCGCCGAGGACTCGTCGTTCACGCGGTGGCAGATACGGCCGGTGAGCTGGGCGCGGAGCATGGTGGCGCCCTTGCCGAGTTCGGAGCCGAAGCGCTGCCCGCACACCTCCAGGTAGATGCCGGCCGCGCGGCCGAGCTGGGCGATGCGGATGAGCTTGGTGACCATGGCGTCACGTCGCTTCTCGTCGTCCCGGCTCGCGGCGAGGAAGAGTTCCGCCACCTCGTCGACGACGACCACGACCGGAACGGGCCGTACCTTCTCGGGCAGCCCCCACACGTCCGAGGTGAGGACGGTGTCCGGTCCGACGGCGGAGCTGAGTCCGATCAGCCGGAACCGCGCCTCCATCTCCTCCAGCAGTGCGTCAAGGAGTTCGTCGGCCGGGTCCGGGGAATCGGCGAGCGCCGACAGGCGGGGCGCGAACGGCGCGAGTTCGACGCCCCACTTGCAGTCGATCCCGACAAGCACGACCGGTTGGCGAGCGAGGCCGCAGAGCAGGTTGCGCAGGTACACCGACTTGCCGGACTGCGTTGCACCGAGGATGAGTTCATGCGGCACGGCCCGGAAATCCCGGACATGCCACCGCCCGTCGTCACGCAGCGCCAGCGGTAGCGTGAGCAGGTCCCCGCCCTTCAGCCGCCGCGGAGGACGCCGCACGTCCGCGAGCACATCCCAGCCGATGAGCCGCAGTTCGAGCCAACCGGGCTTGGTCGGCCGGATGTGGACGGCGTGAGCGGCCCACGCATGCCGCAACCGGTCGGCCGAGGCAATGAAGTCCTCCGGTGCCTGCCCGGCCGCCATCCGAAGCCGCATGACGAGTCCGGACCCGGTCGGCAACGGGAACGACCGACGGGGCGGAACAGGAGCCGCTTCGCGCCCGATCAGCCGAGCCGTGGCCCGGCGGACGGCCGAGGCCGGGACCGTCAGGCCGCAGGCGTCCATCGTGGCCCGGTAGGTGGTGACCACGCGCAGCGCGACCAGCGGATACCCGACGAGCCACCAGAACACGACCGGCATACGCCGACGCAGCAGCAGCGCGACGAGCGCCACCAGGCACAGCACAAGGGTCCACACGGTGTCGGCCACGGCGCTCAGCCCTTCACCGACGCGGGAGCGGTGACCATGACGGCGTCCGCCCGGTAGGCGATGCCGTGACGCATCCGGCCGCCGAACTCGCTCTCCCACGGACGGGCGACCAAGCCGGACAGAACGACCGGCACACCCATCACCAGGCCCTCACCGACACCCGCCTCCGGAACCGTCACCTTGATCATGTCCGAACCGCCCTGCGCGATGAACACCAGCTCCAGGACCATGAGCCGCTGGTTCGTCACCGGGTCCACGGCCACTTCGCCGGTCTGACGGTCCTTCACCTTCACCTCGGGCAGCTTGGTGACGAGCAGCGTTGCGGCCGAGGCGTCTACGGGGATGACACGCATTTCCTGAACCTCACTGGTAGGCGGCGCCCTGTTGAGCCCCGCTCGAACTGGATACCCCCCTAGACAGCGCAGGGAGTGGCCACCCCAACTGCCTAGGGGGGTTGACACCAACAGTAAACCGACGCCCCGTCAACTGTCTAGGGGGGTATACGGGCGAGTCTCGGGCGGCAGGTACGAGCTACGGAAGCACGCAGTGAAGGACGGTGGCGTCGTCGTGCGCCTTGCCACGCGGCCAACGTCGCCCCTCAGGGTCGCCAGCCTCCGCTTCTCGCACACGGCGGATCAACTCAGCTGGACCGATAGAGCTGAGCACTACCAACGACTCTTCCCAGCCAGCGAGTTGGAAGCGGTCGACGAGCCGCGTCGCGCCGTCGGTCAGCAGCGTCACGGAGGCCAGTGAGGCCAGCGGCACCGTACCGGTGACGGCATGATCGGCCGCCCGCGGATCAGGCCCGGCGATCCAGAAGCCGCCCGGCCGGTTCCGGAGCCCTGTCAGGGCGTCGCGGTACTCGGCCAGGGCGGCGGCATGTTCGGGCGAACCCGTCGGCAACGTGTCCACTGCTCCGCGCAGTCGCTTGCCGACCTCGTCCAGGCGCCGATCGGTGACGACGGTCGCGCCCCCGCTCACATCACCCAGCAGGAGGGACGAGTCTCCGAGAACGAGGTATTCCAGGACCCCCGCACGGGCGCGTGCGACGACGACGGTACTGGTGGGACTGGCCCGATGGACCAGGTCGCAATCGTTCTCATGCAGGGACCGGACAGCTCGGATCGAGTCGGCCAGGCACTCGTGCAGGGGCCGGGCGGCACGCGTTGTGAGGGCACTCAGCAGCAGCCCGCCCAGTGTCGAGGAGAACCAGGCGACGCCATGCGAGCACCCGGTTTCCGCGCCGGCCACTCCCGCGCCGTCCAGGAGCACAGCAGCACCGGGAGCAGCGGCGGCGAAGTCCTCGTTCTCACGGCCCGGTTCGGCGGGCTGCGAGTCGAGAGCGACCCTCACGCCGTCGACTCCTCGTCGTGCCGGTAGAGGGGCGTGAGCAGTTCGACGGATCGCGGTTCGCTGGTCTCGGGGTCGTACTCGACGCCGACCAGGGTGGAGAAGCGATGCTCGCCCACCTGTCCCCACAGGGCGTTCAGGTCGGAGGCGAGCAGTTGCACGACGCCGAGCGAACCCTGCGTGTGGATACCGGCGATCGCGAGCAACGAGCCCTTGCCGTCAGGCCGGAGCAGCCGACCGACATACCCGACGTCGAACGACCGTGCCGGATCGCTGTCCTGCCCGGACCGGTACACGGTGCCGGTTCGCCGGTCGATGAGCGTCCACGGCCCGTCTTCCGCCTGCTCCCAGTGCAGTACGGGATCCTGGGCGTAGGTGTCCCACATCTGCTGAGACATGCGCGGACCGCAGACGACGATCAGGCCGTCACGGTTGAGGTCGATCTCACCGCTCACCGGCACGTGTTCGGAGGTGACGTCGAGGCCGTACGATCGCGCGAGGCCTTCCAGGCCCTTGCCGGAGCTGACGTCGTCCACGGCGACGACCGTGCGCCCACGCGCGTCATCCCGCCGCAGTGGAGTCGCGATGGTGACCGCTCCCCGCCCGAAGAAGGCACCTTCCGGCGCCGGGCCGGTGTGGCGGATCTGGTGGATTCGTCCGCGGCTCAGGCCGGCTTTCGTCGCGATCTGCGCGTACGACAGCCCTTGCGCGTGGAGATCTTGAACCACACGGCGACGAAGCCGGGCGAGTTCGGTCACCTCCTGCTGCGCGTCGGCCAAACGGGTCGTGACTTCCCTCAGGAGCAGGTACGGGTCCTCGATGGCCATGATGCGCTGCAACTCGTCCGACATGACTTCACCTCCTAGCAGTAACCAGGAGTCTAGGGCCCTAGACAGAACAGGCGCGAGATGCCGTCCGGATCGGACACCGATCACGTAGAACCCAGCCCTGCGACGAGGCACACCTTTGGGGCTCACTCTCCGACGCCCGCGCGGCAGCCATGGATCGCCATCGCGCGGCGCACCCTCACAGGCCCACCCGCGCCAGGTCCGCCCAGACACAGCGCCCGCCGTCGCGCCGATCCTTGACGCCCCAGCCCTTCGCACAGGCCGAGACCAGCATCAGCCCACGGCCGCCCCGATCCAGCGGAGCGTTCACACTCCGCACCATGGGCTCGTCGTCGCCGCCCTGGTCGACGACCTGAATGCGTACGAAGTCGTCGGTGAAGCCGACGATCACGAGGAACCATCCCCGGTACCAGCCGCTACGCGTGTGCCGTACGGCGTTGGCCGCCAGCTCGCCGACTACGAGTACGGCGTCATCGACGAGGGCGGAGGCCTCCCCCTCAAGCAACGCGGCGACGAAGTGACGAGCTTCGGCCACTTGCCAGGCTTGACCAGGGAAGATGCGGGACCACTTCTTGGGCATGCGGAACACTCCTTCGCGTCTAGGGGGCTAGACGGTGCAGTGAGCAGAGTATTCCTGTGCGTGGCCAGCAAGCCAGGCATCATGAGGAATTATTCCTCTATCGAGTGGTCGGGCCGCCCAGATCCCGGAAGTCCTCCATGACCCGGAGCAGCAGTTCCCGCACGTCAGACCCGAAGATCGCCGCCTCTTCGAAGCGAGTGAACGTGTCCTCGTACGCGGCGACTTCCGCGGAGCCGTCCAGTACGCGCTCACCGCGGAACGTCTCGACGACCACCGCCGCCTGATCGCACAGGGTGAACCCGTGACGAGGCATGACGGGCACGGCGCGGCTCCAGGGGATGACGCCGAGCCGGACCGTGCTCAGACTCTCGACAGCAAGCAGCCGGTCAAGCTGGGCGAGCATCAGCGCAGGACTGCCCGGCCAGGTGCGCAACACACCCTCCGTCAGCACGAACACCGACTCGCGCCCAGGCTCGTACAAGAGACTCTGCCGCTCCACACGAGCAGCGACCGCGCGGCCGACGCCTTCAGGAGTGGAGTCCGGCGCACTGTCGAAGACGTGCCGGGCGTACTCCGCACTCTGGAGCATGGCTGGCAGGACCACGCATTGAAAGGAACGGATCAGCCCAGCGGACCGCGCCACCTCGTCAAGGGGTGTCCCGTAGGGAACCTCAGTGCTGGGCGTCTCGACAGCATGCGGTGCGGCTTCCACGGCGACCAGGAGGTCACGTACTTCCCGGGCGGTCGGCTCGTCGAGGCCGAGAGCACGAGACAGTCGGCCCAGGACGTCGGTACTGGGGACCATCCGACCGGTCTCCACCTTCGACACGGTCGGTTGGCCGACCCCGGCCCGCTGCGCCAGCAAGGCACCAGTCAGACCAGCCTCGGTGCGTAGTCCACGAAGACGCGTCCCGAGCGCCTTCATCCGATCCTGCCGCTCACTCCCCATAACCAGGGTTCTACACCACGAGGCAGCGGACACCAGAGGCCTGAAGGGCGATGACCATCCGATCCTGACGCCCCAACGTGATCACCTGTTACAGGTTTCCCTACCTCATCAAGGGCCCGCGCGAGGCGCGGGCTGGCCCCTGGGCCCGGCCCCCACACGCCTACGGCGCAGGGGCCGGCCCCTGGGGCCGCAGCGAACTACGGCCCCATGAGTCGAGCACCGCATAGCGCGACCACGGTCAAGACGATGCCTCCGGCGGGGGATCGGCCGGCACCGGGATGGAGGGGGCGCCGTTCCCGGGTGCAGGTCCGTAGGGGCGTGCGCGGGGTGCTCCCATCCCGTCCACCATCGACCCAGGCAGAGCCGAGCGCACGTGGTTCAGGGCGTCAAGGTCGTTCGTACAGTGGCGCGCTCCACCTTGACGCCCTGAACCACGCCCGCTCCACGGTGTGTGGGTCGACGGCGGACGGGATGGGAGCTGGGGAGGGTGGTGGTGATCGGCAGATGAAGCCGACCCGCCATCAGATTAAGTGACCTTCATCACGCCGCAAATCAGAACAAACACCCCATAGAGCCACGCGATACATCCATATCACCGGCGATGACAGTGCAACTTGTCGGCGACGTGTGGTATGGACGCAAGTCGTTGCAGGTCAGCGAGGTGACGCTGGTTTGCCAAAGTTGGCCTTAGTTCTACTTAGTTCTACATAGTTCGACTCGGCCGCGAGGTCGAGGACAGGTAGATGAGCGAAGGTGACGGGCACCTGCTGTCACGCGCGTGCCATACCTTTGGAGTGCCAAGACCGAAGGGCGCGCCCGCCTTTGGGAAGAGGTACCGGGCGCGCCCTCCTGACAACCAAGGAGGACGTATGCCCATCCCGGGCCCCGGTGGACTGTCGGTACTTGACACCCACCTGCTTCAAACTGTCGCATGCGGGACTCACAGTCGCAAGAAAATCATGATCTCGCTCGCCGTGGTCATGGCATGCGTGATCAATGCCGACGCGGTGACTACCCTGCTTCGCCAAGCTACATGGTTGATGGTCACGGTGATCATTTTGATCGTCGTGCAGGCGATCACTACGCGCCTCCCGCAGCCGGGTACCGTGCCCGTCGCGCTTACCTGACACAGCCAGCGCCGCGCACGACCGGATGCAAATCAGCCCCCAGCGGCTGGAAGACCGTCGTCAGGCGGGCCCCTCCAGCCGCCAGGGAGCCATGATCGACCTGCTGGCACCCGACTCAACGTTGCGAGTAGCACGGGGCGCTACCTTCAGCGGATGAGCGGCGGCCCGAGGAGTGCTCTCCACACGCCCGCACAGAGGCCCAGGAGTTCACCGCCGAACTCTGAGGCCATCCGAGTGCCGCGAGAGCGGCAGAGGCGAGCCTGTGCCCTCTGCGTGCCCGATGTCGGGGTATGGAGAGGGCAACAGCGGGGAGCTGCGGGGACCGAGCAGAGGATGCGCAGGTCAACGTCTCGCCAGGTCAGGTCACATACGCATACGCGATCTTCCAAACTGGTGCTCCAGGCCCGAGAGAAGTCCCGCCATCTGAAGAAGGTCGTCTGACCGCACGGTCGGGGGACCTCTGATCTTCTCGACATCCGGTCATGACTGTCCGTGGCCGCTCGTACGCTTCCGTCATGCGCAAAGGTGCGATCACACGGGATGCTGTTCTCAAGGCCGTCACCGAGTACGACGAGATGGGCCGGTTAGAGTTTCTGGCGAGGTACCACTTCGGCGAGGCCCGCTCATACCTGCTCCTGCACGAGGGGCGAGAGTACGACTCGAAGGCCATAGCCGGGGTTGCGCACAAGTGGGATCACGGACGCGCGCTGCTGCCGGAGGAGTTCAGCGGAGGGAAAGACCAGGCCGCGGCATGGCTCCAACGAGCCGGCTTCGAGGTCAAGGCTGTGAAGAACCCTGACTGGGCCCGCGACGAAATCATCCTGGCCTGCCATCTCGTGATGGCCAACGATTGGAAGGGGCTAGACGCCAACGACCGTCGAGTTATCGAGCTGTCCGACCTCCTGCAGCTCATGCCGATCCATGCTGAGGCCGACCGCAACGAGACGTTCCGCAACCTCAACGGGGTGGCCCGCAAGACATTCGACATCGCCACACGTCACCCGGACTACCAGGGCAAGCCCACCAAGGGTGGCGCCCTCGATGTCGAGGTACTGCACGAGTTCCTGGCGAGGCCGACCGAGATGACCGAGGTAGCCCAGCTCATCCGGCAGGGCATCACCGCGGGAGACCTCCAGGCGCTGCCGCTGGACGATGACGAGGGCCTGGACGACTACAGCGCGCCCGAAGGTCGGCTGCTGATGAGTCGGCACAAGCGCCGGGAGCGGAACAAGGGCCTGCGGAAAAAGAAGATTGCCGCCGTTCTCAAGCAGGGCGGAGCGCTGTCCTGTGAGGCATGTGGTTTCGACTTCGAAGAAGTCTACGGTGACCGCGGCAGCGGCTACATCGAGTGCCACCACGTTGTACCCCTGCATGAGGCAGGCGAAGGCCGCACTAAGCTGAACGATCTTGCGCTCATCTGTGCAAACTGCCATCGCATGATCCACCGCCGTGCCCCTTGGCCGACTCCAGAAGGACTGCGGAACATCATCATGAGCCGCCGGGACACCGCGGCACACATCCCCGCCCAGAAGAACGCAGACGCCGCAGAGCCCGCCAACGACCGAGCGTAGCCCTCCAAGGTCCGTTCCCCACCCGTGCCCGATCGAGCGGGAAGCCAGGGGGATTCGCGGCCAGGTTCGGAGAACCGACACGAGAACGACCCCCGACCGTCAACCCAGGTCAGGGGCCGTTCTCACTGCTCAGTGAGCGGAGGCGCTGGGATTTGAACCCACGGTGACATCGCTGCCACGACGGCTTTCAAGATTGCTCACTCTGCTCTCAACGTCTGCGGGGACCGCTCTCTCGCGAGGTTCGCAGCGAAGCCGCAGGTCAGAGCGCTTCCTTGTTCTCCTTCGGCGCCTCACCCGACTTATGTACTGGAGGCAAAACACTCCACGGGAAGTTGATCCAGTCGTCGGTCCGCTTCCACACGTACTCGCACTTCACCAGGGACTGCGACTTCTCGTACACGACGGCCGAGCGGACCTCGGCGACATGGTCGAGGCAGAAGTCGTGGACGAGCTTGAGTGTCTTGCCGGTGTCGGCGACGTCGTCCGCGATCAGCACCTTCTTGTCGGTGAAGTCGATGGCGTTGGGCACGGGCGCGAGCATGACCGGCATGTCGAGGGTGGTCCCCACGCCGGTGTAGAACTCGACGTTGACCAGGTGGATGTTCTTGCAGTCGAGGGCGTAGGCGAGCCCACCGGCCACGAAGACGCCGCCCCGGGCGATGCTGAGCACGACATCGGGCTGGTAGCCGTCGTCGGCGATGGTCTGGGCGAGTTCGCGGACGGCCGTCCCGAAGCCCTCGTAGGTCAGGTTCTCCCGGACGGCGTTCATCTGGCCGCTCACACCTGGGTCCGGTGGAAGTTGATGTAGGAGCGGGACGCGGTCGGGCCGCGCTGCCCCTGGTAGCGGGAGCCGTACCGCTCGCTGCCGTACGGGGACTCGGCGGGTGAGGTGAGCCGGAACATGCACAGCTGGCCGATCTTCATGCCGGGCCAGAGCTTGATGGGGAGCGTGGCGAGGTTGCTCAGCTCCAGGGTGACGTGGCCGGAGAAGCCGGGGTCGATGAACCCCGCGGTGGAGTGGGTGACCAGCCCGAGCCGGCCGAGGGAACTCTTGCCCTCCAGGCGGGACGCGAGGTCGTCCGGAAGCGTGATCACCTCGTACGTCGAGGCGAGCACGAACTCCCCGGGGTGCAGGATGAACGGCTCGTCGCCCTCGGGCTCGACCATCCGCGTGAGGTCGGCCTGCTCGACCGAAGGGTCGATGTGGGGGTAGCGGTGGTTCTCGAACACGCGGAAATACCGGTCGAGACGCACGTCGATACTCGACGGCTGCACCATGGATTCGTCGTAGGGGTCGATCCGAACCCGCCCGGCGTCGATCTCGGCCCGGATGTCCTTGTCTGAGAGAAGCACTCCCCGAGGATACGCAAGGCGTGCGGAGCCCCGACAATCGCGACGGCTCCGCACGCCGTTGATCTTGTCTGCGCCGCAGCCGCAGGCCGGGGCCGGCGGCTGTCCGGCCGCGGCTGCGGCGCCTGCTGCCGCTACCGCTTCTCGAACGTCACCGGCACCGCACTGCGGAGCCGGGCGCAACGAGGACACCGCACGAGCCGGCCGGGCCCGAGTCGCTCGGCCTGCTGCATCGGGAACGAAGCGGTGGTGAACACGTGCCCATCGGCACAACGGACGACGGTGCGCTCCATCAAGTCCTAGAGTCCCTTCCCCATAAGCCGCGTCACGTCTGGCTGGGATGCCGTGACGACGACCGCCACATTACGGGATGAAAGGGACGACCCTCCAGGCGGCACTCCGACCCGTCCGGCCCCTCTCGAAGGCCTCCACCGTACGCCCCAACTCCGGTCCCCCGCACCCGGATCCCACCCCTCACCACGCACCGGATCCCCGGACGCGAACAGCGGGGGCCGGCGATGGGGTACAGTGGGCGACGGTTCCGACACCGAGCCGAATCGGCCGGGCGGGAACTTACGCGGGTGTAGTTTAATGGTAGAACATCAGCTTCCCAAGCTGAGAGCGCGAGTTCGATTCTCGTCACCCGCTCCACGCGAAACCCCCAGGTCAATGACCCGGGGGTTGTTTGTTGTCTGGACCAATGCAGGGTGCGCGCACCACATCCGCACCATTACGGCCCGCTGCCTTCTCCATGCCCCGTCCAGGGCCGCCACTCCTCGCGGTACTCGGGATGCTCGGCGTACGACTGCGCAAACACGCGAAGGGTGTACTCAAGACCGGCGAAGCGCGGGTCCGTGGGATCCATCACCCTGAAGTCCCGCGCCAGCATGTCGACCAGGTCGAGCATCGGCAGATGGCTGTCGAGGAGAGCCTCGCCGCCGAAGGCGTGGGCCACGTAGGCATAGGCGTGGTTGTCCTCCTCGTTGCGCGCACGGAGGAACCTCAGAAGGTCATCCATGGGCCCATCCTCGCGCGCTGTGCGCATCGTCGCCGACCCGCTCGACCGCATCTCCGCTTCGGCCCTTCGCACGTTCGGTGCGCACCAGGTCGTCGAGGCCCGCCGCTACGTCACGCTGCCGCTCCTCGTCGGAGTGCTGGTAGATCAGCGCGGCTTTCTCCGAAGACTGGCCGGCGCGCACCATCGTGTCCTTGAGGGTGGCCCCGGACCGGGTCGAAAGAGTGTGCCCGGTGTGACGAAGGTCGTAGAAGCGGAAGCCGTCCGGCAGACCCGCGACCGTACGCGCTCGACGCCATTTCCGACCGAAGGACGTCCGGCGGAACGGCGCCCCCTTCTCTCCGACGAAGACCAGGCCGTCCGGGCCCTTCTCCGCGTACCAGGCGAGGTGCTGCCGCACCTCCTTGCGGAGAAAGCCCGGGAGGACGACGGAGCGAACACCCGCGTCGGTCTTGGTCTCCCCCGGGGCCCGCCGCCCGTTCGTCCGCTCCGGCTCGGCGACGCGGACACGGATCACCAGGTTGTCGAGATCGACGTCCCGGCGGCGAAGGCCGGCCAGTTCCTCTGGGCGCATCGGACCGTAGGCGCCGAGGTAGACCATGAGGCGCCAGCGAATCCCGACCGCGTCCGCGAGTGCGTCCACCTGGGCCACGGTGGCAATGCGTCGTTCGGCAGCAGCCTCCTTGCCGCCGCCCTTGATCCGGCAGGGGTTGCGGGTGATCAGGTCGTCATCGACGGCCGTTTCGAGAATGGCCTTGAGGAGGCGGTACGACTTGGCGACGGCCGTCTTGGCACCGGTCGCACGCAGCCGCTCAGCCCGCCATTCCCGGACGCGGGGCGCGGTGATCTCATCCAGGTCGAGCGACCCGAAGGCCGGGAGGATGTAAAGCCGCAGCAGGTGCTTGTAGAGGTCGACCGTACGCACGGCCAACTCCCGCTCCTCCACCCACTTCTCGGCGTACTCGCGGAAGCCGACCGTCCCGGCGTCGGGTGCGCGCCAGTCACCACGGCTGAGGTCTGCCTCGACCTGGGACAGCCAGATCTCCGCGTCCCTCTTGGTCTCGAAGGTCTCCTCAGCGCGGATGCGCTCACCGTCGGGCCCGAGGTAGGACGCCGTCCACCTACCCGAGCGGTACTGGCGTACGGCACCGAAGCGCCTGCGCCGGCCCTTCTTGTTGGCCATCAGGCAACCCTCCGGAAGGCCGTACGGCGGAGCCGGATCGGCTGGACGGTTCGGGCATCGATGTACTCCTGAACCGCGCTCTCGGGGATGCGGACGTGTCGACCGACCTTCACGTAGCGGATGCGCCGTTCCTCGATGAGCCGCCGCGGGAAGCGGGGCGAGGTGCCGAGCAGTTCGGCGACCTGGTCGACGGACAGGTAGCGGTCGGTCATGTGGTGGGTTCTCCTTCCGTTCCGGGGGCGGGTTCAAGGGATGCGGACAGCCAGGCTTCGCCGTCGGTGAGGCCGGTTCCGGCGAAAACCCAGTGGGCGAGGACGAGCGTGGTTTCGCCGTTCTCCGGGACGGCCGGAGCGGCTTGGGCGCGGCGCCATGCGGCGCGGGCGTCGCGGAGGGCGCCGAGGGTGGTGGAGTAGCGGCGGGACTTGGTGGAGAAGTGGCCGCGGAAGCAAAGCATGTGGGACCAAGCCCGCAGGCGGAGGTGCGCCAGCTCGGGACGGGCGCCAAGTGCCCACGCGGTACGGATCAGGCGCCGGGCATGGTCCGTGATGCGAGCGTGTGCCAGCTCGGCGAGGAAGCGGATCGGGCGGTCCAGGGTGCCGGTCGCGGTCTCGGCGCCCTTGGTGGCGTACTTGGCGATGTACGCGGCCACCGCCCGCTCGGTCAGCTCCTGGCCGCTGTCGAAGTCCGCCGAGCGGATCGTACGGACGTCGAGTTGACGGCCGAAGGTGAAGGTGTGGGCACGGCCGTCGAGCTCCGGTCCGTCGACCCGGGCAGCGCGGGTAGCCGCGCGGATGGCGTCGGCGAGCAGTTCGCCTGTCGCCCAGGCCGGGGGCGGAGTGTCGCCACCTTCCGGGCCGTCGAGGCGAATGACCGCGTGGAAGTGGACGGAGCCCCGCTTCTGGTACTCAGCGACCTTGGCGAAGGACACGCGCGCGTGGTTGCGGAACGCCCGTTGGGTGAGGCCGGCGCGCTTGGCGACCTCTCGGCGCAGGTAGATCGAGAAGCGCCGCCACAGGGCACCCGCGTGCGCGTTCCAGAGGACCGCGGCTTCGTAGTCGTAGGTGTCGGGGTCGAGCGGGGTGCCGAGGGCGTCGTCGTCCTGGGCGTGGTGAGTGCCGCAGCGGCAGGCGCGGCCGTCGGTGCGGCGGTTGTGGACCGGGCCGAAGCCGGGGGCGGTGAAGGTGGCGAACACGCGCGGGTGGGTCGCGACCTGGTCGGGGGTGCCCTTGCCGCCGCGGAGTCCGGCGGTGATCAGGTGGTAGGTGTCGCGGCGGTAGGTCTCGGCGCAGCCTGCGCACCGGGTGGCGCGGCGGTTGTTGCAGCGGACGAGCAGTTGGCCGGCCGGGAGGTCGGCCGAGTCGAGGTGGTGCAGGACGGCGCCGATCTCGCCGGTCGTCGTGTCGACCGCGTACTCGGTGCGGTGGCCGTCGAGTCGGATGGGGCGGGTGCAGCCGCCCAGTGTGGAGAGTTGGCGGGCCAGTTCGGGCAGGGAGCCGAGGGAGGCCAGCGCGGAGAGTTCCGCCAGCGGGGGCGGAGTCTGCCGGGTGATGATGGGAGTTCCTTTCGGCTGTTTCGGCGGTCGGGAGGGGTGGCCCCGGGGCGGCGGGATGCTTGGCGGCTTGTTGCCGCCCCGGCGGCCGGTCAGTGCTTGTTCGCGCCGTTGACGAGGGAGCGCAGGACCACGGCGGCGATGGCCACGGAGACGGCCGAGACGGCGACCGCCGCCAGGAGCGCGGTGAGGACGACGCCGATGACGGTCACGGCGACGACCGCGCCCGCCCACGGGGCGAGGGAGCGGCCGACCGAGGGCACGGGGGTGTGGCCGGGATGGGTGCTGACGATGTTCGAGACGGGCGGGGCCGGGGCGTCGGGCAGCTTGGGACGGAGCACGGTGTGCCTCCTTGTCAGTCGTGGGTGCCGTTGACGACGTCGACGCCGGAGCGGGTGCCGGAGTCGATGGCCGGGGCGAGGAAGGTCCGGGAGAGCAGGAAGCCGAACAACGCGATCACGACGACGAGCCAGACGCGGACGCCGAGGAACTTGACCGCGCCCCAGGCGACGAGGCCGAGGACCAGGACGAGCGGCAGCGAGACGGTCACGGGATCTCCCTCAGCGGACGCGGCAGCGGTGGGTACGGGCGGTGAGTTCGGCGGCGGCGCGGTTGTCGTGGTCGGTGGAGAAGCCGCAGCGCGGGGCGGTGCAGGCGGCGGTGTGCTTCTCGCGGCCCCGGCCGTCGTAGTAGGTGCCGACCTGGACGGGGCCGATGCGGACGACGCGGCGGAAGCGCGGGGTGGCGGGCATCAGGGGAGCTCCTTGGGAGGCCGGTGGTTCTCGCCGGTGAAGTCGGAGACGTGGTCGCGCAGCCACTGCCGGATCTCCTCGCCCTCGTACGCGTCGGCGGTGAGGATCACGGGTTCGGCGATGAGCATTGCCTCGGTGAGGCGGTTCTGACGGGTCAGCTCGGCGGCGCGGTTGAGCGCGCGGAGCGTGGACGGGCGCACGGTGGGATGTCCTCCGGGTCAGGAGAGGTGGGCGGTGATGGCTTCGGCGAGCGGAAGCGGGACGCCGAGGCGGGCCCGCAGGGTCGAGGTGTCGATGGCCGCGCCGGTCCGGGTGCGGTGTTCGTCGGCGACCTTGCGGGCGAGGGCGATGAGTGCGGGAGGAACGGGTGTGGTGGCCGGGGCGGGAAGGGAGGCCGGGACCGGGGAAGTCGTCGGGGACGGTTCGGGAGCCGGGGCGTTCGACGGCGCGGGATCGTCGCCGTCCTCCAGGGCGGGAGCCGGTGCGGGCTCCCGGGCGGGCGTGCGTGCGCCGTGGGCGAGCAGGGTTCCGCCGAGGAAGGCGACCGCGGGCCATCCGGCGACGAGGATCCGCAGCCAGTCCGGTACGTCGCCCAGGTCGAGGAGACCGGCGGTCGCGACGTTCGCCCCGAGCGAGGCGGCGAGGGCGACGGCGAACCAGGACCAGGCGGCCGGCTTCGGCCCGCCGCTACGGAGCCGGTGCCAGGCGGCGACGAGGAGCAGGTCGACGGAGACCGGGTAGGCCCATGCCTTCCATCCGGTCTGACCGGCAGCGGCGGCGAGGTCGTGCAGGTGGGCGAAGGACAGGGCCCCGGCGATGACGGCCTGGACCAGGACCGCGTCCACACGCGGAGCGGGGCGGGCCATCAGGACGGCTCGCTGGGGTAGTCGGGGCCGCCGTCGGGGTCGTATCCGGGAGGGAGGACACCGGGCGGGGGCTCCGGCAACGAGACCGCGAGGGACGGGCCCACCGACTCGATGAAGTCCTGATCGGCCTGTGCGGTGTCGGCGTAGAGGGCGAGTTGACCCAGCAGGAGCACCGTTCGAGCGAAGTCCTCACACTGCGGGCACATGGTGGGTGATCTCCCTTCTTCGGGGATGGAGGGGGTAGGGACGTGACGCGTGAGGCTGCGCCGGCCGTCGGGCGGGAGCGGCTATTCGGTGGCCGGGTGCGTTGCGGTGGCCGGGTGCGTTGCGGTGGCCGGCCGGGGAGCCTCTACCGGCGTGGGTGGCACGTACGGACGGAACGGAGCGAGCGCCGGTACGTCGGGGGCGAGGTGTGCCGTCTCCCGGCAGGTGGCCGCCGCTTCGGCGAGGGACACGTACGGGGTGCGGATGCGGGTCCAGCCGCCGGAGGTGTCACCGGCCACGGCGAGACCGGGCCGCTCGGAAGCGATGGCGCAGGCGGCGAGGGCGGCATCAGGGGCGACGTCGCCGAGGGCCATCTTGGCGGAGGGTTCGTCGTTGACGCGGTGGCAGACGCGCCCGGTCAGCTGAGCGCGGAGCATGGTCGCGCCCTTGCCCAGTTCGGCGCCGAAGCGCTGCCCGCACACCTCCAGGTAGATACCGGCGGCACGTCCGAGTTGAGCGAGGCGGATGAGCTGCGTGACCATCTCGTCGCGCCGCTCCTCCTCCTTCCGCGAGGTGACGAGGAAGAGTTCGGCCACCTCGTCGATGAACAGCACGATGGGCGGGGGACGTTCGCCGTCGGGGAGCCCCCAGATGTCGGATGCGACGAGTTCGTCCGGGGTACCGGGCGTGATGCCCTGACGGGCCTTGATCAAGTCGTAGCGGTCCTCCATCTCCTTCACGAGTACGGGCAGCAGCTCGGCCGCTTCCTCAGGGTCCGTCGCCAGGGCGGACAGCCGTGCCGAGAACGGAGCCAGTTCGACCCCGCGCTTGCAGTCGATGCCGGCCAGGACCACGGGCTGGGCCGCCAGACCGGTCACCAGGCTCCGCAGGTACATGGACTTGCCGGACAGCGTGGCGCCGAGGACGAGTTCGTGCGGGACGGCGCGGAAGTCGCGGACGAACGCGGTCGCGTCCTCCCGCAGGGCCACCGGCGCCCGCAGCAGCCCGGATTCCGTCCGGCGCGGCATCCGCACCTTCCGCAGCACGTCGAAGCCGACGAGGCGGAGTTCCACGACACCGGGCTTGACGTCCTTCACGTACACGGCGTGAACGCTCCAGGCGTGCCGGAGGCGTTCGGCCGCAGCCGCCACGTCCGCCGGTTCCTGGCCGGGCGCCAGCCGCAGCCGGACACGAAGGCCGGTGGCGGTGGGACGGATCAGGCCTCGCCGGGGCGGGACGGGCCGGATCTCCCGACGCGTGGTCGCCCTCACGGCGAGGACCCGTAACCGGGACGGTTCGGTGGTCAGGCCGCAGGCGTCCATGGTCGAGGAGTACGAGGCCAGCAGTCGCGCCACCGACACCGGCAGCCCGACCGTGGCCCAGTACGCCGCCGGATGAGCGCGCCGCGCGTAGGCCGCGCCGCCCATCGCAACGAGCGACCCGCCCAGCTCGGCCCATGTCACCAGGTCCGTCATGCCGGTCAGCCCGCCTGGGCCATCGGGAAGGCACCCGGTGCGACGGCGGTCGCCCGGTAGGCGATGCCGTGTCGCTGCTGGCCGTTGAAGACGCTCTCCCACGGGCGGGCCACCAGTCCCGGCAACGAGACGGGGGCACCGACCGTCAGCCCCTCCGAGACGCCGCTCTCAGGGACGGTCACCTGGATCAGCGCCGACTCTCCCTCGTCGATGTAGACGACGCCGACGGTCATCAGTGCCTCGCCCGTCGCCGTGTCCTTGGCGATCTCACCGGTCTGCCGGTCACGCACCTTGGGCGCCGGAGCCTCGGTGAGCAGGATCGTCGCGGCCGAGGCGTCAATGCGGATCACACGCACAGGAACTTCTCTCCTTCTGAGTCGACCAACCCATCACCTGACAGGTTGACTTAGCAAGTCCGAAGCTAAGGATGCCGAGTTGACTTGTCAAGTGGCTTAGCGTGACCAACGAGCGCGAGCGGCGACGGAAGCGCACCATGAAGCCAAGCTGCGCAGAGGAGGGCGCGACATGGCCGGACAAGACCGCGCTCAGGAACCACAATCATGGGGTCCACGGAACTCCCAAGGGTCCGCGCCCCCGCCGAACGCGTGGTCGGCACCGCCGCCTGGATCTCCGCCTGACAGCCCCTATCAGGGCCAAACCCCAGCCCGGCCGAAGAAGCGGCGCCGCGTCTTCTTGTGGATCTTCCTCGCCATCCAGATCCTGTTCCTGATCTGGGTGATCACGGGCGCCGCGAGCGGCAGCGGCACGCCCGAGGAGTGCCGCGGTCTGACAGGTGACAACCTGAAGCTGTGCGAGGACGCGAACGACGTCGGCACCACCATCGGTGTGGGACTCGTCATCGGCCTATGGGCGGCCGTCGACGTCATCCTCGGTTTCACGTACGTGGTCTACCGACTCGCCACCCGCCGCTGTTGAGGCAGGCCATCGCAACCGAGCAGAGCACGGCCCGTAGGTTCAGGTAAGCCGGTAGGTGTCTTCAAGCTCCTGCCGATCGGCAGGGAGGAGCAGTTCGGAGACCTGCAACGCCTGGCCCGTGGCGTCGCAGCCGATGACCAGGACGCTCAGGACAGGCAACCCGGCAGGCAGGCCCAGGAGATCCGCCTCGCCCGCATCGGGCAGGCGCGCCGAGACCCGCTCCGTGACGTGGTCGAAGCGCACCTTCTTCCGCGCCTCCAGGTGGTCGCGGACACTGCCGCTCAGGACCGCCCGACTCTGCAGGTCGGTCCCCTCCACCAAGCCCGCGGGGAAGTACGACGAGACCAACTCGATGGCTTCGCCCTCCTCCTCCGCCAGGAAGCGGCGCATGAGAGCCGTGGAGCGCTGCGGCAGACCCAGCGCGGCGGCGACCCGGGCGGGGACAGGGACTTCGCCGACTTCGACGAGGCGCCCCGGCGTACCGGACTCCTCACGCTCCAGCGCCTCACGGCCGCGCCGGTCCTTCTGCTCGACGACGGCCGGGCGCCCGCGCACGAGGGTGCCGTACCCCTGACGGGACTCCAGCCAGCCGTCCCGCTTCAGCAGCTCCAGCGCACGCACGACGGTCGGGCGGGACATCCCGAAGGCCTGCACCAGCTGGTTCTCGCTGGGAACGCGAGTGCCGGGCGGGTACGTGCCGTCCTCGATGCGCCCCTGGATCGTCTGCGCGAGGCGCACGTACTTCGGTGGCTCCACCTCATATGCCATGAACGCCGCCCGTCCCGATCAGCCAAGTCAACTGGTCAACCAGACTAGCGACACTTGCACATCCGCAGTAGCCGCGGAACAGGACGCCCTCAGCCCTGCCAGGCATCGTCCATCACGAAGGACACGACGGTGCCGCCCAGCGCGCTGGGCCCCGAGTGCCACGAGTCGGCGATGGAGTCCACCAGGAGGAGGCCACGCCCGTGTGCATCGTTGGCTTCGGGTCGGCGCATCCGCACGCCGGCCGGGAACCCCGGGTTGTGCACCTCGACGCGGAGCGAGGTGCCCTCGCGGAACCATTCCACGCGGACCACCCAGGTGTCGTCCGACCGCCCGCAGACGATGGCGTTGGTCACCAGCTCCGAGATCATCAGCGCGCAGTCGTCGATCGAGCAGAGCGGGTTGAACGGGGCGATGAACTTCCTGAACCAGCGCCGGGCGATCGGTACGGAGTCCGGTAGGGGGTGGAGCGTCATCGCTCCGAGGAAGACCGGACCGGGATCGCTGTCGCGTTTGTGGATGATGACGCCCATCCGTGCTCACTCCTTGCCGGTGCCGTCGCAGTCGAGGCACCGCCGCTTCGATGTGGCACGGGCACGGTCGTTGACGTTGGAGAGCGCCAGCGCGGTACGCGTGCTGACGCGTTTCCAACCACGCCCCCGGCATCCCCGGCAGGCTAAGCGCGCGTCTTGCTCCGGCCGCTGGCTCGTCACACCGTGCCCCCTTCCAGTGGAGTGGCCTTAGCCACTTACTGGATGGTGGCATTAGCCACTTGGAGTCCGCAAGCAGTTCGGCCCAACTCGCGGCGCGTCAGGTGAGGGGGTAGCCCTGCTCGAACGCCCAGCGGTGCGGCGGGTACGTGGCCTCAGCGAACTCCAAGGGCCGGTCCTGGAGGTCGAAGACCACGTGGTGCACGATCAATACCGCTGATCCCGGCGGTAGTTGCAGGTCGGCAGCCTCTTCCTCGGTCGCCGCGCGAGCACACATGCGATCTTCCGCGTAGCTCCCCTGCCGTCCCGTCATCCTCTCGACGTACATGAGGGTGCCCTCTTGAATGCGCTCAGGATCCATGAGCTTGGGAGCCCTCTGCCCGATTTCCGGGGCGAACCACGAGGTGGACAGCGTGATGGGGCCGTCCTGGTTGTTGGTCACACGCCGTCGGTGCACCGCCCGCCGCTCCTTGACCAGCCCCAGCGCCTCAGCGACATGGTCGGGAGCCTCCAGCCAGCCGGCCGACGTGATGACGGCGTACTCGCCGGGGGTATAGATCTTCCCCGTCTGCCGCGCCCGCCCGTACAACTCGCGTGCGCGGCGGTTGACTTCCAGGCTCCGCACGTAGGTGCCGGACCCCTGCCGTTTCTCGACCAGGCCCTGATGGCTCAGCGCCTCCAGCGAGCGCGCGGCGGTGGGCCTGGACACCTTCCAGTCGGCCGCCAACTGCCGCTCTGAGGGCACTTCGTCCCCCGCACGCAGGTCCCCCCGAAGAATCTGATCGCGGATGTAGTGAGCGATCTGCAGATACTTCGGCTGCGCCTCTTCGATCTGAGGCATGCTCCCTCCCTGTCCAAGTGGCTATGGCCTTTAGCCACTATAGGGTGAGTGGCCAACCCCCGAACCCGTACTCTGTCCGCATGACGCGGTTGATCGTCGCAGCAGGAGGAGGGGGCGACGCAGTCGCCGCCGCCATGCTCCACGCCGCCCTCTACGGCGACGAGGACCGGGCGGTGATCCTCACCTACGCGTGGGACCGCCTGCTCATCGATCCTGTACCAGGCCCCCGAGGCCCCGAAGACTTCACCGGGCTCACGGCCCTCACCCCGGCCGTGTGGTCGGTGCCGGCGAGCGCAACCCCGATCACCCCCAGCGGCTCCACCCTCCCGCGTCTCGCGGCGGAGCTCCCCCACACCCTGGCCCTGCTCGACCCGCATCAGGGCGCCAAGGGCGTCGTACGCCAACTGGAAGAACTGATCAACCAGTTGGCGCCGGCCTCCATCGACCTCCTGGACATCGGGGGCGACATCCTGGCCCAGGGCGACGAGCCGACGCTCAGGAGCCCCGTGGCCGACGCGATCGCCCTGGCCGCCACATGCCAGCTCAGCGCACCCGTACGCCTCCTCGTGGCGGGCCCAGGCCTGGACGGCGAACTCTCGGCAGACGACCTGCGCCCCCTACTGGGACCTCTCGTCCACACCTTCACGGCGAAGGATGCGGAGACGATCGCCACGGTCCTGGAATGGCATCCCTCCGAGGCAACAGCCATGCTCACGGCAACCGCACGAGGCGTGCGGGGCACCTGCGAGGTACGCGACGCCGGCCTCCCCGTCCCCCTCACCGAGGAAGGCCCCCGCGTCCACGAGGTGGACCTGGACGACGCGCTGAGCCGCAACAACCTCGCCCGCGCCATCACGGCCACCACCAGCCTGGACGAGGTGGAGGCACATAGCCGCGAGGTCTGCGGCTTCTCCGAGATCGACTACGAGCGCAACAAGGCCACCTGGCTCAAGGCCCAACCGCCCGTCACGCTCGACGCCGCGATCGTGCTGCCCCGGCTCGATGCGTTCGAAGCGGAGGCACGCAGCCGCGGAGTCACCCACACGACCTTCCGCCGTCTCACCGAAGCACTGAACCTCAACGGCTCACAGCGCGACCCCTTGCGCCGCCTACTCATCAACAGCCGCCCGGAACAGCACGACACACCCCTGTGGCGCATCACAGCACCCGACGCCACGGACTGAGTTACAACTCTCTTCACGGGTTCAAGGCGGCTCGCTCCGCTCCCCGCGCGCGGCCCGGCCCCCGGCCGGGCCTGCGCTCCTGCCTCCGTCCCGCTCCAGCCCGGCCGGCGCCCGTGCCGCGCTCAGAGCGATCAACCATGAGATGCCGAAGCAGGGGTTCATCGCGGCTGGGGCGGTCGGCTACACGGCTTTGCGCAGCCACTCTGGCGCGTGCCTCGAAGATCACGGCCCCAAAGTCGTTCTACCGACCTCACGCCGTGTTCAGGCCCGCATGCCGCCCAAGTGCTTCCAGATCGAGTACAGGCGATCGCCGCAACTCGTCTCGGAATAGAGTGCTCTTCAATTTCCTGAGCGTATTAGCCTTGCCGCTCAACCTAAAAGTCCATTTGCCGTCCTCGAGGTCAAGTACGTGCAGCCCCCGCTTCAAGCGCACATCTGAGTACTGACTTAGGTCGAGAATGTACGCCTCATACTTGACTCCCTGGCGGTGCTGGTCTGAGAGCGTAGCCTGAATCAGATGCGCAAACCGGAGGTCAACGAGGCGTGCAAGAGTCTCATAGGCCGGGAGGGATTTTTGGGCAACATCGACGCGGAAGTAGGTGTACCCCTCTCCCCGAACATACGACGAAAGGTATTCGAGAGCCGAGGTCAAAGAATCGGCGTTATCTGCAGAAACATCCTGCTCTAGATCTCTCAATTTTCCTCGCGCCGCCTTACCGGCGGCATCTGCGACGTCTTCCTGTCCGACCTCCCGAGCGTTAGTCCGGGATCTAGCTGCCACGATCGAAGAGGCGAAAAGGTTCAAGTAATCCCTAGGTACACCACCTGAACCGAGAATCAGCCTGCCAAGCGCCGCATTACGGGTGATACTCGACGGCTTAGCGATCCCCACAGTTTCCGTGTAGTTCGTAAGCACGGACTCCAAGAACCTCTGCGTGGCCTCAGGATCTTCCAAAGTCACGTCCAGATCGATCTTGGATGCGTCATGCGGAATTTCAATGCCGATATGCGAGGATGGCTCGAAAGGCCGCGTCAAGCGTTCGATGCTCGCAACCTTCAGCCAGCCATCACAGTCGCGCAGCATGCTAGTCAAGTAGTCAAGCAGATGCGGTTGCGCGGAGATGGGAAAAAGGTAGAAGTCATCGAGATACAGGTACAGGCGAACGATCCCCGCTCGCAGGACTGTCCGCAATCCCCTATTCAGATCAGCGATGGTTTCGCCGAGCTCTGCATCTCCTTCAGTGGCCCGGAGAGATGTGACTTTCTCGCCGAGATCCTTTAGGCGAGCGAAGGAATCACCCTGGGAAGTGCCTGCGTGCTGAATCAAGGAGGTTAGTACAGTCTCCGCAATCATAAGGAAAGCGGAAGATGAGTTCATTAGCCGCAGGGTGTGGGCATTCATCCACGCCGTTACGTGCCCTTCTCTCTCGGCGAGACGCTTAGCCTCAAGAAGGAGCGCGGTCTTCCCTACACCACGTCGACCGTAGACGAGGTGGTGACGTGACGCACCAATAGCGGCCAGACTAGCCCGGGGATCTTCCATGTACTTGAGACTGGGAAGTGCGTCAGATGTGCGCGACCTAGCTTCCAACAGCTGGATCAGCTGGTCAACTTTTGAAGAGGCGAGGACACTCTTTGGCGTAGAGACCAGAGGCTTTTCAACACTGGTACGGTGCGGCCTAAAGGTGACAGCGAGAGATTCATTTTCCGTATCGTGGACGGAATTTAGTTCTTGCTCAATAGGTCCAGCCAGACTCTGCGCTGCTGCTATCGAGTCTTCGTCCACCCAAACAAGAAACCATCGTTCGCCAGGAAATGCCCTTTCCTCAACACGCACGATGGGGATGTCTGCATCGTCAAGTACCCGAGCGATTCGGGCTTCGTAATCACTTGCCGACATCAGATATATCCGTTCGTCAGGGCGAAAGATTCGCACATCTGGACAAAGTTGGCCGCTGTTGCTGAAAGTGCACGAGCATCGTTTTCCCAATCGGATTCGTTGATTGGGTAGATGTCATAATCAGCCTGATTGCGCAGCAGGCGGGCATCCACGAGTTCAGCCTCACGCAAGACCGGGCTATCGATGCCCGCCGGGAGATTCCGCGGAAGGATGTTGTGGCGCTCGTGATCGTCACCTTTAATTTCCGCGAAAGCGATGGCGCGCGCCGCTTGATACATTGCGTAGTAGAAACGACTGATGGCCGATCTGTATTGTGTCGCAAAAAGTAGAGCGTCACCCGCTCGGAGATGCCCTCCCGCTAGAAGCAGACGATCCGAGACGATCTGCTGCAGCAGTTGAGCCGTGGGGAACGGATATTTGCTGCCACCTACTGGAAGTGCCGATATTGTCGCACTCTTGCTGGTGGAAATGTGCAATAGCATTTGATCGGCAAGCGTGACTGTTGGCATGTAATCTGCGCTACCCCCTGCGGAACCCTGGCCAGCGCCACAAGGGTGGTCGGCCCCGACAACGTTCCACACTACCCACCAATCGATTGGCTCACCCAGTGTTTGCGGGATGGCTTGTAGAAGGTGCGTGCGTCACAGGGACCCCACGTCGTTCAACGAGCGCCTGCACTCACCGCACCACCCCAGCCGAGGGCCCGCGCACCCGTCCGTCACGGGCCGGCCGTCGCGGCTTACTCTGGTCGACGACACAAGCCAGTAGCGTGGCTGAGGTCGGTGGGGGTGCAGCGAGGCATACGCGTGCGTGGTCGGTCGACGCACCCGCCGTCGTGGCTGACTGTCGTCGGCTGAGGCTCAGACACTCCGGGGCCCAGCTCCGCCAAAGGACGTTCGAGGCGAAGAGGCCGTGCCATTCGCGTGCCAGATCCTGCGGGGAACCACGGGAACTTGCCCCGGGTGCGACCAGGACTCCAACATCGCTCCGCCGCAGTTCACTGCTGCAACCGCGGCCAAGAGACCCGAGCCTCCCAAGCTGAGGACCTTGGAGGCGAACAGCTCCAGGTTGCCTTCACTGGCCGGCCGTCGCGGCTTGCTCTAGTCGACCGCACCGGCATCGTTGCTGAGCCCGGCGGGATACTGCGACGGGCGCCCCGGAAGATCCGACGGACCGTCATGAAATGCCGAGGTTAACGATGCTTCGGTTTCTCCTTGATCTTCGCGGCCTTGCCGCGGAGCTCACGGAGGTAGTACAGCTTGGCGCGGCGCACGTTGCCGCGGGTGACCAGCTCGATCTTCTCGACGATCGGGGTGTGCACCGGGAAGGTGCGCTCGACGCCGATGGAGAAGGAGACCTTGCGGACCGTGAAGGTCTCGCGGACACCAGCGCCCTGGCGGCGGATCACAACGCCCTTGAACTGCTGCACACGGGAGCGGTTGCCCTCGATGACGCGGACGTGGACGTTGACGGTGTCACCTGGGCGGAAGGCCGGGACATCGGTGCGCAGTGACGCGGCCTCGACCGCCGCCATCAAGTGTCCGGCACTTGCCTTGCGCGGAGGTGTTGCCCCTGGAGAATGCGGGATGCCGTTCGGCACTGGACCTTCCTTAAACGATGGCCACTTCTATCTCAAGAGTGCGTTGTGCTTTTGGACGTATCTGATGTAGCCCTGAATGGCGGCCCATACAGTCACTGTTTCGACCGCCAGGAACGCAAGCATCACAAAGATTCCCAACACCAGAGACGCCGAAAAATAGTCGAGCGTCACGCGAAGCATGAGGGGGATGGCGGCAAGAGAGGAGTTCCCCCAGAATTGATGGTACCTGTACTGCTCGTCGACGATTGTGCGAAAACCTTCATGTCGATTACCGCGATGAAGATTCCTGTAGAGGTTGGCGGCAGGTCTATGACTCTTGCAGATTTTCTCCTCGTACAGGAGGGCTCGAATTGGGGTGAGGGTAAGCCCAACAGCAAGTGAAGCCATGAGGAGCAAAAGAAAGAGGCCGATATTAGAGCCGGAAGTCCTGAATGTCTTGAAGGTTTCCGCAGCCTGGTGGTTCCAAAGACTGAATCCGTAAAGCCCAATTAGCCCCGGCAAGAAGAATGCAATCAAGAGGCCAAATGTCGTCACGGTGAAGTCTTTTGCTTGCCCCATTCGCACTCCGCTAATGTTGGCTAGTCCTCGCGCGGTTGGACGTCTGCGCCATTATAAGAAGACGACAATCGATGATGCGGGAGCGACATCAATTGTTGGTCCTTCTGGGCTACTGATCGATGTTCTTTAGGTACCGCGACCAGAGCGGCTGGCCCGCGGTTGCACTCTTCCAAGTCGGCGCTCGGCGTACCGCCACGCGATGCCCCCTGGCCAAGCCTCGGGCGACTGGCCGAGGCATAGCCGTAGGCGGTGGGACCATAACGGTGAGTGCCTATATACGTGGCAACAGCGACGTGCCATGGCAGACCGCCACAAGGCCACCTGAGGGGGGCGCCCACTATCGCCCTGATCAGCGTGCTTGTAGTTGTAGCGGCAACGTCGTGGCGACGGAGAGCCCCAGCGATCCTGGAGCGCCAGGAGCAGCAGGCCGCCGTACAGCAGCCGGGTACCGCAACCACAGCAACTACTACCGACTGGTAGCAGCCCCCAGGGCCTCTAGGTCAGCCGGAACGACCCGCGTTGACCGGTCTCTGTAGAGCTACAGATCAGAAGGGTGCGGCCGTGGCTACCCAGCACGGCCGCACCACAAGCGCACCAGATCCAGCGGGGAACAGCGGGGCATCACGGTGAAAGCAGCCGAGCCTGGGTAAGGCAGCACCCCGGCCGTCTGACCAGGTCAGCGCCGGAACCAACCCCAAATGATCGCAGCTTCCCAAGCTGAGAGCGCGAGTTCGATTCTCGTCACCCGCTCCACGACAAAGGCCCAGGTCAGAGACCCGGGCCTTTTTGCTGTGCGGTTCCCCTCAGTCGTCGCGTGCCAGATCCGTGCCAGATGCTTGATCATCCGGCTTCCGTGCCACGGAGCGGCGAGCCTCCTTCAGGCGCGTTCGGGCGCCGCTCCCCCCTCCCTCAACCGCACAGCCAAGCGGCGAGTTCGACGCCGAAGACCGGCAACGGCATACCGACGGACCACAGAGCGGGACGAACGAAGCCGAGCCGATCAGCCTGCCCTTCCCCGAAGAGGAAAGCGGTCAACGGTCTGCCACGACGGCCGCTGCTTCGCCGTCCCCTACCGGTGCTACGGCTCGGGGTTACTGGGTACCGGCGTCGGCCCTGTGCAGCATCTGGGCCAGCAGCAGGGCGCCTCCGGTCGCTGCCCCTACCGCTCCCGCAGCCAGGAAACCGCGAGAGGAGCGCCAGGACAGCACCGACCACCGCGAATGCGCGGAGAACAACGATCCTGTACTCAGCCACGACCCGGTTGAGATCAGCGAAAGGGAGGAACCGATCGAGCCGACCGACAGGGCACTTCCGATCGAGCCGACCGACAAGGCAGAACCGACGGAACCCACGGAAAGCACCGATCCTGCTGAGCCGATCGACAACACGGAGTTCTGTGACCACAACGACAGCACCGAACCAGAGGGGGTACGACGGATCGACCGTACGGACAGCTTTGTCATGAGGCCATTTTGCCCTTTGATCGTGCCGTCTCGGGAGGTTGTGGACGGATATGTCGGGTCTCAGGGTGAGGGCCTTCCGGCATCGGCTCGCCGCGTGGTCGGGGTGGTCGACGCCGAGAGCGCCGACGCCTCATCCCACCAGGGGAGGATTAAGGCAGGCTCCCCCCAACGCCACCGTCCCAGTCTCCGCCTCAGGCCCGAGAGCGCGGCAGGCCCTTGGGTACGTAGTTGCAGGTGAGTGGCATCGGCGTGCAGTCGACCAAGGCCCGGCTTCATCGTGTCTCAGCGCGTTCCTTCGAGGATGCTCGCCGGGGCGTCGGGCGGTCCAGGTGGACCAGCACGGTGGTGTAGAAGCGGTGTACGGCGTCGTCGACGCTGCGGATGAAGCCGGACTCGGCGTTCCCGCGGCTGCTTCCCATCCCTTTGAACAGGGACAGGCGGAAGCCGGTGATCTGGGTGGCGTTGTTCTTGGGCAGCATGTCCGCCGGCTCCGGGCGGAGCCGTTCCAGCGTGCCTCGTGGGCCGCCGGCTTCTCCTTCGACCAGGGTTTCGATGTGGAGGTCTGCCGGTGCCTCGGTCAGGCGGCGGATGAGGCGTTTGGCCCAGGTCAGGGGGTAGCCCTGCTCGGGTGCGGGGATCTCGACGGAGGTGCGGAGCTTGCTGGTGCGCAGGTCGGCGCTGACAGTCAGGGTTCCGGGCGCGCCCTCGATCCGGAGCTCCGCCGGGAGTCTGCCATCGAGGCAGAGCTGATCGGCAAGGCGGTCCCGGCGCGCTTTCGGATCCGTTCCCCGCTTGGCGCGCTGGACCGGCAGCACCTTCTGTCCGAGTTCGCCGCCGAGGCTGAGGCAGATCTGGCGGATGAGCTGTTCCCAGCTCTCGACGACGTTCAGGGTGCGCGGGTCGCCCTGGCTCAGGGTTTCGTCGTTGATCCCGTTGCGTACGGGGACCCAGGACGCGCCCATGTTCTGGAAGCCGTGACAGCCGGAGTTGTCGTGCTGCAGGTAGTACAGCAGTTCCCGGAGCAGCCAGGCGTGTGCTTTGTCTGCGACGCCTTCATGCCGGATCAGCGTCTGCGCCTGGTAGGTGACTTCGGCCCACGACAGGTGCCGGAGCGCCACCTTGTGCTTGCGCCGTCCGTCGATCTTGACATCGACGAGTGGGCTGCCCTCCAGGGCGACCTCGTTGGACAGCGTGATCACGGCCTCGTAGCCCCGGCGTGCGGCTATGTCCATGTACGCCTGCACCTGGTCGGGCTTGAGGTCGTTGCCGTTGGTCTTGGTCTCCACCAGGGCCGTCCACAGCTTGCCGGCCCGCTCGACGCGGATCACTCCGTCGGGGCGTCTTGGGGTGTCGCCGTGCGGCAGGGTGACCTCGGTGAACGTCTCCATGCGGCCCGCCGGCGCTCCGAAGGGCGCGGTGAGGCGCCTGCCGAACTCCGGAACCTGGGCCATCACCGACAGCAGTACCGACGTGGCGCGCGTTTCGCGGTCCCGGTCGCTCTTGAGCGCCGACACCGGAAAGAGCCTGGCCCGTGTCCAGGAATCGTTGTCCGCCAGAGACTTCCTGGCCACCCTGGGCAACGTGACCTTCTTCTTCGCGGTGCGAGGCCGTGCCGCCCTCTTCCTCGGCTCATCCTCTTCGGCAGCCGGGCGGGGAGACGGAACCGAGTTCAGGGTGGCTTGCGGCTGCGGCTCCGCAGTCGGAGTCGGGGCGGTGGTATCGGTCCGTTCGAAGCTTTCCGAGCCGCTCGGCGCTTCCTCTGCGCCCGCGTCGTCCTCGATGTCGACCCCGAAGTCCGTTGCCAGACCGGCCAGCCCACAGTCGTAGCCCTGTCCGACGGCACGGAACTTCCACTCGTCCCCGCGCCGGTACAACTCGCCGAAGATGATCGCGCTCACGGTGTCGGCGTCATCGATGGCGAAGCTGAGGAGGTTGTCGCCGCCCGCGTCGGCCAACGTCACCTTCAGGTCTTCCAGTTCCCCGAAACCAGCGCCGTCGTACCGGCTCGCCGCCACGACGATCCGGTCGATGACGGGAGAGACAGCGGTCAGGTCGAAGCTGATCCGGTCTTCGTCGCCGTTCTCCGACGGCGTCTTGCCCAGCAGCTGCACGCTCCCGTCGGGAGCCACCGGGTTGTTGTAGAAGTAGAAGTCCCCGTCGCTGCGGACCTTGCCGTTCGCATCCAGCAGCAGGACGGACACATCCGCATCGCCGTCACCGGTCGGACTGACCCAGCTCAAACTAGCGATCACCGAACCAGCATTCTCACTCAGAGCCGCCAGTGCCACGTTCGACCCCTTGACCATCTCGCGCACAAAGCCCCCCAAATCCCGCACTCCGGGCACGCAGCCATCCCCGCCCCTGCCCCCCACCCACGCCAACATGTGACGTACGGCACAGGGAGACTGTAGTACTCAAGGGCGAGCCCATGGGGCCGTCCTGCACATCGCTCGACCTGCCTGCCGACGCTGCTCCGCCGTCTCGCTTTCCGTCTCGTCCAGCCCCGTTCACCGTCGCTCACAGGGGCCCGGAACCGAGACCGGACGGCCGGACGGCCTCGCTTGAACGCAGGTGAACACCCCTGCGCATAGCCCGTCACCCCGCCACCACAGTGGGAAAGCGTGTTGGCGGTGCGAGCTTCAGCCGGTGTCTGGCCGTGCCGGGTCCGGCTGAATCCGCCGGACGCCGGTGCACGCAATCAGCATGCTGCCGTCCTCATCGAGTGTTCGACGGCGATCGCCTCGGAAAGCGAGTGCAGGCCAGCGAGAACACAGCGTCCAGGGAGCGAGGGAGGTCTTGGAGGTGAGCCTCCGAGGCTGGTGTGCCGTCGCGGCCGGGCTCCGCGACCTGCCCGCCCTTTGCCTCCGTGCTCGGCATGTCCCTAACTGGTCGGCACGGGTGCGACCGGGCGGACCGCGGTGAAGTTCTGGAACTCATAGCGGGTGGCGGAGAGCAACAGCAGCCACTCGTCGCAGCCCTGCCACGGAGAGAGATCGCCGGCGCCTCCGCGCACCACCCGCGGTCCGTCCCCCGTGCGGGGGTGCGCATTCGCCGGTGCATCCGTGAAATGCGGGATCCACACGTCAGCGCAGACTTCGTTTGCCGACCCCATCGCGGCCAGTCCGAAGCCGTTCTCAGCCGCGGCAGTGCGTTCCTCGTCGGCGAAGTCGTCGAGCACCTGGTCCTCGTCCGGCCTCCTGTCCCCGCGGAAGGTCAGAGTGGTCGTACCCGCCCGGGCCGCATACTCCCACTCCGCCTCGCTCGGCAGCCGGAACGGCAGCGTCCCCAGTAGGTCGTCCAAGTCGTCCTCGAACCGGGCCGTACTCGAATCCGATGCGGTGAGGCTGTCCTCGTACTCGGGCAGCCAGTGCCGTGCTTGTGCCACCGTGAGCGGATGCCTGGCGATCAGGAACGGCTCGACCCGCACTTCCCGCACCGGCCGGGCCTGGACAGCACCGACGAAGAACGCCTCAAGGCCGTCATCGGCGCCGTCGGCCCGCTCTATCGCACGAACCGCGTCCAGTTCCGCGTCGGACAAACCCATCCGGAACGTCCCACCGGGAACAGCCCGGAAGATCACCTCGGAAGGGATGTGCCGCCAAGCCGGTCGTCCGGCCACGATCTCCTGAGCCCACATGGTGCCGGACGCTAGCAGCCGCGCATCCCGGACGGCGCCCGGGAAGGGAGTATGGACAACCGACCACCTCCTGGACGCCGCAGCTCTGCACCACTACCGCACCGGACAGAGCGGGAAACAGCGGGGAACCACGGTGAAAGCCGACGGCACCGGCGAGAGTGCAGGTCAGCCAGGATCGTGGTGGACAACGCCTCCACCGGCGTCACCACCGACATGGCCGCCTCCTACGGCGTCCGAGTGATCGGCGAGACCGTCCGCAACATCAGCCGGGTACGCAACACCGCTCAGGTCCCTTTCGTCCGGCCTCGCGGGCGGGCTGGGGTCAGAAGGCGCCGTTCAGGCCGTACCAGTCGTCGCCGACGACCACGCCGGGGGCGATGTGCCCCGTGCCGCGGCCCTCGTACACCAGCTGGCAGCCGACACCGCGGCACTCCTCGGCCACGAAGTCGGCCTTGGTCGCGGTCACGAGGTCGGGGTGGCCGTCGGCGTTGACGTCACCGGCGGACAGCAGCACGTTCATGGTGTTCCAGCCGCCGGTGCCGATGAGGACACGGCTGGTGAGACCACCCGAGCCGGTACCGGGGTAGAACCACAGCCTGCCGGTGGAGGCTTCGCGGGCGTAGAGGTCGGGGTGGCCGTCGCCGTTGGTGTCGCCCATGCCGACCAGGGCGTTCATGCTGTTCCAGCCGCCGGTGCCGATCAACTTCCGGCTGCCCAGGCCGCCGGAGGCGGTGCCCGGGTACAAGTACAGCTTGCCGGTGGACTTCTGCACCGCGATGAGATCGGAGCGTCCGTCGCCGGTCAGGTCACCGAAGGCGGTGACGTGGGCCATGCCGTTCCAGCCGCCCGTCCCGATCAGCTTCCGGCTGCCCAGGCCACCGGTGCCGGTGCCGGGGTACAGCCACAGCTTCCCCGTCGACGCCTCACGGGCGATCACGTCCTCGCGGCCGTCACGGCTGAAGTCGCCGTGCCGCGTCAGGGCACTCATCCCGTTCCAGCCCCCGGTGCCCACCATCCGCCCCGACAGGTCACCGGGCAGGAACCACAGGCGGCCGGCCGTGTCACGCACCAGGACGTCGGCACGGCGGTCGCCGTTCAGGTCCCCGAAGTCCGCCTTCCCACCCGCGGGGGAGGCGTACCAGCGCGGGTAGGCGGGCTTGACGCACTCGCGCGCGGTGGAGACGAGCGCCACCGAGCCGACTCTGCCGCCCGCGTGACCCCACTCCGTCCCCTTGGGGTCGGGGTCCCACACGTACGTGGGCCCCGAGAAGTTCGCGTCGTCGTACAGGCAGGCGAACTTCGAGGTGTGGTTCACGACCGCGTGGAACGCGTTGTCCCAGCTCCCGAGCGACGACAGGTCGGTCCTGGTCTTGAACATGGTGCCGGTGCCGTCATCGGTCTTCCAGGCACAGAAGTAGCCCGACGGGCAGTCCGCGACGGCCGCCTGTGCGGGGGCGGCCCCCGCGCCGAGGAGACCGAGGGACGTGAGCCCCAGCGTCGTGGCCAGAGCCGCCACCCGCCGGAGCAGGGTTGAACGCATAGCTGTCTTTCCCCTCCCTGGAGCGGCGCGGAGAACGCTCGACGCGCCGCGCAACGAACCTATCGCGCCACCATGATCATGCCATTCGGGGGTCGACAGCTGCCGAGCCCGCGTTGTGTGACTGCCCGAACACCTGCGGGAGATCGACGCGGCCGTGCTGCCGGAGTCCGTGTGCACCGGGTCGCGTCAGCCCAGGCCGTGGTCGCGGGCGTAGCGGGTGGCGGCGACGCGGTCGCGGGAGCCGGTCTTGGCGAAGATGCGGTTGATGTGGGTCTTCACGGTGTTCCGGCTGAGGAACAGGGCACCGGCGATCTCGGAGTTGGTCATGCCCTGTGCCACGAGGGTGAGGATGTCGGTCTCGCGGCGGGTGAGTCCGTCGGGGGGTGTGTGGTCGGTGCCGGCCGGTGGCCGTGGCGGGGCGGGGGTGCCGGCTGCGGCGAGCAGGGTGGCCTGGACCTTGGGGTCGAGGACCGACAGACCTGCGGCGGCACTGTGCAGGGTGCGGGCGATGTGCAGGCGGTCGGCGTCCTTGGTGAGGTAGGCACGGGCTCCCGCTCGCAGCGTCTCCAGGACGGAGGTGTCGTCGGCGTAGGTGGTCAGGACGACGACGGCGACCTCGGGGTGCTCGGCGGTGAGGCGGCGGGTGGTCTCGGTGCCGTCGAGGACCGGCATGTGCAGATCGAGCAGGATCGCGTCCGGGTGGTGCTCGGCAACCTGTTCGAGCGCCCGCCGGCCGTCGGCCGCGGAGCCGACGACGTCGATGTCCGGGAGGAGGTCGAGCATGAGGACCAGCCCTTCCCGGACAGCAGCCTGGTCGTCGGCGACGACCACCCGCAGGGGCGGGCCGACGGGGGTGCTCATCGCGGCACCTCGGCGCGCACGCGCCACTGTCCGTCCCGTACACCTGCGTCAAGGGTGCCGCCCAGCAGCAGGAGGCGCTCGCGCATCCCGGTCAGTCCGTAGCCGCCGTCGACGGTGGCGAACCGCGGCTCGCCGTCGGTTCGCCGGGACAGGGGGTTGTCGACGGTGAGTGCCACGTGATCGTCCTCGTAGGTCAGGGTGACGGCCACCGGCTGTGCGGGGGCGTGCTTGGCCGCGTTGGTCAGGGCTTCCCGCGCGGTACGGAAGAGGGGGAGCGTCTGGTCCGGGGAGAGGGGCGCGGGCTCGCCCTCGACGGTGAGCCGTACGAGGACGCCGTGCCGTTGTCGGTGCGTGTCCGCCGCCGCGGCCAGTTCGACGTCGAGGGGTGCGACGTCGGAGCGCAGGGCGTGCACGGCGCGGCGCGTCTCGGCCAGTCCGTCGGCGGTGAGCCGCCTGGCCTCCGTGAGCAGGGTGACGGCCCGGTCGATGTCCTGATGGTTCGCCAGGAGAGCGCCGGCGGCCTGGATCTGGATGCTGAGGGCGCCGAGGGAATGGGCGAGTACGTCGTGGATCTCGCGGGCGATGCGGGTGCGTTCGTCCAGGACGGCCGTACGACGTTGCTCGGCGCGCAGCAGTTCGGTCTGGGCGAGCAGCGCGGCCGACTGCTCGGCGCGTATCCGGTAGGCGCGCCGGTTGTGACTCACGATCAGTGCCATGGCCACGAGCACGGGATAGCCCAGGGCGGTCGCGCGACTTGCCCCGGCGGCCAGCACGCCCGCCTCGACGGCCGTCACCGTGCAGCCCGCCACGGTCCAGCCCACCGCGATGGTCGACTCGACGCACAGGTCCGCGACGAAGATCAGTGAGAGTCCGACGAGGGCGTCGGCGTTCGGGAAGACGCTGGCGTATCCGCAGACGACGGCCGCGGTGCCGAGCAGGGTCGTCAACCACGGCGGGCGCCTGGCGCGCTGCGCGCCGAGGTCGTCGACGGGGCTGCCGGTGCGCCACCACAGCAGCATGGCCAGGCCGCTGAGCACGTAACCGACGACGCCCACGGTCACGGCCGGGCTCAGGGCGGGGGCGTGCGTGTAGGTCTTCAGGCCGATGAAGACGTACGCGCCGGCTCTCAGCAGCCATGACACCGTACGCAGCACGGGCGCAGGATACCGAGCCGCAGGCGGCTCCTCCGTGCGGACCGTTCCTTCACCGTCCGGTGCGGGAGGCACGGTCCGGTCCGCCGGGGGACGGCCGGTCAACACGAACCCCGGCCGCCCCGCCCGTAACCGCTCCCGTGCTCGGAGGCGTTGCGGGGGGCCGTGGGCGCGGGGTGCTGGGCGGGATGCCGTGTGGCGTACTGGGCGGGCCGCCGGTCAGCAGCAGCCCCGCCGACCACTCCCGCCAGGGCGTCTCGTACGTCGAAGGGGCGGCCGTCCTTCTCCGGGGCGAACGGTACGCCGGAGGCGAGGGCACGCGGTGTGACGACGGCGGCCTGACCGAGGCGGTTGACGCCCAGCAGGAACAGGACGGGAGCGGTGGAGCCCGCCACGTGAGCGTCGAGCGTCACGGCGACGACCGTCATCCCGACGCGCGAGACCACCAGTGCCGGCCAGAGCCAGAGCCCGCGCACCGGCATGCGCGTCCACAGCACGCCCTCGTGCGGCTCCAGCCGCAGCAGCGCCCCCTGGGCGGCGCCGATCCCGGCCGCGATGACCGCGTCGATGACGATGCACGCGTAGTCGGCCGTGGCGGGATGGTGGCCGTGCTCGCCGAGGCCGATGAAGCCGACCACGGTGATGACGGCGGGCAGCAGGATCAGCCGTTTGCCGCGCAGTGGCTCCCCGCGGAGCTGACGCGCGATCACAAGGATCACGATGACGATCGCGGCCGGCACCTGCAGCAGGTTCACGTGAGGACTCCCGTCGGCATACATCGGATCGGACGCCTGTCGGCACTCCCTGACGCTAGGCAGCGGTGCGGGCCGGTGCGTCACCCCGCGGGGTGACGCACGGGGTGATCTGCGGTGAGGCCGATGCGCGTGTCCGGTACCACGGGACGATCGGAGGGATCACCCCGGACGTCACCCCCTGCTGCGGCGCGCGGGAACGCCCGTCGGCGCGAATCTGAGGAGGTCGGCCGGGAACTCCGGCGAACCGTCCACCGAGAGGCTCGCGCTGCCATGTCCGCCCTCACCCAAGCCGTGATCATCAACGCCGCCGTCCTGATCGCAGTCCTGGAGGCGGACCTCGGCCCGCACCGAGAGATCGGGAGGATGCGGATCCTGCGGCCGCTGCTGACGACCGCCGGGATCGTCCCGGCGTTCGTCCGGAGCCCGGCCACTCACGGGTCGGGGCTGGTGCTCGAAATCGCCCTGGCCGTCGTGGGGCTCGCCGTCGGGCTGCTGGCGATGAACTTCACCACGGTCTACCGCAGTCCGAGGACGGGCAAGCCGGTCAGCCGGGCGGGCTCCGCCTACGCGGCGCTGTGGATCGGGGTGGTCGGCGCGCGGACCGCCTTCTCCTACGGCTCGGTGCACTGGTTCGGCCCGCAGTTGGGCCGCTGGACGGCCGACCACCGGGTGACCGGCGAGGCCCTCGCCGACGCGCTGCTGATGATGGCCGTGGCGATGACACTCATCCGCACCATCGGACTCGCGGCCCGGGCCGCCGCGGTCGGCCGCCAGGCACGGACCCCGGTTGCGCAGTAGCCGATCCGCCGCCCGGAGCACTTCGCCCCGGGATGCCGCAGGCTGCCGCCGATCGGCCGCCGTGTGTCTCGGCCGGACGGGGGCGGCGGTTGTGGGCCGGGCCGAAGCCGGGAGGGGTGAGGGTGGCGAACACGCGCGGACGGGTCGCGACCTGGTCGGGGCTGCCCTTGCCGCCGCGGAGTCCGGCGGTGGTCAGGTGACGTCCCGCTCGCCTTCCTCTGCCGTCCACCGGCCACGGAGCCGCCGGAACCGCCTACGGGGGCTGACTCTAGGCTCGACGCGTGGACCACGTCACCCTCGCCTGCGCCGTGCTGCCCCTCACCGCCGTGCTGTACGGGCTGCGCGTCCTCGGCCGCCGGCGTGACCGGGCAGCGGCCGAGCACCGTGCCGCCGCACTCCGCGCGGACCCGTATCGTGCGGCCGCCGACCGCCGGTGGGCCGAGGACGACACACAGGCCGCCGCTGCCCGTCTGCTGCTCGACGGGCTCGCCACCGTCGACCACCGGGCCAATCTGGGCCTTACCGCATCCGGCGCGGACCCCGCGCGCAGCGCAGGACACCCGCTGCCCGATGCCCTGCTCACCGCGCTGCGCCGTCGCACCGTGCCCGCCACCCTCGGCAGGATCGAGTTCCGTGACACGGCCTTCCGCGCCGCCAGGGAGGAGTTCCACACAGCCTGGAGATCCGGCCTGCCTCGATCAGGCCGGGGCCGCGGCTGTTTCACCGCTGCCTGGGTGCTGCTGTTCGCCGGGGAGACTTCGTTCACCGTGGCCGCGCTGTTCGGCAGCGCACCTCGTGGCCCGGTCCAGTGGGCGGCGGCCGCCGCCACCGGCTTTGCCCTGTTCGCACAGCTCGCCTGGATCAACGGGTACGGCCGCCAGGACGTTCCGGCAGCCGGGAGTGAGCCCCGTGCCGAAGGGCGGGCCCGGACGGCGCTGCACCCGGCACTCGTCGAACTGGCCTCGCGGGACCCGCAGAGCCGGGACCGGCTGAGGGCGAGCAGGCGCCGGGACCGTGGGCGACGGCCGCGCGGTCGCAGCGCCCCTTCGGCGCCGGGCACCTGAGATGTGGTGTTCGGCGGTCTGACCGCTGCGGGGCGGCGACGCGGCCGACCAAGCCCTGCTCGAAGCCGTCAACGCCACCGGCTGCGTCTTCCCCAGCGGCGCCGGTGTCGACGGGGAGCCGTTGCCGTGCTTCACGAGACCGAGCCGATGTGGGCGAGCAGCGCGGCGGTGCCGTCCTCTGCGGCGATCCCGCGGGCGAGTTCGGCCGCGCGGCGGCGGTGGGCGGGCTCGGACAGGCAGGCCGTGATGGCGTCACCGAGGACTTCGGCCGTGAGGTCCTGGAACGGCACGGACCGCGGGGCGACTCCCAGCTCGCACAGCCGAGCCGCCCAGAACGGCTGGTCGGCCATGACGGGGACGGGCACGGCGGGCACGCCGGCCCGCAGTCCGGCCGCGGTGGTGCCCGCCCCGGCGTGGTGGACGACGGCGGCGGTGCGCGGAAACAGCCAGTCGTGCGGGACGTCGCCGACGGCCAGGACGTGGGCGCCGGAGCCGCTCAGACCGGCCCACCCCGCCTGCACCACGGCGCGCACACCTGCCCGCTCCACCGCCGCGGCCACCAGCTCGCTGAGCCGTTCCCCCTGCCCCGCCGCCATACTGCCGAACCCGATGAACACCGGGGGCGGACCGGTCTGGAGGAAGTCGACCAGTTCGGCCGGGGGATGCCAGCCGTCCGGGCGCGCGGGCCACCAGTAGCCCCCCACTTCGGCCCAGGACGGCCAGTCCTCGGGGCGCGGCACCACCAGCGGGCTGTAGCCGTGGAAGGCCGGCCGGATGTCCACCGGTGCCGGGGGCGCTCCGGCGGGCAATCCGAGTCGGGCGCGCAGCCGGGTGACGGCGCCCGCGAAGGTCCCTTCCGCGCGCCTGAGCACGTCCCGGCCCGCCGCGAGGTTGTCCTCCGGCCCCGCGCCGTCGGTGCTCCGTGCGTTGGGCAGCGGGAACCGTCCGGTGGCGAACGCCGGTACCAGGTACGTACCGGCGACCGGGACGCCGAAGGCTTCGCCGGCCGTCCGGCTGAGCGGTGCCGTGCCGAAGGCCGTGAGCAGCAGGTCGGCTCCGCCCGCCACGGCCTCCGCCACCCCATCGGCGAGGCCGTCCGCGTACGCCCTCGTCAGCGCCCGGCTCTCCTCCCGCGACGTCGCCCGGGCCCAGTCCAGGATCAGCTTCTGCGGGTCTCCCGGCACGGGCCGGTGGTCGAGACCGCACCCGGCGACGAGTGCCTCGAAGGACGGATGAGCGGCCACGGCGACCTGATGGCCCGCGTCCGACAGGCGCCGCCCCAGGCCCGTGTAGGGTGCCACGTCGCCCCGTGAACCGGCGCTGATGATCAGAATGCGCATGGCGCGATTCTCCTCGGCGCATGCCGTCCGGCCGCCGTTTCCCGCCGCGGGGATCCCCACGGGCACGCTCCCCCCGTGATGGTGGGCACCCGGCTCGACCGGCGCGGCCGTTCGCTCCCCACGGCGATTGAGCATCTGTCGCAATCAGGAGTCCCGGCACTGTGGCATCTGTCCATGGTGCGGCGGAGGACTCGCTCCTACGTTGTGGGAACCTGCGGTTCTGCGCCGGGTGATCCCCCGCGTTCCGCCTCCGCCGCGCGACGGCCGCACCTGGACATCGCCCACGGTCGAACCGGCGTGCCGGGGGCCGCCCCGGCCCCCGAGGCGCCTGCCGGCCGCCCCGGCGAGGTGAGCAACCTCCCCGGGAGCCACCGGGCCCCGCCGACCCGGCTTCCCGCGGGTTCCGCTCCGGCACCGGGTCACCTGGGCCCGGTGCCGGAGCCCTCACCGCCCCGATCCTCCTGAAAGGTGGCCGAAGGTTGACCACGTCGAGCACAGGGACTTCCGGCAGCGGGGCACCGCTCCACGCCCCCTCGGCAGGGCAGCACATAGTGATCGTCGAGGACGACGAAGCCCTGGGCCGGGAAGCCGCGGAATGCATCAGCCGCTGGGGCAGCACGGTTCACCGTCTGTACCGCCCGGACGACGCCGCCCTGCGGCGCCGGCTCCAACAACCCGTCGACGGCATCGCCATGGTGACCCGCGACGACATCGTCGCGCTGCGCTACGCCCTGCTCGCCGAACACCTCAGGCCCGGCATCCGCCTGGTGGTCACTCTCTTCGACCGCACCGTCGCCGACGAGGTCTCCCGGACGATTCCGAACTGCAGCGTGCTCAGCATCACCGACACGATCGTCCCCAGTCTCCTGGCCAGCTGCCTCGACCCGCGGTACGCCGTGCTCCAGACCACCGGCTCCGGCGTCGTCGGCGTGCCGCGGCAGGGCAGCCCGGCGGCCGTCGAGCACGTGTCCCGGCGGTCTCTCACCGCAGCGCCCAAGCCCCGGCCACGCGCCGGCGTCACGACCTGGTTCCGCTCCCTCGACATCTCCGCCCAGGCCCTGGTCGCCGGCTTCACCGGGCTGCTGCTGGCCCTCGCCCTGGACATACTGCTCGGTGTCTCGGTCCTCCACGAGCACGGGTACGACGCCCTGTGGAACGCGGCACGCGCCCTCACCACCATCGGATCCTCGCCCGCCGCGGAACACGGCCCGGCCTGGTACAAGGTGCTCTCCGCCCTCTCCATGCTGGCCGTGCTGGCCCTCGCCGCGCTGTTCACCGCCGGCCTGGTCGACCAGCTCACCGGCCGGCGCATGACCAGCATCCTGGGGGCCCGTTCCATCCCACGGCGCGACCACGTCATCGTCGTCGGTCTGGGACAGGTGGGGCTGCGCCTGTGCGCCCAGCTGCGCGATCTCGGCATCAAGGTCGTCGCCGTGGAACGCAACCCGCAGGCCGGCTGTGTCCCCCTGGCGCGTTCCCGCGCCATCCCCGTCGTCCTCGGCCGCGGCGGAGACCGGTTCCTCCTGAACCGCCTGGGCGTCCGGCGTGCCCGTGCCCTGGCAGCGGTCGGCTCCGACGGCCTGGAGAACATCGCCGTGGCGGTCACGACCCGGGCGGTCGCCCCTCGGCAGCGGATCGTGCTGCGGGCCGGAGGCGACGAGGTCACCGCCGATTCGCAGTCGCTCTTCCGCATCGGCGCCGTCTGCGACGTCACCGGCATCGTGGGCGCGTCCGTGGCGGCGTCGGTCCTCGGCACCACACCGCTCAGTGTGTTCCTCACCGAACGGCACACCTGCGCCCTCTTCCCCGACGAGCAGGTGATCGACCTCGGAACATGGGATGCGGGCCACCACCGGCAGACCGGGCCCGCCGGGGGAGACACCGAGGAGGGCACCGAGGTGACCGACGGCGTACCGGTCCGCCCGTGACCGGAGAAGCGGACGGCACGCGGGAGAGCTCTTTGCGGAAGTGGCGCCCCACCCCGTACCGCGGGCGCCGGCGTGGCTGTCCGCGGGAGACCGGTGGAGCGGGCCGCCACTCCCCGTCCGGCCGGCCGCACCGACGGGTAGGTGTGCGGCATCCCCGTGGGTCGGCGGGTCGGGCAACCGCGCCGACGGTGAGCGCGCTCACCGAACCGGCCGGCCGGGCCCGCCTAGCGTGAAGGCTCCCGGGGGCGTCCCGCCCCCGCTCACGGTGAGGAGCAAGGCCATGCTGCGTGCGGTGTGGAACGGAAGGGTGATCGCGGAGTCCCCGCGCACGGTGATCGTCGAGGGCAACCACTACTTCCCGCCCGAGTCGCTGCACCGCGAGTACGTGACCGAGAGCCGGAGCAGGTCGCTGTGCTTCTGGAAGGGAGTGGCCCGCTACTACAGTCTCGACGTCGACGGGCTGACGTATCCGGACGCCGCCTGGTACTACCCCAAGCCCAGCCCTCTGGCCCGGAGGATCAGGGACCACGTGGCGTTCTGGCCGGGCGTGAGGGTGGAGGGCACGCCGGAGCCCAACGCGCTCGGTGAGCGCGCTCGCTGATCGGCGGGCACGCCCGGCCCGGTGCCGCACCAGGCGGCGTTCGCCCCGTCGCGGCACCAGCGCCGGACCGCAGGACGGCAACGGACGCATGGAGAGGTCGGGGCGATGGTGTGGATCGGTGCGCTGGCGGCGGTGACCGCGGCCGGCACGGGCGCGGCGGCCGGGTACCTGGGGCTGGTGACCGGCGCGCTGCCGCTGGATATCGGGGTGGGCCGGCGCACCCGCCTGCTCGGCCCGCGAAGCGTCGACATCGCCGCACCGCGCGATGTGGTCTTCGACGTGATCGCCCAGCCCTACCTCGGCCGGGCGACCCGGGCCATGCGCGAGAAGGTCACGGTGCTGGAACAGGGCAGCGACCTGGTGCTCGCCGCGCACCGCACCCCTGTCGCCGGTGGGCGGCTGACCGCGACGACGGTGGAGACCGTGCGGTTCACCCACCCCGAGCGGATCGACTTCCGCCTGGTACGCGGGCCCGTCCCGGCGGTCACCGAGACCTTCGAACTCACCGAGGAGCAGACGGGGACGCGGCTCGTGTACCGCGGCGAGCTGGGGACCGACCTGTGGAGGCTCGGCCGGTGGTGGGGCGATGTGGTGGCCCCGCGCTGGGAGGCGGCCGTCGGGGCCACGCTGACCGCGGTCGGGCAAGAGGCGGAGCGGCGCGCTTCCCGCGCCGGATGAGCAAAGGTCCGGCCGACGTCGCCGGCGCCGCCGGTACCGATCCCCCGGGACACGGGCTCGCGCGGCGGCCGGCACCGCTTCGCCCTTCGGCCGTGCCGGGTGCGGGATGGTGGTTCGGTGAGCGCGCTTACAGTTCCCGCCCTTCCCCGGAGCCTACGGTCGGATCATGGTGCTGAGGATCGTGCTCGGGGTGGTGTACACGGCGATGGGCGTCGCCCAGCTCGCCTCCTTCGGGCACATGCCGCGGATCCTGTCCGCGTACGGGCTGGTGACCGGCGGTGCCGCGGCCGTGCCGGCCGTGGCGCTGATCGCAGGCGAGCTGGTGTGCGGAACCTGGTTCCTGGCCCGCCCCCGCTCGGACGCCCTGGCACCGGTGTGGGTGTACACGGCGGTCTCGGTGACGTGGACGGTGCTGGCCGTGCAGGCGTACGCGCGCGGGCTCGCCGTGGCCAACTGCGGCTGCTTCGGGGTCCACCTGACGCAGCGGCTCAGCTGGTTCGTGCTGCTCCAGGACGCCCTGACCCTGCTCTACGCCGCCTTGCTGTTCCGCTCCGCCCGCACCGCGGCCCCGCCCCCGCACGCCGGCCGGGAAGCGGTGCGGGGCGGCACCGGCATCGCGTGAGCGGCGCGCGGCATCCCCGATCGTGACGACGCCCGGTAAGCGAACGCAGGCCATCCATGGAGGAGTTCCGCGTGACCCAGACACCCGTACCCCGGCGCAAGGTGGACCGCGACGAGGTGTTCGTGGAGTTCACCAGGTCCATCTGCCCGCTGTGCAAGGCACCCGTCGACGCTCAGGTCAACATCCGCGACGACAAGGTCTACCTGCGTAAACGGTGCGGTGAGCACGGGGAGTTCGAGGCGCTGGTCTACGGGGACGCCGAGGAGTACCTGTCCTCGGCCCGCTTCAACAAGCCCGGGACCATCCCGCTCGCCTTCCAGACCGAGGTGAAGGACGGCTGCCCGAGCGACTGCGGGCTGTGCCCGGAGCACAAGCAGCACGCGTGCCTGGGCATCATCGAGGTCAACACCGGCTGCAACCTGCACTGCCCGATCTGCTTCGCCGACTCCGGCCACCCGCCAGGGGCGTCCCCCCGCCCGACCGGAGCCGGGAGCGGGGGAGGCTACTCCCTCACCCACGAGCAGTGCGCGGCCATGCTCGACGCCTTCGTGGCGTCCGAGGGCGAGGCGGAGGTGGTGATGTTCTCCGGCGGGGAGCCCACCATCCACCGGCACATCCTCGACTTCGTCGACCTGGCCCAGGACCGCCCGATCAGGAACGTCACCCTCAACACCAACGGCATCCGCCTGGCCACCGACAGGAACTTCGTCGCCGAACTCGGCCGGCGCAACCAGGCGCCGGGCAGGTCGGTGAACATCTACCTGCAGTTCGACGGTTTCGACGAGCGCACCCACGTGTCGATCCGGGGACGGGACCTGCGGACGTTCAAGCAGCGGGCGCTGGACAACTGCGCCGAGGCGGGGCTGACCGTCACGCTCGTCGCCGCGGTCGAGCGCGGGCTGAACGAGCACGAGCTCGGGGCGATCATCGAGTACGGCATCGACCACCCCGCCGTCCGCTCGGTGGCGTTCCAGCCGGTCACCCACTCGGGCCGGCACGTGGAGTTCGACCCGCTGAACCGGCTCACCAACCCCGACGTCATCCGTCTCATCGGCGAGCAGCGCCCGGACTGGTTCCGCAAGGGCGACTTCTTCCCGGTGCCGTGCTGCTTCCCGACCTGCCGCTCCGTCACCTACCTGCTGGTGGACGGCGAACCGGGCGACCGCGTCGTCGTCCCCGTCCCGCGGCTGCTGAACGTGGAGGACCATCTCGACTACGTCACCAACCGGGTCCTGCCCGATGCCGGGATCCGCGAGGCCCTGGAGAAGCTGTGGTCGGCCTCCGCGTTCATGGGCACCGCCACGACCGCGGAGAAGCTGCGGGCCACTGCCGAGGCCCTGGACTGCGCTGGGGCAACCTCCCACGCCTTCGGCGGCGGGGGAGCCTGCGGCATCGACCTGCCCGAGGCGGTGAAGGACCTCGACGACAAGGCGTTCATGATCGTCGTGCAGGACTTCCAGGACCCCTACACCCTCAACGTCAAGCAGTTGATGAAGTGCTGCGTCGAGGAGATCACCCCGGACGGGCGCCTCATCCCCTTCTGCGCCTACAACTCCGTCGGCTACCGCGAACAGGTCCGCGCCGAGATGTCCGGCACCCCCGTCGCCCCGGTCGCCCCCAACGCCCTGCCGCTCGCCGACCGCCTCACCACGACGCCGTACGGCTCGATGACCGCGAACACCCCCGGTGGAGAAGGGAAGCTCCCGTCATGACCCAGCCGCCCGGTGACGAGGATCTGAAGGCGTGCTGCGCCGCCGCGTACGGCTCCGACATCGTCGCCCTGCTCCTCGGCGAGTCGTACCACCCCGGCGGCACCGCCCTGACCCGCCGCCTCGCCGACGGCCTCGGCCTGGCCCCGGGTGCCCGGGTCCTCGACGTCGCGTCCGGCCGCGGCACCACCGCCCTGCTGCTGGCCGACGCCTACGGCGCCGAGGCCGACGGCGTGGACTACGCCCCGGCGAACACCGCCCTCGCCCAAGGCGCCGCCCGGGCGGCCGGCCTCACCGACCGGGTGCGGTTCACCACCGGGGACGCCGAGCAACTGCCGTGTCCTGACGGTCTCTTCGACGCCGTGGTGTGCGAGTGCGCCCTGTGCACCTTCCCCGACAAGGCGCGCGCGGCAGCCGAGTTCGCCCGGGTCCTCCGACACGGCGGCCGCCTCGGCATCACCGACGTCACGGTCGACCCCGCCCGGCTTCCGCCCGCCTTGTCCGGCCTCGGCGCCCGGATCGCCTGCATCGCCGACGCCCGGCCGCTCCGGGAATACGCCGGCATCCTGGCCGGCGCGGGCCTGCGCACGCTCCGTACCGAGCGCCACGACCGGGCGATGCTGCGGATGATCGACCAGATCGAGGCACGGCTGAACCTGCTGCGCATCACGGCCCCGGCCCGCCTCACCGGGGCCGATGTGGACCTCACGGCGGCGCCCGCTGTCCTGGAAGCCGCCCGTACGGCGGTCGCGGACGGCGTGGTCGGCTACGCGCTGCTGATCGCCGAGCGCATGCCGGAGTAAGGGGCCGGACGTCAAGGAGACTGCGGCGGGAGTGCGTGCCGGGCGCCGCGACGGGGCGAACGTCGCCCCTGGCGTCGGCGGCGCGACCACGAGAACGACCCGACGGATGGGACGATCACCATGTCCAACAGGGGAATGCCGGTCTTCGAGTGGAGCGACGTCACGTCCTCCAGCCTCGGAGCCCACCTCGTGTCCGGCCTGCTCGCCGGCGCCACGTTCGCGTCCGCCGCCCGGGCGGCGGACAAGCGCACCGGCCCGGTCCGATGAACAGCGAGGCGCCCGCGTCCCCCCTCGGCCCGGCAGACCTTCCGCCGGGCGCGGCGCCACGCCGCACCGGCCCGGACGGCGGCACGGTGCCCTACTGTCTGGCCAACGGCGCCGAGGCGCTGGCCAGCCCGGCGTGGGGCGCCGCACCACCGCCGTGGGCCCCTGGACGACGCGAGGAGACACACACCATGACCGACGCCGCAGCAGGCGGCAAGGACGCGGAGCGGACCTGGTGCCTGGCCGAGGTCGACATCTTCTGCGACCTGTCCGAACAGGAGATGGAGGCCATCGCCACCGCGGCGCCGATGAAGACCTACCAGACGGGCGAGATCCTCTACGCCCCCACCCAGCCCTCCGAGGTGCTGTTCATCCTCAAGAAGGGCCGGATCCGCGTCTTCCGGGTCTCCGCCGACGGCCGGGCACTGACCACCGCGATCATCTCCCCCGGCACCATCTTCGGTGAAATGGTCCTGCTCGGACAGCACATGTACGACAACTACGCCGAAGCCCTCGACGACGCCGTCGTGTGCGTCATGAGCCGGGCGGACGTCCACCGGCTGCTGCTGGCGGACGCCCGCATCGCCGCGCGGATCACCGCGATCCTGGGCCGCCGTCTGGCGGACCTCGAACAGCGCCTGTCCGACAGCGTGTTCAAGACCGTCGCCCAGCGCATCGCCACCACGCTGACCACCCTGACCAGCGCCCAGCCCCCGGCGAGCCCCCTGCGGCCGGTCGGGCGCCACCCGCAGATCGCCCTCACCCACGAGCAGCTCGCCGCGCTCGCCGGGACCTCGCGCGAAACGTGCACCAAGGTACTGCGCGACTACGCCGACCACGGCCTGCTCCGTCTGGCCCGGGGCCGCATCACCGTCCTCGACCCCGAGCGGCTCAAGGACGCCGCAGGCTGACGTCACCGATCCGTAAGGCTCCCGTCCGCTGCCCGCCCGAGCCGCCGCCACTACTCTCGCAGGCGGTCCCGACCCTCAGGAGTCCTCCTTGCGCGCCCGTATCCTCCTCCCGGCCGCCCTCACCGCCGCCCTCCTCACGCTTTCCGCATGCGGCGCGGGCAGCGGCTCCGCGTCCGCCGGTGACACGGGCGCCGCCCCGTCGAACGCGTCCTCCCCCGCCCCGTCGCCCACCCGCTCCCACGACAGCGGCAGCGGGTCACAGGGCGCACAGGTCCCCGAGGCGCTGAACTTCACCGCCACCACCGTGGACGGCAGGTCCTTCGACGCGAAGACGCTCGCGGGCAAGCCCACCCTGCTGTGGTTCTGGGCACCGTGGTGCCCCACGTGCAAGGGCCAGGCCGCCGAGACGGCCAAGGTCGCCGCCGCCTACCGGGGCAGGGCGAACGTCGTCGGCGTGGCGGGCCTGGACGGGAACGCCGCCATGCGCGACTTCGTCACCGACACGGGCACCGGTTCCTTCCCCCACCTCTCCGACGAGAAGGGCGAGGTGTGGAAGCGCTTCAGGATCACCCAGCAGAGCTCCTACGTGCTCCTGGACCGCACCGGAGACACCGTCTTCGAGGGCGTGCTCCCCGGCGGCAAGGGGCTGGCCGAGAAGATCGCCGCCCTCACCGGCTGAGCCCGCCATGGCCGACCTGCCCCTCGCTCTCGCGCTCGGCGCCGGGATGCTCGCCGCCGTCAACCCGTGCGGCTTCGCCCTCCTGCCCGCCTACCTCTCGCTGCTCGTCCTGGGCGACGACAGCCCCAGCCGTACCGTCGCCGTGGGCCGGGCGCTGACCGCCACGGCGGCGATGACCGTCGGCTTCGCCGCCTTCTTCGCTGTCTTCGGACTCGTCATCCAGCCCGGCGCCGGCCAGGTCCAGCAGCACCTGCCCTGGTTCACCATCGCCTTCGGCCTGCTCATCACCGCCGCCGGGGCATGGCTCCTCGCCGGCCGCCAACTGCCCACCATGGCCCCGAAACTCCGCCGCGCCCCCACCGTCACGCGCTCCGTGCCCTCGATGGCGCTGTTCGGCATGGCGTACGCCACCGCCTCCCTCGGCTGCACCATCGCCCCCTTCCTGGCCATCGTCGTCTCCGCCTTCCGCAGCGGCTCCGTCACGGAAGGCGTCACCCTGTTCACGGCCTACGCCGCCGGGATGGGCCTGATCGTCGGCGCCGCTTCCCTGACCGTCGCCCTCACCCGCACCACGGCCGTCACCCGGCTGCGCCGCCTCGGCGCGCTGGCCCCGCGGCTCGGCGGCGGTCTGCTCCTCCTGGTCGGCGCCTACGTCGCCTACTACGGCTGGTACGAGATCCGCACCCAGCGCGACCCCGCCACCGCCGACCCCGTCATCGACACCGCGGCGAGCATCCAGCGAGCCGCCGCCGACGCCCTGGACTCGGCCGGACCCGCCGTGATCGGCACGCTCTTCGCGCTCCTGCTGCTCGCTACCCTGCTGATCCGGCACCGCGGGCGATCACGGTGACCCCCGGCAGGAGGGGCGGGAGGGCGGGAGGCCATCGCCCTGTGCATTCGAACACGTCGTGCGAATGTCGTCCGTGCGACTGACGCAGTTGTGGATGATGGGGCGTCCGGAGCGAACGCCCTCGCCCCGGAGGAAACATGACGAGAGCGAGCGCACGCGCATGAGACGTTCCCTGAAGCCGGCTGTCGGACTCACCTGCCTGGTGACACTGGCCTGCGGGGGCTGCTCCTCGGGCGGGACCGGCTCCACCGCGGCCGGCGGGGCCCCTGCCGCCGACGCGTCCGCCCCGTCGCCCGGCACGCCGTCGGCGCCGTTCACGCCGTACGTCAGCGCCACGACGGCCACGGACACCGACGCGACCGGCTCCCCGTCGACGTACAACCTGGAGTTCGTGCTCTCCGACGGCAGTGGCTGCGAGCCGAAGTGGAGCGGCACCTACCCCGTGGGCGACCCCGCGGTGAAGTCGAGGATCTCGGCGCTGAAGGAGTCCGGCGCGACGGTACGCGTCTCCTTCGGCGGAGCGGCCGGCACGGATCTGAGCCGGACCTGCGACAGCGCCGCCGCACTGGCCAGGGCGTACGGCAAGGCCCTCGACGCGGCGGGGGCGGCCCGGGCCGACTTCGACATCGAGGGCGAGGCGCTGACCGACTCCGCCTCGACCGAGCGGCGTTCCCGGGCTGTCGCGATCCTCCAGAAGGAACGCACCGACCTGGAGGTCACCTTCACGCTCCCCGTCTCGCCCTCCGGACTGACGGACGACGGCCTGGCCGTCCTCGGCTCCGCGAACGACAACGCCGTGACGGTCTCCGCCGTCAACATCATGGCGATGAACTACGGCACCTCGTACACCGGCGACATGGGCGACTACGCGCTCTCCGCGGCGAAGGCCACCCACGGCCAGCTGAAGGACGTCCTCGCGCTCTCCGACGCCAACGCCTGGCACGGCCTCGCGCTCACGGCGATGATCGGCGTCAACGACGTCCCGGGCGAGACGTTCACGCTGTCCGACGCGGCCGACGTGCGGTCGTTCGCCGAGGAGAAGGGCCTGGCCTGGGTGTCGATGTGGGCGACCTTCCGGGACCGGCAGTGCGACGGTGGCACCTCGTCGGGCGGCGCGCGGTCCGACTGCAGCGGGGTGGACCAGGCGAAGGGGGCGTTCGCCAAGGCCCTGGCGGGCTGAGGCGCCCCGCTCGGCGGCCACCGCTTCCCGAACGGCACCCGCCGGCCGGGCCGGCCGGCGAACCGGGCGGGCGAGGAGGAAAATCTGTCATGGCGAGTCCACATCTCCTTGCCTGCCGGAGTTAGGGTTGCCCACGACGCGGATGGTGCCGACTCCTCCGAGGACCGGCACCAGGCACGCCCGGGCCCCCGCCGCGTCCCCGAACGAAGGTGCCATGCCAGCCGAGAACGCCCGCGTCGCCGGCAACCTCGACGATGACGACTATCCCGCCTACACCATGGGGCGGGCCGCTGCCGCACTCGGCGCCACGCCCGCCTTCCTGCGTGCCGTGGGCGACGCCGGCCTCGTCACCCCGCTGCGATCGGAGGGCGGCCATCGCCGCTACTCCCGAAGCCAGTTGCGGATCGTCGGCCGGGTCCGGGAGCTGGTCGACCAGGGCACTCCCATCGAGGCCGCGTGCCGCATCATCTCCCTGGAGGACCAGCTCGACGAGGCGCTCCGCCTGAACCGGGAAATGCGCCGGAAGCTCGCCGACCGAGGCACGGATACCTAGTCCCGCCGGTACAGAAATGCTGACGCCGCCGAGGTCGGAATTGCCGGACGCCCATGAAAACACGCGACCGTTTCCACCCGACCTGTGTTAGCGTAGCGGCAGTTGCAGTTTTGGTTGCCGGAGATTATTTCTTTCCAGAGCTTTCCGGGTCTTTCCGGAGGGGTGATCATCGCGGCGACTCGGACCCGTAAAGTGCGGAGTTCGGCACTGCCCCCCAAGGGAGATTCAAGTATGGCATCTGGCACCGTGAAGTGGTTCAACTCGGAAAAGGGCTTCGGCTTCATCGAGCAGGACGGCGGCGGCGCTGACGTGTTCGCCCACTACTCGAACATCGCCACCACCGGCTTCCGTGAGCTTCAGGAAGGCCAGAAGGTGACCTTCGACGTCACGCAGGGCCACAAGGGCCCGCAGGCGGAGAACATCGTTCCCGCCTGACGCTGACGCGCAACACTGCGAGCCACGCTCGCACAGCATGTGGCTGGGGCCCGCGCTCATGGGTGCGGGCCCCAGCCATTGCTTTTCCCTTTTCCGGGCAGACAGCCGTACCGGCTTCACCGCACGAGGCCCGGCGATTCTTTTTCCTTCGGCTCATTCTTGCGAATCCTCGCGCGGCCGTCGCCGCCGGACGGAATTCCTCGATACGCCGCGTCGAGGAAGGTTCCTCCATGAACCGCACCAGCCGCGCCGGTCGCACCGGCGGCGACTCCCGTGCCTCCGGTGGCTCCGGCACCTCCGGTGACTTCCGAGCGGACAGGAGGTCCGCGCGCTCGACGGGCTCCGCTCCCGGCAGCCGCCGCACACAAGGGGCGGGCGGCCAGGACCCCCGCCGCGGCACCGGACGAAGGAGCGGCCAGGGCGCACGTTCCACCCCGCGCCCGCAGGAGTTCGCCCTGCCGGTCACCCGCACCGAGCCCCTGCCCGCGGTCAGGACCTTCGGCGAACTGGACATGCCGCCACGACTGCTGACCACGCTCGGCGCCGGCGGTCTGAACACGCCCTTCCCCATCCAGGCGGCCACCCTGCCGAACGCCCTGGCCGGCCGGGACGTCCTGGGCCGGGGCCGCACGGGTTCGGGCAAGACACTCGCCTTCGGGCTGCCGGTGCTCGCCCGTCTGGACGGCCGGCGGGCGCAACCCCGGCAGCCGCTCGCCCTCGTCCTCGTACCCACCCGGGAACTGGCCCAGCAGGTCACCGACGCGCTCACCCCCTACGCGCGCGCCCTCCAGCTGCGGATCGCCACCGTCGTGGGCGGCCTGGCGATCAGCCGTCAGGCGACGGCGCTGCGCGGCGGCGCCGAGGTCGTCGTCGCGACGCCCGGACGGCTGAAGGACCTGATCGAGCGGGGGGACTGCCGGCTGGACCAGGTCGCCGTCACCGTGCTGGACGAGGCCGACCAGATGGCCGACATGGGCTTCATGCCCCAGGTGACCGCGCTGCTCGACCAGGTCCCCTCCCGCGGGCAGCGGTTGCTGTTCTCCGCCACGCTGGACCGCAACATCGACCGGCTGGTGCGCCGCTACCTGCACGATCCCGTCGTGCACTCGGTCGACCCGCCTGCCGGAGCGGTCACCACCATGGAGCACCACCTGCTCCACGTGCACGAGGACCACAAGCACACGGCCGCGACCGAGATCGCCGCGCGCGACGGACGCGTGATCATGTTCCTGGACACCAAGCACGCGGTGGACCGGCTCACCAAGCACCTGCTGTCTGTCGGGGTACGCGCCTCGGCCCTGCACGGCGGCAAGTCCCAGGCGCAGCGCAACCGCACACTCGCCCAGTTCAAGGACGGCCACGTCACGGTCCTGGTGGCCACCAACGTCGCCGCGCGCGGCATCCACGTCGCGGGCCTGGACCTGGTGGTGAACGTCGACCCGCCCGGTGACCACAAGGACTACCTCCACCGCGGCGGCCGTACCGCGCGCGCCGGCGAGTCGGGCACCGTCGTCACCCTCGTCCTGCCCCACCAGCGGCGCGCGGTGGACCGGCTGATGGCCGATGCCGGTATCACCGCGCACACCGCCCGGATCCGTCCCGGCGAGGCCGAACTGCATCGCATCACGGGCGCCCTGACACCCTCCGGCGTTCCGGTCACCCCGGCCGCACCGGCCGGCGGGCACCGCGAGGGCGACGGATCCGCCGCACGGAACCGCAGGGGCCGGAGCGCCGCCCGGACACGTCGCTCCTCCCGGAGGAACAACACGTAGGGCGAGCACGGGACAGCCCGGCCCGGCCACCGTCCGCACGGCGCGGCCGGCCGGCGGGCTACTCCACCGCCTCCGCGACGAGCGCCTCGGCGGGGATGACCTGTTCCGTCCAGATGGTCTTGCCGGTCGGCGTGTAGCGGGTGCCCCAGCGCTGGGCGAGCTGGGCCACGATCAGCAGGCCGCGCCCTCCCTCGTCGGTGGTGCGGGCGTGGCGCAGGCGCGGGGAGGTGTTGCTGGCGTCGGAGACCTCGCAGATCAGGCCGCGGTCCCGGATCAGGCGGAGCCGGACCGGTCCGGAGGCGTGGCGGATGGCGTTGGTGACCAGTTCGCTGACGATGAGCTCCGTGGTGAACGTCAGCTCGTCCATGCCCCACTCGGTCAGCCGGCGGACGGCGAGGGTGCGGGCCTCGGCCACGGCGGCCGGGTCGCTGGGCAGGTCCCAGGAGGTGACCCGGTCCGTGGCCAGGGCGTGGGTCCGGGCGAGGAGCAGGGCCGCGTCGTCGGCCGGCGGACCCGTCATCAGGGTGTCGACGGCCTTGCTGCCGATCTCCTCCAGCGTCGGTCCGGGCGCCGTCAGGGCGTCGCCGAGGCGGGAGAGCCCGACGTCGATGTCCCGGTCGACGCTCTCGACCAGACCGTCGGTGTACAGGGCGATGAGGCTGCCCTCGGGCAGTTCCAGTTCGACGGAGTCGAAGGGCAGGTAGCCGAGGCCGAGGGGCGGTCCGGCGGGCAGGTCGAGGACCTCGGCCTCGCCGTCCGGGCCGACGAGCACGGGCGGGAGATGTCCGGCGCGGGCCAGCGTGCACCGCCTGCTGACGGGATCGTAGACGGCGTACAGGCAGGTGGCTCCCATGAACGCGGCACCCACGGTCTCGGCCCCGGCCTCCGCCGCTTCGCTGCCGTCGGGCGACCCGATGAGGCCGATGACCAGGTCGTCCAGGTGGGCCAGCAGTTCGTCGGGGGGAAGGTCCAGGTTGGCGAGCGTGCGGACCGCGGTGCGCAGGCGTCCCATGGTGGTCGCGGCGTTCATGCCGTGGCCGACGACGTCCCCGACGACCAGGGCGACGCGGGCTCCGGAGAGCGGGATGACGTCGAACCAGTCGCCGCCGACTCCGCTCGGGGCGTCCGCCGGGAGGTACCACGACGCCACGTCCAGGGCGGACCCGCCGGTCAGCTTCTGCGGGAGCAGCGAACTCTGCATGGAGCGGGCCGCGGTGCGCTCGCGGGTGAAGCGGCGCGCGTTGTCGACGCACACGGCGGCGCGGGAGACGATCTCCTCGGCGAGGCGCACGTCGTCGTCCTCGAAGGGTGCCGCGCGCCGGGACCGGGCGAAGGTCGCCACCCCCAGCGTGACGCCGCGTGCCCGGACGGGGACGACCATCAGCGAGCGGAAGCCGAAGTTGCGGATGGCGGCGCCCAGGGAGTGGTCCTCGGTCGTCCAGGCGCTGGTGGCGGGGTCCAGGGTCCGTTCCACCAGGGTCCTGCTCTCCAGCAGGCAGCGGGTCACGGGGGACGAAGGGGCGCGCCGTACCGCCTCCCCGACGGCCAGGGTCGCCTCCGGGCAGTCGCCACGCACGGACTGCTGGCCCGCGCGGCGGATCACGGGCGTCATGTCGACAGGGCCGGGAGCGGGCTCCTCCCCCCGCATCACGGTGTCCAGCAGGTCCACGGCGACGAAGTCGGCGAGGGACGGCACGGCCTCGTCGGCCAGTTCCTGCGCGGTCCGCGTCACGTCCAGCGTGCTGCCGATCCGGGCACCGGCGTCGTTCAGCAGGGCGAGGCGTTCCTGGGCCCGCCAGCGCTCCGTGACATCGATGATCATGTACCAGATGCCCACCAGCCGGTTCTGGCGGTCCGTCATGGCGAAGAAGGACGCGGAGTACGCCCGCTCCCGGGAGGGGTCGGAGCGGCTGGCGCCGCGGAACTCGTGGTCCATCACCGGCTCCCCGGTCCGGAGAACCGACCGCATCCGCTCCTCGAACGCCCGCGCGTCCTGCCCGGGCAGGACCTCCCCCACCTTCCGTCCGAGCCGCTTCTCCAGCGGGACCATCTGGTCCAGCGGCCTGTTCACCCAGACGTAGCGCAGGTCCAGGTCCAGGACGGCGATGCCGACCGGGGCCTGGGCGAGGAACGGGGTGAGCATCAGCTGGTTCACCCCGCCGCCCGGCATCCGCCAGAAGGCCCGTTTCGGCGGCCGGCCGACGAACCTGCCGAAGACCAGCGCCGCGACGGTGGCGACCAGCACGCCGGGGACCATCTCGTAGATGCCCGACTCGAACGGCCCCAGCACGGGGTTGAGCCGCTTCCAGAGCAGCACCGTGGCCGCCCCCGACACGATCCCGGCCATGGCCCCCGCCCAGGTCATGCGCGGCCAGTACAGCGAGAGCAGGACGACCGGGCCGAAGGCGGCCCCGAAGCCCGCCCAGGCATAGGCGACGATGCTCAGCAGCCCGTCGGCTCTGAGCGCGATCACGAAGGCGACCACGATGACCACGACGACGGAGCCCCGGCCGACCCACACCAGTGCCTTGTCCGAGGCGCGCCGGTTGAACAGGGCGCGGTAGAAGTCCTCGGTGAGCGCCACGGACGACACCAGGAGCTGGCTGTCCGCGGTCGACATGATCGCGGCCAGCACGGCGATCAGCATCACCCCGGCGATCCAGGGGTTCAGCAGGGTCCGGCTCAGGACGATGTACACCGTGTCCGGGTTGGTCAGGGGCGTGTCGAGGCGCGCGATCCCGACGAGGCCGACCAGTGTGGCGCCGCCGAGCACGACGATGACCCAGCCGGTTCCGATGCGGCGGGCGGCGGGGATGGAGCGGATGCTGCGGATGCCCATGAAGCGGGCCAGGATGTGCGGCTGGCCGAAGTAGCCGAGGCCCCAGGCGAGCAGGGAGACGATCGCGACGACACCGAGCGGCCCGCCCGGCGACCACTGGCCGCCGGAGTAGCCGACCTCGGTGCCCATGTCCAGTAGTCCGGGCGTCTTGGCGTCGAGGGCGTCTCCCAGGTCGCCGAAGCCGCCGAGGGCGGCGATGCCGGTCAGCGGGAGCACGAGCAGGGCCAGGAACATCAGGGAGCCCTGCATGACGTGCGTGAGGCTCACGGCGAGGAACCCGCCCAGGCAGGAGTAGATGACGATCACCAGGGCGGTCAGGGTCACCCCGAGGCCGAAGCGGATGTCGAAGACGTTCTTGAACAGCAGCCCGCCGGCCACGAGCCCGCTGGCGACGTAGACGGTGAAGAACACCAGGGTGACCGCGGCCGAGGCCATCCTGAGCACCCGGGTGCGGTCCTCGAACCGCTGCTCCAGGTACGCGGACAGACTCACGGCGTTTCCGGCCCGCTCGGTGTAGGTGCGCAGCCGCGGGGCGACGAACAGCCAGTTCAGGTAGGTACCGACGATCAGTCCGACGGCGATCCAGCTCGCGCCGATGCCGGCCGCGTACACCGCTCCGGGCAGGGCGAGGAACAGCCAGCCGGACATGTCGGACGCGCCTGCGGACAGGGCGGCGACGACCGCGTTGAGCCGGCGGCCTCCCAGGGCGAAGTCGGCAAACGTGTGCGTGCGGGTGTACGCCCAGACACCCGTTCCGATCACAGCGGCCACATACACCAGGAATGTGGTCACGATCGGCGCGCTCAAGTCGAACATATGTCCTCGCCTGCGAGGCTCATGCGTGCCGGCGCGGCCGTCGGCGCGCCGAGCAGCGGTGTGCCCGGCGGTACAAATCTACAGAACCAGGTCGTCGGGGTGCGACTCGTCGGACGGTGCAGCCGCTGCGACGCCCGATTCAGAGGCCCGCGCGGTCCAGGGCGCTCGGCGACTGCCGGTATCCCGTGCTGGTGTACGTGGCGCCGGACCACGGGGGCGGCCGCGCCCGGGGCGCCACACCGGCCCCTGCGGACGTGTCGTGCCCGTCGCGGCGCACCCGCCCGTGCTTACGTGAGGGCATGCTCAGCGCAGTGCGTGCCCTTGTTCTGCCGGATTCCCAGCGCCGTTCGCTGGATGATCTGGCGCAGGACCTGGACCTGTCGTCAGGGGACACCAGGTCCAAGCGCTCGGCCTTCTGGACGATGCTGACGCTGTCGTCGGTCATCGCGGTCGGCGGGGTGCTGACGGACTCGACGGCCACCGTGATCGGGGCGATGATCATCGCCCCGCTGTCGACGCCGATCATGGGCATCGCCCTGGCGTCGGTGCAACGGCGACGGATCGGAGCGGTCGCCGTCGTCCTGTCCGCGTGCACCCTGGTGATCGCGGTCGGGCTGATCTTCTCGCTGGTGCTGCCCAGCGACTACGACCTGCTCGCCAACAGCCAGATCTCGTCGCGGACGTCACCGGGGCTGATGGACCTGGTCGCCGCGCTGGCCACCGGCTTCGCCGGTGCGGTGGCCCTGGCCCGGCGCGATGTCGCCGCCGTGCTGCCGGGAGTCGCGATCGCGATCTCCCTCGTGCCGCCGCTCGTGGTGGTGGGGGTCTGCCTGGGACGTCTGTCCGGAGTGCTCGCGCTGGGCGCCCTGGTGCTGTTCGTGTCGAACCTGTTCGCCCTGGTCTTCGGCGGCATGGTGGTCTTCGCCGCTCTCGCCTACCGCGCCAGCACCGGGCGGGTGGCCGGGCGGCCGGCCCGGCGGGCCTACGCCGGCATGGCCCTGCTCTTCATCGTCGTGTTCGTGCCGCTGGCGGCCAACACTACCCTCACGTTCCTGATCAACACCTGGACCAGCCGGGCCAAGACCGCCGCGGAGGAGTGGCTCGCCGACTCTCCGGGGGCGGAGGTCACGAGTGTCGACGCCAAGTCGCAGACGCTGTACATCAACGTCCGCGTCCCCGGGGAGCTTCCACCGGTGCAGACCCTCCTCGACGATCTCCAGGGCCAGATCCCCAACGGCATCCCCGTCGTGGTGGACGCCACACGCGGCCGGCGCGTCGAGGCCGGAACGGTCGGCGGCTGAGCGGCGCACGAGCCCCGGCGGGTGCGTCCCCGGGGCCGCCACGCCCGGGACGCCGGGACCCCGCCCGGGAAGGACGAGCGGGGCCGCTCCCGGTCGGCGGGGCGACCGGGAGCGGCCCCAGGGTCCGGCCGGCGGGCACCGAGGGGGACGGGTCCGGGCGGTCCGGACCAGCGAGGCGGCCCGGCTGCCCGCCGGCTGCTACGGACCGGTCGCCGTGACCGGACGGCCGTGGCAGCGTGCCCACTTGCGTCCGCCGCCGCACGGGCAGGGCGCGTTGTGCGGCCGGTCCGCGTCCTCGGACGCGTACCGGCGCATGATCAGCGCGGGGGCCAGCCCCTGCCGCAGCAGCCCCGCCATCGTGCGCATCGGGGCGTCGACGTGCCGGAAGAACGCCTTGAAGCCGGCGCACAGGTGGTTGAGGCCCGGCTCCCCATCCGGGGTGGTGTCGAAGCGGTCCTTGGGGCAGCCGCCGTGGCAGGCGAAGCGGACGTCGCAGCCGAGGCAGTACCGGGGCAGCGTGTCGTACTTGTCCTGGCCGAACGTCCGCTGCTGTGGTGAGTCGACCAGCTCCAGCAGGTGCCGCTCGCCGATGTTGCCCAGCAGGTGGCCGGGCTCGACGAAGTGGTCGCAGGAGTACACGTCGCCGTTGTGCTCCAGGGCGAGAGCGCTGCCGCAGGTCTGGGAGTGGACGCACAGCGAGGGCTGCTCCCCGTACCAGTTGGCCAGCGCCACGTCGAACATCTGGACGTGGACCCGGCCGACGTCGTGGCGTACCCAGTCCTCGAAGACGTCGATCAGGAACCGGCCGTACTGCTGCGCGGTCACCGACCGGTCGGTGACGCGGTCGCCCTGCTGGCGGTAGAGGGGCCGCTCCTCGGCCCGGGCGCCCCAGCCGTCGTTGGCCAGGGGCAGGCCGTGGGCGGTGGTGCGCTCCACGATCGGGATGAACTGCATGTGGGCGGCACCGCAGTCGTCCCGGAGGAAGGCGTACACCTCGCGGCCGTGCCCGGCGTTGGCGTCGTGCAGGGTGGTCAGCGCGTTCCACTCCACGCCGTGCTCGCGCAGGTGGTCCAGCCCGCGCATGACGCGGTCGAAGGTCGGCCTGCCGCCCTTGTCGACCCGGTGGGCGTCGTGCAGTTCGCGGGGGCCGTCGACGGAGAGGCCGACCAGGAAGTCGTTGTCCCGGAAGAAGCGGGCCCACTCGGCGTCGATGAGCGTGCCGTTGGTCTGGATGGTGTTGACGATCCGCTGGCCGGGCCGGGCGTGGCGGCGCTCGTACTCCAGGGACCTGCGGAAGAAGTCCAGGCCCATCAGCGTCGGCTCACCCCCCTGCCAGGCCACCGTGACCTCGGGTGCCGGGCCGTGCGCCTCGATCAGCTGCCGGATGTAGGCGTCGAGCAGTTCGTCCGCCATGCGGAATCTGCTGCCCTCGTACAGCAGCTCCTTGGACAGGAAGAAGCAGTAGGTGCAGTCCAGGTTGCAGATCGCCCCGGCGGGCTTGGCCAGCAGATGGAACGGCCGGCGCCGCACGGCCGGGGCGGGCGGGTCCACGGTGCTCATCGCCCCAGGATCGGGGGCGGACGGGCGTCCGGCGTCACTCGGCACGGGTGACGCCGGAAGGTTCCCCCGGCCGGCACTGTCCTGCCGGCCGGGGACCCTCGGCCCGTTCGGGTCACGGTTCCCGCGGTACGACGCACAGGGCCCAGATGACGAAGGCGTAGAACGCGATCAGGGTGAGCGCCCAGAAGGGGTAGTACGGGATCGACAGGAAGTTGGCGATGATCAGCAGTCCGGCGATGCCGACGCCGACGACCCTGGCCCAGGTGGAGCGCTGGAAGAGGCCCACGCTCACGATGACGGCGACGACGCCGAGGACCAGCTGGATCCAGCCCCAGCTGGTCAGGTCGAACTTGAAGATGTAGTTGGGCGTGGACACGTAGACGTCGTCGTTGGCGATCGCCATGATGCCCCGGAGAAGGTCCAGGATGCCGGCGACGAACAGCAGCACGGCGGCGAACATCACCAGTCCGCCGGCAGCCGCCTCGGCCGTGTCCGAACGGCGGTGGGGGGTCATGCTCGTGGTCATGGTGGAACCTCGCTTCGTCGGTGAGCGGCGACGCCCGGCTCTGCTTCCCCCAGCATGAGCGGTCACCGCGGACCGGTGATCACCCGTGGCGGGTGATGTCCGTGAGGCGGACCGCTGATGCCCTTGAGCCCGGGGACCGGCCGGAACGCTGGGCGCGGGCCGGGTGCGCGGGAGCCGGATGCCCGGAGATGAGCGGATATGAGCGGTGAGGCCTGGACCGGGGTGGCGGTGGCGGGAGTCACCGCCGCCTACGCGCTGTGCTCGCGGCGGCTGGCGTCGACGCCGGTGTCGTCGGCGATGGTGTTCACCGGCTGCGGGGTGCTCCTGGGGCCCGCCGTGCTCGGCGTCATCGAGCCGGCGGGCCACACCGGGCCGATCCTGACCCTGCTGGAGTCGGCCCTGGCTCTGGTGCTGTTCACCGACGCCATGGCGGTGCGCCGCCGTGACCTGCACAGCGGCGGATTCCTGCCGGCCCGGCTGCTCGGCATCGGGCTGCCGCTGACGATCGGGGCCGGGTGGCTGCTGGCGTGGCCGCTGCTGCCGGGGCTGACCGTGTGGGAGCTGGCGCTGGTGGGCGCCGTCCTCGCGCCGACGGACGCGGCCCTCGGCAAGACCGCCATGTCCAGTCCCCGGCTGCCTCCGCTGGTGCGGCAGGGGCTCAACGTGGAGAGCGGGCTCAACGACGGCATGGTGCTGCCGTTCTTCCTGCTCTTCCTGGCCGGCATCCCGGGCTCGTCCGCCGCCGGGGAGGGCGCGGTGGGTGTCTTCTGGCGCGCGCTCGTGCTCAGCACGGCGCTGGGTCTGCTGGCCGGGGCGGGCGGCGGGCGGTTGCTGTGTTCCGCACGGGCCCGGGGATGGGTCACCCCGGAGTGGGCACAGCTGTTCGTCCCGGCCGTCGCGACGGTGGCGTACTGCCTGGCCGTCGTGACCGACGGCAGCGGCTTCATCGCGGCGTGGGCCGCCGGCTTCGCCTTCGGCCACGCACTGCGCCACGACACCCACCGGCCGGCCGACGCCACCGCCTCCGGGACCGCGCCCGCCGCCTCCGGTACGGGACCGGCCGGCGCGCCGCCCGGGCAGGACGCCCACCCGGCCGACTTCGCCGAGCACCTCGGCGGCCTCCTGACCTCGGTCAGCCTGCTGGTCTTCGGGGCGGTGCTGCTGGGTCCGACGCTGGAGGACCTGAGCTGGCGGGTCGTGGGCTACGCGGTGCTGAGCCTCACCCTCGTCCGGATGCTGCCCGTGGCCCTGGCGCTCGCCGGCAGCGGTCTCAGACCGCCCACGGTGGCGTACATCGGCTGGTTCGGGCCGCGGGGGCTGGCGTCCGTCGTGCTGGGGCTGCTGGTCGTGGAGGAGCAGGTCCACGGGGCGGGGCTGCTGGGCCGGGTGGTGGCGGCGACCGTCGGCCTCAGTGTGGTGCTGCACGGTGTCTCGGCCGTCGCCCTCGCCGACCGGTACGGCCGGTGGCACGAGAGGGCGGCGGCCTCGGGCCGGAAGCTGCGCGAGGCCATGCCCGTGCAGGAGCCCGCGCCACGCCGGATCGTCGCCCGGTGAGGCCGCACGGCTCCCCGGCGTACCGGGTTCCGGGTGCCGTGGCGCGGTGGGCCGTGCGGGTCACCCGTGCCGGGTGAGGCGGACGGGACCGGCCGACGCGACCGTGGAACGGCGACCGGCCCTTGCCGGCCGGGGACTCCCGGGGACTCCCGGCAACGGGAACCCTTCGACGGGCGGGAACGTCCTGTCCGGCTCCGCAGCAGGCGTGCAGAGGGGAATGTCATGGCCAAGCCGTTCAAGGGAAAGATCGCCCTCGATGTCCGTGACTCGCAGCCGGACTGGGAACCGTTCCTCGCGCCGAGGGCACCCGGGAACGCCCCGAACGTGCTGGTGATCGCCTGGGACGACGTCGGCTACGGGACGATGGACTGCTTCGGCGGGCCGGTGCGGACACGGGCGATGTCGCGGATCGCCGACATGGGCGTGCGCTACTCCAACTTCCACACCACGGCGCTGTGCTCGCCGACCAGGGCGTCGCTGATGACCGGCCGGAACGCCACGTCGAACGGGATGGCGACGATCGCCGAGTTCAGCGCCGGATTCCCCGGGATCTCCACCCGCATCCCGTTCGAGAACGGGTTCGTCTCGGAGGTCCTGTCCGAACACGGCTACAACACGTACTGCGTCGGCAAATGGCACCTCACCCCCGGCGAGGAGACCAACATGGCCGCGTACAAGGGGCGCTGGCCCCTCGGGCGCGGCTTCGAGCGGTTCTACGGCTTCCTCGGCGGGGAGTCGAGCTGCTGGTACCCGGACCTGATCCACGACAACCACCCGGTGGCGCCGCCGGCCACGCCCGAGCAGGGCTACCACATCGCCAAGGACTTCTCCGACAAGGCGATCCAGTTCATCCGGGACGCCCGGTCCGTCGACCCGGACAAGCCGTTCTTCATGTACCTCTCGCTCGACGCGGCCCACGCGCCGCACCATGTCTTCAAGGAGTGGGCCGACCGCTACAAGGGCGTCTTCGACGAAGGGTACGAGGCCATGCGGCCCGGGATCCTGCGCCGCCAGAAGGAGCTGGGCCTGCTGCCGGAGAACACCGAGCTCTCCCCGATCAATCCGCACGGCGAGCCCGCGGCGACGGGGCCGGACGGCCAGCCCTGGCCCCTGCTCGACACCGTCCGGCCGTGGAACGAACTGAGTGCCGACGAGCAGCGGTTGTTCATCCGGATGGCGGAGGTCTTCGCCGGATACGTCTCCTACAGCGACGACCAGCTGGGCCGCGTGCTCGACTTCCTGGAGGAGACCGGCGAACTCGACGACACCATCATCGTGGCCGTCTCCGACAACGGCGCGAGCGGCGAGGGCGGACCGGACGGCACGTTCAACGAGTGGCGGTTCTTCAACGGGCTGAACACGCCGGCCGAACTGTCGCTCGCCCACCTCGACGAGCTCGGCGGCCCGTCGTCGTACAACCACTACAACACCGGTTGGGCCTGGGCGTTCGACACGCCCTTCCCGTACTGGAAGCGCTGGGCGGGCTACGAGGGCGGTGTCGCCGACATGTGCATGGTGGCCTGGCCCGCCGGGATCGAGGCCCGCGGAGAGGTGCGCCAGCAGTACATCCACGCGGTGGACGTCGTGCCGACCCTGTACGACCTGCTCGGCATCGAACCGCCCGAGACGCTCAAGGGCTATCCGCAGAGTCCGATGGAGGGCGAGAGCTTCCGGGCCTCGCTGACCGACCCCGAGGCACCGGGGCGGCAGACCCAGTTCTACGCGATGCTGGGGCAGCGGTCGATCTACCACGAGGGGTGGCTGGCCTGCACGGTCCACCCGCCGCTGAGCGGCTGGGGCGACTTCACCCACGACGTGTGGGAGCTGTACGACCTCAACACGGACCGCGCCCAGTCGCACGACCTGGCCGAGCGGGAGCCGACCCGGCTGGAGACCCTCAAGAGCCTCTGGTACTACTACGCGGGCATCTACAACGGGCTGCCGCTGGACGACCGCACGGCCCTGGAACAGGTGCTGGCCGACCGCCCGAGCGGTGCGCCCGAGCGCGACCGGTACGTGTACTACCCCGACTCCGCGGCGGTGCCCGAGCAGTCCGGTGTCGTGACCAGCGGCAGGTCGTACACCATCGCCGCCGGCGTCGACGTCGACTCGGCCGACGCCGAGGGCGTGCTGTACGCCCACGGCGGGGTGGCGGGCGGCCACAGCCTCTACGTCAAGGACCACCGCCTGCACTACGCGTACAACTGGGTCGGCACCGACCTCCAGGTCGTGGACGGCGACCGGGAGATACCGCCGGGCAAGCACCTGCTCGCCGCCGAGTTCGCGGTCTCGGGCCGCAGCACCGACCCGGCGATGCCCGGCGCGACCGGCACGCTCACCCTCTTCGTGGACGACCAGGAGGTCGGCAGCCACGACATCGTCACCCAGCCCGGCAACTTCTGCGTGGTCGGGGACGGGATCTGCGTGGGCCGCGACGACGCCTCACCGGTGACGCCCGACTACGAGCAACCCTTCACGTTCACCGGGGGCACGATCGACAAGGTCGTCGTCGACGTCTCGGGCGAGCGCTACGTCGATCACGAGGCGCAGGTGCGCGGCTGGTTCATGATCGACTGATCGGCCGATCGACGGCCCGTGGCCGGTCAGCCGGCCACGGACGCCCCACCGAGCGCCGGAGAGTGGCGGGACGGGGCGTGGCGTGATCACACGCCTCACGTCCGATCCGGCGGACCGGCGGACCGGCGGACCGGAAACGGTCAGGGGCAGGTGTACGAGAGGTCGACCGTGACCGTGCGGCTGTTCGGGGAGACGAGGTGCAGTTCCGCCCTCGCCGTGTGGCTGCCCGGGCCCTGGAAGGTCCACAGCAGGTGGAGGCGCGCCTGTTCCTGCCCCCGGGTCATCACCTCTTTCAGCACGTCGGAGGTGGTGCCGTCGCTTCGGACCCAACGGTAGGAGAGGGTGCCGGGGCGACCGTCGGTGGTGACGAGGCCGACGACGTCCGCGGTCTCGTCGCACCCCAGGACCGCCGGCTGCGCCGTCACCGACACCGCCCGCACCGCGACGGACGGGCCGAGGCGCTGCCAGGCGAGGAACGCGAGGACCAGCAGCAGCACCAGGGCCGGCAGGGCGTGTCTGCGCAGCCGTCGGCGGGAGGGCGTGGGGGCCGGGGGCGCGACGGTGGGAAGCGTCCGGTGGGTGCGGTGCGCGTCCGCCGCGGTCACGCCGGGTCCGAAGCGCAGCACGGTGCCGTCCGTGCGGTCGGGTGCGATCGGTGGCACCGGCTCACCGAAGGCCCCTTCCTCGGGCGGCTGTTCGAGCGTCTCCTCCCGCTCGGGGCGCTGGATCCAGTGGCTGGCCAGCACGGTGGCGCTGTACTCGGCGTCCTCGTCCCCGGAGGGCGGGCCTGCGGGCACCCGGTCGCCGGTGCCGGGCTCTCCCTCGGGAACGGTGTCGCCGTCGGTGGTCCGGGGTCCGGCGGGGGTGGATGCATCGGCGACGGGGGCGTCCCCGACCGCGGCGGCCGGGGCGAGCACCCGGGTCGCCTCGTCGGCACCGGTGACCGCGGGAGCACCGGCGGGGGCGAGCACCTCGGTCGCCTCGTCGGCACCGGTGGGAGCCGGGGCGCTGCCCTCAGCGGCGGCGAGCACCTGCGTCGCCTCACCGCCGTCGGACGAAGACAGCACCTGCGTCGGCTCACCGGCATCGGCAGGGGCGAGCACCTGCGTCACCTCGGCATCCCCGGCAGGGACGAGCACCCGGGTGTCCTCGGCACCATCAGCCGCAGCAGGGACGAGCACCTGCGTCGCCTCACCGCCGTCGGACGAAGACAGCACCTGCGTCGGCTCACCGGCATCGGCAGGGGCGAGCACCTGCGTCACCTCGGCATCCCCGGCAGGGACGAGCACCCGGGTGTCCTCACCGCCGTCGGACGGGGTGAGCACGCGGGTCGCCTCGGCGGTGTCGGCGGGGGCGGGAACGCGGTCGCCCTGACGCGTCATCGGATATCACACTGCCTGGTCAGAAGCTGCTGCGAGGCTCCGCCGTCGGCGGACGCCGGGGTCGTCGTGGCCCGCACCGCCCAGTAGCAGGCCTTGCTCCGGAAGGTGTGGTCGACGGTGAGCGTGTACTGGGTGGCGCCGCTGCGCTCGAAGGTCTGGGACGCGCCGTCCGGGGTGCCCAGCTGCTCGGCGTAGTTGCCCGTGAACCAGGAGAGGGTGACGGAGATCGGTCCGGTGCCGTCGGTGCTGATGGTGACGGTCGCCGTGGCGGTCGTCGGGCCCGTCTGCCGGAAGACCGACACCGCCACCTTCCGCACGGCGGGAGGAGTGGGCCGGGCGGGAGGCGTGGAAGGGGGCGTCGTCGTGATGGGGGGCGTGCCGGGGGTCGTGGTCCCGCCCGTGGGCGTCGGTGTGGCGGGGACCGGGGGCGCGACGGTGGGACCGGGCGTCGCCGGGCCGGTCGGCGACGGGTCGGCCGACAGGGTCGGCGTCGGGGACGACGTCGAGGCCGAGGGGGACGGCGAGGCGGACGCGGAGGGGGACGGCGACGGGGACGCGGTGGCCGTGGCGGTGGGGACCGCCGGTGACGCACCTGGTCCGGCACTGGTGGTGGCCAGGGCCTGCGCCGTCTGCTGCACGTCGGACCCCGGGGTGCGGGGCAGTCCGTAGGTCAGCAGGACACCGAGGAGGACGACGGCGGCCGACACGAGCATCCCGGTCCGGCCGGGCAGCCAGGACTGCCACCCGCCGTGGCCCGGCCTCGGGCCGACGGGCACCGGCTCGCTGCCGAAGACCGTGCGGGCGGTGTCGGTGGCGGTCCCGGAGCCGAAGCGGGCCGAGGGCAGCAGCAGCGGCAGCAGCGCCACGAGCGCGGCGAGCCGGCCCCGGCCACGTTCCTCCCAGTCCGGTCCGTAGGCGGCGCCGGCGACCGTCTCCAGTTCCGTGACGAACAGCTCGGCCTGCGCGGGACGCTCCGCCGGGTCCTTGGCCAGACCACGGCGCACCAGCTCCCGCACCGGCTCGGGGGCCTCCGCCACCGGGACGGGCGCGTCGACGTGCTGGAGCGCGAGTTCGGCGATGTTGGCACCCGCGTAGGGCTTGTGGCCCGTGAGGCACTCGAAGAAGGTGGCCGTGGCCGCGTACACGTCGGCGGCGGGCGAGGCGGGCGCGCCGGTCCACTGCTCGGGGGCCATGTAGGACGGGGTCCCCGCCACACCGGCGGTGGTGCCCGCGTCCACGGCGATCCCGAAGTCGACGAGCTTGGACGATCCGTCCGGCAGGACCAGGACGTTCTCCGGCTTGTAGTCGCGGTGGACGACGCCGAGGCGGTGGGCGTCGGCGAGACCGAGCAGGGACCCCTTGAGGAGGACGAGCGCGGCCTCGGGCTCCAGGGGGCCCTGGCCGGCCAGCAGGGTTCGCAGGGAGACACCGTCGACCAGTTCCATCACGATGGCGGCGCCGTCGGGGCTCTCCACGTACTCGTACAGCCCGGTGACGTGGGGGCTCTGGAGTCCGCCGAGCAGCCGTGCCTCCGCCCGGAACTCGTGCACGAAGCCCGGCCGGGTGCGCAGTGAGTCACTGAGGTACTTCACCGCGACCGGGACGCCGGTCTCCTCGTGCACGGCCAGCACGACCCGCCCGCTCGCCCCGGAACCCAGTTCCAGGGACTCGGTGTATCCGGGCACCGCCCATGTCGTCATCCCAACCCCCAAAGCCGCCTGCCATCGGAGCCGCACTGTCTCCCGAGCGTCCGGGCCACGCGTGAGGAGACACATTTTCGGTCACGGCGGTTGCGGCACGGTACCCAGGGACGAGAACGGTGCGAAAGCGTTGCACTCCCCCCGGCGGCGACCGGCCCCCGGCCGCCGTCCGGATCCCTCCTCCCCGTCGGGCCCGTATCGGGCCGGGCCCGGCCCGACAGGTTCGGCGGCCCCGCGGTCGCCGGCGGGCCCCGCGGCGACGGAGCAGACCTGCTCGTGACCGGTCATCGCCGGGGACGGCCCGACGGTGGGCCCGGCGGAGCCCCCTTTGCTTCGACGCGTGCCAACATAGACACATGTCGAACACCAAGGCGCTGCCGCTGATCGAGTCCGGGCCGGGGGACGGGGCACCGTGCTGCCCGCCGCTCACCGAGCGCCCGTTCACCGCCGACGAGGCCGAGACCGCCGCACGGATGTTCAAGGCGCTGGGAGACCCGGTCCGGCTGCGGCTGTTCTCGGCGGTCGCCTCGCACGCGGGCGGGGAGGCGTGCGTGTGCGACATCTCCGACGTGGGCGTCTCGCAGCCGACCGTCTCCCACCACCTGAAGAAGCTCAAGGAGGCCGGCCTGCTCACCTCCGAGCGGCGCGGCACCTGGGTGTACTACCGGGTCGAGCCGTCGGTGCTGGCCACCATGGGCGGACTACTGGGCGTCACGCCCTCCCCGGCCTGATCCCGGCGCGGGCCGGCGGCCCCCGGCGCGGCGGGCCGGGAAGCGGCGCAGCACGGGCCGGGAAGCGGCCGGGTGCCTGCCGTCACCGGGTGACGGCCGGGTGCCTGCCGTCACCCGGCTCGGCGCTCGCCGCCCGTCCGGTCCGGCGGGAAGACCAGTGCGACCAGGGCCAGGCCGAGCACACCGCCGACGACCTGCATGCCGACGAACCCGGCGACCGAGCCGGGCGCGATGCCCGCGAACGTGTCGGTGAAGGCGCGGCCGACGGTCACCGCCGGGTTCGCGAAGGACGTGGACGACGTGAACCAGTACGCGGCACCGATGTAGGAGGCGACCGCGACCGGGGCGAAGCGCAGGCGGTCGGTGCGGGCGAGGCCGAAGATCAGCATCACCAGGCCGGCCGTCGCCACCACCTCGCCCAGCAGCAGGTGCCCGGCGGAGCGGTCGTGGGCGGACCAGCGCACCAGGGGTTCGCCGAACATCGCGTCCGCGAGAACGGCCCCCATGACGCCGCCGGCCGTCTGCGCGGGGACGTAGACCGCCGCCTCCCGCAGCGTGACCCCGGCGCCTCCGCGGCGGGCGGTCCAGCACTCGGCGAGCGTCACGACGGGGTTGAAGTGTGCCCCGGAGACCGGGCCGAGGAGCAGGATGAGCACCCCGAGCCCGAAGACGGTGGCCGTGGAGTTGGCCAGCAGCTGAAGGCCGACGTCGCGGGTCAGCTCGGTCGCCTGGATGCCGGAGCCGACCACGACCGCGACCAGGGCGGCGGTGCCGACGAGTTCGGCCGCGACGCGCGCGACCAGCGGCGGGCGCGATGCTACGGCACCCCGCGCGGCGGCCGCCGGGGCGGACTCACCCGGCACGGGGGCGGCCTGGGCGGGGACGGCCTGCGCGGGGGCGGCGGCTGCCGGGGGCGTCGGTCCGGTGGTGCTCTCGGGGGTGGCGGTCAACGCGGAACTCCTCGGTGTGTCACCGGGTCGGCGGAACGACGAAACGACGGGGCGGCAGGACGGCAGGACGACGGCGCGGCCGGCATCAGGGGCAGGACCGTTTGACGTCGCTCTCGGCGGTGGCGCGCGCGGTCTCCGCGAGCGCGGCGAACCGGCCGGCGAGCGCGTCGATGACCTCCGGCCTGAGCCGGTAGTACGTCCACCGCCCGCACGGTTCGGTCTCGACCACCCCGGCCTCGCGCAGGACCTTCAGGTGGTTGGACAGGTTGGTCTGCCGGGCACCGGTCTCCTCCACCAGATGTGTGGTGCAGAGGGTCTCCCGGGCGAGCAGGGACACGATCCGGAGCCGGAGCGGATCGGCCAGAACCCTCATCAGATCAGCATCGACTGACGTCAGCATGGACTGATACTGTCACACCGCACGCCCGCCTCGCACACCGCCCACCGACAAGGCCCTCCCGGCGTACGGATTCCCGGCGGCCGGGAGCCCGACGGCCCGGGCGGTGCCCGCTCGGGAGGCGGCGCCGCCCGCCCGTGCCGCCGCGTACCGCCCAGCGAAGGAAGAACCGATGCCCTCCTCCAGCCCGCTCGCCTCCGTGCTGTTCGTGTGCGTCCACAACGCCGGCCGCTCCCAGATGGCCGCGGGCTTCCTGCAGCACCTCGCGGGCGACCGGATCGAGGTCCGCTCCGCCGGATCCCTGCCCGCCGACCGGGTCAACCCCGCCGCGGTCGAGGCCATGAAGGAGGCCGGCGTCGACATCGCCGCCCAGCAGCCCAAGGTTCTGACCACCGAGGCCGTCCAGGCGTCGGACTACGTCATCACCATGGGCTGCGGCGACGCCTGCCCCGTCTTCCCGGGCAAGCGGTACCTCGACTGGGCGCTGGAGGACCCGGCGGGCAAGGGCGTCGAGGCGGTCCGCCCCATCCGCGACGAGATCAGGCGACGCGTCGAGGCCCTCGTCGCCGAGATCGACGCACAGCGGGAGGTGTGACCGGTCCGGACCCGCACCACCGCCTGCGCCGGGCCCACGCCACGCCCGGCGCACGCCGCCTGCCCCGGCACACGCCGCACCGCTGCCCGGAGCGTCAGCAGCTGCCAGCACCCCGCCCCGCGCGCCGCGCCCCCGCGCACGCCACGTTCCGGCCTGCGCCTCTCCCCCTCACCCGCCTCCTCCCTCGCACGCTGCCCCGCCCCCTCGCGGAATGCGCGGCGCCCCGCAGCCCGGTGCCGCGCGCCCCCTGTCCCCGCCCGCGTGCGCCGCACCCTCGCCACGCAGCACCGTGCTCCGGGCACGTCCGGCGCAAAGCGCCTCGCGCCCGTGGAGACCTGGGATTTCATGGCCGCCAGGACCAATCCGCGGCCGGACCGGGAACGGATTACGTCCGGAGATGTCCCGACCCCGGAGGCCCCCTGTGAAAGAAGCCGTGTACATCGGCGGCAACCCCTCGTCCGAACCGGATCTCCAGGAGCTGGTGGGCCGGGTGGCGCTGGGCGACGAAGAGGCGTTCGCCTCCGTGTACGACGCCGTCGCGGGCCCCGTTCTCGGGGTGGTGCGCGCCGTGCTGCGGGACCGGGCGCAGTCGGAGGAGGTCACCCAGGAGGTGCTGGTGGAGGTCTGGCGCACCGCACCCCGCTACCGCCCCGACCGGGGGACGGCCGTCAACTGGATCCTGACGCTGGCGCACCGCCGTGCGGTGGACCGGGTGCGCTCCGTGGAGGCCGCCGCGGCGCGGGACCACCAGGCCGCGCTGCTGGCACGGACGCCCGAGTTCGACGAGGTCACCGAACAGGTCGAGGCCCGGCTGGAGCGGGAGCAGGTGCGGCGCTGTCTGCGCACACTGACCGAGATCCAGCGCCAGGCCGTCACGCTCGCCTACTACCGCGGACTGACCTACCGCCAGGTGGCCGAGGCGCTCACGCTGCCTCTGGGCACCGCCAAGACCCGGCTGCGGGACGGGCTCATCCGCCTGCGCGACTGCCTGGGGGTGACCGCGTGACGACCGCCGATCTGCACCGCATGACGGGGGCCTACGCGCTGGACGCGCTGCCCGGCGAGGAGCGCGCCACGTTCGAGCGTCACCTCGCGGCCTGCGAGCCGTGCACGCAGGAGGCCGCCGAACTGTCCGCCACCGCGGCCCGTCTGGGACTGGCCGTCACGGTGACGGCCCCGGCAGGCATGCGCGAGCAGGTGCTGCGCCGGATCACCGCCGTGCGGCAGCAGTCGCCGGGCCCGCTCACGGCGGCCCGCCCGGGACGGACCCGTCTGCGGGTCCGGCGACTGTCCCGGTGGGCGCTGGCCGCCTGCCTCGCGGCGGCCGCCGCGCTCGGCGGGACCGCGGTGTGGCAGCACCAGCGGGCCGAGGACGCGCTCCGTCAGGAACGCGCCGCGGAACGGCGGACGGACGAGATCGCCGCCGTGCTGGCCGCGCCGGACGCGCGGGCACAGGCCGCCACGCTGGACGGCGGCGCGACCGGGACGGTCGTCGTCTCCCGCAGCCGGGACGAGGCCGTGTTCGTCGTCGCGGGGATGGAGCATCCGCCCGGCGGGAAGGTCTACGAGCTGTGGTTCGACGACGGCGGCACCATGCGGCCGGCCGGGCTGATGGACCCCTCCCGCACCGACCAGGCCGTCCTGCTGCGCGGCGCCGTCGACGGTGCCTCCGGCATGGGCGTCACCCTCGAACCGGCCGGCGGCTCGGCCCGGCCCAGCTCCGAACCGATCGTCCGGCTCGCCTTCCCGGCCTGACCCGGGGCCGGGCGGTCGGACACGGAGACGCGCGGCGGGCCGCGCGGCCGCACACACCGAACCGTTCCGCGAGGTCGGACCAGGCCCGTGACCGTCACCGCCCCCCGGGGGGCGGGCCGTTCGGGGAACCGGGTGGCCAGGTGGCGCTCAACGGCCGTCCGGGGCGCAGTTCGAGACGGACGACTTCCATGACCCGCCGGGTCAGGGCGGCCGCGTCGGTGGCGGGAGCGTCCGCCTCCTCCTCGCGCAGGCCGAGCACGGCCGACCCCAACCGGTCGAGCCCGCGTACCGCCTGCCGGCAGTGCGGGCAGCACCGCAGGTGCGGGTCGTCCGCCTGCTGCTCCCGGTCGTCCCAGACCCGGGACAGCAGCCGTCCGCACGGCAGTTGCTCGTCGTCGTCCTGGGGCGAGGGATCGTTCGGCGGGTCGGTGTGAGCGGTCATCGCCAGGCCCCCAGTGCTTGTGTCAGACAACGGCGGGCGCGGAAGACACGGGCGCGGACGGCCCCCAGGCTGATGCCGACCGTGTCCGCGATGAACTCGTAGGAGCGACCGTCCAATTCTCGCAGGACCCAGCAGGCGCGCTGCTCGGCGGACAGCAGGTCGAGGGCGTCACGCAGCTCGCGGACCGCGTCACGGGCCTCGGTGATGCGGGCCGGGGAGGCCGCGTGCTCCGCGGCCGGCAGCTCCCCCGCCAGCTCCAGCGACGCCACGGGCCTGCGGCCCCGCAGCACGTTCAGGCAGCGGTTGGTGACGATCCGGTACATCCAGGTGCCGAAGGACGACCGCCCGTGGAAGTCCGGCAGCGCCCGCCAGGCGCTGATGAAGCCGTCCTGCACCGCGTCCTCCGCCTCGGTCCGGTTGCCGAGCAGCCGGGTGGCCAGCCGGATCAGGGCCGGCGCATGACGTTGCAGGAGGGCGGCGAAGGCGTCCTCGTCCCCTTCCGCGGCCCGGACCACGAGCAGGGAGTCGTCCGTGTCCCCGGCCACGTCGCCGTCGGCCCCGGGCGGTGCGGTCTGTCTGCGGGCCCCCGCCACTGGGCGGCTCCTCTCGTGCGGTCTCTCAGGCTCGGACGCCTGCGCTCCCTGTCTGTTACGGACGACTTCGCCGTAGGGTCAACGTCCGGATGCCGCCGCCGGCGACCCGACCGGGCGGAAAGGCGGCGGAAATGCCTTGTCCGTAGCAAAGGCGCGCGCGGATTGGTCTGAAGAACGATGTCGCCCGATCGAGCGCACGACCAATCCACCGGACATCCGGTCCCGGATTCCCCACGTGACCGACGAGGCGAAGAGAACGCGCGATTCCCGTGACCGGCCCCGGGCGGCGGCGGGCGCGCTCGCGGGTGCCGTGGCGGGCTTCGCCGCGCTCACCACGGCCGAGTTGGCGTCGGTGGCGGTCCGTCCCCAGGCGGGTCCCGTGGTGGCGGTGGGCGGGGCGGTCATCGACCGCACACCGGCCGCCGTGAAGGAATGGGCGATCCGGAATTTCGGCACCGACGACAAACTCGTCCTGCGCATCGGAATTCTCATCGCACTGGCGCTGTGCGCGGCGTTTCTGGGAATGGCCGCGCCGCGGTTCCCGCGCGCCGCCGCGGCCGGTGTCGTCGCGTTCGGCGCGGTGGGGGCTGCGGCGGCCCTCGGCCGGCCCGCGGCCGACAGCCCCCTGGACGCCCTGCCCTCCCTGGTCGGGGGGATCAGCGGGGCCGCGGTGGTCCTGCTCCTCGCGGGCCGCCTGGCGACCCGTGCCCCGGCGGACGGCGCACCGGAAGGAGCGGAGGTCACTGCGGGCACGGAGGTCGCTGCGGGCACGGAGAGTTCGGACAGTGGGCCGCCGGAGGCGCGCACCGGCTGGGACCGGCGCGGCTTCGTGCTCGCCACGTCCGCCGTCGCCGCCGTGTCGGCCGGCGCCGGAGCGCTGGGCCGGGTGCTGAACACGGCGAGCGGCAGCGGCGCGGTCGCCTCCCGCGACCGGCTCGCCCTGCCGGCGCCCGCCTCGCCCGCACCCCCGGTTCCCCCGGGCACCGCGCTGCGAGTCCCCGGGGTCACCCCCTTCATCACCCCGAACGCGTCCTTCTACCGTGTCGACACCGCCCTGGTCGTACCGAAGGTCGATGTCGCGACCTGGCGGCTGCGCCTCCGCGGCGAGGGCGTCCGGCGTCCGGTCACGCTGTCCTTCGACGACCTGCTCCGGCGCGATGCGGTGGAGCGCGACATCACGCTGACCTGCGTCTCCAACGAGGTCGGCGGCCCGTACGCCGGCAACGCCCGCTGGCTGGGCGTCCCCCTGAGGGAGTTGCTGGCCGAGTGCGGTGTCGAGCCGCCCTCGCGCGGTGGCCCGGCCGACCAGCTGGTGGCCCGCTCCGTGGACGGCATGACCATCGGCACCCCGGTGGAGGACGTGATGGACGGCCGCGACGCCCTTCTCGCGTTCGGGATGAACGGCGAACCGCTGCCGTTCGCGCACGGCTTCCCCGTCCGCATGGTCGTGCCCGGCCTCTACGGCTACGTCTCCGCCTGCAAGTGGATCAAGGACATCGAGCTGACCACGTTCGACTCGTACGACCCCTACTGGGCCGAGCGGGGCTGGGCCCGCCGCGCCCCGATCAGGACGCAGTCGCGCATCGACACCCCCAAGCCCTTCGCCCGCCCGGCGGCCGGCACGGTCATGGTCGCCGGGGTCGCCTGGGCCCAGCACCGCGGCATCGACCGGGTGGAGGTCCGCGTCGACGACGGGCCCTGGCGGACCGCCCGGCTCGCGTCCGAGGACAGCCGCGACACCTGGCGCCAGTGGTCCGTCCCCTGGCAGGCCACCCGGGGCAGCCACACGCTCACCGTGCGCGCGACCGACCGTACCGGCCGGGTGCAGACCGACAGACGCACCCGGCCCCGACCCGACGGCGCCGCCGGACGGCACTCCGTGGTCGTGACCGTCGACTGAACCCCGAGCCACCTTCCCCGTCCGAGCGAGTGCAGCCCCCGGCTGCCGTCATCACAGGAGAGAGATCATGAACACCCGTATCCGCCGTACCGCCGTCGCCCTGGCCGCCGCGGCCGTCCTGCCGCTCGCCCTCACCGCCTGCTCCGACGGCGGCAGCGACTCCGCCGCCTCCGGCAGCTCGCCGAAGGCGTCCGCCTCCGCCGCCGCGGACGACGCCGCGGAAGGCGCCGGCAGCTCCTCCGGGGCCGGCACGCCGTTCGGGCCGGCCTGCTCCGCGGTGCCCACGACGGGTGCCGGCTCCTTCGACGGCATGGCCCAGGACCCGGTCGCCACCGCCGCGTCCAACAACCCGGCGCTGTCCACGCTGGTGACCGCCGTGAAGAAGGCGGGTCTGGTCGACACCCTCAACAACGCCCGGGACATCACGGTGTTCGCGCCGACCAACGACGCCTTCGCCAAGATCCCGAAGGACACCCTGGACAAGGTCCTCAACGACAAGGACCAGCTGACGAAGATCCTCACCTACCACGTCGTCGGCCAGAAGCTCACGCCGCAGGACCTGGAGAACGGCTCCTTCGAGACGCTGGAGAAGTCCAGGCTGACCACCTCCGGCTCGGGCGGGTCCTACACCGTCGACGACTCCGCCAAGGTGGTCTGCGGCAACGTCAGGACCGCCAACGCCAACGTCTACGTCATCGACTCGGTGCTGATGCCGGCCTCGTGATGGAGTGACGGGAGCGGGCAGGGGGGCCGGGGCCGTGAGGGCCCCGGCCCCCTTCGGCGTTTCCGGGACCGGTCCGGCGTTCCGGCGGGCGATTTCGGGGCACCCGCGTCACAACCGCCGCCGCAGCGGGTCCGAAGAAAAACCGGCCCCGCGCCGATGAGGCGGGCGGGAACCGGGAACGACTCCAGAGAGAGGAAGATGCCATGACCACGCAGACCGCAGCCGTCGCGAAGGACGCGTCGGCACCCCGGGGCGCCGGGACGGCACAGGGTACGACGGCGGTCTCCGGAGGCGTCTCCGGAGCCGACCAGCCCGCCGCGAACCGCGGCAGGACGTCGATCGCCGATCTCGTCGTCGTGAAGGTGGCGGGCATCGCCGCCCGTGAGATCCCCGGCGTGTACGACATGGGCGGCGGGCTGTCGCGCACCATCGGCGCCGTCCGGGACCGCGTGCCGGGCGGGCGGCCCAACGTGGGTCGCGGGGTGAAGGTCGAGGTGGGCGAGCGGCAGGCGGCCGTCGACCTGGACCTCGTCGTCGAGTACGGGGTGCCCGTCAGGGACGTGTCGCAGGACGTGCGGGAGAACGTGATCGCCGCCGTCGAGCGCATCACCGGTCTGGAGGTCGTCGAGGTGAACATCACCGTCAACGACGTCCGGCTGCCCGACGAGGAGGAGCCCTCGGCGGGCGACGGGTCCCGCGTGGAGTGAGGGCGCCCTCGGCGAACAGGACGAGGCGGGAGCGGGCCCGGGTCGGAGGTGGGCGGAGGTGAGCGGACCGTGAGGAGCACACCGTTCGTGGGAATGGTGGCGGGAATGGCACTGGCGTTCGCCGGCTGGTTCGGCGGGTTCGGCGCCTTCCTGCTGGTGGGCGCGCTGGGCGCGCTGGGCTGGGCGGTCGGCCGCTGGATCGACGGCGGGGGCCGGGCGCAGGACGTACGGGACCTGTTCGAGCGGGGCCGCCGATGACCGCCGCCGCCCACCGCGGGCCCCGTGGCCGCTGACCCGTACGCGGGCGAGTCCCGCCGCCCCTTGCGCCGTACCGCCCGGCTCAGGCCGCCCGCCACCTGGTGGCCGGCCCTGCGGCGCACTCCGGTGTCCCTGTGGAACGACGACGTCTCCGACTACGCGGCGGCGCTGACGTACTACGCGCTCCTGGCGGTGGTGCCGGCGCTGCTGGTCACCGTCCTGGCGTTCGGCATGATCAGTCCGGGTACGGCGCGGCAGTTCGTCACCCAGGTGACCGCGTACGCGCCCGCGGAATCGGCGGCCGACCTGCACGCCGTGCTGTCCCGGGTGCTCGACGCGGGCGGGAGCGCGTGGCCGCTGCTGGTGGCGGGGGCGACCAGTGCGCTGTGGTCCGCCTCCAGCTATCTCGCCGTCTTCCGCCGCGCCCTGCACCGCATGCACCGCCTGGAGGACCGGCGTTCGCCCTGGCGCAAGGCGCACCGGATCGTGCTCACCGCTCTGGCCCTGCTGGCGCTGCTCGTGGCCGGCTCGCTCGCCCTGCTGCTCACCGGGCCCCTGGCCGAGGCGGCGGGCCGGGCGCTCGGCGTGGGCGAGACCGCCGCGGTCGCGTGGTCGGTGCTGCGCTGGCCGTTCCTGCTGTGCCTGGTGGCACTGCTGGTGGTGGTCCTCTTCCACACCGGGCCCGTTCCCGCGCGCCGGCGCCTGCACAGCCTGCCCGGCGGGGCGCTGGCCGCCGCGCTGTGGCTGGTCGTCTCCACGGGGTTCACCCTGTACGCGGCCACCCTGAGCGCGTACAGCAGGGTGTACGGCTCCCTCGCCGGCGTCGTCGTCTTCCTCGTCTGGCTGTGGCTGTCCAACCTGGCGCTGCTCTCCGGGGCGCAGTTCACCGCGGAGCTCGGCAAGGACGCAGCCGGTCACAGCGGCGGGACGTCGCCGGCCGAGGAGGCCTGAACCGGCCGAGGGTCCGAAGGCCGCCGGGGTCGAGGATGCGGCTGCGGGATCAGCGGACGACGTCGAAGACGTTCTTCTGCACGCCGTTGCCGTAGGCCTCGTGCTCGACGAGTTCCAGCTTCTGGGCGTCCTTGTCGGTGGCGCTGAACAGGCGCTTGCCCGCGCCGAGCAGCAGGGGGAAGACGAGCAGGTGGTAGCGGTCGATCAGGCCGGCGTCCGAGAGGCTGTGGTTGAGGGCGGCGCTGCCGTGCAGGATGATCGGCCCGCCCTCGGTCTCCTTCAGCGCGGCGACCTCGTCCAGGGAGCGCAGGATCGTGGTCTCGCCCCAGTTCCGCACCAGGTCCCCCTCGGTCAGGCTGGTGGAGACGACGTACTTCGGCATCGCCTTGTAGTCGGCGAAGTCCGCCATGTCCGGCCACACCGGGCTGAACGCCTGGTAGCTGACGCGGCCCAGCAGCATCGCGGTGGCCTCCTGCTGCTCCCGGCCCTTGATCTCGAAGGCCTCGGGGAGGAACTCGGTGTGCTGGAAGGTCCACCCGGAGTTGCGGTAACCGGGCTCGCCGCCCGGTGCCTCCACGACGCCGTCGAGCGAGACGAAGGCGGTGCTGATCAGAGTGCGCATCTCGGTACCTCGGTATCTCGTTGGTGACGGCACGACGGTTCCGGTGGTGCGGGTCGCCCCTGCCCACGCCCTTGCCGTGCTCCGCTGCCGTATTCGACTGCCGAGCACGGCGGAACTCATCGGTCGCGTGCACCCGGAGCACGGTGTGATCATCGCAGACCCTCCGCGGCCGCCCCGCTGCCCGTGGCGGGACGGTGCTGCGCCAGGCACCGGGCCGCCCGAAACGGCCGGTGAGCCGGGCGGGCCGCTCAGGGGGAGCCGGTCCGCCCTCGGAGTTCGAGCGGGGCGTCGGCGCCGTGGCCGCACCGCCTGCCCCGTCACCCCTCTGCGGCCGGTTCCCCGAGGTGTTCGGCCAGCTGGAACAGGGCGGGCAGCGCATGGGTGATGGCCGCCCGGGAGCTGTCGTCGAGGGCGGCGAGCGCGGCGTCGATACGGCGCTCGTGGGCGGTGGTCCAGGCCGCGAGCTTCTCCCGGCCGGCCTCGGTCAGGGTGACGACGGAGGCCCGGCGGTCGGCGGAGTCGACGTCCCGCGCCACCAGCCCGGCGTTGATCATCTGCCCGACCAGGCCGCTGACGGTGCTCGGGGCCAGCCGCCGGCGGGCGGCCAGGTCGCTGACCCGGGCGGGCGAGTGCTCGCCCAGCACCTGCAGCAGTTCCACCTGCGCCATGGGAAGGGTCTCCCACGGGTAGTCGGTGCGGATCGAGGAGCGCAGCGCACGACGCAGCCGGGTCACCGCCTCGGTGAGCAGACGGGCCTCCGGCTGGTCTCCGGCGGGACCGGCGGACCGGGCGGGAACCTCGGTGCGGGACTGCGCAGACATGGACTCAGCGTAGTGCGGCCCTCCCCCACGCGGTCCGACCGTCCGCAGCCCGGACACCTCGCGCCCGGCCCTGGCCGACGCCGGGCACCCGGACGGGCCACGGCCCGCCCTGCGCCCCCTCGGCGCAAGCGCGAACGCCCCGCGCCCGACCGGCAGGGCACGACGCTCCGGCCCACCCGGAACACGGCGCCCGGCGGGAGCGGGGTGCCCCCGGCATCCGCCGCGGCGGACCTACGCGGCGGCCCGCTCCCCGCTCGGGCTCAGCCACGCCGAGGCGACCGCCACGGCCGAGGCCGCGACGAGGACGGCCGCCGCCCACCGGGCCCCTGCCTGCGCTCCGCCGCCCACCAGGTGCAGCGCCAGCGTGACCAGGGCGACACCGAGCGCCGTGCCCAGGCCTCGGGTCATGTTCACCAGCCCGCCCCCGGTACCGGAGGAGCGCGCCGGGATCGCCCCCATGATCATGGCGTTGTTGGCCGGGGTGAAGGTGCCCAGCCCCACGCCCGTCAGGACCAGCACCGGGACCAGCCCGCCGGCTGTCAGGGGGACGACCAGCAGGGCGGCCAGGGCCAGCGTGAACACGACGGAGCCGGCCAGGCAGCGTCCGCGGTCCGGCAGCCCGCTCGGCAGCAGCCGGTCACCGCCGGTCGCCGCCAGCGCGAACCCGGCGGGCAGCGCCGTGAGGACGAGTCCGGCGGTCAGCTCCGAGGCTCCCCGCGCCGTGAGGACGACCGGCACCAGCACCAGCGGCCCGAACAGCACGAGGTATCCGCTCAGCGCCCCCAGGAGCCCGGACGCCACCGCCCGGCGCCGCAGCAGGGCCAGGTCCAGCAGCGGCGCGGCGGCCCTCCGCTGCCGACGCACGAAGGCCCGGCCCGTCCCGGCCGCCACCGCGAACAGCAGGACCGCACCCCAGCCGGGCACGGCCAGCCCGGAAGCGGCCGACACGCCCATCAGGGCACTCGTCGTCGCCGTGGCGAGAAGGGCCAGGCCGGCCCAGTCGAACCGCGCCACCGCGGTGCGCGCCCGGGTGCGCGGCAGCAGATAGTGCCCGGAGACCAGCGCGACCAGACCGACGGGCACGTTCACCCAGAACACCCAGCGCCAGCCCAGTGTCGACACCAGGGCCCCGCCCACGGTCGGCCCCAGCGCCAGGCCGAGCGCCTGAGCGGCGGCCTGGACGCCCAGCGCACTGCGCATCCGCTCGCGCGGGGCACTGGTGGTCACCAGCGCCACGCTGTTGGCCTGCATCAGGGCCGCCCCGGCCGCCTGCACCACCCGGAAGGCGACGAGCGCGAGCAGGGACGGGGCGAGGCCGCAGGCGGCGGAGGCCAGGGTGAACACGGCGAACCCGTACAGGTACAGCAGCTTGCGGCCGTACGCGTCGGCGAGCCGTCCCGCGGGCACCAGCAGGGCGACGAGCGTGAGCAGGTACGCCAGCGACACCCACTCCACCGCCGCCAGCGAGGTGTGGAACTCGGCGCCCAGGCTGCCGTAGGTCAGCGTCACGATGCTGGCGTCCAGTTGCCCCATGAAGGCGCCGAAGCAGACCGTCCCCACGGCCAGCCACCAGCTGCCGGGCCGCGACCGTATCCCCTCGGGCCGGGGGCGTTCCGCCGTGAGCAGCCGGGTCCAGCGCCTGCGGGGCGCGGGGGAAGTCGTAGGCGTGGCCATGTCCCCACGTTATATCGGACACCGAAATATTTGGCCAGCGTCCTATCTCGGGACCCCGGCTCCCGCCCTCACCGCGACGGCGCGCAGGCCGGCCGTGAGCACGACCGCGCGTCCAGCGCCCACGCGGAGGAGGTCGGCGCCACGTCGAACGAGCCGTCCGGGCTCCCGGTGGACAGGAGCAACGCCGGGGCGCGGGCGCGACGTTGCGGCGATGCGCGGTCCTCGCGTGAGCCGGCTCACACGCTGGGGATAGTTGCGCGACCTTTAAACTATCCGGGTGACGACGACCGACGTGACGGGCTGGGAGACCGCGGTTCTCGACGGCGGGCCGGCGAGCGGACTGCGCATGAAGGTCTCCGGCCGCCCCCGGGTGATCCAGGTGACCTGCCCGTGCCGGATCGAGGGCGCGCCGCCCGGGGTGCGTGCGGACGCGGTCCACGTCTACCGCCGCGACTACGGCGTGACCGAGGAGCCGCTCAGGTACGGCTTCGACATCGCCAGCCCGTGAGTTCCGGGCCGCCTTCCGGCATGCGGGATGCCCGTCGGGCCCGTGCCGCCCCGTGCGACGACTACAACCTTTGGGTGCGCTCAGCCGTCCCCTCCACAAGTGCAGGACGGACGAGAGCGCCTCGATGACCACCACCAGCGAACAGCCCACAGCTTCCCGGCACCGGCGGCGGGTCGACCCACCCGGCCGCGACGGGTCCCGCGGCAGCGGTACGGGCCGCGAACGCAAGCGACGCCCGCTGCGGACAGCGCTGCTCGTCGCGCTCGCGCTGGTCGTGCTCGGCACGGCCGGGCTCGGCTGGATCTACCTGAAACTGAACGGGGACATCACCACCTTCGACGGCGACGGATTGTCCAGGAACCGTCCGGAGGCCGGCTCGTCCAAGGGCCAGAACGTCCTCGTCATCGGGTCGGACGCACGCAACGACGGCAACAGCGCCCTCGGCGGCGGCGACAAGACCGACATCGGACGTTCCGACACCGCGTTCCTGCTGCACGTCTACGCGGATCACCAGCACGCCATGGCGGTCTCCTTCCCCCGCGACTCGCTGGTCGACATCCCCCCGTGCAAGCTGCCCGACGGCAAGTGGACCAAGGAGCAGCAGCACGTCATGTTCAACTCGGCCTTCTCCGTGGGGGAGACCGAGAAGGGCAACCCGGCCTGCACCCAGAACACGGTCGAGGCGATCACCGGCATGCGGGTGGACCACACGATCGTCGTGGACTTCAAGGGCTTCGCGGCGCTGACCGACGTCGTCGGCGGGGTGGACGTGTGCCTGCCGAACGACGTGTACCAGGGGGACCTCAACCCCAGGCGCGCCACCCGGGGCGCCGTCCTCTTCCACAAGGGCGAGCAGAACGTCTCCGGGCAGAAGGCCCTGGACTACGTCCGCCTGCGGCACGGCATCGGCGACGGTTCCGACATAGGACGGATCAAGCGCCAGCAGGCCTTCGTCGCCAGCCTGATCAAGCAGATCAAGAGCGACGGCCTGACCACCACCAAGCTGCTGCCCCTCGCCGAGGCCGCGACCGGTTCGATGACCGTCGACCCGGGGCTGGGCACGGCGGACAAGCTGATCTCCTTCGCGCTGTCGCTGAAGAAGGTCGACCTGCACAACACCAAGTTCGTCACCGTCCCGTGGCGGTACGAGGGCGAGCGCATCGCCCTCGTCGAGCCGGACGCCTCCGAGCTGTGGGCGGCCCTGAGGGCCGACCGCACCGTCGACGGAGCCGACGCCAGCGGCGCCGGGGGAAGGGCCTCGGCCTCCCCCGCCGCGTCGCCGGCCCCCGGCGCCACGGTCTCCGGTGACGGCATCGCGGTCGCCGTGTACAACGGCACGACCAAGGGCGGACTGGCCTCGGACGCCGCCTCGCTGCTCACCGCGCACGGCTTCACGATCACCGGGACCGGGAACGCGCGCAGCCAGGACCACGCCACGACCGTGATCCAGTACGGGCCGGGCAAGGAGTCCGAGGCCCGGACCGTCGCCGGGCTCTTTCCCGGAGCCGAGCTCCAGTCGATCGGCGCCGCGCGGGTCAACGTGGTGGTGGGGCAGTCGTACACCCTGTCCGCCGGTGCCTCACCCGTACCCACCGCCGTGCCGTCGTCGGTCGCGGACAACGCCCGTTCCGCCGACGACGACGTGTGCTCCAACCTGTCGTACGGCTGACCGGGACCGGCCGGCCGTAGGGGAGGGTGCGGGACCGGTCCGGCCGGAACGGCAGCGGTGTGCCCGCCGCCCCGGACGGAGCGGCCCGGTCAGCCACCGGCCGCGCGCAGGGGTTTCGCCGGGTCCGCGGGTGCGCGGGCGGTGAGCTGTCCGACCATCACCCGCACGACGGTCACCATGCCGGGGTCGTGGACGAAGTAGATCTGCCGCCGGCCCTCCCGCCGGGAACCGACCAGACCGGCCAGCTTCAGCTTCGCCAGGTGCTGGCTGACCGCCGGCAGCGCTCCGCCGACCCGGTCGGCGAGCCGGCTGACGTCGCTCTCGCCCTGGGCCAGCGCCCACATGATGTGCAGGCGGGCCGGAGAGGCGAGCAGTCCGAACGCGGCGGCCGCCTGGGCCAGGACCTCCGCGGACGGGTCCCGGTCACCACCGACGCTCTCCGCCACAGTCCTCTCCCGATCCACCCGGATCCCAGCCGACGCCCCTGCGGCCACCCAGTGTAGGTGCCGCCCGGTCGCACGGCACCGGGCCGTTCGGGCCCTCCTCGGGCCGGCCCGAACGGTGCCCGCGCGCCGGGCGGCGGCGCGCCGCGCGACCGCCGCGGGGCGGTCTCAGAGGTCGAACTCGTGCGGCGGCAGCTCCAGGGCGAAGCAGGCGTCCCGCACCACGGCCCGCTCGGTGGCGTCGAAGTCGCCGTCAGCGCCGCCGATGACGATGCCGATCTGGATGACGGCGCGGGCCTCCGCGGGCTTCTTCTTCGCCTTGGCGACCTCCTGGAGCACGCTGACCCGGCCGAGGTCGAAGTCGGCGGTCAGCTTGTTCAGGTTGTCCTCGAAGCGGCGCTGGAGGTCGGCTGCGGGGAAGTTCTGCAGCACCTCGTTGCCGGAGATGAGCTGCGCGACCCGCTGCCGCTCGGACGGGTCGATCTTCCCGTCGGCAGCCGCGACGAGCGCGCACATGGCCATGCTCGCGTCGCGGAACGCGCCGCTCTTCAGGTCGTTCTTCTTCGCCACCAGCTGCGTCTGCATCTGCGACGCCGAATCCTTGATGCGGTCCCACAGGGCCATGCCGACTCCCATCGCTTCGGGGCAGCCAGGTCGCGCACGGGCGAGCCGGGCGGCCGGTTCACTTCCACCCTGCTGCGCAGGACAACAGGATCACCGGGTCCACCTCGGGTGGACCCACCACGGTCAACGTCCCACGGAACGACGCCGTTCCCACGGAACGACGCCGTTCCCACGGACCGGCGCGTCCCCCCGGCGGGACCGGCGCATCACCCCCGGCCGGTTCGGCCGGCACGTCGCCCGGGTGCCGCGGACGGCCGGAGCCGCGGGCACTGCGGCGTCCGGCGCAGCCCCCGGTCCTCAGGACCGGTGAAGCGGGTGAAGCCGTGAGGCCACCCTCGCCGGGCGGGGCATGGATGGAGATCCCCGGCCGGATACCGCCGTGCCGGTGAACGCGACGCCTGGAGGCGAGTGATGAACGAACGAGCCGAGCCGGCCGAACCGGCCGAAGCGACACAGCACAGAGTTCCGGTCCTCATCGTCGGCGGTTCCCTGGTCGGCCTGTCGACCTCGCTGTTCCTCGGCCGGCTGGGCGTACCGCACCTGCTGGTCGAACGCCATGCGGGGACCTCCCACCACCCCCGCGGACGAGGCAACAACGTCCGCACGATGGAGCTGTTCCGGGTGGCCGGAGCCGAGCCGGCGATCCACCGGGCCGCCGCCACCCTCGCCGGCAACCACGGCATTCTCCAGGCACCCACGCTCGTCGGCGACGCGGGCGAGTGGCTGTTCCGGGAGATCGACCCGGGCGGCGGCCTGGCCCGCATCAGCCCGAGCTCCTGGTGCCTGTGCAGCCAGAACGACCTGGAGCCGGTCCTGCTCGACCGGGCCGCCGCGCTCGGCGGCGATCTGCGCTACTCCACCGAGCTGCTCTCCTACGAGGCGCACGCGTCCGGTGTCACCGCGGTGGTCAAGAGCAGGAAGACCGGCGAGCACACCACCGTCCACGCCGACTACCTGGTGGCTGCCGACGGCCCGCGCAGCCCCGTCCGGGAGCAGCTCGGCATCGGCCACAGCGGCCCGGGCGAGCTGTTCCACAACGTCAGCGTCACCTTCCGGTCCCGTCGGCTCGCCGACGTCGTGGGCGACCGCCGGTTCATCGTCTGCTACCTGACCAGCCCCGGCGCCGACGGCGCGCTGCTGCCCGTGGACAACCGCGAGCACTGGGTCTTCCACGCCCCCTGGCACCCCGAACAGGGCGAAACCCTGGAGGAGTTCACCGACGAGCGGTGCGCCGAGCACATCCGCCGCGCGGTCGGCGTGGCGGACCTCGACGTGGAGATCACCGGCAGGGCCCCCTGGCACGCCGCCCAGCGCGTGGCACGCAGCTACGGCTCCGACCGGGTGTTCCTGGCCGGCGACTCCGCGCACGAGATGTCCCCCACCGGCGCCTTCGGCTCCAACACCGGCATCCAGGACGCCCACAACCTCGCCTGGAAACTGGCCGCGGTGCTCGGCGGCTGGGCCGGGAAAGGGCTGCTGGAGACGTACGACGCCGAACGTCGGCCGGTGGCCGAGGCGACCAGCGCCCGCGCCGCCGCCCGGTCGGCGGAACACAGCCACCCCGGTTTCGCCCCGCCGCCCGGCGCCGGCAGCGGTCCGCAGCGTGGCATCCTCAACGTGGCCCTCGGCTACCGCTACCCGCGCGGCGCCGTCGTCGGCGCCGATCCCGCGGCGCCGGTGGTGCCCGAGCGCCTCGGCCTCACCGGGGAACCCGGCAGCCGGGCACCCCACCTGTGGGTGCGTCACCAGGGCGGCCGGCTGTCCACGCTCGACCTGTACGAGCGCTCCCTGGTGCTGCTCAGCGACGCCGACGAGGGGCGGGGCTGGCACCGGGCCGCGCTGCGCCTCGCCGAGGAGTTGTCGCTGCCGCTGGTCTCGCACCGGTTCGGCGCCGGCGCCGACGGGGGGCTGGTGCCCGAGGAGGACGTGGACTGGGCCGAGTGCCACGGGACGCCCCGGACGGGTGCCGTGCTCGTCCGCCCGGACGGTTTCGTCGCCTGGCGGTCGCCGGCCGCGGATGCGGACCGGGGCCGGGAACAGGTCGCGGACGCGGAAGCGGAGTCGACGCTGCGTCATGTCCTGACCACCCTTCTGGACCTGTCCTGAACGGCGTGGCGCGCGACGGAGTCACCCGCCTGAGCGTCCCGAGTGGTGGCGCGCGACAGGCTGGCTGACGGTGGTTCACATCGGGGCCGGGTCATTTCAGCTGACGAAGAGCCAGCTGCCCGGCCTTGATGGAAGGAACCTCAGATGCGCTCTGCTCGCATGCTCCTGGCCACGGCGGCGGCCTCTGCCGCCCTCGCTCTCGGCGCCTCCGGCGCCTACGCGGCCGGAGGCGACTGGAACCACGACGACTCCTCCTCCAGCAGCGACTCCTCGCACGGCAAGGAGCACGGCAAGGACTACGAGAAGGACGGCCCGCACGGCGGCATGCACACCGGCGGCGGCGCCCTGACCGCGCTCACCTCCGGCAGCGACTCCTCGCACGAGAAGGACCACGGCAAGGAGCACGGCAAGGAGCACGGCAAGGACTACGAGAAGGACGGCCCGCACGGCGGCATGCACACCGGCGGCGGCGCCCTGACCGCGCTCACCTCCGGCAGCGACTCCTCGCACGAGAAGGACCACGGCAAGGAGCACGGCAAGGAGCACGGCAAGGACTACGAGAAGGACGGCCCGCACGGCGGCATGCACACCGGCGGCGGCGCCCTGACCGCACTCACGGCCGACGACTGGGGCACGGCCCGCGACCCGAAGTACGACCCGGAGACCTACAAGGACAAGGGCGACTCGGGCAGCGGCGAAGGCTCCTGGAGCAAGGAGCACGACGCGCCGCACGGCGGCGTGCACACCGGCGGCGGCGCGCTGGCCGCACCGTCGGTGACCGCGGGCGGGCTGGCCGTCCTGGGCGTCGCCGGCGCCGGCCTCTACGTCGCCCGCCGCAAGAGGACCGCAGCGGGCGTGGCCTGACCATGTCGTCCGACATAGCCGCCGGGGCCGCCACGAGCGCCGTGGCGGCCCGGCCGGTGATCCCCATCCCCTTCCCGGGCTCTCTCTCCGGGCGCCCACCCCCCTCCCGGGCCCCGCGAACCCTCCCCCGGCGCCCTCCCCGGGCGTCCCCTCCGCTGCCGCGTCCGAATGAGGTGGTTCTCGATGGCAGCCCCCGCTTCCCCCGACGCCGGCGGTGAGCCGGTGTCGACCGAGCGTCGTTCCCGCATGAGCCTGGCCATGGTGTGCGCGGCGGGCCTGCTGGTCCTGACGGCCGTCCGGTTCGGCGGCCACGAGCCCCCGCCGGCCGTCCCCGACAGCGCGCCCCGGCCCCCGGCCGCCGGGCAGAACATCGTCCCCTCCGCCGGTACCGCGGCCGGTACCGGCCGCGGCCTGCCCCGTTCGGCGCCGGTGCGCCTGGTCATCCCGAAGATCTCGGTGGACGCCCCCTTCACCACGCTCGCCCTCGGCGCCGACGGGCACCTCCAGCCGCCGCCGGCCCACGACACCAACCTCGTCGGCTGGTACGGCGAGGGCGCGTCCCCCGGCGAGCGGGGCACGGCGATCATCGCCGGGCACGTCGACACCACCACGTCCGCCGCCGTGTTCGCGAACCTCGGCGAGCTCCGGAAGGGCGACGTCTTCCGCGTCGAACGAGCGGACGGCCGCACGGCGACCTTCGCCGTCGACGACGCGGAGTCCTTCGCCAAGGACGACTTCCCCGACGAGCGGGTGTACGGCGACAGCGACCAGGCTCAGGTCCGCCTCATCACCTGTGCGGGCGACTACGACCACACGGTCCGGGACTACACGGAAAACCTGGTGGTCTTCGCCCATCTCCTGTGACACCCCCTCTCCACGGTCACCCGCGCAGTTCCCACGAGTCGCGCGCTTCCGGGGACGGGCACAGGATCGAGCCACGCAGCCGTCCGCGGCCGACCGCAGCCGACCGGGTTTCGCGGCCGTCATGGCGCGCGGCCGTCGCTGCCGCCGCCGCACCGCGGCCGGCGCCGCCCCTCCCCCTCGAAGGAGATGTCCGCAGGATGACCACCACGTCCTCAGCCCCCTCAGACCTGCTGACCCGCCAGGTGTCGCAGCGCGTCTCGCAGTCCGTCTTCGACGGCTCCCGCCTCCGTGTCGTCCTCCTCGTGGACGTCTACGACGGAGCCCAGCAGCAGTTCCTGGAAGCCTACGAACAGCTGTGCAACCAGGTCGCGTCGGTCCCCGGGCACGTCAGCGACCAGCTGTGCCAGTCGATCGAGAACCCCTCCCAGTGGCTCATCACCAGCGAGTGGGAGAGTGCCCCGCCGTTCCTCGCCTGGGTCAACAGCGAGGAGCACGTGCGGATGGTGGAGCCGCTGCACAGCTGCGTCCGGGACACCAGGTCACTGCGCTTCAACATCGTCCGGGAGACCGGCGGCCCGGCCGCGGACGCCACCGCCGGCGACCGTCGCCTCCAGGCGTCGCCGCGGATCGGCGACGGCGTGATCCGTCACGCCCTCACCTTCACGGTCAAGCCCGGCAGCGAGGAGGCCGTCGCCAGGATCCTCGCCGGCTACGCCTCCCCCGAGCCGAAGGTCGACAACACCACCCGGCTGTGCCGCACCTCCCTGTTCATGCACGGCAACCGGGTGGTCCGCGCCATCGAGGTGCGCGGCGACCTGCTGGCCGCGCTGCGCCACGTGGCCCGGCAGCCCGAGGTGCGGGCCGTGGAGGAGGCCATCAACCCCTACCTGGAGCAGGACCGGGACCTCGACGACCCCGAGTCCGCGCGGGTGTTCTTCACCCGGGCGGCGCTGCCCGCCGTCCACCACGTCACGGCGGAGCAGGACGACCCGCAGGCCGAGCGGCACGCCCTGTACTACCCGGCCCGGCCCGGACAGGGCATGCGGCTGGCCGAGTTGCTGGCCCAGCACGACGCCGCGGCGGCGGACGACGCGCACGGCCCCGTCCTGCGCAGCACGATCTTCCAGCGCGACGACGTCGTGGTGCGACTGATCGACGTGCGCGGCGGCCTGCCCGCCGCCGACCCCGTGCTGGCCCTCGGGCTCCCCGACGCCGCGCAGGCGGCGGAGCTGACGACCCTCCTCGCCGACGCCGGCCCGTCCGCGCCGCAGGACGGCGACGTCGCACAGCGGCTGCTGGGCCTCGTCCGGATGACTCCCGTCACCGACCGCCGCTCTCCCGACGCCTGACCGGGCGCCGGGACTCCACCCCCGCGGGGCGGGGGCGGCCAAGGACACACGTCGACACAGCACACGATCGGAGCAACGTCGTGATCACATCCCGTCCCAGAATCGTGGATCTCAGCGAGGTCGAGCCCAACACCCGGCGCGGCGGCGATCTGCGTGCCCTGCTCACCCCCGCCACGGTCGGCTCCACCAGCGGCTTCATGGGGGTGGCCATCATTCAGCCCGGCGACCGCATCGGCGAGCACTACCACCCGTACTCCGAGGAGTTCGTGTACGTCGTCTGCGGGCAGCTGGAGGTGGACCTCGACGGCGAACCGCACCCCCTCCAGCCCGAACAGGGCCTGATGATCCCCGCCCACATGCGGCACCGCTTCCGCAACACCGGCAACGTCGAGGCGCGCATCGTCTTCCACCTCGGCCCGCTGGCCCCGACGCCGCCCGAGGGCCACGTCGACACGGAGGAGACCGGTCCCCTGCCGGTGGCCGGGTCATGACCCGGCGTGTGGCGGTCACCGGCATAGGCGTGGTCGCGCCCGGTGGAATCGGCGCACCGGCCTTCTGGGACCTGCTGGCGAGCGGGCGCACCGCGACCCGCGGGATCACCTTCTTCGATCCGGCCGGGCTCAGATCGCGGATCGCCGCCGAGTGCGACTTCGACCCGGCCGCCCACGGGCTGGACGAGCAGGACACCGCCCGATGCGACCGCTACATCCAGTTCGCCCTGGTCGCGGGCGAGGAGGCGGTCCGGGACTCCGGCCTCGACCTCGCCCGCGAGGACCCCTGGCGCGTCGGGGTGAGCCTGGGCACCGCGGTCGGCGGCACCACCCGCCTGGAGCACGACTACGTGCTGGTCAGCCATGGCGGGCAGCGCTGGGACGTGGATCACGCCCGGGCCGACCCGCACCTGCACCGCGCGTTCGCCCCGAGCACGCTCGCCTCTGCCGTGGCGGAGCGGTTCGGGGCGGGCGGCCCGGTGCAGACCGTCTCCACGGGCTGCACCTCGGGCCTGGACGCGGTCGGCTACGCCTTCCACACCGTTGCCGAGGGCCGCGCCGACATCTGCGTGGCCGGTGCCTCCGACTCCCCGATCTCCCCGATCACCATGGCCTGCTTCGACGCGATCAAGGCCACCTCACCGAACAACGACGACCCCGCCCATGCCTCGCGCCCCTTCGACGCGGGCCGCGACGGGTTCGTCATGGGGGAGGGCGGCGCGGTTCTGGTCCTGGAGGAACTGGAACACGCCCGTGCCCGCGGCGCGCACGTGTACTGCGAGCTCGGCGGCTACGCCACCTTCGGCAACGCGTACCACATGACCGGCCTGACCCGGGAGGGCGTGGAGATGGCCCGCGCCATCGAGACCGCCCTCGACGGCGCCCGGCTCGACCCCACGGCCGTCGACTACGTCAACGCGCACGGGTCGGGCACCCAGCAGAACGACCGCCACGAGACCGCCGCCGTCAAACGGGCCCTCGGCCCGCACGCCTACGACACGCCCATGAGTTCCATCAAGTCGATGGTGGGGCACTCCCTCGGCGCCATCGGCGCGATCGAGGTCGTCGCCTGCGTGCTGGCCCTCGCCCACCAGGTGGTCCCGCCCACCGCGAACTACGAGACCCCGGACCCCGAGTGCGACCTGGACTACGTGCCGCGCACCGCGCGCGAGCGGAAGCTGGACACCGTGCTCTCCGTGGGGAGCGGTTTCGGCGGGTTCCAGTCCGCGGTGGTCCTGACCCGGCCCAGGGAGAGGACACGATGAGCGAACCACATCCGCGGCGCGCCGCCGTCACCGGCATCGGTGTGGTGGCGCCCAACGGAACCAGCACCGAGTCCTTCTGGAAGTCCACCCAGGAAGGCGTCAGCGTCCTGGACCGGATCACCCGTGAGGGCTGCACGGACATGCCGCTGCGGGTGGCCGGCGAGGTCCGCCAGTTCGACGCGCCGGAAGCGGTCGAGGAACGCATCCTCGTGCAGACCGACCGGTTCACGCACTTCGCGCTGGCCACCGCCGACCGCGCGTTGGAGGACGCCCGGCTGGGCCGGGCCGACACCGGCGAGGACCCGTTCTCCGTGGGCGTGGTCACCGCGGCCGGCTCCGGCGGCGGCGAGTTCGGGCAGCGGGAGCTGGAGCAGCTGTGGGGCAAGGGCAGCCGCTACGTCGGCCCCTACCAGTCCATCGCCTGGTTCTACGCCGCCAGCACCGGCCAGATCTCCATCCGCCGCGGCTTCAAGGGCCCCTGTTCGGTCGTCGCCGCCGACGAGGCCGGCGGCCTGGACGCCCTCGCCCACGCGGCACGGGCGGTGCGGCGCGGCACCGGCGTGCTCGTCGCCGGGGCGACCGAGGCACCGCTCGCGCCGTACTCGATGGCCTGCCAGCTCGGCTACGACGAACTGAGCACCGAACCCGACCCGGACCGCGCCTACCGCCCCTTCACCGACGCGGCGTGCGGATTCGTGCCCGCGGAGGGCGGTGCCGTGCTCGTCGTGGAGGAGGAGGGGGCGGCGCGGGAACGCGGGGTGCGGGTGCGGGCGGTCCTCGCCGGCCACGCGGCCACCTTCACCGGCGCCTCCCGCTGGAAGGAGTCCCGGCAGGGGCTGGCCCACGCCATCGCCACCGCCCTGCAGGAGGCCGGCTGCGCCCCGGGGGAGGTCGACGCGGTCTTCGCCGACGCCCTCGGTGTGCCGGAGGCGGACCGGGCCGAGGCGCTGGCGATCGCCGACGCCCTCGGCGCCCACGGCGGGAAGGTGCCGGTCACCGCCCCCAAGACCGGCATCGGCCGCGGCTACTGCGCGGCGTCCGTGCTGGACACCGCGGCGGCGGTGCTGGCGATGGAGCACGGGCTGATCCCGCCCACCCCGAACGTCTTCGACGTCTGCCACGACCTCGACCTCGTGACCGGCCGGGCCCGGCCCGCGGACCTGCGCACGGTACTGGTCCTCAGCCGCGGGCTCATGGGGTCGAACGCGGCACTCGTGCTGCGGCGCGGCGCCGATGTGCCGTGATCCGGCGCCGCGTGACCGGTCGCCCGGTGCGCCGGCGCCGCACGGCCCCACGCCCCGTCAGGGGCACCGCCCCCACCGATCCATCCGACCCGCCAGATCCACCCGATCCACCCACCCACACAGGAGGGAAACCGTATGAGTGACCGCATCACCGTCGAGGAGCTGTCCGAGCTCATGAAGAAGGCCGCCGGGGTCACCGTCGCGCCCGAGGAGCTCCAGCAGCGCTACGACGCCGGCTTCGACACCCTCGGCATCGACTCGCTGGGCCTGCTCGGCGTCGTCGGCGAACTGGAGAAGCGGTACGGCACGCCGATGCCGCCGGACGCGGAGCGCTGCCGGACGCCGCGGCAGTTCCTCGAACTGGTCAACGGCTCGGCCGTGGCGGGGGCGTGACATGACCGGACACACGCAGAACGAGATCACCATCGCCGCTCCGCTGGACCTGGTCTGGGACATGACCAACGACGTGGCGAACTGGCCGCGGCTGTTCAGCGAGTACGCCTCGGTCGACATCCTGTCCGAGGAGGGCGGCCGGACCACGTTCCGGCTGACGATGCACCCCGACGACAACGGCACCGTGTGGAGCTGGGTCTCGGAGCGGGAGGCCGACCGGGACACCCTGACCGTGCGGGCGCGCCGTGTCGAGACCGGACCCTTCGCGTACATGAACATCCGGTGGCAGTACGGCGAGGTGCCCGGGGGCACCCGGATGGTGTGGACGCAGGACTTCTCGATGAAGCCGGACGCACCGGTCGACGACTCCTGGATGACGGACAACATCAACCGGAACTCCAAGGTGCAGATGGCCCTGATCCGGGACCGGATCGAGAAGGCGGCGGCCGAGCAGGGCCTCACGCCGGATCTGGCCGACTGAGCCGCGCGGAGGGACAGGCCCATGCACCACACCCTGATCGTCGCCCGCATGGCTCCGGGGTCCGCCCCCGACATCGCGAAGGTCTTCGAGGACTCGGACCGGGGGGAGCTGCCCCACCTCGTGGGGGTCTCCCGGCGCAGCCTCTTCCAGTTCGATGACGTGTACCTGCATCTCATCGAGTCCGTGGAGGATCCCGCGCCGGCCATCGCCCGCGCGGCCGGGCACCCGGAGTTCCGGGACGTCAGCGAGCGGCTGGCGGCCTACGTCAGCGCGTACGACCCCGCGACCTGGCGGTCCCCGAAGGACGCGATGGCGCACTGCTTCTACCGCTGGGAGAGCGGTCCGACCGGCTGACCCGGGTGTCCGGCCCACCGGCCGCCGGACCCGCCACCGCGGCGGGTGCGGCGGCCGGCGGTGTGCGGCGGCCGGCGGTGCGTGTCGCTCATCCGGGGACCGTGCAGTCGAAGGCGTGCAGGTAGGGGTTGACCGGGCCGACGGCGTCGATGACCAGGCCCGCGCCGGTCAGCCGCCCGGACATGCTCTCGGTGGTGTGCTTGGCGCCGCCGACGTTGAGCAGGAGCAGCAGGTCCATGGCGGTGCTGAAGCGCATCGACGGTGTGTCGTCGACGAGGTTCTCGATGACGACGACGCGTGTCCCGGGGCCGCCCGCCTCGATGACGTTGCGCAGGGTGCGGGCGGTGCTGTCGTCGTCCCACTCCAGGATGTTCTTGATGACGTAGACGTCGGCCCGTACCGGGACGGCCTGCCGGCAGTCGCCGGGAACGATGCTCACCCGGTCCGCCAGCGCGCCGCCCGGCCGCAGCCGCGGGTCGGCGTTGTCCACCACGCGCGGCAGGTCCAGCAGGGCTCCCTGCATCGCCGGGTACTTCTCCAGCAGGCTGGCCAGCACGTGGCCCTGCCCGCCACCGATGTCGGCGACCGAGGTGCTGCCCGTCAGGTCGAGGAAGGCGGCGACGTCCCGCGCGGACTGCACGCTGGACGTGGTCATGGCGCGGTTGAAGACGTCCGCCGATTCGGGGGCGTCCTCGTTGAGCCAGGGGAAGAACTCCTTGCCGTACAGGTCCTCGATGACGTTCCGTCCGGTGCGGACCGCGTCCTCCAGGCGGGGCCAGGCGTCCCAGGTCCACGGCTCGGTGCACCACAGGCAGATGTCGCGCAGGCTGTGCGGGTCGTCCGCGCGCAGCAGCCGGGACATGTCGGTGTGCGCGAACGTCCCGTCCGGTCGCTCGGCGAAGACGCCGTGGCTGGACAGGGCCCGCAGCAGGCGGCGCAGCGGCCGGGGTTCGCTGTGCACCGCGGCGGCGAGGTCCTCCACCGTCGTGGGGGTGTCACCGAGGGCGTCGGCGACACCGAGCCGGGCGGCGGCGCGCAGGGCGGCGGCGCAGGCCGCCGCGAACACGAGCTCCCGCATGCGCATGGCCGGCGGCGGGGCGGCGGCCTGCGGCGTGGGCGGGGCGGTCCTCTCGGGGGTGGTGGTCATTCCTGTCCTTCCTCAGCACAGTCCGGCGGGCAGGGAGGCCCGGCAGGTGTTGTCCTCGAAGGTGTTGCTCCGGCCGGGGTCGGTGTCGACCAGGTCGGCGGGCGCGTTGCCGTCGAGTGTGTTGCCGGTGACGCGGTTGTCGTCGTTGGTGGCGCCGACGAAGCTCTTGAACAGGACGATGCCGCCGGACAGCGGGGAGGTGCCGGCGTTGTCGCGGATCTCGTTGCGGGTGACCAGGGTCTGCTCGGCGCCGGTCAGGACGATGCCGGTGCCCTGGAGGGCGGGCAGCCGGGCGGTCTTGGGGCAGGACCTGTTGTTCCGCACGATGTGGTTGCCGCGGACGGTGAGGTCGCCGGCCTTGGGGGTGTTCTCGTCGCCGACGACGAACACCCCGGCGCAGTTGGCGGTGATGTGGTTGCCCGCGACGGTGAGGTTGCGCAGCCGCCGGACGGTGACGCCGATGCGGTTGCCCCTGAGAAGGTTGTGCTCGACCACCGTGCCGCGGGTGTCCTCGGCGCCTTCCTCGGACCTGACGGTGTTCGCCAGGAACAGTCCGGCGTCGCCGTTGTCCCGGGCGGTGTTGTGGCGCAGGGCGGCGCGGAGGGAGTGCTCCAGGGCGATGCCCCAGACGCCGTTCTCCGCGGCGGTGACGTTCCGCACGGTCAGGCGGTCGGTCGCCAGGGCGAACACGCCGGTCCCGGGGAAGCCGGTGACGGTCAGGTCGGCGACGGTGACGCCCGGCACGGCGCGGTCCTTGGCCCCCATCACGCAGATGCCGTTGCCGCGCGCGGCGCAGCTGCCAGGGGTCATGTCCGTGCCCGGCACGATGACGGTGTGACCGCCGACGCCGCGCAGGGTGAGACCCGGGGTGGTCACCTTGACGCTCTCCCGGTAGGTGCCGGGGAGCACCAGGACGGTGTCGCCCTCCGCCGCGGCGTCCACGGCGTTCTGGATGGACTGCCCCGAACGGACCACGTGGATCGAGGGGACCGGGTGACCGGGGTGGGCCGGGGGCCGGGCGCTCGCGGGGGCGGCGGCACCGAGGCCGGCGACGAGCAGCGCCGCGGTGCAGGCCAGGTAGGCGATTAGTCGCTTCGTCATATTCCGCACGGTATGCATGGTTTGCCCCGCGTCCGCTGCACCACGCCGCCACACACCCCAGGCGCTCACCGTCCGGTGGCACCGCCGACCCGGCCGGCGCCGCCGTCGCCCCGGGCCCTTGCACCCCGGCCGGAGCGGCCCGCCGGCACCGGTAGCCCCGCGCGCGGGGCCCGGTCGCCGCTCCGGTCGCCCGGCGGGTGCGCGACGCGCCGGGTGGCGGCGCGGCCCGGGCCGACGAGGGCCGGGCGACGGAGCGGTGCCCGGCATCGGGGAGACCGCCCCCCCTCTCGTGTGACCGCTGCGGCAAGTCGCCCCACTTGGCAGGTTTTTGTCTGATTAGTATGCGTGGCCGTTTCCCGCCGATCGAGAGGACGTCAGATGGCGCGTACGGGCCACAGCACCGCACCGACCGAGCCCCGGCACCCCTCCCCGCACGACGCGGTGCTGCGCGCCGCAGCCCCGCGCGTCGCCCGCCGCAGATTCCTGACCCTCACCGCGGCGGCCGCGGCCCTCGCCTTCGCCACCAACCTGCCCGCCCAGGGGGCGATGGCGGCACCCCTGTCGAGGACGCGCCGGATCACCGAGGACCCGTTCACCCTCGGCGTGGCGTCCGGCGACCCGCTTGCGGACTCGGTCCTGCTGTGGACGCGGCTGGCCCCCGCCCCCTTCGAGGCGGACGGCGGGCTCGGCGAGGAGCGCGTTCCGGTGCAGTGGGAACTCGCCCTGGACGAGCGCTTCCTCTCGGTGGTCCGGTCCGGCACCGCCACCGCCTTCCCGGAGTACGGGCACAGCGTGCACGTCGACGTCCAGGGACTTCCTCCGGCGACCGTCTTCCACTACCGCTTCCGCGTCGGTTCCTGGGTCAGCGAGACGGGCCGCACCCGCACCGCGCCCGTCGCGGGCGGTGCCGCCACCGGACTCAGCCTCGCCGCGGTCGCCTGCCAGCGCTACAGCGACGGCTACTACACCGCCTACCGGCATCTCGCCCAGGAAGACGTGGACATGGTCCTCCACCTCGGCGACTACCTGTACGAGTACGCCGTCGACTCGTCGGGCGGGGCCCGCGCCTACACCGACGTGCGGCTGCCGTCGGTCTTCAACCGCGAGACCACCACGCTGGCCGACTACCGCATGCGCTACGCCCTGTACAAGAGCGACCCGGACCTGCGGGCGGTCCACGCCGCGCACCCGTTCGTCGTCGCCTGGGACGACCACGAGACCGAGAACAACTACGCCGGCGCCATCGACGAGAACGGCGACCCGCCGGAGCAGTTCCTCGTGCGGCGCGCCGCTGCCTACCGCGCCTTCTGGGAGAACCAGCCCCTGCGCGCCGCCCAGTTGCCGAGCGGACCCGACGCCCAGCTCTACCGGCGCCTGACCTGGGGCTCCCTCGCCCAGTTCGACATCCTCGACACCCGTCAGTACCGCTCCGACCAGGCGTACGGGGACCGGCCCCACGTACCCGGCCCAGAGAGCACCGCACCCTCCCGCACCATGACCGGCGACGCCCAGGAGCGGTGGCTGATCGACGGCTGGCGGTCGTCCAGCGCCCTGTGGAACGTGATGCCGCAACAGGTCTGCTTCGCCCAGCGCCGGTTCAACCTCGACGCCGTCTCCACGGTCTCCATGGACGCGTGGGACGGCTACCCGGCCTCCCGGCGCAGGGTGATGGACGCGGCGCGGGCCGCCGGTCTCGACAACTGGCTCGTGCTGTCCGGGGACGTGCACGTCGGCTACGCCTTCGACCTCAAGGAGGACTTCGACGACCCCGGCTCGAGGACCGTCGGCACGGAGCTGACGTGCACGTCCATCGCCAGCGGCCGGGACGGCAGCGTCCGGCCCGACAACTGGGACACGCTCATGACCGCCAACCCCCACATGAGGTTCTACAACGGCAAGCGCGGCTACGTCCGCGTGGACCTGGGGCACGACGCGGCCCGGGCCGACTTCCGCACCGTCTCCGCCGTCACGCGGCCCGGCGCACCGGTCACCACGGCCGCGTCCTTCGTGACCGAGGTGGGCGAGCCGGGCCTGAAGCCCGCCTGACCCGTGGGCCGCGCCCCGTACCCGGCCGCGCCGGGTGCCGCCGATGCCGGGGGCGGCGGCACCGCCCGACCGGGTACGGGTGGCCCGGACCTCGAAGCGGACGTGTTCCCCGCTCCGCCCACACGGCGTGGCGGGCCCGGCCGATCGCGGTGCGCCGGGTCCGCTGCCGGGCGGTGCGGTGACGCCGGTCGCCGGTGCGGAACGGGGGCCCGCTCACCTCCTCCCGCGGCGGCCCCGGCGTCACGCCATCCAGAAGAAGACCGCCGTCATCCGCTTCTCCGCCAGCGTGCGGCCGGTGTAACCGGTCGCGCTGTGCACGAGGTTGGCGTGGTAGAGCAGCAGGCGGTTGTACCGGTGCGGGACGTTCACGTCCTCCTCGAAGGCGTCGGGCGCGACGAAGCGCGTGCCGAGCGCCTCGACGAGGTTGGTGTGCGGGGCCTGCACGACGTTGCCGCCGAGTCGGCCGCCCGGCAGTGACTGCCGGTAGAAGCCGGTGCCGCAGCCCTTCGGGACGTCGGGGTTGAGATAGAGCACGGCCGCGTACCGGCACAGGGCGCGCGAGTCGGTGTGCGGGCGGGGCTCGCTCTCGCCCTCGCCGACGACCTGGATGCAGTTGTGGTTGAGGGTGCCGCCGCCGGGCGCCTGCTGCACCCACAGTTCCTTCGCCCCGGTAGCCTTCTTCACCAGCCCTTCCACGCGGGCGAGTTCGCCGGGTTCCAGGCCCGGCATGGTGCGCAGCCCGGGCCAGGTCTCCGCGGTGTGGGGATACCCCTTGACCCAGTCGTCCTCGTCCTTGGCCAGGCAGCGCCGCCGTACGGCGTCGACGTCGGGCAGGACGTCGTCCAGCACCCAGTAGTCGCGGCCCTTGGTCGGCTTGCGGTACGGCAGGACGGGCAGGTCCGCGGCCGGGACACGCGCGGAGCGGGGGGACTGCCGGGACGGTCGGGGCTGCGGGAACATGCGGCCGAATGTAGGACGGGTTCCCGTATCGACTCTCCCGGGAAACGGTCCGGATTCGACCGGGGAACGGTCAATGTTTCGCCAACCCCACCGGGGTGGCACCGGCTTGCAGGCGTTCCGGCGGATGCGCCCCCTACGTCACCGTGATGCGGGTCTGCCCGCCCACCGCCCACTTGTGATCTTTCCTACCCGGCGGACGAGCAGCCCCCGGCGGGGCGGCGCCCGGGCGACAGGCCCTACGGCCCGACCGTCGACAGGTACAGCTTCACGAAACGCCGCACGTCCACGTCGAGCGCCACGTCCACCAGCGCCGTCTCGCGACCCTCGCCGTGGACCTCGGACTCGCCCGGGCGGGCGCGGCGGTCGACGATCGTCTGCCCCCTCGTGGGCCCCGGGGCCAGGGCGACCTCGACCGGGAGGAGGCGGGTGGTGAGGCCGGCCGGGTCGGCGACCGTGCAGACCGCGCCCGCGTCGCCGAGGCCGCCGGCCTCCGAGTCGCCGGGATCGTCGTCCGGGGCGGACGGCCGGTGGGCGAGGAGCTCGCCGGCCAGGCGGGTGCCCGCGTCGGGGTCGGCGCGCAGCCGCCGTACGAGCGGGCCCGGCACCACGACCCGGCGGAACACGTCCAGGCCGTACATGGTGAGGGGGACGCCGGCCGTCAGCAGGATCGCCGCGGCCTCCGGATCGTGCCAGACGTTGAACTCGGCGACCGGGGTGGCGTTCCCGGTCTCCACCGCGCCGCCCATGAAGACGATCCGCTCGATGTTGCGGGTGACCTCAGGGTGTGTGCGCAGCAGCAGGGCGATGTTGGTGAGCGGGGCCGTGGGGACCAGCGTCACCGGGCGCGGCGAGGCGAGGATCTCGCGGCGCAGCAGCGTCACCGCGTCGACGTCGGCGGGGGTGCGGGTGGGCGCGGGCAGACCGAGGTCGCCCATGCCGTCGCCGCCGTGCACGTGCCGGGCCGAGCGGGCCGGCTCGATCAGCGGGCGCTCGGCACCCCGGGCCACGGGGATGTCGGGCGCGCCCGCCTGCTCCAGCACGGTGAGGGTGTTGCGGACCACCCCGTCGACGTCCGTGTTCCCGGCCACGCAGGTGATCGCGCGCAGATCGATGCCGGGGTGGCGTACGGCGAACAGCAGGGCGAGGGCGTCGTCGACGCCCGTGTCGCAGTCGATGATCACGGGCAGGGGCGGCTGCGGACGACCGTTCACGGCGGACTCCTTCCGTCGTCCCGACCCTATGCGCCGGGCCACGGTCCGGTGCCGCGCGCCGCGGCCCGCACTCCGATCCGCCGTCCTCTTCTGCCGCGCCCCTCACCGCCGGACCGGCCCGGCGGCCCCCGCCCCGCACCCCGCACCCTCCCGCCCGGATCCCGCGCCCAGCGGCGCCGCACGGTCCGAGGGGAGGGGCCGCCCGGTGTTTCTCACCCGACAGGCCCACCCCACTGGCACCCCGGCGATCAAGCTGCTGACCTGGTGAAACGCACCCCTCATCCGGCAAGGAGCCCCGATGCACCGCCCCCGCGCCCATGCCCTCCTCGCCTCGGCCGTCCTCTGCACCGGCCTCCTCCTGGCCACCACCGCCTGCTCGGGCACCTACCTGAAGATGGGGCCGCCCGCGGCCGGGGCCACGACGTCCGGCGCGGCACCGGCCTCACCGGCGTCCACCGCACCGCCGTCCCCCGCCGTCTCCGCGCTGACCGCGGCCCAGGCGCAGTCCGCCCTCGTCACCGCCGCCGATCTCGGCGAGCCGTGGGGTCCCACGCAGGGCGCGGCGACCTGGCGGGACACGCTGCTGAAGGCGAGGACGACGAACACCGAGTGCCAGCACCTGCTCGACGTCCTGTACGCCGACGAACTCCTCGGTGCGGGGACCCGCGCGGTGATCGGCCTGGACGACTTCGACACCGGGGCCCAGCTGCGCTACCAGGTCGCCACCCGGCCCCGCGCGGACGTCGACCGCACCGTGGCCTGGCTGCGCACCCTGCCGCTGAAGTGCGCGCGGTTCACCGCCACCACGACCGGCGCCGGCGAGCAGTACGTCCAGGTCCTCGACCGCCCCCTGCCGGAGACCGGCGACGACCGCCAGGGCCTGCGGGTGACCCTGACCGGCCCGGTCACCGAGGACACCGGCGAGGCCACGGTCCTCACCCTGGACGTGGCCGTCGTCCGCGTCGGCGACGACGCCCTCGCCGTCACCGACGGCGCCCTGGGCGAGATCCCCGCCGGCGCCACCGCCGCGGCCGTGCAGTGGGGCGCGCAGCGCCTGGCGGAGGTCCGCAAGCAGGGTCGGGTGCTCGTCTAGGGGGTGGGCCCCCTGCCGGAACGCCCGGGTCGTGCGGCGCCGCGGTGCGGGCCCGGGACCTCACAGCGGCGGCTGGGCCGGGGCCGGGCCGAGGGTCGTGGTGCCGGGCGCGGTGCGGTGGCCGAGGCCGGTGCGGTAGGCGTCCAGAGCCGCCTCCACCCGGCCGGAGCGGCGCAGCAGGTCGCCCAGCAGGCGGCACAGGTCGGCGAGGTCACCGGCCGCACCTGCCCGCTCCAGCAGGCTGAGCGCGCGCACGTAGTGCTCCTCGGCCGCCTCCGAGTCGCGGGCGTCCTCGGCGATGATGCCGAGCAGGCGGTGCGCGGCGGCGGCGTGGACGGCGCCGCGTTCCGACGACAGGTCGCCGAGGACGCCGTGGAGCAGCGCGGACGCCTCCTCGGACCTGCCGCGCCGGTGCAGGACGTCGGCCAGTTCGACCGCGACCTGGCTGCTGTAGAGGCCGGCCCGCTTGGCGGTGAGCATGGCGAGGGCCTGCCGCAGCTCCTGCTCCGCCCGCTCCAGCCGGCCGCCCTGTGCGTACACGTAGCCGCGCATCCAGTGGCAGTTGGCCAGCTCGGTGCGGATCTGGAGCTGGCGGTACAGCTCGGCGGCCTTGGCGAGGGAGGCGTCGGCCTCGGCGAGGCGTCCCTCGGCGAGGAGGGTGCGGGCGACGGAGCGGTGCATGCGGGCGACGAGCGCGGGGTCGGCGACGCTCGGCGCGAGGGCGAGGGCGAACTCGGCGGCCTGCGCCGCACGGGCGTGGGCGCCCATGTCCATGTAGGGGCCGATGACGGAGGCGTAGAGCAGGAGAAGGGCGTCGGGGTCGTGCAGGCCGCCGCGGTTCAGTTCGTCGAGGGCGGACTCCATCAGGTAGACGGCGTACCGCAGCTCACCGGCGAGGTAGTGGGAGACGGCCCGGCCACGCAGCGCGGGGACCCGGGCGGGCAGGGGGAGTCCGTCGAGTGCTTCCTCGGCCCGCTCGAAGCAGCGACGGGCGTCGCTGATGTCGCCGGTGTCCAGGGCGCACTCGCCGAGCCCGAGCAGCGCGGTGGCCAGGACCTCGTCGAGCCCGTGCCCCTCCGCCTCGGCCAGGAGCCGCGCGTACTGCTCCCGCGCGTGCTCGGCGTCGCCGGTGGCGAGGGTGCGCTGCGCCTCGGTCAGCCGCAGCCGCAGATCGGTCACCAGCCGGGCCGGCCGCCCGGTCGCCAGTTCCTCGAAGGCGACGCCGAGCCGTTCGGCGATGTGGCGCAGCGCCACGTCGGAGGGCCGGACCCGGCCCGCCTCCAGCGTGGAGATGTAGGCAGGCGTGTACGTCGGTTCCGCCAGCTGACGCTGCGTCAGTCCGCGTGCGGTGCGCAGCCGCTGCACCCGCCGCCCGATGATCTCGGGCTCATCCCGCTCACCCACTGCGTCCTGCCCCCCAACTCCCCTGGGCCCTCTTGCCGTTGCCCGCTCTGAGCCCCTAGGTTAAACGGCGAATTAAGCCTGCTTAACAGCTTCGGCGAGGGGTGGTCGTACCGCTCCGGACCGTGGCTGTCCGTCGTAGCCCGTTCTTGCCCGTCGTTGACCGTCGTCACCCGTCGTCGCCATGCGAGGTTGCCGTGCTCGGACGTCCCTCCGCACGCCACGGACGCCCTTCCTATCTCAGGGCGCTCGCCGCCGCTGTGCTCGCCGTCGCGGCGCTGGTCGCAGCCGCCAACGCGGGGCCCGCGAGAGCGGCCGAGGGCCGTCCGGCGCCCCCGGTGGCGCAGGCCCGCTGAGCCCCGCGCCACCCGCCGCACCCCGCGGCTCCGGCGGGCCGCCCCGGCCGACGTGCCGGGCGGGCGACGCGCCAGGCGGGCGCCGGCCGGGCCCGTTCGCCGGGGCGTGCCCGCTCAGTGAGGCAGCGCCTGCCGCAGCGCCTGGTCCAGCTGGCCGGCCAGCTGGGCGTCGCTCTCCGATCCGCCGTCGAACAGGGGTTGCAGCGTCGCGGTGAGGATCTGGGTGAAGGTGCCGTACAGGGGGGTGCTGGGGCGTCGCACGGCCCCCTTGAGGGCGGGCAGCAGGACGTCCTGTGCGTACAGGGGGCGTCCGGCCGCGTCGCGCGGCGTGCGGTCGGTGCTCTCCCCGCTCGCGGAAGCCGACGGCGAGGCGGCGGACTGCGAGGCCGACGCGGAGGTGGCCGGCGGTTTGCCGTCCGGGCAGTTCGGGTCGTCGTTGGTGGTGTAGGCGGAGATGCGGGTCGCCGCGAAGCCGGCCTCCAGGAGGCAGCGTTCACTGTCTTGGCCGGTGAGGTACCTGATCAGGTCGGCCGCCTCGTCGGGGTGCGGCGAGGACAGGGTCACCGCCAGGTTCTGCCCGCCGAGCACCGCCGCGCCGGGCAGCGGGACCACACCCAGCTGAGCCTTGGAGAACCTCTGGTACAGCGGGACGTACGCGGACGGCCAGTGGCGCAGGAAAACGGTGCGGCCGTCCTGGAAGTCGCTGAGGGTGTCCTGCTCCGCGGAGCGGTACGCGCGGTCGAGGGTGTACGCCGGGTCCGTGCGCTGCCGCAGCTCACTCACCCCGGATTCCAGGTCCTGCTCGGAGCCGACGTAGCGGCCGTCGGGGTCGGTGAGCGCGAAGTCCTCGACGGCCGACGCGAACGCCTCGATCGCGTTGACGGTACGGCCCTCGTAGCTGTCGAGCTGGGTGGTCCAGCCCGACTCGTACCCCTGGGGCGGATGCCGGTCGAGGTGGTTGATCAGCTTCCGCAGTTGCACCCAGGTGACGTGTCCGGACAGGTCGGGGTCCTGCACCCCGGCGGCGGCGAGGTAGTCGCGCCGGTAGTACAGCAACCCGACATCGCTGTTGAACGGGACCGCGTAGCGCTTGTCCCGCCACTCCGCGGTGGCGGCCACCGACGGGATCAGGTCGCCGGGCTCCTCCACCGCGGTGTCGTCCAGCGGCTGGATCAGCCCGGCCTCGGCGAACTCCGGTATCCAGGTCACGTCCAGGTTCACCACGTCGTACCGGGAGCTGCCCGACTGGAGCGCTCCGAGCATCTGGCTGCGCTGCTCGTCGGCGGATCCGGGCAGTTCCACGAGGCGCGCCTTGGGCTCGGAGTGGCCCCGCCCGGCGTTCCACGCGTCGATGAGCCGCTGGCGGATGCCGTTCTTGCCGGTGACGTCCCTGCCGCTGGCCACCACGATCTCGTCGTCGGCCCCGGGCGCCGGTGACCCGGGCCCTCCGCCGGTACCGCCGGTACCTCCGGTGCAGGCGGCCAGGACCAGCAGCGCGATCGCCACCAGGACCGCCCCGGTCCGCCGGTGCACTCTCACTCGCCCCCCGCGCTGCATGTGTGTCCCCCTCCCGCCACAGGTACGCGTCCGCGTCCTCACTCGTCCCCCGTTCCGGTGCGGGCGACCTCGTCGTGCAGGGCGGGGCCGAGGTCGTCGCCCGTGTCCAGGCAACGCCCGCCGCTGGCCCCGGCTATCAGCGCGTCCACGCGGCCCCCGTCGCAGCCTCCGCCGTCCAGTGACACCACCGCCACCGGAACCCCCGAGGTACGCGCCAGGTCCAGGACGGCGGTGCGGTTCGCACCGGTCAACCGGTTGTTGTCCTCGTCGTCGGTGATCAGGACGATCAGCTGCGGCCGGTCGTCGCCGGTACCGCGGCCCGCCATGTCCTTGAGCGCGGCCAGGAGGGCGCGGTGCGGGTCGGCCTCCGCGTCGTACGCCCTCGTTCGGGAGCCGTCGAGCAGGATCCGCTCGGCGTCGGCTCTCTTGTGCCGTCCGAAGGGCAGCAGTGGGGCGTAGCCCTGGCCGGAGGTGCCGTACATCGCCCACACGCCGTACTCGTCCTGGGTGCCGAGTCCTCCGAGGGACTGCCGGATCAGACCGGGGCCGCCGCTCGCCCCCTTCCACCACGCGCGCATGGACCCGGAGCTGTCCAGCAGGAACAGGACCCGGCCCGGCCCGTTGGCGCTGCGGTACTGCTCCAGCGCCGCGGTCATCGCGAGCTGTTCCGCCGACGGCTGGGAGCGCCCCGGGTCGTCGAGCACGTCCGCGGCGGGCTGCTCGGAAGGCTGCCCGGAGGGCTTCCGGGCAGCCTTCGGAGAGGACTGCCCGGCGACGGGGAGCGGGGGGTGTCCGGCGTCCGCGGAGCGGAAGCCCGCAGCGCCGAGGACGCCCTGGCCTACCTCGCCGTACAGCCAGTCCCGGAACGCCCGCACCGCCGCGTTCCGCGGCTCCTCGTCGTGGTGGGCGTCGTTCCAGCGCACGTGGACGAACGCCGGCTGGAGGGCGGGGACGTCGCGCGGGTACACGGCGACCCGCGGCACCCGACTCACCGCGTTGCACGCGACGCCGCTCCTCAGCAGGAACTCAGGTACGAGGGCCGCCGTGCTCGCGTCCGCCGCGGAGTCCTCGAACAGGTCGCACAGCAGCTTCGCGGCCGTCGGCGCGGGCACCCCGGGCTGGGCGAGTTTCTGCTCGGCGGCCCGCGCCGTGCCGCCGTCGGCGTACAGGCCCATCGTGGCCAGCAGCGCGGCGTCGGTGTGCTCGGGGTCGGGGCGGCTCGTCCCGACCGGCAGCCGCGATTTCTTCAGGACGTCGACCAGTTCCGCCAGCGGGCGGCCGGTGCGTTGGACTCCGCCGGCTGCTGGGTTCTTCGAGGTGTTGGGGACGGCCAGCACGGTGGGCGAGTAGGCCAGCGGATTCTGCTCCTGCTCCAGATCGGCGAACGAGCGCACGGGCCGGTCGAAAGTGACACGGGTGACGTCGGCTCCGGTCGCGGGGATCCACACGTCCGGCTGCGGGCCGATGTCCCGCTGCGGATCGTCGTCCTCCTTCATGGGCTGCTGCCAGGCGTCCGTGCGCTCGCGCAGCGCGGTCACCGTGTCCGCGGCGTCCGCGCTGTAGACGGTGATGCCGGCGCGGCGACAGCCGTGCTCGGTGTTCTCGCCCGAGTTGAGGAAGGTGTCGGCGGCCCTGTCGAGCGTCGGCTCCAGTTCGGGGTCGGTGAGGACACGCAGCTCCAGCGGTGGCGCGCAGGGTCCGGGGTCCCCGGGCACAACGAAGTAAGCGCCGATACCCGCGCCGACGAGGGCCATCGCCAGCAGTAGGCGGAAGCGCAGCGGCAGGCCCCACATCCGGGCGGCGGCGGACCGGCAGGCCTTCATGAGGCGCTCCCACCGCGTGGGTGGGGGAAGGATACAGATAGGGGGAGTCCCACCGCCCCGGATGAGCACGTCCACCCCCGACTCCCACACCCCCTGCGGGTCCTGCGTGTCGCCGAGCGCGGTGCGGTAACGGGCGTCGGCCATGCGCTTCTTGAGCACCGTATACAGCCCGTCGACCGATAGCTCGCCCTTCATTGCGAGGACGTGCACCAGCTCCTTGGTGAACGGCGTCGCGCCGCTGCCGTCACCGGCGTCTATGAGCCGGTGGGACTGCACGCTCATCAGGAGCATCGCCTTGCTCCGTCGGCGGTGGTCGAACCGTTGCCAGTCCGCCGCCGCGTTGCCCGCGTAGCAGCAGTCGAGGACCACGACGACCCGCTCGGCGGGGCTGCCGACCAGCTGGGCCAGGACCTCGGTGAAGGGCACCGCGTTGGGGAAGGCGTCGTGCTCGCCCGCGACCACGCGCGCGTTGCTCGGCTGGAGGAACAGCTGGTCGCCCGACTTGGTGACGATGCCGTGCCCGGTGAAGTAGAAGAGGAGCAGCCCTTCTGTCTCCCGGGCGGCCCGGCGCAGCGCCTCGTTGAAGTCGTCGTGCGACGGCGAGGCGCAGACGGTGATCCGGCCCGTCTCGAACAGGTTGGTCTCGTGCAGCGCCTTGCGCAGCTGGAGGCGGTTGTGCTGGGCGCCGGGAATGTGGCCGGGCACGCCCTCCGGGTCGTCCGGCCGGACATGGTCGTACTCGGACACCCCGACCAGCAGCGCCCTGTTCGTCTTGCCCCGCGGGTCGTAGCGGTCCACGGGGCTAGCTCTCGTCGGAGTCCAGCTCGCTGATGGTGGGCCGGGGCGGCTCGCCCCTCTCCACCTGCCGGCGGTTGACCAGCCAGGCCTTCACCGCCCGTTCGACGTGCTGGATCAGGGACGTGACCGTCACCGTGGCCGTGGATCCGACGATCACCAGCAGAATCTCCGTGCCGAGGCCCATGTACCGGCCGTCGGGCTCGTCGGTGCGGTGCCGCTCCTCGACCGTCAGCCGGTGCGCACGTATCAGCTCCGCCAGCGGCTGCTCCTGCTCCAGCCACGTCTTCAGAGCACTGACGTCGCTGCCGCCGACGCCCCCGTCCAACCGGACCCGTACACCCGGGCCGGCCACTGCTTCCCCCTCAGCCATGGGCCACATCATGGCACCGCACGGGTGCCGCGCGGGAGGGCTTGTACGCGCTCCGTACCGGCGTGGACACCAACCGTCCCACGCCTCACCGCGCCCCCGTGCGCCTCTCAGTGCTACGTCTGCAACTCCCGCAGCTGGCGCCTCACATGGTCCAGCGCGCCGCGGTGCCGGCCGGGTACCCGGCCCCGCAGTTCGGCCAGTGCGAGGCCCAGTTCGCGGGCCCGGGCGGGATCCCTGACCGCGCTCCACTGGTGGTGGGCGCGGTCCACGGCCGCCTCGACCTGCGGCGCGTCCGTGGCCTGCCCGGCGGCCAGCCGCGCCGCGGCGACCGTGAGCCAGGACCGGCAACTGCGGGCGGCGTCCCCCGCGAGCATGGCGAGGTCGGCCCGCACCTCGGCCCAGTGCAGTGCCTGGCCGGAGCCGGGCCCCTGTGCCCGTACGGCCTCTTCCTCCAGGCGTGCCGCGAGGGCGTCGGCGTCGGCGTGCCGTCCCGCCTGCACGGCGGCGGTGAGGGAGGCGTGCGCCTCGGGCGCCGCGGGGGCGGGGCGTGGGCCGGGGACCTCGGGGAAGGCGCGCGGGCCGGAGCCGGTAGGGCCGGGCGGGCCGAAGGCGCCGGGTGCGTCCGGGGCCGCGGGCACACCGGCCGTGCCGGGTGCAGCGGGTGGGGCGGGCGGCCCGCCGGGGTCCGCCAGTACCAGGTCGCCGGCCGTCTCGCCGCCGAGCCGGTCGAGCACCTGCTGGTGCAGTTCGGCGGTCGGAGGCCGCCGCCCGCTCCGGAGCACGGTCGCGGCCGTCCGCATGTACGACGGCGTTCCCAGCGCCCGTCGGCCGGGCGGCGGTGCGATGCGGCCGTGGACGGCGTGGCCCGTGCCGCAGTCGAGCACGGCACCGCCCCGCAGCCACTGCCAGCTCTCCGCGTCGGAGTGCAGGTCGAGGAGCAGGCAGGTCGATCCCACCGGGCGCAGCCGGAGCTCGTCCCGGAACCAGTGCCAGGGGAAGCCGGTGTAGCGCACGGTCGCCGCGGTCGTCCGTGCCAGCGCGAGGTGGGGCAGGCGCTGGCGCCGGTCCAGGTGGAGTTGCCCGGTGACGTACACGGTGAGTGGTCCGGGGGCCGCTGCGGCGGCCCGCAGCCGGGTCAGCACGGCCTGTGGGTCGAGCGGGTCGGCGAGTTCGACGACGTTCGCGGTGTCGGTGCCGGCGAGTACCGCGGGCGGCACGGCGGCGAGCACGGGAAGCACGGACGCCGCGTCCACGAGCCGCCCCCTGCCCGCCGGCGCGGCGGCGAGCAGCAGCACGGTTCCGGTCATCGGCCGCTCCCCCTGGTGGTCCGCTCGACCCTGCGGTCCGCCCGGTCCTGCGGTCCGCCCGGTCCTGCGGCCCGCTCGATCACGTACGGCAGCACCGTAGCCGCTGCGCGTGTACAGCGGGGACGTGACACGGGCCCTCGGCTCCCCGTCCGCCGGGGACGGTTCAGTGCCGCCGCAGCGCGAACACCGTCGTGTCGTCCGCCAGGTGACCGCCGCTGTGCCGCAGTGTGCCGTCCCGTACGAAGGCCACCAGGCGGTGCGGGTCGGCAAGCCCGGGGTCGGCGCCGAGCCCGCGGGCGAGGTCGTCGTCGAGAGGGTAGAACGCGCCGGAGACGTCCCGGGACTCGGTCACGCCGTCGGTCACCAGCAACACCGTCTCGTCGGGCGCCAGCACCTCACGCCGCACCTCGGGTACCCCGTCGCCGAGGTCGGTCAGGCCGAGCGGGAGCCCTCCGCCCCGGGTGAGCGGCCGCAGGCCGGCCGCGCTCACCACCAGCGGGGGTTCGTGGCCGAAGAGGACCACCTCGACGACGTCCGGCTCGTCCGGCGGGAAGCCCAGCAGGACGGCGGTGGCGAACCGGTCGCCGCCCTCGCGGCCCAGGGCGACGAAGTGGCCGCGGTGGCGCACCATCCGTGTCTCCAGGCGTCCGGCGACGGTCGCCAGGTCGGACTCGTGGTAACCGGCCTCGCGGAACGTGCCGAGCAGTGCCGCCGCCGTCTCCACGGCGGCCAGTCCCTTTCCCTGCACGTCGCCCATGAGGACGCGGGTGCCGTGCGGGCCCGGCTGGATGTCGTAGAAGTCGCCGCCGACACGGGCGTCGGTGTCCGCGGCGAGGTACACCTCGGCGTGGTCGAGGCCGCCGAAGCCGGACGGCAGGGAGCGCAGCACGGTGCGGCGGGTCGTCTCCGCGATGTGCATCATGTGCAGCATCCGCTGCTCACCGCGCACCCGTACCGCGCAGGCCAGGGTCGCCAGGCCGCCACCGACGGTGACGAGGACGAAGTCGCTGAGTCCGGCCAGGTGCCGGTCGGGGCCGAAGTCGTCGACGACGACGTACGTGGCGAGCGCGAGCACCGCGAAGATCGCCGTGCCGCGCAGACCGCAGATCGCGGCGGCGATGCCGGGCACCAGCACGATCCAGGAGACGATCCGGAACGACGCCGGGGTGTTCACGTCGGCCACCGCGATGGCACCGAGCAGGAGCAGCGGCGGCAGCCAGGCCACGCTGCGTCCGCGGACGCGCAGCAGTGTGCTGCGCTGCACGACGTCGCGCTGCCCGGGCCCGGGATCCACGTCGAGCACGCGTGGGCGTCCGCCCCGCCCCGTCTCGCGTCCGGCACCGCTCACCGGCCCAGCGAAACACGGGGCCGCGCGGCCCGCATCAGCTGACGGTCCGGGGCGTGCGCCGACTTGCCCGGGGCCCCCGCCAGGTGTGCTCTGGAATCCGGGGGCAATCCGGGGGGAGGAGAGAGGAGTCCTCTCATGGCTCATGCGGCACCCCTTCCCGCCGCCACCGTCCACGGACCGCTCAGCACCCGGCCCAGGACCGGCAGGCGTCCGGCCAAGCGGCTGCCCGGCGTCTTCGGTCCGCGGGTCCACACGATGGCCCGGTTCGGCGTCCCGATCGCCCTCGGGCTCGTCTACGGCTACTGGGCCGCGGCCAACCGGCGCGACGGCGGGCCGATCACCGGCTGGAACGTGCTGTTCGGGTTCGTGACGACGATCGTGTTCATCGTCCTGTGCATCGCCGTGATCCTCTGGGCCCCGAAGCTGAAACGCGAGCTGCACTCGGCGGTGAAGGCCGCGTTCGCCGGTGTGGCCGTCGGCTTCCTCATCAGCCAGAGCGGGGTGTCCGTGCTCACGTGCGCGGGCATCGGCCTGGCATTGAGTGCGGGGATCTTCATCGTGTTCTTCTACCGCTACTACACGCACGAGGACGCCGCGGGACACCGGATCCGCTGAGCCGCCCGGCTCCGGCGCCCGGCTCCCGGCTCCGGCGCCCGCCGGAGGGCGGGGACGATGGAGCCCGGTCGGGCCGGAAGCACAAGCGGGGACGGACCGGGAGCACACACGTGGACCCCGGTGTTGTGCACCGGGGTCCACGTTTCCCTCATCCCTCCACTCACCGGACGACCGGGGGGACCAGTCAGCCCCGGCCGCCCGACGAGGTTCCGGTCGCGGTCCAGGTCCAGGAGCCGCTGACGGTGAAGGAGCCGGAGGCCGTGACGGCGAGGGTGCCATCGGTGCTGAGGGCTGCGCCCATGGCCGGCAGGGCCGGAGTGGTGCGCATTGATCGGCCTCCTTCTCCCCAGCACCAGGAAACACCCGTTCAGGTGAACCCTCCACCGGAGAGCGGAATCACCCCCCGTCCGGCATGGCACGCCTCATCCCCGCATATGCCTCTGGCACACGCCCCTTCACCCGCACGGGTCATCGCCCCGCACCCCGCCGCACCACACCCCCACGTCACCGCGTCCGCTGCCCCCACCCACCACTCACCGGCCACGCCCCCACCGCCACCCGTACGGCGTCCGCCCACTCGCGTGCCCGCCGATCGCCCCGTTGCCTGGAAGGGTGTCCCGACGTCTCAGGGCCGCCGCGTCGGCCGTCCTCATCGCCCTGGCGTGCCTGCTCGTGCCGTTCGGCACGCTGGCGGCCTGGGCGGCGTACGGCCTCGCGGACACCGGGCGGTACGTCACCACGATGGCGCCGCTCGCCGCCGACCCGGACGTGCAGGGGCAGATCGCGGACACCGTGGGCAGCGGAATCCTGCGCCGGGTCGACGGAGGTGCGGCACGCGGCGCGATGGGCCCCTTCGTGCACGACGCGGTGCGTTCCTTCACCCGCACCGAGGCCTTCCGCACCGCCTGGGACACCGCCAACCGGGCCGCCCACGACGCCGTCCTGAGCGCCCTGCGGGAGAAGGGCGACCGCCCGGTCACCGTCGACCTGGCCCCCGTCACCACCCAGGTGAAGCGCCGGCTGGCCGCCGACCACGTGCCGTTGGCCAACCGGATCCCGGTGCGGCACACCGAGGTGGCGCTCCTGCGCACCGGCGAACTGGGCCGCCTCCGGGAGGGATACGAGGTGCTCGAAGTCGCGGGATTCTGGCTGCCCGTGTCGACCGTGACCCTGGCCGTCGCCGGTATCGCGCTGGCCGCATGCCGTCGGCGTGCGGTCACCGCGACCGCCCTCGGCACGGCGCTCGGCGGAGGCCTGCTCGCCCTCGCGGTGGCCGTCGGCCGCCGTCTCACGCTGCGTGACCTACCCGACGAGGTCTCCCACCCGGCTGTCGGCGCCGTCTACGACGCCCTCACCGCCACCCTGCGCACGGCGGCCTGGCTGCTGCTCGCCGTCGGCCTCACCGTCGCCCTGGGCATCTGGCTCTCCGGATGCTGCACCCGCGCGCTGCGACGGCGACGGGCCCGCGCGGCACCCGCGGGCGAGCCCGCTCCGCAGCCGTGGAGGGCCGGGCTCTGACCGCGACCTCCCGCCCGGCCGTCCGTCCCCGGGGGAGTTCGGGGCGGGGCGCCACCGAGCGGGAGGCCGGGACGTGGGCCGGGACGCGAACCGGAACGTGGACACCGTGGCTGCGGGGACGCGGTGATCCGGTCGGGGCCCCAGGCCAGCCGCCCATAATGGGCGCATGTCCCGCGAGTTCCCCATCGGCCTGAACCCTCCCGACTGGCTGATGCGGAATCTCCGCCCCGAGCCGAGCCCCGTCAACCGGCCCGCCGCCGCCCGCGCCGCCGTCGCCATGACCCTCCCCCTGGCGATCGGCCTTGCCACCGGCCACACCGACTACGGCGCGCTCGCCTCCATGGGCGCCCTGTTCGGCGTCATCGGCGACACCGCCGACGCCTACCGCATGCGGCTGCTGAACATCGCCGTGCCGCAGGTCTTCGGCGCCGTCGGCATCACCCTCGGCTCGCTCGTCCACGGCCACGGCTGGACGGCGGTGGCGGTCGTCACCGCCGTGGCCCTGCTCTCCGGCATGATCTCCACCATCGGCGCCGTCGCCTCCGTATCCGGGCTGTTGCTGCTGCTCAACACCGTGCTCGGGGCGGGGCTGCCGATGCCCGACCCCTGGTGGCTGCCGGCGCTGCTGGTCTCCGGAGGCGGTCTGCTCGTCCTGGTGCTGGCACTGCTGGCCTGGCCGCTCAGAGCCGGGGTACCCGAGCGGACGGCCGTCGCGCAGACCTACGACACGGTCGCCGACCTGCTCGCCGCGTGCGGCGACGACACGGCGTACACCGCCGCCCGCTACACCGTCACACAGTCGCTGAACCAGTCCTACGACCTGGTCCTGGCCCGGCGCGCACGCCATCACGGCCGCAGCGGGGAACTGACCCGGCTGCTGGCCCAGTTGAACGCCCTCATCCCGGTCGTGGAGGCCGCCCCGGCCGTCCACCTCGCCGGACGGCCCCTGCCGCACCGGGTCCCCGCCGCCGTGCGCCGGCTCGCCACCGCCGTCGAGACCGGGGACACCGGCCCCCTGACGCTCGACCTGCCCGCCCCGGCCGACGAGACCACCCGCGCCACCGACCACGCCCTCCGGCACGCCGCCGAGGTCGTGACCGCTCCCGACGTGGAGGCCCACGGCATCGACGACCGCCTGGGCCGCCCGGCGGCCCTCCGCATCCGCACCGCCAGGGCGGCGCGGAACGTGATGCTGTCGGCCGCCTCCTGGCGCTACGGGCTGCGGCTGGCCCTGTGCATCGGAATCGCCCAGGTCCTGGTGTCGATCGTCCCGGTGGCGCGCTCGTACTGGGTCGCCCTGACCATCACCTTCGTCCTGAAGCCCGACTTCGGCTCGGTCTTCTCCCGCGCCCTGCTGCGCGCCCTCGGCACGGTGGCGGGCCTGGTCGTCGCCGCGGCGGTGCTGGCGGAGGTGCCGCGCGGCTGGTGGGACGTCGCGGTGATGCTCGTGCTGGCCCCGCTGATCCCGACGCTCACACCGCGCGGGTACGGCTACCAGACGGCCGCCATCACCCCGGTGATCCTGCTCCTGTCCGACGTCCTCAACCACGAGGGGACGGCTCTGCTGCTGCCCCGCCTGGTCGACTCCCTCCTCGGCTGCTGCATCGCCCTCGTCGCCGGCTACCTGCTGTGGCCGGAGAGCTGGCACACCCGGGTCGGCGACCGTCTCGCGGACGCGGTGGCGGACACGGCGCGCTACGTGGACCGCGCCTTCGGCGAGGGCGTGGACCCCGCGGCCCGGGCCCGCATGCGCCGCCGCCTCTACCGCGACCTGTCCGCCATCCGGACGGAGTTCCAGCGTGCCCTGACCGAACCACCGCCGACCGGGCGGCGGGCGGCGGCCTGGTGGCCGCTGGTCGTCGCGGTCGAGCGCATCGTCGACGCGACGACTGCGGCCCGGATCCGCGTGAAGCAGGGCGCCGCACCGCCCTCACGTGCGGAGATCGCCCGGCTGACGCTGCAACTGACGGAGCTGGCGGAGGGCCTGCGCACCACCAAGACCCTCTACCCGGTCCGCACCGACCTGGCCGGCCCGGCGGACAGTGTCCTGGAACCGGTACGGCAGGAGGTGGCCGCGGCGAGAGCCATCGCCTCGCCGCCGAGTCCGGAGGGGCCGTGACGGACCCCGGGGGGCCGTGAGCGACCCCGGGGGGCCGTGAGGGACCCTGGGGCATGGGCCGGGGGCGACTTTCCGCTGGCACATCCCTCCCCAAGATCGCCGGCGGGGACCGCTAACCTTACGTGTCCGTCCTGGCCAGTGATTGACGGGCTACAACTCACGCGAAGGGTTGCGCACATGGGCATTCTCACTCTCCTGCGGAACGCGTTCGGCCGGTCACGCAAGGAGCGGACCGCCGAGGCGGAGAGTGCCGCAGCCACTCACCCGCAGGACTCGCAAGCGACGGTCCCGCCCCAGAAGCCGGCCGGCGACGCGGCCTCGGTCCCGACTCCGCGCGACGAGGAACACGACCTGGTGTCGGCCGCCTTCGACAAGATCGCGGTGCCGAAGCAGACGTCCCCGGCGGAGGAGCCGACCGCGCCGGCGGCGGAGAAGCCGCAGCCCGAGGCGCCTGTTGCGGAGGCGGAGAAGCCCCTGGCAGAGCCCGCGGCCGCGCCGGACGCCGAAGCGGAGACCGAGCAGGAGCCGCAGGCCGAGCAGCCGTCGGCCGAAGCGGACCAGCCGTCGGAGAAGCCGCGGACGGAGCCCACCCGGGCCGCGGAGCCCGAGCCCGGGCCGGAGGCCACCGAGCCCCGGGCCGGGGCCACCGCGGAGCTCCACGCCGAGACCACGCCGGAGGCCGCAGCCGAACCGGAGCCCCAGGCCGAGACCGCCCCCGGACCGGAAGCGGAGACCGCAACGAAGGCCACGGCCGAACCCGAGCCGGAGGCCGCCGAGGCCGAGCCGGAGGCCACCGAGCCCCGGGCCGGGGCCACCGCGGAGCCCCAGGCCGAGACCGCCCCCGGACCGGAAACGGAAGCCACCTCCGAGCCGCAGACCGCAGCCGAGGCAGCTCCGGAGGCGGACGCCACCCCGGAGGCCGCAGCCGCGCCGGAGCCGGCGACCGAGCCGCAGGCCGAGGCCACCCCCGCAGCAGAGGCGGAGGCCCGCTCGGAACCGGAGACCGCAGCCGCGCCGGAGCCCGCGAACGAACCACGGGCCGAGGCCGCCCCCGCAGCGGAAGCGGAAGCCACCCCCGAGCCGCAGACCGCAGCCGCAGCCGCAGCTGCAGCCGCAGCCGCAGCCGAGGCCACCCCAGAACCGCAGACCGCGGCCGAGGCAGCTCCGGAGGCGGACGCCACCCCGGTGACCGAGGCCGAGGACGAGCCGGAGGCGCGGACACAGGCCGCCGCCGAGCCGGTGGAGGCCACGGCGCGGTCGGCGCCCCACGAGCAGGCCGACGAACAGGGCGCCGAGCAGACCGACGCGCCCGCCACCGTGCCGACAGCCGGCCCGGAGCCCGAACCGGCGACCGCTCCGGAGCCGGAACCGACACCGGCCGCGTCCGCCGGGGCCACCTCCGTGGCCGAGGCGGCTGACGAAGCCGCGGGGGCCACTGCCGCCCCCGAGAAGGCCACGGAGCCCGCCGCCGAGGCGACCCCCGAGTCCTCCACACCCGCCGGGGCCGCAGCCGAGCCCGAGCCGGTGGCCACCGGGGCCGAGCCGGAGCAGGCCCCCGGGTCCCGGGCGCCTGCCGCGTCCGACGACGGCGAGCCCGCCCCTGAGCCCGCCCTCGCCAAGGCGGCCGCTGAGTCGGGCACCGCGGCGGACGTCGCGGCGGACGCCGCCCCCGCCGTCTCCCTCGCGGAGCTGACCTCCCGCGCCCCCGGCCTGGTCACCGCCTACCGGGCGGCCGGCGCCGTCCTCGGCGAGCAGGACCTGACCGGCGCCCGCGCCAAGGTCTACCTCGTGCTCGACCGCTCCGCGTCGATGCGGCCGTACTACAAGGACGGCTCAGCACAGGCCCTCGCCGAGCAGACGCTCGCCCTCGCCGCCCAGCTCGACCCCGCGGCCGCGGTCCACGTCACGTTCTTCTCCACGGAGCTGGACGGGACCGGCGAGCTGACCCTCGCCGAGCACGAGAACCGGATCGACGAGCTGCACGCGGGCCTGGGCCGGATGGGCCGGACCAGCTACCACGCGGCCGTCGCCGAGGTGATCGCCCAGCACGAGAAGTCGGCCGACCCCGCGGCCCCGGCCCTGGTGGTCTTCCAGACGGACGGCGCTCCGGACGCGAAGACCCCCGCGACCCAGTCCCTCGCGGACGCGGCGAAGAACCACCCCGTGCTGCACTTCGCCTTCGTCGCCTTCGGCGAGCACGGCAACAAGGCCTTCGACTACCTCCGGAAGCTGAAGACGGGCAACACGTCCTTCTTCCACGCGGGCCCCGCCCCCCGTGAACTCACCGACAAGGAGTTCTACGAGGGCGCCTTGGCGACCTGGCGCCCGTAGGAAGCGTCCGCCCCGGCGCCGCCCGCTGCCCACCACACGAAATGGCCAGCGGGCGGCGCAGTCGTGTCGGCTACGATTTCAAGGTTCGAAGACGACCGAGAACCAGAGATCGTCACCCCGCGTAGCGACTTGGGAGCAGCCCCCGATGGCTCGACACCTCATCACCAGCGCCCTTCCGTACATCAACGGGATCAAGCACCTGGGCAACATGGTGGGGTCCATGCTCCCGGCGGACGTGTACTCCCGGTACCTCCGCCAGCGCGGCCACGACGTGCTGTACATCTGCGCGACCGACGAGCACGGCACCCCCGCCGAGCTGGCCGCGAAGGAGGCGGGGCTGTCCGTCACCGAGTTCTGCGCGCAGGCCCACGACGCCCAGAAGGCGGTCTACGACGGCTTCGCGCTCGCCTTCGACTACTTCGGCCGCAGCTCCAGCCCGCAGAACGTGGAGATCACGCAGCACTTCGCCCGCAGGCTGAACGAGAACGGCTTCATCGAGGAGCGCGCGATCCGGCAGGTGTACTCGCCCGCCGACGGCCGCTTCCTGCCCGACCGCTACGTGGAGGGCACCTGCCCGCACTGCGGTTACGACAAGGCCCGCGGCGACCAGTGCGAGAACTGCACCCGGGTCCTCGACCCGACCGACCTGATCAACCCGCGTTCGGCGATCTCCGGTTCCACGGACCTGGAGGTCCGCGAGACCAAGCACCTCTTCCTCCTGCAGTCCAAGCTGCAGCACGAGGTCGAGGAGTGGGTGGCCCGCCACGAGAACGACTGGCCGCACCTGGCCGCGTCGATCGCCCGCAAGTGGCTGACCGAGGGCCTGCACGACCGTGCGATCACCCGGGACCTGGACTGGGGCGTCCCGGTCCCGGCCGACACCTGGCCGGAGCTCGCGGCCGAGGGCAAGGTGTTCTACGTCTGGTTCGACGCACCGATCGAGTACATCGGTGCGACGAAGGAATGGGCGGACGCGGCGCCCGACGGCGAGACCCGGGACTGGAGGTCCTGGTGGTACGAGGCGGACCTGGGCGACGACCCGGTGCGCTACACCGAGTTCATGGCGAAGGACAACGTCCCCTTCCACACGGTGATGTTCCCGGCCACCGAGCTGGGTGTGCGCGAGCCGTGGAAGAAGGTCGACTACGTCAAGGCGTTCAACTGGCTGACGTACTACGGCGGCAAGTTCTCCACCTCGCAGAAGCGCGGCGTCTTCACCGACCACGCGCTGGAGATCCTCCCGGCGGACTACTGGCGCTACTTCCTCATCGCCAACGCGCCGGAGTCCGACGACTCCTCCTTCACCTGGGAGCACTTCACGGCGACGGTCAACAAGGACCTCGCCGACACCCTCGGCAACTTCGTCAACCGCGTCCTGTCCTTCTCCCGCAAGCGCTTCGGCGACGAGGTCCCGGCGGGCGGCGAGCCGGGCGAGGCGGAGGCGCGGCTGGGGGAGGAGATCGCGGGTCTCCTGTCCGACTACGAGTCGCACATGGAGTCCCTGCAGTTCCGCAAGGCGGCTACCGCCCTGCGTGCCCTGTGGTCCGCGGGCAACTCCTACCTGGAGGAGAAGGCCCCCTGGCTGGAGATCAAGACCGACAAGGACGGCGCGGCGCTGACGCTGCGCACGGCGATGAACCTGATCCACCTGTACGCGGTGGTGTCCGAGCCGTTCATCCCGGCGTCGGCGCGGACGATGCGCGAGGCGTTCGCGCTGCCGGAGGACACGGCGGTCTGGGTGACGCCGGACGAGGCCCGCGCCCTCACGTCCGTGCCCGCCGGCACGCCCTTCACCGTCCCGCCGGTGCTGTTCGCCAAGCTCACGGACGATGACCTGGAGAACTACAAGGAGCGCTTCGGCGGCGAGCCGACGGAGTAGCCGGAGGGGTGAGCGGGACGGAACGCGGGCCGGGTGCCGGTCCCTGCGGCCCCTCCACCCGGCCCGCGGTGGCGGGGCGGGTGCGGCCGGCCGGTCGCACCCGCCCGCTCCGGTTGGTCCTACTCGCCGCGCACGAACCGGCCGACGGCATGCAGGATCCGGTCCAGCAGTTCCCTCAGGAGGACCAGGCCGGCCCCCGCCAGGCACACGCGGGCCGCCCCCCAGCTCCCCGCCGCCGCGGCGCGCGTGTAGGAGGCGACCCACGGGCCGCTGTGCCCCAGGTCCCAGGTCGGCCGGTCCGGCCAGTCGGCGCCGACGGCGCTGCTCACCGTCCAGCAGACCGCCGCGACCACGGTGAGCCAGAACGCCGCGATGACCAGACTCCGCAGCAGCACGTACCGCCGCTCGCCCCCGTATGACATGTCGTCCCCCTCCTCGGACGAACTACTGTACGCATCAACCTCCACCCGTTATACATGTCGCTGTTCGATCTCAGTGATCCACTGGAACGTGAGCGCGCGTCTGCGCCCGTCAAGCGGGGGGTTTCATCTCATGGCACTGTTCGGCAACGCGCATCCCATCGACCCGGCGGAGGCCCAGAAGGACTACGCCCGTCTGCTGGGTCAGGGCGAACAGGTGCAGGCGGCGTTCCTGCTGGTGCGCGACACCATCATCTTCACCGACCGGCGCCTGCTGCTGGTCGACAAGCAGGGCATCACCGGCAAGAAGGTGGAGTACCACTCCATCCCGTACCGCAGCATCACCCACTTCGCGGTGGAGACCGCCGGCACCTTCGACCTCGACGCCGAGCTGAAGATCTGGGTGTCGGGCAACTCGGTCCCGATCGAGAAGACCTTCACCAAGGGCGTCGACATCTACGAGGTGCAGGCGATCCTCACCCAGTTCGTGGCGAAGTAGGCCCGGGACGGGCCCAGGACGGCCCCGGTGCCGCGGCACCGGGGCCCTCGGCCGGGTCGGCATGCGGGACCGCGCGCCTGGCCCGGGCGGCGGCCCGCGTCTGGCAGAGTGCTGCCCGAACCCACCCTTCTCCCCCCTGGGCCCCGTGAACCTCCCCGACCCGCACCGCCGACTCCTCTCGGACGTCGTCACCGCAGACCTCCCCCACACGCTCGTCCTCGCCGGCGGCTACGCCCTCCAGGCGCACGGCCTCGTGGACCGGCCGCACGCCAACGTGGACATGGCGACGGAGAGCCAGGAACCGACGGACCGGCTCGCCGAGGCGGTGGCGACCGCGCTCCGCAGCCGCGCCCGCGACGTCGCACCGGGGTCCGTCACCCCGCTCACGGCACACCTCTCGGTCACGGACCCGCCCACGGGCGAACGGTGCGACCTGATCCTCCACAAGGAGACGCTCTGGCACCCGCCGGTCCTCACGGACCTCGGCCCGACCCTGAGCCTGGAGGACGCGGTCGGTACGAAGATCAGGGCCCTGTACGACCGGGGCGCCGCCGTCGACCTCATCGACGCCCGCGCAGCCGCGGCCCGTTTCACCCTGCCCGACCTGGAGGACCTGGGCCGTCGCCACGCGCACGACCCCTTCGACCTGCCGACTTACCGGTCCCGGCTGGAGGGCAGCGACTGGTACCCGGACGCCGCGTTCACCGCGTACGGCCTGACGGAGGCGGACATCGCCGCCCTCCGCGCCTGGGCCCAGCACTGGTCCGACGACATCGCGGAACGCCTGCTGGAGGACGGCGCCAACCCGGACACGGAGGACGGCTCCGAACCCGACGCGTGAAGCCCGCCCGGCCCACGGGCCGGCGAGAGGTCAGCTCCCGGACGCGTACCCCACGAACTCCGCCCAGGCCTCCGGCGACAGCGCCAGCCGGGGACCGGCGTCACGGTGCTTGGAGTCCCGGACGTGGACGGTGCCGGGGGTGGTGGCGATCTCGACGCAGGACTCGCCGTCGTTGCCGCTGCTGTAGCTGCTCTTGAACCACGCCGGTTCGGCAGTGTCCCCGGCGGAGACCTTGCGGATCATGTTTCTCCCAGCAGTTGCTCGATGAAGGCCAGCGACTCCCACGGCGGGAAGGCCTGCGCCCGGATGGTGCCATAGCGCAGCTCAAGGATGCGGAGCTGCCTCAGGTCGGTCACGGGACGACCGCTGAAGGCTCCGTCGGAACGCCCGACCGCCGAACCGTCCGCGAACTTCAGCAACTCGATCCTGCCGTCCAAGCCGGAATGGACTTCGACGCGTGTCGGCATCACCTGGAGGGTGACGTTGCGCAACCGGCCCACCTCCAACAGGCGTTCGAGCTGCTGACGCCACACCATTGTGCCTCCGAGCGGGCGTCGCAGCGGTGCCTCTTCCAGGACGAAGTGAATCGACGGGGCCGGTTCGCGCGCGAAGACCGACTGCCGCGCCAGGCGAGCGGCCACCATGCGTTCCACGTCGTCCGGTGAGTACGGCGGCTGCGCCGCCTCGATCAGGGCGCGGGCATGCTCCGGAGTCTGCAACAACCCGTGCACACTGTGGCATTCGTACAGGCCGATCTCGACGGCCTTGGCCTCCATCTGCGCCAGATCCCGCACCTTCTTCGGGTACCGGACCTTGTTGACGTCCTCCTTCATCGCCGAGAGCAGGCCGCCCGCGCCCAGCGCCTCGTCCGCCCTGTCCAGATACTCGGGTCGGGGAATCCGCTTCCCGGCCTCGATCTTGTAGACGAGGTCCTCGCCGTATCCGACCGCCCGGCCGAAGTCGGCGGCCCGCATGCCCACGGCCTCCCGCCGCAGCTTCAACTGCCGTCCCACGGTGGCGACGACGGCGACGCCCCACTCGTCGTCCGGATCCACCTCCCATCCCGGCTCGTCCGCCTCGGTCCTGAGCCGCCCTACCTCACCGTCCACCGACATGCGCGCCCCTCCGACGTACCGCCACCGCCTCGTACCGCGACGCCCCTACCCGCGCGCACCGCCCCGACAAGCCCGGACACCACCGGACAAGCGCCGGACAGTCACCGTACGCATCGGCGCCGTCACTCCTCACGGTAGGCGGCTCCGGCCACGCTGAGTGACGTGAATCAGGAAATGACCGCCGCCGCAGAGCGGCTCGCTCAACCCGCCCGTCCCGTCCGCAACTTCAGCGTCCTGCTGTCCCCGACCCCACGCGGCGCCCGGCTTGCGCGGCTCCTCGCCGTCGAGCAACTGCGCACTTGGGAGCTGCCGTTGGATCCCGCGCGGCACGTCGTCGCCGAACTGGCGAACAACGCGTCCACGCACGGCCACGTCCCCGGCCGGAACTTCCGCCTTCTGCTGTACGTCGTCGGCGCGGTCCTGCGCATCGAGGTCACCGACACGCGCGGTGACCGGCTCCCGCCGCACCGGGACGCGGTGCGCGACGGCGCGGGCGGTCACGGGCTGGCGCTCGTGGACGCGTTCGCCGACCGCTGGGGCGTGGCTGCGGGGCTGCCTCCGCGCAAGACGGTCTGGGCCGAACTCGACGTCCCGCCTGCGGAGTCACCGGAACCCGACGGCCCGCGCCCCGGTGCCGCGGGCGGTCTTCTCCAAGGACCACCAGGGGGAAAGAACTCCCGCCAAGCCCCACCCCTCCCTCCCGCCGGGCGCACTCACTCCCGCGAGTGAATATGCCCAACTGGACTGGATCCGGGACCGGTTGCGTGCCCTACGCTCAGCGCGACACCACCGCAGACATGCGACGGCCCCCGCCGGGACTGCCATCCCAGTGCGAGGGCCTGACCACCAAGGAAGCAGGACCTTCCCGATGGATACCGAGAACCCTAACGCGCGCTCGCGTCCGCAGTCCCGGCTCCCGGGGAAAAACCACCCGCAGGCGCGGCCGGATTCGGGCGTGGTCCACGACAGCGCCCGCCACACCGAGAACTTCACGGTGATCGGCAACCATCTCGCCCAGCACGAGGAGCTGTCCCTGCTCGCCATCGGGCTGGGCTGCCACATCCAGTCGCCGCCCAAGGGCAGTCCGGTCGGCATCAAGTCCCTTGCCGACCGCTTCCCCGAGGGACCCACCCGGATCGCCGCCGCGCTGCGGGAGCTCGAAGCCCACGGCTATCTGCGCCGCACCCGCGAGCGCAGGCCCGGCGGGCAGGTCGTCACCCGCACGGTGTTCTGCAACAAGCCCGGGCACCGGGGTGCCCCGGCCGGGAGTCCCCGCAGGCCCGCCCGCCGTCCGGCACCGGAGAAGCCGCCGCCGCGCAGGCACCTGCCCGCCGTGCCGCAGCCCGCGGCACCCTCGCCCGGCATCCTCCGGGCGGCTGTCGACGTCCTGGCCGGACTCCGCCGCCTCGACCCCCGGCTGCTGCTGTCCGCGACGGACACCGAACACCTCGCTCCGGGCGTCGCCGCCTGGCTGGAACGCGACCTGCCCCCATCCGCCGTGCGCCGCGCCCTGACGGACCGCCTGCCGGCGGAACCGCTGGCCCGGCCGGCCGCGCTGCTGGCCCACCGCCTGACCGCTCAGCTGCCGCCACCACCGCCGTTCCGGCCCCCCGTCCCACCGGCCCCGGAGCCCAGACACCCCTGGCAGACCTGCGACACCTGCGACCGCGCCTTCCGGGCCCCCGCCCCCGGCCAATGCCGCGACTGCCGAACGGGTTGACGCGACGGACGGGGGCGCCCCGGGCACCGTCCGCGGCAGAGTCCTCCGGGCGACCGCGGTAGGAGTTCGTCAGGCGCTTGCGCCCAGGAGCGCCCGCGCCCGGGAACCCGCGTGTCCTGTGCGCCTCGGGCCCGGCCCGGGGTGGTCCGGGCCGGGCCCGACAGAAGAGCACGGTCCGCCGGCGGACGTCGGGGGCGTCCGGCGGCGAACCGTGCTCACCTGTTCGGCGCCGGGTCGTCACGACCCGGCTGCCACCGTCAGGCGGACGGCGTGGAGCGGCGCTTGCGCAGGAAGAAGACCAGTCCGCCACCGGCCAGCACCAGGGCACCGGCCACGCCCGCGATCACCGGGGTGGCGCTGCTGCCGCCGGTCTGGGCCAGGCCGCCACCGGTGGTGGTGGTACCGGGCGTGTTGGCACCGGGCGTGGAGGTGCTGGGCGCCGGGGTGCTCGCCGAGGGGCTGGGCGAGGGGCCGGCGGTGGTGCAGTCCAGGACGCCGTGGGTCTCCCACGGGCCGTAGCCGGCCGCACTGTCGATCTTGATGTCGTACGGCTGGTCCTCGTCGACCTTCACCAGGACGGTCTCGGACTTGCCCGGCTGGACCGTGTGGGTCTCGCCGTTCAGGGTGAAGGTGAACTCCTGGTCACCGCTGTTCGCGGCGGTCACCTGGATGCCGCCCGCGGCGCAGTCCTTCTCGAAGGTCACGGCCGGGATCGGGCCCTTGTGCTCCTTCGGCGCCCAGGCGCCGGACGCGGTCGCGGTCACCGGCACGTCGGTGCTGCCGGCCAGGATCAGCGTCTGGCTCTTCTTGTCGACGGGGGCGAAGACCCGGCCGACCTCGATCCGGGTGGTGGTGGAGGCGGTGAGGGTGCCCTCGCCCTTGGGCGCGTCCGCCGGCACCTTGAAGAACAGCTTGTCGCCGTTGGTGGCGGTGGTGGCGGCCTGGCCGTCCGCGTCGACCACGGTCACCCCGGCGGCCTCGGACTTCTGGTCGAGGCTCACCGAGACCTTGTCGGCACTGGTGCTGACGGTGACCGGTCCGACGCTGTCGCCGCTGTTGCCCGAGACGCTGTCCGGGGTGAGCTGCAGCGAGGGCAGCGGCTCGTCGGCGGAGCCGTGCTGCTCGGCCTGCTCCTCCAGCCACTTCGTGACCTTGTCGGCGCCCTTGTTGCGCGGGTGCGCGTTCACGCCGTCGGAGAAGTGCCAGATGGCCGCCTGGGTCGCGGCGGCGGCGGTGTCCGCGTTCAGCTTGGCACCGACCTTGGAGCCGAGTGCGTGCGGCTGGACCACGGGGTAGGCGTGCTGGAGGATCCAGCGGATCTTGCCCAGCCGTTCCTTCTTGGCCGACAGGACGGAGTGGTCCCAGTCGGTCTCGGTGTACTTGGTGCCGTCGTACGTGGGGTTGTGGATGTCGATGCAGTAGGTCTCGAGCTCGGCGCCCTTCATGGTCAGGCGCATGGTGCCGCCGGTGAGGTGTTCCTGGGCGTGACCCGACCCGTCGAGGATGTCGATGCGGCCGCCGTGGATGATGTCGCCCAGAACGGCGACGTCGGTATCGGTCCCCTCGTCGGCCGACGCCGCTCCGGCGAAGGCGACACTTCCGGCACAGAGCATGCCCGTCGCGAGCATGACACCAGCAACGGACGGTATGGACCGCCCGCGAACTCGGAACATAGCTACGTCTCCTCCCGACGGCCGCACGGCATGGCGGACCGCCGACATGCCGCGCCCCCAGAACGCGGCTCGTGTTGGTCGCCGCACATCCTAGGGATTCCGGAGCCCCGGCGTACCACCGGGTCGGAAGTGAATCGTCGGGCACGTGGTGAGGGTGGAGCCCGGAATGGCAGGGAAGTTGACGGTACGTCAGGTATGACCCGGGGGCCGGGCGAGCCCCTGTCCGGGTCCGCCCCACCCGTCAGGCCGACCCGGCGACCCCGGCCCGCGCGGGCCCGCACACGGCGAGGCGCCCGGCCCCGGGGGCTCGTCCGCCCCGGGTCCGGGCGCCTCGGCGCCGGCCGGTGTCTACTTCGGCTGCGGCTTGCGCACCGACAGGTGCAGCTCCTTCAGCCGGGCCTCCTCCAGCTCCGTCGGCGCGCCCATCATCAGGTCCTGGGCGTTGCCGTTGAGCGGGAAGGAGATGGTCTCTCGGATGTTGGGCTCGTCGGCCAGCAGCATGACGATGCGGTCGACGCCGGGGGCGATGCCGCCGTGCGGCGGGGCGCCGAAGCGGAAGGCGCGGAGCATGCCGGCGAACTTCTCCTCGACCGTCTCGCGGTCGTAGCCCGCGATCTCGAACGCCTTGAGCATGATCTCCGGCTCGTGGTTCCGGATGGCGCCGGAGGACAGCTCGACGCCGTTGCAGACGATGTCGTACTGCCAGCCCAGGATGTCCAGCGGGTCCTGGGTCTCCAGGGCCTCCAGACCGCCCTGGGGCATCGAGAACGGGTTGTGCGAGAAGTCGACCGCGCCGGTGTCCTCGTCCTTCTCGTACATCGGGAAGTCGACGATCCAGCAGAAGCGGAAGACGTCGTCCTCGAAGTGCCCGGCGCGCTTGGCGGCCTCGACCCGCACCGCGCCCATGATCTTCGAGACCTCGTCGAAGTCGCCCGCGCCGAAGAACACGGCGTGACCGGGCTCCAGGCCGAGGCGCTCGGTGAGGACCTTGACGTTCTCCTCGGTGAGGAACTTCGCGATCGGGCCGGTCAGGCCGCCCTCCTGGGCCACCCGCACCCAGGCCAGGCCCTTCGCGCCCAGCGAGATGGCGTACTCGCCGAGCTGGTCGAAGAACTTGCGCGGCTGGTCCTGGACCGCCGGGACCGGCAGCGCCCGCACGTGCTTGCCGGCGAAGGCCTTGAACTCCGAGCCCTCGAAGACGTCGGTGATGTCGACGAGCTCCAGCTGGGCCCGCAGATCGGGCTTGTCGGATCCGTACTTCAGCATCGCCTCGCGGAACGGGATCCGCGGGAAGGGCGACGTCACGTGGCGGCCGTTGCCGAACTCCTCGAACAGCTCGGTCATGAGCTGCTCGATGGGCCGGAAGACGTCCTCCTGCTCGACGAAGCTCATCTCGACGTCGAGCTGGTAGAACTCGCCCGGCGAGCGGTCGGCGCGGGCGTCCTCGTCGCGGAAGCAGGGCGCGATCTGGAAGTAGCGGTCGAAGCCGGAGATCATCAGCAGCTGCTTGAACTGCTGCGGGGCCTGCGGCAGGGCGTAGAACTTGCCCGGGTTCAGGCGGGAGGGGACGACGAAGTCGCGCGCGCCCTCGGGGGAGGTCGCCGACAGGATCGGCGTCGCCATCTCGTTGAAGCCCAGCGCCGTCATCTTGTGGCGGATCGCCGAGATGATCGCCGACCGGAGCATGATGTTGCGGTGCATGCGCTCGCGGCGCAGGTCCAGGAAGCGGTACTCCAGGCGCCGCTCCTCGTTGACCCCGTCCTCGGCGTTGATGGTGAAGGGCAGCGGAGCCGCCGCACCCAGCACCTCCACGACGCCGACCTCGACCTCGACCTCGCCGGTGGGCAGGTCCGGGTTCACGTTCTCGGTGCCGCGAGAGACGACCTGGCCGTCGACGCGGACCACGGTCTCCTTGGACAGCTTGTCCAGGGCCTCGTACGCCTCCGTACCGGGGCGGGCGACCAGCTGGGTGATGCCGTAGTGGTCGCGCAGATCGATGAAGAGGATGCCGCCCAGGTCGCGCCGATTGTGCAGCCAGCCACTCAGCCGGACGTCGGTGCCGACGTCAGAGGCGCGGAGCTGTCCGCAGGTGTGGGACCTGTACCGATGCATCGTCGTTTCATCCAGTCTTCGCGGATCGGGAATCTCCGGGGCCCGGTGCCCGGACTTTTCAAGGGTACCGGGCACGTCGTCGTCGCCTCCCCACCCTTTTCCCGGCATGGCATGCCCAGATCAGCGGTGGCATCGTCCGATCGTCTCTTCATAAAGTGGGGCAATGCGCACCGGTGAACCCCTGCCCTCCGTGGGGGAGGTCCTCTCCGCCCTCGCGACCGGTCTGTGGAACTGGGACACCGCCACCGGGCAGGTCGCCGTCGACGCCGAGGCGGCACGCCTGCTCGGGCTGCCGGCCGAGCAGGCCACGCTCACCGAGGCGCAGGTGCGCTCCAGGCTCCACCCGGTCGACTGGAACGAGATCACCGGTGTCGTCCAGCTCGCCGTAGCCGAGGGCACTCTGGCCGAGGTCCGGATCCGGATCATGGACGAGCGCGGGCACGTCGTCCGGGTCGTCCGCAGCCGCTCGAGACCGTCCTTCGATCCGGTCAGGCGGGCCTTCGAGCTGACGGGCACCCTCCAGGAGGTGGCCGAACCCGCCCCGGGCACCCCGGCGGGACGCAGCGCCGTCACCGGTGACTGGCGGCGCTCCCGGGAGGCCTTCCTGCTGGACGCCGGCCGCGCGCTGGCGGAGGCACGCTCCACGGCCGAGGTGCTGCGGGTCGCGGCCGGGCTGTCGATGCCCGGCTTCTCACCGGACGGGCTCGCCGTCTTCGGCGTGGAGGGCGACCGGCTGACGATCATCGGCCACCACGGGCAGCAGCCCGGCGACGAGGGGCCCTTCGCCCAGATGGCGCTGGAGACCGACTACCCGGCCGCCGAGGTGGTGCGCACCGGGCGGGCGGTGTACCTGTCGTCCCCGGCGCAGTACCGGGAGCGCTATCCGCTGACCTGGCCGCTGGCCCAGCGGTTCCACCGGCAGTCCTGGGCGTTCCTGCCGCTGACCGTGGCGGGCGGCACCATGGGCGCCTGGATGGCCGCCTTCACCAATCCGGTCGCCTTCACCCCGGACGAGCGGTCCGTCCTCACCACCGTCGCGCGCATGCTGGCGCAGGCCCTGTCGAGAGCCGGGGCCGCCGAGACCGAGCGGGAGCTGACCGAGGGACTCCAGCGCTCGATGCTGCCCTCCCTGGGCGAGGGCATCCCCGGCATGAGCATCGCCGCCCGCTACGTCCCCACCGGAGGCGGGCTCCAGGTCGGCGGCGACTGGTACGACATGATCCCCCTGCCCAGTGGCCGGTTCGCCCTCGTCATCGGCGACGTCCAGGGGCACGACGTGCGCGCGGCCGGCCTGATGGGCCAGCTGCGCATAGCCCTGCGCGCCTACGCCGCCGAGGGCCACCGGCCCGACGCGGTGCTCTCGCGCGCCTCCCGCTTCTTCTACGGCCTCACGCAGACCGACGACGACCTGGCCGGCCTGCGCTTCGCCACCTGCCTGTACATCGAGGTCGACCCCGTCACCGGCATCGTCGAGACCGCGCGCGCCGGGCACCTGAACCCGGCGATCCGGATGCCGGACGGCACGGTGATGCTGCGGACCACCGCCGGCGGGCTGCCGCTCGGCATCGACCCGGACAGCGACTACCCCACCACCCTGCTCACCCTGGATCCCGGCGAGACGCTGCTGATGTGCACCGACGGCCTCGTCGAGACCGGCGGCCACGACCTGGACTCCGGCTGGCAGCGCCTGCGGACGGTCCTGGAGAAGCACGACGGGGACGCCGGGGACGCCGGGGATCTGGAGGAACTCGCCGACGCCCTCGTCCAGGCCGTGCACGGGCCCTCCTCGCACCACACCACCGGCCCGCTCGCCGACCGCCGCGAGGACGACATCGCCCTGCTCCTGCTGTGCCGGCAGGGCGACGGCCGGGGCCCGAGCGGAACGACCGTACGGCCGCCGGTGCGCCGCATGATGCTGACGGTCGCGCAGGCCGATCCCGAGCGCGTCGCCACCGGCCGGCAGCATCTGCGCCAGCTGCTGCACGACTGGACCTCGCCCGACCAGGTGGACTCGGCGGTGCTGCTGGTCTCCGAGCTGCTGACCAACGTCCTGGTGCACACGGACGCCGACGCGCTGCTCGTGGCCGAGGTCACCGGCGAGACGGGTGCCCGCCGGCTCCGGGTCGAGGTCACCGACGCCGGGGACGACCTGCCGCACGTGCGCCGGCCGGGCGAGCTGGCGTCCTCGGGACGCGGTCTGCTGCTGATCGATCTGCTCGCGGACGCGTGGGGGGTGGCCCCGCGGGGCCAGGGCAAGAGCATCTGGATCGACCTGGCGGAGGAGGCCTGACCCGGCACGCGTGGGCGGACCGGCCCCAGGGCACGGCAGGGGACGCGGACCGCACCGCGGCGGCGGGCCGCGGCACGCGGGCGGGGACCGCTCTGCACCGAGGGTGCGGGGACGCGGCGCGGCGCCGGGGACTACGGCGCGGTGGCGCGGGCCCGCAGTTCCTCCACGACCCCGAAGGCGGCGGCCGTCACCGGCACGGCCAGCAGCATGCCCAGGATCCCCGCGACGGACGCGCCCGCGGTGATCGCCAGCATCACCACCGCCGGGTGCATCTGCACCGTCCGGCTCTGGATCGCCGGCTGGAGCACATGCCCCTCCAGCACCTGCACGGCGAGGACGACGCCGAGCGCCCAGAGCCCGATGACGAACCCGCGCTCGGCGAGCGCGACGAGGACGGCCAGGGTCCCGGAGATGAACGCGCCGAGGTAGGGGATGTAGGCCCCGACGAAGACCAGCGCCCCGAGTCCCACCGCCCCGGGCACGTCCAGCGCGAGCAGCCCGATCGTGATGAAGGTGGCGTCGATGAGCGCGATCAGGGTGGTACCCCGCATGAACCCCTCGACGGCGCGGTAGGCCCGCCGGGCGACGGCCTCCAGGAGGTCGGCGCTGCCGCCGGGCGCGAGGGAGCGCAGCGTGTCGACGGCCTTGTCGCCGTCGCGCAGGAAGAAGAAGACGAGCAGCAGTGCCAGGACCGCCATGGCGATGCTCTGGGCGACGACGCTCACCCCGCTGAGGAAGCCCGAGGCGGCCGTCCCGCCGAACCGGCTCAGCAGGTCGCGGGCGTTCGTGGCGAGGTCGTCGAGCGAGGTGCCGGCCGCGCCGAAGTGGTCGGCGACGCTCCGTGCCGCGTCCTTCAGCGAGGAGACGATCTGGTCGCCGCTGTCGACCAGCGCGGCGACGACGATGTACACGGCGCCACCGACCACGGCGACGACGGCCACGCACGTCACGGCGGCGGCGACGGACCGGTTGACCCGGGCCCGCACCATGCGCCGGTGGAGCGGCCCGAGCAGCGCCGTGCCGAGCAGGGCGAGCAGCACGGGCGTGACGGCCGTGCGGAACTCCGCGCACAGCAGGATCCCGACCCAGCCGACTCCCGCGACGAGCAGGATGACGGCGCACCAGGCGGCGAGCCGCCGGACGGCGGCGGGCAGCGGCGAGAGGGAGGGCTCCTGCACCCTCACCACCCGACCACACCCCCCGCACCCTGTCCCGCCGGGGACACCCGGGGGAGTGAGCCGCCGCCCCGGGCGCGCCCCGGTGCCGTTCCGGCGGGTCCTACAGCCCGCCCTCCTCCATCCCGTGCACGGCCGGGACCGTTCCCAGGCGGCCCTTCTGGAAGTCCTCGAAGGCCTGCATCAGCTCGTCCCTGGTGTTCATCACGAACGGCCCGTAGTGGGCCATCGGCTCACGGATGGGCTGTCCGCCGAGGAGGACGACCTCCAGGTCCGGCGTGTGGGAGTCCTGCTTGTCGTCGGCGCGGACGGTCAGCGTGCCGCCGTCGCCGAAGACCGCGGTCTGGCCCAGGTGGACCGGGCGCCGCTCGGCGCCCACCGATCCGCGCCCGGCCAGCACGTAGGCGAGGCCGTTGAAGTCCTCGCGCCACGGCAGGGTGATCTCCGCGCCCGGCGCCAGCGTCGCGTGGACCATGGTGATCGGCGTGTGGGTGATGCCGGGACCGGCGTGGCCGTCCAGCTCACCGGCGATGACGCGCAGCAGCGCGCCGCCGTCCGGGGAGGTCAGCAGCTGGACGCTGCCGCCGCGGATGTCCTGGTAGCGCGGGGGCATCATCTTGTCCTCGGCAGGGAGGTTCACCCACAGCTGGAGGCCGTGGAAGAGCCCTCCGGACATGACGAGGTGCTCCGGCGGGGCCTCGATGTGCAGCAGGCCGGAGCCGGCCGTCATCCACTGGGTGTCGCCGTTGGTGATGGTGCCGCCCCCGCCGTTGCTGTCCTGGTGGTCGAAGATCCCGTCGATGATGTAGGTGACGGTCTCGAAGCCGCGGTGCGGGTGCCAGGGGGTGCCCTTCGGCTCCCCGGGCTGGTAATCCACCTCACCCATCTGGTCCATCATGATGAACGGGTCGAGGTGGCGGTAGTTGATTCCCGCGAACGCCCGGCGTACCGGGAAGCCCTCACCCTCGAACCCGCTCGGCGCGGTCGTGACCGCGAGCACGGGGCGGGCCGTGGCGCCGGCGGGAGCGGTCACGCGGGGCAGCGTCAACGGGTTCTCGACGGTCACTGCAGGCATGTGGGTACCTCCTCGGTCTAACGCCAACTTTAGTTGAGCGTTGAACTTCTTGCCACCCATGAACGAAGAAAGCCCGGAGGGCATTCCCTCCGGGCTCGCGCCACGGCAAAGCCGTGGGACAAAGGCCTCAGCAGCACGTCCGGCACATCGGGGCGACGGCGCCTGCCGCACGGGCGGCGCATCGCCAAGACGACCCGGCCGGCCATCCGGCACATCGGGACGACGGCGTCAGCCGTACATCCGGCGCATCGCGAAGTCGACCATCTGCTCGACCGCCTTCGCATCGAAGACCATGCGGTGCTCACCCTCCATGTCGACGACGAAGCCGTAGCCGGTCGGCAGCAGGTCGATCACCTCCGCGCCGGTGATCACGAAGTACTTGGACTCCTTGCCCGCGTACCGGCGCAGCTCCTTCAGCGAGGTGAACATGGGGATCACCGGCTGCTGGGTGCTGTGCAGGGCGAGGAAACCCGGGGTGTCGCCGCGCGGGCAGTACACCTTGGACGTGGCGAAGACCTGCTGGAAGTCCTCGGCGGAGATCTGGCCGGTGGTGAAGGCACGCACCGCGTCCGCGAGGGAGGGCGGGGACGGCTCCGGGTACAGCGGCTGCTGCTGCCCGTATCCGCCGGACATCGGCTGCTGGGGCGCGGCGTACTGCTGCTGCGCGGTGCCCCCGTCCATGGTCTGGCCGTATCCGTACATGCACCAAAGAGTAACGAGTCACAGATGTGCGGATCGGGGTTGCTTCTTATTACTGACGGGTAGCATCATCGGAGCTACTTGTTGGTACGTGAACTAGTGCGAGGATCCACAACCAGTGCCTCGCCGATCCCTCTCTAACGGAGCCGTCGCCATGGGGCACTACAAGTCGAATCTCCGAGACATCGAGTTCAACCTCTTCGAAGTACTGGGACGCGACAAGCTGTACGGCACCGGCCCGTTCGAGGAGATGGACACCGAGACCGCCAAGAGCGTCCTGGAGGAGCTGACCCGCCTCGCCGAGAACGAGCTCGCGGAGTCCTTCGCCGACGCCGACCGCAACCCGCCGGTCTTCGACCCGGAGACCAACACCGCGCCGGTCCCGGCCTCCTTCAAGAAGAGCTACAAGGCCTTCATGGACTCCGAGTACTGGCGCCTGGGCCTGTCGGAGGAGATCGGCGGGACCACCGCCCCGCCGTCCCTGATCTGGGCGTACGCGGAGCTCGTCCTCGGCTCGAACCCGGCCGTGTGGATGTACTCCTCCGGCCCGGCCTTCGCCAACATCCTCTTCGAGGAGGGCAACGAGGTCCAGAAGAAGATCGCCCGGATCGCCGTCGAGAAGACCTGGGGCTCCACCATGGTCCTCACCGAGCCCGACGCGGGCTCCGACGTCGGCGCCGGCCGCACCAGGGCGGTCCGGCAGGAGGACGGTTCCTGGCACATCGAGGGCGTGAAGCGCTTCATCACCTCCGGTGAGCACGACATGGAGGAGAACATCCTCCACTACGTCCTCGCCCGCCCCGAGGGTGCCGGCCCCGGCACCAAGGGCCTGTCCCTCTTCCTCGTCCCGAAGTACCTCTTCGACTTCGAGACCGGCGAGCTGGGCGAGCGCAACGGCGTCTACGCCACCAACGTCGAGCACAAGATGGGCCTGAAGGCCTCCAACACCTGCGAGATGACGTTCGGCGACCAGCACCCCGCCAAGGGCTGGCTGATCGGGGACAGGCACGACGGCATCCGCCAGATGTTCCGCATCATCGAGTTCGCCCGCATGATGGTCGGCACGAAGGCGATCTCCACCCTGTCGACCGGCTACCTCAACGCGCTGGAGTACGCCAAGGAGCGGGTCCAGGGTCCCGACCTGGCGAACTTCATGGACAAGAGCGCCCCCAAGGTCACCATCACCCACCACCCCGACGTGCGCCGCTCGCTGATGACGCAGAAGGCGTACGCGGAGGGCATGCGCGCGCTCGTCCTCTACACCGCCTCCGTCCAGGACGCCATCGCCGTCAAGGAGGCGAACGGCGAGGACGCCAAGACCGAGCACGCCCTCAACGACCTGCTCCTGCCGATCGTCAAGGGCTACGGCTCCGAGAAGGGCTACGAGCAGCTCGCCCAGTCGCTCCAGACCTTCGGCGGCTCCGGCTTCCTGCAGGAGTACCCGATCGAGCAGTACATCCGCGACGCCAAGATCGACACCCTGTACGAGGGCACCACCGCCATCCAGGGCCAGGACTTCTTCTTCCGGAAGATCGTCCGCAACCAGGGCGCCGCCCTCAACTCCCTCGCCGAGGACATCAAGAAGTTCCTCGCCCTCGGCACCGGCGGCGAGGAGCTGGCCGGCGCCCGCGAGCACCTCGCCAAGGCCGCCGTCGAGCTGGAGGCCATCGTCGGCCTGATGCTGACCGACCTCGCGGCCACCGAGCAGGACGTCAAGAACATCTACAAGGTCGGTCTCAACACCACCCGCCTGCTCCTGGCCTCCGGTGACGTGATCGTCGGCTACCTGCTCCTCAAGGGCGCCGCGATCGCCGCCGAGAAGCTGGAGACCGCCGCGGCGAAGGACAGGGCCTTCTACACCGGCAAGATCGCGGCGGCGAAGTTCTTCGCGGCCAACGTCCTGCCCGGCGTCACCCTGGCGCGCAAGATCGCCGCGGACGTCGAGCTGGACCTGATGGAGCTGGACGAGGCCGCGTTCTAGGACCGGACACACGGAACGAGGCCGCGTTCCCGGACGCATGGGACAGCAAAGGACAGCTCTGGACAGCTGAACCTCCTTCCACACCCTCCTCACGAGGGCCCGCTCCCTTCGACCGGGAGCGGGCCCTCGTCCGTCGTTAAGGTGAACCCATGAGCGAACCCTCACGCTTCGACCGCGGCCACACCGACGACCTGATGTCCTTCCTCGCGGCGAGCCCGTCGCCGTACCACGCCGTGGCGAACACCGCCGCGCGTCTGGAGAAGGCCGGCTTCCGGCAGGTCGCCGAGACGGACGCCTGGGACGGGACCAGCGGCGGCAAGTACGTGCTGCGCGGCGGCGCCGTCGTGGCCTGGTACGTCCCCGAGGGCGCCGCGGCACACACGCCGTTCCGGATCGTCGGCGCACACACCGACTCCCCCAACCTGCGCGTCAAGCCACTGCCGGACACCGGGGCGCACGGCTGGCGCCAGGTGGCCGTCGAGATCTACGGCGGCCCCCTGCTGAACTCCTGGCTCGACCGCGACCTCGGCCTCGCCGGCCGGCTCACCCTGCGGGACGGCTCCACCCGCCTGGTGAACGTGGACCGCCCGCTGCTGCGCGTCCCGCAGCTCGCCATCCACCTGGACCGCGCGGTCAACGCCGACGGCCTCAAGCTCGACAAGCAGCGCCACCTGCAGCCCGTGTGGGGCCTCGCCGACACCGTGCGCGACGGCGACCTCATCACCTTCCTGGAAGAGGAGACCGGCCTCGCCGAGGGCGAGATCACCGGCTGGGACCTCATGGTCCACTCCGTGGAGCCCCCCGCCCACCTCGGCCGCGACCGCGAACTCGTCGCGGGCCCGCGCATGGACAACCTGCTGTCCGTGCACGCCGGGGTGGCCGCCCTGACCGCGGTCACCGGCCGCGACCTGTCCTGCATCCCCGTCCTGGCCGCCTTCGACCACGAGGAGAACGGCTCCCAGAGCGACACCGGTGCCGACGGCCCGCTGCTCGGCAGCGTCCTGGAGCGCTCGGTCTTCGCGCGCGGCGGCACCTTCGAGGACCGGGCCAGAGCCTTCGCCGGCACCGTCTGCCTGTCCTCCGACACCGGCCACGCCGTGCACCCCAACTACGCCGAGCGGCACGACCCGACGCACCACCCCCGGGTCAACGGCGGCCCCATCCTCAAGGTCAACGTCAACAACCGCTACGCCACGGACGGTTCGGGCCGCGCGATCTGGGCCGCGGCCTGCGAGAAGGCGGACGTCCCCTTCCAGTCCTTCGTCTCCAACAACTCCATGCCCTGCGGCACCACCATCGGTCCCATCACCGCGGCCCGCCACGGCATCCGGACCGTCGACATCGGCGTGGCGATCCTGTCCATGCACAGCGCCCGCGAACTGTGCGGCGTGGACGACCCGCACCTGCTGGCGAACGCGCTGGTGGCGTTCCTCGACGGCTAGGAGACTGCTGAAAATCCTGCTTGGGGTGCCCGAGTCGCCGCGGTTCGCTGATAGATGTCGATCGGGGCAATCTGGTGCAAGGTGGGCGCGTTTTCAAGATCTTCAAGACGCTCCTAGCAGTGCCGTGACCGGAAAGGTCTGCCGGACGGCTCGCGGCGTCCGGTGCGGTGCGCCGCAACGCGGAGCATCGCCCGCGTACTGCATGTGCCGGGGGCGGCAGCGCGGCAGGATGCCGCACCGGGCGTCGCGAGCCGGTGACGCCTTCCGGTCACAGCGCCGGGGCTCTGTCAAGGGTGCCGCCCCTCCACCGGCGGTCGGGCCAGCGCGTGACCGGTCGTGGCGTCCACATGCTCCGGGACGTCGTCATGACGGTCGCCGACGGTCAGGGTCCCGGTCGGTTCGAGGAGCAGGATCTCGGTGGGCACGGGCGCGTACGGCTTGTGCCCGGTGCCGCGGGGGACCGTGAAGACGGAGCCCCGGGGGAGGACCACGGTGCGCTCGCCGCCGGCCTCGCGCAGAGCGATGCGCAGCTCACCGGCCAGAACCAGGAAGAACTCGTCGGTGTCGTCGTGGACGTGCCAGAGGTGCTCGCCCTCGACCTTCGCGACGCGCACGTCGTAGTCGTTGACGGCGGTGACGATGCGGGGGCTCCACTGCTCGGTGAAGGAGGCGAGCGCGTCGGGCAGGGAGACGGGTTCACTGGATGCCATGGCGCCATCGTCGCCGTGGCGGGCCCGGCGCACGAGTGCTAGAAATCGCATATGCCGCAAGGATCCTCGCACCGCGTCGTGCTGATGGTCGACGAGAACTCCAACCCGTTCGAGATGAGCTGCGCCATCGAGGTCTTCGGGCTGCCGCGCCCCGAGCTGGGCCGGGACCTGTACGACTTCCGGCTGTGCGCCGCCGCGCCCGAGACGCGGATGCGGGACGGGTTCTTCACCCTCACCGGCGTCGCGGACCTCCGGGCGGCCGATGAGGCGGACACGCTCATCGTGCCGAACCGGCCCGACACCGACGCCCCGCGAGCCCCGCACGTCCTGGACACCGTGCGCCGCGCCCACGCGCGCGGTGCCCGCCTCGTCGGCTTCTGCTCCGGCGCGTTCACCCTCGCGGAGGCCGGCCTGCTGCACGGCCGCCCGGCGGCCTGCCACTGGATGTGGGCGGACTCCTTCCGCGCCCGCTTCCCCGGCGTACACCTCGACCAGGACGTGCTGTTCGTCGACGACGGCGACATCCTCACCGCGTCGGGCAGCGCGTCCGCGCTCGACCTCAGCCTCCACGTGGTGCGCCGCGACCACGGCGCCGAGATCGCCAACCACGTCTCCCGGCGCCTGGTGTTCGCGGCACACCGCGACGGCGGGCAGCAGCAGTTCGTGGAACGCCCGGTCCCGCACATCAGGGACGAATCCCTCGCCCCGGTACTGACCTGGGCGCAGGAACGGCTCGGTGAACCGCTGACGGTGGCCGACCTCGCGGCCCGAGCGCGGGTCAGCCAGGCCACCCTCCACCGGCGTTTCCGCGCGCAGCTCGGGACGACACCGCTCGCGTGGCTGACCGGCGAGCGCGTGAACCTCGCCCGCCGGTTCATCGAGCGCGGCGAGGAACGGCTGGACGTGGTCGCGGCGCGCAGCGGCCTGGGCACGGCCGCCAATCTGCGGGCCCGGCTCCGGCGCGAGACGGGTCTCAGCCCGTCGGCCTACCGGCGGCGTTTCGGACCGTCCGGTGGGGAACCGGTCACCTCATGAGATACCTCGTACGGGAACGGCTCCTCGGCTTCGGCGACGACTACTGGATCGAGGACGACCGGGGCGACAAGGTGTTCCTCGTGGACGGCAAGGCGATGCGGCTGCGGGACACCTTCGAGCTGAAGGACGCGCGCGGGCGGGTGCTCGTCGACATCCGGCAGAAACTGTTCGCCCTGCGCGACACGATGATCATCGAGCGGGACGACGAACCGCTGGCGAGGATCCGCCGCAAACGGCTGTCGCTGCTGCGCAACCACTACCGGGTGTCCCTCGCCGACGGCACCGCCCTCGACGTCAGCGGCAAGATCCTCGACCGCGAGTTCGCCGTCGAGTACGACGGGGAACTCCTCGCCGTCGTCTCCCGCCGCTGGCTCACCGTCCGGGACACCTACGGCGTGGACGTGGTCCGCGAGGACGCGGACCCGGCGCTGCTGATCGCGGTGGCGGTGTGCGTGATCCAGCTGGCGGAGAAGGAGCGGGAGGAGGACTGAACGCTCCGCGGGGAGCGCCGGGGCATGACGCCGGTCGGCCGCGGCGCCGTCGTGGCCGGTCGCGCAGTTCCCCGAGCCCCTTCGAGGCGCTCCCGAACCGCGGCGGACCCGGCCCGGCCTGCTCGGCCGGGCGCCCGGCCGGGAAGCAGATCCGAAGCAGATCCGGGGACGGGGACGCCCTTCGCGGGGCCCCGCGGGTCACCGGTGCGGTGCCTCCAGCCCCAGCACGCGGTCCTTCAGGGCGGGGAACTGGTCCCGCGTCGCGGCCACCTTCGCCGGGTCGAACGAGACGCGGAGGACCTCCTCGCCGGGACCCGCCTCCGCCAGCACCTCACCCCACGGATCGACCACGATCGAGTGACCGGCCTGCGGAACTCCGGCGTGCGTCCCGGCCGTTCCACAGGCGAGCACGAACGCCTGGTTCTCCACCGCCCGCGCCTGAGCCAGCAGCGTCCAGTGCGCCCGGCGGCGTTCCGGCCAGCCCGCCGGGATCACCAGGGTCTCGGCGCCGGCATCGACGAGGCCACGGAAGAGTTCGGGGAAACGGAGGTCGTAACAGGTCGCCACACCCAGGGTCGTCCCGGGCAGACGGACTGTCACCAGCTCCCGCCCCGCACCCATCAGCACGGCCTCGCCCTCGTCGAAGCCGAAGCGGTGGATCTTGCGGTAGGCGGCGACGAGGTCACCGGAGGGAGAGAAGACGACGGACGTGTTGTACAGCGGTCCTTCCGGGTCCCGCTCGGGGATGGATCCGGCGTGCAGCCACACCCCCGCGTCGCTCGCGGCCTTGGCCATCGCCTCGCAGGTCGGCCCCTCCAGCGTCTCGGCCTCGGTGCCGTACTGCTCGTAGGCGAAGGCCCCGGTGGTCCACAGCTCGGGAAGGACGACGAGGTCGGCGGCTCCGGCTTGTTCTCGCACCAGCGCAGCGACGCGCTCCCGGCGCGACACGACCGATTCGTCCTCGCTTACGGCGATCTGGATGAGAGAAGCGCGCACACTACCACCGTCCTGGCGTCGAGCCGTCCACCGGGGCGTCCCCACGGACGTCCTCACGGGCCTACGATCGTCACACGAAAGCACTGCCGGGGTGCCTCAGAGCAGCGTAACTTGGGGGTCCTCCCAGCTTGAGCGAAGACGAGAGCCGGGGAGATTTTCAAGACACCCGACGAGTGCAGCCGCCTCCCACTGGCAACGCCGCCACCACCTGCCCGTGTACCAACCGCCGAGGGGTCCCGTTCCGTGAGTCTGCATCCCACTCTCCAGCCCTATGCCGATGCCTGGACCCACTCCATCGAAGCGATAACCGAGCTGGTGCAGCCACTGGCGGAGGCTGACTGGAACCGCCGTACCCCGTGCCCGGCCTGGTCGGTGCGCGACGTCGTGTCGCACGTGATCGGCCTGGACTGCGAGATGCTCGGCGACCCGCGGCCCATCCACACCCTGCCGCGCGACCTGTTCCACGTCACCAACGACCACCAGCGCTACACGGAGATGCAGGTCGACGTGCGTCGGCACCACACGTCGCCGGAGATGACGTCCGAGCTGGAGTACACGATCATCCGCCGCAACCGCCAGCTGCGGAACGAGTCCCGGAACCCGGGCACCAAGGTCCGCGGCCCCCTCGGCACGGAACTCACCCTCGCGGAGGCCATGCGCAACCACGCCTTCGACGTGTGGGTGCACGAGCAGGACCTGCGCACCGCCCTCGGCCGGCCCGGCGATCTCGACTCCCCCGGCGCGCTCGTCGCCCGCGACGTCCTGCTCGACGCGCTTCCGGTCGTCGTCGCCGAGCGTGCGCAGGCGCCCCGCAGTTCGGCCGTCGTCTTCGACGTGCACGGTCCGGTGGAGTTCCTGCGCACCATCCGCATCGACATCCAGGGCCGCGGCACCCTGGAGACGGCTCCGGCTCTCGGCCCCGCCGCCGCCCTCACCCTGGACTGGGAGACCTACGTCCGCCTGGCCTGCGGCCGGGTGACGGTGGAGGCGGTGTCGGACCGGCTGAAGCTGGAGGGCGACCAGAACCTGACGTCGGCGATCCTGCGCAACTTCACGGTGACGCCGTAGCGCTCACGCCACGTCCGCACGGCTGTGGGCGGCACCGAGCCGCCGAGCCGTGAACGGTCCGGCACAGGCACGGGTGGGCGGGCGCAACGGGGGGCGCCCGGTGGCACCCTACGCGCGCCCCCGCCCCCGGCCGACGGCGGCACCCGGCACGGCGACCGCACCCCGGCCGGCCTCACGTCCCGGCTCCCCGGACGGAACCGTGCGCATCTGCACCGCAGAACCGCACCCCCTGCGCCCCGGGCGCACACCCGAGACGCGCACCGGCCACCACGCCAACCGGTCACCGCCACCGGCCATCGGCCCCCGCGACCGGCCACCTTCACGCAGGAACGTGCACCGTTTCCACGCGGCTGGCGACCAGCCGTTCCCGCTCCCGCAGGGCGGCCCGCCGCCGCAGCCGCAGGATCTGGGTGACGCCGACGGCCTGGAGCACGAAGACCGCGCAGAAGGCGACGGTGTAGTTGCCGCCCGTCGCGTCGAGCAGCACCCCGACCGCGAACAGCGTGGACATGGAGGCGACGAAACCGCCCATGTTCGTGATGCCGGAGGCCGTGCCCTGCCGCTCCGGCGGGTTCGCCGGGCGCGCGAAGTCGAAACCGATCATCGACGCCGGGCCGCAGGCGCCGAGCACCGCGCACAGCACGACCAGCAGCCACATCGGCGCCCGGCCGGTGGAGGTCAGCGCGGGGCAGGACAGCGTCACCGCCCACACCAGCGCCGTCGCCCCGACCGTGGCGAGCGCCAGCGGCAGCCGCGCCCCGTGGTGACGGGCGACGATCTGGCCGTAGACGAGACCGACGGCCATGTTGGACAGCACGATCAGGGTGAGCAGCTCACCGGCCGTGCCACGGGTCAGGCCCTGCGCCTCGACGAGGAAGGGCAGACCCCACAGCAGCAGGAACACCATCGCGGGGAACTGGGTCGTGAAGTGCACCCACAGCCCCAGTCGCGTGCCCGGCTCCCGCCAGGAGGCGGCGATCTGGCGGCGCACGAAGGAGGCACCCCGGTGCGCCGGCGGCTCCGGCTCGAAGCCCTCGGGGTGGTCCTTCAGGAAGAGACTCACGAGGAGCAGCACCACGGCACCGGCCAGCGCGCTCCCGCCGAACGCCGCGGTCCATCCCAGGCCGTGCAGCAGCCGGGCGAGGACGAGGGTGGAGACGAGATTGCCCGCCATGCCGACGAGGCCGGCGAGCTGGGCGACGAGCGGTCCGCGCCGGGCCGGGAACCAGCGGGTGCCCAGCCGCAGCACACTGATGAAGGTGAGCGCATCACCGCAGCCGAGCAGGGCGCGGGAGGCGAGGGCGGTGCCGTACGAGGGGGAGAACGCGAAGCCGAGCTGCCCGGCCGTGAAGAGCACCGCCCCCATGGTGAGCACCTTTCTGGTGCCGAGCCGGTCGACCAGGAGGCCCACGGGTATCTGCATGCCGGCATAGACCAGCAACTGGAGGATGGAGAAGGTGGACAGCGCCGAGGCGCCGACGTGGAAGCGTTCGACGGCGTCGAGTCCGGCCACACCGAGGGACGTGCGGAAGATGACGGCGACGAAGTAGACGGAGACGCCGACGGCCCAGACGGCCATCGCGCGCCGCCCGCCGGGCGGATCACCCTCAAGCCCGGCCGGGGAAGCCGGGGAGGGCCTCATCGCACCTCTCCCCGGGCCAGGTGGGAGAACCAGCCGACGTGCCGGTGGACGACGGCCACGGCTGCCTCCGCGTCGCCGGAGCGCAGCGCGTCGAGGATCTCCGCGTGCTCGGCGAGGGTCTTGGCGATGCGGTCGGGGTGGGAGTGCATGACGGCGACGCCCATGCGCAGTTGCCGGTCGCGGAGCTGGTCGTACAGGCGGGAGAGGATCGCGTTCCCGCCGCTTCGGACGATCGCGGCGTGGAAGCACCGGTCGGTGACGGCGGCGGCGGCGAAGTCACCCGCGGCGGCCTGGGCCCGCTGCTCGGCCAGGAGTCCCTCCAGCCGCTCGATGAGCGCGGCGGAGGCGGGCACCGCTTTGCGGGCGGCGTGTTCCTCGACAAGCAGTCTGGTCTCGACGACGTCCGCGATCTCCTGCGCGGAGACGGGCAGGACCAGCGCGCCCTTCTTCGGATAGAGCTTGATCAGCCCTTCCACCTCCAGCCGCAGCAGCGCCTCGCGCACGGGGGTCCGGGAGACCCCGACGGCCTCGGCGAGCTCACCCTCGGTCAGCAGGGTGCCGCCCTCGTAACGGCGGTCGAGGACGCCCTGCTTGACGTGGCTGTAGACGCGGTCGGCGGCGGGGGGCTGCTTGACGGGTGCGGGTGGGGCTGGCGACATGCCCACAGGATAGATACAACACGTACGCGTGGAGGATCCCTTTCATCATGCGGACGGTGCGGTACCCGCCGCGGCGACGTGCGGGACGGGCGGCGAGGCGGTGTTCGCCTCCGTCCCCGCCGTCCGGCGCGCGAAGGACGCGCGTCCAGGCTCCTCGGCCACGGCTGCGCCCGACCGGGCCGATGCCCGGGGCACAGCGGTGGAGGGCCTGCTGCCGTCGAAGCGCGGCAGCGGGGCCCGTGCCGTCGCACGCCGAGGGGGGCGGGCGCCGTCGGGGGCGTTCCGGACGGCACGGCCCGGGTAACCGCGCATCCCGTGATGAGCCCCGAAGACGTACACCCCGGACCAAGGGCCCGGGAGCCGCGCCCCTCGGCCCGGGGGGAGGGCGCGCGGCTCGCCTCGGCCGGTTACGACCAGGTCATCAGCCGCTTGGGCTGCTCCAGGATCGCCGCCACGTCCGCGAGGACCTTCGAGCCGAGTTCGCCGTCGACCAGGCGGTGGTCGAAGGACAGCGCGAGCGTGGTGACCTGACGGGGCTTGATCTTGCCCTTGTGGACCCACGGCTGGAGCTTGATCGCGCCGACTGCCAGGATCGCCGACTCGCCCGGGTTGAGGATCGGCGTGCCGGTGTCGACGCCGAAGACGCCGACGTTGGTGATGGTGACGGTGCCGCCCTGCATGGCGGCGGGGGTCGTCTTGCCCTCCTTCGCCGTGGACACCAGGTCCGCCAGGGAGTCCGCCAGCTCGGGCAGGGTCCTGGCGTGGGCGTCCTTGATGTTCGGGACGATCAGTCCGCGGGGGGTGGCCGCTGCGATGCCCAGGTTGACGTAGTGCTTGAGCACGATCTCCTGCGCCGCCTCGTCCCAGGACGCGTTGATGTCCGGGTGGCGGCGGATCGCCAGCAGCAGGGCCTTGGCGATCAGCAGGAGCGGGTTGACCCGCCGGCCCGCGAACTCCTTGTCCTGCTTCAGCTCCTCGACCAGCTTCATCGTGCGCGTGACGTCCACCGTCACGAACTCCGTGACGTGCGGGGCCGTGAACGCGGAGCCGACCATGGCCTGCGCGGTCACCTTGCGGACGCCCTTGACCGGGATGCGGGTCTCCCGGACCCCGTCGAACGACACGGGCGCGGGGGCGGCCTGCGGTGCTGCCGCGGCACGCGGCTCCGCCACAGGTGCCGGCGCCGGCTGCGGGGCCGCCGCGGCATGGACGTCGTCGCGGGTGATGATGCCGTCCGGGCCGGTCGGGACGACCATCGCCAGGTCGACGCCCAGGTCCTTGGCCAGCTTGCGGACCGGCGGCTTGGCCAGCGGGCGGGGCTTCTCCGCCGCCGGGGCCGCGGGAGCCGCGGGGGCGTGGCCGTTCAGCTCCGCCTGGACGGCCGCGGCAGCGGGCGGCACCGCCTTGCGCGGACGGCGCTTGGTGGAGGACGCGGCCACGCCGTAGCCGACGAGAACCGGCTGGCGGGCCTGCGGCTGGGGCTCCTCCGCCCGGGGCTGCTCCGGCACCGCCGGGGCGGCCGGCTCCTCCGCCACGGGGGCGGCGCCGCCCGCCACGTCGACCGCGATGATCGCCGTGCCCACGTCGACCGTGGTGCCCTCGGGGAAGTGCAGCTCGCGGACCACACCGTCGTAGGGGATGGGCAGCTCGACCGCGGCCTTGGCCGTCTCGACCTCGCACACCACCTGACCGTCGGTGACCGCGTCACCGGGCTGGACGTACCACTTGAGGATCTCCGCCTCGGTGAGCCCCTCGCCCACGTCCGGCATCTTGAACTCGCGTACGGACGCTTCCGTCATCGTCGTCACGACCCTCTCCTCAGTACGCCAGGGCGCGGTCGACGGCATCGAGCACCCGGTCCAGACTCGGCAGGTACTCCTCCTCCAGACGCGCCGGCGGGTAGGGGGCGTGGTAGCCGCCGACCCGGAGCACCGGGGCCTCCAGGTGGTAGAAGCAGCGCTCCGTGATACGCGCCGCGATCTCCGCGCCCGAGCCGAAGAACACCGGGGCCTCGTGCACCACGACCAGGCGACGGGTCTTCTCCACCGATGCCTGGACGGCGTCGAAGTCCAGGGGGCTGACCGAGCGCAGGTCCAGGACCTCCAGGTTCTTGCCCTCCTCGGCCGCCGCGTCGGCGGCCTCCTGGCAGAGCTTGACCATCGGGCCGTAGGCGGCCAGCGTCAGGTCGGTGCCCTCACGGACGACCCGGGCCCTGTGCAGCGGATCGGGGATCGCCTCCGTGTTGACCTCGGCCTTGTCCCAGTAGCGCCGCTTCGGCTCGAAGAAGATCACCGGGTCGTCGCTCTGGATCGCCTGCTGCATCATCCAGTAGGCGTCGGAGGCGTTCGACGGCGAGACGACCTTCAGACCGGCCACGTGCGCGAAGAGCGCCTCGGGGGACTCCGAGTGGTGCTCGACCGCGCCGATGCCGCCGCCGTAGGGGATCCGGACGACGACCGGGAGCTTGACCTTGCCCAGGGACCGGGCGTGCATCTTCGCCAGCTGCGTGACGATCTGGTCGTACGCCGGGAACACGAAGCCGTCGAACTGGATCTCCACCACCGGGCGGTAGCCGCGCAGGGCCAGACCGATCGCGGTGCCGACGATGCCCGACTCGGCGAGCGGCGTGTCGATCACCCGGTCCTCACCGAAGTCCTTCTGCAGGCCGTCGGTGACGCGGAAGACACCGCCGAGCTTGCCGACGTCCTCGCCCATGATGACGACCTTGGGGTCGGTCTCCAGGGCGCGGCGCATCGACTCGTTGATCGCCTTGGCCAGAGCCATCTTCTCCGCTGCCATGATCAGACCCCCTCAGCGTCCGCGAACGACGCCTGGTAGGCGGCGAACTGCGCGCGCTCCTCGTCGACGAGCGCATGCCCGTCCGCGTACACGTTCTCGAAGATGGCGAACCGGTCCGGGTCCTGCATGGCGCGGACCGCCTCGCGCACTCGTTTACCCAACGCCTCGCTCTCGGTCTCCAGTTCCGCGAAGAATCCCTCGTCCGCGTGGTTTGAGTCCTCCAGGAACCGGCGAAGGCGCAGGATCGGGTCCTTGGCCTCCCAGGCCTGCCGCTCGTCGTCGTGGCGGTAGCGGGTGGGGTCGTCGGAGGTGGTGTGGGCGCCCATGCGGTACGTCCACGCCTCGATCAGCGCCGGGCCCTCACCTCGCCGGGCGCGTTCCAGGGCCCAGCGGGTGACGGCGAGGGAGGCCAGCACGTCGTTGCCGTCGACGCGGACGCCGGGGAAGCCGAAGCCCTGGGCGCGCTGGTAGAGGGGGACGCGGGTCTGCTTCTCGTTGGACTCCGAGATCGCCCACTGGTTGTTCTGGCAGAAGAACACGACGGGTGCGTTGTAGACCGCGGCGAAGTTGAAGGCCTCGCTCACGTCGCCCTGGCTGGAGGCGCCGTCGCCGAAGTAGGCGATGACCGCGCTGTCCGCGCCGTCCTTGGTGATGCCCATGGCGTAGCCGGTGGCGTGCAGCGCCTGGGAGCCGATGACGATCGTGTAGAGGTGGAAGTTGTTGCCGTTGGGGTCCCAGCCCCCGTTGTTCACGCCGCGGAACATGCCGAGCAGGTTGGTCGGGTCGACACCCCGGCACCAGGCGACACCGTGCTCGCGGTAGGTCGGGAAGACGTAGTCGTCCTCGCGGGTGGCCCGGCCGGAGCCGATCTGGGCGGCCTCCTGGCCGAGCAACGACGCCCACAGGCCCAGCTCGCCCTGGCGCTGCAGGGAGGTGGCCTCGGCGTCGAAGCGGCGGGTGAGCACCATGTCGCGGTACAGACCGCGGAGCTCTTCGGGGGTGATGCCGGCGACGTACTTGTCGTACTCGGCGTTCTTGACGCGCTTTCCTTCGGGCGTCAGCAGTTGTACGAGCTCCGGCTCGGTGCTCGGCGGCTTCTTCGCAGTCGTGCGCTTGCCGGCCGTGCTCTTGGTACCGGCGCTGCGTCGCGGCTGGCGCGCGGCAGTGCTCTCCACGGTCACGTGTGCTCCTCCGTCGGTCCGGCTACCCGGGTTCGCCGGGTGCCAGTGCGGCTCACCTGCTGCCCGGGACGCACGGGGTGGGTGCTGCCCGGTCGGGAACAGGCGTGGCAGGTGCCCCGGCGAGCACCCTGCAACAGGCACGTTACCCAGTGGCCCACATTTCTGTGAAACCCCTCCTGACCTGCGATTTTGCTTGGATTTCCAAGTAAATCGCGTTCAGCGGGAACACTTCCTGGTCACAGCCTTGCAGGGGGCCGGAACAACGGCACGTTATCCCGGTGAGCCAGGACACGGGAAGAGTCCGCCGAAAGGGAGATCCGAAACGGAGATCCACTGGGGGCGAACGCGGGACCAACCCGCCCGCGTGACACTGATCCCGCGCGCGATGAAGGAGAAATCACAGCATTTCCCCTGGACGATCACGAGGTGGTCCGGCGCGGTGCCCGCGAGACGCTCCCGGCCGGGGACGGCGTCGAGGCGGTCGGTGAGGCCGGTACGGCGACAGAGGCCGGGTGCGCATTCCCGCGGCCCGGGTCGGGCGTGTCGTTGCTCGGCGTCCGTCTCCCCCGGCGGCAGCGGCGTCGAGGTGTGCCGGGAGATCCACCTTCCGCGGAACGAATCCGTGCGGTGCCCGGTGCCGGCCCCTTTCGCTGAGCTGCGCCTCGCCGAGAAAGACGATCAAGAATGAGTGTCGTGTCCGCCGCCGGGACCGGGCACAAGCAGCAGCGTTCCCGGGCCGCCGCCCACGCGGCCCGCCTCCACCGCACGGACTGTCGGATTCCGCCACACTCCCGCCGGGACCTTCGTCCCTTCGTCCCGGGGCCGCCGACTCTGGTGCCGGCCCTCCGCGCGCACGCACCGTGGTGTCATGCCCACCCAACAACAGCGCGCCCTGGACCTGCTCGCCCGGGTCACCCACGGCCGGGTCGCCACCAGCATGCACGCCCTGCCGGTCCTGGCCTGCGCCCGGCACATCGTGGCCGACGGCGCCGTGCTGCTGCGCATGCACCGCGGCCACGGCTACCAGCACGCGTGCGCGGGCCACGTCGTCGCCTACGGCGCCGACAACCTCGGCTCCGGGGAACCGGGGCGGCCGGGGACCTGCGAGGGCGAGTGGTCGGTGCAGGTCGTCGGCGGGTGCACGGCCACGGAGCCCACCGAGGCCCAGCTCGCCCGCTTCGGCCCGGCGCCGCGGACGATGGACGGGGAGCCGTTCGACCCGGTCTACCTGCGCATCACCCCGGAGATCGCGACGGTCCACTCCGCGGACGACAGCCTGAGACGGCACTTCGAGCACGTCCTGTGACCGGTTACGACTGCCTGTGACAAGCCCCAGCTCAACGCCCCGCCCCGTGCCCTAGCATCGGGCGCGTGCCGCGACCGTGTGTACCACCCCCCGCGCCTCACGCGCCCCCATTACGCGCTCTTCTCAGCCGGTACGCCGCCGGTTCCGCGCTCACCTGCGAACCGGTCGACCAAGGGCTGCTGAACCGCGGCTACCGCCTGTCCACGACCCGCGGCCGCTACTTCCTCAAGCACCACTTCGACCCCGACACCGCCGATCCGGACGCGATCGAGCGCCGGCACCGCGCCACCTGGCGCCTGGCCGAGCTGGGCGTGCCCGTCGCCCCGCCCCTGGTGAGCCGGGACGGCCGCACCGTCGCCGTCGTCGGCGGCCACGCCTACGCCCTGCACCCGTGGATCGACGGCCGCCACCGCGACGGCGGGCAGCTCACCCGCGCCGAGAGCGCACGCCTGGGGGCCCTTCTGGGCGCCGTGCACGCCTGCCTGGAGCGGGTGATGCCGCCGAAGGGACGCACCCGCCCCGCCACGAGCCCCCACCCCGTGGAGAGCGCCGACCCCGCCGACACCTTCGCCCTGATCGACGACCTCCTCACCCGCGTGCGCCGCCACCACCCCGCCGACGCCTTCGACGACCTCGCCCGGCACCGGCTGCTGGAGCGCCGCTCCCTGCTGGAGCTGCACGCGGACCGGCGTCCACCGCGCGGCGGACCCGTGGGCTGGGTGCACGGTGACTTCCATCCGTTCAACCTCCTGTACCGGGACGACGCGCCCGCGGCGATCGTCGACTGGGACCGCCTGGGCGTGCAGCCCCGCGCCGAGGAGGCCGTACGCGCCGCCGCGATCTTCTTCGTCCGGCCCTGCGGAACCCTCGACCTGCCCAAGGTGCGCTCCTACGCGCGCACGTACCGCCGCGCCGCCGGGGCGACGCCGTCGGAACTCGCCGCAGCCGTGCACCGCGTGTGGTGGGAGCGCCTGAACGACTTCTGGATGCTGCGCTGGCACTACGAGCGCGGCGACGACCGCGCGGACTGCCAGTTCCCCGCCGCCTCCGCGCTCGCGGTGTGGTGGACGCGGGAGTACGACGCCGTGTGCGACGCGTTCACGGGTTGACACAGGGCCGTCGGGAGCCACGTCGGCTCCCGACGCCCCAGGGGCTCCCGGCCTCGGTCAGGGACCGGCTGCACCGCCGTCGGCACCGCCGCCGGCCGTCGCCCCGCCGCCGGCCGTCGTCCCGCCGTCGCCGGTGCCGCCGTTGCCGCCGCCGTTGCCGCCGCCGTCCGCCGTTCCCGTCGGCTGCGTCGACGGCCCGCTCGGCTCGCCCGTCGGCTGGTCGGTCGCCGTGGGCTCCCCCGTCGGCTCGCCCGTCGGCTGCTCACTGGCGGTCTGCGTCGGCGTCCAGGACGGCGTCGGGGACGGCGTGTAGTACGAGCCGGAGCCGCCGCCGGAGTTGTTGTTCGTCGCGTGGTCGGTGGCCTGGTCGGTCGCCTCGTCGCTCGGCGTCGGGCTCGCGCTGTCCCCGGTGCTGGACTGCGTGACCGACGGCGGCGGAGTGGTCGGCGAACCTCCGCCCGGCGTGTCGGAGTTCCGCAGCGCCAGTGCCACGCCCGCGGCGACCGCGATCACCGCGAGGAAGGCGAGGATCCACAACTTGCCCCGGCCACTGCCCTTGTTGCCGTGCCCTTCGAAACCGCCGTCGTCGCCGCTGCCGTAGCCGGCGGGCAGGATCGGCTGCGGGATCTGGGCGGTGCCGTAGCCGTAGCCGTCGGCGGGATGCGGCAGCACCTGGGTGCCGGCGAAGCCGCCCACCGGGGTGTGCCGGCCGTCGTGCATCCCGACAGGGCCGGTGTTCCAGGTGCCGGTGTGGCCGCCCGCCTCGTACAGCATCTGCAGCGCGTACTGGACCAGCCCGCGCATCTCCTCCGCCGTCTGGAAACGGTCGTCGGGCTCCTTGGCGAGGGAGCGCATGACGAGGCCGTCCAGTTCCGGCGGAGCACCGTCGGAGGCCTCCGACGGCGGCGTCGGGATGTCCTGGACGTGCTGGTAGACCACCGACAGCGGGGTCTCGCCGGTGAAGGGAGGCCGCAGCGCGAGCAGTTCGTACAGCAGGCAGCCCGTCGCGTACAGGTCGGAACGGTGGTCGACGGCCTTGCCGAGCGCCTGCTCGGGGGAGAGGTACTGGGGGGTGCCCATGACCATGCCGGTCTGCGTCATCGTCGTGGACGCGCCGTGCAGGGCGCGGGCGATGCCGAAGTCCATCACCTTCACGGCACCGTTGTTGGTGATGATGACGTTCGCCGGCTTGATGTCGCGGTGCACGATGCCGTGCTGGTGCGAGTAGGCCAGCGCCTCCAGCACACCGGACACGATGATCAGCGCCTGCTCCGGCCCGGGCGCCTCGGCGTTCATCAGCAGGTCGCGGATGGTGCGTCCCTCGACCAGTTCCATGACGATGTACGGCACGCTCTGGCCGCCCACGACGTCCTCGCCGGAGTCGTACACGGCGACGATCGCATGGTGGTTGAGGCCGGCCACGGACTGGGCCTCACGGGTGAAGCGGGCCTTGGAGACCGGGTCCTCCGCGAGGTCGGCCCGCAGCAGCTTCACCGCCACGGTACGGCCGAGACGCACGTCCTCGGCCGCGAACACCTCGGCCATACCGCCCCGGCCGAGTCTGCGGCTGAGCCGGTACCGGCCGTCCCCGACAAGCCCGCCGTTGCCCCACAGCTCCGGCCCGTCTGACATCCCGCCGCCAGTCGCCTCGGGGTCGGACGGGCCCTGAGCGCGCTGCTGTGCCATCAGTCCTCGCCGTCGTTTCTGCCCGCGGTGCGCGCGGTGTTGTTACGGTCTCCGTCGGCCACGCTACAGCCTCCTCGCAAGGCTCCGGTCCGAGCGGGCCGCCGGGACCGCCCGTGAGCGGACCGGTCATGAAACCGCGAGCCCGCATCAGGGCGCAAATCCCGTGTACGGGCCGTAGGGCCGCCGTAACACTTCCGCGACGCTTCTTTCGCGTACGGTCACGGAACGGGCACCGAGCTTGACGTGTCGGTGCCCTGGGGCAGACTTGGCCGGGAATGACACTTTCGATCACCGCCAACCGGTGCCGTGACCGGAAAGGTCTGCCGGGAACCTCGCGGCATCCGGCGCGGTGCATCGCAAGGCGCAGCACGACCCGCGTACCGGACGTACCCGAGTCGCACGGCAGCGCGGCGACGTGCCGTGCCGGGGCACCGCGAGCGGGTGGACCTCTCCGGCCGCGGCATCGGCGCGTGACGGCCGATGGGGGACGCTGAACATGAGCCAGGACGGCGCACGGGGCCGGTACGCGGGGCGGGCACTGGCCGGCGGCCGCTACCAGCTGCGCGACTTGCTCGGCGAGGGCGGCATGGCCTCGGTCCACCTCGCCTACGACTCGGTGCTCGACCGGCAGGTCGCCATCAAGACGCTGCACACCGAACTCGGCCGTGAGCAGGCCTTCCGCGAGCGCTTCCGTCGTGAGGCGCAGGCCGTGGCCAAGCTCACGCACACCAACATCGTCTCCGTCTTCGACACCGGCGAGGAGGACGTCGACGGCTCGACGATGCCGTACATCGTCATGGAGTACGTCGAGGGCCGGCCGCTGGGCTCGATGCTGCAGGAGGACGTCCAGCACCACGGCGCGGTACCCGCGGACAGGGCCCTCAAGATCACCGCGGACGTGCTGGCGGCACTGGAGATCAGCCACGAGATGGGGCTGGTCCACCGCGACATCAAGCCCGGCAACGTGATGGTGACCAGGCGCGGGGTCGTCAAGGTGATGGACTTCGGCATCGCGCGCGCCATGCAGTCCGGCGTCACCTCGATGACGCAGACCGGCATGGTCGTCGGCACCCCTCAGTACCTGTCGCCCGAGCAGGCACTCGGTCGCGGCGTGGACGCCCGGTCCGACTTGTACTCGGTCGGCATCATGCTGTTCCAACTGGTCACCGGACGCCTGCCGTTCGACGCGGACTCGCCGCTCGCCATCGCCTACGCGCATGTGCAGGAGGAACCGCCGCTCGCCTCCTCGGTGAACCGCTCCCTGCCCCCGGCCGTGGACGCGCTCATCGCCCGCGCGCTGAAGAAGAACCCGAACGAGCGGTTCCCGACGGCCGAGTCGATGCGCGACGAGTGCCTGCGCGTGGCGGCTTCCTTCCAGGCGTCCCCGCCGAGCATCGTGCCGGGCGCGCAGACGCAGAGCGGCGGGGGCGTCGGCTCCGCGGTCTTCCCGCCGGTCGGCAACACCGCCCAGGCCCCGCAGCGGAACGTCCACACCCCGTACCAGCCGACTCCCCCGGCCCCCGTCCAGAACCCGTACGGCACCCCGCCCCCGGCCCCAAGCCCGGCACCGACCCCGCGCCCGGCACCGGCACCGGCACCGGCACCGGCACCGGCACCCACCTACGGCTACCCGCAGCAGGGCGGCTACCGGACGCCTGCGCCGTACGGGGCACAGCACGGCGGCGTGGGCACCCCGCCGCCTTACCACCAGGTCCCCCACACCGCGGCCTCCCCCGGCCCGCGCGGCGGCAAGGGCGGGGTCCGGCGGGTGGTCCTCGGCTCGATCGTGGTCGCGGGGGTCGCCGTCGTCGGCCTGCTCGCCGCGATGGCGATAAGCGGCGGCAACGGTGGCGGTGGTGGCGACACCACCGGCGACCGAGCCGCCTCGGCCTCCACGGGGCGGCAGGAGGGCTACCGCGGGCCGGACACCACCCGCACGATCGACGAGACCGAGTGCACCGAGCCGCTGGAGGGGTACAACGACCCCGACAAGATCGCGGTGCCGAGCTTCACGTTCCGGTACATCGACTCGGTCAAGGCGTGCGCGGCAGCCGCGGGCTGGACGCTCAAGGTCACGCACATCGACGAGAACACCTACGGCGAGGGCTCGGTCATCACCCAGTACCCGACCGCCGGCACCGAGGTCGACCCCAAGAACGTGGAGATCAAGGTCGGCGTGTCGACCGGGAACCCGCCGTCCTGACCGTCCTGACCCGCGCTCGGCGAAGGTTCGACGTGAAGGAAGGGGCCCGGCGCCGTCGCGCCGGGCCCCTTCACGTTCCGGAGGCTGCCGGATGCCTACAGGTACGGACCGCCCGAGCGGCCGCCGGGGTGCGGGTCCTCCTGACCCTCATGGCCCACACCGGGCGGGAGGGCGCGCCTCATCTGCTCCAGCTGGGCTCGCGCGGCCATCTGCTGGGCGAACAGGGTGGTCTGGATCCCGTGGAACAGGCCCTCCAGCCAGCCCACCAACTGGGCCTGCGCGATGCGCAGTTCCGCGTCGGAAGGGGTCACGTCGTCCGTGAAGGGCAGGGAGAGCCGCTCCAGCTCCTCGACCAGCTGCGGAGCCAGGCCGTCCTCCAGTTCCTTCACCGAGCTGGTGTGGATCTCCTTGAGCCGGACCCGGCTCGCCTCGTCGAGGGGTGCCGCACGGACCTCTTCGAGCAGCTGCTTGATCATGCTGCCGATCCGCATGACCTTCGCCGGCTGTTCGACCTGCTCCGTCACCGGGGTCTCGTGGGAGTCCTCGTCCCCTTCGACGCCACCGAGTGCCATGCCGTCCTGGCCCACGACCAGGATCTTCTGGGCGTTCTCCGGCGACCTTTCGTTCCTCGGCATCTCCATGCCGCCATTCTCTCGCACCCCTGTACCTCACCACCGGGGTGCCCCCTCCGAGGACCGATCCGCCGTTTTGCCTCCGCGCCGCCTCGCCGCGGGGCCCTCGTGCCGACCGGGGGGTCGACCCGTCGGCGGAACCCGGAATGCCCGGAACGCCGCCGGATGTGAGCCTGGTGAGGTGATTCCTACTCCATGGCTGAGGGGGACGGCACTGCCGGCGGCGGTGCTGGGAGCAGCACTGCTCGTACAGACGGGGGCGATACCGGCGGCCTACGCGGCCGTCCCGACGGACACGGCCGCCGTGCCGTACCGGGCGGGGGCCCGGCCCCCGGGCATCCCGCCCGACAGGGCCCGGGCTCCGCACCGGGTCGACCCGTCCGGCCCGGCAGACGCTCCCCACGGTGCCGACCTGCCCCACCGGGCGGACCCGCCACCCCCCGCAGACCCGCCCGACGCGGCGCAAGCGTCCCATCGGGCCGACCCGCCCCGCCCGGCAGACGCGCCGCACTGGACGGTGCCGTTCCACCGGATCGAGGCCTCGCACTGGCCGCCCGGGGCGACCGGCAGCGCCGCTGCCTCCCACGTCCCGCGCCCGGGGCCTGCCGAGCCCTCGCGGGCCGGGTCGCGGGCCGGCGAGGGACGGGAGCACCCCGGACGGCAGGAAGAGGCGGTGGCGCCGGCGAGGAAGGCACCGGACCCGGCGGACGAGGCCGGCGAGAACGGCGACGGGGAGACCGGCGGGGCGGACGTCCTGGACGAGCAGCCGCAGGACGCCGGCCTCGCTTCCGCGGCGCCCTCGGCCTCCAGCGCGTCGCGTCCCCTGCCGCAGGCCGGTGCGGCTGCCGAGGCCTCAACCGAGCCCGTTCTGCGGATCCTGCCGCTGGGCAGCGGCCTGGTGCTGATCGGACTCGGGCTGGGCTGCGCGTTCGCGGGGCTGCGCCTCAGGCGCGACTAGGGGGTGTTTCGAAAGTCCGGTGCGGTGCCCGCAGTGTCCGGTGCGTGCTCTCGGCGTGCCGGACGAAAGACCTCGTAGGCAATGTTCGCTGGTTGAGGTGCGGCGTCCGGTGCGTGCTACGGGGGTGCCCCCCTGCTCGAAGAGCTTGGGGGAGCACCGGCCGGAAGTCCTCGTACCGGGTGTACCCGGGCTTTCGGCCGGTGCGGCGGGTGGGGGTACCTCCCACGCCCCTTGGGGCAGCGGGGAGCGTGCCGGACGTCGCGACGGGGCGAACGTTGCCTGCCGCGGTACCAGGGCCGGCGACCGGGCCGAGGCCCACGACGGCCCGCGTACGCTCAGGATCCCGGCGTGACCAGCAGCACCTTGCCGATGTGCGTGCTGTCCTCGACGACGCGGTGGGCGGCAGCGGCATCGGCCACCGGCAGCTCGCGGTGGACGACGGGACGGACGTGTCCGGCGGCGAGCAGCGGCCACACGTGCTCGCGGACAGCGGCGACGATGGCCGCCTTCTCGTCGAGCGGGCGGGCCCGCAGCGAGGTGGCGCTGATCGCGCCGCGCTTCTTCAGCAGGGCGCCGATGTTCAGTTCCCCCTTCGTCCCGCCCTGCATACCGATGATCGCCAGGCGGCCGTTGACGGCGAGGGTCTGGACATTGCGTTCCAGGTACTTGGCGCCCATGTTGTCGAGGATGACGTCGGCGCCCGCGCCGTCGGTGGCCTTCATGACCTCGGCGACGAAGTCCTGCTCCCGGTAGTTGATCAGGATGTCCGCGCCCAGCTCGGCGCAGCGCTCCAGCTTCTCCTGCGTGCCCGCGGTGACCGCGACCCTGGCGCCGACGGCCTTGGCGAGCTGGATCGCCATCGTGCCGATGCCGCTGGAGCCGCCGTGGACGAGCAGCGTCTCACCGGGGCGCAGGTGGGCGATCATGAACACGTTGGACCAGACCGTGCAGACCACCTCGGGCAGCGCGGCGGCCTGGACCAGGCCGACGCCCTTGGGCAGGGGCAGCACCTGCCCGGCCGGGACGACGACCTTCTCGGCGTAACCGCCACCGGAGAGCAGCGCGCAGACCTCGTCGCCGACGCTCCAGCCGGAGACGCCGGTGCCGAGCGCGGCAATGCGGCCGGAGCACTCCAGGCCCGGGTAGGGCGAAGCGCCCGCAGGGGGGTTGTAGAAACCCTGCCGCTGGAGGATGTCCGCGCGGTTGACGGCGCTGGCGGCCACCTCGACGAGGACCTCTCCCTCGCCGGGCACCGGGTCGGGGACCTCGTCCCACACCAGCGCCTCGGGTCCACCAGGTTCGGGAATCGTGATCGCATGCATGGGTCGGACGGTACTCCTGCCGCCCGCCTCCGCGTCCCGCGACGCCCCCCGGTCGGCGACACCCCCTCGGTGGCAGCCGGGCGGCCTCGGTCCGCAGTCGTCCGTCAGGCCGGGGTGATGCCGGGCCGGGGCGATCCGGGCCCCGGCTCCGGCTCCGGCACTCGCACGATCGTGATCACCCGGTCCGTCAGTTCCAGGACCCCGGTGGCCGGATCGTCGTAGCCGAGCACCCGGTGCCCGCGTACGACGCTCACCACCAGGTCGGCCGTGTCCCGCGGGCGCCGGCCCACCTCGGCCTTGGTGACGGGGCGTTCCACCAGGTCGAGCCCGCGGCCCGACTGGATGAGGTCCTCCATGACCAGGCCCGCCGACGGGCTGAGGACCGACAGGCCGAGCAGGCGGCCGGCAGCGCCGGAGCTGGTGATGACATCGTCGGCGCCGGACTGCTTCAGCAGCGGCGCGTTCTCCCCCTCGCGCACCGCGGCCACGATCGTCGCCGTGGGATTGAGCTGGCGTGCCGTCAGCGTCACCAGCACGGCCGTGTCGTCGCGCTGGGTCGCGATGATGATGCGCCCCGCCCGGTGCACCTCCGCCCGCCGCAGGATGTCGCTGCGCGTTCCGTCACCGACCACGCCCGTGTACCCTTCGGCGGTCGCGGCGTCGATCGTCTTGGAACCGGGGTCGATCACGACGATCCGGTCCTTGCGCAGGCCTGCCGCACAGACGGCACGGGTCGCGGACCGGCCCTTGGTACCGAATCCGACGACGACGGTGTGGTCGCGCACAGGGAGCCTCCAGACGTGTTGTGTGCCGGCGGGTGCGGCTTCATCGGCAACCATGGTGCCGTTCGAACGGATCACAGGGCAGGGGGCACGGCGATGAAGGACGAGGGGCATCCGGCACACCAGGCGGGGAGGTTCTCCCCACTGCGGTCCGTCTGGTACCGCTCACCCAGCGAGGCACGGGACGACGCCGAGGCGGGCCGTGCCATCGCCATGCCGACACAGACCACCACACCGCCGCTGCTCCAGGTTCTGCGGCGGCTGGCTCTGGCGCTGCTCGTGCTGGCCGCCACGACGGTGATCGTCTGGATCGACCGCTCGGGCTACCGGGACGGCACGGACGGCTCGGTGGACCTGCTCGACGCGGCCTACTACGCCACCGTCACACTCTCCACCACGGGATACGGGGACATCACCCCGGTCAGCGACGCCGCCCGGCTCACCAACATCCTCGTCATCACACCGCTGCGTGTGCTGTTCCTGATCATCCTGGTCGGCACCACCCTGGAGGTGCTGACCGAACGTACCCGCCGGCAGGTCCGCATCCACCGCTGGCGGTCCCGTATCCGCGACCATGTCGTGGTGATCGGCTACGGCACCAAGGGGCGCCATGCCATCCAGACACTGGTCGGACAGGGCATCACGAGGGACCGGATCGTCGTCGTGGACTCCCAGCGCAAGGCGGCGACGGCCGCCGCCGACGAGGGCCTGGTCTCGGTGACCGGCGACGCCACCCGCTCCGACACGCTGGTGAAGGCCGAACTTCCGCGCGCGGCCCGGGTCATCGTCGCCGCACAGCGCGACGACACCGCGACCCTGGTGACGCTCACCGCCCGTCAGCTCAACCGCCGCGCCACGATCGTCGCCGCCGTCAGGGAGGACGAGAACGCACCGCTGCTGAAGCAGTCCGGCGCCGACACGGTCATCACCACCTCCAGCTCGGCCGGCCGCCTGCTCGGGCTGTCCATGGCGAGCCCCCCGGTGGCCCGGACCCTGGAGAACCTGATGACCCTCGGATCCGGCCTCGACCTTGCCGAGCGCCCCGTGACCGCGGAGGAGGTCGGGCGGGCACCGCGCACCCTCGGCGACCTGGTGGTGGCCGTCGTGCGCGACAAGCAACTGCTGGATTACACCGACCCCCGGTTGACGGAGCTTCGAGCCGGGGACCGGGTCATCACGGTGAGCCGGGCGATGCCACCCGAAGAGGGGTGATGTTTCACGTGGAACAGCCGGGTTGATGAGACTTCCACCGGAATGACCCGGGAGCATGGTGTTTCACGTGAAACAGACCCGAACGGCGGCGTTTCCCCTGAAGAGAGCCGCACCTCGACGTTTCACGTGAAACAGGCACCGACGCCCCCGGCCACCCATGGCAGCCCGAGCAGTTCCGTCTCCTGGCCGGGCCGTGCGCCGCCCGGCGGGACGACCGCGAGGGCATCGGCCGCCGCGATGCCGCGCAGCATGGCAGGGCCGTTGTAGTGCAGCGGCACGGCGTGGTCACCGCGCAGGGCGACGGGGACCAGCCGGGTGTCGTCCGGGTGCCCGTGCACCCCGTCCTTCAGGGGCCGCACGGGGCACGGGGCACCGGGGCGGGCCGCGAGGGAGCGCAGCAGGGGCTCGGCGAGCGTGAGCAGGCCGGAGACGGCGGCAAGGGGGTTGCCGGGGAGACCGACGAGATGCTGGCCGTCGCCGATCCGTGCCAGCAGCATCGGGTGACCGGGGCGTACCTTCACACCGTCGACGAGGAGTTCGGCGCCGATGCGCCGCAGGGTCGGGTGGACGTGGTCGACCGGGCCAGAGGCGGTACCTCCGGTGGTGACGACCAGGTCGGCGTCGGAGCCGGTGACGGCCCGGTGCAGTGCCTCGGCGTCGTCGCCCACCCGGCGGACGGCTCCGACCGCGGCGCCCAGGGAGCGCAGCCACGGTGGCAGCAGAGGGCCGAGCGCATCACGGATGAGACCGTCGTGCGGCCGCCCCTCGGTGAGCAGCTCGTCCCCGAGGACCAGGACATCTACCCGCGGGCGCGGTACGGCCGTGAGCGTGTCGTACCCGGCGGCGGCGGCCAGACCGAGAACGGCCGGGGTCACCAGTGTCCCCACGGGCAGCAGATGTTCGCCGCTGCGGCACTCCTGGCCACGGGGGCGGATGTCCTGGCCGTGCGTGACGTCCCGGGTGGCGTGCAGGCGGCCCGCGCCGTCGACGCGTCCGTGCTCGCTGCGCAGGACGGCGGTGGTGTCGGCGGGGATGCGGGCGCCGGTGGCGATCCGGAGGGCCTCGCCGTCGGCGAGGGCTTCGGGCGCCGCCTGCCCGGCGAGCACCCCGGTGCCGCGGACGTCCCAGGGACCGGGACCGGCGACGGCCCAGCCGTCCATCGCGGAGGTGTCGAAGGACGGCAAGTCGGTGAGGGCGGCGAGCGGGGCGGCGAGGACCAGGCCCAGGGCGGCGTCGAGCGGCACGGAGACGGGGCTGCGCCGGACGGCGTCGGCATGCTGCCGTCCGGCGCGTGCGGCGGTCGAGCGCGCCTCGGACCAGGGGGTGGCCCGGCGGCGGTGCCCGGAGTCCCGCGGGCCGTGGGCGTCGCCGTGGTCCGGGCCGGGCGCGGTGCCGGGACCGGCGGGGGTACGACGACCGCCGGTGGCGCGACTGTCCTTCACGAGGGCGAGCACCTCCTCGACGTCGAAATCGTCGGCGTCGTGACCGTCCCGGACGTCGGGGGCGGTCATCCGGCGTCCGGGCGGGTGTCGGGCGCGCCGTCGGCCCCGGCGTCACCGGACTCCTCGGCCCAGCGACGGGCCAGGGCGGCGACCGTGCGCGCGGACTCCGCGACGGCCTCGGGACCGCCCCGGGCCTGCGCGGCGGCGTAGCCGACGAGGAACGTGGTCAGCGGGGCGGCCGGCCGGGCCACGCCGTGCGCGGCGTCGCGGGCGAGGTCGAGCAGGAGTTTGGTGTCGACGGCGAGGTCGATGCCCAGCTCGTCCTTGACTGCGGAGATCCATTCATCCAACACGTGCCCATGCTCCCTGATGCGTGCCCTGGCGGCGGCGATGTCGTCCCAGGTGTCGCAGTCGAAGGAGGCGACGGGGTCCGGGACGCGGGTGAGGTCGAGTCCGGCGGTCAGCCTGCGCAGCGGCAGACCGGCCAGACCGGCGTGGGCGTCGGCGAGCGCGGCCAGCCCGTGACGCAGGGCAGCGGACCGGTAGGCGGCGACAAGGGGCTGGTCCCGCCCGCCGCCGTCGGTGAGCAGGGCACCGTCGGCGCCCGTGGTCCGCAGAGCGGACAGCAGCCGCCGTACCGTCCGCGCGGCGAGGAACGGCAGGTCGGCGGAGAGGACGACGACGTGATCCGCCGTGATGTGCCGCAGTCCGGTGTCGAGCGCGGCCAGCGGGCCGCCGCCGGGGGGCTCCTCGCGGGCCCAGCGCACCGGCCGGACGGTGGGGCGGGGGTCGGCGACGACGACCGTCGTGCCGGCGTCGGCGCAGGCCATGAGGACACGGTCCAGCAGCGCGCGCCCGCCCACGTGCACGCCTGGTTTGTCGGCACCCCCGAGACGCCGTGCGGCGCCGCCGGCGAGGACGACGGCGTCGAAGGAGTCTCGGGCCTCACCGAAGGCGGCGACCGGTCCCGGCGCGGGGCCGGGACCGGTGCCACGGGGGCCGGGCGGCTCGTCGACGGTCACCCCCCGAGTATGCGGGCCCGGGCCCTCGGGGAAAACGCGGGGGGCGTGCCGTCACAGCGTGCGCAGGAGCACCGCCGGCTGTTCGACGCAGTCGGCGACGTACCGCAGGAAGCCGCCCGCGGTGCCGCCGTCGCACACCCGGTGATCGAAGGTGAGCGACAGCTCGACGACCTGCCGGACCGCCAGCTCGCCCTCGTGCACCCACGGCTTGGGGATGATGCGGCCGACACCGAGCATGGCGGCCTCGGGGTGGTTGATGATCGGTGTGGACCCGTCGACGCCGAACACCCCGTAGTTGTTCAGCGTGAAGGTCCCGCCGGTCAGGTCGGCCGGTGTGAGGGCGCCGGCCCGGCCCGCCTCGGTCAGCCGCGCGAACTCCGCGGTCAGCGACTCGGCGTCGCGCGCCTGGGCGTCCCGCACAACGGGCACGACGAGGCCCCGGTCGGTCTGTGCGGCGAAGCCGAGGTGCACGTGGTCAAGCTGCACGACCTCCCTGGCATCGGTGTCGACGTAGGAGTTGAGTTCGGGGAAGCGGGCGAGTCCTGCGGTGCAGATGCGGGCCAGCAGGGCCAGGAGGGAGATCTTCGGCCCTCCGGCGGCGTTCATCGCGGCCCGCGCACGCAGCAGTTCCGTCGCGTCGGCGTCCACCCAGCAGGTGGCGTCCGGGATCTCGCGGCGGCTGCGGGACAGCTTGTCGGCGACGGCGCCGCGCACGCCCTTGAGGGGGACGCGGAGGCCGCCCACGGGCGCGGAAGAGGGACGCGTCGGCGCCGGCAGCTGGGGGGCCGTCGGCGCGGTGGGCCGGGCCTGTGCGGCGCCCGGTTCCGCCTGGACTGCCTGTACTGCTTGCTCCACGTCTGCCCGCAGGATCAGGCCGTCGGGGCCCGAGCCGTGCAGCCGGCGCAGGTCCAGGCCGTTCTCGCGGGCGAGCCGCCGTACGAGGGGCGAGATCACCGGGACGGGGCCCTCGCCGGGAACGGCGACGGGCGCGGCGTCCGTCGGCGCCGGTGGGGCCGCGGCGGCGGGGACGGCCGCGGGCGCGGCCCTCCGCGTGCCGTCGGACGCACGGGACGGGGCCGTCGCCGCGGTGGTGGCCGACCGGACGCGGCGACGCCGCGCCGGGGGTGCGCCGGTGCCGTAGCCCACCAGGACATTGCCCGAGGTCTCGGCCGCGCCGGAACCGCTTGCCGCGGACCGTCCGGAGCCCGCGTCCGCCACGGTGGCGGCACCCGGCTCATCGGGGCCGTCCGTGGAGGGGGCGCCCACGGCGACCGTCAGCAGCGGCGCGCCGACGGGCAGTTCCTGGCCCTCCTCGCCGAAGCGGGCGGTGACCACACCACCGTAGGGGCAGGGCACCTCGACCATCGCCTTGGCCGTCTCGACCTCGACGACCGGCTGGTCGATGGCGACGACGTCCCCGACCTGGACCAGCCAGCGCACGATCTCCGCCTCGGTGAGCCCCTCGCCGAGATCGGGGAGCTTGAACTCCAGCACCTGTGCCATCAGCCTTCGGCCTCCCATTGCAGACGCGCCACGGCGTCCAGGATCCGGTCGACGCCGGGGAGGTGGTGCCTCTCCAGCATCGGCGGGGGATAGGGGATGTCGAACCCGGCCACGCGCAGCACCGGCGCCTCCAGGTGGTGGAAGCAGCGCTCGGTCACCCGCGCCGCGATCTCGCCGCCCGGACCGCCGAACCCGCCCGACTCGTGCACGACGACCGCACGCCCGGTGCGCCTGACCGACGCGCAGACCGTTTCGTCGTCGAAGGGCACCAGGGAACGGAGATCGACGACTTCGAGGTCCCAGCCCTCGGCGTGCGCGGCCTCGGCCGCTTCGAGGCAGACGGGCACCGAAGGGCCGTAGGTGATCAGCGTGGCGCTCCGTCCCGGGCGCCGGACCACCGCACGGCCGATCGGCTCGACCAGCGACGGCTCCTCCGGGTTCCAGGAGTCCTTCGACCAGTACAGGCGCTTGGGTTCGAGGAAGACGACCGGATCGTCGGAGGCGATGGCCGCGCGCAGCATGCCGTAGGCGTCGGCGACGGTCGCGGGCGTGACGACATGGAGCCCCGGAGTCGCCATGTAGTACGCCTCGGAGGAGTCGCTGTGGTGCTCGACGCCGCCGATGCCGCCGCCGTAGGGGACGCGGACCGTGATGGGCAGGGGCATCTTGCCGCGGGTGCGGTTGCGCATCCGCGACACATGGCTGATCAGCTGCTCGAACGCCGGGTAGGCGAACGCGTCGAACTGCATCTCGACGACGGGGCGCAGCCCGTACATCGCCATGCCGACGGCGGTGCCGAGGATGCCGGCCTCGGCGAGCGGGGTGTCGGTGCAGCGGTCCTCGCCGAACTCCTTGGCGAGACCGTCGGTGACCCGGAACACACCGCCGAGCGTGCCGACGTCCTCACCGAGTACGTGCACGGTGGGGTCGGCGGCCATCGCGTCGCGCAGCGCGCGCGTGAGGGCCTGCGCCATGGTGGCAGGCTTGACGGCAACGGTGGTCATCCGTGCGCCCCTTCCTGCTCGGCTTCGAGCTCGGCGCGCAGCTGGGCCCGCTGTTCGCGCAGTTGCGGGGTGGGGTCGGCGTAGACGTCGGTGAAGAGGTCCATCGGGTCGAGCACCGGGTCCTGGTTCATGCGCTCGCGCAGGGCGGCGGCGAAGGTCTCGGCGTCCTGGCGGGCGGCCTCGACCGCGGCCTCGTCGATCAGGCCGCGCTCGGTCAGCTCCCGCTCCAGCAGCAGGATCGGGTCGTGGTCGCGCCAGGCGTCGACCTCGTCGGCACCGCGGTAGCGGGTGGCGTCGTCGGCGTTGGTGTGGGCTTCGAGGCGGTAGGTGATCGCCTCCACGAGCGTCGGGCCACCACCCTCGCGGGCACGGCGGACGGCGTCGCGGAGGACCTCGTGCACGGCGGCGGCGTCGTTGCCGTCGACGAGGCGGCCCGGCATGCCGTACCCGACGGCCTTGTGGGCCAGGGAGGGCGCGGCGGTCTGCTTGGCGAGCGGCACGGAGATGGCGAAGCCGTTGTTCTGGACGAGGAAGACGACCGGAGCCTGCCAGACCGCCGCGAAGTTCAGGGCCTCGTGGAAGTCGCCCTCGCTGGTGCCGCCGTCCCCGACCATGGCGAGCGCGACCACGTCGTCGCCCTTGAGGCGGGCGGCGTGGGCGAGACCGACGGCGTGCGGGAGCTGGGTGGCGAGGGGGGTGCTGAGGGGGGCGACGCGGTGCTCGTAGGGGTCGTAGCCGGTGTGCCAGTCACCGCGCAGGAGGGTGAGCGTCTCGACGGGGTCGACGCCGCGGGCCACCGCGGCGAGGGTGTCGCGGTAGCTGGGGAAGAGCCAGTCCCGTTCCTCCAGCGCGAGCGCGGCGGCGACCTCGCAGGCCTCCTGGCCGGTGCTGGAGGGGTAGACGGCGAGGCGTCCCTGCTTGGTCAGCGCGGTCGCCTGCGCGTTGTAGCGACGGCCGCGCACCAGCTGCGTGTACAGGGTGCGCAGCAGCGCGGGGTCGGCCTTCGCCGCCGCCTCGGTGCCGAGGACGCGGTGGGGCTCGGAATCGGGCAGCAACGGCGCGGGGTCCGTGCGGGGCTGCCAGGCGGGCGGCGGCGACGGCTTGTACGCGCCGCGCTGCTCCATGACCGTCATGACGGCACCTCCTCGTGGGAGCGGCTGAGAGGCGCAGCATCTGTGATGCGCCTCACCTACCGATTGTTCGGTCGCCGGCACATTTTGGCTACAGGCGCCCCCAGGCTGTGGACAAACGGTCCTGCACAGCCTGAGATGGATGCAGTACGTCCATGGTAGAGAGGCGGGGGGACGTGGCATCTGAACAAATGGCCGAGGGCCCGGACGCCGGAGCCCCCGTGTCCCCGCCGCGTCCGCTGGACTCGATCGACGAGGACATCCTGCGGATGCTGCAGACCGACGGGCGCGCCTCGATACGGTCGGTGGCGGAGCGGGTGCACGTGTCGCGCGCCAACGCCTACGCGCGGATCAACCGGCTCATCGAGGACGGCGTCATCCGCGGGTTCGGGGCCCGCGTCGACCACGAGCGGGCCGGCCAGGGCACCTCGGCCTACATCACGCTGACGATCGTGCAGAACTCCTGGCGCACGGTCCGCGAGCAGCTCCGCCGCCTGCCCGGCGCCTCCCACATCGCCCTGGTGGGCGGGGACTTCGACGTCCTGCTGCTGGTCCACACCCCCGACAACCGCGCCCTGCGCGAGGTGGTCCTCACCCGCCTCCAGGCCATCCCGGAGGTCCTCAGCACGCGCACCCTGCTGGTCTTCGAGGAGGAGGACCTGGAACCACAGGGGTGATCCCCGGCCCTGCCGGGCCGTACCGGCAGGAACGCGCCCCGCGGACGCGTGGACGGGCGTCGCGGCCAGGGCGTGGGATCCGGACCGACGGCACCGGCGGGAGCGGGATCCGGCCCGATCCGCCGTCCGGGGGGTGAGCCCGCGACCGGACGGCGTCCGCAGGCCCCGTCACTCCGCCTTCCGCAGCCCCCCGAACACCAGTTGCACCACCGCGTCCCCCACCTCGCGCTCCCCCGCGCCGCGGCCGTCCGGGCGGTACCACTCCACGATGGAGTTGATCATGCCGAAGACCAGACGGGTCGCGAGGCGGACCTCGACGTCGGGGCGGACGTCACCGTCGGCGGCGGCCGCCCTGAGCAGGTCGGCGACACGGTGGTCGAAGTCACGGCGGCGGTCCAGCGCCCAGCGCTCGGTGGAGGTGTTGCCGCGCACCCGCAGGAGCAGCGTCACGTACGGCAGCTCGGTGATGAGCACCTCGACCATGCGCCGGACCACGTACTCCAGCCGGTCCACGGAACGCCCCTCACGCGCGGGCTCCTCGTCGAGGATGCCGAACAGCCCGTCCAGCGCACGGCTGACGGCGCGGCGCAGCAGTTCCTCCTTGCCGGCGACGTGGTGGTAGATCGAGGACTTGGAGATGCCGGCCGCCCGGGAGAGGTGCTCCATGGAGGTGCCGTCGTAGCCGCGCTCGTTGAAGACCTGCACGGCGACGGAGAGCAGCGTCTCGGGCGTGTACGTGTCGCGCCTGGCGGTGGTCATGAGCCGTTGCCCTCCCGCTTGTCGGAGGCGTAGGCATGGCGGTACAGCGCCAGGGACGGGGCGCAGCGGCCGGAGGGTTCGCGCAGGTGCAGGTCGTCGAGGAGGGCGTACGCCCAGTTGCGTCCCAGCCTGCGGCTCCACTCGAAGGGACCGAGCGGGTAGTTGACGCCCAGGCGCATCGCCGTGTCGATGTCCTCCTCGGTGGCCACGCCCTTGGCCACCGCGTCGTGTGCGAGGTCGACGATCCGCGCGACCGTGCGCGCGACGATCATGCCGGGGACGTCGCCGATGACGCTGACGTCCTTGCCGAGCGCCTGGAAGAGACCGGTGGCCTCGGCGAGGGTCTGCGGGGAGGTGTCCTGCGAGGCGGACAGGGCGATGCGGGCGGCCCGGCGGTAGTCGAGCGCGAGGTCGAAGTAGACGACGTCGCGGAACTCCACGGAGGTCTGGCCGTCGGCGAGGGCCAGCTGGCCGCCGCCGGGCAGCACCAGGCGGCTGCCGTTGTCCTCGTCCTCCTCGCGGACCTGGATGCCGGCCTCGCGGATCACCGCGAGCAGTTCGGAGGCGGGACCGAGGTCGCCCTCGGCGACGACGTAGGCGGGCGGCTGCTGCCGCTCGGCGGTGTGCGGCTCGGGGCGGTCGGCGCCCTCGCGGTGGTCGTACCAGCCGTGGCCGTTCTTGCGGCCGAGCCGGCCGGACTCGACCAGACGCCGCTGGGCGAGCGAGGGGGTGAAGCGCACGTCCTGGAAGAAGGACTGCCACACCGAGCGGGTGACGGACTCGTTGACGTCCTGGCCGATCAGGTCGGTCAGTTCGAACGCGCCCATGCGGAAGCCGCCGGACTCGCGCAGCACCGCGTCGATGGTGGCGGGGTCGGCGCCCTGGGCCTCGTAGACGGCGAAGGCCTCGGCGTAGAAGGGCCGCGCGATGCGGTTGACGATGAACCCCGGGGTGTCGGCGCAGGCGACCGGCGTCTTGCCCCACGCGCGGGCGGTCTCGTACGCGCGCGTGGCGGAGGTGACGTCGGTGGCGAAGCCGGAGACGACCTCGACCAGCGGCAGCAGCGGGGCCGGGTTGAAGAAGTGCAGGCCGACGAGGCGGCCCGGGTTGCGCAGGGCGCCGCCGATGGCGGTGACCGACAGGGAGGAGGTGTTGGTGGCGAGCAGGCAGTCGTCGGAGACGACCTCCTCCAGCTCGCGGAACAGCTCCTGCTTGATGTCCAGCCGCTCCAGGACGGCCTCGACGACGAGCGCGCAGTCGGCCAGGTCGGCGGGGCTCCCGGCGGGTGTCAGGCGGGCGCGGGCCGCGTCGCGGTCGGCGCCGGTGAGCCGGTCCTTGGCGACGAGCCGGTCCAGACGGGCACCGATCGCGTCGGCCGCTTCCCGGGCCCGCCCGGGAGCGGCGTCGTACAGCCGCACGGGGTGGCCGGCGACGAGAGCGACCTGGGCGATGCCCTGGCCCATGGTGCCGGTGCCGACGACGGCCACGGGGCTGCTGAGGTCGAGTGCTGTCATGAGCGCGATCCTCCCGCACGGGGTTTTCCACAGATGCGGCAGGCCCCCTTGTCCCGACCGATCGTTCGGTTACTCTAACTCCGACTGGCTGTTCCTGCCCATGTTCTGCCCAGGTCATGAACTCGACGGCGAGTTCTTCACACGAGGAGTTGGTCCCGCATGGCCGCCGCACTGACCGCCCACGAGCTGATCGCCAAGCACCGGCCGACCCTCGACCAGGCGCTGGAGACGATCCGCACGCGCGCGTACTGGTCACCGCACCCCGAGCACCCCAAGGCCTACGGGGAGAACGGCAGCCTGGACGCCGCGGCGGGCAAGGCCGCCTTCGACGCCCTGCCGGGCACCCGGCTCGACCTCGGCCAGCCCGGCACGGACGACTGGGTCGGCGGCGAGGTGTCGCCGTACGGCATCGAGCTGGGCGTGGAGTACCCGCACGCCGACCTCGACGTGCTGCTGCCGGCCATGAAGGCGGGCAGCCGGGCGTGGCGGGACGCGGGGGCGGAGATCCGCGCCGTGGTCTGCCTGGAGATCCTCAAGCGGATCAGCGACCGCACGCACGAGTTCGCGCACGCCGTCATGCACACCTCCGGCCAGGCGTTCATGATGGCGTTCCAGGCCGGCGGGCCGCACGCCCAGGACCGCGGCCTGGAGGCGGTGGCCTACGCGTACGCGGAGCAGGTCCGCACCCCCGAGACGGCGGAGTGGACCAAGCCGCAGGGCAAGCGCGACCCGCTCGCGCTCACCAAGCAGTTCACGCCCGTCCCGCGCGGCATCGGCCTGGTCATCGGCTGCAACACCTTCCCGACCTGGAACGGCTACCCGGGCCTGTTCGCCTCCCTGGCCACCGGCAACGCCGTCGTGGTCAAGCCGCACCCGCGCGCCGTGCTGCCACTCGCGCTCACCGTGCAGGTCGCCCGCCAGGTCCTCACCGAGGCCGGCTTCGACCCCAACCTGGTCGCGCTGACCGCCGAGCGCCCCGGCGAGGGCATCGCCAAGACCCTCGCCACCCGCCCCGAGATCCGCATCATCGACTACACCGGGTCCACCGCCTTCGGCGACTGGCTGGAGGCCAACGCCCCCCAGGCGCAGGTCTACACGGAGAAGGCCGGCGTCAACACGGTGATCGTCGAGTCGACGGGCGACTACAAGGGGATGCTGTCCAACCTGGCGTTCTCCCTGTCGCTGTACAGCGGCCAGATGTGCACCACCCCGCAGAACCTGCTGATCCCCCGGGACGGCATCCGCACCGACGAGGGCCCGAAGACCTTCGACGAGGTCACCGCCGACCTCGCCCGCGCGGTCGGCGGCCTGCTCGGCGACGACGCGCGGGCGAACGCCCTGCTCGGCGCCATCGTCAACCCGGACGTCAAGGCCCGTCTGGAGGCCGCCGCCGGTCTCGGCGAGGTCGCCCTCGCCTCCCGCGAGGTCGCCAACCCGGACTTCCCCGGCGCGGTCGTGCGCACCCCGGTCGTCGTCAGGCTGGACGGCGCCAAGCCGGACGCCGAGGCGGCCTACATGAACGAGTGCTTCGGCCCGGTCTCCTTCGCCGTCGCCGTCGACTCGGTCACCGACGCGGTCGAGCTGCTGCGGCGCACGATCCGTGAGAAGGGCGCGATGACGGTCGGCGCGTACACCACCGACCCCGAGGTCGAGGAGGCCGTGCAGGAGGTCTGCCTGGAGGAGGCCGCCCAGCTGTCCTTCAACCTCACCGGCGGGGTGTACGTCAACCAGACCGCCGCCTTCTCCGACTTCCACGGCTCCGGCGGCAACCCGGCGGCCAACGCGGCCCTGTGCGACGGCGCGTTCGTCGCCAACCGCTTCCGCGTCGTGGAGGTCCGCCGCCAGGCCTGACGCCGTACCCCGGCAGAGCCGGCAAACCTGCCGGCTCTGCCGGGAAGCCGTGCCGGGAAGCCCGTGGCGTCCGGCGCGGCGCGCCGGCGGGTCAGCGATGCGCCCAGCCCACGGTGGGCGGTACGGCTAGTGTCCTGAGTCTCGTAAGAGGCGCATATCTAGGGTTTGGGGTTCGGCAGGCGGTTCAGGTAGCCGGCGAGGCGTTCGAAGATCTCGTCGGCGGACTTGGTCCAGGTGAACGGCTTGGGGTCCTCGTTCCAGTGGGCGATCCAGTCGCGGATGTCCTTCTCGAGTGCCTGGACGTTCTTGTGGACGCCACGCCGTATCTGCTTGTCCGTCAGCAGGCCGAACCAGCGCTCGACCTGATTGAGCCAGGACGAGCTGGTCGGCGTGAAGTGCATGTGGAAGCGCGGGTGCGCGAGCAGCCACTTCTGGATGGCAGGAGTCTTGTGGGTGGCGTAGTTGTCGCAGATCAGGTGGACGTCGAACTCGGCGGGGACTTCCTTGTCCAGCTTCGCGAGGAACTTCTTGAGTCTCCTAGCTAGAGCCCCGGCTGCGCCGGGGCGTGCCCGCCGAGGCTCCAGTGGTACAGCGTCATCGCCACGCTGGTCGCGAGGTTGTAGCTGGACACCTGGGGGCGCATCGGCAGGGACAGCAGACGGTCGGCCCGCGCGCGCAGGTCGGCCGACAGGCCACTGCGTTCGGAGCCGAAGGCGAGGAGAGCATCGTCCGGGAGCTCCACACCCCGGAGGTCCTCGCCCTCCGGGTCCAGCGCGAACAGCGGCCCTGGAGGCAGCCCGGCGGCGTCCAGCCGCTCCACCGCGGTCGCGAAGTGCAGCCCGGCGCCGCCACGCACCACGGTGGGATGCCAGGGGTCGAGCGTGCCGGTGGTGACCACCCCGGCCGCCCCGAAACCGGCCGCCAGCCGGATGACCGCGCCCGCGTTGCCGAGGTTGCGCGGCTGGTCCAGGACGACGACGGGCGCACCGCGCGGCACCTGCCGCAACCGCTCCAGGTTGCCCTCACGGGAGGGCCGTACGGCGAGGGCGGCCACCCCGGTGGGATGCGGACGCGGTACGAGGGAGGCGTATACGGACTGCGGCACCTCGGTCAGCAGCGCCTCCAGCGGCTGCCGCACGTCCGGCGCCAGCTCGTCGGCGAGGGCGAGGGCCGCGGCCCGGTCGACGGCGACCGCCACCGGCACCTCGGCGCCGAAGCGCACGGCGTGCTTGAGGGCGTGGAAACCGTCGAGCAGCACACAGGTGCCGGCGCGCCGTCTCCAGTCGCGTACGGGATCGGTCATGCCGTGCAGCCTACGTAGGCGACGCGGAGGTGGGCGACGCCGCCGGCGGAACGGCAGCGGGCGGGACCGGCTGCGGGTGCCCGGCGTCCTCCGGGGCGCGCTGTACGGGCAGCCCGGCGGTGCCGCCGCGCCGTGACAGGCGTCCCCGGGCACGTGCCGCCCACCCTCCCACGCGGTGCAGGAAGGACGTCGGCAGGAAGACGGCGTCCGCCGCGATCATCGCCAGGGAGAAGAACGGCAGGCCCAGGACGACGGCGATCACGGCGTGCTCGGTCATCATCAGCGCCAGCAGAACGTTCTTCACCCGCCGGTTGAACAGGGTGAACGGGAACGCGACCTGCACGATGACCGTGCCGTACGTCACCAGCAGCACCATGGTGCCGCTCGCCGCCAGCAGCCCGCCGAGCGCCGGCCACGGCGAGAAGTAGTCCAGGTGCAGCGGGTAGTACGCGGCCGTGCCGTCCTGCCAGCGCGAACCCTGGATCTTGTACCAGCCCGCCGTCGCGTAGATCAGGCAGGCCTCCGCCATGATCACCACCAGTGCGGCGTTGTGCAGGATGTTGCCGATCACGTCGAGCAGGACCCGCGGCTCGGCGGTGCGGCCGGACCGGCCGGTGAGCCACCACAGCGCCTGCGCCGCCCACACGCCCCACAGAAGAGCGGGAACCAGCGGTTCCTCCCAGTCGAACCTTCCCAGCGCCGTGGCCGCGACCAGCACCGCCCCGAACGCGGCCCACAGAACGGGCCCGGCCCGGTCCACGACGTGCTCGCCGTGCGCACGGGCCCGCTGCGCGCGCCGCGCCCGGCGGGCGTCCAGCGACCACACCTGGCCGCAGCGCGTGAAGACGAGGTACAGCGACATCAGATGCAGCACGTTGTCGCCACCGTCGCCCATGAAGACACTGCGGTTCTGCAGCGACAGCACGCCCACCATGAACAGCACCGAAGCCGTACGGGTGCGCCAGCCCAGCGCCAGTGACGCGGCGGAGACCACCGCGAGCGCGTAGACCACCTCGAACCAGAGCCGGCTGTCCGACCACATGAGCGTGGTGAAGGCGTGGTTCATGCCGAGCAGTTGCCGGGCGAGGTCCCAGCCCCACGGGCTGTCGGGACCGTACAGCTCCTCCCGGTGCGGGTACTCGCGCAGCAGGAACAGCAGCCACGTCGCCGCGAAACCGACGCGGACGGCGGCCGACTGGTAGGGGGCACGGGCTGCCTCGGTGACCCGGGCGACGGCCTTGGAGAGCTGCAAGGAGAACCGGTTCATCGCACGCCTCCGCCGGTCTCGTCCGCGGGAACGACCCACCAGGGCATCACCCGGTACACCGGCTTCAGCGACACCTGCTCGCGGCTCCAGGAGGGCGGGCGGACGTTGGTGGTGCGGGAGCGGACCTGGACCCGTTCCACGGCGCCGCCCTCACCGGGCGCGCCCTCGCGCCGCAACCGCATCACCGCCACGCGCCGCAGGTACGACTCGGAGAGCGTGCCGCGCGGGCTCACCGCCCGGTTGTCGGAGTTGTGCGTGGCGGTGAAGTAGTCGAAGGCACGGCGCAGTTCGTTCTGCTGGGTGTGGCTGGGCAGCAGGTTGCCCTCGATGGCGCGGCCGTCCTGGGCGGACAGGTCGTACCAGCCCGTGGTGCGGACGTCACCGCCGGACGTGCGCACCTGGGCGCGCACCTCCACGGCGATGTTCTGCTGGAGCGGATTGGGCGCGAACAGCTTCCAGTTCTGCTCGAACTCCGGGTAGATCCAGTCGTCTATCGCGTCGCCGTGCCGCTTGGTGACCGTGTTCGACGGGGCGACGTGCAGGAACACCACGCCCAGGTGCAGGCACACCGCGATCGCCACCACCGCGATCGCGGCGGCGGCACCGATCCGGTAGGGCAACGAGAGCGCCGCGACGCCGGTCCGCGGCGCAGCCGGGGACGTCCCCGGCTCCGGTGCCCCGGGTGGAGCGGGGGCAGCGGGTCCGGCGGTCACGTCGGTCACGTCGGTGGCCGCCCGCGTCGGTACGGCGTCGTCCGGTCCCGGGTGCGGGACGTCCGTTCCGCCGTCCTGCGTGTGGTGTCCGCCGTACGCGTCCATTCCGCCCCGTTCCCCGATTCCGGTCTCGTCCCGCGCCCACCGTCCGGCCGCCCGCCGAGCCGCCGCCCGGCGCTCGCGCACGGAACGGTACTCAGCCTCGCGTGTCCGGCACAGCCCCGGTCGGACCGGAGCCACCTTACGACGGCGTTCCGCGCGGGCCCCGCCCCGAGTCGAACGGGCCGGTCACCGGTGGGGCGGGCCCCGTCACCGCCGGGCCGGCAGCCGCTCGCCACCCGCCGGCGGCGGACGACGCGGAGAGGAAGGCGGTGAGGAGGGGCGGGGGACACAGAGGGGCGGGACCGGAGCCGCCCTCGTGAGGGAGGAGGGAGCCCGGACCCCATCCGGGGCGTGAGCCCCGAGCCGGCTCCCTACAGGACGTGACCGGGCTGCCCCTCGTCGGTCACCACCGGCCGGCCCGCCGCCTGCCAGACCTGCATGCCGCCGTCCACGTTCACCGCATCGACGCCCTGCTGCACCAGGTACATCGTGACCTGCGCGGACCGGCCGCCGGAACGGCAGATCACATGGACCCGCCCGTCCTGCGGAGCCGCCTCGGTCAGCTCGCCGTACCGTGCCACGAACTCGCTGACGGGGATGTGCAGCGCCCCCCTGGCGTGGCCTGCCTGCCACTCGTCCTGCTCACGGACGTCGAGCAGGAAGTCGTCGTCCTTGAGGTCGTCGATACCGACCGTGGGCACACCAGCTCCGAAAACCATGCCGCCGACGCTACCGGACGCGCCCGCGGCGACGACGCCTACGGCTGCCCGGCCAGCGTGCTCAGCTCGTCCTCCCGCGCGGAGACGTCGCCCAGCAGTTTCTCGGCGATCTCCTCCAGCAGGCGGTCGGGGTCGTCCGGGGCGAGCCGCAGCAGGGACCCGATCGCGCTGCCCTCCAGTTCACGCTGGAGGGCGGTGAGCATCTCCTTGCGCCCGGCCAGCCACTCCAGGCGGGCGTACAGCTCCTCGGCGCGGCTCGGGCCGGCCTCCTTCGGTGCCGGTCCGGCGGCCCACTCCTCGGCCAGCTCCCGCAGCTCGGTCTCGTCACCGCGGGCGTAGGCGGCGTTCACGCGGGTGATGAACTCCTCGCGCCGCCTGCGCTCCTCCTCCTGCTGGGCCAGGTCGGGGTGGGCCTTGCGGGCCAGTTCCCGGTAGAGCCGACGGGCCTCCTCGCTGGGACGGACCCGCTGCGGGGGCTGTACCGGCTGCTCGGTGAGCATCGCCGCCGCCTCCGGGAAGAGCCCGTGGCCGTCCATCCAGCCGTGGAACAGTTCCTCGGCCTCCGGCATCGGCAGCAGCCGGGCGCGCAGTTCCTCGGCCTGGCGCCGGTCCTCGGGGTCCCCGGTGCGAGCGGCCCTGGCCTCGGCGATCTGGGCGTCCAGCTCCTCCAGGCGGGCGTACATCGGGCCGAGCCGCTGGTGGTGCAACCGGGAGAAGTTCTCCACCTCCACGCGGAAGGTCTCCACCGCGATCTCGTACTCGATGAGCGCCTGCTCGGCGGCGCGCACGGCCCGCTCCAGCCGCTCTTCGGGCCGCGGCTGCTCACTGTCCGGGGTCGTCATCCGAACAGCCTAGCGCTGCACCCCGGCCACGGCCGGGGCACGACGGCCCGGCGCCCAAACGGCACCCGCCCCGGCACCCGGCGAGCACCCGGCGCGGCACCCACTCCGATGCCCGGCAGGCACCCGGCGGGCGACCCGACCCGGCGAACGGTGTCCCCGCTTCCCGAACCGGTCGCCGCCGAGTCCCTGCCGCCGGCTGATCGGTACCGCCCCCCGGACCACCCCGAGCGCCGCGGCCCGAAGAGCGGCACCGCGCCGCCCGCCGCACGGGCGGGCGGCGCGGCCGGAATCCGCCGATCCACACCGGCGGACGGGGCCGCTGCACCGTGGCGGGCAGCAGCGTGACCGCAGCGCCCGGGGATGCATGACCTACACGCCCGTCTCTGCGGCGACCCGCCCCGACCGGACCGCGGCCAGCAGGTCCGCGTGGTCGGCCTCGGTGCGGTCGGCATAGGCGACGGCGAAGGCGGACACCGCCTCGTCCAGCTCGTCGTTCTTGCCGCAGTAGCCGGCGAGGAGGCGTGGGTCGGCGCTGTGGGCGTGGGCGCGGGCCAGCAGCGCACCGGTCATCCGGGCGTAGTCGTCGACCTGGTCGGCGGCGAGCGCGGCCGGGTCGACGCTGCCCTTGCGGTTGCGGAACTGCCGGACCTGGAAGGGGCGGCCGTCGACGGTGGTCCAGCCCAGCAGGACGTCACTCACGACCTGGATGTGCTTCTGGCCCAGCACCACCCGGCGCCCCTCGTGGCCGGCGGCCGGAACGTCGAAACCGGCGGCGGCGAGGTGCGGCACCAGCACCGAGGGCCGCGCCTCCTTCACCTGGAGCACCAGCGGCTCGCCCCGGTGGTCCAGGAGCAGCACGACGTAGGAGCGGGTTCCCACACTGCCCGTGCCGACGACGCGGAAGGCCACGTCGTGCACCGCGTGCCGGGCCAGCAACGGCAGCCGGTCCTCCGGGAGCGTTCCGACGTAGGCCTCCAGGGATGCCGCCACGGCCGCGGCCTCCCGGTCCGGCACCCGGCGCAGCACCGGCGGCGCGTCGACGAAACGGCGCCCGCCGTCCTCGGCCCGCTCGGTGGACTTCGCCGCGAACCGGCCGCTGGTGTTGGCCCGCGCCTTCTCCGAGACCCGCTGCAGCGTGCCCATCAGGTCGTGGGCGTCGGCGTGGGAGACGAGTTCCTCGTCGGCGATGGCGTTCCACGCGTCCAGGACCGGCAGCCTGGCCAGCAGCCGCAGGGTGTGCCGGTAGGCGCCGACCGCGTCGTAGGCCGCCGCACGGCAGGTGTCCTCGTCGGCGCCGGCCTCCCGGCCCGCGAGCACCAGCGAGGCGGCGAGCCGCTTCAGGTCCCACTCCCAGGGGCCGTACACCGTCTCGTCGAAGTCGTTGAGGTCGATGACCAGACCGCCGCGTGCATCGCCGTACAGGCCGAAGTTGGCCGCGTGGGCGTCGCCGCAGAGCTGGGCGCGGATCCGGGTCATCGGCGTGCGGGCCAGGTCGTACGCCATGAGGCCCGCGGAGCCGCGCAGGAACGCGAACGGCGTGGCCGCCATCCGGCCCACCCGTATCGGCGTCAGCTCGGGAAGGCGGCCCCGGTTGGACTCCTCGACCGCGCTCACCGCGTCGGGGCGCCCGGTGTCGAGGTCGAGCTCCGCGTGCGCCGCACGGGGCACCCGAAGGCGCAGCGCCTTGCCCTGCGCCTTCGGCGAGCCGGCCGGCCCGGCACCCGTGCCGGGCCACTCGGCGAACCCGCGCACCCGCGGCAGCCGCCGCACCACGGCCCCCGTCGAGCCCGGTGTCCCCGGCAGCCCCGCGGGGCCCAGGGCCCCCGACAACCCTGCCGCGCCCGATGGCTCCGACGACTCCGGTGGCTCGGCCGGGGGCGCGTCGCACCCGTCCACCGTCACACCTGTATCGGTCATTCCGACCGCCTCCCCCGCACTCACCCGCGCACCAGGACGAACATCAACTGGCGCCGACCGTACCGCCGGCGGCGGAAACGCGTCAGACCCTGTGGACAACTCGCCCTCGCGGACCGGCTCCCGCCCGGCCACCGGGTTTGCGCGCACGCGCCGAGAGCACCGGCAAAGCGGCAAGGCCGTCACTGCAGGTACGACGGTCCGGAATGCGCGCGGTTCCTTCCCTCCGGCGAAGGCAGGTGATGCCGACCGGCGCGATTCGGCCGATGTGAAGCGCCCATTCCTGTTCGGTGCCGGCCCGCACCCGGCAGACATTCGCCAACACCCCTTGATTCACGTTGAGTTGACAAAGTCCCGGAGCGTAGGGTGTCGGCTCCGTGCCTGCGTCGGATCCCTCGTGGAATCCCCTGTGGCCGGCACGGGCTAGCGCGTGCACCGGAGTGCGAGGCCCGATGCCTTCCGCCGAGGAACCGTGAGTGAACGGCGCTCGATTCGAGTCGTCGGGATACTCGACAGGCTCGACGCGACGCCGAACGCACCACGGGACCGCGACGACGGGGAGGCAGACCAGTGACCGCAGAGGCGAGGGCGATGCGGCGCCTCAGCGCCCGGCTCGTCGAGAACCTGACGTTGCCCCCGGGCGGCGGGGACCTCGTCCCCGCGCTCGGTGAGGCCCTCAGCCGGGTGCGGGGCAGACCGGTCCGGCTGCGCGGAGCGGCCTTCCCTCCCCTGACCGCGAGCGGGCTCTGGGTGGACCGCGTCGACCACGACCTCATCGTCTACGAGGAGAACACCGAGCCGGAGCACCAACTCGTGATCATCGGCCACGAGGCGTGGCACATGTTCCAGGGCCACTGCGGCGACGTCACGCACCACGGTCCCGTCGCGTCCCGCGCGGCGGGCGACGGGACGGCGGCCGTTCTGGCGGACGTCGTGGCCTCGGTCACCACGCCGGAGGCGGGTCCACCGCCGACCGGGGCACGCGGGCCCGCGGAAGACGGACGAGAAGAGCACGCCCGGCCCGCTGATCCCGGGCCCCGGGCCCCGGGGCCCGCCGGATCCCGGACCCCGACGTCACCGGCCGACCGGCCGAGTTCCGCCCCTTTGAGGTCCGCACCGCCGGGTGCCCCGAAGACCGGGCCGGCCGAAGCGAAGGCGGCGAAGACAGCCGGGTCGGCACGGGCGAGGACCACGAAGCCGAGGCACGCCACATCCGTGTTCGCCGCCTTCCCGTTCACCGCGCGCGGCGCCACCCGCGAGGCGGACGAGGAACGCGACGCGGAACGGTTCGGCTTCCGGTTCGCGACCGACGTGCAGAGGGCGCTGCACGAAACCCGCCCCCTGACCGAGGCGCACGACCTGGCCGGCCGCATCCAGGCCTCCATGGTCCACCGCATCCGCCGGATCTGATCCGCCGGTCCCGGCCCCCGCAGCGCGCCCGTGCCCGCCCCGAGGAGGAGAACAGCAAGGTGACGTCCGGGCCGGGCAGTCTCATGTACTTCAGCAGCGGGGCGGCTCTGCTGCTGGTCTGCGCGGTGAAGGTGCCCGCGCTGATCCAGCGACCGCACGACGCACTGCTGCGCGCGGCCTGCAGACTCCTCTTCGCGGGCGGATGCATCATGTTCCTCGCCGCCCCGGACACCATCGTCGCGCTCAACCGGCTGACCGGGATCACCAACTTCTCCGCCCCCGTGGTGTACGCGACGCTGACCGCGTACTCCGGTTCGAGCCTCGTGCTGATCATCCACTGGCGGCCGGCGCCCGCGGAGCAGACCCGGCGCCTGGCACGCTGGTGCACGGCCTTCTACGGTCTGGCGGTCCTCGCCGTCTTCCTGCTGTTCGCGGCAGGCAGCACGCCCGTGGAACAGATCACGCTGTTCGACACCTACTACGCCAACACGCCCTTCATCCGGGAGATGATCGTCACCTGTCTCGTCGCCCACGGTGTCGCGGCGACGGCCAACATCTGGCTGTGCCTGCGCTGGTCACGGCAGATCGGCGGATGGCTCCGCGCGGGTCTGCGGCTGCTCGTCTCGGCCTACCTGATGCACGTGTCGTACGACATCGCCCGGCTCGTCGCGGTGGCCGCCCGATGGTCCGGCCACGACCTGGACGTCCTGGTCGACCAGGTCTCTCCCCGGTTCGCCGCCCTGTCCGCCTTCCTCGGAGCCATCGGCTTCGCGCTACCGCTCGCCGGCCCGCGGGTGGCGGAGACCGTGCGGGCCGTGCGCCGGCTGCGGCAACTGGCTCCACTGTGCGGCCTCCTGCAGCACGTGCCCGCCCCCGGTGCCGTCCGCACGCTGTTGTCGTGGTGGCGCACCCCGCCGACCGTGCTCCTGACGAGCCGGAAGACGGCCCTGTACGACGCTCTCCTGGCGCTGACGCCCTACTGCGACCCCGCGGTGCGCGACGCGGCCCACCGGGCGGCCCTGCGCTCCGGCGACGACGAGACCCGAGCCGCGGCCGTCGCGGACGCCACCATGATCGTCACCGCGGTGGAGCGGCAGCGTGCCGCACCGGGCCGGCTGCCGGACCGCACCCGCCCCTCGCCGTGGCGCTCACCGGACCTGATCCCGGTCTCCCGGGCGCTCGCCTCACCCGTTGTCCAAGGCATCCACCGGCACGACCGTGCCCCCGCAGGAAGCAGCAGGCCATGAAGGAAACCCCGGGCCGGAGCGCTGCACGTGCCGTCGTCGTCGGAGGCAGCATCGCCGGGATGCTCGCCGCCGCCGCCGTCAAGGACCACGTCGGCGGCGTCGAGATCATCGAGGCCCACGACCTGCCCGAAGGCCCTGGACCGCGGGTGGGCGTACCCCAGGCGGCGCACCTGCACCTGCTGCAGTCCGGCGGCGCCGAGGCGATCGACGGCCTCCTGCCCGGCGCCCTCGACCAGTTGCTGGCCGAGGGCGCGCACCGCATCCCGATGACCACGAACACGGTCATCCACTCCCCCGAGGGCTGGTACCGCCGCTGGCGGCGGTCCACCCACTACCTGATCGCCGCCAGCAGGGACCTGACCGACCACGTGGTCCGGGAGCTGGTGCTCAAGGACCCGCGCGTGCGCGTGCGCCCCCGCACCAGGGCCGTCGGGCTGCTCGGTGACCGCCGGCAGGTCACCGGCGTGCGCCTGCACGGCGACGGGCCGGGGGAGACCGAGCTGACGGCCGACCTCGTCATCGACGCCTCCGGCCGGGCGTCCCACGCCCCGCGGTGGCTCGCCCGGCTGGGCATCGGCGGCCTGCGGCAGGACCGCATCGACTCCGGGCTCGTCTACGCCAGCCGGATCTACCGCGCCCCGGTCCCCACCCGGGACTGGCCCATGGTCGCCGTGAACGCCGACCCCCGGCTGCCCCGTCCCGGCAACGCCGGGGGCATCCTGCCGATCGAGGACGACCGCTGGCACGTCAGCCTGATGGGTGCCCCCGGCGGCCGGCCCACCCGCGACGCCGACGCCTTCGAGCCGTTCGCCCGCACCCTGCGCCACCCCGTGGTGGCCGACCTCCTCGCCCACGCCGAGCCGCTCACCGGGGTGAGCGTCACCCACAGCACGGCCAACAGCCGTTCCTACTACGAGCGCCTCGCCTCCTGGCCGGAGGGCCTGGTGGTGCTGGGCGATTCCGTCGCGGCCTTCAACCCGATCCACGGGCAGGGCATGTCGGTGGCCGCGCAGGGCGCCGCCGCGCTGCGCGACCTGCTCCGCAACGGCCCGGCCGGCGGACCGTCCGCGGGACTGGCACGCCGCGCCCAGCGGGCCATCGCCCGCCCCGTCGAGGTCGCGTGGGCCCTGGCCGTGGGCCAGGACATCCGTTTCTCCACCACCACGGGCAGGAGCCCGGGTCCCGCCGACCGTCTCCTGCACCGGTACGTCAGCCGCCTCTCCCGCACCGCGACGGGATCGTTCCGCGCCGCGACGGCCCTGACCGACGTCCTCACCCTCCAGGCTCCGCCCTCCACCCTCGTCAGGCCCGGCGTCCTCCTCGCCGCTGCCGTCGGCCCACTGCGCCCCCAACTGCACGGCCCGCCGCTCACCGCGGCCGAACGCCACCTCCTGGACACCGCGCGGAAACGCCCCCGGTGACCCGGCCGGACCTCCCCGCACCGTCACTCCCCGTCCGCCGCCATGATGCCCACGCACTCTTCGAGTGCCGAGTGCAGCGGTGCCACGAGAGCGGCGAGTTCGGCGTCCGACGCCTTCCCCGCCTCCAGTACGGCGCCGACGACCACCGCCAGCGCGGCGGCGGACCTCAGGGCGTGCGCGTCGGCGAGCGCCTCCAGGAAACCGCCGGACCGCGCCACCACGAACGCCTCTTTGCCGGTGGCCGGGTCGACGCCGACGCTTCGAGGGGGCCACGCGCTCATACGGCGGCCTCCCACGGGACGTGGTTCCGGGCCGGGGTGGCCGGAACCGCCGCCCGGTGCCGCTGGCGCCGGAGGCGCCGCCGGTCGCGTTCGTCACGCTCGCGTTCCCACAGGACGACGTAGGGCCGGACCAGGCGCTGCCCGTCGTCGACGACGACGTCCGCCGGACGAGGACGCGGCGGTGTCGGCCGCTGCGCGGGGGCGGACGGCCGGGAGAAGGTGAGGGGCGGTGGTGGCGTGACGGCCCGATGCGTACCTCGGGCGGGCAGGAAGAGGCTCCCGGCGAGGAAGTAGCCGCTTCCCGTCGGGGCCGTTCTGTGTCCGAAGCTCAGCTTAAACGCGGATAACCGCAGATAACCACGAATGCGCAGAATGCCACGGTCACCCACGCTGAAACCATGGACCTTGATCGCACGCGCCCACTGTGGCGGCAGATCGCAGCGGAGATCATCCGCCGCATCGAGGACGGCGTGTACCCACCGGGAAGCCGCGTGCCGTCCACGCTGGAGATCGCCCAGGAGTTCGGCGTCGTGAACGCGACGGCGGCGAAGGCCATGCGGTACGTACGGGAACAGGGCTGGACACGGGGTGAGGTCGGTCTGGGGACCTTCGTGGCCGATCCCCTGCCGCCAGTTGCCGGAACCCCGGGACCCCCTGCCTAGCCGAAAACCGCCCCGGGGGCCGCCTCTTGGCCCCTCTGGGTCGCGTCACCCGCCCTTGAGAGCTTCCTCACAAGCCACCCGCGGCCCGCGAGAGCGACACCGGAGATCCACGCCCGAAACCCGGACCGTCGGCGCCCCTACCGGCAGTCGGGCGCGTGGTTCCGCTCACACTTCTGAACACGCGAAAGCCCCCAGGTCCGAGACCTGGGGGCTTTCGGCTGGTGGGGCACCGACGAAACGTACTGTTTAGCGGTAACGCAGGAGCCTACGGAGATCGTTTCCCACACTGATGGAGACCGTTTCCCGCCGCCCTGGTCAGCAACACACCGAGACCACTGCGATGAATGCCGTCGCGTTGGTCTTGGTCGGGCACCACAGCCCGTCGGCCGCGACACCGACTGCTGGCGACCTCCTCGCCACACTAGAGTCTTTCGCAGCCACGCCGTCGCCCAGCCAGCCTTGTCGACGTCACACTGGCTGACGCGAGAGCCAGGACGAGCCTCGGCGTCACTCGCTCGCCATGGCCGCCATCGGTCGGAAGCGGAGAGGTCGACACACCTTGGCCGTCGCTCACTCCCCTGGTCACTCGAGCGACAAGATCGCGGACGTCTCATCGGTCACGAGCACCCCTTACCCGCAAGGTCGGCGCCACCCCGCCCAGCGACTGTCAGATCGCCGCTGACGTGCACGAGCTCCTCCGAGGGCATCAGGAAGGCTGCGGAGCGCCGTCCCGTCACCTCAACCCCAGGGGCCCGGCAAAGTCGTTGGTCATCCGGTCAGGAGAAGGTTGATGGGGCGGTCGGTGTCGCGG
>NZ_JADWYM010000006.1 GCF_022414535.1 Streptomyces sp. MUM 2J
AGCTAAGCCTTACAGCGCCGATGGTACTGCAGGGGGGACCCTGTGGGAGAGTAGGACGCCGCCGAACAATTCTTGAGGAAACCCCGCACCGGTTCGGTGCGGGGTTTTCTGCGTTTAGGCTCGGGGCATGTACTACGACCTCGTCATCTTCGACAACGACGGTGTACTAGTCGACAGCGAGCCCCTGTCCAACCGGCTGCTGGCCGGCTACCTCACCGAGGTCGGGCATCCGACGACGTACGAGGAGTCGGTCCGGGACTACATGGGGTCGGCGATGCACCGGATCCACGAACTGGTCCTGGAGCGGACGGGACAGCACCTCCCGGAGGACTTCGACGACGTCTTCCACACGAGGGTCTTCGCGGCCTTCGAACACGAGCTGGAGCCCGTGGCCGGGGTGACGGGCGTGCTGGAGAAGCTGGCTGCGGACGGTGTGCCGTACTGCGTGGCCTCGTCCGGGAGCCATGAGCGGATCCGGGTGGGGCATCGGAAGACGGGGCTGGACCGGTGGTTCGGGGACGGGCGGGTCTTCAGCGCGCAGGACGTGGGGCGGGGGAAGCCCGCCCCGGACCTGTTCCTGCACGCCGCGGAGCGGATGGGGGTCCCACCGCAGCGGTGCGTGGTCGTCGAGGACTCCCCGCTGGGGGTGCAGGCGGGCGTGGCGGCGGGAATGGACGTGTACGGGTTCACCGCCATGACTGCGGCCGAGAAGCTCGCGGGTGCCAGCCGACTCTTCGCGGACATGGGGGAGTTGGCCGGCCTGCTGCTCTGACGCCGCTGCCGTGCTCGGCGCGCGGCCCGTCTGCGGCCCCGGTGTGGCCCGCACGTGACGAGCTGGCGCCGGCCGACCGACCATGGTCACGCTGACGTCCGGACGGGCGCCGGGTACGCCGCGCACACGCCGCCCCGCATCGCCGAGGCGGCCGCCCGCGTCGCCGAGTGCCTGCCCGACCGGCGTTCGCCGGAGGAAGCGAGTGACTTCGTAGGCCTCCGGGGCGCACGGGGGCACGGGGGCCGCGGTCGGCGGCCGGGTGCGTGGTGAGCGGCGGGCCGGCCGTGGAGCCGACGAAGCGGCTGCTGCGGGACGAGGCGGCGGCCGGGTACGTGTTCGCGGCGAGGTCCGCCCTCGCCGGGTAACACCGCCTCCGTCGGGCAGAGCTGAGGGAAATTCATCTTTGGCCGGATCTACCCACGAGTACCCCCGAGCCCTACGCTCGCCGCCATGACTGATGTGCTGCGGCGCGGTAGGACCTCGTTGGCGTTCGGCTTCTGTGCGCAGGGCGTCGCGTTCGCGCTGCTCGTGACACGCATTCCGGCCATCCAGGACCGGTACGGCGTCTCCGACGCGCTGCTGCCGGCGTTCCTGGCCGCCGTTCCGGTCCTGGCCGGCATCGGCAGCGTGACGACCGAACGGCTGGTCCGCCGGATCCCGCCCAGCCGGGTGCTGCGCTGGTCCCAGCCGATCGTCCTGCTGGCGCTGCTGGGCGTCGGGGCGGGGCGGGAGATGGTGGAGCTGGCGGCGGCGCTGGCCGCGTTCGGGCTGGCGGTGGGGGCGCTGGACGCCTCGATGAACATGCTCGGGGTGAGTCTGCAGCGCCAGTACGGGCGCAGCATCATGCTCAGTTTCCACGCCGCGTACAGCCTGGGCGGCATCGTGGGAGCCTCACTGGCGTGGGCGGGGGCGCACTGGCACCTGGCGTTGTTCGTGTCGTACCTGCCGGTGGTGGCGGTGCTGCTGCCCGCGGCGCTGGTGGGGAGCCGGTGGTACGTCGACGGGAACGCCGGAGGCGGCCCGGTGCCGGACGCGGGCGGCGCGGACGCGGGCGGCGGGCTGGTCTTCCGGGCGCTGCTGCCGTTGTGCCTGGTGATGACGTTCGCGTACATCGGGGACTCGACGGTCTCCAACTGGAGCGCGAAGTACCTTCAGGACGTGCTGGGCGGCAGTGAGCAGCTGGCGACGGTGCCGTTCAACGTGTACATGGTGACCACGCTGCTGGGGCGGGCCATCGGGGACTTCGGGGTGCGGCGGTTCGGGGCGGTGACGGTCGTCCGGGTGGGGGCGCTGGTGGCGGCTGCCGGGTTCGCGGTGGTGGCCGGGGCGCCGGGGGCGTGGGTCGGGATGCTCGGTTTCACCCTGCTGGGGCTGGGGCTGTGCGTGATCGTGCCCCAGACCTTCGCGGCGGCCGGGCGGCTGTTCCCGGGGGCGTCGGACGCGGCGGTCGCACGGCTCAACGTCTTCAACTATGTCGGCTTCCTGGTGGGTTCGCCGCTGGTGGGTGTCCTCGGGGACCTGTGGAACTACCGCTGGGCGATGCTCGTGCCGATGACGTTGGTGCTGGTGACGCTCGCCTACGCCCGGTCGTTCGCCGCTCGGCCGGACCGATACGGTGGCGGGCATGAGCGGCGGCGCACAGCTGATGTGGGACGAGGCAGTGACGGGCTATGACTTCGGTCCGGACCATCCGATGGATCCGGTCCGGCTGGCCCTGACGAAACGGCTGGTGGACGCCTTCGGGCTGGACCGGGACGTGGACGTGGTGGCGGCGAAGCCGGCCGGTGAGTCGACGCTGCGGCTCGTCCACCGGGAGGACTACATCGCGGCCGTGAGGGCGGCGTCCGAGGACCCGGGGGCGGCCGACCAGGGGTACGGGCTGGGGACGATGGACGATCCCGCCTTCGCCGGGATGCACGAGGTCTCGGCGCTGATCGCCGGGCAGTCGGTGGGGGCTGCGGAGGCCGTGTGGCGCGGGGAGGTGCTGCACGCGGTGAACTTCGCGGGCGGGCTGCACCACGCCATGCCGGCGGCGGCGTCCGGGTTCTGCATCTACAACGACGCCGCGCTGGCGATCGCGCGGCTGCTGGAGCTGGGGGCGGAACGGGTGGCGTACGTCGACGTGGACGTGCACCACGGCGACGGGGTGCAGGCGGCGTTCTGGGACGATCCGCGGGTGCTGACGGTCTCGCTGCACGAACATCCGCGGACGTTGTTCCCGCAGACCGGATGGCCGGAGGAGACGGGGGCGGACGCCGCGGAGGGGTCGGCGGCGAACGTGGCGCTGCCCGCCGGCACCGGGGACGCGGGGTGGCTGCGGGCGTTCCACGCGGTGGTCCCTGAGCTGCTGGCCGACTTCCGGCCGCAGGTGCTGGTGTCCCAGCACGGCGCCGACACGCACTTCGAGGACCCGCTGGCTCATCTGGCGGTGTCGCTGGACGCGCAGCGGGCGGTGCACGCGGCGTGCCACGACCTGGCGCACCGGTACGCCGACGGGCGCTGGGTGGCGCTGGGCGGCGGGGGATACGCCGTGGTGGACGTCGTGCCGCGGTCGTGGACGCATCTGGTGGGGATCGCCGCGGGGCGGCCGATCGAGCCGGAGACGGTGACACCGGATTCCTGGAGGCAGGCGGTCTTCGCGCGGACCCGGCAGTTGGCGCCCGGGCGGATGACGGACGGCCGGTGGCCGGTGGCGTGGGCCGACTGGGAGTCGGGGTACGACCCCGCCGACCGGTTGGACCAGGCGGTGCTCGCGACGCGGCGTGCGGTGTTTCCGCTGCGGGGGCTGCTGGCCTGAGGGGGCCGGCCGTCCCCGTACGGCATCGGCGCCCTGCGGACGCGGGGACGGGGCGCTGACGCCCGCGGGCGCCTGGAGGGGAGGGGGGTGACGTCACGGCGGCGCGGAAAACCGTTACGCCGACCGTGGGGTGTTTTCCCGGTTCCGGCCGTTCGCGGGTGCGGGGTGCGCCAGCATCGCTGGCGTGTCGAGCGGCGTGCTGAGCGTGCGGGCCTTGCGGGCCCACCTTCTCGCGTCCCGGATCGCCGGGGTCGTGGCCACGTCGCGGGAGACGAGTCTGCGGAGCTATCGGCTGTTCGCGGCCCGTGACCCCCGGGCCCTGATGGGTATCGATCCGCAGTGTGCGTGGAGTGTGCGGGATCTGATCGGGTTGATGGCCGAGAAATGCGGGGTTTCGGCCGATCCCCGCTTCGCTTCGGGTCATGATGTGATTGACCCCGAGCGGACCCTGGCTGCCCTCGACGCCTTCGCCGGGCGGCTGGCCGTCGCGGCCCGGGGCGGTGCCTCGGTCCTGATCGGCACCGGTCACCCGCACCGGCTCTTGGGTTTCTACGCCGCGCTCGCAGACGGTCTGTCGGCGGCGGGATGTACGGTCCTCACCCCGGCGCAGGGTCGCTGTGTCGACATAACGACCCGGTTCGGCCTACGCACGTACAACCTCGACTACGTACGGGGAGTCGCGCTGCTACGGGAACCCGGGCCGCAGCGCCCCGGTTGTGCGACCGGCGCGCACTCGCACTCACCGCTGCCCGTCCGGACGGCCCTGGTCGGTGCGGCCGAGGCCGGCGGGGTGCTGCCCGACCTCGTCGTCGGGGATCACGGATGGGTCTGCGGGGCAGGTCAGCTGGGGTTTGAGGCCATTGGGCTGGCCGATACGGATGACCCCGCGCTCTTTGTGGGGGAGGCCGAGGGGGTCGTGTCCGTCGCCGTTCCCCTTGATGATGCCGTGCGGGCTGATTACTACCTGCCGCTGACCCGCTACGTACTCAATCAAGCGTGTCTGTCACAGTAGGCCGCCGATGGGTGCACCTCTTCCCCACTCGCATCACCCGCCCCTAGTCTGGGGAGTGAGCACGCAACGACGAAGAGTCACCGGAAGGGGAAGCCGGTGGCCGTCGAGTGCGGAAGGTTCAGGTGTGTCATGGCTGCAGACCAGAGGCCTCTGAGCGAGGTTCAGTTCCTTACCGTGGCGGAGGTCGCCTCGGTGATGCGAGTGTCGAAGATGACCGTGTACCGCTTGGTGCACAGCGGTCATCTGCCCGCGATCCGGGTGGGGCGGTCCTTCCGCGTCCCCGAGAACGCGGTTCACGAGTACCTCCGCGAGAGTTATGTGGGGGTGGACACGGCGTGACGGCTGCCTCGGGGAGGCCGCTGAGCGGCGGGAACGACGGCTTCGGCCGTGGTCCCGACGATCAGAACAGGGCACTTCCGGTCTCCCCGAAGTCCCTCGATTACGACCTCGGCGCTCGGACGGGTAGGCTAGCCCCTCGTAGGTCGTGTGGGCCCATGGCGCCCAAACACCGAGTGATGAGAAGTGAGCGAGGGTAGTCGTGGGCTCTGTTATCAAGAAGCGGCGCAAGCGGATGGCCAAGAAGAAGCACCGCAAGCTGCTCAAGCGCACGCGCGTCCAGCGTCGCAACAAGAAGTAGGCGACGACGCACGAGCGTGCCGCGTCTGTCCTGTGGCCCCCCACCGCATCCGGTGGGGGGCCACAGCCGTATCGCGTGTCCTCCTCCCGGCTGTTTCTCGTCACTTCATGCATCGGGTGGTCATCACAGTGCAACACCGACCCGCTAAGTTGGCGGCACGGGGGAACGCGGGCTAGGTACGAGGTCGAGAAGGAAGGCGCTGATCTTGGGAAAGATCGTGCTCGTGACCGGGGCGGCCCGTCCGCTGGGAGGCCGTTTCGTCCGGCGTATCCAGCGTGACCCGCAGGTGGACCGGGTGATCGCCGTGGACGCGGTGCAGCCCGAGCACCATCTGGGCGGCGCGGACTTCGTCCGGGCGGACATCCGGCAGTCCGCCATCGCCCGCGTGCTCGCGGAGACGGGCGCGGACACGGTCGTGCACATGGACATCACCGCGACCGCCCTGGGCAGCGGCAGCCGGGCCACGGTCAAGGAGACCAACGTCATCGGCACCATGCAGCTGCTCGGCGCCTGCCAGAAGTCGCCGGCCGTGAAGCGGCTGGTCGTGAAGTCCAGCACCAACGTGTACGGCTCCGCGCCCCGCGATCCGGCCGTGTTCACCGAGACGACCCCGCCCAAGTCGCTGCCCAGCGGCGGCTTCGCCAAGGACACCGTCGAGGCCGAGGGCTACGTCCGCGGCTTCGCCCGGCGACGGCCGGACGTCGCGGTGTGCGTGCTGCGCTTCGCCAACATCCTCGGCCCCAGCGTCGACACCCCACTCGCCTCGTACTTCTCGCTGCCGGTCCTGCCGACCGTGTTCGGCTACGACCCGCGGCTGCAGTTCGCCCACGAGGACGACGTGATCGAGGTGCTGCGCGTCGCCTCCCACGAGCCGGAGCGGGGCACGCTCAACAGCGGCACCTTCAACATCGCCGGCGACGGCGTCCTGCTGCTCTCCCAGTGCTCCCGCCGGCTGGGCCGACCCACCGTCCCCTTGCTGCTGCCCGCCGTGACGTGGGCGGGCTCCCTGGTGCGTACGCTGGGGATGACGGACTTCTCTCCCGAACAGATCCGGCTGCTCACCCACGGCCGGGTCGTGGACACCACGCAGATGCGCGAGACGCTGGGATTCAAGCCGAAGTACACGACGGCAGAAACGTTCGCGGACTTCGTGCTCAGCCGGGGGCCGGGTCTCCTGCCCCCCGAGGCCCTTGCGGGGGCCGTCGACCGGATCGCCGCGCTGCCCGTCGCGGGCGGCGGCAAGCCCCCGACGCAGAGCGCCAACTGAGGAGCGCATCAACGATGGCGGACGCCAAGGTCATTCCGTTCGACGACGACCGGTCCCGCGGGAGCGCCGTGCAGCGCCCGCAGCGGCGCAGGGGCCCGGGAGGCCGGCGCAAGAGTGGCGAGCACGTTCCGGTCCGGGACGTGCGCCAGGTGCGTGAGTCGCGGGCGACGGGTGACGTCCAGGCCCTGCCCGGCAGGGACGCCGCGCAGGATGATGGCCCTGTGACCCCTGCGACCCCTGAGCCTGCTGAGCAGACGGCGCCCTCCGGCACGGGCCTGGAGCGGCGCATCGCCGGTGGACTGTCGTTCCTGCGCCGCCGCCTGACCGGGGACTACGAGGTCGACGACTTCGGCTACGACGAGGAGCTCACCGACCAGGTCCTGATGTCCCTGCTGCGCCCGGTGTACGAGAAGTACTTCCGGGTCGATGTGAAGGGCATCGAGAACATCCCGGCCGAGGGCGGGGCGCTGATCGTCTCCAACCACTCCGGGACGCTGCCGCTGGACGGCCTGATGATGCAGGTCGCCGTGCACGACCACCATCCGGCGGGCCGGCACCTGCGGCTCCTCGCCGCCGACCTGGTGTTCGTCCTGCCGGTCGTCAACGAGCTGGCCCGCAAGCTCGGCCACACGCTGGCCTGCGCGGAGGACGCCGAGCGGCTGCTGGCGCAGGGCGAGCTGGTCGGGGTGATGCCGGAGGGGTTCAAGGGCATCGGGAAGCCGTTCAGCGAGCGCTACAAGCTCCAGCGGTTCGGTCGCGGCGGGTTCGTGTCCACGGCGCTGCGGCAGGGTGCTCCGATCATCCCCTGCTCGGTCGTCGGTGCGGAGGAGATCTACCCGCTGATCGGCAACGCCAAGACGCTGGCCCGGTTGCTGGGGTTCCCGTACTTCCCGCTGACGCCGACCTTCCCGTGGCTGGGACCGCTCGGGGCGGTTCCGCTGCCGACGAAGTGGACGATCCAGTTCGGTGAGCCGATCCCGACGGACGGCTATCCGCCGGAGGCGGCCGAGGACCCGATGCTGATGTTCAACCTGACCGACCAGGTCCGCGAGCAGATCCAGCACACGCTGTACAAGCTGCTCGTGCAGCGGCGGTCGGTGTTCTTCTAGCGCTTCGGCGCGCTGCCGCCCACGGCACCCACAGCGGCCCGGTACGGCGACGGGGCGCCCCTCCCGCGGGAGGGGCGCCCCGTCGCCGTACCGGGCCGGGTCACGGCGCTAGGGGGCGTCGTCGCTGTCGATGCCCAGGCCGGGCAGCAGGCCGGGCAGCAGCGGCGGGAGCGTGACGTCCGGTGCGGGGGTGGGCGAGCCGGACGACGGCTCCGTGGTGCCGGTGTCCGGCGGCGGGTCGAGCAGGCCGCCGGTGCTGCCGCCGAGCAGGCCGTCGCTCTGGCCGTCGGAGCCGTCGGGGGACGCGCTCGGGCTGCCGCTGCCGGACTGGCCGGCGGTGGTGGGGGAGCCGCTGCCGGCACTGGGCGCCGCCGCGTGCCCGGTGCCGGAGGAACCGGTGCCCGGGGTGCCCGGGGACTGCCGGCTGCTCGCGCCGCCGCTCTGTGCGGGGGGCTGCGGGAGCATGGACTGGAGCGGGGCCACCTCGTCGTCTATGGCGTCGAAGACCGACGACACCTGCTGACTGACGTCCCCGAGCTGCACGGGCAGTCGCTGGGCCAGGGCGCCCCAGGCGTCGCGGTGCGAGCGCGAGAAGGCGGACAGTGCCTGGATGGGGCCCAGCGAGTCGGGGTCGCGCTCGTAGGCCTCGTGCAGCAGGCGGTGGCCCTCGGCGGCGTCGTGTTGCACGCCGGACAGGGCGCGGCGGATCTCGCCGAGGGACTCGTGGTCGAGGCGGCCGCTGCGACCGCGTTCCATCAGCCGCCGGGCCTCGCTGAGCCGGGTGGAGGCCTGGTCCAGGTAGCTCCGGCCGCGTTCGTCGTCGTTGTCGGACAGGTAGTTGAGCTTGAAGTCCTCGATGCCGCGCTTGAGGCCGTAGAGCGAGTCACCGGGCAGGGCGTCGGAACTCGCGGCGGCGACTCCGCCGAAGGCGCCCGCGGCGACTCCGACACTCAGCCCGCCCGCGGTGAGGCCCTTGGCGAGCCGCGAACGCGGGCGGAACCTCCCCAGCGGGGTCGCCCGGTGTGTGCCCCGGGCCCGAGGGGAACGCTGCTCGGGCACCGAAGGGTCTGTCGCCTCGCCTCCCGCGCCCTCCTGCAGCATGGCCTCGAACGCGGCCACGAGCTGGGCCCGCTGGACGACCTTGACCTCGGGGTCGAGCTCCGGCTTGGGCAGCTCGCCGAGACCGGTGGCAAGGGCCAGCAGTAGGCCCTGCTCGGTCTGTTCCGCAGCGGCTGCGGCCGGTGCCGATCCTTCGGACTGCTCGGCCGCCGAGCCCCGGTCGCTCTGCTCCTCCAGGGCCAGGGCGAAGGCGTTCGCCCGCCGGTGCGCCGATACGTTCGCGATCACTGGCGGCACCTCCTCTCGTCATGACGGTCGACTCCCCAGGGGGCCTGAGGGTTGCACGCCCACGACCACCTCCACTCGTTCGAGTGATCAGGGTTGGCCCGGACGTGACCACAGGGAGCCTGTATCCCGCACAACGAGCGGCGCGGCACTTGGGTTACGGACGGAGGATGATCGGATGGGGAAGTCAACGAACTTTTACGGAAAGTGAGTTGGGGGTCGCCGAAGGTGCGGGCCTGGGTGGGGCGATCAGCGGGCGTCGTCCGGCAGGAGCCGGGCGAGGGTGCGCACGGCGCGGTACTGGAGGGTCTTGATCGCGCCCTCGTTCTTGCCCATGACGCGGGCGGTCTCCGCGACGGAGAGGCCTTGGAGGAACCGGAGTGTCACGCACTCCTGCTGCTGGGGGTTGAGCCGGCGTACGGCGTCGAGCAGGGCGGCGTTGGAGAGGGACTCCAGGACCGATTCCTCGGGCGAGCGTTCGACCTCGTTGGCGTCGAGCATCTCGCCGGTGGTGACCTCCAGCCGGAAGCGGCTCGACTTGAAGTGGTCGGCGACGAGGTTGCGGGCGATCGTGACGAGCCACGCCCCGAAGTCCCGCCCCTGCCAGGTGAAGGTGCCGATCCGGCGCAGGGCCCGCAGAAAGGTCTCACTGGTGAGGTCCTCTGCGGTCGCCTTGCCGCCCACCCGGTAGTAGATGTAGCGGTACACGGTGTCGCTGTACTGGTCGTAGAGACGGCCGAACGCGTCGGCCTCCCCGGCCTGGGCGCGCTCGACGAGGTCCATCATGCGGGCGCTGTCACTGTCGGCGGCCGGGCGGCGGGCGGTGGTCGCGCCGTTGCCGTTGTTCGCCGAACGGCTCCGTCTGCCGACCGCGGCGCCGCCGTCGGCGAGTGCGTAGCACGGGCCTACGGGGGTGGCGGAGGCGAAGGCGGGCACGGCGTACGCGGTGGGGACCAGGCCGCGCATCATGTTGTGCACTGTCGCGACCGTTGCGCGCAGCGTAGCCAGGCCCGAGGCGTCAACCCCGACGTGTGGGTACACGGGACTCCCAGAGGCAGAGCTTCCATCACGTGCAGTGCGGGACCTTTCACCCGTCGTGGCGACGGAGGGGTACCGGTTTGCGTCTGAGGAGAATAACGCTTCGTGCAGGCACTGCTACACCGAGTTGCTCAAATCATCGATTGCGTCGCTTCTGTATCCGATTGACGCTCGATCGGGTGCCGCAGAGTGAGCGTTTGCTGATCGATTCTCTTCGGGTTTCGGGTGGATGCGGGGCGTCTTGTGGCCAGGTGCGGGGGAGGGGACTGGGCAGGGGTTCTGCGGGGTACGTCCCCTGGATTGGCCAGGTGTGAGCGCCGATGACGGGATATGAGTGGCGGGTCCGGTCGGCGGGTGCGGCGTGGCCGGCACGACGGCGGCCCTGCGGCGGCCGGGGCGGGCGCGACGACACTCTCCCCGGTGCACCGGACGCCGCACCGGCTGTGGACTTCTCCCCGGGTGCCGGGTGCCGGGTGCGCACCCGGCACCGGGTCCGGACGCAGCGGGGCGGAGGGGCGCCGCCGGGGCAACGGCCCCCGCCGGTCGGGCCGGATCGGTCCGGCGCCACCGGGCGCGCGGGCCCGCCACGGCGTTCGGGGCGGTCCGTCGCTCGGGGCGAATCCGGGCGCGGCGCCGCACGACCGGGACGCCGCACGACCGGGCGGGGCGGCGGGGGCCGCTGCCCTAGCGGCGCCTGCGGTGCAGGGCGATCGCCGCCGCCGTACCGCCGGCCACCGCGCCGACACCCGCCGCCGCGGGGATGCCGACCTTGGCCGCCTTGCGGCCCGTGCGGTAGTCGCGCAGGCGCCAGTCCAGCCGCCGGGCGTGCTTGCGCAGCTTGGTGTCGGGGTTGATGGCGTAGGGGTGCCCGACCAGGGAGAGCATCGGGATGTCGTTGTGGCTGTCGCTGTACGCCGCGCAGCGGCCGAGGTCCAGGCCCTCCGCCACCGCCAGGGCGCGCACCGCCTCCGCCTTGGCGGGCCCGTGCAGGGGCTCGCCGACCAGCTTGCCCGTGTAGACGCCGCCGACCGACTCGGCCACCGTGCCCAGGGCGCCGGTCAGGCCCAGGCGGCGGGCGATGACCTGGGCGATCTCCACCGGTGCCGCCGTGACCAGCCAGACCTTCTGTCCCGCGTCCAGGTGGGCCTGCGCCAGGGCGCGGGTGCCGGGCCAGATGCGCTCGGCCATGTACTCGTCGTAGATCTCCTCGCCGATCGACTTCAGCTCCGACACGCGGTGGCCCTTGACGATCGAGAGGGCGGAGTCCCGGGCCTCCTGCATGTGCTCGGGGTCCTCGACGCCGGCCAGCCTGAACCAGGCCTGCTGCCAGGCGAACCGGGCCAGGTCGCGCGTCTCGAAGAACTTCCGCTTGTACAGGCCCCGGCCGAAGTGGAAGAGGGCGGCACCCTGCATCACGGTGTTGTCGAGGTCGAAGAACGCGGCGGCCCTGTCATCGCCGGAGACGGGGAATTCCGGTTCCTCTTCCGGCAGGGTGTCCGCCGGGACGTCCTGGGTGGCGTCCTGCGAGGACTTGCGGGCGGCCTCGGCCGAGGCCTCGCCTGCCAACACGCTCCGCGCCGTGGCGGAGCGCCTACGGGGAGTGAGCCATCCTAGAGCGGCCATGCCCGTGAGCATAGCCAGTTTGTTCGGTGCTTCCGGCGCCGAGAGGTTCGCGGGGTGTGAACTCTCCGCGACCGCATCGTTAAGGGAGCTGGTTCCGGGGTGGGTTCCGACCTTGCGCCGCCGCGCGAGAATGGCCGACATGAGTCCCTTCTTCCGTCGCAAGGCCCCGATGGCCCCGAGTGACCGTCTCGTCACCCTCGTCCGCAAGCCCGGGTGCCATTTGTGTGATGACGCACAGCTCGTGATCGAGAAGGTGTGCGGCGAGCTCGGCGTGCCCTGGGAGCAGAAGGACATCACCGAGGATCGGCAGCTCCACGACCAGTACTGGGAGCAGATTCCCGTCGTACTGGTCGACGGCGAGCAGCACACCTTCTGGCGTGTGAACGAGGAGCGGCTTCGCAGGGCACTGACCGACTAGTCCAAACTGGCTGGAAAGTCGCTTAGGATCGACGGCGTTGTGGTCTCGGGGGCGGGATGCGGTAAGGAGTGTGTGCGGCTTTGCCCCCTTCAGCAGAGCAACGACGGCACCCGCACGGCGGTTCCATATCGGCGTGCCGGGGATGCGTGAGCCCGGTCACGTTGGGCGGGCAAATCGGACACCATCTTTGTGCACGCGTTCACAAAGACATAGCCTGCTGTCGACGGGGCGGTCCGGGGACGTATGGCCGCCCGCAGCCCAGCTCTACCCGCAGGAGCACCGTGGCAACTGGCCGAACTCACCGACCGGCGACCCGTAGCCGAGGGATTCCCGAGGCCACCGTCGCCAGGCTTCCGCTGTACCTCCGCGCCCTGACCGCGCTCTCGGAGCGCTCGGTCCCCACGGTCTCCTCCGAGGAACTCGCCGCGGCGGCCGGGGTCAATTCCGCGAAGCTGCGCAAGGACTTCTCGTACCTCGGTTCCTACGGGACGCGCGGTGTGGGGTACGACGTCGAGTATCTCGTCTACCAGATCTCCCGCGAACTGGGCCTCACCCAGGACTGGCCGGTTGTCATCGTCGGTATCGGCAACCTCGGCGCGGCCCTCGCCAACTACGGCGGCTTCGCCTCCCGTGGCTTCCGCGTCGCGGCGCTCATCGACGCCGACCCGGCCCTGGCCGGCAAGCCCGTCGCCGGGATCCCGGTGCAGCACACCGACGACCTGGAGAAGATCATCCAGGACAACGGCGTCTCCATCGGCGTCATCGCGACGCCCGCCGGGGCCGCCCAGCAGGTGTGCGACCGGCTGGTCGCCGCCGGGGTCACCTCCATCCTGAACTTCGCGCCGACCGTGCTGAACGTCCCCGAGGGGGTCGACGTGCGCAAGGTCGACCTCTCCATCGAGCTGCAGATCCTCGCCTTCCACGAGCAGCGCAAGGCCGGCGAGGAGGCAGCCGACACCGCCGTTCCGGCCGCCGCCACCCACGGCGACGCCACCGACCAGGGGCCCGACGGGGACGTCCCCGCCGTGATGCCGGCATGAGTCTCCTCGTCGTGGGACTGAGCCACCGCAGCGCCCCGGTCAGCGTGCTGGAGCGGGCTTCGCTCGGTGCGGACGCGCAGACCAAGCTGCTCCAGGACACGGTCGCCGCCGAGCCGGCCGCCGAGGCCGCGGTGCTCGCCACCTGCAACCGCATCGAGCTGTACGCCGACGTGGACAAGTTCCACGCCGGTGTGGCCGAGCTGTCCACACTGCTCGCCCGGCACAGCGGGGTCGGCCTCGACGAACTCACGCCCTACCTGTACGTGCACTACGAGGACCGGGCCGTCCACCACCTGTTCTCGGTGGCCTGCGGACTGGACTCCATGGTCGTCGGCGAGGGGCAGATCCTCGGCCAGATCAAGGACTCCCTGGCCCGCGCGCAGGACCTGCACACCGCCGGGCGGTTGACGAACGACCTGTTCCAGCAGGCGCTCCGGGTCGGCAAGCGGGCCCACTCCGAGACCGGCATCGACCGGGCCGGGCAGTCGCTGGTCACCTTCGGCCTGGAGCAGTTCTCCCGGGGCACCGACGTCCGGACCTGGACGGCCGGCAAGCGGGCGTTGATCATCGGGGCCGGATCGATGTCGTCGCTCGCCGCGGCGACGCTCGCCCGCGCCGGCGTCGCGGAGGTCGTCGTCGCCAACCGCACCTTCGAGCGCGCCGAGCGGCTCGCCCGGATACTCACCGACGCCCACGGCACGGACGTGGTGGCCCGCGCGGTACCGATGGAATCGGTGCCGGCCGAGCTGACACGTGCCGACGTAGCCGTCTCCTGCACCGGGGCGACCGGACTGGTCCTGACGGCGGAGGCCGTCGCCACCGCGGTCGACGGCCGCGCGGGCGCCCCCACCGCTCCGGCCGGGGACCCCGCGACGGGCGAGCGGACCGGCGCGCGGGCGCTGCCGCCCACCTCCGTCGGCACCGAGGAGGGCTGTCCGCTGGACCCGACCGCCGTCCAGGCGGGTTTCTCCGTGTTCGGTGACGCCGCCGTGGCCGGCATGGACGCGGCGACGCTGGAGCAGCACGCCGCCTGGGTCGACAAGGGCACCGTCGTCCAGCGCCGCGAGGACGCCCGGCGCAACGCCGAGGCCGACGCGGAGCTGATCGGTGCGCTCGCCGCGACCGTGGCGACGGTCGGCCGGATCCCCGAGCGGCGCCGCCCCGAGCCGGCTGCCGGTGCCGCACGGCCCGAGCCGGTCCTCTTCCTCCTCGACCTGGCGATGCCGCGCGACATCGACGCCGCCGCACACCGGCTGGCCGGGGTGCGCCTGGTCGACATCGAGTCCCTCGCCGAGGCCTCCGCCGACGCCCCCATGGCCGCCGACGTCGACCAGGTCCGCCGGATCGTCTCCGACGAGGTCGCCGCGTTCGGCGCCGCCCAGCGGGCCGCGCACATCACGCCCACGGTCGTCGCCCTGCGCACCATGGCCGCCGATGTCGTGGCCGGCGAGATCGCGCGCCTGGAGGGCCGCCTGCCCGGCCTCGACGACAAGCACCGCTCGGAGATCGTCCAGACCGTCCGGCGTGTCGTCGACAAGCTGCTGCACGCGCCGACCGTGCGGGTCAAGCAGTTGGCGTCCGAACCCGGCGGTGCCGGGTACGCGGACGCCCTGCGCACCCTGTTCGACCTCGACCCCGAGACGGTCGCCGCCGTCTCCCGGGCCGAGGACAGCACCGACGAGAAGCAGAACCGAGGGCCGGCATGAGTGACAAGGCTTTGAGGCTCGGGACCAGGCGCAGCAAGCTCGCCATGGCCCAGTCCGGGCAGATGGCGGAGGCCGTCAGCCGGGTGACCGGGCGGCCCGTCGAACTCGTCGAGATCACCACCTACGGTGACGTCTCCCGCGCGCATCTGGCGCAGATCGGCGGCACCGGCGTGTTCGTCACGGCGCTGCGTGACGCGCTGGTCAGGGGCGAGGTCGACTTCGCGGTTCATTCGCTCAAGGACCTGCCCACCGCGCAGCCCGAGGAACTGGCCCTGGCCGCCGTCCCGGTGCGTGAGGACCCGCGGGACGTGATCGTGGCGCGTGACGCGCTGAAGTTCACGGACCTGCCGCGCGGGGCGCGCATAGGCACCGGCTCACCGCGCCGCATGGCGCAGCTGAACGCGTACGCGCGCAGCCACGGGCTGGACATCGAGACGGTCCCGATCCGCGGCAACGTCGACACCCGCATCGGATACGTGCGGGACGGCGAGCTGGACGCGGTGGTGCTGGCCGCGGCCGGCATGTCCCGCATCGGCCGCATCGACGAGGTGACCGACTTCCTGTCGGTCGACACGGTTCTGCCCGCCCCCGGCCAGGGGGCACTGGCGATCGAGTGCAGGGCCGGGAACACCGCCCAGGACGCTGCTCTCGTCGCCGCGCTCGCGGAACTCGACGACCCGCTCACCCGGGCCGCCGTGACCGCCGAGCGGTCACTGCTCGCCGCCCTGGAGGCCGGTTGCAGTGCGCCCGTGGGCGCGCTGGCCGACCTTCCCCCGCTCTCGGCTCCGTTCGAGCGGCGGGACCCCCAGGCCGACGGGCAGATTGTCAAGGAAATGCGCCTGCGGGGCGTCGTCGGCACGACCGACGGCACCGCGCTGGTGCAGCTGTCCACCACCGGTCCCGTGCCCGAGACGCACGACGGGGCTGTGGCACTCGGCCGCGAACTCGCCGCCGAGATGCTCGCCCAGGGCGCGGCCGGTCTGATGGGGGAGCGAGCACTTTGAGCCCCACCACCCTTCCCGCCGGCCTCGAACACGGGCACGTCACCTTCCTGGGTGCCGGACCCGGGGATCCGGGACTGCTGACTCTGCGCGCCGTGGAGGCGCTGGCGAGCGCCGACGTCCTTGTCGCCGAGCACGAGGTGCTCGACGTCGTTCGGAAGCACGCCCGGCAGAGTGTGTCCCTCGTCCGCACGGACGGGGACGCCTCGCCGGATGCCGTTCCGGGCGCGGGCGCGCCTCGGCCGACGGTTGTTGACGGCGCGTCAACAACCGCTGGGGTACCCGCGGAGCGGGATGCGGCACATCTTGTCATGGAGGCCGCGCGGGGCGGCAGGCGGGTCGTGCGTGCCGTGTCCGGCGATCCCGGACTCGACGCGTACGCCGCCGAGGAGATGCTGGCGTGCGCCAAGGCCGGTGTGCCCTTCGAGGTCGTCCCCGGCGTCGCGGCCGCGGTCGGCGTGCCCGCCTACGCGGGTGTCCCGCTGCGGGACGCCGAGGGCACGGACGTCCGGTTCGTCGACGCGCGTACCGCGTCCGACCGCTGCTGGACCGAGGTCGGCGCCTCCGACGGCACGGTGGTCGTGTCCACGACGCTGGACTCCGTGGCCGTCGCGGCCGGCGAGCTGGTCTCGGCGGGCCGCAAGCCCGACACCCCGATGACCGTCACCGTCGCCGGTACGACGACCCGGCAGCGGACCTGGTCGGCGACGCTCGGCACGATCGCGCAGACCCTGAAGCAGGCCAAGGTGCTGCCCTCGCCCGAGGGCGGCCGGCCGGTGATAGCCGTGGTCGGCGAGCGCAGCGCCCCGGCCCAGCGCGACCAGCTGGCGTGGTTCGAGTCCAAGCCGCTGTTCGGCTGGAAGGTCCTCGTGCCGCGGACGAAGGAGCAGGCGGCGTCGCTCTCCGACCAGCTGCGGTCCTACGGCGCCGTGCCGCACGAGGTGCCCACGATCGCCGTCGAGCCGCCGCGCACGCCCCAGCAGATGGAGCGCGCCGTCAAGGGCCTGGTGACGGGCCGCTACGAGTGGATCGCGTTCACCTCGGTGAACGCCGTCAAGGCCGTCCGCGAGAAGTTCGAGGAGTACGGCCTCGACGCCCGCGCCTTCGCCGGCATCAAGGTCGCCGCGGTCGGCGAGCAGACCGCCAAGGCGCTGATCGCCTTCGGCGTGAAGCCGGACCTGGTGCCGAGCGGCGAGCAGTCCGCCGCCGGCCTGCTGGAGGACTGGCCGCCGTACGACCCGGTCTTCGATCCGATCGACCGCGTCTTCCTGCCCCGGGCCGACATCGCCACCGAGACCCTGGTCGCCGGGCTCATCGAGCTCGGCTGGGAGGTCGACGACGTCACCGCCTACCGGACCGTGCGCGCCTCGCCGCCGCCGGCCGAGACCCGGGAGGCGATCAAGGGCGGCGGTTTCGACGCGGTGCTGTTCACGTCGTCCTCCACCGTCCGCAACCTGGTCGGCATCGCGGGCAAGCCGCACAACGTGACCGTGATCGCGTGCATCGGCCCGGCGACCGCCAAGACCGCCGAGGAGCACGGCCTTCGGGTGGACGTCATGGCTCCCGAGCCGTCGGTGCACAAACTGGCGGAGGCGCTCGGCGACTTCGGCCGGCGGCGGCGCGCCGCGGCGCTGGAGGCCGGTGACCCGGTGACCCGGCCGAGTGAGCGGCGCCCGGGGGCGCGCAGACGGCGCACGACGTCGTAGCCGCAGCCCGCCGTTGTCGCGCAGCGGTCAGCCGAACCGGTTCTCCACGCCCCGCCGTCCTCTTCACGGGAGACGGCGGGGCTTTCGCGCGGGGTGTCCTCGTGCGTCAGCGCCCGGAGGCGTACGGCACGAAGGTCGCCCAGGCGGTGGGGTCGAGGGCGAGGCGGGGGCCGTGGGGGTTCTTGGAGTCGCGGACGAGGACGGTTCCGGGGGCGGCGGCGACCTCGACGCAGTCGGGTCCTTCGGCTGTGCTGTAGCTGCTCTTTGTCCACTCCGAGTCGGAGCCGGCTCCGCCGAAGGGCTTGAGTGTCATGTCTCTCCCAGCACATTCTCGATGAAGGCCATCGACTCTCGCGGCGGGAGAGCCTGGGCTCGGATGATTCCATAGCGCATGTCCAGCACCTGTACGTGCTTGGGGTCGGCGATCACGCGGCTGATCTCCTGGACCTCGGCATGTCCCACCGACGTTCCATCCTTGAGCCTGAGAAGCCTGAACGAACCACCAAGGCCGGAGTTCTCCTCACGGCTCAGCGGGAGCACTTGCAGATCCACGTTGCGGAAACGACCAACCTCCAACAGTCGTTCGAGTTGTGCACGCATCACCATCTTGCCCCCAACAGGGCGGCGCAGTGTCGACTCGCACTGCACAAAACTGAACAGAGGACGCCCGGCCTCCTCGCTCACGATGCCCTGGCGGGACATGCGGGCAGCCACGCGCTGCTCAAGCTGGTCCTCCAGGAAGGGGGGCCTGCTGCCGGAGTACACCGCCCGTGCGTACTCCTCCGTCTGTAACAACCCATGAACCACTGAGTTGTTGTAGGCGCACAACTCGACCGCGTCCGCCTCCAGCTTCTTCAGGTCCCGTACCTTCTTCGGGTACCGGACCTCCGCCACGTCCCGCTTCATGGCCGCGATCCGGCCGCCCGCACCCAGGACCTCGTCCGCCGCGTCCAGGTACTCCGGCCGCGGAATGCGCCGCCCCCGCTCCACGGCGGAGACCAGGTCCTCCCCGTAGCCGATGGCCGCCCCGAACTGGGCCTGGGTGAGGCCCGCTCCCTCCCGCCACAGCTTCAGCTGCCGCACGACGGTCCGCATCACGGCCCCGGCTTCGGCGTCCTCCAGTCCCGCGTCCCAGTCGCTCACGTCAGCCGCCCTCTCGCCGCACCCTTTCCGGTCCAACAGGTCCCACGCGTCCCCGTACAGCCCGTACAGCCCGTACAGCCCGGATGGAATCGGTCGCCGCACGGACAGCCACCGACCGCACGGGCCGCCGCATTTCACAGGTTATGCATGCTCGGACACACTGAGTGACGCGAATGAGTGAATCCTCACCCTCCGTCCTCCGGTGTGCCGGCCTTGCGTCCCGGACCGCTGGGGCGTGCGGTGCGGGCCGGTGCCGTGCAGGACGGGGTGGGAGACGCCGGGTCCCGCGCCGACCGACGATCTCGTCGGCCTCGACGACCGCCGCGGATGCCCCCCCCCCGGCCGGGTGCTCGTGCACCGGCGCCGGGAAACGCGTGCTCCGGTGGGGAGAGAGCCGGGGCTGCGGGCGGCAAAAGACCAAAGAACCCCGGGGAAGAACCAACCAGCCGACCACACCTCGCGCAGGTCACCCGGCCGGGTGAAACAGCTCGGCGCGGCTGGCGCTCGGGTGGTCCGGGCGTGCAGTCTCGCCCCGAGACGGCCAAGCCGCCGGCATCGACAACTCCACAAGCCCACACATGCATCGGCCCCCGCCGGGACTGCAATCCCAGTGCGAGGGCCTGACCAACGAGGAAGAAGAGCCTTCCCCATGGCTGAGCAGAAGCCTATCGCTGCCGCGCGTCCGCAACGAGACGTTCGGCGGACGACCACCCACTCCGGTGTCATCCACGTACGCACGTACCAGTCCTGCCGCTACACCGTCGTGGGCAACCACCTCGCCCAGCACCGTGAGCTGTCCCTGACCGCCATCGGGCTGGCCACGCACATCCTGTCGCTGCCCGAGGGCGCCCCGGTCGACATCCGCAGCCTCGCCGACCGCTTCCCCGAGGGGCGGGACCGGATCGCGTTCGCGCTGCGCGAGCTGGAGGCGTGCGGCTACCTGGAGCGGGTGCGCGAGCGTACCGAGTCGGGCCGCCTGCGCACGCGGACCTACGCGCACCACATCCCCACCGGGGCCGCCGCCGGGCGTGCCCTGCCCGAGCCGGCCTCCGGTGCCTCCGAGGTACTCCCGGCCCGTCAGGCCCGCGTCACCGACGCCGCTCGTGGAACCGTGGCCAAAGAAGCGGCCCGGGACAGGCCCCAGGGGTACCGGGGGCCCTCTCCCCTGCCGGCGGACGATGCGGCTGGCGAAGAGGCAGCCGGCGAGGAGGCGGCCGTCCCTCCCGCGCCGCCGGGCCCCGTGGACCGGCCAGAGGCGCCGGAGGCGCGCGGCGACGCGCCCGTCGCCCGCGACCGGCACCACGACAGGGCCGTCGCCCTCCTGGCGGGCCTGCGCCGCACCGACGGCCGCCTCACCCTCTCGCGGCGGCAGGTCGACCGGCTCGCTCCCGCCGTCGTCGCCTGGTTCGCCGGAGGTGCGACGGATGCCGTGGTCCACCGCGTCCTGACCACCGATCTCCCCGTGGACATGCGGCACGCGGCCGGTGTGCTCGCCCACCGGCTCGGCGAGCTGCTGCCGGTGCCCCTCCCGGCGAACCCACCGAACGCGCCCAAGGACACCGAGACCGGCAAGCGTCGCCGCCCCGATCCCTTCCGGACCTGCGACGGCTGTGAACGCGCCTTCCGCGCCCCGGAGCCCGGCAGCCGCTGCCGCGACTGCCGTTCTCCCGGACCGGCACACGCGGACGGTGCGCTACGCGTGGCGTGAGACGGGCGGGCGCCGCGGGCCGCCACCGGTCCTCGGGCAGTCACCGCTCGCCCGCCCGCCGGTGATCGGGCCGCCGCGGGCCGCCGCGGCGCCGGCGGCCAGGGTGGGCCGGGCGGCGGCGGGCGGCCGCGGTGCGAGGGCGCCGGGGCGTGTGCGGGGGCGGGGCGGAGGGGGTCCCTGTTCCAGGACGGGCCCGCTCGGGTCCGGGCGCCCGCCGGGTCCGGACGGCCCTGCCGCACCGACAGGCCGTCGGCATGGGCGCCGCCGCGCCGGGCGTAGCGTAGGTGGCATGACGAAGTACGGAGCCTTCCCCGGTACGCGTCCCCGCCGGCTGCGCACCACCCCCGCCCTGCGCCGCATGGTCGCCGAGACCCGGTTGCACCCCGCCGACCTGATCCTGCCCGCGTTCGTGCGGGAGGGCGTCGCCGAGCCGGTGCCGATCGCGTCGATGCCCGGGGTCGTGCAGCACACCCGCGACAGCCTGAAGAAGGCCGCCGCGGAGGCCGTGGCGGCGGGCATCTCCGGGATCATGCTCTTCGGTGTTCCGGAGGAGGCCAAGAAGGACGCGGCGGGCACCCCGGGCACCGACCCGGACGGGATCCTCCAGGTCGCCCTGCGCGACGTGCGGGCCGAGGTGGGCGACGACCTCCTCGTCATGTCCGACCTGTGCCTGGACGAGACCACCGACCACGGCCACTGCGGGGTGCTCGACGAGCAGGGCCGGGTCGACAACGACGCCACCCTGGAGCGGTACGCCGAGATGGCCCAGGTCCAGGCCGACGCGGGCGCCCATGTCGTCGGCCCCAGCGGCATGATGGACGGCCAGATCGGGGTCATCCGCGACGCGCTGGACCGGATCGGGCGCGAGGACGTCGCGATCCTCGCCTACACCGCCAAGTACTCCTCCGCCTTCTACGGGCCCTTCCGGGAGGCCGTCGCCTCCTCGCTCAAGGGCGACCGGAAGACCTACCAGCAGGACCCCGCCAACTGGCGCGAGTCGATGCGGGAGCTCGCCCTGGACCTGGAGGAGGGCGCGGACATGGTCATGGTCAAGCCGGCCGGTCCCTACCTCGACATCCTGGCCCGTGTCGCCGACGCCGTGGACGTCCCCGTCGCCGCGTACCAGATCTCCGGTGAGTACGCCATGATCGAGGCCGCCGCCGAGAAGGGCTGGGTCGACCGCGACCGGGCGATCCTGGAAGCCCTCCTCGGCATCAAGCGGGCCGGCGCGCGGAACATCCTCACCTACTGGGCCACCGAGGTCGCGCAGAAGCTGGGCTGAGTCCGCCCGGTGCACGGCTGCTCCAGGGAGTGCGACGGGCCCTCGTCGCGCAGGCCCTCGCCGTTGTGGCATCCGGCGAGGGCGAGGGCGGCGAGTGCGGTCAGCGCCGCGAGCAGCAGCCGGGCGCGGTGGTGTGCGGGCATGGGGGCCTTCCGGCGTGGGGTCTACGTGTGTGCCGCCCAGCCTGGGCGCCCGCGGCCGGGCCGGGCCACCCCCATCGGCGAAGTCGGGACACCGGCGCCCGGTCCAACGCCCTGACCTGCGGCGATGCGCACGGTGCGGGACGGGGTCCGGGACGTCCGCGGGACGTGGTGACGCCTTCCGGGGCCGAGCCGGCGCAGGGGCGGGGCGCCGGACGAGGCGTGGCTGCCCTGTGGCGCAAGAGGGCGCCGCGATGCTCCGGGACGCCGTCGGACGCGGCCGGCGTGCGGTGCGGTCGGCGGCAAGTCCCCTGGCGGGATAGGTTGTTGGCCGCAGAGTTGGTTGTGTGTTGAAGGAGACGTCCATGCCCGGTGATGCCCTCGGCCAAGACCCCGCCGAGCTGCGCAGGAGGATCGACACCAGCAAGGCGCACCCCGCCCGGGTCTACGACATCTTCCTCGGCGGCAAGGACCACTATCCCGTCGACCGGGCCGCCGCCGCTGCCGCCCTGGAGCACCAGCCGCGGGCCTTCCTGACGGCACGGCACAACCGCGACTTCCTGCGGCGCGCGGTGACCGGGCTCGTCGCCCGGGAAGGGGTGCGGCAGTTCCTGGACATCGGGGCCGGGCTGCCGACGCAGAACAACGTGCACCAGATCGCCCAGCAGATCGCCCCGCAGTCGCGGGTGGTGTACGTCGACAACGACCCGATCGTGCTCGCGCACGCCCGCGCCCTGCTCACCAGTGGACCCGAGGGCCGGACCGACTACGTCGACGCGGATCTGCGGGAGGTGTCCGCCATCCTCGAACGGGCGGCGGGGACCCTCGACTTCGACCAGCCGGTCGCCCTGTGCCTGCTGGCGGTCCTGCACTTCATCCCCGACGAGGCGGCGTACGACGTGGTCGGGGAGCTGCTGGAGGCACTGGCTCCGGGCAGCTGGCTGGTGCTCAGCCACCTCGCAGACGACCTCACGCCGCACACCGCCCGGATCGTCAAGTCCTTCCAGGAGCGCGGACTGTCGTTCGTGCTGCGGTCCAAGAACAAGGTGGAACGCTTCTTCACGGAGAACGGGCTGAGCCCCGTGGAGCCCGGTGTCGTGCCCGTGCACCACTGGCGTCCCGACGGTGCCGCCCCGGTCTTGAAGGCCCCGTCGCCCGAGTACCTGGACTCCCTCGACCTCGTCGACCGGATCAGGTACCACGACATCAACGATGTCACGGACACCGACGTCAGCGTCTACGCGGCGGTGGCGCGCAAGGCCTGACGGGGGCCGGGAGCGGTGCAGTCGGCGGCCCGGTCCCCGAAGGGACCGGGCCGCCGCCGTCGTCCGTCGCCGGTTGTCAGCCGAAGGCCTTGACGGTGCTCCAGTCCACCGACAGGACGATCTTCACGGGGCCGTTCGTGTTGGTCCGGGACGGATAGTAGACGCGCATCTTGCCGTCGTTGCCGAAGCGGGCCCACATGTCCGGGATGCCGTCCCCGTTGACATCGGGAATCCCGACGGCTGCGGTGACATAGCTCGCGGTCCAGCCGGAGCCGTAGACCACGTCCCCGTTGAGGGAACTGGCGCCGTCCTTCAAGGAGCCGAGGTCGACGCTGCCGCTCGTGGAACCGGGCTTGCCGTGACGGACGTACATCTTCCCGGTGTCCAGGTCCCGCCACAGCAGGTCCGGCGTACTGTCGCCGTTGATGTCGGCGACGTTGACGATGTCGCGGTGCGCCCAGTCGTCGCCGTTCATCAACGTGGCCGATTGGAAGGTGGCGCCGCTGTAGCCGGACAGCGTCCAGAAGGCGGTGCCGGCCCGCAGTACCAGGTCGGGCAGTTTGTCGCCGGTGATGTCGCCGACGGCCTTGATCTGGTCCCAGGTCGAGGGTTCCGGGGAGTTCGAGGGCAGCCGGACCTCCAGCCGCTGGTCGATGTCGAAGCTGCCGTAGCCGTCACCGCGATAGAGCCAGAACCTGCCGTCGGGGGTGACGGCGAACAGGTCGGTGGCCCCGTCACCCGGGTAGGCGTCGTCGAAGTGCGTGATCAGCGCGGCCTTGCCGGTGGCGGCGTCGTACCAGTGGCCAGCCGGGTTCAGCTTGGTGACGCCGCCGTCGACGGCGTATGAGCCGGCCAGGCAGGAGTACAGGTCGCCACCCGGCGTTCCCGTGCAGTTGACGAGGTCTCCGCTGGAACTGACGGTCAGCAGGTCGGGCATGGCGTCGCCGCCTGTGTCACCGGGGCTGTCGGCGTTGTCGCGCGGCGGAACGTAGAAGAGGTAGTCAGCGCGGGCGCTCTGGTTGCCGACTGCGTCGTAGGCGTACACGTTGAGCCAGTTGGGGCCCGCATGCACCGGTTTCAGATCGCCGATGGTGACGGTGTCTGCGGCGTCCTTGCTCGTCCAGCTCAGGCCCTCGATGGCGTACTCGAACCTCGTGGCACCGGTGGAGGTGAACGTGACAGCACCTGTCTCACCGAACTTGCGTGTCGCCCAGACGTCTCCGTCGTCGCTGGCGCGGGGGAAGTCGTCGCTGGTGATCGTGGGCGTGGGCGGCGCGGAGCCGTCGATGGTGAGGGTGCACTCCTTGCCGCCGCCCGGGTAGTAGCCCGAGTAGACGCCTTCCTGGTCCTTCGCGCGGACGTCCCAGTAGTAGGTCGCCTCGTCCTCGAGGGTGACGGGGATGGTTGTGCTGGCGGAGCCGTTGGAGTTGGTCGTGGCCGGGTAGGTCGTCGCTGTGCCACCCGCCTTCCAGAACCGGAAGACCAGGCTGGCGAGGTTTCCATCGGGGTCGCTGGACTGAGCCGACAGAACCAGGTTGGTCTTGCCGACGGTCGTTCCGCCCGTCGCGGTGTTGCAGTTTCCGCCCGGCGTGCTCTTGACGCCGAACGGTACGCTGGGCGCCCGGTTGAAGACGACATCCAGGGTTGCCGAGGTCGCCCGGAACTTGCGCCACGTCTGGGTGTCGGTCTCGTTGGCGGCCCGCATACCGAAGGTGATGTTGGACCAGCCGTTGACCGCGCCCTTCTGAGCGGCGGAGGTCACCTTGAACGCCTCGTAGTCGTCGGGGCAGGAGCTGGAGGACCAGCCGTGGGCGAAGGACTTCGTCTGAAGCCACGTGGCCCAACTCGGCTGGCTGTTCCAGGTCGTGCCCGTCGAGATGCCTCCCGTGAGCCAGATCTGGATGTCACGGGCCGAGCAGGACCAGGAATGGTTGTTGAGCACCCTGAAGGTCGCGTCGGAGACCTGCGCGCCCTCAAGGCTGCTGCTGAAGTTCATTCGCCAGAAGGAGCGGGCCGTGCCGCCGCTGTCGCTCTCGTGGCCGACGCGCGCGTCGGAGGTGCCCGAGTTGAAGTTGGTGCCGTCCCAGAAGCTGGTGTTGGGGTACGGCTTGTACGCCACCGTCCACGCCGACCAGCCGGTGATGGCGGTCGGGTCGAGGAACAGCGGGTAGGTGACGTCGTCGCGGGCGAGTAGACCCGTGTGCGCGACGTCCAGGTCGAGCCGTGCGGTGCCCGTGCGGTCGCCGGTCACCCGCATCGGCATCGGGGCGCTTTGCGCGCCCGGCTCGATACCGCTCAGGCCGGACAGCTCCAGCACGTCGGCGGAGGTGGCGACGGAGGTTCTCGGCGTGGAGCCGGTGTCGGGGGATTCGGGGTCACGGCCGCTGGAGTCCCAGGCGAAGGGTGTGGGGATCGAGCCGATCTCCTGGCCGGCCGGGTCGAGCACGAGGACGCGCCAGGCGTCCTCGTCGTGCCGGAACACAGCCGTCTTCGAGTGCAGCCCGTAGGACACGGTCGCCAGGGCCTCGCTCCGCGCCGCCTCCTCGGTCTTGACGATCAGCAGCTGGCCGAAGCCGCCCTCCTCGCGGGCGACCAGGAGCAGGTCGACACCCGGCAGCACCTCGGGGTAGAGGGCGCGCGGGCCGTCGAGCACCGGCTCGGGCAGCGGGCCCGGCCAGGTGTAGGTGACGGTGTGGCCGGCGACGTCCAGTTCGGCCAGCGCCGTCTCGTCCGCCGCCGGACCGTCCGTCAGGGGACCGCGGCGGTAGGAGCGGTCGGCGCGGGCGTCCGTGCCGGGGGTGCCGCTGGAGAAGCGCACCGGCGTCACGGGGTTGGCCGGGCGGACGCCGAGGCCGTCGCTGGCGTCCTCGGTGCGGCGCAGGCGGTTGTCGACCGGCGCCCACTTGCCCTGTGCGTTCTTCGCCCGCACGGGAAGTGCGCTGATCCGCGAGTGCAGTTGGCCGTCCGGCCGTGCCCAGGTCAGCGACGTGGCGGTGGTCGCCGTGTCGACGGCCACCTCCTTTCCGGTGCGGCGGGCCTCGGCCATGGCGGCGGCCTCGTCGCGCGGGCCGGTGGCCGCCGGCCGAGCGTCGGTCGCCCGTCCGGCCCGGGGCGTCGACGGATCGTCAGGGTGCCACCAGGGCAGGAGGGCGGTGGTCAGGGCGGCCACGATCAGGCCGAGCGTGAGTGTCAGCCGGGTGCGGGTGCGCACGAACGGACTGAGGAGGCGAGGCGGCGCGGACACGTCGGCGGTCTACTCCCGTGTGGGCCAGGCGGAATCAAGACATGGGCGCGCACACGATCACACGATTTACACAGACCGTCCACGTATGAAGAATTTATAAAGCCGTGATGCACGCTTGGTGAAGTCATGGGTGGACCTTGTGCGTGTCAGACCTGTCCCTTTTGATCGCCTGCTCTGTGGCGATGAAGGCCCCTGTTGGCAGTACCTCCTGTTCTGTAAATGATCTGGCGAACTGTCAGAAAAACATCCGTGAGGCAGTTCACAGCGAAGCGCTCCCACCCCCTCCGCCGATCTTGAAGCCTGTGGAGGTCATGACAGAGGGTGCGAACGACCTGTGTTGTTTTCATTGCCTGGGGTGGGAGTCGACGACGCGTATGCGTGTTCAAGGTCCGCTGTCGTGGCTGGGGCGGGGACGCCTGGCCACGACGGAGTCGGAACGGCGGCGCCGGCGGCAGAGCCGCATGGCGATCGTCCTGTTGCTGTCCTCGGCCCTGACGATGACCAGCCTGGGCGCCGAGGCCTGGGCGGTTCCCGGTCCCGGCATGACCCGTGAAGAGGTCAAGCTCCCCGACCTGCCCGACCCCACAACGGTCGGCAAGGACGCGGAGGCCGAGAAGAACCTCACCACCGCGCCCGAGGTGCCGGTCGACCCGTACGAGCCGAAGTCGGTGACGCCGTGGTCGCAGAGCACGGGAAAGGCGACGCTGGACGCGACCACCGAGCCGGGCACGACGGTTCCGGTGTCCAACGGCCTCCCGGTGGCGGTGGGCGTGCCCGACGGCACGGATCCCACCACCATCGACGGTGACTGGCAGGTCGAGCTGGCCGCGCCGAGCACCTCCCAGGACACCGGCGTCTCCGGCCTGATCATGCAGGTCACGCCGCCGGCGGACGCCGATCCGACCGCGCAGGTCACCCTGGCCGTCGACACCACGAGCTTCGCCGACCTCTACGGCCCGCAGGCAGCCGACCGGTTCGGCCTGGTCCTGCTGCCGGACTGCGTCATGAACGCCCCCGACAGCGGCGACTGTGCCGCCGACGGCGGAACGATGACCATGTCCGGCAAGCCGGACCCGCACGCCCAGGAACTGCCCAGCACGGTGACGGAGGTGCCGGCGGACAAGGCGCCCACCACGTCGCAGGCGGCCGAGAAGGCCCGCACCCGCAAGATCCTCACCGGCTCGGTGCCGATCTCCAGCCTCCTCGGCGGGGACACCACCGGCACGGGGACGCAGGCGTCGGGCGCCTCGGCCCGCACCGCCTCCTTCACCACCGGCAGCAGCGTCCTGCCGGCCGTGGACGCCTCGGGCCCGCAGGTGATCGGCGCGATGGACACCGGATCCTCGTCCTCGGGCGACTTCACGGCGACGCCGCTGCTGTCGTCGGGCTCCTGGGCGGCCGGCTCCTCCTCCGGAGCGTTCACCTACTCCTACGCCGTCCAGGTCCCCGAGACCGCCGGCGGCCTCATGCCGAAGATCGCGCTGAACTACTCCTCGCAGTCCGTCGACGGACGCACCTCGGCGACGAACAACCAGGCCTCCTGGATCGGTGACGGCTGGGACTACAACCCGGGCTCGATCACCCGCACGTACGCCAACTGCCGCCAGGACTCCAAGAAGGCCGGTTCGAACAACGCCACACACCGCACCGCGGACCTGTGCTGGGGCTCGAACAACGCCACCCTGTCGCTCGGCGGCACCACCACCGAACTGGTGTGGGACGCCGCGAAGGGCAAGTGGTTCACCGCCAACGGCGACGGGGCCCGGGTCGAGCAGGTCAAGGACCCGCAGACCGCCAACGGCGCCAAGGACGGCGAGTACTGGGTCGTCACCACCCGCGACGGCACCCGCTACCACTTCGGCCTGAACCGCCTGCCCGGCTGGACCGACGGCCAGCCCGTCACCGACTCCGTTCTGACCGTCCCGGTGTACGGCAACCACTCGGGCGAGCCCTGCTACAAGGCCGGCGACTGGCCCGGCTCCTGGTGCACCCAGGGCTGGCGGTGGAACCTCGACTACGTCGAGGACGTCCACGGCAATGCCATGTCCCTGTGGTGGAAGAAGGAGCAGAACTACTACGCCCGCAACTTCAACTTCAAGGCGCCGGTCGTCTACGACCGCGGCGGCTGGCTCGACCACATCTACTACGGCCAGCGCAAGGACAAGCTCTTCACCGACACCGCCCCGGCCCGGGTCGGTTTCACCGTCGCCGAACGCTGCTTCGACGAAGCCCCGCTGACCTGCGCCGACGCCAACTTCGAGGACAAGGATCCGGGCAAGTACCGCATCTGGTACGACACTCCGGCCGACCTGAACTGCAAGAAGGTCACCGCCACCTACACCCGCAAGTGCTGGAACGCCGGACCGTCGTTCTGGTCCCGCAAGCGGCTGACGCAGATCCAGACCTCGGCTCAGCGCCGCACCGACACCACCGCCCGTCAGGTGGTCGACCGCTACGCGCTCAAGCAGAGCTTCCCGGTGCTGAGGACCGGCCCGAACACCGCGCTGTGGCTGGAGTCGGTCCAGCGCACCGGCTACGCGCGCAACGGCTCCACCGACGACAGCGTCTCCCTCAACCCGGTGCGCTTCGAGTCCAACGCCGAGGACATGCCCAACCGGGTCGTGCGGGCCAACGACCCGACCCCCGGGTTCTCCCGCCTGCGCATCGCCCGCGTCATCAACGAGTACGGCGGCGAGACCGTCGTCACCTACAAGGCACCCACCGGCGACTGCGCGACCGGCACCAACCTGCCCGGCAAGTCCGACACCGCGGCGCTGAAGTCCAACACCCGCCTGTGCTACCCGTCGTTCTGGAACCCCGACCCCGAGGTCGAGGACATCGACTGGTTCCACAAGTACGTGGTGGACGCCATCGAGGAACTCCCCAACGTCGACGGCGAGTTCTCCACGAACACCGCCTACACGTACAAGAACCCCGGCTGGAAGCTGGCCGAGGCCGAGTTCACCAAGAAGTCGACGCGCAGCTACTCGCAGTTCGCCGGGTTCGAGCAGACCACGGTGATCACCGGCGCGGACGACGCCAACATCGGCAGCAAGCGCTCCAAGGCCGTCACCCGCTTCTTCCGCGGCATGGGCGACACCGTGCCGGTGAAGGACATCGACGGCGTCGAGATCGCCAAGGACAGGGAGCCCTTCGCCGGGCGCATCGCCGAGGAACTCACCTACACCAGCGCCGACGACGAGGACGGCGACTGGCTCTCCCGCAGCGTCACCGTCCCCGCCGCCACCGAACTGGCCAAGCGGGACCGCGACGACGGCCTGAGCCCGCTGCGCGCCTGGCGGGTCACCGAGCCGGACGAGATCGCGTACACCAAGTCCTCCGGCACCGGGGACGATGCGCGTCTCGAACGCATCGTCAAGACCCGTACCACGTACGAGTCGACCTACGGCCTGCCCGTGCTGGTGGAGTCGCTCGGGGACGCCGACGAGAACAGGACCGGCGACGAGTCCTGCACCAAGCTGGAGTACCTGCACAACACGGCCAGGAACATCATCGGCCTGAGCAAGCAGGCCCTGGTGTCCCCGACCACCTGCGCCGACGCCGACTGGGCCGACCTGTCGACCCTGACCGGCGCCGTGCGGACCGCCTACGACCACCAGGCCTACGGCACCGCGCTCGCCGACACCACGCTGGGCGAGGCCACCGGGTCGTGGACGCTGAACGGCGACGGCACCGGGTTCCGGTCCAACGGCACCACCGACTTCGACGCGGTCGGCCGCGTCGTCAAGGAGACGGACCCGGACGGCAGGACCGGCACGATCACCTACTCCCCGTCCGTCGGGCAGGTCTTCGAGGTCACCACGACCAACGCGCTCGGCCACACCGAGAAGCAGGAACTGGAGCCGGGCCGGTCGACGACCCTGAAGACCACCGACGCCAACGGCTACGTCAGCCAGGCGACCTACGACCCGCTGGGCCGCCTGGCGGAGGCCTGGAGCCCGGGCCGCACCCCGTCGCCCTCGTCCGTCCCGGACTTCCGCGCCGAGTACACGGTGCCCGAGTACGACCCGGACGACCCGTCCAAGACCGACCACAAGCCCCCGTACGTCACCACCTACGCGCGCGGCCACCACGACCGGATCGAGACCTCCGTCACCCTCTACGACGGACTCGGACGGGAGCGCCAGACGCAGGAGGAAGCCGACGGCGGCGGCTACCTGATCACCGACACGCTGTACAACAGCTCCGGTGAGGTCTGGCAGACCAACAACGCCTACCTCGCCGACGAGGTGACCCCGGGCGAACTGTTCACCCCGCTCGCGGACACCGCCGTCCCCAACATCACCCGCTACACCTACGACGGCCAGGGCCGCGTCCTCCAGGAGACGCCGGTACTGAAGGTCAAGGACCCGCTGACCGGGGAAGCCACCTCGGAGCCGGTGCCGGCCCGTGCCACCCGGTACGAGTACGGCACGGACTGGTCGAAGGTCATCCAGCCGGAAGGGGCCTCCTCCTACCGCGTGTGGACCGACGCCCTCGGCCGCACCGTGCGCACCGACACCTTCAACCCGGCGGCGCCCGGCGGCTACACGTCGATGCGCTACACGTACGACCACGCCGGCCAGATGGTGAAGGCGACCAGCTCCGCCGACCCGGCGCACCCGTGGACGTGGACGTACGACCACCGCGGCCGGATGAGCAGCTCCACCGACCCCGACACCGGCACCACGTCCACCACCTACGACACCTACGACCGCCCGCTCACCACGACCAACGCCCGCGGCGTCACGGTCTGGAACGGCTACGACGCCCTCTCCCGGCCGACCGAGCAGCGCCTGAACGGCTCCACCGGCACCCTGCTGGCCGAGTTCACCTACGACACCGTCACCGGCGGCAAGGGCCTGCCCGCCACCGCCACCCGCTACACCGACGGCGAGGCCTACACGCAGAGCGTCGACGGCTACACCCAGGACTACCAGCCGACCGGGACCACGCTCAGCCTGCCGCAGTCCCTGGCCGACACCTGGGGACTCAAGACGTCGTACTCGTACGGCTACACGTACGACGACACCGGCGCGCTGAAGGAGGGCGTGCTGCCGGCCGTCGGCCGGTTCGACGCCGAGAAGCTCGTCGTCCGCTACAACAAGGACGGCAAGCCGCTGTCCGTCTCCGGCAAGGACTGGTACGGCGCCGAGACGGTCTACGACCCCTACGGCCAGGTCCTGCGCTCCACCCTGGGCGCCCAGCCCTACCGCGTGTGGACGCAGAACTCCTACGACGAGTCCAGCGGTGAACTCCAGGACCAGCAGGTCTACCGCGAGCAGACCGGCGACCAGAGCGTGGTTCCCGGCAACCTCGTCTCCCGGCGCACCTACGCCTACGACCCCGCCGGCAACGTCACCTCCATCCAGGAGCACGCCACCGGCATCGCCGAGCGGCAGTGCTTCGTCTACGACCCGCTGGGCCAGCTGAAGACGGCCTGGACCGCCAAGGACCAGAGCTCCTGCACCGGCCCGAAGAACAGCGACGGCACGCTGAACGTGGCGGCCGGCGGCGACAAGTCCGGCTACTGGCAGGAGTACACCTACGACCTCCTCGGCAACCGCACCCGGCTGACCGAGAAGGACCTCACCGGCGACACCGCCAAGGACGCCACGACCACCTACGCCTACGGCAAGGCCGACGGCACCCGGCCGCACACGCTGACCAAGGTGTCCAAGACCTACACCACGCCCGCGGGCGCGCAGGTCAAGGCGGAGGCCGAGCGGCTGTACGAGCTGACCGGAGAGACCAAGTCGGTCACGTCGCTGGACAACGGCGACAAGCAGCAGCTGACCTGGACCTACGACGGCCAGGTCGAGCGGATCACCGGCGAGGGCAGCGGCGGCAAGACCCCCTATCTGGGCCTCGCCGACAAGTGCCTGGACCTCAAGGGCGGCGTGCCCACCTCGGACCAGCCGATCCAGCTGCACTCGTGCAACGCTTCGGCGGCGCAGAACTGGCACTTCGCCACCGCCCCCGGGGCGGCGCAGAGCGACCCCGACCTGGGCACGCTGACGGTCTACGACACGTGGTGCGTCCAGCCCGCCGGCAGCACCGCCGGCTCGGCCCTCCAGGTCCAGGCCTGCGACGGCTCGAGTGCGCAGCAGCTGAAGCGGAACGCCTCAGGCCAGCTGTTCCACGTCGCCACGGGCATGTGCCTTGCGGTCAAGGACGCCAACACCGCGGAGTCGACCCCCATCGTGCTGGCCACCTGCGACGGCACCAAGGCCGAGCAGCAGTGGGCGCCGCAGAACGACACCCGCTACATCTACGGTCCCGACGGTTCCCGCCTGCTGTCGATCAAGGGCAAGCAGGCCACGCTGTACCTGGGCGAGGCCGAGGTCACCGTCCAGCAGGGCGGCGTCCTGGTCAACACCCAGCGCACCTACTCCGTCCCCGGCGGCGCGGTCATGCGCTACGCCTACGGCACCGGGGGCGAGCAACTCGTCGCCCTCGCCGGCGACCACCAGGGCAGCACGTTCGCGGAGGTCGCGCTCAAGGACCAGATGTCGGTGCGGATCCGCAAGCAGGACCCGTTCGGCAACCAGCGCGGCGCCGACACGGTGGGCGTCAACGTCCAGACCCACACCGGGTTCCTGGGCGCTGCCCGCGACGACTCCTCCGGCTTCGTGCCGCTGGGCGCGCGCCTGTACGACCCGGTGGTCGGACGCTTCCTGTCCGCGGACCCGGTGCTGGACCTCAACGACGTCCTGCAGTCCAACGGCTACGCCTACGCCCACAACAACCCGGTGACGATGTCCGACCCGACGGGTCTGGCCATCTCCCTGACCGCCTCCGAGCGGGCGGCGGCACTGGCGGGCGCGGGTCTGTCGGCGGCACAGGTCGCCCAGGCGCAGGCCATGCAGGGCAAGTCCCTCGGCTCGATCATCCTGGCCGTGGCCTGGGAGACGCTCAAGGACTTCATCGGCATCAACGACGCCCTCGCCTGCTTCGGCGGCGACATGTGGTCCTGCGTCAGCATCGTGGCCGAGGCCATCCCCTGGTACAAGCTGAGCAAGCTCCCGAAGGTCGTCAAGGCGGTCAAGCGCACCATCTCGGCGGTCAGGGCCTTCCGCAAGGCCAAGAAGGAGGCGCAGCGGGTCCTGAAGCTGGCCAAGATGGCCGAGACCCTGGCCCTGAAGGCCAAGAAACTGGCGATCGAGAAGGCCAAGAAGAGAGCCGCGCAGAGAGCCAAGAAGAAGGCGGCGGCGGAAGCCAAACGAACAGCCGACAAGGCCGTCGACGTCACCAAGAAGACCGGCAACCCACGCCAGAAGCACGCCCAGGCCAAGGCGGCCCCGAAGTCGTCGTCCCACGGCTCCGGAGGCAAGAGCTCCGGAGGCGGCGGCAAGGGCGGCGGCTCCAAGCCCGGTGGCAAGTCTGGTGGTTCCTCCAAGAGCGAGGGCGGCTCCAGCGGCAGCGGCGGCTCCGGCAAGTCCGGCGGCGGCTCCCACGGGGGTGAGGGCGGCGGGACGTGCAACAGCTTCGTCCCGGGCACCCAGGTCCTGATGGCCGACGGCACGACCAAGCCGATCGAGAAGGTCCGGACCGGGGACAAGGTCGTCACGACCGACCCGCAGACCGGCGAGACCCGGGTCGAGACGGTCACCGCCGAGATCAAGGGCCACGGCCTCAAGCACCTCGTCAAGGTCACCATCGACACCGACGGCACCAAGGGCAGCAGGACGGCCCAGGTCACCGCGACCGACGGCCACCCCTTCTGGGTCCAGGAACTGCACGCCTGGATCAAGGCCACCGACCTGCACGCCGGCGAATGGCTGCGCACCAGCGCGGGCACGTACGTCCAGATCACCGCGGTGGACCGATGGACGGCCCAGACCGCCACGGTGCACAACCTCACCGTCGGTGACGTTCATACGTACTATGTGGTGGCGGGCTCGGCGCCGGTTCTCGTTCACAACATCAGTCCGGAGCAGTGTCAGCTCGGTGTGCAGGAAATGGACCATGTGACGTCGGGAGTCCTTGACATCCAGGTGGATGTCGTCCCGTTCGCGAGTGGTGGCCGAGGGTCGGGCGGATTCGTTGACGATATGGGCGATCGGGTGCCCGGCATGACGTCGTCGAATTATCATCACGTAGAGATGCAGGCCGCTGCCTATATGCGACGCAATGAGGTGGGACGTGGAGTGCTTTACATAAACCACCCTGATGGTATCTGCCCATTCTGCAACGGATCGGCGTATACGCGTCCTGGTGGCACCCCGGTCAATCCTATTGAGGACGCCCTTCCCGAGGGTGCGATGATGTGGGTGTATAATCGAGGCGGAAAATTCCTCGGTAGATTCACAGGTAATTCTCGATAATTGTGACTGGAGCGTTTCGGTGGGGTGTGGCAGGCGCCCTGCCGAAACGCTTTTCAGTGGAACATGTGCCGGTTTGACGATTGCAGATGTGTCGATCGGGCTGATCTCATGGCGTATACTCGGGTGTTGTGGATGAACTCCTGTCAATTAACTCGGATAGCGTCGAACGTTTCCTTCGGCGCTGGTACGGCACAGTGAAGAGTGTGAGTCACTTTCACCTTGACGTAGGCCCGTATGTGCCTGCTGAACTGGTTGAGTGGCATATGGCGGCAGCGCTCGCCGGGTGCCCTGTGACGTTCCAGGATCGTCCCGTTGCCCCTCGGGATCTTGCGCCGGACTCTCGCGGCATGCTCGAATTCTGGGTGGAGAATCAGAACGGCTATTTCTGGGCTGTTAACCTCGATGATGACAGACTCCAGGTCTTCTCCAGGAGGGCGGGAGAAGGCGACTGGGCGAGGTCGGGTGAGTTTCTCAGTGAATTTCTTCTGCATTGCACCGTACGGGAAGCCGTCATCGGAAGCGCGTCCAAGTTCACCACCTTTGTCGATGCTTCAGAAGCCAGTGAGGCTCTGGAGTCGTTTGAGCCGCTGAAGTTCGGAGCTCTTGACAGCGAAGAGCCTCAGGTCAAGCTGTGGTGTAGCGAGGATGCGCTGGTTCGCATGGCACCTCCACCGATGGGATATGCGGGCCCCGGTGAGCAGGTGTGGATGCTTACGTTTGCGGCTCTATCTGATTCAGCTATCGAGCGGTATGCGTCTCGGTTCGGCCTCGAGAGCTTGGCCCGGGCTGAACCTGCTCGTGCGGAGCTTCCGTACGAGCCGCCGCCGTTCTAGACGCCCTGGGATAGTTCTGGACAGGTGCTGGTGGCGAACGAGAATGACCGGCGGGCGCCGAAGATGCGGACTTGCACATGCCGCCGCAAGAGAAGGGTGGAGGCCACTGTGGCTGAGTCGAAGAAGCGGCGACAGCACCCTGACGACAGGGCTGACAACTCGGTCCGAAGCCGGTGGACCACCGGCTGTGCCTGCAGGGCATGGGTAAGCAGGGCAGTAAGCACCACTTGATCTGAGGCGGGAAGGGTTCCCAATCAAGGTCATCCCCACCCGCACCAACATCAACGACGTCACCCAGACCCAGCCCCTCGTCGACGGCATCGGCCGGTGGTCGGCAAGCCCGGACACCCACGACGCCGGCCCGGTGCCGTGCTCGGCGACGAGCGCTACGACACAACCCCCAACCGCTGCGAGCTGCGCAGACGCCGGATCCTGCCGCCGATCTCCCGCAGGGGTGCCCTGAACATCAAGGACCTGGGCATGCTCCGCTACGTCGTGGAGACGGCGTCCGCACATGCCAGCGCACCTGCCGCCGCCCCTTCGCGATCCGCGGCAGGGGCTTGTCGTCCAGCTCGACCAGCGGGCGGCGCACGTTTGAGCCTCCGAGACCGCAGGGCTGAACAGGCCCTGGCGGTTTAGCTGGAACTGATCGGCCTCCAGCAGGCTTCGCGCGCCAAGCACCATCGCGACAGCGGGCCGGATGAGTACTCCGGCCCGCTCCTGCCGCCCGCGCACCGGGCACAGCACTGGGCCTTCGTCGGCTTCAACGCGCCGGTCGTCCCAGATGGCACGCCGTCAGCCGGTTCTGCCCCCTGCCCGGACGGGTTCCGGGCAGGGGGCTCGGCCGCGCTCAGGCGGAGGGCTCAGAGCCGCTCGGGTGTCCTGATGCCCAGGAGGGCCATGCCCTGGTGGAGGGTCCTGGCGGTGACGTCGCAGAGGAACAGGCGGTTGGCGACCTGTTCCGGGGTGTCGGCGCCGAGGACCGGGCACTTGTCGTAGAAGGTCGTGAAGAGGGACGCCAGCTGGTACAGGTACGCCGTCATCTTGTGCGGGGCGTACTCGCCCGCCGCCTCCGCGACCGCGGCCGCGAAGGCGTCCGCGTGGAGGCCGAGGGCGCGCTCCGCCTCGTGCAGGTCCAGCTCCGGGTGGGCGGCGGGGCGGGCCTCGCCGGCCTTGCGGAGGATGGACTGGATGCGGGCGTAGGCGTACTGGAGGTAGACGGAGGTGTCGCCGTTGAGCGAGACCATCTGGTCCAGGTCGAACTTGTAGTCCCGGTTCGCCGACGTCGACAGGTCCGCGTACTTCACCGCGCCGATGCCGACCTGGGCGCCGCGCTCGGTGATCTCGTCCTCGGACAGCTGGTGCCTGACGTCCTTCTCGCGGACCACCGCCGTCGCGCGGTCGATCGCCTCGTCCAGCAGGTCGACCAGGCGGACCGTCTCGCCCTCACGGGTCTTGAACGGCTTGCCGTCCTTGCCGAGCACCGTGCCGAAGGCGAGCTGGTAGGCGTGCACGTCCTCGTTGAGCCAGCCGGCCCGGCGGGCGGTCTCGAAGACCATCTTGAAGTGCAGGGACTGGCGGGCGTCGACGACGTAGATCAGCGAGGTCGCCTTCCGGTGGAAGACGCGGTCGCGGATCGCGGACAGGTCGGTCGCGGCGTAGCCGTAGCCGCCGTCGGACTTCTGCACGATCAGCGGGACCGGGTTGCCGTCCGGGCCCTTGATGTCGTCGAAGAAGACGCACAGGGCGCCCTCGGAGCGGACGGCGACACCCGACTCCTCCAGCAGGCGGCAGGTCTCGGCGAGCATGTCGTTGTAGCCGGACTCGCCGACGATGTCGGGGTCGCTGATCTCCATGTCGAGCTTCTCGAAGACCGAGTAGAAGTAGATCTTCGACTCGTCCACGAACTTCTGCCAGATGGCCAGGGTGTGCGGGTCGCCGGCCTGGAGGTCCACCACCCGGCGGCGGGACCGGGTCTTGAACTCCTCGTCGGAGTCGAACAGCTTCCGCGCGGACTTGTAGAGGCGGTCCAGGTTGGACATCGCCTCCTCGCCGCTCACCTCGCCGGACTTGTGGTCCAGCTCGTGCGGGTGCTCGTCCAGGTACTGGATGAGCATGCCGAACTGGGTGCCCCAGTCGCCGATGTGGTGGCGGCGGACCACGTTCTCGCCGGTGAACTCCAGCAGCTTCACCACGGAGTCGCCGATCACCGCGGACCGCAGGTGGCCGACGTGCATCTCCTTGGCCACGTTCGGCTGGGCGTAGTCGACGACCGTGGTGCCCGGCTGCCCGGCGTGCGGCACACCGAGGCGTCCGGTGTCGTCCGCGTGGCGCGCGGCCAGGTTCCGGACGATCGCCGCGTCGGTGATCGTGATGTTGAGGAAGCCGGGGCCGGAGACCTCGACGTCCTTGATCACGTCACCGGTGGCGACCTCGGCCACCACCCGCGTCGCCAGTTCCCTCGGGTTCGCCTTCGCCTTCTTGGCGAGCGCCATGACCCCGTTGGCCTGGAAGTCGGCCCGGTCGCTTCGTCGCAGCAGCGGGTCCGCGCCGGCGGCCTCCGGCAGGGTGGCCGAGAGGGCGGACGCGAGGTGCTGCCGGACGGAATCGCTGAGGGACGTGACCGAGGCCATAGGTGTGGGTGCCGTTCTCCTCGTGGGGATGGATGGTCCCGGCCAGTATCCCATGGGGGGTAAAGCCGTTTTCCGGGTCGCATGCCGGTCTGTGACAATGGGGTGTCACCCGTTCAGAAAGAAGGACGTGCCGATCGTGGCTCAGAGCACCGAGACCACCGACTGGGTCTCCCGTTTCGCGGATGAGGTCATCGAGGAGTCGGAGCGTCGGGCCCCGGGCAAACCGGTCGTCGTCGCGTCCGGGCTCTCTCCCTCCGGGCCCATCCACCTCGGCAACCTGCGCGAGGTCATGACCCCGCACCTGGTCGCCGACGAGATCCGGCGGCGCGGGTACGAGGTCCGGCACCTGATCTCCTGGGACGACTACGACCGGTACCGCAAGGTGCCCGCCGGGATCGCCGGCGTCGACGAGTCCTGGGCCGAGCACATCGGCAAGCCGCTGACCTCGGTCCCGGCGCCGCAGGGCTCGCCCTACGCGAACTGGGCCGAGCACTTCAGGGCCGCGATGGTCGAGTCGCTGGCCGAGCTGGGCGTGGAGTTCGACGGGATCAGCCAGACCGAGCAGTACACCTCCGGTGTCTACCGCGAGCAGATCCTGCACGCGATGAAGCACCGGCAGGACATCGACGCGGTGCTCGCCCAGTACCGGACCAAGGCCAAGGGCGGGGCCAAGAAGTCGCAGAAGCCGGTCGACGAGGCCGAGCTGGAGGCGGCCGAGGGGTCGGGCGCGGCGAGCGAGGACGACGGGTCCTCCGGTTCCGCCGGGTACTTCCCGTACAAGCCGTACTGCGGCAACTGCGGCAAGGACCTCACCACCGTCACCCACTACGACGACGGCAGCACCGAGCTGACGTACTCGTGCACCGCGTGCGGCTTCTCGGAGACCGTCCGGCTGGACGAGTTCAACCGGGGCAAGCTGGTGTGGAAGGTCGACTGGCCGATGCGCTGGGCCTACGAGGGCGTCGTCTTCGAGCCCAGTGGTGTCGACCACTCCTCTCCCGGGTCCAGCTTCCAGGTCGGCGGGCAGATCGTCGGGATCTTCGGCGGCAAGCAGCCGATCGGCCCGATGTACGCCTTCGTGGGCATCAGCGGCATGGCGAAGATGTCGTCCTCGCGCGGTGGCGTGCCCACCCCGGCCGACGCCCTGAAGATCATGGAGCCGCAGCTCCTGCGGTGGCTGTACGCCCGGCGCCGGCCGAACCAGTCCTTCAAGATCGCCTTCGACCAGGAGATCCAGCGGCTCTACGACGAGTGGGACCGCCTGGACGCCAAGGTCGCCGACGGTACGGCCCTGCCGGCCGACGTCGCCGCCCACTCCCGCGCGGTCCGCACGGCCGCCGGTGAGCTGCCGCGCACGGCCCGCCCGCTGCCGTACCGGACGCTGGCGTCCGTCGCCGACGTGAGCGCCGGCCACGAGGACCAGGCGCTGCGGATCCTGAGCGAGCTGGACCCGGAGCGGCCGCTGGCCTCCCTCGACGAGGCGCGGCCGCGCTACGACCGGGCCGAGGCCTGGATCAACACGCACGTTCCCGCCGACCAGCGGACCATCGTGCGCGCGGAGCCCGACGTCGAGCTGCTGAAGTCCCTCGACGAGGCGTCCCGGGAGTCGGTGCGGCTGCTGGTGGACGGGCTCGCCGGGCACTGGTCGCTGGACGGCCTCACCCACCTCGTGTACGGGGTGCCGAAGGTGCAGGCCGGGTTCCCCGCGGACGCCACGCCCAAGGAGCTGCCGCCGGAGATCAAGACCGCGCAGCGGACGTTCTTCGCGCTGCTGTACCACCTGCTGGTCGGGCGGGACACCGGGCCGCGGCTGCCCACGCTGCTGCTGGCGGTCGGGCAGGAGCGGGTGCGCAAGCTGCTCGGGGAGTGAACGAAAGGGGCCCTCGGCGAGGGCCCCTTTTCCGTGCCCGGGGCGTGCGTCTCGGGTGCCCGCGGGTGCGCGCCGGCTCTGGCGGCGGCTTCGTTCCCGTTCCCCGTCCCGCTCCTGCGGAGTCCGGCCCGCCGCTCCGGACCCGCCGCCCGGTCGGCCGGCCGACCGGTCAGCCGGCCGACCGGGCGGGCCGTCAGGCGATGTGGTCCTCTTCCAGTTCCGCGGTGTGGCGGTTCTGGAACCGCATGACCATGCGCTTGGCCTCGTCGGCGGCCAGGTCCCTGCCGAACTCCGCCTGGACGTTGTCGATCAGCTCGCGCGGCGTCGGGTAGCTGCCGTTGATCGACTGGCGGAAGACCTGGTAGTAGTCCTCCTCCGTCGGCTCCGGGGCGGGACTGCCGCCGCCGTCGCCCAGCTCGCGGGTGCGGCCGGGCACCACCGGGATCGGGAAGCTGCCGGTCTGCTCCGGGGAGATGTCCGCCTGTTCCGGGTCCTGCGGGTACTGCTCCTCGTACCACTGCTCGTACTGCTCCTCCGGGGTGTAGGAGGGGTCGGTGTACGACAGGTCGAAAGAGGGGTCGTAGTTGCCGTGGTACTCGACCTGGCGGGGGGTGTTGAACCACGGGGACTGCTCGTCGTCGGGCTCGGGGGGCAGTTCCTCGAACCCGGCGGGCGGCATGCCCGCGCCAGGGGCGCCCGGGTTCGGGCGCCGCTCGCCGGCCGGTGCCCCACCGAGGGCCCGGGCGGCCGGGGCGGCTTCCTGGCCGCCCGCGTGCGTCACGGCGGTGGCCCGGCCGTCCACGGAGGCCGTGCCGAGCGCGTCACGCTGCGGTGCCGGCGGCAGCAGCACCGGCTCGATGCCCGCCGCGGCCAGCCCGGCCCCGGCCGTCTCCGCCAGCGGAACGCCGTACTTCGCCAGACGCAGCGGCATCAGGGACTCCACCGGCGCCTTGCGCCGCCAGGATCGGCCGAAGCGGGAGCGCAGGCGGGCCTGGTAGACGAGGCGTTCCTGCTCCAGCTTGATGACCTGGTCGTAGGAGCGCAGCTCCCACAGCTTCATCCGCCGCCACAGCAGGAACGTGGGTATCGGGGAGAGCAGCCAGCGCATCAGCCGGACGCCCTCCATGTGCTTGTCGGCGGTGATGTCGGCGATGCGGCCGATGGCGTGCCGGGCGGCCTCGACCGCCACCACGAACAGCACCGGGATCACGGCGTGCATGCCGACGCCGAGCGGGTCGGGCCAGGCGGCGGCGCCGTTGAACGCGATCGTCGCCGCCGTGAGGACCCATGCCGTCTGGCGCAGCAGGGGGAACGGGATCCGGATCCAGGTCAGCAGCAGGTCCAGGGCGAGCAGCACGCAGATGCCCGCGTCGATGCCGATCGGGAACACGTAACTGAAGTTCCCGAACCCCTTCTTGATGGCGAGCTCGCGGACGGCCGCGTACGACCCGGCGAAGCCGATGCCCGCGATGATGACGGCACCGGCCACGACCACGCCGATGAGAATCCGGTGCATCCGTGTCAGCTGTATGGGCGCGGCCACCCGTACTCCCCTCCCACTGCGTGTGTTGCGCGCAACAGGGTTGCACATGTGTGCGGTGTACGGGTGCCCGGTCGGCTGCCCCGGGTCCGCTTCGGTGCCGATTCGGTGCCGTTTCGGCGCCGGTCCGGTTCCTGCCGGCCGCTCCCGGGTCCGCCCGTTGCGCTCTTCGGGTCCTTCAGCCGGGTGTTGGTCCCGGATCCCTCCCCGGTCTCCGGCTCGCTCAGTTCTTGTTCGAGGCGGACGCGGACGGCTTGGCGGAGGCCGACGTGGAGGCCGACGGGGAGGGCTGGGCGCTCGACGAGGCGGTGTTGGCGGTCGACACCGCGGTGACGGCCTCCTTGGCCGCCTTCTGCGCGGCCTTCGTCAGGTCGGCGGCGTCCGGCGTCTTGTCGCCGGCCAGGCCGGCGCCGTTGTAGTCGAGGGTGACGACGACGTTCTCGACGCGGGTGACGACCGTCTGCTGCTTGAACGCGCCTTCCTTCTTCTTCAGGTCGTAGCTGACCGAGGTGGCCTCGTCGCCGGTGCCGGTGACCGGCGCCGCCTTGGTGTTCTCGGCGCCCGTCACCGCCTTGGCGTCCTTGACCTGCTTCTCGTAGTAGTCGTGGGCGAGCCGGTCGCCCTCGCCGCGTGTGACGTCGGACTCGAAGCGCAGCAGGGAGACGTTGAGCCAGCGGAACTGCGAGCCCTTCACCCCGTTGTTGTCGAGGCTGCTCCAGGAGCAGCTGGCGCGGGTGGAGGTGTCGCCGGAGGTGCCCTCCTTGCCCGACTTCGCCTCCGGGACCAGGTCCTCCAGCGTCTTCTTCGACAGCACCCCGCACACCTTGGGAAGCGTGCGGTACGCCGCCGCCTGCACCGTCGGGGACGCGCTCGCCGACGACGACCGCGAGGCTCCGGCGGCCTTCGCGCCGTCGCTCTCGCCGCCGGAGCCGGAGCCGGAGCCGGAGTCGCCGGAGGAGCAGCCGGCGGCGACCAGCATCAAGGGCAGGGCCGCCACGCCGGCGAGGGCGCGCAGCCGACGTGCCCGCTGCTCCTTCCCCCGCTGCCCGTAGCCGGGTGCGGGGGCCGCCCCCTGATCGTCACGCTGGTCTCGCTGGGCTCGTCGCTGCATGGTTCCTTCACTCATGACGCTCGTGGTTCCTGCGGTCGGACGGGGTCCGAGAGGTCACGGTACGCGGTGGGGGAGCCGTGCTGCCGGGCTTCACGCCCATGACCGGCCCGCGGGCCGCGGGGGTGCGGGGGTGTCAGCCCGAGAGCGCGTCCGCCAGTCGGGCCGCCAGTTTCCGTGCCTTGTCCTGCATTTCCTTGCTGTCCGGCTCTGCGGCGGTGGTCGCCGGCTGCTCCTCGTACTCGATCGTCACGATGACGTTCGACGTGCGGAACGCCACAGTCACCTTGCGCCGCTTGGCCGTCGAACCGGACGGGGAGAGCTGGTCGTCGAGGAAGCCCTCGTCGCCGAGGTCGTCGAGGACGCGCGGGCGCAGGTCCTCCGAGGAGGAAGGGGAGGAGGAAGGGGACGACGAGGCGGAGGACGAGCCGGACGCGGACGCCGGGGGGGAGGCCGAGGGCACCGGGCCCACCGGTGCGCTCGACGTGGCGGACGGAGCGGCGGACGCGTCGGTACCGGACGCCGAACCAGCCGGCTCCGGCAGGTCGGCCGCCGCCTGCTGCCCGGCGAAGAGCTGTTCCGCCTCGCTGTCGTCGCTGACGGTGTTGTCGTAGCTGACGATCCGTTCGAAGTCGACGTACAGGTGGTCCGTGGCGGTCGTGGACTCCACCTTCCAGCGGCAGCCGACCTTGCGGTCGGTGTCGTAGGTCAGGATCGGGGTGCCCCGGTAGGCCTTGTCCCGCTGCTCCTCGTCGGCGATCTCCGCGATGCCGGGCAGCATCAGGTCCAGAGTGGCCGGGCTGACCACGCCGCACGGTTCGGGCAGGGTGCGGTACTTGCCGGGCTGGGCCTGGGCGCTCGCCGCGCCCGGTTCGCCCGGATTGGAGTTGTCCGAGCTGCCGCCGTCGCCCGTGCCCCCGGTGCAGCCGGCCAGCAGCGCCGCGAGGAGCGCGGCCGCGCCGGGTACGTAGGCCTTCCGCTGCACGGTGAGGCTCCTCTCGACGGCGGGGCTGGGCCCCACGTGCTCGGTCGTTCGGTGTCCCCGCCGCATATTCGTTTGCCGCTCGGGGGCGCACCCTGACCACAATGTCTATCGCACGCACTGCCGTGGACGCCGGTCCCCTGTCCCATTCGTCGGCCCTGGCGCCGGTTTTGCGATCTGAGGCTTTCATGTTGATTCGGGGGGAATGAGGAAGATATGTCCTTCGTGGAGGTGCCGGGCGCCAGGGTCCCCATCCGTATGTGGGCCGACCCGGCGACGGTGGAGGGCGGGGCGATGCAGCAGCTGCAGAACGTCGCCACCCTGCCGTGGATCAAGGGTCTCGCCGTCATGCCGGACGTCCACTTCGGCAAGGGCGCGACCGTCGGGTCCGTCATCGCCATGCAGGGTGCCGTGTGCCCGGCGGCCGTGGGCGTGGACATCGGCTGCGGCATGTCGGCGGTGAGGACCTCGCTGACCGCGAACGACCTTCCGGGGGACCTGTCGCGGCTGCGGTCGAGGATCGAGCAGGCGATCCCGGTGGGTCGCGGGATGCACGACGACGTCGTCGACCCGGGCCGGCTGCACGGCTTCCCGACGTCCGGATGGGGCGGCTTCTGGGGACGGTTCGACACGGTCGCCGAGGCGGTGAAGTTCCGCGCGGAGCGGGCCACGAAGCAGATGGGCACGCTGGGTTCGGGCAACCACTTCGTCGAGGTGTGCACCGACACCGACGGCGCCGTCTGGCTCATGCTCCACTCCGGCTCCCGGAACATCGGCAAGGAACTCGCCGAGCACCACATCGGCATCGCCCAGAAGCTCCCGCACAACCAGGGCCTGGTCGACCGCGACCTGGCGGTCTTCGTGGCGGACACCCCGCAGATGGCGGCGTACCGCAACGACCTGTTCTGGGCGCAGGAGTACGCCGCGTACAACCGCTCGATCATGATGGCGCTCCTGAAGGACGTGGTCCGCAAGGAGTTCAGGAAGGCGAGACCGGCCTTCGAGCCGGAGATCTCCTGCCACCACAACTACGTGGCGGAGGAGCGGTACGAGGGGATGGACCTGCTCGTCACCCGCAAGGGCGCGATCCGGGCCGGCACCGGCGAGTTCGGCATCATCCCCGGCTCGATGGGCACCGGTTCCTACATCGTGAAGGGCCTCGGCAACGACCGCTCCTTCAACTCCGCCTCGCACGGCGCGGGCCGGCGCATGAGCCGCAGCGCGGCCAAGCGGCGCTTCACGACCGAGGACCTTCAGGAGCAGACCCGGGGTGTGGAGTGCCGCAAGGACTCCGGCGTCGTCGACGAGATCCCCGGCGCCTACAAACCGATCGAGCAGGTCATCGACCAGCAGCGGGACCTCGTCGCGGTCGTGGCGAAGCTGAAGCAGGTCGTCTGCGTCAAGGGCTGAGTCGCTTCCAGTGCCGCGACGGGGCGAACGTTGCCTGTTGCGCACCAGGTGTCCGTCCACCCGTCCTGTCCGCCTCGGCCCCGCCCGGCTCCACCTCTGCCCCGCGCCTACTTGGCGTGCCGCACGGCGTAGATCATCACGAACGCGACGAAGTGGATGCCGAAGAGGAAGTACGCCAGGAAGTACCAGACCTTGCGCTCGTCCTTCGTCTCCTGCTCCAGGCGCTGCCGCTCCAGGGACTGGGCCCCGGGTGCCTCCGGGGAGGTCTCCGCCGGAACCTCCCCGGAGGTCTCCGGGGAGGTCTCCCCGTTCGGCTGTGCCGGCGTGCTCGCGGGCGTGTCGTCGGTCATCACAGTTCCCGGTGGACCTTGGTGTTCGAGGCCTGCGCCCGCGGCCGGACCACGAGGAGGTCGATGTTGACGTGCGGGGGGCGGCTGACGGCCCAGGTGATGGTGTCGGCGACGTCGTCGGCGGTCAGCGGGTCGGCGACGCCCGCGTAGACCTTGTCCGCCTTCTCCCGGTCGCCGCTGAAACGGGTCAGGGCGAACTCCTCGGTCCTGACCATGCCGGGTGCGACCTCGATCACGCGGACCGGCCTGCCGACGATCTCCAGGCGGAGCGTCTCGGCGAGGACGTGGGCCCCGTGCTTGGCGGCCACGTAGCCCGCGCCGCCCTCGTAGGTGCTGTGCCCGGCGGTCGAGGAGACCACGACGACCGTGCCGTCGCCGCTCGCCTCCAGCTTGGGCAGCAGGGCCTGGGTCAGGTTCAGGGTGCCGAGGACGTTCGTCTCGTACATCGTGCGCCAGTCGTCGGGGTCGGCCGTGGCGACCGGGTCGGCGCCGAGCGCGCCGCCCGCGTTGTTGACCAGCACGCCGATCGTCCGGAACGCGGTGGCGAACTCGTCGACCGCGGCGCGGTCGGTCACGTCCAGCTGGTAGGCCGTCGCCGAGTGGCCCGCCTTGCCGATCTCCTCCGCCAGCGCCTCGATGCGGTCCTTGCGGCGGGCGGTGAGCACGACGCGGTAACCGGCCGCGGCGAGCTGCCGTGCGGTGGCGGCGCCGATGCCGCTGCTCGCACCGGTGACGACGGCGATGCGGGAGGCGGCGGACGGGACGGCGGTGGCCATGGGCAGCTCCTCGGGCGTGTGTGCGACGGGCCTGCGCCCAGGGTAGGCGACCGGAGCGGCGGCCCGGTCCGGTACGTCACCGGGCGGCCCTCCGCCCGGGGCACCGCGGCCCGGCGGCCGGGTCAGCCGTCGCCGCGCGGCGCCCACATGATCACGGCCATGCCGGTCAGGCAGACCAGCGCGCCGGCCACGTCCCACCGGTCGGGCCGGTAGCCGTCGGCGACCGCGCCCCAGGCGAGCGAGCCGGCCACGAAGATGCCGCCGTAGGCGGCGAGGATGCGGCCGAAGTGGGCGTCGGGCTGGAAGGTGGCGGCGAAACCGTAGGCGCCGAGCGCGAGGACGCCGCCGGCCACCCACCACCGGCCGCGGTGCTCCCGCACCCCCTGCCAGACCAGCCAGGCGCCGCCGACCTCCAGGAGCGCGGCGACGACGAAGAGGGCGGCGGACCGGAGGATCGGCATGCCCGCAGCGTGGCACACGCGCGTCACCTGTTGGAGGGCGCCTGTCCGGAGCCACGCGTGGGATACATCCGTACGACGCGAGGACACGGCGCGTGCGACGAACGCGGCGCGTGCGAGGAGTGCGACGCGCACGAACGCGACGCGGGTGACGCACACGGCGAACGCGATGAACGCGATGAACGCGACGACTGCGATGAGTGAGGAGTGAGCGGCGTGCGGAGGCTTGTGATGTGGGGCGCGGCACTGGCGGCGCTCGGTGCGGTCGGGGCGGCCTCGCCCGTGGGTGCCGCCGACCCGGGGGCCGACCTGGCCTACCACGGTGTGGCCGCGATGGCCTGGGGCCGGGTGGAGGTGGGGCTGACGCCGCGCAACCACGGGCCGTCGGGGGTGCCGGACGCCACCGTGCGGCTGCGCTGGTCGGTGCCGCTCGCGGTGCGGCAGCCGTGGCTGCCGGCCGGGTGCGTGCGGACGGCGGACCGGGACGTGATGTGCCGGACGGGAGAGCTGGAGGCGGACGGGATCGGGGAGCGGATCGAGCTGGCGGTGCGGTTGCGGGGACGGCCGAGTGAGGTGCGGCTCCGGATCGACACGGTGTGGGGTGGCGGCGCCGTGGACCGCAACCGGGACAACGACCGGCAGCAGGTGCTGGTGCTGGACACGGGGGACGCGTACACCTTCTGAGCCGGCCCGCACCACGCCCTACGGCCGGCGGCCCCCGCGGTCCGCCGCTGCGTCCCGCTGCTTCTCCGCGCCGCCGCCGTTGTCCGCGTCGTAGTGTGCGCGGGCCGTGTGGACCTCGTCGAAGTGAGCCTCCGCCCATTCCTTCACCCCTCCCAGGAGCAGGGCGAGGCTGCTGCCGAGGGGGGTCAGCGTGTAGTCGACGCGGACCGGGACGGACGGGGTGACGGTGCGGGTGAGGAGGCCGTCGCGCTCCAGGGAACGCAGCGTCTGGGTGAGCATCTTCGGGCTCACGCCCGCGATCTTCCGGCTGAGTTCGCTGTAGCGCAGCGGGCCCGGCGTGAGGGCGGCGACGACCAGGCCGACCCACTTGTCGCTGAGCCGGCCGAGGAGCTGGTTGGTCGGGCAGTCGCGCAGGAAGGCGTCGTACGCGATGCGGGCCTGTTCGCGGCGCTGGGCGGCGGTCATGGTCGCCATGGCTCTCCTCATCGGTACGAACGCACTCCCGGGTAACTACTTCCCCGGGGATAGTAACCCTTCCTACGGTTGTCGCTGCCCGGGCAGAAGCGATCAACCAGTGAGGGAACAGGGAGAGTTGCCATGCGTGCAGCAGTCGTGCGGAGCTTCGGCGGACCGGAGGCCGTGGAGGTCGTGCCGGTGGACGTGCCGGAGCCGGACGCCCGGCAGGTACGGATCAAGGTCGCCGCGGCGACCCTGAACCCGGTCGACGCGATCACGCGTGAGGGCGTCTTCGGCGGCGAAGGCGGGCAGACCGGGCTCGGCTGGGACGTCGCGGGGACGGTCGAGGCGGTCGGCGCGGACGCCGCCTGGAGCGTCGGGGACGAGGTGGTGGCCCTCCAGCCCGGCATGGCCAAGCCGGTCGGCACCCATGCCGAGTACGTCGTCGTCGACACGGACGCCGTGGCCGCCGCACCCGCGACGGCGGACGCGGTCGCGGCGTCGACCCTGCCGCTGAACGCGCTCACCGCCGCACAGGCCCTGGACCTGCTGGAGCTGACGCCCGGCCGGTCGCTGCTGGTGACGGGCGCGGCCGGGGCGGTCGGCGGGTTCGCGGTGCAGCTCGCGGCCCACCGCGGGATCGAGGTGACGGCCCTCGCCCGGCAGGACGACGAGGAACTCGTGCGGTCGCTGGGCGCGGCCGGCTTCGTCGCGGCGGACTCCGAGCCGGCCGCAGACGGGTCCTACGACGCGGTGCTCGACGCGGCCGTCCTCGGGGAGGCGGCACTGGCCCGGGTGCGCGACGGAGGGGCCTACGCCGGGGTGATCCCGCCGGCGCGGCCCGCCTCCGTGCGCGGTGTGCGCACCACGGCCGTCCAGGTGGGCGCCGACGGGGCGCGGCTGGCGGAGCTGGTCCGGCTCGTGGACGAGGGGGTGCTCACCCTCCGGGTGGCCGAGACGTTCGCCCTGGACGACGCGGCCAAGGCGCACGCCCGGCTGGCGGAGGGCGGGGTGAGGGGGCGGCTGGTGCTGGTGCCCTAGGGGCGTGGCGCGGCAGCAGCCCTGCGGACCCGGGCATCCGGGGGCCGGCAGGTCCCACCCTCCGCCCGCGCCCCGTGGGGCGCGGGCCGGCAGGTGTCCGCAGCCCGCCGGGACGAGCGGCACCCCGGCCGCGACCAGCCGGCGCGCGGTGGGCACGGTGAGAGCGGAGTAAGAAGCACCGCCGGTGAGTCGCTCGTCATGTCGGACGGCCGGGTGACCTTGGCAGACTGGGACCGTGCCCCACACCGTGCTGCTCGCCGAGGACGACCGCGCCATCCGCCATGCCCTGGAACGCGCCCTGACCCTGGAGGGCTACCGGGTCACCGCGGTCGCCGACGGCGTCGAGGCGCTGGCACAGGCGCACACGTCACCGCCCGACGTGCTCGTCCTGGACGTGATGATGCCGGGCATCGACGGTCTCCAGGTGTGCCGCGTGCTGCGCGCCGAGGGCGACCGCACCCCGATCCTCATGCTCACCGCCCTCGTCGAGACCGCGGACCGGATCGCGGGGCTGGACGCGGGCGCCGACGACTACGTCGTCAAACCGTTCGACATCGAGGAGGTCTTCGCCCGGTTGCGCGCACTGCTGCGCCGGACCGGCCCGGTGGCGGAGCCGCCCGCCGAGGCGCCGAAGCCGTCCCCCGACCGCTACCTGGAGGCGGCCGGGCTGCGCATGGACCCGCAGGCCCGCCGGGCCTGGCGCGGCGAGCGCGAGCTGGAGCTGACCCGCACCGAGTTCGAACTGCTGGAGCTGCTGGTCCGCAACGCCGGGATCGTCCTCGACCACGCCATGATCTACGACCGCATCTGGGGCTACGACTTCGGTCCGGGGTCGAAGAACCTCGCCGTGTACGTCGGCTATCTGCGCCGCAAGCTCGACCAGCCCGACGCGCCCCAGCTGATCCACACGGTCCGCGGGGTGGGCTACGTGTTGCGGGAGGACTGAGTGGCCCGGCCGCGCCGGCTGCTGCCCTCGCGGTGGCCGAGGCTGGTGTCGCTGCGCACCACGTTCGCGGTGTCGTTCGCCGCCGTGACCGCCGCCGTCACCGTGCTCGTCGGGATCCTCTCCTACAACGCCGCCGCCGGACTGGTCCGCGTGGACCAGCAGTCCGTGTTCGACGAGGTCGTCCAGGACGTGCGCGGCGAGGCGCGGCAGCACCGGATGGCGCCGGAGGACTTCTCCTCCTCCGCGCCCGGCCACGACGTGGTCCGACCCGCCAGGACGAACGTGCAGGTCCTCGGCCCGGACGGCGGGGTCTTGGACAGCGGCCGGCCCGCCCTGCCGGTCACCGGCACCGACCGGGAGATCGCCGGATCGGTCGCCGCCGGGAGGCTGGCGGTGCACAAGGACGTCGACGTCGGAAGCGACGTCTTCCGGATCGCGACCGTCTCCCTGGGCGGCGGCCGGGGCGCGGTGCAGGTGGCGCAGGAGTTCAGCGGCACCGAGGACCTGCTCCGGTCACTCCAGCAGCGCACCCTGGTCACGATGGCGGCCGTCGTGCTCCTCGCCGGGCTGTTCGGCTGGTGGCTGGCCCGGCGCATCACCCGCCGACTGGTCGTGCTCACCGACGCCGCCGAGGACGTCGCCCGCACCCGCCACCTCGGCGTCGAGGTGCCCGTCACCGGCAACGACGAGGTGGGCCGCCTCGGCCGTGCCTTCGACCGCATGCTGGGCCGGCTCGCCCAGTCGGAGGAGGACCAGCGTCGCCTGGTCCAGGACGCCGGTCACGAGCTGCGCACCCCGTTGACCTCGCTGCGGACCAACATCTCCCTGCTGCGCCGCATCGACGAGCTTCCGCCCGGGGCCCGGGAGGAACTGGTCGCCGACCTGGGCCAGGAGGCCCGAGAGCTGACCGACCTGGTCAACGAGCTGGTCGACCTCGCCGCCGGGCAGTCCGACAGCGAGCCGGCACAGACGGTGGACCTCGCCGACATCGCCGAGGACGTGGCCGGCCTGACGCGCCGCCGTACCGGACGGCAGATCGTGCTGCGGGCGAGCGGTGGCACCACGGTGCACGGGCGGCCGGGGCCGCTCCAGCGGGCGGTGTCCAACCTGGTGGAGAACGCCGCCAAGTTCGACCGCGACGGCACCGCGCCCATCGAGATCACCGTCGCCGGGCCCGCCGTCCCCGGCCCGGTCCGGGTCGAGGTCCTCGACCGCGGCCCCGGTGTCGCCGACTGCGACCTGCTGCGGGTCTTCGACCGGTTCTACCGCGCCGCCGACGCGCGCTCCCTGCCCGGGTCCGGTCTGGGCCTGTCCATCGTGCGCGAGGTGGCGCTGGCACACGGCGGCGCCCCCTTCGCCGCGCACCGCGAGGGCGGCGGCTCGGTCATCGGCTTCACCGTGGGCGGGGTGGCCTCGCGCGAGGGCGGGGGAGCAGCCGGCTGAGGCGGAGCCGGGGCGGCCCGGCACCCGGAAGAGCCGGGGTCCGGGCCGGCGCAGGGGCGGCACGGTCCGCCGGGGAGCGGCGCTGCACCGGGCCGGCGCGCGGGCGGACGGGGCGAGGGGACGGCGTCCACGGGCACCGGAGGCGGGTCTCCACCGCCCGGCGCAACCGCGTCCCGGCGGGCCTGCGGGCGGAACGCGCCCGGGGCGGGCCGCCGGGTCAGCGGGTCTTGCCGCGGTGCGCGGCGAGCTGCTCGTGGGCCCGCGCGTAGGCGTCCGCGTCGATCTCGCCCGCGGCGAACCGTCGGTCGAGGATCTCCTCCGGGGTCTCACGTCCGGGGGTGCCGGGGGGCGCGCCGCCGGTGCCGCGGCCCAACGGGTGCGTCAGGCGGACGAGCGCCCACACGAGCAGACCCACGAGCACGATCCACAGAATCGGCATGAAGGTCATCCAGGCCCAGCCACCGCCGTCCCAGTACATCATCGCGTCCACCTCCCGGGAGGTGCGCCGTGTCCGCTCCCGGTCCGCCCGGTCGCTGCTCCGCCCTCTCCTCCCCTCAGCCTCCACGCGCACAGGCCGGCCCCGGCAGGGGCCCTTCGTCCCTGATCGCGGGCCGAGCGGCACCGGTCGTCCGCGACGAGCAGGGCGAACTGGGCGAGCTCGGCCCGCAGGCACGGGCGCGGGTCCTCCAGGGGGGTGGATGCGGAAGGCCGTGTGGTCACGGCGCCCCCCCGGCCTCTACGCTATTCCATGGATTTATGGATTACGGGGGGCGGTTCCGTTCCGTGGCACGGAACCGCCCCACGGAACGGGACCACGACGGCGGGACCCGCGGGAACGCGCCCGCGCGGACGGGCAAGGGGAGGAACAGGGTGAGGAACGCGATGGAGGGCGGCGCCGCCGGGGCCGCGCCGGAGGATCGGGCGGCGGGCGCCCGCGACGGCGCGAAGGCGCGGCTGTACGACGCGCTGGCGACCAGCGGCAAGGCACTGGCCAGCGGGAAGCGCCTGGAACTGCTCGACCTGCTCGCCCAGGGCGAGCGCACCGTGGACGCCCTGGCGAAAGCCGCCGGACTGAACCTGACCACGGCCTCGGCCCATCTCCAGACCCTCAAGCAGGCCGGGTTCGTCGTCACCCGCCGCGAGGGCGTGCGCATCCACTACCGCCTCGCCGGCGAGGACGTGGCCCGCCTCTTCGCGCTGCTGCGCGCGGTCGCCGAGAACCACCAGGCCGCCGTCCCCGGAGCACGGGACGCCTACCTCGGCGAGGACGGCGCGGCGGAGGTCGGCCGCGAGGAGTTGCGGGCCCGCGTGGGGGCCCGGGACGTCGTGGTGCTGGACGTGCGGCCGGCGGAGGAGTACCACGCCGGGCACGTCCCCGGTGCGATCTCCATCCCCGTCGGGGAACTGGCCGACCGGATCGGCGAGTTGCCGGAGGCGACGGAGATCGTCGTCTACTGCCGCGGCGCGTACTGCGTCCTCGCCCACGACGCGGTGCGGCTGCTGACCGATCGAGGGCGGCGGGCCATCCGCCTCCACGACGGCATGCTCGAATGGCGCCTCGCCGGCGAACCCGTGGAGAGCGGGGACGTGGGCGGCCCGCCCGCCGGGGCCGTGGACACGGGCGACGAGCCCGCCGGAGCGGCCGCCGGAGCGGCCGGGCCGGGCGCCGGGAACGGGGGACGGGCATGACCGGCACCGTGCCCGCCGGCACGCCGGCCGCGATATCCGACGCCGACCCGGCCCAGCGGCGTGTCCTGCGCGTGCTGGTCGCCGCCCAGATCCTCAGCGGGGCGGGGCTGGCCGCCGGCGTGACCGTCGGCGCCCTCCTCGCCCAGGACATGCTCGGCTCGACCAGCCTCGCCGGCCTGCCCAGCGCCCTGTTCACCGCCGGTTCCGCGCTCGCCGCCATCGCCGTCGGCAGGATCTCCCAGGCCCGCGGACGCCGCCCGGGCCTGGCCGCCGGATACCTGGCCGGGGCCGTCGGCTCCGCGGGCGTCATCGTCGCCGCCGTCCTGGACAGCCCCGTCCTGCTGTTCCTCGCGCTGTTCGTCTACGGCGCGGGCACCGCGACCAACCTCCAGGCCCGGTACGCCGGCGCCGATCTCGCCCGGCCCGACCACCGGGCCCGGGCCGTGTCCACCGTCCTGGTCGCCACCACCCTCGGCGGCGTCGCCGGCCCGAACCTCGCCGCCCCCACCGGCGGCCTCGCCGAGTCCCTCGGCATTCCCTTCCTGGCCGGTCCCTTCCTGCTGTCCGGTGCCGCCTACGCGCTCGCCGCGCTCGTCCTGGCCGTCCGGCTGCGGCCCGATCCACTGCTCCTCGCCCGGACCCTGGCCGCGGGCGGCGAGAGCGGCGCCCCCGGCGGCATCGCGCCGGCCACCGGCCGCGCGGGCGGAGCACGTCCGGGTGTGGTCCTCGGGGCGCTCGTCATGGTCCTGTCCCAGCTCGTCATGGTCGCGATCATGACGATGACGCCGGTCCACCTGCACGACCACGGTCACGGCACCGGCGCCGCGGGTGTGGTGATCGCCCTCCACATCGGCGCCATGTACCTGCCCTCGCCGTTGACGGGCCGGCTCGTGGACCGGGCCCGAGCCCGGCGCCGTGCGCGCGGCGGGACCTTCGACGGTGCCCTGACGGTCGCCGTGGCCTCCGGTCTCACTCTGCTGGCCGCCGCCGTCGTCGCGGCCACGGCGCCCGGCGACTCCGTCGCCCTGCTCGCGTTCGCGCTGGTCCTGCTCGGCCTCGGCTGGAACCTGGGCCTCGTCTCCGGCACGGCGATCATCACCGACGCCGTCCCGCTCGCCACCCGTGCCCGGACCCAGGGCATGGTCGACGTGTCCATCGCCGTCGCCGGCGCCACGGGTGGGCTGAGTTCGGGCGTCGTCATGGCCCAGGCCGGCTATCCGGCCCTCGCCCTCACCTGCGGTGTGCTCGCGCTCGCCGTGCTGCCCGCCGTCGCGGCCACCGCCTACCGCCGCTGATCGTCCGCGTCGCCGCCCGGCCGCGGCGGGAACCGGTCCGGCGCCCTTCCCCGCCCGGCCTACGCCCGCTCGTGCCGCTCACCGGGAACGGGTGAGAGTGGGGGCACTGGCCCAGTGCGCCCCGCCGCAGGCGCCGGCGTCCCCAGCAAGGGAGATCGACATGTCCCAGAACACCGAACCCCGGCCGGCCGAGCCGGGGATCGCGGCGGTCAACCGGGGTGTGCGGGACCGGTTCGCCTTCGACGACACACGGGACCTGGAGGACGCGCGGCGCGGGTTCATGGGCACGGCGCGGCAGAGCGTCGTCCCCGACGCCGACGGGCGCACCGTGTGGGACCTCGACGCCTACGGATTCCTGGACCGGGACTGCCCCGACACCGCCAACCCCAGTCTGTGGCGGCAGAGCAGGCTGTGCTCCGACCACGGTCTGTTCGAGGTGGCCGAGGGCATCTACCAGGTGCGCGGCTTCGACCTGTCGAACATGACGCTCGTCGAGGGCGAGCGCGGCGTCTTCGTCATCGACCCGCTGCTGTGCGCGGAGACGGCCGCCGCGGGCCTGGCCCTGTACCGCGGCCACCGCGGGGACCGGCCCGTGACGGGCGTGCTGTACACCCACAGCCACGCCGACCACTTCGGCGGCGTCCGGGGCGTCGTCACCGACGAGGACGTCGCGGCCGGCGTACCGGTGCTCGCCCCACAGGGCTTCCTGGAGCACGCCGCCAGCGAGAACGTCTACGCCGGTACGGCCATGAACCGCCGCGCCGCCTACATGTACGGCGCGGCCCTGCCGAAGGGGGAGCGCGGGCAGATCGGCACCGGACTCGGCCAGACCGTCTCCACCGGCGCGGTCGGTCTCATCCCGCCGACCGCGTACCTCACGCGCACCGGGCAGACCGAGACCGTCGACGGCATCCGCATGGTCTTCCAGCTCACGCCCGGCACCGAGGCGCCGGCCGAGCTGAACCTTCACTTCCCCGACCGTTCGGTGCTGTGCATGGCCGAGAACGCCACCCACAACCTGCACAACCTGCTCACCCTGCGCGGTGCCCAGGTCCGCGACGCGCGCGTATGGGCCCACTACCTCACCGAGGCGATCGACCTCTTCGCGGACTCCACCGACGCCGCGTTCGCCTCGCACCACTGGCCGATCTGGGGCCGCGAGCGCGTCGTGGCGTTCCTGTCCGAGCAGCGCGACCTGTACGCCTACCTCCACGACCAGACCCTGCGCCTGGCCAACCAGGGCCTGACCCCGCTGGAGATCGCCGAGGAGATGCGGATGCCCCCGGCCCTGGAGCGGGCGTGGCACACCCATGGCTACTACGGCTCCGTCAGCCACAACACCAAGGCCGTCTACCAGCGCTACCTGGGCTGGTTCGACGGCAATCCGGCGCATCTGTGGGAGCACCCGCCAACCGAGGCCGCCCGGCGGTACGTGGAGTTCATGGGCGGCGCCGAAGAGGTCCTGCGCCGGGCCCGCCGGTCCTTCGCCGACGGTGACTTCCGCTGGGTGGTCCAGGTGGTCGACCACGTGGTGTTCGCCGACCCGGACAACACCGACGCCCGCAGCCTGCAGGCCGACGCCCTGGAGCAGCTCGGGTACGGCAGCGAGAACGGCACCTGGCGCAACTTCTTCCTCACCGGCGCCCTGGAACTGCGGCACGGCCCGGTCGGCACCCCCACCGTCACCACCTCGCCCGACCTGCTGGCGGCGCTCACCCTCGGTCAGCTCTTCGACTCCCTCGCCATCCGGGTCGACGGTCCGCGCAGCTGGGACGCGGACCTCGCCGTGCGCTGGAAGCTCACCGACGGCGAACCCGTCACGCTGCGCCTGCGCAACGGGGTCCTCACCCACGTCGCCGGCACCGGCCCCGCGGCGCCCGATCCGGACGTCGAGGTCACCCTCGCCGAGGCGGACCTGCGGGACCTGCTGACCGGCGCCGCCTCCGCGGCCGACCTGTCGGCCCGGGAGGGTGTCACGTTCACCGGCGACGCGGGCAGGCTCACCGAACTGCTCGGGTATCTCGACGCCCCGGACCCGGACTTCGCCGTCGTCGTTCCGTGAGCCGCCGCGGGGGATACTGCGGCGGGTCCGGTTCTTGGGATCGGCGAACGGCGGCGCCCCGGCCGGCGCCGCCGCCCGGGCCGGGGTGCGGGAGTCGATCGCGTGCGTCCAGCCGGGGGTCGCGGCGGCCCGTCCGTCCCGCGGTCGCTCCCGCCGGACGCCATGACTGCCGGTTGCGATGGATGCCCCCACAGCGAACGTCAGGCGGACATGATCTGCAGGTCGGACGTAGCGTCACATGTCAATGAAAAGCTGTGAAATGCCCGCGAATGCCAGTGAAATAGCACCAACGGCCTAGCTCCTCTCGCGCGTGGCCGCTCGCGACGGTGCGCTGACAACAGAGCGGTCGCAGAGATCGCGGCGACCGCGGCGGTACGACCGCGGTGACGGTCGACGGCGCAGCCGCGGCGACGGCGCGACCGGTTCGACGAGGAGGCACGGGTGGCGGACGGCAACGGACTCCCGGACGAGAGCGCGGAACGAAGCGAGCTGGAGGAACTGCGGGCCCGGGTGGCCGCGCTGGAGAGCGAAGCGGCACGGCCGCCGCGGCACCGGGGCCGCTCCTTCCTCGCCGCGGTCCTCATCACGATCGGCTGCATCCTCGCTCCCCTGGCCGTCGTCGCCGCATGGGCCGCCGACCAGGTGGGGGACACCGACCGCTATGTCGCCACGGTCGCCCCGCTGGCCTCCAACCCCGATGTCCAGGACGCCGTCGCCACCCGGGCGACCGACGCGCTGATGGCGAGAATCGACCTGCCCTCCCTGCTCGCCGACATCCCCGCGACGGACCGGCCGCTGGTGGAGAAGGCACTGGGCCCGCTCGCCGACTCCCTGGAGGGGGCGCTCCGCAGCTTCGTGCAGGACAGGGCGCAGGCGATCGTCGCCTCGGACGCCTTCCGGACGCTGTGGACCGAGGCCAACCGCCGCGTGCACAGCGCCGTCGAGAAGGCCCTCACGGGCAGTGGCGGCGGAGCCGTACAGCTCACGAACGACACCGTCACCGTCGACCTCGCTCCCCTGATCGACGACGTCAAGCAGCGTCTCGTCGACCAGGGCCTGACCGTCGTCGGGCGCATCCCCGAGATCCACACGAACTTCACCCTCGTCCGGTCCGACCAGATCGGCAAGATCAAGACGTACGTGCGGCTGCTGCAACTCGCCGGCAACTGGCTGCCGGTGGTCGCCGTCCTGCTGATCGCCGCCGGTGTCCTCCTCGCGGTCCGGCGCCGCAGGGCCCTGGTCGCGGCCTCCCTCGCCGCCGCGTTCGCGGTCCTCCTGCTCGGTATCGGGCTGCGGATCTTCCGCGTGATCTACCTCGACCACCTTCCGGCCGACGTCTCGCAGGACGCGGCGGGTGCCGTCTACGACACGCTCACGCGCTTCCTCCAGACCTCCGTACGGGTGGTCATCGCCCTCGGCGTCGTCATCGCCCTCGGCGCCTGGCTCACGGGGCCGGGTCGGCGCGCCGGGCTGGTGCGGCGGCTGTGGACCTCCGGCATCGGTGAGGTGCGCACCACCGCGGACCGCGCCGGCATGCGCACCGGCCCGGTGGGCCCGTTCGTACGGCGGTACCGCACCTGGATCACCTGGACCCTGGTGGCCGTGGTGGTCCTGGTGTACCTGCTGTGGTCCTACCCCACCGGGTGGGTGGTCGTCGGCCTCGCGCTGCTGCTGTTGTTCCTGCTGGCCGTGGTGGAGTTCCTCGCCGCCCCGGAAGCAGCCGACGCGCAGCACCCCGGCCACGCGACCGTCTGAGACCGCCGCGCGGTTGCGGTGCCCGGCCCCCTGCGGCGCCGGCGCCCCGGCCGCCGCGAGCACGACGGACGGCCCTCTGCCCGGGAGGGCGAGGGCCGGAAACGGGCCGGAAACGGGCCGGAAACGGGCCGGAAACGGGCCGGAAACGGGCCGGAAGGGCGCGGGAACCCCAGGCGGGCTCCCCGGCGCGCAGACCGAGGGCCCGCCGACCGGGGAACCGGACGGCGGGTCCGACGGCCGGCGGGGCCGCCATCGGGCCCGCCCCGGCCGTCAGTACCGCAGGGCGGTCCCCACCTCGGCCTTCACGGTGCCGGTGAGCGTGTGCGTGCTGCGTGCCGTCGCCTCGCCGGAGGATCCGGCGGCCACGTCGGCGACGGTCACCACGACCACGTCGAGCAGTGTCCCGTCGCCGTTGCGGAAGTTGACCTGGACGGCGAAGGACTTCTCGCTGTCCGCGGTGTTGTCCGCCGTCACGGTGACGGTGGTGCGCCCGCTGCCGTCGGTGCTCGGGTCGCCGAGTTTCACATCGTCCTTGGCGTCGACACTGTTCTTGATCGACTCCAGCGTCCGCCCGACCTCCGCGGTCGCCGAGGCGAGCGCCGAGGCGCCCTGGGAGGCCAGCGACGAGGCCGCCGCGGTGACTTCCGCACCCACCGACGAGGCCACCGACGAGGCCACCGAGGCCGCCTTGCTCGCCGCGTCCGACGTGCCGCCACCGCCGTTGTCCGAGCAGCCGCTCACCCCCGCGGCCAGCACCACCGCCAGCACGACGGTCGCCGTGCCACGCGTCACCTGTCCGGCCATGCCGCCTCCTGTCTCCGCCTGCTCCGGCTGCTCCGGTCTGCACTCCACCCCAGTGAAGTGCCGCCCGGCGCCGGACGCACGCCAAGAGGACCGCCCAGGGGACCGCCCGGGGGACGAGGCGGGACGGGCGACGCACGTCAACGGCCCACGCACAGCCGGGCGCACCCTCTGTGCGCGGGTCCCACGACTCCGGTGGCCGATCCGGCGGGCGGCGCGGAAGGTGGAGGAAGAGGCCAGGCGGACGGCGGCCGCAAGCCGGCCGCCCTGCGAGAACGGAGGACGTCCATGGCCACGCAGTCCCACCCCCAGACACCCTCGGGCGGCTACCGGTCCACCTCCACCGGCAACAGCCCCTGGGTCACCGGCGGCGCCACCTTCGCCGGTGTCCTGCTGTTCGTCAACGGTGTCCTGGGCGTCCTCCAGGGCGTCGCCGCCATCGCGAAGGACGACGTCTACGCCCGCATCGGCGACTACGTCTACAAGATCAACCTCACCGGCTGGGGCTGGATCCTGCTGGTCCTCGGCGTCATCGCCGCGTTCGCGGGCTGGGGTGTCCTCGTCGGCGCCGGCTGGGCCCGCGCGGTCGGCATCGCGCTCGCGTCGCTGAACCTGATCACCCAGTTCATGTTCCTGCCGTACTCGCCGGTCTGGTCGGTGATCATGATGGCGATCAACATCTTCGTCATCTGGGCCCTGGCGGTCTACCGGCCGAGTACGGCGCCCCGCTGACCCGCGGGTGCGTCCCGGGCACCGCGCAGGGCTCGTCCCCTCACCGGCGGCTGCGCCGGGCACCGGTCGTGGGGCCCGCGGCGCCCGTCGTCGCGTTCCGCGGCAGTTTGGCGGCCACGCGGCGGGGCAGGAACAGACGGCCCGGGGCGGCCGGTCCGGCGCCGGGCCCCCACGAGACGGCCGGTGGAGGGGACGTGGCCGATGAAGAGCGCCGTGTCCCGCGAGGGGAGCCGCCCACGCGTCCCCGGGCGCCCGCCACGGACGGACGGAGCCCGGTGCCGTGCGGCGCCCGCGCCGCCCCGCGATCGCGGGGGTGTGCGGTGCGGGGGCACGCAGTGAACCCGCAGGTCGTGGCCGGGACCGGCGGACCCCCCTCTGGCCCGCAGGCGGTGACGGCCGCTGCTCGTGACACAGCGCCGTGCGGCCCTCGCCCGAAATCCGTGCGGGCGCCGCAGCGCGCGCACGGCCCGGTCGCCGTCGTGCGGGACTCCATGCGGGACCGCGATGCCCGGCCATGAGACCGCCGGAGCACCCGGGCAGGCCCCTCCGCCCCCGGGGAACGCGCACCACGCGCTGGTGGCGCGCGAGGTGGTACTGCTGCTGGAGACCGACGCCCGGGCCGGACTGAGCACCCACGAGGCCGCCCGGCGGCTCCAGCAGTTCGGGCCCAACGTGCTTCCCCCGGCGGCCGGCGGGGGACTCCTGTGGCGGATCCTGCGCCAGTTCCACCATCCGCTGATCTACGTCCTGCTGGCCGCGGGCGCCGTCACCGCCGCCCTGGGCTCCTACGTCGACTCCGCGGTGATCTTCGGCGTGGTGCTGGTGAACGCACTCGTCGGGCTCGTGCAGGAGTCGAAGGCGGAGACGGCGCTGGAGGGCCTGCGCGAGATGGTGCGCACGACGGCGACCGTGGTGCGCGGAGGCCGTGAACGGAGGACGCCCTCGGCCGACCTGGTCCCCGGAGACCTGGTGCGCGTGGAGGCCGGTGACAAGGTGCCCGCCGATGTCCGGCTGGTCGGGGCCGACGACCTGCGCGTGGACGAGTCCGCTCTGACGGGCGAGTCCGTCCCCGTGGCCAAGGACGAGGTGGTGCTGCATCCGGGGACCCCGGTCGCCGACCGCCGCAACATGCTGCACTCCGGGACCCTGGTGACCGGCGGGCGGGGGACCGGGATCGCCGTCGCGACCGGCGCGGAGACCGAACTGGGCGCCATCCACCGCCTGGTGGGGGCCGCCGAGACCGTGACGACACCGCTGACCGCCAAACTCGCCGCCTTCAGCCGGATCCTGACGGTGGCGATCCTGGCCCTGGCAGCGCTGACCTTCGCGATCGGTCTGGCCCGAGGGCAGGAGGCGGTGCCGACCTTCACCGCCGCGGTCGCCCTGGCGGTGGGCGCGATCCCAGAGGGCCTGCCCGCCGCGGTCACCATCACCCTGGCCATCGGCGTGGCCCGGATGGCCCGGCGGCGCGCGGTGATCCGCCGGCTCCCCGCCGTGGAGACGCTGGGCAGCACCACGGTCATCTGCTCGGACAAGACCGGAACACTGACCGAGAACCAGATGACGGTGCGCACGGTGTGGACACCCGACGCCACCTGCGAGGTGACGGGCTCCGGCTACGCGCCCGAGGGCGCCGTGCTCGGCCCCGGCGGCTCCGCCGCCGTCGTCGACGCGAACCGTGCCCTGTGGTGGTGCCTGCTGGCCGGCGCCGGCTGCAACGACGCGGTCCTCACCGCCAGGGACGGCCGCTGGGAGCTGCTGGGCGACCCCACCGAGGGCGCCATGCTCGTCGCGGCGGCGAAGGGCGGACTGCCCGCCGACGAGGTGGCCGAACGCCACCCCCGCATCGACACGATTCCCTTCAGCTCCGAGCGGCAGTACATGGCGACCCTCCACCGCGACGGCACCACCGGCGACCACGTCGTACTGGCCAAGGGTTCGGTCGAACGCCTCACCGCCCTGTGCCGGCGCCAGATGGCCGCGGACGGCAGTCTCCGGCCGCTCGACCCCGCCGCGGTCACCGCCGCCGCCGAGCGCCTGGCCGCGGGCGGCCTCAGGGTCCTGGCCACGGCCGTGCGACCGCCCGCACCCGCGAAGGCCGGCGCCCTCGGTGAGCAGGATCTGCCGGGCACCCTGGTACTCACCGGGCTCCAGGCCATGCTGGACCCTCCGCGCGCCGCCGCCCCCGCCGCGGTGAGCGCCTGCCGCACCGCCGGCATCACCGTCAAGATGATCACCGGGGACCACGCGGCGACCGCGTCCGCCGTCGCGGAGAGCGTCGGACTGCTCGACCCGGCGGACAGGGACGAGCGGCAGGTGCTCACCGGCGCGGATCTGACGGCACTGCCCGCCGGGGAGTACCCGGGCGCGGTCGACCGGGCCCGGGTCTTCGCCCGCGTCTCGCCGGAACAGAAACTCGGGCTGGTGCGCGCCCTCCAGGACCACGGGCAGGTGGTCGCCATGACCGGCGACGGCGTCAACGACGCCCCCGCCCTGCGCCAGGCCGACATCGGCGTCGCCATGGGGCGCGGGGGCACCGAGGTCGCCAAGGACGCCGCCGACATGGTCCTCACCGACGACGACTTCGCCACCATCGAGGCCGCGGTCGAAGAGGGCCGGGGCGTCTTCGACAACCTCACCAAGTTCATCGTGTGGACCCTGCCGACCAACATGGGCGAGGGACTGGTCATCCTGGTGGCCGTCCTGCTGGGCAGCACCCTGCCGATCCTGCCCACCCAGATCCTGTGGATCAACATGACCACCGCCGTCGCCCTCGGCCTCATGCTGGCCTTCGAACCCAAAGAGGCCGGCATCATGAACCGGCCACCCCGCGACCCCGCCCGCCCCCTGCTCACCGGCGCCCTCGCCGTGCGCGTCCTGCTCGTCTCGGCCCTGCTCGTCGCGGGCTCCTGGTGGCTGTTCACCTGGGAGCGCGGCATGGGCGCGAGCCTGCCCGAGGCGCGCACCGCGGCGGTGAACCTGTTCGTCACGGTCGAGGCCTTCTACCTGTTCAGCTGCCGCTCCCTGACCCGCTCGGCCTGGCGGCTCGGCCTGTTCACCAACCCGTGGATCACCGGCGGTGTCCTCACCCAGGCGGCCGGACAGCTCGCCCTGACCTACCTCCCGACCCTGAACCACCTCTTCCACACGACCCCGATCTCCGGCGGCGCCTGGCTGCGCATCCTCGGCATCGCCGTGCTCACCGCCCTCGTCGTGGCCGCGGACAAGCGCCTGCGCCGCCCGCCGGGGTAGCCGGCCCCGGCCCCGGCCCGTCCGCGGTGCCCGGCGCACGGCGGGCGTGCCGCTCCCCCCTGGCGGTCCCGGGCGGGGCTGCCGGCGCGGGCCGTCCGGCGCCGGTGTGCGGCTCCCCCGCCCGGCGAGCATCCTGTGATCATGGCCATCGCCCTCGCCGTGCCGGCAGCGCTCCTGGCCGCCTGCTGCTTCGCCGTGGCCGCCGTGCTCCAGCAGGAGGCCGCCGCGGCCGTGCCGGAGGAGGAGTCCCTGCGGCCCGGCCTGATCCGCGCGCTGGCCCGCCGGCCCTGGTGGCTGGCCGGCATCGCCCTGTCGGCGGTCTCCTTCGTCGTCCAGGGTGTGGCGCTCGCCTTCGGCCCGCTGGTCCTCGTCCTGCCCCTGGCGTCGACGGACCTCCTCTTCGCCCTGCCGCTCATCGCCCGGCGCCGGCACCGGCGCCTCACCCGGCGGGAGGTGACGGGCGGGGTGTGCACCGCCGGCGGGGTGGCCGCGTTCCTGGTGGTGCTGCCGTACGCGGAGGGGGAGCGGCAGCCCGGCCCCGGGGACTGGCTGCCCCTTCTGGTGGTCGTCGTGCTCTGCGTCTCCGCGCTGGTGCCGGCCGGCCTGCGGGCCTCCGGCCGGGTCCGCGCGGCCGTGTACGCGGCGGCCGCCGGGCTGCTCTTCGCCCTGCTGGACGCTCTGTCGAAGAGCGCGGCGGATCTCTTCCGCGACCGGGGCCTGCACGCCCTGGCGCACTGGGAGCCGTACGCGCTGCTCCTGGTCGGGGGAGCGGGACTGCTGCTGGCACAGAGTTCGTTCCAGGCCGGGTCGCTGGCGGTCAGCCTCCCCCTCATCGACACGATCGAGCCGATCGGCGCCGTCCTGATCGGGGCCGCCGTCTTCCACGAACGCCTGGCCTCGTCGGGACACCTAGCCGTCCAGATCCTCGGCGCGGCCCTGGCGGTGACCGGCATCGTCATCCTGGACAGGTCCCCGCTGGTGCGCACCTGAGCGCGGGTTCACCCGCGCACGGGACCCGGCGCCGGCACACGCTCGGGCCGCCCGGCCACAGGTCGCGCGTGCTCCACCGCGCCTTCACGGCGCGGCTGCCGCCGACCCGGTCGGCCGGGCTTGCTTCACACAGGCGGAGGAAACGCGGAGTGTGTGCCCGTCCTGGGTCCAGGCGCCGGCACGGCGGCTCGCCAGCAGGGGTGAGGCTCCGGCCGATGGCGCCGCGGCATCGCGAGTTGGGCCACCGCCTGAGACCCGAGGACTCCGCTTGAGCGGCAGGCGGTTGCCCGCCGACCTCGACTGGGCAGCATGGCGGGAAGGAAACGGCGGGCGCCCTCCAGCACGTGCTGTACCCCCAACTGCGCAGCAGCGAGGGCATCCGAAAGGACCAGCGGGGATGAGCCAGGGAGTGCCGGTGCCGCAACACGAACAGCGCCAGATCACCGACGAGCAGTTCCACGACGCGGTGCTGATCTGGGACTACCACCGGATGGGTCACGAGCGGCGGCCCTGCTCCGCGGCGATCGGCCTGGGCAGCCACGACCTGGGCGTGGCCACCAGTGCCGTCGTCCTCTACCGCGCCGGCTTCTTTCCGGTCGTGGTCTTCAGCGGCGGAAACAGCCCCACCACCCGTGCCCGCTTCCCCCGCGGCGAAGCCGTCCACTACCGCGAGCACGCCCTGAGCCTGGGCATGCCGGACGAGGCAATCCTGGTCGAGCCGAAGGCCGCCAACACCGGCCAGAACATCACCTTCTCCCGCGAGCTGCTGACCGAGGCCGGCATCGTGGTCGAGTCGCTGCTGCTGATCTCCAAGCCGTACGCGGAGCGCCGTTCGTACGCGACCTGCCGCCAGCTGTGGCCCGAGGTGGAGGTCGTATGCGCCTCCGAGCCGCTGGAGCTGGACGACTACATCAGGTCCATCGGCGACGAGAAGCTCGTCGTCGACATGCTCGTCGGCGACCTGCAACGGGTGATCGAGTACCCGAAGCTCGGCTTCGCCGTCGAGCAGGCCGTACCGGGGGATGTCTACGACGCCTACGAGCGTCTCCTGGGCGCCGGTTTCGACAGCCGCCTCATCAGCACCTGATCCGGGGCCCGCCTCGGGCCGCCGAGCGGGGCGCGGGACGGGCAGCACTGCGCCCGCCGTGCGCCCCTGGCGGTCGAAAGCGAATCGCCTGGCCGCCCAACGGGAAGCTCACCGCCTTGGGGTCCACGCGTGACCGGGCAGACCCTTTCGGCATACGGCATACGGCATGGGCATCCCCACTGCCGTCCTGCCGTACCTGAACTCGACCCGGGCCGCGCACCCCGACCCCCACGAAACCCCAGCTCAGGGCCACACAAGGCAATACGGCTGATGCCCCGCCTCATGCAACCGGTGGCTGAAGTCCTGCCACTCGTGCAGCAGCTGGTACACGTTGAAGGCGTCGCGCGGGCCGCCGCGGTCCGGGACCGTCGACCAGATGAACGCCGCCGCGCCCACCGCCTCCTCGCCGATGTCGCGGAGCGGGTCCACGACCGTCATGGGGAGCCTCACCACGGCGTAGTCGGGGTGCAGGACGACCAGTTCCAGCGGTGGCACCTTGTGCAGCGGGACGCCCTCGATGCCGGTCAGCACCATGGCGGCCATCGTCTCCGGCTTGATCTTGGTGAACATGCCGTTCATGCCGAGCTCGTCGCCGCCGAGTTCCTCCGGGCGCATCGAGATCGGGACGCGGGCCGCGGTCGCACCGTCGGGCGCGCCGAAGTACTTGTACGTCACCCCCACCCGACCACCATCTCTGCTCCCTGTCCGGAGCCGGTCGCTCCGGCGGTCGCCGCGGCGGTCGATCTGATGATCGAACCGCCGGTCGAACCGGTCCAACGGCTCGGGCTCACTCGCTGCGCCCTGTTCCTGGTGCGCTTCGGCTGTTCCCTCCGCGTCGCGTCGGTGCCTTCCCCGCCGGGCACGTCGAGGACCCAGGTCGTCAGTCCCCTCGCCCAGTCCGCCACCGCGATGCATATCTCCACCCGACTGCTTTTTCTAGGACGCGTGGCCCCCGCCGCGCAACCCGATCATCGTGTCAGTGACCTCCCCCACGGCCGCTCGCCGAAACGTGCGGTGAACCTTCTGTCCGCAGGATCGCAGGACCTGCCCAGTCCCTGATCAACACGGCCCGCGCGGGCCGTGTGTTCAAGGCTGTGTGTATCGCCACTCAGTTTCGCAGATCACCGGCCGTCCTCGGAGCTTGATCAGCAGTTGTTTCCGCGCGTTGTCGCCGGCGGTCCGGGGCGTGCGGCCACCGGGCAGCGCCCGCGGTGTGTGCGCGCCGCTGGCCTACCCTGAGGAGGTCACCCAGCAACCGGAGTCCGAGCAAGTCGGAGAAGGTCGGAGAAGTCGCAGGTCATGAGCGAAACGCCCTCCTCGGGAGCGCCCTCACCGGCGCCCTACCCCTACGAAGCGCCTGCCTCGCAGGCGCTGTTCGACCGTGCGTCCGCCGTCACGCCGGGCGGCGTGAACTCGCCGGTGCGCGCCTTCCGCGCCGTGGGCGGCACGCCCCGGTTCATGGTGTCCGGCAGCGGGCCGTACCTGACCGACGCCGACGGGCGTGAGTACGTCGACCTGGTGTGCTCCTGGGGGCCCATGATCCTCGGCCACTCGCACCCCGGGGTCCTCGCCGCCGTCCAGGAGGCCGTCTCCCGCGGCACCTCCTTCGGCACGCCCGGTGAGGGCGAGGTCGCGCTCGCCGAGGAGATCGTCGCCCGGGTGGAGCCGGTGGAGCAGGTGCGGCTCGTCAGCAGCGGCACCGAGGCGACGATGTCCGCCATCCGGCTCGCGCGCGGCTTCACCCGGCGCTCCAAGGTGATCAAGTTCGCCGGCTGCTACCACGGTCACGTGGACTCGCTCCTCGCCGCCGCGGGAAGCGGCGTGGCCACGTTCGCGCTGCCCGACACCCCCGGTGTCACCGGCGCCCAGGCCGGCGACACCATCGTGCTGCCCTACAACGACCTGGAGGCCGTGCAGGAGGCCTTCCACCGGCACCCCGGCGAGATCGCCTGCGTCATCACCGAGGCCTCGCCCGGCAACATGGGCGTCGTCCCGCCGCAGCCCGGGTTCAACCAGGGGCTGAGGGACGCGTGCCACAAGAACGGCGCACTGTACATCTCCGACGAGGTCATGACGGGCTTCCGCACCAGCAGGGCGGGCTGGTACGGCGTCGACGGGGTGAAGCCGGACCTGATGACCTTCGGCAAGGTCATGGGTGGCGGCTTCCCGGCCGCGGCCTTCGGCGGCCGTGCCGACGTGATGGCGCACCTCGCCCCCGCCGGGCCCGTCTACCAGGCCGGAACACTCTCCGGTAACCCGGTCGCCACCGCCGCCGGCCTCGCCCAGCTGCGGCTGCTGGACGACGCGGCGTACGACACCGTCGACGCCGTCTCCGCGCAGATCCGGACCCTGGTCACCGAGGCGCTCACCAAGGAGGGCGTCGCGCACCGGCTGCAGACCGCCTCCAACATGTTCTCGGTGTTCTTCACCGACCGCGAGGTGCGCGACTACGAGGGCGCCAAGGCCCAGGAGTCCTTCCGGTTCACCGCGTTCTTCCACTCGCTGCTGGCGAACGGCGTCTACCTGCCGCCGTCGTCCTTCGAGTCCTGGTTCGTGTCCACGGCCCACGACGAGCGGGCCATCCAGCGGATCGCCGACGCCCTTCCGGCGGCGGCCCGAGCGGCGGCGGAGGCCACGGCAGCATGAGCACGACGCCCTCGAACAGCGGCGACGTCACCGTCGTCCACCTGATGCGGCACGGCGAGGTCGCCAACCCGGACGGTGTCCTGTACGGCAGGCTGCCCGGATACCACCTGTCCGAGCTGGGCCGGAAGATGGCGGACCGGGTCGCCGACCACCTCTCCTCCCGCGACGTCACCCACGTGTGCGCCTCCCCGCTGGAGCGGGCGCAGGAGACGGCGGCGCCGATCGCCGCGGCGCACGGGCTGGACGTGGCCACCGACGGGCGGCTCATCGAGGCCGGCAACGTCTTCCAGGGGAAGACGTTCGGCGTCGGCGACGGGGCGCTGCGCCGGCCGGAGAACTGGAAGCACCTGGTCAATCCGTTCAAGCCGTCCTGGGGCGAGCCGTACGTCGACCAGGTGGTGCGGATGATGGGGGCGCTGGACGCGGCGAAGGACGCGGCGCGCGGGCACGAGGCGGTGCTCGTCAGCCATCAGCTGCCGATCTGGATCGTGCGGTCGTACGTCGAGCGGCGCAGGCTGTGGCACGACCCGCGCAAGCGGCAGTGCACGCTCGCCTCGCTGACGACCTTCACCTACCGCGGCGACAGGATCGTCTCGGTCGGCTACGCCGAGCCGGCCCGCGATCTCGTCCCGGCCCATCTCCTCGCCGGTGCCAAGCCGGTGAAGGGCAAGGACAAGGCCTTCGGCGCGTAGGGCGCCCCTCTCCTGCGGGCCGGAGAGGGGCAGCCCTCGCCGGCCCGGAGGCGGGGTCGCCCGGCAAGACAGTTTCGTGACATTCGTTGCCGAATTCGTATGAAAGTCAGGTGATCGAGCGGAACCTCCCCGTTCGTCGCGCCCTCTCCCTGGGTGACACCCAAGGACGCGACGAATCGGGGATCACATGCGCACGTTCTCCCGGAGGGGAATACTCGGCCTGGGCGCGGGAGCCGCCGCCGCTGCGGGACTCACGGGCTGTCTCGGAGGCTCCTCCTCGTCGGACGGCGGGAGCGGGGCCGGCGGTTCCGGCTCCGGCGACGCCGGCGCGAATCCCTCCGGGGGTCCCACCGCGTCCGCGCGCCCCATCGGCGACGGCTCCACGTCGTTCACGGGCAGGCAGCCGCACCAGCCGGACGCGCCCGAGCCGCTGGAGGCGGGCCAGGAGCCGCCCCAGTTCGTCGTCTTCTCCTGGGACGGGGCGGGGGAGGTCGGCAACGGGCTCTTCCCCCGCTTCCTCGACCTCGCCCGGCAGCACGGCGCGAGCATGACCTTCTTCCTCTCCGGCCTGTATCTGCTGCCCGAGGCGAAGAAGCGGCTGTACGACCCGCCCAACAACCCCCGCGGCGCCTCCGCCATCGGCTACCTGACCGACGAGCACATCAAGGCGACGCTGAAGAACGTCCGTCGCGCCTGGCTGGAGGGCCACGAGATCGGCACCCACTTCAACGGCCACTTCTGCGGCGAGGGCCACGGCTCGGTCGCGCACTGGACGCCCCGGCAGTGGCGCAGCGAGATCGACCAGGCCAGGTCCTTCGTGAAGCAGTGGCGCACGAACACGGGCTGGACCGATCTGCCGCCGCTCCCCTTCGACTACGACAAGGAACTCGTCGGGGGCCGGACCCCCTGCCTGCTCGGCCAGGACGACCTGCTGCCCGCCGCGCGCGAGCTGGGCTGGCGCTACGACGCCTCCTCGCCCGGCGGCCGTCAGGTGTGGCCGGTGAAGAAACAGGGCATATGGGACCTGCCGTTGCAGCAGATACCGTTCCCCGGGCACCGGTTCGAGGTCCTGTCGATGGACTACAACATCCTCGCCAACCAGTCGGTCAACTCGACCAGGGCTCCCGCCCACAACTACCCGGGGTGGCGGCGGCAGGCGGCCCAGTCGTACATCAAGGGATACGAGCGGGCCTACCGGACGAACCGGGCGCCTCTCTTCATCGGCAACCACTTCGAGCAGTGGAACGGCGGCATCTACATGGACGCCGTGGAGGACGCCCTCACCCACATGGCGCGCGAGAAGGAGAAGGGCGCCGACGTACGGCTGGTCTCCTTCCGCCAGTTCGCCGACTGGCTGGACGTGCAGCGGCCGCAGGTGCTCGCGAAGCTGCGCACCCTGGAGGTGGGGCGGCAGCCGGCCGGTGGCTGGAAGGCGTTCCTGGGGGGTGTGCAGGCCACCGGGCGGAACTCCGCCGCGGAGGACCAGGACGCCGCCTGAAATGCGGTTTTCCCCCCGCAAGGGGGGTGCGCAAGATCCCCGGAACGGACATGCGAAACTTTTCACATGAGTGCCGCCAGCCGCGCCCCCCTGCGCCCGACCGCCTGGATCCGCACGCGCCGAGCCGCCCTGACGACCGCCGGTGCAGCCGTCGCGGCACTGCTCGTGTCCGCCTGCACCTCCGGAGGGGTCTCCGGCGGGGGCGGCGACACGAAGTTCATCATGGGCGCGGACGGCATCTCCACCGTCGCCAAGGGCAAGCGCGACCCGGCACCCGACCTGTCCGGCAGGACCATCGACGACCGGCAGATCGCGGTCTCCTCCTTCAAGGGCAAGGTCGTCGTCCTGAACGTGTGGGGGTCCTGGTGCGCGCCCTGCCGTGCCGAGGCCCCCAACTTCGAGAAGGTCTACTCCGACCTCAGGTCCCAGGGCGTGCAGTTCGTCGGCATCAACGTCGCCGACCCCCAGGTCCGCAGCGCCCTCGCCTTCGAGAAGCAGTTCGGCGTCAGCTACCCGAGTCTGTACGACCCGAGCAGCAAGCTGATGCTCCGTTTCAAGAAGGGCACGCTCAACCCGCAGGCGATCCCCTCCACACTGGTCCTCGACCGGGACGGCGGGATCGCCGCCCGCTCCCTGGCCGCGCTGAGCGAGGACAAGCTGCGGTCCATGATCGCCCCCGTCCTCGCGGAGAAGTGACGTGAGCGCGCTCATCCCGCTCGCCTCGGGCGTCTACAACGGCACGGTGCTCAACGGCGCCCTGTTGGTCGCCCTGCCCGTCGCGGTCCTCGGCGGCCTCGTCTCCTTCTTCTCCCCGTGCGTGCTGCCGCTCGTCCCGGGCTATCTGTCGTACGTGACCGGGGTCACCGGCACCGACCTCGCCGAGGCCCGGCGTGGGCGGATGGTCGCCGGGGCCTCCCTGTTCGTGCTCGGCTTCACCGCCGTCTTCGTCTCCACCGGTGCCCTGTTCGGCTACTTCGGGGCGACACTCAAGGCGGAGCAGGGCGTGCTGTCCAAGGTGCTGGGCGTGCTCATGATCCTCATGGGCGTGTTCTTCATGGGGCTGATGCCCTGGATGACCCAGCGCGAGTTCCGCTTCCACCGCAGGCCCGTGGCCGGACTGGTCGGGGCGCCCGTGCTCGGCGCGCTCTTCGGCATCGGCTGGACGCCGTGCATCGGACCGACCCTCGCCTCCGTCCTCGCGCTGTCCTCGCAGCAGTCGAGCGCCGGCCGCGGTGCCGTACTGACCGTCGCCTACTGCCTCGGCCTCGGTGTGCCGTTCGTGCTCGCCGCGGTCGCCTTCCGCAAGGCGCTCGGCGCCTTCGGCTGGGTCAAGCGCCACTACGTGTGGGTGATGCGGATCGGCGGCTCGATGATGATCGTCACCGGTCTGCTGCTGCTGACCGGTGTCTGGAACATCCTTGTCCAGGACCTCCAGTCCTGGTCCGGCGGATTCACTGTGGGGATCTGATCGATGAGCAAGACCACCGCGCCCGACGGGCCCCGGGACCAGGAGCTCGGCGACGCCGGCTCCCAGCTGTCCACCGTCCCCGAGGAGACCTCCCCGGGGGTGCCGGCCCTCGGTGTCGTCGGCTGGCTCCGCTGGTTCTGGCGGCAGCTGACCTCGATGCGGGTGGCCCTGCTGCTCCTGCTGCTGCTGGCGCTCGCGGCCATCCCCGGTTCGCTGATCCCGCAGACCGGCATCGACATCACCAAGGTCGCCGAGTTCCGCAAGGACCACCCCACCCTCTCGCCGGTCTACGACAGGCTCGGCCTGTTCCACGTCTACGGCTCGGTGTGGTTCTCCGCGATCTACATCCTGCTGTTCGTCTCCCTCATCGGCTGCATCGTGCCCCGCACCTGGCAGTTCGTCGGCCAGCTGCGCGGCCGGCCGCCGGGCGCGCCGCGGCGGCTGACCCGGCTGCCCGCCCACACCGGCTGGCGCACCGGGGCCGAGCCCGAGGAGGTGCGCGAGGCGGCACTGGCGCTGCTGAGGCGGAAGCGGTTCCGCGCGCACGTCGCCGGTGACGCCGTCGCCGCGGAGAAGGGCTACCTGCGCGAGGTCGGCAACCTGGCCTTCCACGTCGCGCTCATCGTGATGCTGGTGGCGTTCGCCTGGGGGCAGCTGTTCAAGTCCGAGGGGAACAAGCTCCTCGTCGAGGGCAACGGTTTCTCCAACACCCTGATCGACTACGACGACTTCAAGTCCGGCAACCTCTTCACCACCGATGACCTGACGCCGTTCAGCTTCACCCTGGACGAGTTCACCGGCACCTACGAGACCTCCGGTCCCAACAAGGGCACCGCGCGCACCTTCGAGGCGGCGCTCACCTATGCGGAGGGCGCCTACGGCAAGGACCGCAGGACCGTCGTCCGGGTCAACCACCCCCTGGAGATCGGCGACTCGAAGGTCTACCTGACCGCCCACGGCTACGCGCCCGTGGTGACCGTCCGCGACGGGAAGGGCGAGGTCGTGTTCAGCGGACCGGTCCCGCTGCTGCCGCTGGACTCCAACGTCACCTCCTCCGGCGTGATCAAGGTCCTCGACGGCTACCGGGACGCGCAGGGCGCCAGCGACCAGCTCGGCATCAAGGCCTTCCTGCTGCCGACGTACGTGGCGGGCAACGAGGTGTCCTCCTCCTTCCCGGCGCTGCTGAACCCGGTGTTGAACCTGGAGCCCTACCACGGCGATCTCGGCGTCGACTCGGGCATCCCGCAGAGCGTGTACAAGCTCGACAAGTCGCACATGAAGGGCTTCGAGGACGAAAAGGGCCGGCAGTTGAGGAAGAACCTCAGGCCCGGGCAGACCATGGACCTCCCGGACGGCGCCGGCTCGGTGACCTACGAGGGCACCAAGGAGTGGGCGAACTTCCAGATCACGCAGCAGCCCGGCAGCGGCTGGGCGCTGGCAGGCGCGCTCGGCGCGATCTTCGGTCTCGCCGGCTCCCTGTTCATCCAGCGCCGCCGCGTCTGGGTGCGCGCGGTCCGGGGCGACGACGGCGTCACGGTCGTGGAGATGGCCGGCCTCGGCCGCAGCGAGTCCGCCAAGGTGCCCGAGGAGCTCGGTGAGCTCGCCGGGATCCTCTACGACCGGGCGCCGGGCGTCGCCGAGCCCGACGACGACCCCTCAGATGTCTCCGTACCTGCCGAAGGGGCTGAGCAGCAGTGACTGTCGCCGCCGTCACCAACGAACACCTCGCGAGCATCAGCAATGTGCTGATCTACTCCGCGATGGCCGTCTACACCCTGGCCTTCCTCGCCTACATCGCCGAGTGGCTGTTCGGCAGCCGCAGCAAGGTGGGCCGTACCGCCGCGGCGCTCACCGACCGGCCGGCGGCGCGGAGTACGGCCCAGGCACCCGCCGTCACGGTGAAGAAGGCAGGCGGTACCGCCGTGCTGGAGCGGCCCGAGGTGGTCGTGCGGTCCGCGGCCGGCGCGCGGGACGTGCCCGACGGGCCGGGTGCGCACGGCGGTGACGAGCAGGGCGACCTCTACGGCCGCATCGCGATCTCGCTCACCGTGCTGGCCTTCCTGGTGGAGCTGGCGGGTGTGGTCGCCCGCGCGGCGTCCGTGCAGCGGGCGCCGTGGGGCAACATGTACGAGTTCAACATCACCTTCTCCACGGTCGCCGTCGGCGTGTACCTGGTGCTGCTGGCGCTGAGGAAGAACGTGCGCTGGCTGGGACTGTTCCTGACCACCACGGTCCTGCTCGACCTCGGCCTCGCCGTCACCGTCCTGTACACGGCGAGCGACCAGCTGGTCCCGGCCCTGCACTCGTACTGGCTGTACATCCACGTCTCGACGGCGATCCTGTGCGGCGCGGTCTTCTACGTCGGCGCGGTCGCCACGATCCTCTACCTGTTCAAGGACTCCTACGAGAACAAGCTGGCCGGCGGCGGCACGCCCGGCGCCTTCGCCAACTCCGTCCTCGACCGGCTGCCGGCCTCGGCCTCCCTGGACAAGTTCGCCTACCGCGTCAACGCGGCCGTCTTCCCGCTGTGGACCTTCACGATCATCGCGGGCGCCATCTGGGCGGGCGACGCCTGGGGCCGCTACTGGGGCTGGGACCCGAAGGAGACCTGGTCCTTCATCACCTGGGTCGCCTACGCCGGCTACCTGCACGCCCGCGCCACGGCCGGCTGGAAGGGCCGCAAGGCGGCCTACCTGGCCCTGATCGCCTTCGGTTGCTGGCTCTTCAACTACTACGGCGTCAACATCTTCGTCTCCGGCAAGCACTCGTACGCCGGGGTCTAGCGCCGCAACAGGCGACCTTCGCCCCGCGAACGTCGCCTGCCGCGGCACCAGCGCCACGACGGGGCAGGTCAGCGGCGGCAAGGGGTGCGGAATCGCCGGGCCGGGGTCAGGCTGGTGTCATGACCGGAGCCATAGAACAGGGCACCAGCCAGACCCACGGGAACACACGCATCCTGCACCTGCTGGTGCGGCTCTCCCGGCCCATGGAGACGGTCTGGCCGGTGCTGAGCACGCCGGAGGGGCTGGCGGGCTGGTTCACCGAGGTCGACGTCCTGGAGCCGCGGCTCGGCGGGATCGTCGCGCTGCGCGGTCTGGGAGCCGGAACGGTCACCGCCTGGGACGTGGACCGGATCGCCGAGTACACCGTGGAGGGCGGCGGCCGGATCCGCTTCCACCTGGAGCGGGACGCGGCGAACGGCACCGTGCTGCGGTTCACGCACGAGTTCCAGGGCGAGGGGGAGACGGAGCAGTCCTGGCGGGCCCGGTTCGAGACGTTCATCGCGCGGCTGGGCGCCGGCACCGAATCCGCGCCCTGACCCCGGGGAACGGCCGTGGATCACCCGGGCCGGGACCAGGTGATCCACCACGTCCCAGAGTCCACGGCCGGTGGGATCCGGCCCGGCGTTCCCGCGCCGGATCAACGGCGGCGATCACCGCCGCACACACGCCGGGGATGCGCGCCTTCGCGGGGGCGCCCCCGGCGCGGCGCTCCGCCCCGCTCACGGAGGCGTCAGGCACTCCTCACTCGGAGGCTTCCCCTCCGGCCAGGCGATCCTCACGAAGCGGGAACCGCCGTCCGGGGAGAGTTCGACGATGGGTACGGCTTTGTCGTACGGGTTGCCGTGCGCGTTGAGGCAGATCCAGCCGCTCGCCCCGTTCACTCGCAGTTGCCGCCCCTTGACCTGGGGCCACTGGAGGCCGACGTCCGCGAGGCGCGGGTCCGTCTTCCCCCCGGGGGTGGCCTCGCGGATGCCGTGGACGGCGAGCCGCATCGCGTCGTAGCCGATGATCAGCTGGCCGTCGTCCAGGACGACGTCCCCGACGGGCCCGACCGGGGCGCGCCGGGCCTTCGCCAGCAGGTCGGTGAGCTCCTTGGCGTCCCGTGCCGAGCCGCCCGTCGCCGGCGGGGTGCGGGTCCAGGCGTCGGGGTGGGCGAGGGCGGTGTAGCGCACGGACAGGTTGTGCCGCAGGGCCCCCGCGTCCAGTTGCCGGTCGCCGCTGAGATAGGAGCCCTCGTCCCCGGTCAGCACGGTGAACCTCCGCCCCTGGCAGCCCCGTGCGGCCAGCGCGTTGACGAACTGCCGCAGCTGGGTGTGGCGTCCGGCGAACAGGATGGTGTCGGTCTGCGGCGCGGTGTTGCACACCAGGTAGGTGATCTGCCGGAAGGTGCCGGCCGTCGTCCCCTCCTGGGAGCGGTCGGCGGGCGGCGTGAACGGCTGCGGCTCGTACGGTGAGCCCTTGATCAGCGCGGCGAACGAGTGCTGGAGCGTGCGCGTGTAGGGGTCGCCCGGCTTGTCGTACACCAGCAGCGTCCTGCCCGCGCTCACCTTCGCGAAGGAGGCCAGTGCCCGGGCCTCGTCGGTGTTGGTGGGGGAGACGCGGGCGAGGCCGGGGAAGGGGTCCTTGCCGTTCTGGCCGTTGGCCAGGTTGTCCGCGGTGATCGAGGAGCCGACGACCGGGATGCCGCGCCGGGTCAGCTCGGCCACCGCCAGCCGGTTGTTCTCGGTGCTCATACCGATCCCGGACACCGCCCGCAGCCGGTCGTCCCCGTTCGTCATCCGCTCCAGCCGGTCGACCACCTGCTCCCAGTGGTCGCCGGTCGCGCCCGGGTTGGCGAGCACCAGCCGGATGAGCGGCTTCTGACCGTTGGAGTCGTGGTTGGCCCGCCACTGCGCCAGGTAGGCGCCCTGGAGCTCGTGCTGGACGTCGTGCAACGTCGACGGCGTGGTGGCGGTGTACGGCAGCATCAGCGCGACCGTGACGTAACTGTCCTTCTCCAGGGAGCGGTTCTCCCGGTCGATGGCCCGCGCCGTGTCCCGCAGTTCCCTGCGGCCGAAGTCGTAGGCGGTGCTCGTCACCCCGACGCAGTCCTCGCTGCCCTCGGGTCGCACGACGCCGGGCGCGCACGCGCGGTCGTCGTGCCGGAGGGTGCGCACGGCGAAGTACAGGCCCACCGCCAGCGCCCCCGCCGTCAGCAGGGCGACGTAGCGGTACAGGCGTATCGCCCAGACCTCCCGCAGCCAGGCCGCCGAGCGGATCCTTCCCCTGGGCGCCATCACGCCTCCCCGTCCGAGTCGTCCGTCTCGTCCTCCGGTGTCCGCAGCGGTCGTCCGGCCCGTGCGTCCTCCGGCCAGTCCTGGGCTGCCTGCCACAGCAGCGCGCCACCCTCCTTGTGCAGCTCGCACAGTTGCAGCAGCTCGAACCGCATCCGTTCGCACACCCGCTCGTCCGGCAGCACCAGCGGGTCCGACAGCTGCCACACGGCGTGCAGCAGGCGCCGCACCCGCTGGTGCAGGACGGGGTCGGTGCCCTCGGGCGCGGGCTGCCGGGTGCCGACGCGGTCCAGCGCGGTCGCCGCGCGCCGGTCGTCCTGCCCGTCGAGGTCCCGGCCCTCCTCGTCGTGCGCGTGGAAGTACGGGGCGGTGGCCAGGAAGCACAGCGTGTCCAGCCAGGTCCGCACGTCCAGCGTGGAGAAGGTGTCCCGCAGATGCGCGACCGCCCCCGAGGTGTCGCTGAGGCTCAGCTCGTGGTGGAGCCGGTGGCGGGCCTGGCCGGGGTCGTCGGGGCTGTCGGTGTCGCCGTCGGGCGAGTAGTGCTCGATCAGCGTCTCGTGCACCTCCCGCCACTTGCCGTGCCCGTCCTGCCCGTGGTGCAGGCGGAGCAGGAGCAGGGTGCGCACGAACGGGTCGCCCGCGAAGTGCCCGGGCACCGACGGCAGCCCCTCGGCCGCCAGCCGTGCCTGGAGGGTGCGGACGCCCGCGGAGCCGAAGTCGGCCGGCAGCTGGGCGTCGGCCAGCGCGACGGCCGACTCCAGGTCGTGCGCCGCGGCCAGCACGGTCAGCTCCTCCAGACGGTCGCCGGGCACCAGCTTCTCCAGCAGCGCGCCGTAGACGGGCCGTGCCTCGCCGGGGCCCCGCTCACCGGCGAGTGGGGCGACGAGCAGCAGGCCCAGCGAGCCCGCTCGCCGAGGGTGCTGCCGGGCCGCCTCGGCGAGCAGGTCGATGCCGAGCGGGTTGCCGCCCGTCAGCCGGTGCGTGGCGCGGGGGAGTCCGGCCGGTGTCCCGGCGGTCTCGCACACCGCTCCGACGATGTGCAGGGTGTCGTCGGCGGACAGCGGTGGCAGCGGGACGACCAGTGCGCGCGAGGCGGGCGAGGTGTCCGGGCGCCAGTCGGTGCGCCGGGCCACCTCCGTCAGCTCCAGCCGGGGCGCGCCGTGCAGCACCGGGTGATCGGGACCGCGGATGGCGGCGACGAACGCCACCTCGTCGGCGAAACCTTCCGCCCGGTCCCGCAGTACGGCCTCCATCAGCCCCGGCCCGGGGCCGGTGTGTGCGTTGTCGAGCAGGATCAGCGGCCGGCCCAGCCGCCGCAGCCGCGACCCGATCCCCGCGTACGCCTCGGTGAGGTCGGCGAGCAGGGCCCGCACCAGCCGTCGTTCGGCGTGCTCCCGGGACGGCGAGCCGGCCCGGAAGTGCTGCGACAGCAGGATCAGTCCCCGCTGGGCGTTGCCGCCCGCGTTCGGATAGGTCCGGTACCAGGTCGAGGACTTCTGCTGGCGGCGCCCGGCGAACCCCTCGGTCACCGACTCCAGGGTCGCCTCGATCGCCGCCGCGACGAACGGAGCCTGCCCGCTGGTCGCCGCGATCACCTTGGACACGACACGTCCCGCCCACCGGCCGGCCAGCCCGGTGATGCCCGTCCCGCCCTCGTTCAGCAGCAGGATCCGGCTCAGTTCCCGCCGGATGCGTTCGGCGTCCGCGTCCCGCCAGCCCGAGGCGGCCACCGCCACGAGCCCCGTCATCAGCCTCGGGAAGACGACCTCCCCGGCGTGCTTGACCCGCTCCCCGAGCTGCTCGGCCAGCACCAGCAGCGCCTGCGACACCGGCGACCACGCCTCGGGGGTCTGCTCCGGGCGGGACCGGGTGAACGCCTCCTGCTCGCAGTCGATCAGGGCCAGCGGGGTGTGCCGCAGTTGCCTGCCCGGGCGGGTGACCTCCTGGTAGGCGCTCAGCACCTCCCGCAGGACCGCGCTCTTGCCCAGCCCGCGCCCGCCGGAGAGCACCAGGAGCGGCAACTCCTCACGGCTCGCGTACTCCTTGGGGTCCACGGCACGCAGTTCGTGCGGTCGCACCCCGACCAGCCGTGGCACGAGCCCTGCCGGCTCGGCGTCGAACAGCGCCCCGCGTCCATGCAAACGACTGCTCACCGCGTCTCCCCCCTGAAGCGGTCATCCTGCCCAACCTCAGCGTAAAGAGGGGGAGTTGATTCGGACTAGGTCGCGTGATGCCCGTCGTCTTACGAAAGTGACCGGGATCGGGGCGACCCTTGGCCGACCTCGGGACGGCAGGGGCGGACGGGGTAGCCGGTCCTCCGGTGAGGCCGGGGCGGACGGGGCTGCCGTGCCGGTGGAGGGGCCTGGGGCACGGGACGGCGGCCCATGAGCCGGGTCACGCGGGCGACCGCCCGGTGCCCGGGTTCGGCCCGGTCGGCAGGGGGCAGGACTCCGGCGGTCTGGTACGCGCGGATCCGCCGGGTGGAGAGCCCGGGCGCGGGCCGACGGACCGTAGGCGGGGCGGGTCGTTCGCCAACGGTGCGAAGGTTGCGGATGGTTCGTGTGGAGAGACGTGATGCGGGTGTTGATCGCGTACGGTCCCCAGGGCGCCGCTGTGCCCGGAGCGAGGAGCTGATGGAGCTGATGGAGCCGATGGAGCAGAGGGATCCCGTCGACACGGACGAGGACGAGCGACTCGCGGCCATCGCCCCGGAGATCATCCGCATCACGGTGAGCCTCCTCCGCCGCGTCGCAGGCCTCTACCCCGAGGAACGCGTCCCCCAGGAGGCCCTCCTCGTCGCCGACGGCATCCTGGACCGGTACGGCGTCGACGGCCTCCGCCTCCTCACCATGACGCTCACCGGCTGGGCCGCGGTCGAGATAGAGCGCGAGGCCCAGGCCTCCGGACGCACCCTGCAGTCGGTCCTGGACGAGATGGAACTGACCCGGCTGGAGGTCGAGGTGGGGGAGTGGGGCGCCGAGGGGCAGGACGGGGACCGGGAGGCCGCACGGGACAGCGGCGAGGGCGGGAAAGGAGCCGCGGACAGGGGCAGAGGCGAGGACAGGGACAGACGCGGGGACATGGACGGGGACGGGGGCGGCCGGGGAGCGTGACCTCCACCGGCGCCGGGCCGGCGCGGAACTCTTCGGGGAACTGCTGCGGCTCCCGCGAGGCGGCGTCCCCACGCGCCCGTGGACGTCCTCGGCCGGTCCCCGGTGTCCTCAGCTGCCGTGAGGATCCTCGCCGCGCTCCTTGCGGCGCAGTTCCTCCTCGCGGCGGCGCAGGTCGGCCTCCCACCGCTTCAGCAGTTCGTCGTCCTTCTCGTTCCCCTCCCCCTTGTCCCCCTTGTCCCCCTTGGCGTCCTTGGCGTCCTTGTCCTTCTTGTTCCCCTCCTTGAGGGAGTTCAGGAACGCGGGGTTGTCGTCGGGGGCGACCCAGGCCGTGCGGTGGTTGCGGTGCCCCTCGGTGGGCGTGGAGCCGTTCGCCGGGCGCGGGCCGCGGTTCCGGCCGGCCACCAGCCAGGCGATCGGGCCGACCAGCACCTCGCCGAAGAGCAGGATGATGATCACCCACACGACCTTGGGCAGTCCGCGCACCTCCTCCTCGGGCGTGTTCAGGCAGTCGACGAACGCGTAGATCCACAGCGCCAGCACCAGCAGGAACGGCAGATACCTGAGCATGGACGGGTGATCCCCCAGCAGACGGCGTGGGGCGTGCGACGGCCCCGGTGACGGGGCCAGAGTAGTCCGTGCCGGATACTGGGACGCATGGCTTACGACGATCTTCGTTCCCTTCTGCGGGCACTGGAACGCGAAGGCGACCTCAAGCGCGTCAGGACCGAGGTCGATCCGTACCTGGAGGTCGGGGAGATCGTCGACCGCGTGCAGAAGTCCGGCGGTCCGGCGCTGCTCTTCGAGAACGTCCGCGGCTCCGCCATGCCCCTGGCGATGAACGTCTTCGGCACCGACCGCCGCCTGCTCAAGGCACTGGGCCTGAAGTCGTACGGCGAGATCTCCGACCGGATCGGCGGGTTGCTGAAGCCCGAGCTGCCGCACGGGTTCGTCGGTGTCCGCGAGGCCTTCGGCAAACTCGGCGCGATGGCGCACGTCCCACCGAAGAAGGTCAAGCCCGACAACGCCCCCGTGCAGGAGGTCGTCCTCCACGGCGACGAGGTCGACCTGGAGGCCCTGCCCGCCCTGTTCACCTGGCCCAAGGACGGCGGTTCCTTCTTCAACCTGGGACTCACCCACACCAAGGACCCGGAGACCGGGGTCCGCAACCTGGGCCTCTACCGGCTCCAGCGCCACGACAAGCGCACCATCGGCATGCACTGGCAGATCCACAAGGACAGCCGCAACCACTACCAGGTGGCCGCCCGCAGGGGCGAGCGGCTGCCGGTCGCGATCGCCTTCGGCTGCCCGCCCGCCGTCACCTACGCCTCCACCGCCCCGCTGCCCGGTGACATCGACGAGTACCTGTTCGCCGGGTTCGTCGCGGGCAAGCGGATCGAGATGGTCGACTGCAAGACCGTGCCTCTGCAGGTGCCGGCACAGGCCGAGGTCGTCCTGGAGGGCTGGCTGGAGCCCGGAGAGATGCTGCCGGAGGGGCCTTTCGGCGACCACACCGGCTTCTACACGCCGCAGGAGCCGTTCCCCGCCCTGCGCATCGACTGCGTGACCATGCGGCGCCGTCCGCTGCTCCAGTCGATCGTCGTGGGCAGGCCCCCCACGGAGGACGGGCCCCTCGGCCGCGCCACGGAACGCTTCTTCCTCCCCCTGCTGAAGATCATCGTCCCGGACATCGTGGACTACCACCTGCCCGAGGCCGGCGGCTTCCACAACTGCGCGATCGTCTCGATCGACAAGAAGTACCCCAAGCACGCCCAGAAGACGATGCACGCCGTCTGGGGGGCACACATGATGTCCCTGACCAAGCTCGTCGTCGTGGTCGACGCCGACTGCGACGTGCACGATCTGCACGAGGTGGCGTGGCGGGCCCTCGGCAACACCGACTACGCCCGCGACCTCACCGTCGTCGAAGGTCCCGTCGACCACCTCGACCACGCCTCCTACCAGCAGTTCTGGGGAGGCAAGGCGGGTATCGACGCCACCCGGAAGTGGCCCGAGGAGGGCTACACGCGCGACGGGGGCTGGCCCGACATGGTGGAGTCCGACCCGGCGACGGCGGCCCTGGTGGACCGCCGGTGGAAGGAGTACGGCCTGTGAGCTCGGCGTCCGCTGCCATCCCCCAGCCGGGTCGCACCAAGGCGTTCCTGCGGCTGGTGATGATCGAACACTCGGTGTTCGCGCTCCCCTTCGCCTACATCGCCGCGCTCACCGCGATGTTCCAGCTGGACCGCAACATCCACTGGGGCCGGCTGCTGCTGGTCACCGTCTGCATGGTGGGCCTGCGGACCTTCGCCATGGCGGTCAACCGGATCATCGACCGGGAGATCGACGCGCGGAACCCGCGCACCGCGCAGCGCGAGCTGGTCACCGGCGCGATGTCGGTGCGGCACGCCTGGACCGGCGCGCTGATCGCCCTCGTGGTCTTCCTCGTCTCCGCGGCCCTGCTCAACCCGCTCTGCCTCGCCCTGGCCCCCGTCGCGGTGATCCCGATGGTGGTCTACCCCTACGGGAAACGCTTCACGAACTACCCCCAGGCCATCCTCGGCCTGGCCCAGGCCATGGGCCCGATCGGCGGCTGGCTGGCCGTCACCGGCACCTGGTCCTGGGACGCGGTGATCCTCGGGCTCGCGGTCGGCGTCTGGATCGGCGGCTTCGACCTGATCTACGCGTGCCAGGACGTCGAGACCGACCGCGAGACCGGCGTCCTGTCGGTCCCGGCCCGGTTCGGCGTGCCGGCGGCGATCCGGGGCGCGCGCGTCTGCCACGCCGTGACCACGATCCTGCTCGCCTGGTACGGGCTGGCCACCGGCGCCGGCGCCTTCTACTGGCTCGGCCTGCTGGTCGTCGCCGGCGCGTTCCTCTACGAGCACACCATCGTCCGCCCGCACGACCTGTCGAGGCTGAACCGGGCGTTCTTCTCCGTCAACGGCTTCATCGGCATTGCCCTGTTCGTGTGCGCGCTGCTGGACCTGCTGGTGCGCGGACTCACGGTCTGAACCATCAGAGCTGACAGATAGGCTCGACACCATGAAACCAGGACAGACGCAGCGCGCGCCTTGGATCGTGGGGGTGTCCGGAGCGTCCGGTACGCCGTACGCGGCGGCGGTGCTGCGGGCCCTGCTCGCCGCAGGCGAGAGCGTCGACCTGGTGGTCAGCCGGGCCTCACGGCTCACCCTGCTGGACGAGACCGGCATCCCCTTCCGGGACGCGCACTGGGAGGACGACCTGCGGGCATGGCTGGCCCGCGGGGCGGACGGCAAACCGGACACCTTCGACACGGACCTGAGCGGCGTGCGGTACTGGAACGCCGGGGATCTCGCCGCGGGGCCCTCGTCCGGCTCGTACGCCACCCGGGGGATGATCGTCGTCCCCGCCTCCACCGCCTGCGTCGCCGGTGTCGCCCTCGGACTGTCCAAGGACCTCCTCCAGCGGGCCGCCTCCGTCACCCTCAAGGAGCGGCGCCGGCTGGTCGTGGCCGTGCGGGAGACCCCTCTCGACGGGCGGACACTGCGCCATCTGGTGACACTGGACGACGCGGGCGCGAGTGTCGTGCCCGCCTCGCCGGCCTTCTACGCGGGCGCGACCCACATCCAGGACCTGGTGGACTTCGTCGCCGGGCGCGTCCTGGACGCGGCGGGCGTCCCGCACGGCCTGTACCGCCGGTGGGAGGGCGAGCTGGGCGGCGGAACCCGCAGCTCATGAGCCCCGTCAGGACAGCGCGCCGCACAGCGGCCCGCAGGAACCCCTCAGACCCCTTCACCCCTTTTCAGCGGAAGGCTTCGAATCGCATGGACGCGGTGGACAGGCAGCTCATCCAGGCCCTGAGAGAGAACGGCCGGGCCTCCTACGCGGAGCTGGGACGCCTCGTCGGCCTGTCGGGGCCCAGCGTCACCGACCGCATCAACCGACTGGAGGCGGCGGGCGTCATCACCGGCTACCGCGCCACCGTCGACGCCGCCTCGCTCGGCCTCGGCGTCATCGCCCTCATCGGCATCTCCCTGTCCGACGCCGCCGACCACGAGGACGTGGCCGGCCGGATGAAGGACTTCACCGAGATCGAGGACTGCTGGTTCATCGCCGGCGACGACTCGTACATGCTCAAGGTGCGCGCCCCGGACGTGGACGGCCTGGAGCGGATCATCCGCCGGCTGTCCGGGACCAAGGGCATCTCGCGCACACGCACCACGATCGTGCTCTCCACGAAGTGGGAGAACCGCGTGGGTGAGCTGCCGGAAGAGGTCTAGGACGCGGGCCGTACGGCGGTGCCGGGCCCCGCAAGGCGGGGGAGTACGGTGGGCGGAGCTGTCGGAGAAAGGTTGTGGGCATGGACGTCGGGCTCAAGCGCGAGCTGGAGGAGAAGGTCCGTTCCGGTGAGCGGCTGACCCGCGAGGACGGCATCGCGCTGTACGAGTCCGACGACCTGGCCTGGCTGGGCGGGCTGGCGCACGAGGTGCGGACGCGGCTCAACGGCGACGTCGTGCACTTCAACGTCAACCGGCACCTGAACATGACCAACGTGTGCACGGCCTCCTGCGCGTACTGCTCCTTCCAGCGCAAGCCCGGTGAGAAGGACGCGTACACGATGCGCATCGAGGAGGCCGTGAAGCTGGCCCGGTCGATGGAGTCGGAGCACCTCACCGAACTCCACATCGTCAACGGCCTGCACCCGAACCTGCCGTGGCGCTACTACCCCCGCTCGCTGCGGGAGCTGAAGGCCGCGCTGCCGAACGTGTCGCTGAAGGCGTTCACGGCGACGGAGATCCACCACTTCGAGACGATCAGCGGCCTGTCCGCCTCCGAGATCCTCGACGAGCTGATCGACGCGGGCCTGGAGTCCCTCACCGGCGGCGGCGCGGAGATCTTCGACTGGGAGGTCCGTGAGCACATCGTGGACCACCGCACCCACTGGGAGGACTGGTCGCGGATCCACCGCCTGGCGCACGAGAAGGGTCTGAAGACCCCGTGCACCATGCTGTACGGCCACATCGAGGAGCCGCGGCACCGCGTCGACCACGTGCTGCGCCTGCGGGAGCTCCAGGACGAGACCGGCGGCTTCCAGGTCTTCATCCCGCTGCGCTACCAGCACGACTTCGTCGACATGCAGGACGGCAAGGTCCGCAACCGCCTCCAGGCGCGCACCCGGATGGCGACCGGTGCGGAGGCGCTGAAGACGTTCGCGGTCTCGCGTCTGCTCTTCGACAACGTCCCGCACGTCAAGGTCTTCTGGGTGATGCACGGCGTCCAGACCGCCCAGCTGGCCCTCCAGCACGGTGCCGACGACATGGACGGCTCGGTCGTCGAATACAAGATCACTCACGATGCCGACAACTTCGGCACGCCGAACAAGCTGACCCGCGAGGACCTGCTGGAGCTGATCCGGGACGCCGGCTTCCGTCCCGTGGAGCGCAACACGCGGTACGAGGTCATCCGTGCGTACGAGGGTGCCGACCCGCAGCGCAGGGAGTCGCCGCAGCCGATGCGGGTGTGACTCCTCCCGGCCCGCGGTCCGCGTCCTCGCGTAATGACTACGATGGCCACATGCCCCTTACTTTCGCGCTCGATCCGGCCGTCACCCCCGATCTGCGCGACGGGATCCTCGACCTGTGGGTCGATGTCACCCGCGCGGGCGGCGCCGTCGGGTTCGTGCCCCCGGTGACCCGCGAGGAGATCCGGCCCGAGCTGGTGCGGCACCTCGTGGCGATGGCCCAGGGCCGCAACCGGCTCCTCGTCGGGTTCGACGAGGAGGGCGCGGTGGCGGCGAGCGCCTTCCTCGGCCTCAACACCCACCGGCTCATGACGCACTGGGTGTGGCTGTACACCGTCATGGTGCACCCCCGGCTCCAGGGCAGGGGGCACGGCCGTGCCCTGCTGGCCGCAGCCGAGGGCGCGGCCCGTGGCTTCGGCGGCGTCGAGGCGATCCGGCTGACCTGCCGCGGCGGGGTCGGCCTGGAGCGGTTCTACGGGGCCTGCGGTTACAAGGAGGTCGGCCGGATCCCCGGCGCGATCCGCGTGGCGCCCGGCGACGACCGCGACGACGTGGTCATGCTCCTGCCGCTGGGCTGACACCCGCCGCCGTGATCCACCGGACGGCGTGCTTCACTGGACGTTGCCCCGTTTGGAATCGGAAGAGTGGATTGAGATGCTCCGCTACACACTGATGCGACTCGGAGTCTTCGCGGGCTGCCTCGTGGTCGTCTGGGGCCTCGTCTACTCGGGCGTCGTCCCGCGTGGCCTCGGCTCCTCCAACGGCATGTGGATGGTCCTGCTGTCGATGGTGATCTCCGCACCGATCAGCTTCGTCGTGCTGCGCAAGGAGCGCGACCGGGCTTCGGAGCGGATCGTGCAGAGGGTGGACCGGGCCAAGGCCAACCTGGACGCCAACCGCAACCAGGAGGACCTGGCCGACGACACGGCCCGCGCCCAGGGGGCTTCGTAACTACCCTTGCCCCATGGGTGCCGTGAAGACCAAGCGGATGCCGCGTGCCGTCCGTGAGCAGCAGATGCTGGACGCCGCCGTACGGATCTTCGCTCAGCGCGGGTACACGGCCGCCTCGATGGACGACATCGCGGAACTGGCCGGTGTCTCCAAGCCGCTGGTCTACCTGTACCTGAACTCCAAGGAAGACCTCTTCTCGGCCGTCATCCGCCGCGAGGCCGGCGCCCTCACCGCGGCCGTGCGCGCGGCCGTCCACCCGGAGCGGACCGCCGACCGGCGCCTGTGGGACGGATTGCTGGCGTTCTTCACGCACACCGCCCGGCACCCCGACGCCTGGACCGTGCTGCATCTCCACGCCCGCACGCACGGCGAGCCCTTCGCCGCCGAGGTCGCGGCGATGCGGGCGGAGACCGTGGCCTTCGTGACGCAGCTCGTCGCGGCCGCCGCCCGTGACGAGGGCGCCCCCTGCTCGGGCGGGACCGGAAGCGGGGACACCCGGCGTGTCCGCCTGGCCGAGCAGGAGGTGGCCGGGATCGCCGAGGCGCTCGTCGGGGCCGCCGAGTCGCTGGCCGCCTGGGCCAACAGCGCCGGCCGGGTCACCGCCCGGCAGACGGCGGCCACGCTGATGAACGTCGCCTGGACGGGCCTCGGCGGCCTCGTGGCCGGCCGGAGCTGGTCGCCCCCGGCCGAGTGAGGTCACTCCCCCGGCCGGGTGGACGCGGCCGTGCCGGTCCCGCAGCTCGAACCGCCCGCCCCGCGTACGCCACTGTCGCCGGCCGCGGCACCGGGGTCCTGAACCGTGCCCGCACCGCTCCCGTTCGGGCGTGCCGTGCGCGGCGAGGCCGTGGGCCACACGGTCCACCGGGCGGGAGCGGGCAACGGCCGCGGGCGCGGTGGCGGGGTGGTGCGCGCCGCGGTGCCGGCGGGGGCCGGATGGCGGTCGGTCATGCCGGACGCCCCGTCCCCGCTGCGCGGGACTGCTGACCAAAGTCCTTACTCTGAAGTAAGGTTACCGGAGGTAGGTCCATGGTGCCGCAGCGGAACCACGCCCTGCGCGCACGTGCCCCGCATCAGCACGGAGGTTGCACGACCGCGGCTACCGGAACCCTCCCGGAACCCGCACAACGTCCCCACAGGGGCGCCATACGGTCCCCTTCCCGGCCGACGGCACCCCCGTCCGGCCGCCACAGGTGAACACCCTGCCGCGCCGGAGACGTACGTCAGGCAACAAGCAGGTCCCGCGCTGCACGCCCCAGGAGCCGCCCGTGTCCACCCCTCACCCGACCGACGCCGCCTTCGCCGACCTCGACGGCGCCCGGGGCCCCGTCCTCGTGACGCCCGAGACCAGGCGGCTGGACGGGGCCGTCCGAGAGGCCTTCGTGCCGCCGCTCGCCCGGCCGGTGCGCCACGGCTCGCTCGCCGACCTGCCCTTCGACAACGCGGCCACGGCCCCCGACGCCGTGGTCCTCAGTCGCAAGGAGCACGACGGCCGGTGGACCGAGGTGACCGCGGCGCGGTTCGCCGCGCAGGTGCTGGCGGTGGCGAAGGGACTCATCGCGGAGGGGCTCGCACCCGGCGACCGCATCGCCGTCATGGCGCGCACGACGTACGAGTGGACCCTGCTCGACTTCGCGGCCTGGGCCGCGGGCCTGGTGACCGTCCCGGTCTACCCCACCTCCTCCGTCTTCCAGACCCGCTGGATCCTCCAGGACTCGGGCGCGGTGGCCCTGATCACCGAGACGGCCGAGCAGGCCGCCGCCCTCGGCCCCGAGTGCGAGCGACTGCCCGACCTGCGCCACCTGTGGATCGTCGAGAAGGGGCACGTGGACCGCCTGGCGGAGCCGGTCGCGGCGACCGGCGCGGACCAAGAGGTCGCCGTACGGCGCGGGGTGCTCGGCCCGGACACGCTGGCGACGCTGATCTACACCTCCGGCACGACCGGCCGCCCCAAGGGCTGCGCGCTCTCCCACGGCAACTTCTTCGCCGAGGTCGACAACGCCATCGAGCTGCTCCACCCGGTCTTCAAGGCCCGCACCGGCGAGGAGGCGTCGGTCCTGCTGTTCCTGCCCATGTCCCACGTCTTCGGCCGCATGGTCGCCGTGGCCTGCGTCCGGGCCCGCGTCCGCCTCGGCCACGCGCCGAGCCTGAGGACCGAGGACCTGCTGCCGGACCTGGCGGCCTTCCGGCCGACCTGCCTGCTGACCATCCCGTACATGCTGGAGAAGGTCTTCAACTCCGCCCGCGCGAAGGCCGAGACGGGCGGCCGGGGCGGCTCCTTCGACCGCGCCGCGGCGGTGGCCCGCCGCTACGGCGAGGCCGTCGAGGCGCGGCAGACCGGCACCGGCGGTGGCCCCTCGCGCTCACTGCGCACGGCCCGCACCTTCTACGACCCCCTCGTCTACCGCCGCATCCGCAACGCCATGGGCGGCCGGGTGAAGTACGTGATCTGCGGCGGTTCCCCCCTGGGCCGCCGGCTGGCGGCCTTCTACGCGGGCGCCGGCATCGAGATCTACGAGGGCTACGGCCTGACCGAGACCACGGGCGCGACGACGGTGACGCCTCCGCTCAAGCCCCGCCTGGGCACGGTGGGCTGGCCACTGCCCGGCACCCGCCTGCGCATCGCGGCCGACGGCGAGATCCTCGTCGCCGGCGAGCACGTGCTGCGCGGCTACTGGGACCCCGCGGCGGGCGGAGTCGTCCCCGCGACCAGGGACGGCTGGCTGGCCACCGGCGACCTCGGCGCAATGGACGACGACGGCTACCTCACCATCACCGGCCGCAAGAAGGAGATGCTGATCACCTCGGGCGGCAAGAGCGTCGCCCCGGCCCCGCTGGAGAACTGGCTGCGCCAGCACCCCCTGATCTCCCACGTCATCCTGCTGGGCGACGGCCGCCCCTACGTCTCCGCGCTGATCACCCTGGATCTGGACGGCGTCGGCCACTGGCGCCGCATGGACGGCCGGCACCCGCTCCCGGCGGACCAGCTCGTCGGCGACCCCGACCTCGCGGCGGTGCTCCAGCGCGTGATCGACGAGGCCAACCGGCTGGTCTCGCGACCGGAGTCCATCCGCCGCTTCGCCGTCCTGCCGACGGACTTCACCGAGACGGCCGGCCATCTGACCCCGTCCATGAAACTGCGGCGGGCGGCGATCCTGCGGGACTTCGCTCCGCAGGTGGAGGCGCTGTACGACCGCTGAGACCGCCGCGGGCTCAGCCCGTCCGCCGGTGCTCCGGCGGGTCCCGGGCCGCACCGGCCGCGGAAAGGGCAGGAGCCCCGTCGCCGAACGGCGCGGGGCTCCTTGGGTACTGCTCTCAGGCTGCGATCATGGAGCGATCGAGGCCGGGGTCAGACGGGGGTGACGTTCTCCGCCTGCGGGCCCTTCGGGCCCTGGGTCACGTCGAAGGAAACCTGCTGGTTCTCTTCGAGGGAGCGGAAACCCGTGGCGTTGATCGCGGAGTAGTGAACGAAGACGTCCGGGCCGCCGCCTTCCTGGGCGATGAAACCAAAGCCCTTTTCGGCGTTGAACCACTTAACGGTTCCGGTAGCCATAAGCCCTCCTTGGGCTCAAAGGGTTGCCCTGCTCCAGAACCTGCAAGTGTGAAAACACGTCATGCTGCACAACTGCATTCTTCTGAAAACGACTAGAGCCCGCGGTCACATGCTCCGCAGGCTCTGTACTGCAAGGGAAACCAAACTGCAACTTGTGGCGAGCCTAGCACGCGGGGCGCCGGACGCAATAGAGGCCAAGATCACTTCACCCGGATGTTTGAGTGTGATGCACCCGTCTGGCGGTGGGGTGCCGGGGGCGGCCCGGCCGGGGAGGTCTAGTCTCGCGATGTGGACAATTCTCGCACCCGGCCGCGTGTCGGCCACATCCAGTTCCTGAACTGCCTGCCCCTGTACTGGGGGCTCGCGAGAACCGGCACGCTCCTCGACTTCGAGCTCACCAAGGACACCCCGGAGAAGCTCAGCGAGCAGCTCGTGCGGGGCGACCTCGACATCGGTCCCATCACCCTGGTCGAGTTCCTGCGGAACGCCGACGAACTGGTCGCCTTCCCGGACATCGCCGTCGGCTGCGACGGCCCGGTGATGTCCTGCGTGATCGTCTCGCAGGTCCCGCTGGAGGACCTCGACGGCGCCCGGGTCGCCCTCGGCTCGACATCGCGCACCTCCGTCCGCCTCGCCCAGCTGCTGCTGGCGGAACGCTTCGGCGTGCGGCCCGACTACTACGCCTGCCCGCCCGACCTCAGCCTGATGATGCGGGAGGCGGACGCCGCGGTGCTCATCGGGGACGCCGCCCTGCGGGCCAACCTGCTCGACGGGCCCCGCTACGGCCTCGACGTGCACGACCTCGGCCAGCTGTGGAAGGAGTGGACCGGGCTGCCGTTCGTGTTCGCGGTCTGGGCCGTGCGGCGGGACTACCTGGAGCGCGAACCGGTCATCACCCGCAGGGTCCACGAGGCCTTCCTCGCCTCCCGCAACCTCTCGCTGGAAGAGGTCGCCAAGGTCGCCGAGCAGGCCGCCCGCTGGGAGGGCTTCGACGAGGAGACCCTGGCCCAGTACTTCACCACCCTCGACTTCAGCTTCGGCCCGTCCCAGCTGGCCGCCGTCGCCGAGTTCGCGCGTCGGGTCGGACCGACGACCGGGTTCCCGGCCGACGTGCGGGTGGACCTGCTCCGCCCCTGAGGAGCCGCCGCCGCACGTGTGCGGGCCCTCCGCTCCGCCCGCGGGCCCTGCCGCCCGCGCCACTACCCTGTGCAGGCAGTGACGTCCACGGGGGACGAGGCGTACGTCGACCGGCGTACGGGGGAGGGACCACGCCATGCAGCCGCTCGCAGCCGACGAACCCACCGTGATCGGTCCCTACCGGCTGCTCGGCCGGCTGGGCTCCGGCGGGATGGGCCGGGTGTACCTGGGGCGCAGCGCCGGCGGGCGCACGGTCGCCGTGAAGGCCGTCCACCCGCACTTCGCGCTCGACGAGGAGTTCCGCGCCCGCTTCCGGCGCGAGGTCGAGGCGGCCCGCCGGGTCGGCGGTGCCTGGACCGCATCGGTGCTCGACGCCGACCCGGACGCCGCCGTGCCGTGGGCCGCCACCGCCTACGCGGCCGGGCCCTCGCTCGCGGCGGCGGTCGCCGGGCACGGTCCACTGCCCACGGCCTGCGTACGGGCGCTGGGCGCGGGGCTCGCCGAGGCGCTCGTGGCCGTGCACGAACTGGGCCTGGTCCACCGGGACGTGAAGCCGTCCAACGTCCTGCTCACCCTTGACGGACCCCTGCTGATCGACTTCGGCATCGCCCGCGCCACCGACGGCACCGCCTCCCTGACCTCCACCGGCGTCTCCGTCGGCTCACCCGGTTACATGTCCCCCGAGCAGATCCTGGGCCACCGGGTCACGGGCGCGGCCGACGTCTTCTCCCTCGGCGCGGTCCTGGCGTACGCCGCGACCGGCACCCCGCCCTTCCCCGGTGACTCCTCCGCCGCGCTGCTCTACAAGGTCGTGCACGAGCCGCCGGAACTCGGCGGGCTCGCCGGCGAGCTGGGGGCGCTCGCGGCGGACTGCCTCGCCAAGGACCCGGTGGCCCGCCCGGCACCGGCCGAGGTGTCCCGCCGGCTCGCCCCGGAGGGCGCGGCCCGCCTGATGGCGGGCGGCTGGCTGCCCGGCGCCCTGGTGGAACAGGTGAGCCGGAGCGCCGTGCAGCTGCTGAACCTGGAGGCGGCGGCCGGGCCGGGGGCGGACCGGGCGTCCGGGCCCGTCGGGTTCGGCCACATGGTGGCGGAGACCGCGGAAAGGGCGGAAGGGGCCGGACCCACCGGAGGGGACGGAACTGCTGCGGGAGCCGGTGGGGCCACAGGGGCCGGGGCGTCGCGTGCCCCCGCCGTGGGCGCCGCCGGGTTCGGCCCGCCGCCCGCCATGCCGCCCCGCTCCACCGGGCTCGGCCCGGCGGCGGAGTCCGTGAACCCGCCCGGCGACGCCGTGGCGCCCGCGGACACCGCGAACCCGCCCCGTGACGCCGTGCCGCCCACGGCCTCCGGCCTGCCGGACACCGTCGTACCGCCGCAGGTGCCCGGCCGGCTCTCCGTCAGCGTGGCCGCCGACTCGGCGCCGGGCGCGGGTGGCCGGGGCCGACGGCTGAGCTGCACGGTGGCTCTCGCCGTCGCCGGGGCGCTCGCGGCCGTGACGGTCGGCTCGGTGTTCGTCCTGGACCTGCTCCCGGGCGGCGGGGACCCCGGCGGCAGCCACGCCGGGGCCACGCCGCCGGATGCCGCGGCCTCGCCCGCCACGTCGAGCGGCCCGCCGGCCGACACGTCCGCGGTCGGTGCCGTCCCCACCCGCTACCTCGGCACCTGGGAGGGCCAGGGCACCGGGCTGGGCGGCGCGCTGCCCATGGGCACCTTCCGGGTGACCCTCCGGCAGGCGGCCGTGGGCGGGAAGGCGGGCGAGGTGCGCAACACCGACCAGCTCGGCGGCGTCTGCACCGACGTCCTGACGCTGCGGCAGGTGGCGAAGACCGAGCTCGTCGTGTCGTCCGTCGGGGCCGACACCAATCACCCCGGATGCGACCGGGGACGTCACACCGTCCACCTCGTGCCGGAGGGCGACGATCTCGTGTACCGGTCGGAGAGCTCGGCGTCGGGGGAGCCCGTCGCGCGGATGTCGAAGATCGAACCGGGGTAGGCCCCCCTGCAGGGATGACCGGGACGGCCGGGACGATCCGGACGGCCGGGGCGCCGCGAGACGGGGGCGCCGGGAGACGGGGGCGATGAGGGACGGGGGACCGGGATGCACGACCCTGACGTGATCGCCGTGGCCGTGGCCGCGGTCTGGGGTGCGGTGGCGGGCGCCCTGCTGCCGCGGGCCGTCTACCGCTTCTCCGTGCCCGCCGGGGAGGACTGGCGGGCCGCCTGCCCGTCCGGCCACCCGCTGCCGGGATGGGCCGGCCGGGCGCGATGTGCCCTGTGCCCCCCGGCGGATGCCCGGTACGGCACCGGCACCGCGGCCCTGCCGCCGGTGGCCGCCCTCGTCTGCGCCGCCCTCGCGGGCGCCACCGGCCCCCGTCCGGAACTGGCGGCCTGGCTGCTGCTCGCGCCCGCCGGGGTCCTGCTGACGGCCGTGGACATGCGGGTGCGGCGGCTGCCCGACGCGCTGACCCTGCCGCTCGCCGCCGCCGCGCTCGGCCTGCTCGGCCTCGCCGCGCTCCTGCCCGAGCACGCCGGCAGCTGGCCGACCGCCTTCTGCGGTGCGCTCGCCCTGGGCGCCGGCTACTACCTGCTGTTCCGCATCAACCCGGGCGGCATGGGCTTCGGCGACGTGAAGCTGGCGCTCGGCGTGGGAGCCGTCCTCGGCTGGTACGGCTGGGGGACGGTGCTGCTCGGCACCTTCGCCGCCTTCCTCCTCGGGGCGCTGTTCGGGGGTGCGCTCGTCCTCGCGGGGCGGGCCGGACGCCGTACGGCGATCCCGTTCGGGCCGTTCATGGCCGCCGGGGCGTTCGTGGGGGTGCTGGTGGGCGCGTACAGCGTGTGACGTCGGCCTGGCGTGGGTGCGGCAAGACGCCTGGCGTAGGCTGGATCGGTCCGTCCACACCCCTTGACGAAAGGGACGCCCGGTGACCGAGAAGGCCGACCTCCAGTCCGTGCTCGACCGTGCCGCCGCCGGTGGGCGGATCAGCCCCGAGGAGGCACTCGACCTCTACCGCGACGCCCCGCTGCACGCGCTGGGCGCGGCCGCGGACGCCGTGCGCCGCCGCCGGTACGCGGGCACCGAGCACATCGCGACGTACATCATCGAGCGGAACATCAACTACACCAACGTGTGCGTCACGGCGTGCAGGTTCTGCGCCTTCTACGCCGCCCCGAAGGACACGGACAAGGGCTGGACCCGCGACCTCGACGACATCCTGCGCCGGTGCGCGGAGACGGTCGAACTGGGCGGCACCCAGATCATGTTCCAGGGCGGCCACCACCCGGACTACGGCGTCGAGTACTACGAGAAGCACTTCCGGGCCATCAAGGACGCCTTCCCGCAGCTCGTCATCCACAGCCTGGGGGCGAGCGAGATCGAGCACATGGCCCGCATCTCCGGCGTCCCGGTCGAGGAGGCCATCACCCGGATCCACGAGGCAGGACTGGACTCGTTCGCCGGCGCCGGCGCGGAACTGCTGCCCGAGCGGCCCCGCAAGGCGATCGCCCCGCTGAAGGAGTCCGGCGAGCGCTGGCTGGAGATCATGGAGATCGCGCACCGGCTGGGCGTGGAGTCCACCTCCACCATGCTCATGGGCACCGGCGAGACCAACGCCGAGCGCATCGAGCACCTGCGGATGATCCGCGACGTCCAGGACCGCACGGGCGGCTTCCGCGCCTTCATCCCGTACACCTACCAGCCCGAGAACAACCACCTCAAGGGCCGTACCCAGGCCACGATCTTCGAGTACCTGCGGATGATCGCGATCGCCCGCCTCTTCCTCGACAACGTGGCGCACATCCAGGGCTCCTGGCTCACCACGGGCAAGGAGATCGGCCAGCTGTCCCTGCACTACGGCGCGGACGACCTCGGCTCGATCATGCTGGAGGAGAACGTCGTGTCGTCGGCCGGCGCCAGGCACCGCTCCAACCGGCTGGAGATCATCGACCTGATCCGGAAGGCCGGCCGCGTCCCCGCGCAGCGCTCCACGACGTACGAGCACCTCGTCGTCCACGAGGATCCGGCGAACGACCCGGCCGACGACCGCGTCGTCTCCCACATCTCCTCGACGGCCATCGAGGGCGGCACGGCTCATCCGGAGCTGAAGCTGCTGACCTCCAACTGATCTTTCCGGGAGTCGGGTTGGAGACCATTCACGCCGCGGACGAGGTCTACGTCGGCTGGGACACCGCACCGGTCGGGGACGGCGCCGTGATCGTGGCGCGGGACCGGGTCGTGGCCCTCGGCGCGTTCGGGGACCTGCGCGAGCGGTGGCCGGGGGCGCGGGTGCGCCGGTGGCCCGGCGTGCTCGGCCCGGCGCGGGTCCACGAGGGGCCGCTCCCGGACGCGCCGACGCCCCGGGAACGCATCCACGCGGTGCTGAAGCTGGGCGCGACGGCGGTCGTCGAGGAGTACCTCGACCCGCCCGCGCTCCGGGCCGCCGCCGAGCGGAACCACGTGCTGGTCCTCCCACGTGCCCGGCCGTGCCTCATCACCGACGCGGGCCGCGCCGACCTCGCGGTCTTCGACGCCGACGGCGCCTGCATCGCCACGGTCTGCGCCGGACGCCTGGTCCACCGGCGCCGCTGAAGGACCGCCGACCCCGTCGGCTCGCGCCGACGCCGTCTTCCCCCGGCCCCGGCGGGGCGGCGGTGGCGCCGTGGCCTGCCCGCCCGGCACCGCCCGCCGGCCCGTTGCCGTCGCGCGGACGGGTGGAGGACGCGGGCGCGAGGAGGAAGCCGACGCCCGCCCCGGGGGACCGCCCTGCAAGAATGGCGGAGTGACCCGCGCATCCCTGGACAAGCAGCCGCACGAAGTCGCCTCGATGTTCGACGACGTGGCGGAACGGTACGACCTGACCAACGACGTGCTGTCCCTGGGCCAGACCCGGCTGTGGCGCAAGGAGGTGGCGGACGCCGTCGACGCCCGCCCGGCGCAGAAGGTCCTCGACCTCGCCGCCGGTACGGCCACCTCCTCGCTGCCCTTCGCCCGCACCGGGGCGTACGTCGTCCCCTGCGACTTCTCGCTCGGCATGCTCCAGGTCGGCAAGAAGCGGCACCCCTGGCTCCCGCTCACCGCGGGCGACGCCACCAGGCTGCCGTTCAGGGACGACACCTTCGACGCGGTGACGATCTCCTTCGGTCTGCGCAACGTGCAGGACACCGACACGGCGCTGAGCGAGATGCACCGGGTCACCCGGCCCGGTGGGCGCATCGTCATCTGCGAGTTCTCCCATCCGACCTGGGCGCCCTTCCGGACCGTCTACACCGAGTACCTGATGCGCGCCGTGCCGCCGGTCGCCCGCGCGGTGTCCTCCAACCCGGACGCCTACGTCTACCTCGCCGAGTCCATCCGCGCCTGGCCCGACCAGCCGGCCCTCGCCCAGCGGCTGCAGAAGGCCGGCTGGACGAAGGTGGCCTGGCGGAACCTGACCGGCGGGATCGTCACCCTGCACCGCGGCTTCAAGGAGAGCTGAGGCCCTCCGGCTCCGCGGGGAGCGAGGCCCCTGCGCCGCGGGGAGCCGGAACGCGGCGGTGCCCGGGGCCGTGTCCCCCGCGGCGGTTCGGGGGCCGCGGCCTCAGGGGGAGCCGAGGATCACGTAGGGGTCGCCCGGTTCGTCCAGCTCCCGCCGCACCCCACCGTGGGGCGGAGGCGGCACGCGGGGCTCGCGCACGCCCCCGCCGCCCTCGCCCTCCCCGAAGCCGAACCACACGTACACCACGGAGTCGCGCGGCACCTCGGAGCCGGGCTGCGGGTACTGGCGCGTGACGTGGTCGACGACGGTGAGATGAAAGTCGGGCCGCTCGGGCGCGCTGACGAGGAGACCCCGGGACAGGGCCGCCTGCCGTGCGTCGACGGCCATCAGCCCGACCAGCCTCGGCACGCGCACTTCGGGTGTCTCGGGTGTCATGGGCACGGACGTCACCCCCAGCGGTACCGGCAGGGTAGCCGTCCGCGCCCACCGCCCGGAAGGGCAAGGTGTCTTTCTGTGACAGTTGGTGACCGTCGGTCACAGATCCAGGCGGTAGCAGTGCCCCTGTCGCTGCGACGCCGGCGTCGTGAAGGTCTCCGCGCGCCGCATCCCCAGCCGTTCGGCGACCGCGATCGACCTCCGGTTGCGGGCGTCGACCATCGCCACCACGCCGTCCACGCCCGCCGTGCGCAGCCGTTCCAGCGTCATACGGGCCGCTGCGGTGACATAACCCCTGCCCCAGTACTCCCGGCCGAGCCGCCAGCCGATCTCCATCTCGCCCGCCGGACCCCACTCCCACGGCCAGGGCTGGGCGCCGGTGAACCCCATGACCCGGTCCTGCTCGTCCAGCAGCGTCCACAGGCAGAAGCCGCGCTCGGCGTCGTGCCGCCGCTGGCGGGCGGTGAGCTCCTCGTAGACGGACAGTTCGGCGGTCCTCCCGCCGTGGAACTCCATGACGTCCGGGTGGTCGAAGACCCGGTGCCAGGCGACGGCGTCCTCGTCGGTGGGGACGCGCAGCCGTACCACGGGGAGAGTTCGGTTCACGGGGCAGCCCTTCAGCCGGTTGATCCATGCCGCTGAATAGACTGCCCATGTCCTGTGCCCGTCGGCACACGTATTTCGAACTTGGGGAGATCCCGCCGTGACCGTCGTGACCGAGCCCCTCTCCGAGAACACCGCCGATGTGATCGTCGTGGGCGCGGGCCCGGCCGGATCCACGACGGCGTACCACCTGGCGCGGGCCGGGCTCGACGTGCTCCTCTTGGAGAAGACCGAGTTCCCGCGGGAGAAGGTCTGCGGCGACGGGCTCACGCCGCGGGCCGTCAAGCAGCTCGTGGCCATGGGCATCGACGTCTCCGAGGAGGCCGGCTGGCTGCGCAACAAGGGCCTGCGGATCATCGGCGGCGGCGTGCGCCTCCAGCTGGACTGGCCGGATCTCGCCTCCTTCCCCGACTACGGCCTGGTCCGCAAGCGCGACGACTTCGACGAACAGCTCGCCCGTCAGGCGCAGAAGGCGGGGGCGCGGCTGTACGAGCGCTGCAACGTCTCCGGCCCGATCGTCGACGACCGCACCGGCCGCATCATCGGCGTGACCGCCAAGCTCGGCGAGGAGAAGCGCCCCGTCACCTTCCACGCGCCGCTGGTGGTCGCGGCCGACGGCAACTCCACCCGCCTGTCCCTGGCGATGGGGCTGCACCGCCGCGAGGACCGCCCGATGGGCGTGGCCGTCCGGACGTACTTCACCTCCCCGCGCCACGACGACGACTACCTGGAGTCCTGGCTGGAGCTGTGGGACCGGCGCGGGCCCCAGGACCGCCTCCTGCCCGGCTACGGCTGGATCTTCGGCATGGGCGACGGCACGTCCAATGTGGGCCTGGGCGTGCTCAACACCTCCGACTCCTTCAAGGAGCTGGACTGGCGCGAGGTCCTCAAGGCCTGGTGTGCCTCCATGCCGGAGGACTGGGGCTACACGCCCGAGAACATGACCGGCCCGATCCGCGGCGCGGCCCTTCCGATGGCCTTCAACCGCAAGCCCCACTACACGCGCGGACTGCTGCTGGTCGGCGACGCGGGCGGACTGGTGAACCCCTTCAACGGCGAGGGCATCGCCTATGCCATGGAGTCCGGGCAGCTCGCCGCCGACGTCATCGTCCAGGCCCACGCGCGGGCCACGCCCGGCCAGCGCGAACTCGCCCTCCAGGGCTACCCGCGCGTCCTGAAGGACACCTACGGCGGCTACTACACCCTGGGCCGCGCCTTCGTGAAGCTCATCGGCAACCCGAAGGTCATGCAGATCGCGGCCCAGCGCGGTCTGACCCATCCGCTGCTGATGAGGTTCACGCTCAAGCTCCTGGCCAACCTCACCGACCCGACGGGCGGCGACGCCATGGACCGCATCATCAACGGACTGAGCAAGGTGGCGCCCAAGGCCTGAGCCCGGTACGCGGCTTGGGGGAGAGCCGACGAGGGCCGCAGCCCCCGAGCGGCTGCGGCCCTTCGCCGTACCCCGGTGATGCCCGCCCCGTCGCGCACGGGGCGGGGACGTGCGTCAGAGCACCCGCACCGCTCCCGACGGCGGGTCGTACGACAGCGGCTTCTCGACCACACCCGACGACGGGTTCTGCGCGCCGACGAACATGCCGCCGCCGACGTACACCGCCACGTGGTACGCGCTGCCCGCGCCGCCCCAGTAGAGGATGTCGCCCGGCTGAAGGTTGTTCAGCGACACCTGCGTGCCGGCGGTGGACTGGGACTGGGAGACCCGCGGCAGGTCGACGCCGACCTGCTTGAAGGCCGCCTGGACGAGTCCCGAGCAGTCCCAGGAGCTGGGGCCGGTGCCGCCGGAGACATAGGCGTCACCGACCTGCGCCTTCACGAAGGCGACCACCGTGGCGGCCGAACCCGTGGCCGTCGACGCGCTCGTGGAGGCGGTGGAGGCACTGGGGGCCGCGGGGGCGGCGAGGGTGGCCCGCCCGCTGCTGCGCGAGGCCCGCTCGGCGGCGACCCTGCGGGCGTCCTCCTCGGCCTTCTTCTTGGCCTCGGCCTCCTTCTTCTTGGCCTCGGCGAGGTTCTTCTCGGCCTGCTGCGCGGCCTTCGCCGCGGCTGCGTCCCGCTCCGCCTGCAGCTCGAAGTTGGCGGCGGCCAGCTGCGTGGCCTCCGCGGACTGGGCGACCTGGGCGGACAGGTCGGCCGTCAGGGTCGGCAGTTCGAGGGTCTGCGTCGTCTCGGACTCGGCGGCGCTCGCCGAAGCGGACGCACCGGCCACTGCCAGGGTGCTGAGGACGCCACCGGCAACTCCGGCCCGCATCGCGATCTTCGACGCGCTGCGGCGGGGCTTCCGGTGGCTGCGTATGTGAGCGGTGTGGGACATGGCTACAACGGGTATCAGGGGCTCCTCCATACCTTCAAGCAACGTGTGGTGCGCCACAGTTGCTCAACGGAAGCCCCGAATCCCGGGCGTGTTGTTTCTTATTGACGTCGTAACGGACATTGCGGACGTCCGCCAACACGCCTTTGATCACGTACTTTCGCCATTACGCCCGAAATGCCCCTCAACTACCACCGGTTGGGGTCGATGGCCAAGCCCGGTTCTCATGGGTCTCTCATCGATGTGGCCGAGGTCACGGAACGGTCACCACTCCGGCCGCGTCCCGCGTGCGAGGTGCGGCCGGAGTGGTGACCGGATCGCGCCCGCCGGACTTCGTGAACGCGTGCACGCGTCCACATCGACCCACCCGGCTCCCCCTGACGTGTGAACGCGTCCTCTATCAAGGCACCGCATCCAGCACCAATTTGCATGCAGCGGAACTCTCTTGATATGGAGACGAACCCTCTGAGCTGCCATGACGAGCGAAAATGTCACCTCTGGTGATCACTCGGACGCTTCCTGTGCGAAGATCACCGCTCATCCGACTTCATGATCCTTCGTCAGGTGGTGGAGATCACAAAGCTCGTGCAATACCCCGTGTCGCAGATCACAGACCTGCGGGCATAAGATGCACGCGGTTGGGCTTGTGACCTGCTTCACATGTTCTCGATCTTCGCCGGGGCGGGCGGGGTTCGAGGGGCTGACGAGGCAGGTGTGAGCCCGATGCAAACCGCCAGCAGTCAGTGCCGACTGAGAGGAGCGAGGAGCGGTGAACGCGTATGCGCCCATCCTCGTACTGGGAGCCCTCGGGGCAGGCTTTGCGATCTTCTCCGTGGTCATGGCCACGCTGATCGGTCCGAAGCGGTACAACCGCGCCAAGCTCGAAGCCTACGAGTGCGGTATCGAGCCGACCCCCACGCCGGCCGGCGGCGGGCGCTTCCCCATCAAGTACTACCTGACGGCGATGCTCTTCATCGTCTTCGACATCGAGATCGTCTTCCTCTACCCGTGGGCCGTCACCTTCGACGCCCTGGGTGTGTTCGGGCTCGTGGAGATGTTGCTCTTCGTGCTCACCGTCTTCGTCGCCTACGCCTACGTGTGGCGGCGCGGCGGCCTGGAATGGGACTGAGGGGCCTTACGACATGGGACTCGAAGAAAAGCTGCCGAGCGGATTCCTGCTGACCACCGTCGAGCAGGCCGCGGGCTGGGTGCGCAAGGCGTCGGTCTTCCCCGCCACCTTCGGCCTCGCCTGCTGTGCCATCGAGATGATGACCACCGGGGCCGGCCGCTACGACCTGGCGCGCTTCGGCATGGAGGTCTTCCGCGGATCACCGCGCCAGGCCGACCTGATGATCGTCGCGGGCCGGGTCAGCCAGAAGATGGCGCCGGTCCTGCGGCAGGTCTACGACCAGATGCCCAACCCCAAGTGGGTCATCTCCATGGGAGTCTGCGCCTCCTCCGGAGGCATGTTCAACAACTACGCGATCGTCCAGGGCGTCGACCACGTCGTCCCCGTCGACATCTACCTGCCCGGCTGCCCACCGAGGCCCGAGATGCTGTTGGACGCGATCCTCAAGCTCCATCACAAGATCCAGACCTCCAAGCTCGGCGTGAACGCCGAGGAGGCGGCCCGTGAGGCGGAGGAGGCGGCGCTCAAGGCCCTGCCCACCATCGAGATGAAGGGGCTGCTGCGGTGAGTGACGCCCAAGGCAACGGGGTCAACCCCGAGAAGGACCTCAGCGCGTCGAACCTGCCGGGCCAGCGCGGCCAGGGCGGCGAGGAGATCCGCGTCCAGCGCGGCATGTTCGGAGCCGCGGGCGGCGGCGACACCTCGGGCTACGGCGGGCTGGTCCGCTCGGTCAGGCTGCCGGGACCGGCGAGCCGGCCCTACGGCGGCTGGTTCGACGAGGTCGCCGACGAACTCGAGGGCGCACTGGAGGAGCAGGGCCTGCTCGCCGGCAACGCCATCGAGAAGACGGTCGTCGACCGCGACGAACTCACCTTCCACATCGAACGCGAGCACCTCGTCCGCGTCGCCCGCACCCTGCGCGACGACCCGGCCCTGCGCTTCGAACTGTGCACCGGCGTCAGCGGCGTCCACTACCCGCACGACAAGGGCCGCGAGCTGCACGCCGTCTACCACCTGCGCTCGATCACCCACAACCGGCTCATCCGCCTGGAAGTCAGCGCCCCCGACAGCGACCCGCGCATCCCGTCGCTGTGCTCCGTCTATCCGACGAACGACTGGCACGAGCGCGAGACCTACGACTTCTTCGGCATCGTCTTCGACGGTCATCCGGCCCTGACGCGGATCATGATGCCGGACGACTGGCAGGGCCACCCGCAGCGCAAGGACTACCCCCTCGGCGGCATCGCCGTCGAGTACAAGGGCGCCCAGATCCCGGCTCCGGACCAGCGGAGGTCGTACTCGTGAGCACTTCCCACGCATCCGACGCCCCGGCGGCCTCCGCCGCCTCGGCACGCGAGACCACCGAGGGCACCGTCTACACGGTCACCGGCGGCGACTGGGACGAGGTCGTCCAGTCCGCGGCCCGTGCCGACGACGAACGCATCGTCGTCAACATGGGTCCGCAGCATCCGTCCACCCACGGGGTGCTGCGCCTGATCCTGGAGATCGAGGGCGAGACGGTCACCGAGGCCCGCTGCGGTATCGGCTACCTCCACACCGGCATCGAGAAGAACCTCGAGTACCGGACCTGGACGCAGGGCACCACGTTCGTGACGCGCATGGACTACCTGACGTCCTTCTTCAACGAGACCGCCTACTGCCTCGCCGTCGAGAGGCTCCTCGGCATCGAGGACGACATCACCGAACGGGCAAAGATCATCCGGGTGCTCCTGATGGAGCTGAACCGGTTGTCCTCCCACCTGGTGTGCATCGCCACCGGCGGCATGGAGCTCGGCGCGACCACGATCATGATCTACGGGTTCCGTGACCGCGAGATGATCCTGGACCTCTACGAGCTCATCACCGGCCTGCGGATGAACCACGCGTACATCCGTCCCGGTGGACTCGCCCAGGATCTGCCGCCCGGTGCGGTCGACCAGATCCGCGAGTTCGTCAAGAAGATGAAGAAGAACCTCCCGGAGTACGACAAGCTCGCCACCGGGAACCCCATCTTCAAGGCCCGCATGCAGGACATCGGCTACCTCGACCTGGCCGGCTGCATGGCCCTCGGCGCCACGGGACCCATCCTGCGCGCCACCGGCCTGCCGCACGACCTGCGCAAGTCCCAGCCGTACTGCGACTACGAGACGTACGACTTCGACGTCCCGACCGCCGACAGCTGCGACTCCTACGGCCGCTTCCTGATCCGCCTGGAGGAGATGCGCCAGTCGCTCCGGATCGTCGAGCAGTGCCTGGACCGGCTCCAGCCCGGCCCGGTCATGGTCGCCGACAAGAAGATCGCCTGGCCCGCCCAGCTCGCCCTGGGACCCGACGGGCTCGGCAACTCCCTCGACCACATCAAGAAGATCATGGGCACCTCCATGGAGGCCCTGATCCACCACTTCAAGCTGGTGACCGAGGGTTTCCGCGTACCGCCGGGACAGGCGTACGCGGCGGTCGAGTCGCCCAAGGGCGAGCTCGGCGTGCACGCCGTCTCCGACGGCGGCACCCGTCCCTACCGGGTCCACTTCCGCGACCCGTCCTTCACCAACCTGCAAGCCATGGCGGCGATGTGCGAGGGCGGCCAGGTCGCCGACGTCATCGTCGCCGTCGCGTCCATCGACCCCGTGATGGGAGGCGTCGACCGGTGACCACCTCTTCCTCCGAGCGTGGCGTCAGCCTGGGCATGCCCGAGCTGCCCGCGCCCGCGTATCCGGACGACGTCCGGGCCCGGCTGGAGTCGGACGCGCGGGAGATCATCTCCCGCTACCCCGACTCCCGCTCCGCGCTCCTTCCGCTGCTGCACCTGGTGCAGTCCGAGGAGGGGCACGTCACCCGCACCGGGATGCAGTTCTGCGCGGACGTCCTCGACCTGACCACGGCCGAGGTCACCGCGGTCGCCACCTTCTACACCATGTACCGGCGCAGGCCGAGCGGCGACTACCAGGTCGGCGTCTGCACCAACACCCTGTGCGCGGTGATGGGCGGCGACGCGATCTTCGAGGAACTCCAGGAGCACCTCGGCGTCGGCAACGGCGAGACGACCGGCGACGGCAAGGTCACCCTGGAGCACATCGAGTGCAACGCGGCCTGCGACTACGCACCGGTCGTGATGGTCAACTGGGAGTTCTTCGACAACCAGACCCCCGACAGCGCCAGGCGCCTCGTCGACGACCTGCGGGCCGGAGTGCCCGTGGCGCCGACGCGCGGAGCACGGCTGTGCACCTTCAAGGAGACCGCGCGGATCCTGGCCGGCTTCCCCGACGAGCGGCCCGGCGCGGTCGAGGAGAGCGGCAGCGCGGGACCTGCGTCACTGGCGGGCCTGCGCCTGGCGAAGGGGGAGACCGCACCCGCGCGCGTGGTCCACCCGCGCGACGGTGGACCGCACGAGGAGCCGCACGACCGGAAGGCGCACGAGCCGTCGCCGGTCGAGCACCCGAGTTCTCCCGAGGCGCCGCGGGACACCTCCGCATCCGACCCGTCCCACCCGGCCGGGCCTGCCGCCGAGGAGGGGGAGTGATGACCTTGGCACCCGAACTGAAGGACACGGGCCCCGAGAAGCTCCTCTCACCCGTGCTGTCGGCCTTCTGGGACGACGACCGGTCCTGGACGCTGGACGTCTACCGGAGGCACGAGGGGTACGAGGGGCTCCGCAAGGCGCTCGCCATGTCGCCGGACGACGTGATCGCGTACGTCAAGGACTCCGGTCTGCGCGGGCGCGGCGGCGCGGGATTCCCGACGGGAATGAAGTGGCAGTTCATTCCCCAGGGGGATGGAAAGCCGCACTATCTTGTTGTCAACGCCGACGAATCGGAGCCCGGGACCTGCAAGGACATCCCGCTCCTCTTCGCGAACCCGCACAGCCTCATCGAGGGCATCGTCATCGCGTGCCACGCCATCAGGTCGTCGCACGCGTTCATCTACCTGCGGGGTGAAGTCGTCCCCATTCTGCGGCGGTTGCACGAGGCCGTGCGCGAGGCCCACGCGGCGGGATACCTCGGCAGCAACATCCTCGGCAGCGGACTCGACCTCGAACTCACTGTGCACGCGGGTGCGGGCGCGTACATCTGCGGTGAGGAGACCGCACTGCTGGACTCGCTCGAAGGCCGACGCGGCCAGCCGCGGCTGCGTCCCCCCTTCCCTGCCGTCGCGGGCCTCTACGCGTGCCCCACTGTGGTGAACAACGTCGAGTCGATCGCGTCGGTTCCCGCCATCATGAAGAACGGCAGGGAATGGTTCAGGTCGATGGGCAGCGAGAAGTCCCCGGGCTTCACGCTCTACTCGCTCAGCGGCCACGTCGCCACCCCCGGCCAGTACGAGGCCCCCCTCGGCGTCACGCTCCGCCAGCTGCTCGACATGAGCGGCGGCATGCGGCCGGGCCACCGCCTGAAGTTCTGGACGCCGGGCGGTTCCTCGACACCGATGTTCACCGACGAGCACCTCGACGTCCCCCTCGACTACGAAGGCGTGGGCGCCGCCGGTTCCATGCTCGGCACCAAGGCCCTGCAGTGCTTCGACGAGACCACCTGCGTCGTCCGCGCCGTGACCCGGTGGACCGAGTTCTACGCCCACGAGTCCTGCGGCAAGTGCACGCCCTGCCGCGAAGGCACCTACTGGCTGGTGCAGCTGCTGCGGGACATCGAGGCGGGCAAGGGCGCGACGAGCGACCTCGACAAGCTCGCCGACATCGCCGACAACATCAACGGCAAGTCGTTCTGCGCCCTCGGCGACGGCGCCGCCTCGCCGATCTTCTCCTCGCTGAAGTACTTCCGCGAGGAGTACGAGCAGCACATCACGGGCCGCGGCTGCCCCTTCGACCCCGCCCGGTCGACGGCCTGGGCCGACCGCACGGAGGTGAACGCATGACCGTGACCACCAGCGCTCCCTCGAACGGAGGAGGGGCGGCGGTCCCGCCGGAAGATCTCGTGACGCTGACGATCGACGGCATCGAGATCAGCGTGCCCAAGGGCACCCTGGTCATCCGGGCCGCGGAGGAACTCGGCATCGAGATCCCCCGGTTCTGCGACCATCCGCTCCTCGATCCGGCCGGTGCCTGCCGGCAGTGCATCGTCGAGGTCGAGGGCCAGCGCAAGCCCATGGCCTCCTGCACCATCACCTGCACCGACGGGATGGTGGTCAGGACCCAGCTCACCTCGCCGGTCGCCGAGAAGGCCCAGAAGGGGGTGATGGAGCTCCTGCTCATCAACCACCCCCTGGACTGCCCGGTCTGCGACAAGGGCGGCGAGTGCCCGCTGCAGAACCAGGCGATGTCCCACGGACAGGCCGATTCCCGCTTCGAGGGCCGCAAGCGCACGTACGAGAAGCCGGTCCCCATCTCCACACAGGTCCTGCTCGATCGCGAACGCTGCGTGCTGTGCGCGCGCTGCACCCGCTTCTCCCAGCAGATCGCGGGCGACCCGATGATCGAACTGGTCGAGCGGGGTGCGCTCCAGCAGGTCGGCACCGGCGAGGGCGATCCCTTCGAGTCGTACTTCTCCGGCAACACCATCCAGATCTGCCCGGTCGGCGCGCTCACCTCCGCGGCATATCGTTTCCGCTCCCGCCCCTTCGACCTCGTCTCCTCGCCGTCCGTGTGCGAGCACTGCTCCGGCGGGTGCGCCACGCGCACCGACCACCGGCGTGGCAAGGTCATGCGGCGGCTCGCCGCGAACGACCCCGAGGTCAACGAGGAGTGGATCTGCGACAAGGGCAGGTTCGCGTTCCGTTACGCCCAGCAGAAGGACCGTCTCGTCACGCCCCTGGTGCGCAACGCCGAGGGCGAGCTGGAGCCGGCGTCCTGGCCGGAGGCGCTGCGGATCGCCGCGCAGGGACTGCTCGCCTCCCGCGGCCGGACCGGTGTCCTCACCGGCGGGCGGCTCACCGTCGAGGACGCCTACGCCTACAGCAAGTTCGCGCGCGTGGCGCTCGACACCAACGACATCGACTTCCGCGCGCGCGTGCACAGCAGCGAGGAGGCCGACTTCCTCGCCGCCCGCGTCGCCGGCCGCGGGAGGGACGTCGACGGCACGGGCACCACCTTCGCCTCGCTGGAGAAGGCCCCGGCGGTGCTGCTGGTCGGGTTCGAGTCCGAGGAGGAGGCGCCCGGCGTCTTCCTGCGGCTGCGCAAGGCGTGGCGCAAGCACGGGCAGAGGGTGTTCGCCCTGGCGACCCACGCGACGCGCGGGCTGCACAAGACGGGCGGCACGCTGCTGCCGGCAGCCCCCGGCACCGAGACCGAGTGGCTGGACGCCCTCGCCAGCGGTGTCGGCCTGGAGGACTCCGGCACCGGCGCGGCCGACGCACTGCGCGCCGAGGGCGCGGTCATCGTCGTCGGTGAGCGGATGGCCGGGGTGGCCGGTGGGCTCACCGCCGTGCTGCGCGCCGCGTCCGCGACCGGTGCCGATCTGGTGTGGGTCCCCCGGCGGTCCGGGGAGCGCGGCGCCGTCGAGGTGGGTGCGCTGCCGTCGCTGCTGCCGGGCGGGCGCCCGGCCACCGACCCCCGCGCGCGCGAGGAGGTCGCCGCGGCCTGGGGCGTCGCCGAACTGCCGCACCGCTACGGCCGCGACACCGGCCAGATCGTCGAGGCCGCCGCAGGCGGCGAACTGCAGGCACTGGTCGTCGCCGGGGTCGAGGTCGCCGACCTGCCGGATCCGGCACGCGCGCGTGCCGCGCTGCGCGAGGTCGGCTTCCTGGTCTCGCTGGAGCTGCGGCCCAGCGAGGTCAGCGAGCTCGCCGATGTCGTCCTGCCCGTCGCCGCGGTCGCCGAGAAGGCCGGCACCTTCCTCAATTGGGAAGGCAGGGCCCGCTTCTTCGAAGCCGCGCTGAAGCCCGACCAGATGACCCGCCGCCTGGCGCCCACCGACGCCCGTGTGCTGCAGATGCTGGCCGACGCCATGGACGTCCACCTCGGTCTGCCGGACCTGGGAACCGCCCGCGCGGAACTGGACCGGCTCGGTGCCTGGGACGGACCGCGCGCCAGCGAGCCGAGGGAGACGGCGCTGCCGCTGCCGCGGCCCGCCGCCGGAGAGGCCGTCCTCGCCGGTCACCGCCTCCTGCTCGACCAGGGTGTTCTGCAGGAGGGGGACGAGGCGCTCGCCGGGACCCGGCACGCGGCACGCGCGCGCGTGTCGGCCGCGACCGCCGCCGAGGCGGGCGTCCGGGACGGCGACGTCATCGCGGTGAGCGGCCCCGCCGGGTCCGTCGCGCTGCCGTTGCAGGTGACCGAGATGCCCGACCGGGTGGTCTGGCTTCCGCTGAACTCCGTCGGTGGCGGTGTCGCCTCCGACGTCGGGGTGCCGCCCGGCTCCCTCGTCCGCATCGGCCCGGCCGCATCCGCCGCCGACGCCCCCCAGGAGGTGGAGGCATGAGCCCGTACCTCGCCGCCGAGAACCTGTCGCTGTTCGGCCGCGACCCGTGGTGGCTGATCGCGATCAAGGCGGTCTTCTGCTTCGCGTTCCTGATGGTGACCGTGCTGTTCTCCATCGTGTGGGAGCGCAAGGTCGTGGCCTGGATGCAGTTGCGCATCGGCCCCAACCGGCACGGCCCGTGGGGAATGCTGCAGTCCCTGGCCGACGGCGTGAAGCTGATGCTGAAGGAGGACGTCATCGTCCGCCGCGCCGACAAGGTGGTGTACGTCCTCGCCCCGATCGTCGCCGCCATCCCGGCGTTCATGGCGATCGCGGTGATCCCCTTCGGCCCGGCCGGCAACGAGATCTCGATCTTCGGCCAGCGCACCACGATGCAGCTCACCGACCTGCCGATCGCGATGCTGTACGTCCTCGCGGTCGCCTCGGTCGGCATCTACGGCATCGTCCTGGCGGGCTGGAGCTCCGGTTCCACCTACCCGCTGCTGGGGGGCCTGCGCTCCTGCGCGCAGATGATCTCCTACGAGATCGCCATGGGTGCCGCGTTCGCGTCGGTGTTCCTCTACTCCGGGTCGATGTCGACGTCGGCGATCGTCGAACAGCAGCAGGACCGCTGGTACGTCGTCCTGCTGCCGGTCTCCTTCATCATCTACGTCGTCACGATGGTCGGCGAGACCAACCGCGCCCCCTTCGACATGCCGGAGTCCGAGGGTGACCTGGTCGGCGGCTTCAACACCGAGTACTCGTCCATCAAGTTCGCGATGTTCATGCTCGCCGAGTACGTGAACATGGTGACGGTCTCGGCCGTCGCGACGACGCTGTTCCTCGGCGGCTGGCGCGCCCCGTGGCCGATCAGCACCTTCTGGGAGGGCGCCAACCACGGCTGGTGGCCGCTGCTCTGGCTCGTCGTCAAGGTGCAGCTGCTGCTGTTCTTCTTCATCTGGCTGCGCGGCACCCTGCCCCGCGTCCGCTACGACCAGCTGATGAAGCTCGGCTGGAAGGTCCTCATCCCGGTCTCCGTGGCGTGGCTGATGCTCGTCGCGACCGTGCGGACCCTGCGGAACGAGAACTACGACTTCGCCGACATCGCCCTCTACGTGGGCGGCGGTGTCCTCGCCCTGCTGCTCCTGTCGTTCGTCGCCGACCTGTTCCGGCAGAAGGCGAAGGACACCGAGCAGTCCACCGCCCGGCCGGCCGGCTTCGACCCGATGGCCGGGGGATTCCCCGTACCGCCGCTGCCCGGCCAGGAGTTGCCGGCGGTGCCGCGGCGCCGCCCGAGCCGGGAGCGGGAGCTCATTGTCAGTGGTGGGCCCGATACTCACAGTGACGGACCGCTGGATGGAAAGGAGGCGTCCGATGGCTGAGGAGCCCAAGGAGACCAAGCCCGGTTTCCTCAACCCGGTGGCCGGCTTCGGCGTGACCTTCAAGGCCATGTTCAGGAAGCGGCTGACCGAGCAGTACCCGGAGCAGCACAAGACCACGGCTCCGCGGTTCCACGGACGGCACCAGCTCAACCGCCATCCGGACGGCCTGGAGAAGTGCGTCGGCTGCGAGCTGTGCGCCTGGGCCTGCCCCGCCGACGCCATCTATGTGGAGGGCGCCGACAACACCGACGAGGAACGCTACTCGCCGGGCGAGCGCTACGGCCGCGTCTACCAGATCAACTACGCCCGTTGCATCCTGTGCGGCCTGTGCATCGAGGCGTGCCCCACGCGCGCGCTGACCATGACGAACGAGTTCGAGCTGGCCGACTCCAGCCGCGCCGACCTCATCTACACCAAGGAGCAGCTGCTCGCCGGCCTCGACGAGGGCATGGTCGACAGCCCGCACGCCATCTACCCGGGGATGGACGAGCAGGACTACTACCGGGGCCTGGTCACCGAGGCGGCGCCCGGCACCGAGCGGCAGGTCGCCCGCTCCAAGGGCGAGGTCCCGCCGGAGGAGCCCTCCTCCGGCGCGGACGAGCCCGCGTCCGAGGGGGTGGTCCGCCGATGAGCGCGACGCTCGCCGCCTACTCCACCTCCACCGGAGAGGCCTTCCAGTTCTGGGTCCTCGGCACGGTCGCGGTGATCGGCGCCCTGTGCACCGTCTTCATGAAGAAGGCCGTGCACAGCGCCCTCTGCCTCGCCGGCACCATGATCGTCCTGGCGGTGTTCTACCTCGCCAACGGCGCCTACTTCCTCGGCGTCGTGCAGATCATCGTCTACACCGGCGCGATCATGATGCTCTTCCTGTTCGTGGTGATGCTCGTCGGCGTGACCGCGGCGGACTCCCTGAAGGAGACCGTCAAGGGTCAGCGCTGGCTGGCCCTCGTCTGCGGGCTCGGCTTCGGCATCCTGCTGGCGGCCGGCATCGCCAACGCCTCCCTGAAGGAGTTCGACGGGCTCGGCCGGGCCAACGCGGGCGGCAACGTGCAGGGCCTGGCCAGCCTCATCTTCACCAAGTACGTCTTCGCCTTCGAGATCACCGGCGCGCTGCTGATCAGCGCGGCCGTCGGCGCGATGGTGCTCACGCACCGCGAGCGCACCGAGCGGGCCAGGACGCAGCGCGAGCTGTCCGAGCAGCGGGTGCGCGAGGGCGCGCACGTCCCGCCGCTGCCGGCCCCCGGCGTGTACGCCCGGCACAACGCCGTGGACATCGCGGGCCTGCTGCCCGACGGGACCCCCTCCGAGCTCACCGTCAGCAAGACGCTGCGCGAGCGCGGCCAGATCCGCGACGTCTCCACGGAGGCCCTCAACGACCTCCGGGCGCTGGAGCAGCGGGCCGAGGAGCGCCTGGAGCGGAAGACGGTCGCACCGGCGACCTTCAAGCGGACCGAGGAGGCGTCGCAGTGAACCCGGTCAACTACCTCTATCTCGCTGCCCTGTTGTTCACCATCGGCGCCACCGGGGTGTTGATCCGGCGCAACGCCATCGTGCTCTTCATGTGTATCGAGCTGATGCTGAACGCCTGCAATCTCGCGTTCGTCACCTTCTCCCGCATGCACGGCAACCTCGACGGCCAGGTCATCGCGTTCTTCACGATGGTCGTCGCCGCAGCGGAGGTCGTGGTCGGGCTCGCGATCATCGTGTCGCTGTTCCGTTCCCGCCACTCGGCCTCGGTCGACGACGCCAGCCTGATGAAGCTGTAAGGGGTCGGAAGAATCGTGGAGAACCTGATCGCGCTGCTCATCGCGGCGCCCCTGCTCGGAGCGGCCGTCCTGCTGGTCGGTGGCCGGCGTCTCGACGCCGTCGGCCACTGGATCGGCGTCCTGCTGTCCGCCGTCTCCTTCGTGTTCGGCCTCGTCCTCTTCTCCGACCTGCTGAGCAGGGACGCGGAGCAGCGGACGCTGACCCAGCACCTGTTCAGCTGGATCCCGGTCGAGGGCTTCCAGGCGGACGTGGCGTTCCGCCTCGACCAGCTGTCGATGACGTTCGTCCTGCTGATCACCGGCGTCGGCTCGCTGATCCACCTGTACTCGGTCGGGTACATGGAGCACGACGAGCGCCGCCGCCGCTTCTTCGGCTATCTCAACCTGTTCCTCGCGGCGATGCTGCTGCTCGTTCTCGCCGACAACTACCTGCTGCTGTACGTCGGCTGGGAGGGCGTCGGTCTCGCCTCCTACCTGCTCATCGGCTTCTGGCAGCACAAGCCCAGCGCGGCCACCGCGGCGAAGAAGGCCTTCCTGGTCAACCGCGTCGGCGACATGGGCCTGTCGATCGCCGTCATGCTGATGTTCACCACCTTCGGCACCTTCGCCTTCGGTCCGCTCCTCGGTACCCGGACCGAGCCGGGCCTCGCCGCCGACGCCACCGAGGGCAAGCTCACGGCCATCGCCCTGTTGCTGCTGCTCGCGGCCTGCGGCAAGTCCGCCCAGGTGCCGCTGCAGTCCTGGCTCGGGGACGCGATGGAGGGCCCGACCCCGGTCTCGGCCCTCATCCACGCCGCCACGATGGTGACCGCGGGCGTCTACCTGATCGTGCGCTCGGCTGCGATCTTCAACGGCGCGCCGGACGCCCAGCTCGTCGTCACCGTCGTCGGAGCGGTCACGCTCCTGTTCGGTGCGATCGTCGGTTGTGCGAAGGACGACATCAAGAAGGCGCTGGCCGGCTCGACCATGTCGCAGATCGGCTACATGGTGCTGGCCGCGGGCCTCGGCCCGATCGGCTACGTCTTCGCGATCATGCACCTGGTGACGCACGGCTTCTTCAAGGCCGGGCTGTTCCTCGGCGCGGGTTCGGTCATGCACGGCATGAACGACGAGGTCGACATGCGCCGCTACGGCGGCCTGCGCAGGTACATGCCGATCACCTTCGTCACCTTCGGCCTCGGCTACCTCGCCATCATCGGCTTCCCCGGGCTGTCCGGCTTCTTCTCCAAGGACAAGATCATCGAGGCGGCCTTCGCCAAGGGCGGCACCGAGGGCTGGATCCTCGGCGGCTGCGCTCTGCTCGGCGCGGCCATCACGGCGTACTACATGACCCGCGTGATGCTGATGACGTTCTTCGGCGAGAAGCGCTGGCAGCCCGACGCGCAGGGACACGAGCCGCACCCGCACGAGTCGCCCGGGAACATGACGATCCCGATGATCCTGCTGGCCGTCGGGTCGGTCGGCGCCGGTGCGTTCTTCAGCATCGGCGACCGGTTCCTGCACTGGCTGGAGCCGATCACCGGCCACGCCGAGGGCGACTCCCCGCTCAGCGCCGCCGCCATCACCGGCGGGACGATGGTCTGCCTGGTCGTCGGCGTCGCCATCGCCTGGGCCCAGTACGGCCGCCGGCCCGTCCCGGTCGTCGCCCCGCGCGGCTCGCTGCTCACCCGGGCCGCACGGCGTGATCTGCTGCAGGACGACTTCAACCACGTCGTCCTGGTCCGCGGCGGTGAGCACCTCACGCGGTCCTTGGTCTACGTCGACCACACCCTGGTCGACGGTGTCGTCAACGGCACGGCCGCGTCGGTCGGCGGCCTGTCCGGGCGCCTGCGCAAGCTGCAGAACGGCTTCGCGCGGTCGTACGCGGTCTCGATGTTCGGCGGTGCGGCCCTGCTCATCGCCGCCACCCTGCTGATGAGGGCGGTCTGATACCGATGTCCTTTCCTCTGCTCACAGCGACGGCGGTGCTCCCGGCCGTGGGGGCGATCGCCACGGCCGCCGTACCGGCCGCGCGGCGCACCGCCGCCAAGTGGCTGGCGCTGCTGTTCACCCTCGCCACACTCGCGCTCGCGGTCACGATCGCGGTGCGCTTCGACCCGGGCGGCGACCGCTACCAGCTCACCGAGTCCCACGCATGGATCGCCGAGTTCGGGGTGCGCTACGAACTGGGCGTGGACGGCATCGCGGTCGCGCTGATCGCCCTCACGGCCCTGCTGATCCCGTTCATCGTCCTGGCGGGCTGGCACGACGCCGACCCGCTGGAGACCGGCAGCAGGCGGTGGCGGCCCACCCAGGGCTTCTTCGCCTTGATCCTCGCCGTCGAGGCGATGGTGATCCTCTCCTTCGAGGCCACCGACGTCTTCCTCTTCTACATCTTCTTCGAAGCCATGCTCATCCCGATGTACTTCCTCATCGGCGGTTTCGGGGACCGTGCCCACGAGCACGGCGAGGAGGCGGCGTCGACCCAGCGGTCGTACGCGGCGGTCAAGTTCCTCCTCTACAACCTGGTCGGCGGTCTGATCATGCTGGCCGCGGTGATCGGCCTGTACGTGGTCGCCGGGAACTTCAGCCTCCAGGAGATCGCCCAGGCCCGCGCCGGCGGCACGCTCGACATGGCGACCAGCACCGAGCGCTGGCTGTTCCTCGGCTTCTTCTTCGCCTTCGCGGTGAAGGCGCCGCTGTGGCCGCTGCACACCTGGCTGCCCAACGCCATGCAGGAGTCCACCGCGCCGGTCGCCGTCCTCATCACGGCGGTCGTCGACAAGGTGGGCACCTTCGCGATGCTCCGCTTCTGCCTCCAGCTGTTCCCGGAGGCGAGCAAGTGGGCGACGCCGGTCATCCTCGTCCTGGCGCTGATCAGCATCGTCTACGGCGCGCTGCTCGCCGTGGGCCAGCGCGACATCAAGCGACTGGTGGCCTACGCGTCGATCTCCCACTTCGGCTTCATCGTCCTGGGCATCTTCGCGATGACCAGCCAGGGCCAGTCCGGGGCGACGCTGTACATGGTCAACCACGGCATCTCCACGGCCGCCCTCATGCTGGTCGCGGGCTTCCTGATCTCGCGGCGCGGGTCGCGGCGCATCGCCGACTACGGCGGCGTACAGAAGGTCGCACCGGTGCTCGCCGGCACCTTCCTGATCGGCGGCCTGGCGACCCTGTCGCTGCCGGGACTGGCCCCCTTCGTGAGTGAGTTCCTGGTCCTGGTCGGCGCGTTCACGCGCTACCCGGCCGTCGGCATCGTCGCCACGTTCGGCATCGTGCTCGCCGCGCTGTACACGCTCGTCCTCTACCAGCGGACGATGACCGGGCCGGTGAAGCCGGAGGTCTCGGCGATGCCCGACCTCAGGGTGCGCGAGATCGTGGTCGTCGCCCCGCTGGTCGTCCTGCTGGTCTTCCTGGGCGTCTACCCGAAGCCCGTCACGGACATCGTCAATCCGGCGGTCCAGCAGACCCTGTCCGACGTACACGAGAAGGACCCCCAGCCCGAGGTGGAGGCGGCCAAGTGAGCGCAACAGCCGTCCACAGCCTGTGGACAACCGCGGCCGATCCGATCTCGAAGATCGACGCGCCGAAGATCGAATACGGGCAGTTGTCGCCCACCCTGATCGTCGTCGGCGCCGCCGTCATCGGTGTGCTCGTCGAGGCGTTCATCCCGCGCAGATCCCGCTACTACGCACAGGTGTTCGTCTCCGCCGTCGCGCTCACCGCCGCCTTCGCCGCGGTCGTCGCGCTCGCGGCCGACGGATACGGCACCACGAAGGCCGGGATCGCGGCGATGGGCGCGATCGCGGTCGACGGCCCAGCCCTCTTCCTGCAGGGCACGATCCTGCTGGCCGCGTTGGTCGGCCTGTTCACCTTCGCCGAGCGGCGCCTGGACCCGGAGGCCCATGGCAACCGCGTCGACTCCTTCGCCGCGCAGGCCTCGGCCGTACCGGGCAGCGACAGCGAGCGCGCCGCGGTCAAGGCCGGGTTCACCACGACCGAGGTCTTCCCGCTGCTGCTCTTCGCGGTGGCCGGCATGCTGGTCTTCCCGTCGGCCAACGACCTGCTGACCCTCTTCGTCGCCCTGGAAGTCTTCTCGCTGCCGCTGTACCTGTTGTGCGCGCTGGCCCGCCGCAAGCGGCTGATGTCGCAGGAGGCCGCGGTCAAGTACTTCCTGCTCGGCGCGTTCGCCTCCGCGTTCACCCTGTTCGGGATCGCCCTGCTCTACGGCTACTCCGGCTCGGTGTCGTACGCGACCATCGCGCAGGTGGTCGACGGAACCGTCACCAACGTCGACCCCGCGCTGGCCGGCACCATGGGCAACGACGCGCTGCTGCTGCTCGGCACCGCGCTGCTGGTGACGGGTCTGCTGTTCAAGGTGGGCGCGGTGCCGTTCCACATGTGGACGCCGGACGTGTACCAGGGCGCCCCGACCCCCGTCACCGGCTTCATGGCGGCGGCGACGAAGGTGGCGGCCTTCGGCGCGCTGCTGCGGGTGCTGTACGTCGTGCTTCCGGGCCTGCGCTGGGACTGGCGCCCGGTCATGTGGGGCGTCGCGATCATCACCATGCTGGGCGGCGCCATCGTCGCGATCACGCAGACCGACATCAAGCGGCTGCTGGCGTACTCGTCGATCGCGCACGCCGGGTTCATCCTCGCGGGTGTCATCGCGACCACGCCGGACGGGATCTCGGCGGTCCTCTTCTACCTGGCGGCGTACTCGTTCGTCACGATCGGCGCGTTCGCCGTGGTCACGCTGGTGCGGGACGCGGGCGGCGAGGCCACTCACCTGTCCAAGTGGGCCGGCCTTGGCCGCCGTTCGCCGCTGGTCGCGGCGGTGTTCGCGGTGTTCCTGCTGGCCTTCGCGGGCATTCCGCTGACCTCCGGCTTCGCCGGGAAGTTCGCCGTGTTCAAGGCGGCGGCGGAGGGCGGCGCGGCCCCGCTGGTCGTGATCGGTGTGATCTCGTCGGCGATCGCGGCGTTCTTCTACATCCGCGTGATCGTGCTGATGTTCTTCAGCGAGCCGCGGCCCGAGGGACCGACGGTCGCCGTTCCGTCGCCGCTGACGATGACGGCGATCGGCGTCGGCGTGGCCGTCACCCTTGTGCTCGGTGTGGCACCGCAGTACTTCCTGGACCTGGCGAGCCAGGCGGGAGTGTTCGTGCGCTGACCCGCACGGAACGCAGCGGACCCGGCCTCCCCGCACGGAGGCCGGGTCCGCTGCGTTCCGGGGCTGCGCCCGGGTCACAGCAGAGAGTCGAACAGCGTGTCCAGCTCCTGCTCCAGGCCGACCGTCCCGGTGAGGGAGTCCCCCGCGTCCGCACCCGCGGTGTCCGCGGCGGTCGTGCCACCGGCGCCGGCCGCGGACGGCTGAGCCACCGGGCACGACACGGCGGGGTTCCACGGGGCGAACAGCCCGTCGGCGTTGCTCCGGTAGATCCAGGCCGCCAGCGTGAAGTAGCCGGGCAGCACGTCCGAGGCGAAGGTCCTGCCGAACAGCTCCGGCGCCGCCTGACCGGTGTCCTCGACGACCCACTCCACCGCCGCGAGCTCCCGCGTGCCGACGCCGCCGGACGCGTAGACCAGGCCCGCGGGGGTGGCCGGGTCGAGCGAACCGATGTGCGCCTCGTTGAGGTACGCGTACCCCAGCGCGCCCTGCGTGCCGCCGGTGACGCACACGTCGGAGCGGACGTATCCGCCGAGGGCCGCGTAGGGCTCGTGGGCGTACGCGCCGGTGGCCGTGTAGGTGCGCGTCAGCTGCGTCCAGGCGAGGGGACCGGGGTCCGCCGCGGCGCGTGCCGGCGCGGCGGTCAGACAGAGGGCTGCGGCTGCCGCCACGGCGACGGCGGCCTTGCGTGGCCGAGGGGACATTCTGCGGCTCCTTGGGCGGGCGGGGGACCGGGGACGGGGACGAGGGGTGGGCTGCCCCGTCCCTCCCGAGCAGGATGTCCCGGTCCGCCGGGGACCCGCCATGTGACGCAGGCCATTCGAATGACCGCCGAACGTGACCTCCCGGTCCTGTGGACAACTCCGGCGCTGTCGGTCGCGGCCCCTATCGTGGAGGCAGTGGTCGAGGGACGACGTGCGGGGGACAGGACGATGGGCGGGACGGGCGGGATCGGCGTGATGTCAAGCACGAGCGCGACGCCAGACACCGAGGCGGCGGCAGACACCGAGGCGGCGGCAGACACCGAGGCGGCGGCAGGGACCGCGAGCCAGGCGTCGGCGACGCTGCACCGGGTCTTCGGGTACGAGGCCTTCAGGGGCGAGCAGGAAGCCGTCATCGAGCACGTGGTGGCCGGCGGCGACGCCGTGGTGCTCATGCCGACCGGTGGCGGCAAGTCGCTGTGCTATCAGATCCCCGCCCTGGTCAGACCCGGTACGGGCGTCGTGGTCTCACCACTCATCGCGCTCATGCAGGACCAGGTGGACGCGCTGCGCGCGCTCGGGGTGCGGGCCGGCTTCATCAACTCCACGCAGGACTTCGACGAGCGGCGGGTGGTCGAGGCCCAGTACCTGGCGGGCGAGCTGGACCTGCTGTACCTGGCGCCGGAGCGGCTGCGCCTCGACTCCACGCTGGACCTCCTCTCGCGCGGCAGGATCGCCGTCTTCGCGATCGACGAGGCGCACTGCGTCTCCCAGTGGGGGCACGACTTCCGGCCGGACTACCTCGCCCTGTCCCTGCTGGGCGAGCGCTGGCCGGACGTACCGCGGATCGCACTCACGGCGACTGCGACGCACGCCACGCACCAGGAGATCACCGAGCGGCTCGGCATGCCGTCGGCCCGCCACTTCGTGGCGAGCTTCGACCGGCCCAACATCCAGTACCGGATCGTTCCGAAGGCGGACCCGAAGAAGCAGCTGCTGGGGTTCCTGCGGGAGGAGCACGCCGGGGACGCGGGCATCGTGTACTGCCTCTCGCGCAACTCGGTGGAGAAGACGGCCGAGTTCCTCACCCGCAACGGCATCACGGCGGTGCCGTACCACGCCGGCCTGGACGGGGCCACGCGTGCTGAGCACCAGGCCCGGTTCCTGAGGGAGGACGGCCTGGTGGTGGTGGCGACCATCGCCTTCGGCATGGGCATCGACAAGCCGGACGTCCGTTTCGTCGCCCATCTCGACCTGCCCAAGTCCGTCGAGGGCTACTACCAGGAGACGGGCCGTGCCGGACGGGACGGGCTGCCGTCGACGGCCTGGATGGCCTACGGCCTGAACGACGTCATTCAGCAGCGCAAACTGATCCAGTCCGGGGAGGGCGACGAGGCCTTCCGGCGACGGGCCCAGGCCCACCTGGATGCGATGCTCGCGCTCTGCGAGACCGCGCAGTGCCGCCGCGGGCAGCTGCTCGCCTACTTCGGTCAGGATCCGGACCGGGCCGGCTGCGGCAACTGCGACACCTGCCTGACCCCGCCGGAGACCTGGGACGGCACGGTCGCGGCACAGAAGGTGCTGTCGACGGTGGTGCGGTTGCAGCGGGAGCGGGGCCAGAAGTTCGGCGCGGTGCAGATCGTGGACATCCTGCTGGGCAAGCGCACCGGCAAGGTCATCCAGTTCGACCACGACCAGCTGTCGGTGTTCGGCATCGGCGAGGAGCTGACCGAGGGAGAGTGGCGCGGTGTCGTCCGCCAGCTGCTGGCCCAGGGCCTGCTCGCGGTCGAGGGGGAGTACGGCACCCTGGTCCTGACCGACGCCAGCGCCTCGGTGCTGCGGCGGGAGCGGGAGGTGCCGCTGCGCAAGGAGCCGAAGAGGCCGGCCGCGTCCCGCTCGGGCTCCTCCGGTTCCGCGGGCGCCGGGCGCCGGGCCAAGTCGGTCACGGCCGAACTGGCCGGGGAGCTGCTGCCCGCGTTCGAGGCCCTGCGGGCCTGGCGGGCCGAGCGGGCCAAGGAACAGGGCGTCCCGGCCTACGTCATCTTCCACGACGCCACGCTGCGGGAGATCGCGACGGTGTGGCCGACGTCCGTGCAGGAGCTCGGCGGCGTCGGCGGTGTGGGTGAGAAGAAGCTGGCGACCTACGGGGAGGGTGTGCTCAAGGTACTGGCCGAGCTGGGCGGGCCGCCCGGGGCGGCGCACGGCGCGGAGCCGGCGGCCGACGCGGGGGCGGAGCCCGACCACGGCGACCGGCCCGAGGAGGAGCCGGAGCCCGACATGTGGGCCTAGGAGACTGCTGAAAATCTTGCTTGGGGCGCCCGAGTCGCCCCGGTTCGCCGATAAATTCGATCGGGGCAATCTGGTGCAGGGCGGGCGCGTTTTCAAGATCTTCAGGACGCTCCCAGCGGCCGCCTGAGCGTCCCCACCCGCCCGTCCGCACCTCCCGGCTCCGTGCGGCCCCACGGCGCGCCCTCACGCCAGGGCGGTCAGCCCGGGGGCGAAAGTGATCAGCAGGGGCAGCAGGGGGACCAGCGCCGCCACCGTCGTCGTCAGGGCACGGCGGCGGCGACCCAGCCGGGGCGGCGGCGCAAGGAGGCGGTCCACCCGTTCGCCCAGCAGACGGCGGCTGGAGTCGCAGGACAGGACACCGCGGTGCTGGTTCAGCTCGATCAGGGCCAGGGCCGTGGTGAGGTGGCCGCAGCGCCGGGACGCCGCGTCGTCGGCAGCCAGCTCCACCAGACGATGGGTCTGGTCGCAGAAGTGGGCGAACAGGGGGATGCGGGGGAAGCCGGTGGCCAGTGCGGTGGACAGGTGCAGCAGCCAGTCGTGGTGGGCGCGGGCGTGCCCTCGCTCGTGGGCGAGGACCGCGTCGAGCTGGAGGGCGGTGAGCCGGTGCAGCGCACCGGTGGTGACGACCAGCTGCGGCGGGTGGCCGGGCAGCCATCGGGCGTCGGGATACTCGTCCTCCAGCACCAGCAGCGGGCCACGTGCGGCGGGTAGCCCGGCGGGCAGATCGGGGGCGCGTTCGCGCAGGTGGGCGCGGGTCAGGCCGCGGCGGCGTCGGGCCTCGACGAGTTCCCGGGCGAGCATCGCACCGGTCCAGGCCGCACCGCAGGCCAGCAGCAGGGTGAGGACGGCCGCCCAGACGGGTGCGGCGGACAGGTCGTAGGCCTCCGTCACGGCCGGTGGAGCGGGCGCGAAGACCTGGGCGCGGACGGTGTGGAAGACGGCGGCGGCGCCCAGGACCAGGGCCGTCAGACAGCACAGCAGGACGGTCGCGACGAGGCACTGCCACACCCACAGGGCGACGACCGGTTCCCGCTCGGCCCACGCCGCCCGGGTCAGGGCACGCGGAACCGGTACGGCGGCCGTCAGCGCGACGGCGCTCAGCAGGAGCAGGCAGACGGTCATGCCGGCGGGCTCCGGATCCTGGTCGTGAGGCGGCGGGCAGGGCGGCGACGGGCAAGTGGTGCGGCGGGCGCGGGTGGTGTGCGGATGGTGCGGTCGTGCTGTGGGCGGGCGCGTGAGGAGGCGCCGGGAGGGATGGCGCCGGGGCGTGCGGGGAGAGGAGGCTCGGGTGCCGGTGCGGCGCGGTGGCCGTCGGCGGCGGGTGCGCGGTGTGAGCGCACCCGCCGCCAGTATGACGGGACGGCGGCGCTGAGTCAGCCCGCGGGAGAGCGGTCGTCCGGCCCGGCGGCGCGGTGGTCAGCCCGCCACGATCCGGCCCGTCACCTCGCCCAGGCCCACGCGGGCGCCGCCCGGTCCGGGAGCCCACGCCGACAGGGTCACCACGTCGCCGTCCTCCAGGAACGTGCGCTTGCCGTCGGGGAGTTCCAGCGCGTCGCGGCCGTTCCAGGTCAGCTCCAGCAGGGAACCGCGCTGCCGCTCCTCCGGCCCGCTCACCGTGCCCGACCCGTACAGGTCGCCGGTGCGCAGCGAGGCACCGTTCACCGTCATGTGGGCCAGCTGCTGGGCGGCCGTCCAGTACATGGAGGAGAAGGGGGGCTCGGAGACGGCGTGGCCGTTGACGGCGACGGAGATCCGCAGGTCGTAGCCGCCGGGCTCCTCCGCGGAGTCGTCCAGGTAGGGCAGCAGCGGATGCGTCCGCTCCGGCGGTGCGACGCGGGCGTCCTCCAGCGCCTCCAGGGGCGTGATCCACGCCGACACGGAGGTGGCGAAGGACTTGCCGAGGAAGGGGCCGAGGGGGACGTACTCCCAGGCCTGGATGTCCCGTGCCGACCAGTCGTTGAGGAGGCACAGCCCGAAGACGTGCTCGCGGTAGTCGCCCAGCGCGACCGGTTCGCCCATCCGGGAGGGTGTGCCGACGACGAACCCGACCTCCGCCTCGATGTCCAGCCGGACCGACGGGCCGAACACGGGCACCGGGTCGGCGGGCGCCTTGCGCTGACCCGAGGGGCGGATGACGTCCGTGCCCGAGACGACGACCGTGCCGGAGCGGCCGTGGTAGCCGATGGGAAGGTGCTTCCAGTTCGGGGTCAGCGAGTCCGCCGCGTCGGGGCGGAACATCCTGCCCACGTTCCGGGCGTGGTTCTCGGAGGCGTAGAAGTCGACGTAGTCCGCGACCTCGAAGGGCAGATGGAGCGTGACCGACGACAGGGGGTGGAAGAGCGGTTCGATGACGTCCCGGTGGGAGGGCACCGTCACCCATGCCGTCAGGGCGCGTCGCACGTCCGACCAGGTCGTGCTGCCCGCGCCCAGCAGCGCGTTCAGCGTCGGCCGGTTGAGGAGCCCGGCGTAGGGGGAGTTCAGTGCCAGGGCTGCTGCGCCCGCGTCGAGCACGTGGTCGCCGAGCCGGACGCCGACCCTCCGCTCGGAGGGGGCGTCCGCGGGGGAGAAGACGCCGTAGGGAAGGTTGTGCACACCGAAGGGGTCGCCCTCGGGGACGTCGAAGGGGGGCATGCGGTGCAGCCTCGCTTTCGTGCACGTCGGACACGGCAGAGGCGCCGTGTGGTCCATGTGGTTCCCGCACACGTTACGGCGGGGGCGGCCGTCTTGGGCAGTGCCTAAAGATATGGCAATGCCCGTTTTGGCCTTGTCGGAGGTGACAGTTCCGGCTTAGCGTCCTTTGTGGGGAACGTGGACCGGGGACATCCGTTCCGCTGGGGGACATTGGGGGGATCGATGGCCAAAAGCGCCGTGCGTGTGCCGTTCGAGGCCGACCCCGAGGTGCCGGGGCTGATCGTGAAGTTCGGCGACTATCCGCTGCATCACGGCGGGGTCGGCGCGATCCGCAGTCTGGGCCGGCTGGGTGTGCCCATGTACGCGATCACCGAGGACCGCTGCACACCGGCCGCCGCGTCCCGCTACCTCAGCCGGGCGTTCACCTGGCGGACCACGGGGGCCGAGGAACCGGAGCGCCTGGTGGAGGGGCTGCTGCGGGTCGGGCACCGGATCGGCCGGCCCACGGTGCTCGTCCCCACCGACGAGGAGGCCGCGGTCCTGATCGCCGAGAACCAGGAGGCGCTCGCGCACCGGTTCCTCTTCCCCCGGGTCGACCCCGGGCTCCCGCGCCGCCTGGCCAGCAAGCAGCAACTGCACGAACTGTGCGCCGAGCACGGCATCGCCAGCCCCGCGGCGGCCTTCCCGCAGTCCTACGGCGACATCGAGGCGTTCGCAGAGAGGGCCCGTTTCCCGGTGGTGGCCAAGAACCGGGAGGCGTTCCTGCGGCGCTCGCAGCCCGCGGTGAACGGCACCACCCGGATCTCCACCCCCGAGGGCCTGCTCGGTCTGGCCCGCGGGTGGGGTGAGCACCCCGGGGTGATCCTCCAGGAGTACCTGCCGCGGGAGGACGCCGAGGACTGGATCGTGCACGCCTACTTCGACCGGGACTCCACGCCGCTGGCGATGTTCACCGGGGTGAAGGTCCGCTCCTGGCCGCCGCACGCGGGCATGACGGCAAACGCCTGCGTCGTCGACAATCCGGAACTCGCCGACCTCGCCGCACGTTTCATCAAGCAGATCGGCTTCGCCGGGATCGTCGACCTCGACCTGCGCTTCGACCGGCGCGACGGACGGTACAAACTCCTCGACTTCAACCCACGCATGGGCGCACAGTTCCGGCTCTTCGAGAACGAGTCGGGCGTCGACGTCGTACGCGCCATGCACCTGGACCTGACCGGACGCACGGTTCCGGAAGGGGAACAGCGGGCCGGCCACCGCTACATCGTGGAGAACATCGATCTGCCGGCCCTGCTCGCCTACCGCCGCAGCGGCTACACGACGCCGCACGCGCCGGCACGGCCCAGCGGGACGGAGCTGGCCTGGCTCGCGGGTGACGACCCGCTGCCGTTCCTCACGATGCTCGCGCGCTTCGTGCGGCCGGGCGCGAAGCACCTGTATCAGCTGTGGCGCACCAACCGCCGCGGCAGCGGCACCGGTTCGGGCTCGTAGCGCCGTCCTCGGGCGGTTCGTCCGGGTCCGCGCCGGTCACGAGGTGACGAATGCGACGTCCTGGGGAGGGACTTGGTGATTCAACCGGTAGCAGTCATCGGTGCGGGGCCGTTCGGCCTGTCCACCGCTGCCCATCTGCACGCCCGCGGCGTCCCGGTGCGGGTCTTCGGCGAGCCCATGGTCAGCTGGCGCGACCACATGCCCGCCGGGATGCTCCTCAAGTCGACCCCCGCCGCCTCCACCATCGACGCCCCGCAGCCCGGGCACACCCTCGTCGACTACTGCGCCGCGGCGGGCATCCCGCGCCTGGTCACGGACGAGGACATCATCCCCGTGCGGACCTTCATCGACTACGGGCAGTGGTTCCAGCAGAGCCTGGTGCCCGGTCTGGAGCGGGTCGGGGTGGTCTCCGTCGACCGCGCTCCCGGGCGGCCGGGCTTCGCGCTGAAGCTGGACTCGGGCGAGTCGTTCACCGCCCGCGCGGTCGTGGTGGCGACCGGCCTGTCGGGGCTCGCCCACCTGCCCGGGGCACTGGCGGCCGCCGTCGCGGACGGCCCCAGTCCCACCGGCCCGCTGTCGCACAGCAGCCAGCACCACGACCTCGGCCGCTTCTCCGGCCGGGAGCTGATCGTCGTCGGCGCCGGCCAGTCCGCCCTGGAGACGGCCGTGCTGGCCGCCGAGGCCGGGGCCCGGGTGCGGGTCGTCGCCCGCGGCCATGGCAAGGTCGCCTTCGGAGCACCGCCCTGGGCGCAGCCGAGGCTGCGCCCCGAATCCCCCTTCGGCCGCGCCTGGTCGCTCTGGGCACTCAGTTACTACCCGCACCCCTACCGCTTCCTGCCGGCCGAGCTGCGCCACCTGCTCGTCCGCCGGGTCCTCGGCCCCCTCGGCGCCTGGTGGCTGCGCGCCCGCTTCGAGGGGGTGGTGCAGGTCAGCGAGGTGGAGCGGGTCGTGGGAGCGGAGGTGGCGGCCGATCGCACGGCGCTCACGGTGCGTACGCACGCGGGCGGTGTGCGGCGACTGTCCGCCGACCACGTCATCGCGGCCACGGGCTACCGGGTGGACATCGCGGCGATGGGCTTCCTCGGCCACGAGCTGCGCACCGAGCTCGCCGTCAGCCGTGGCGCGCCGGTACTCGGTGCGGGCTACGCGTCGTCGGTGCCGGGCCTGTACTTCACGGGTCTGCCCGCCGCGGCGTCCTACGGGCCGGTCATGCGCTTCGTGTGCGGTACCGAGTTCGCCTCGCCCCGCCTGGCCGGGCACCTGGCGGCGGCGTACGGGTAGCGCTCGGGGATTCCCGGGACCCGCGAGCGGGTGGGGCGGCGGGTGGCCGGACGGAGTTCCGGGCGCCGTGAACGGGCGGGGTGCGGTGTCCGTATTCTCGGATCATGGCCGCACCCACCGCGTATTCACTCGTCGCCACGGACCTGGACGGAACGCTGCTGCGTGGCGACGACACCCTCTCCGACCGGTCCCTCGCCGCACTTGCGCGGGTCACGGCGGCCGGGGCCGGGCATCTGGTGGTGACGGGCCGTCCGGCGCCCCGGGTACGGCCGCTGCTGGAGGACCTCGGTTGCACGGGGCTCGCGGTGTGCGGTCAGGGAGCGCAGGTGTACGACGCCGGGGCGGACCGGTTGCTCTGGTCGGTCACGCTGGACCGGGAGCTGGCCGAGACCGCGCTGGGCAAGATCGAGGCCGAGGTCGGGCAGGTGTACGCCGCGGTCGACCAGGACGGCGTCGACGGGCTCACGCTGATAGAACCCGGGTACCGGATGCCCCACCCGACCCTGCCCGCGGTGCGGGTCGGCCGGCGCGACGACCTGTGGGGGGAGCCCCTCAGCAAGGTGCTGCTGCGTCATCCCGAGCTGTCCGACGACGAGTTGGCCGCCACGGCCCGGGCGGTGGCGGGCTCCCTCGCCACGGTCACGATGTCCGGGCCGGGCACCGTGGAACTCCAGCCGTGCGGCATCACCAAGGCGACCGGGCTGGCGCTGGCCGCCGAGCACCTCGGGCTGCGTCCGGAGCGGGCGCTGGCCTTCGGTGACATGCCCAACGACATTCCGATGTTCGACTGGGCGGCCCGCGGCATCGCCATGGCCAACGCCCACCCCGAGCTGAAGGCGGTGGCGGACGAGGTCACCCTGTCGAACGAGGACGACGGCATCGCCGTCGTCCTCGAACGGCTCTTCCCGTAGGGGCGGCTGCTCCCGCGGGAACGGCTGCTCCCGCGGGAGAGGCCCTTGCCGTGGAAGCGGCGCGCCCCCGGGGGCGCGCCGGGATCAGTAGGCGCCGAACACGTTGTCGATGGAGCCGTAGCGCGCGGCGGCGTAGTTGCAGGCGGCGGTGATGTTGGCGACCGGGTCGTAGGGGTCGTACGCGGTGCCGGGCACGTGGTAGGCGGCGAAGGTGGGGTCGATGACCTGCAGCAGACCCTTCGAGGGGGTGCCGGCTGCGGCGTTGGAGTCCCAGAGGTTGATGGCGTTGGGGTTGCCCGACGACTCGCGGATGATGTTGCGGTAGATCCCGTTGTACGAGCCGGGGATGCCCTTCTCGGCCATGATCGCCAGTGACTCGCGGATCCAGCCGTCGAGGTTGTTGGGGTATCCCGCGAGGGTGGTCGAGGCGGTCGCGACGGACGACGACACCGCGGTCGCCGGGGTGGCCGCGGAGGCGCTCGTCGCACCGAGGAGCGGGAGGGCGAGGACGGCCGCGCCCGTTCCGGCCACGGCGAGGGCGCGGGTGAGACGGGACGTGCGGGACGGGCGGTGCTGACCGGCAGCAGGCATGGCGAATTTCCTCTCCGGCGCCTGCGAGGTGAGCTGTCGGGTTCGGGCTGGGAGGTGCCCGGCCGAACCGCCCTTGGGCGGTCGGCTTCACCCCGAGCCGGTCCGGCGCGTCCGAGGACGCGCGGCCCGGCGACTTACCTGGGTCCCCCGCTCCTGCCGCACGTGAAATGGGTACGTCGATGGTGTGGAACGGGCGGCGGCAGGATTCGGCGTCCGCCCGACAGGCCGGGAACGTATGCGAGAGCACATGTCGGGAACAAGTACCGGATTCACTCAACGCCCCGAGTAGTCATGATCGGGGCGATTTGAGGCGCTTGATCCTTTGTGGCCGCCAAGGCCCAACTCGCCGACGGGGTACGGCGAAAGAGGTGGGGGGTCCGGGGCGGGGTTCGGCCTTTCGAGTGAGCCAACTCACCTTGGTCGACAAGCGTGGTGAAACGGGCAAACGGCTCAACTTGCTTGTAAGGGGTGGGGTGTCGGGTCCGTCGTGGAACCCCATGGGGGGTGCGGGTCGTTCTTGTGACGGTTGTCCGCTAAGTGAAGGAGGTGTCGCCTCGGGTTCGAGAGTGTTGCGGACCTTCCGGGGAATTACTTCCTGGCAAGTCGATGAATGTCCGGCCTTATCAACCGATCAAGAACATAACGGGCGTGATCCGATACCGCCTGGCCTGTAACCGTGGGGCCTATCGGTGATCGAAACATGACCGGATACGCTGACGAGTGATGGCAGCGACCTATCGACAAACCGTGTAATCGCCAGCAGACACCAGCAGACAGGAGACCCCTCGTGACCGTCGTCGGGCCGTTCGGGCTGAGCGTGCGGGACCAGGCTCTGGAAGCCGATGTCCAGGCCGGATTGACGGCTGTCGAGGAAGGGTTGCTCGAGGCCACCAAGAGTGAGGTTCCCTTCATCACCGAGGCGGCGCAGCACCTGGTGCGCGCGGGCGGGAAGCGATTCCGGCCACTGCTCGTGATGCTCGCCGCGCAGTTCGGTGACCCCTATGCCCCGGGCGTCGTGCCGTCGGCCGTGGTCGTGGAGCTGACCCACCTGGCCACGCTGTACCACGACGACGTCATGGACGAGGCGTCCGTCCGGCGCGGAGTGCCCAGCGCCAACACACGGTGGGGGAACTCCGTGGCCGTCCTGACCGGCGACTTCCTCTTCGCCCGGGCCTCCCAGATCCTGGCCGACCTCGGCCCGGAGGCGGTACGGGTGCAGGCCGTGGCGTTCGAGCGGCTGGTGACCGGGCAGATCCTGGAGACGGCCGGCCCCCAGGACGGACGGGACCCCGTCGAGCACTACCTGGATGTGCTGGGGGGCAAGACCGGGTCGCTGGTGGCCGTGTCGTGCCGGTTCGGGGCCATGATGTCCGGAGCGGACGAGACCGTGGTGGACGTTCTGACGCAGTACGGGGAGCGGCTCGGCGTCGCCTTCCAGCTGGCCGACGACGTGCTCGACATCGCCAGCGACTCCCACGAGTCCGGGAAGACCCCCGGGACCGATCTCCGGGAGGGGATCCCGACCCTGCCCGTGCTGCGGCTGCGTGAGCGGGCGGCGCGCCTCGGGCTCGCCGAGGACATCGCGCTGTGCGAGCTGCTGGACTCCGACCTGAGCGACGACGCGCGGCACGCCGAGGCGCTGGCGGCGCTGCGGGCGCACCCGGCGCTGGAGCAGGCGCGGAAGGACACCGTGCGGTACGCCGAGGAGGCCCGCGCCGCACTGGGTCCGCTTCCCGAGTGCGTTGCCAAGCTCGCGCTGATGGAGCTGTGCGACGCGGTCGTCCACCGGGCGGGCTGAGCCGAGAGGCACCCTGCCCCGCGGTTGCCCCGGGCGCCTGCCCGCCCCGGCACCTGCTCGCGCGGGCACTGCCCGCCGCGGCGCCCGACCGGGCGGCACCGACCGCCCCGGCGTCCGTGCCCCGGCGGCCCTCGCCCGACCCCCGGCCCTCCCGGCCCCGCAGCCCGGCCCGGAGGTGCGGCCTCGACGCCCGTATCGCCGGACCGGGTTCCGCGCCCCCGCCTCGGCTCGCGGAAGCCGCCGTCGATGCCCTCCTCGCCGCCCCGTCTCCACACCGCGCATCCCCTACGGGTCGGCGGACTCCAGGCCCTCCACGTCATACCGGAGAACTACGCGGAGTTGAGCCCCGGGGCTGACGCATCCTCATGGCGGATTTGGTCAGATGGAGAGCACGGAAGACACCGAACTTCACCGATTCGGGTGAGAATGGCGGCTTGGTGGGATCCGTGCGCTGCGGCGCGAGACGGACGGACAGTCGCCGCCGACTACGGAGGTATGGCACACATGACACCGTACGAGTCCGACGACGGCAGGGACGCGGGCGAGACCGAGGATCTGCGGGCGGGGCGGCGCAAGGCCTCGCGGTACGTCGTCCCGGTCGCGGTGGTGGGGGTGGCGGCGGCGACGATCGGGATCGTGCCCGCGCTCGCCGACTCCGGTGACCCCGACCTGCCGAAGATCAGCGCACAGCAGCTCATCGAGAAGATCGCCGCGTCCGACGTACAGCAGCTGTCCGGCACGGTGAAGATCGACACGGACCTCGGGCTCCCCGACCTCGGGGGGCTGGGCAACGGCCTCGGCTCCGGGTTCGGCGGAGCCGGCAGGGGACCGGGGGCCGGAGGCGACGGCTCCGCGGCCGACCCGTCGGCCAGGCTGACGGAGCTCGCGTCCGGATCGCACACCCTGCGGGTCGCGGCCGACGGGCCGGACCGGCAGAAGGTGTCACTGCTGGAGGACACCGCCGAGTACAGCCTCATCCACAACGGCAAGGACGTGTGGGGCTACGACAGCGAGTCCAACGAGGTCTACCACTCCACCGTCGACGACACCCCCCGCGGCAAGGGCGCCGACGAGGACGGGAGCCGGGGCACCGGCCGTCAGGAGGGACTGCCCGCCACACCGAGCGACTTCGCGGCGGAGGCCCTCGAGTCCGTCGACGACACGACCTCCGTCACGGTCGACGGCACGGTCCACGTGGCCGGCCGCGACGCCTACAAACTGCTGATCAAGCCCAGGCAGTCCGGCACCACGGTCGGCGCGATCAGCATCGCCGTGGACGCGAGGACCGGGACGCCGCTGAAGTTCACCCTCACGCCGGCCACGGGAGGTGCGGCCGTGGTCGACGTCGGCTTCACGAAGGTCGGCTTCACCGCACCGGCCGCCTCCACCTTCGACTTCACCCCGCCCCGGGACGCACAGGTGACCGAGGACGAAGGCCACGGGAGGGCCGGAACGGGGGCCGCCGTCCCCGGGTCCGGCAAGGGTCTCGCCAAGGGACTGGACGGGATGAAGGTCCTCGGCAAGGGCTGGAACACCGTCGCCACCTTCGACACCGGCGGTTCCGGCGCCCCCTCGGGCTCCGAGGTCGGCGGTGACCTCGGCGGCTTCCTCGACTCGCTCGGCGACCACGTCAACGGCACGTTCGGCTCCGGCACCGTCTTCTCCACCCGCCTGGTCAATGCCCTCATCACCGACGACGGCAAGGTCTACATCGGTACGGTGGACAAGGACACGCTGGTTCGCGCCGCCAACGCCGGTCGGTGACGGGGCCGTTGCGCGTCGAGTGACCGTCACGGCCGTCGACCCGTCGAGGAGTGCAGCCCATGGGCCCTGTGTCCGCCGCGGAGACCGAGGTGAGCGACGTGGACGATCCGGTCATCCACACCCGCGCACTCACCAAGCGCTACCGCGGCGGACAGCTCGCCGTGGACGGTCTCGACCTGAGCGTCCCGGCGGGCAGCGTCTTCGGTTTCCTCGGCCCGAACGGCTCAGGAAAGACCACCACCATCCGCATGCTGATGGGCCTCATCGAACCGACCTCCGGCGCGGCGCGGCTGCTCGGGCGCCCCATGCCGCGGGCCGCCCGCACCGTACTGCCGCAGGTCGGCGCTCTCATCGAGGGACCGGCCCTGTACGGCTTCCTCTCCGGCCGGGACAACCTGCTGCGCTACGACGCCGCCGACCCGACGGCCGACCCCCGCACCCGCCGCGCACGGGTCACGGCGGCGCTGGAGCGGGTCGGACTGACAGCCGCCGCGGGCAAGAAGGCCAAGGCGTACTCCCTGGGCATGAAGCAGCGGCTCGGGCTCGCCTCGGCACTGCTCCAGCCGCGCCGGCTGCTCGTGCTCGACGAGCCGACCAACGGGCTCGACCCGCAGGGGATGCGGGAGATCCGCGCCCTGATCCGGGAACTGGCCGCCGACGGCACCACCGTCTTCCTCTCCTCCCATCTCCTCGACGAGATCGAGCAGGTGTGCAGCCATGCCGCCGTCATGGCCCAGGGGCGGCTCGTCGTCCAGGGCCCGGTCGCCGAGCTGGTGGCACGGGCCCGCGGGCGGCTGGCGGTGACCACGCCGGACACCTCCGACGCGGCCCGGGTGCTGAAGGAGCAGGGCGTGACGGACGTCGTGGTGACCGAGGAGCGGGTGTCGGGGGAGCCACCCGAAGGCGAACTGGCCGACCTGAACGCCGCGCTGGTGGCGTCCGGCGTCCGGGTGCGCGGGTTCGGGGTGGAGCGGGCCTCGCTGGAGGACGCGTTCGTGGCCCTCACCGGGGAGGGTTTCGATGTCGCAGGCTGATGCCCTTCCGGGCGAGGGTCCACGCGCCTGCCGCACGCCCGGGCCGCTGTGGAGCCTCGGCCTCTTCCGCAGCGAGCTGGTCACCACGCTGCGGCGCTGGCGCACCCTGGCACTGCTGGGGGTGCTCGCCGCCGTGCCGGTGCTGGTCGGGATCGCCGTGAAGATCGAGACCCGGGGCGGCTCTCCGGCCGGCGGCCGGGGCGGCGGTGGGCCGGCGTTCATCTCGCAGGTCACCAACAACGGCCTGTTCCTGGTGTTCACGGCCCTGGCGGCGACCCTGCCGTTCTTCCTCCCGATGGCGGTCGGCGTGATCGCAGGGGACGCGATCGCCGGTGAGGCGAACGCGGGTACCCTGCGCTATCTGCTGGTCGCCCCGGCCGGGCGCACCCGGCTCCTGCTCGCCAAGTACACGACCACGGTGGTGTTCTGCCTGCTGGCCACACTGGTCGTCGCCGTCTCGGCGCTCGCCGTGGGGGCCCTGCTGTTCCCACTGGGCGATCTCACCACCATCTCCGGCACCCGGATCAGCCTCGCCGACGGGCTGGGCCGCGCCCTGCTGATCGCGCTGGTCGTCGCCGCCTCGCTGGTCGGTGTGGCCGCCCTCGGCCTGTTCGTCTCCACGCTCACCGGCAGCGGCATCGCGGCGATGGCGACGACCGTGGGCCTGCTGATCACCGTGCAGATCCTGGACCAGATCCCGCAGCTGGACGCTCTCCAGCCGTACTTCTTCTCCCACTACTGGCTGTCCTTCGCCGACCTGATGCGCGATCCCGTCCAGTGGGACGACCTGCAGCGCAACCTGGGGTTGCAGACCCTGTACGCGGTCGTGTTCGGCTCGGCGGCCTGGGCCCGATTCTCCGGGAAGGACATCACGGCCTGACGGCCGGGTGGCGGGACGGCCCGCCGGCCGGATCCGCGTGCGGCCCGTGTCGGCCGGCGGGGTGACCGCCGGGAGGGCGTCACCGCCCGGAACGGACCGCCCCGCGCCCACGGGAGCCGAGGCCGTGAGAGGCTCCGGACCTCGGGGGAGCTCTCGGGACGAGTCTGTGACGCTGTGGTGACGCCGTCGCCGGGAGTGACCGGCGAGACTTGGAGGCACGTGCAGGAACGGAGTGTGGCGCCGGAGGCACGGAGGGCCGCCACGGCTCCGGCGGCGGAGAGAGGCGCGGGGAACGGTGAAGGGCACGATGGAAGCGAAGTCTCGATTCGGCCGCAGCGAGCGGGAAGCGAAGCCGGACGCGGCAACGGCAGCCCCCGGAGGGTCCGCCGCGGTCCCGCTGGACGTCCATGTCCCGGCCGCCGGGCCCGGGGCCGGGCGCGCGTGGATCGGCGGCGTGCCGGTCGTCGCGGGCGAGGGTGAGGAGATCCAGCGCGCCGTTCTCGCGCGGTTGCACCGCATCGCCCTCGCCGCCGGCCGCTCCGTGTACGTCACGATCCACGACGAGCGGGTCGACTGCGTCGTCCCGCTCCGGGTCGACCTCGACGGGTCGAGCCACCTCACGGCGGAGCCGGTCGCGGCGCCCCCGGGGGCGGGCGCCGAGGGGGTGCGGGCCGCGAACGGTGCGGAGAGTGTGCGGGCCGCCGACGTCCCCCCTGCTCAGCCTCCTGCTCCCGCCCCTGCTTCCGTCCCTGACCCGGCCCCTGCTCCCACCCCCGGTCCCGCCTCCCTCCCCGCTGCCGTGCCCGCCCTCGGCGGCGAGCCCGAAGCCGACGCCCGCTTCCCCTCCGCTCCCGGCGTCGGTGCCGGTGCGGGCGCTGCTTCCGGCCTCGCTTCCGTCGTCGGGACCATGGGGACTGACGTCGAACCCGCCGCCGGAGCCGCTCCGCCCCGTGGCTTCGACGCCGTCGCCGAGGCCGTGCTCGCGGAGGAACCGGCCGTCGGCGCCGGGGCCCCGCCCGGGCTCGCGGCGGCGGTCGCGCAGATCAACGAGGCCGTGCGGTCCGGATGGATACCGGAAGCGGCCCGACTCGCCGAGCACACCGTGGCCGGGACCACCGGGATCCTGGGCCCGGAGCACGCCGAGGTGCTCCGGCTGCGCGCCCTCACCGCCTACATCGCCTACCTGGCAGGCGACCCGGTCCGGGCGTTCCACCTCTGCCTGGACCTGGCCCGCGTCCACCAACGTACGCGCGACGCGGAGGCCGCCTACGGGAACGTGCAGAGCGCGGCCACCGCGTGGCGCGCGGTGCGCGACCCGTCGCAGGGTCTGGACCTCGGGCGTGACCTGATCGGCCTGTGGGAGGAGCTCAGTGCCGTGGCGGGTCCCGCCGCGGACGACGTCGAGCAACTGGGCTTCGCACGGGCCCGTATGACCCGGCTCGCCGCACGTGCCGCCGCCGGGCGGCAGTGAGGGCTCTGGCCGCTCCCGCACGAGTCCTCCCCTGCGGGCGGTGGTGCTCCGATGCCTGCCGCGGCTCACTGCACGCAGAACTCGTTGCCCTCCGGATCGGACATCACCACCCACTGGCCCGACGGTTCCTGCACCCGCCGCAGCACCTTCGCGCCCAGCGCCTCCAGCCGCTCCACCTCGGCGTCGCGCCGGTCCCGGCCGGCGTGCAGGTCGAGGTGGAGCCGGTTCTTGACGGTCTTCGGCTCCGGTACGCGCTGGAACAGCAGCCGTCGGCCCAGCCCGGTGCCGCTGGCCTCGTCGTAGGGGTCGTCGGGGTGGCGTACGGCGATCAGGTCCCGGAAGGCGGGGCGGCCGTGGAACTCGACGGTGGCCGCGCCGGGCAGTGCGCCGAGTTGCAGCAGCCGTTCGACGAGTGCGCTGTTGTCCTCGATCTCGTAGTGCAGGGCGGCGGCCCAGAAGTCGGCCTGGGCGTGGGGGTCGGCGGCGTCGACGACGAGCTTCCAGTGCAGGGGTGCGGGTGTCGGAGTCATGTAGTCACCCATAGGGGTTCCACGCGTGGGTGGGCAACGGAAACGCCGGAGGAGCCGCGAACGGCCGGGGGATCGGTGCGGGTGACCCCTGGGAAGGGCCGTGACACCGGACCGATGCTGGTCCCGCACGGCGTCGGGGCCCACGGCGTCGGCCCCGGAGGTCCTGCCCGAGTCGCCGCCCACGGGTGGTCCGGGCGCCTTCACCCCTGCGGGCCAGGCCGCTGCGCCGGTTCTACGGGCCGGTGCCCGCGTCCAGCAGGTCCGCGCCGGACGCGGAAGGCAGGCCCTCCGCGCTGCGTGCCGCGCCGGGGGAACCGGCCGTCGCGGTCGTGTCCGTCCTCGCGCCGCCACCGGCCGTCACGGCGGTGCCGAGGGCGCCGTTGCGGCTTCCGGCCGGGCCCCGGGCCCCGATCCCGCTGTCGGCCCTGATGGCGATCCGGGACCTGCGCGAGGCACGCCAGGCGTCGGCCGTGAGCAGCACCAGTGCCAGCCACACCAGGGCGAAACCGGCCCAGCGTTCGGGCGGCATCTCCTCGCCGAAGTAGAGGACACCCAGCAGGAACTGGAAGACGGGCGCCAGGTACTGCAGCAGACCCAGTGTCGACAGCGGAACCCGGATCGCCGCCGCGCCGAAGCAGACCAGGGGCAGCGCCGTGACGACGCCGGTCGACGCGAGCAGGGCGGCGTGGCCGGCGCCCCCGGTCGTGAACGTCGAGCGGCCGTGGGTGGTCAGCCACAGCAGATAGGCGAGTGCGGGCAGGAACTGGATCGCGGTCTCGGCGGCGAGCGACTCCACGCCGCCGAGGTTGACCTTCTTCTTCACGAGGCCGTAGGTGGCGAAGGAGAAGGCGAGGCAGAGTGAGATCCACGGCGGGCGGCCGTAGGCGACGGTCAGGACCGCGACGGCTCCGGCGGCCACGCCGACCGCGACCCACTGCACCGGTCGCAGCCGCTCCTTGAGGATCAGCACGCCCATGGCGATGGTGACCAGCGGGTTGATGAAGTAGCCGAGGGAGGCCTCGACGACGTGCCCGGCGTTCACCGCCCAGATGTACACGCCCCAGTTGACGGTGATGACGGTCGCGGCGATCGCGACGAGCCCCAGCCGCCGCGGCTGCCGCAGCAGCTCACCGGCCCAGGCCCATCGCCGTACGAAGGCCAGCGCCACCGCGACGGCGACCAGCGACCACACCATCCGGTGGGCGAGGATCTCCACCGCGCCGGCGGGCTTCAGCAGGGGCCAGAACAGGGGGACGAGCCCCCACATCCCGTAGGCCGCGAAGCCGTTCAGCAGTCCTATGTGCCGCTCGCCCTTGGATGTGCCCACCGGCCCCTCCCTCTCCCGTTCGCCGGAACGACGGTAACGCCGATCACCACCACCTGTCATGCCCGTATCGCCATACGGTCATGACAGGTGGGGAAGGGTGCGGGTCAGCCCTTGAGTGCGGCGGCGACGGCCTCGCCGAGCGGCGTGGTGGGGCGGCCGTTCAGGCGGGACAGGTCCCCGGTGGAGACGACCAGTTCACCCTTCTCGATGGAGGCGTCCGCGCCCGCCAGCATCGCCGCGAAGGGTGCGGGCAGCCCGGCGTCGGTGAGGATGCCGGTGAGGGCGTCGACGGACACCGGGGTGTAGGTGATCTCCTCGCCCGTCTGCCGGCTCAGCTCCGCCGCGAACTCGGCCAAGCCCCAGGCGGTGTCGCCGCCCAGTTCGTACGTCCGGTTCTCGTGTCCCTCACCGGTCAGGACGGCGACGGCGGCACCTGCGTAGTCGGCCCGCGAGGCGGAGGAGACGCGGCCCTCGCCGGCCGCGGCGACGACGGCGTGGTGCTCCAGGACGGGGGCGAGGTTCTCGGTGTAGTTCTCGTGGTACCAGCCGTTGCGGAGCAACGTGTACGGCACACCGGAGCCGACCAGGATCTCCTCGGTGGCGCGGTGGTCGTCGGCGAGCGCGGCGGTCAGCGTCACCGGCGCGCTCGTGTACGCGAGCAGCGCCACGCCGGCCGCCCGGGCGGCGTCGATGACGACCTTGTGCTGCTGCGGGCGGCCCTTGTCGAACTCGTTGCCCGAGATCAGCAGCACCTTGTCACCGGCGGCGAAGAGGCCGTCGAAGGTCTCGGGCGCGTTGTAGTCGGCGACGGCGAGCCGGACGCCGCGTTCGGCGAGGTCGGCGGCCTTCGCCCGGTCGCGTACGACGGCGGTGATCTGGTCCGCGGGGACCTTCTCCAGCAACTGCTCCACGACGTGGCGGCCGAGCTTTCCGGTGGCTCCGGTGATGACGATGCTCATGGTGCGGGATCTCCTCGTGGTCTCTCGATGACGTCCGGAACTAACCATAAGGAAGGCGCTAACTGTTCGAAAGTACCCACTCTGAAGTAAGGTACTGGCATGGAGGTAAGTGACGCAGGGGTCGACTGGAAGGCCGAGGGCGACGGGATGTGTCCCTCGCGCCAGGTGCTGGAGCACGTCACCAGCCGCTGGGGGGTCCTCGTACTGATGCGCCTGCTGGAGCGCTCCTACCGGTTCGGCGAGCTGCGCCGGGCCATCGGCAGGGTCAGCGAGAAGATGCTCACCCAGACCCTGCAGACCCTGGAGCGCGACGGCCTGGTCCACCGCGACGCCAAGCCCGTGATCCCGCCGCGGGTCGACTACTCGCTCACCGGCCTGGGGCGTGAGGCGGCCGACCAGGTGCGGGCGCTGGCCCTGTGGACGGACCGGCGCACGGCCGAGGTCGAGAAGGCCCGCCGGGCATACGACGAGGCCCGGGCACAGCGGCCCGGGCCTCGCGTGTGAGGGGTGGGACGGCCTCGCTGACGTGGTGCGCACGGCGCGGCGGTCGCTCACGGCTGCGGCCCGGGCGAGGTGGCCCGGGCCGCAGCCGTGCGGTGCGTGGACACCGGCTCAGCCGACGACCGTCCAGGTGTCGCCGCCGGCGAGCAGGGCGGCCAGGTCGCCCTTGCCCTTCTGCTCGACCGCGGTGTCGAGTTGCTCCGCCATCCGGGTGCCGTAGACCGGGCGGTCCACGGAGCGGAAGACCCCGATCGGAGTGTGGTGCAGGGTGTCGGGGTCGGCGAGCCGGGACAGCGCGAAGGCGGTGGTCGGGGACGCGGCGTGCGCGTCGTGGACCAGGATCTCCGCCTCGTTCTGCGCGGTGACGTCGACCACCTCCAGCTCGCCCGTCGTCCGGTCGCGGACGACACCGCGGGAGCCGCCCTCACCGCCGAAACGGATCGGCCGGCCGTGCTCCAGCCGGATCACGGCCTCATCGGCCCGCTGCTTGTCCTTCAGGGCGTCGAAGGCACCGTCGTTGAAGATGTTGCAGTTCTGGTAGATCTCGATCAGCGCCGTGCCCGGGTGCGCGGCGGCCTGCCGCAGCACCTCGGTCAGGTGCTTGCGGTCGGAGTCGATCGTGCGGGCCACGAAGGAGGCCTCAGCGCCGAGGGCCAGCGACACCGGGTTGAAGGGCGCGTCCAGCGACCCCATCGGCGTCGACTTGGTGATCTTGCCGATCTCGGAGGTGGGGGAGTACTGCCCCTTGGTCAGGCCGTAGATCCGGTTGTTGAACAGCAGGATCTTGAGGTTGACATTGCGGCGCAGGGCGTGGATGAGGTGGTTGCCGCCGATCGACAGCGCGTCGCCGTCGCCGGTGACGACCCAGACCGACAGGTCGCGCCGGCTGGCCGCCAGTCCGGTGGCGATGGCCGGGGCCCGGCCGTGGATCGAGTGCATCCCGTAGGTGTTCATGTAGTACGGGAAACGGGAGGAGCAGCCGATGCCGGAGACGAAGACGATGTTCTCCCGGGCCACCCCGAGTTCCGGCATGAAGCCCTGCACGGCCGCGAGGATCGCGTAGTCACCGCAGCCCGGGCACCAGCGCACCTCCTGATCGGACTTGAAGTCCTTCATGGTCTGCCGGGCCTCGGCCCTGGGGACGAGCGAGAGCGCCTCGACCACGCCCGTGCCCTGCCTGGACGAACCGTTCGTCTCAGCCATCGATGGCCTCCTTCAGCGCCGTGGCGAGCTGTTCCGCCTTGAACGGCATTCCGTTGACCTGGTTGTACGAGCGGGCGTCGACCAGGTATCTGGCCCGGATCAGCATGGCGAGCTGGCCGAGGTTCATCTCGGGGACCACGACCTTGTCGTAGCGCTTCAGCACGTCGCCGAGGTTGCGCGGGAAGGGGTTGAGGTGACGCAGATGGGCCTGCGCGATCGACTCGCCGGCCGTGCGCAGCCGCCGGACGGCCGCGGTGATCGGCCCGTAGGTCGAGCCCCAGCCGAGCACCAGGGTCCCGGCGGCGCCCTGAGGGTCGTCGACCTCCAGGTCCGGGACGTCGATGCCGTCGATCTTCGCCTGGCGGGTGCGGACCATGAAGTCGTGGTTGGCGGGGGCGTAGGAGATGTTGCCCGTGCCGTCCTCCTTCTCGATGCCGCCGATGCGGTGCTCCAGGCCCGGCGTGCCCGGGACCGCCCAGGGCCGGGCGAGGGTCTGCGGGTCGCGCTTGTACGGCCAGAACACCTCGGTGCCGTCGTCCAGGGTGTGGTTCGGTCCCTGCGCGAACTGCACCCGCAGGTCGGGCAGCTCGTCCAGGTCGGGGATCCGCCACGGTTCGCTGCCGTTCGCCAGGTATCCGTCCGAGAGCAGCATCACCGGGGTGCGGTAGGCCAGGGCGATACGGGCGGCCTCCAGCGCGGCGCCGAAGCAGTCCGCGGGCGTCTTCGGCGCGATCACCGGGACCGGCGCCTCACCGTTGCGGCCGAACATCGCCTGGAGCAGGTCGGCCTGCTCGGTCTTGGTCGGCAGTCCGGTGGACGGCCCGCCGCGCTGGATGTCGACCACCAGCAGCGGCAGCTCCAGGGACACGGCCAGACCGATGGTCTCGGCCTTCAGCGCCACACCCGGGCCGGAGGTGGTGGTCACCGCCAGCGATCCTCCGAAGGCCGCGCCCAGCGCGGCACCGATACCGGCGATCTCGTCCTCGGCCTGGAAGGAGCGCACGCCGAAGTTCTTGTGCCGGCTCAGCTCGTGCAGGATGTCGGAGGCCGGGGTGATCGGATAGGAGCCCAGGAACAGCGGCAGATCGGCCTGGCGGGAGGCCGCGACCAGGCCGTAGGCCAGGGCCAGGTTGCCGGAGATGTTGCGGTACGTGCCCGGCGGGAACGCGGTCGCGGCCGGGGCGACCTCGTAGGAGACGGCGAAGTCCTCCGTCGTCTCCCCGAAGTTCCAGCCCGCCCGGAACGCGGTGATGTTCGCCGCGGCGATGTCCGGCTTCTTGCCGAACTTCGACTTCAGGAACGCCTCGGTGCCCTCCGTCGGCCGGTTGTACATCCACGACAGCAGACCGAGCGCGAACATGTTCTTGCTGCGCTCCGCCTCCTTGCGGCTGAGGTCGAACTCCTTCAGCGCCTCGACCGTCAGCGCGGTCAGCGGCACCGGGTGCAGGCTGTAGCCGTCGAGGGAGCCGTCCTCCAGGGGCGAGGTCTCGTACCCGACCTTCTGCATCGCCCGCTTGGTGAACTCGTCCGTGTTGACGATGATCTCCGCGCCGCGCGGTAGATCGCCCACGTTCGCCTTGAGGGCGGCCGGGTTCATCGCGACCAGCACGTTCGGAGCGTCGCCCGGGGTGAGGATGTCGTGGTCGGCGAAATGCAGCTGGAAGGAGGAGACGCCGGGCAGGGTTCCGGCGGGCGCACGGATCTCGGCGGGGAAGTTCGGCAGGGTCGACAGGTCGTTGCCGAAGGACGCCGTCTCCGAGGTGAACCGGTCGCCGGTGAGCTGCATCCCGTCGCCCGAGTCCCCTGCGAACCTGATGATCACCCGGTCCAGCCGGCGGACGTCCTTCGTCCCGGCCGGTTTCCGCTGCTCTCCTACGACGGTGGTGTCGGTCTGCTCCGCTGGACTGCTGACCTGGCTGGTCACTGAACTGGACCTCCCTCGAGGCGGCTGTCGGGGAGGGACCTTCCCAAGGTCCTCCCAATATCAACCCTACGTCTCTAAGGGCTGCCTTCCCTGGGTCTTTCGCATCACGGACACGACGCGGCAGGGCACCATGGCTCCGCTTGGCGGCACGCCCGGCACGCCGGCCGGGCATGATCGCGGCGTCGGCGGGGCGGGCCCCCTGGCACGGCCGACCGTGGTCCGGATTCCGGTTCGATTCCGGTCCGGGCGTGGCCGAGTGGTCTGACCTGTACACGGCCCCGTGGACCGGTCCGGGCGCGGTGTGCCGCCCCCGACCTGCCGGGGCCCTGAGCGGCGCCGTGTGCGCCCCCTGTGCCCGCGTGCACACGGTTGTGCACGGTTGTGCTCTCTTCTGTGCGGAAGAGCCCGCGATGTGCCTCTTCCCGGAGGACGTGCACCGTACGTGCCGCGGTTTCCGGCGGGGCCCCGGGAGCGGACGACCGGCCCCGGTCGGGACGGACCGGGGCGTGTCGGGGCGGACCGGGGCGTGTCGGGGCGGGTGGGGCCGGACGGGGTCCGTCAGGAGTTGAGGTAGGTCAGTACGGCCAGGACCCTGCGGTGGTCGCCCTGGCTCGGGGACAGGCCGAGTTTGAGGAAGATGTTGCTGACGTGCTTCTCGACCGCCCCGTCGCTCACCACCAGCTGCCGGGCGATCGCCGAGTTCGTCCGCCCCTCCGCCATCAGGCCCAGCACCTCCCGCTCCCGCGGGGTCAGCCCGGCCAGCACGTCCTGCTTCCGGCTGCGCCCGAGCAACTGTGCGACCACCTCGGGGTCGAGCGCCGTACCGCCCCCGGCCACCCGCACCACCGCGTCCACGAACTCCCGCACCTCGGCCACCCGGTCCTTGAGCAGGTAGCCCACGCCGCGGCTGGAACCGGCCAGGAGTTCGGTGGCGTACCGCTCCTCCACGTACTGCGACAGCACCAGCACCCCGAGCCCCGGGTGCGCCCGGCGCAGCTGCACGGCGGCCCGGACTCCCTCGTCCGTGTGCGTGGGCGGCATCCGCACGTCGGCGACGACCACGTCGGGCAGCGCGTTCTCCGCGTCCAGCTCGGTGATCGTCTTCACCAGCGCCTCGCCGTCCCCGACACCGGCCACGACGTCGTGCCCGAGGTCGGTCAGCAACCTGGTCAGGCCCTCCCGCAGCAGCACCGAGTCCTCGGCGATGACCACCCGCACCCTGTTCTCCACGTTCTCCACGATCTTCTGCTCCCCCACACGCACGCGGTCCGGCAACACGTCCAGCATTCCAGCATCGGGAACGGACTGCCGTCGTGCGGTGCGATCCGGAGGCGCCGGGGCGGGCGTCCGGCTGTCCGGCGGGGGCGAGCGGGAGAGGCCGGCTACCGGGCACGAGCGCCGGCGGGGCACCGGGGGCGCGGCGCCCGGCCGGGGTGGCGGCACCGTCAGCCCCGCCACGGCAGCTCCGCCGTCACCCGGGTCGGCCCGCCCGCCGGCGAGTCCACCAGCAGGATCCCGTCCACCGCGTCCAGGCGCTCCGCCAGCCCCGCCAGCCCGGACCCGCCGGCCGGAGCGGCGTCCGCGCCGCCCACCCCGTCGTCCGCCACCTGGATCATCAGCCGGTCCGTCGACCGCCACACGTCCACCGAGGCCGACCGGGCCCCGCTGTGCTTGCTGATGTTCTGCAGCAGCTCGGACACCGTGAAGTACGCGATCCCCTCGATCGCCGGCGCCGGCCGCGACGGCAGGTCCACCTCCACCGTCACCGGTACGGTGCAGCGGGAGGCGACCGAGGACAGCGCCGCGTCCAGGCCGCGGTCGGTGAGCACCGCCGGATGGATGCCCCGGGCCAGGTCCCGCAGCTCCTGCAGCGCCGTCTTCACCTCGCCGTGCGCCTCGTCCACCATCCGCGCCGCCGCCTGCGGGTCCTCCCGCAGTTTCTCCCGGGCGAGCCCCAGATCCATGGCCAGGTTGACCAGCCGGGCCTGCGCCCCGTCGTGCAGATCCCGCTCGATGCGCCGCAGGTCGGCGGCGGCGGTGTCCACCACGACCCCCCGGTCCGACTCCAGCTCCACCACCCGCGACGCCAGCCGCGACGGCCCGAGCAGCCCGTGCACGAGCAGCCGGTCCACCGTGGTCAGCGCCCGCACGATCCACGGCGCCGCCAGAGTGAAGAGCAACCCCACCGACGCCGTCACCGTGATCTCGAACGGGTTGTCCAGATAGACGCGGTGCTGCTCGTCGCCGTACAGCTGCAAGCCGCCCTGACCGCCGTAGACCGGGAAGAGCCAGAACCACAGCGGGTACGTCAGCAGCGCCCAGCCGTACGCCCACACGGTCACCGCGACGGAGAAGGAGAGCACCGCCCACGGGAAGTGCAGCACCGCGTACAGCAGGTGCCGCCACGACGCGCCGCTCTTCAGGACGGCGACCGTCCAGCCCATCGGGCCCGTGCCGCGCACCCGCAGCGGCTCCGGCTCGTCCACCTCCAGCCCCAGCAGCCCGCGTGCCCGGGCCCGCTCCAGCATCCCGAGAGCGCGGCAGCCGGCCAGCGCCGCCGCCAGCACCGGAATGCCGAGGAAGGTCACGAGCAGGCCCGTGCCGAGCGCGACCATCGTCACCGCGTACGTGAACATCAGGATGCCCATCGGCAGGTTCAGCAGCACGTACGCGAACTCGCGCCAGCTGCGAGCCTCGAACGGTGCCCGCAGCGCGGCCGGCAGCCGGGGCCGCCGGGCGCTGCCGTCCTCGAACCCCTGCCGGTGGTGCCGTTCCCCGTACCTCATGGCCATGGCCGTCGTCCGTTCCGCTCGTCGTCGTGCGCCCGTTGCCCGGTCCGCCCGCCACCCGGCCGGTCCGTCGTCCCCGCCGGGTGTCCGGCCGCCCTGCGCGCGGCGCGGCCGGCATGCCGGTGGGGACGTCGTGAGGTCCGGCCGAGGGGCGGTCGGCTGTCGTACCTCCACCCTGCTGCGCCCCGGGCCGCCGGACCATGGAGTGCGTCGGCGTCCCGGACGGGGGGTTTCCCCCACCCCCTAGGTGGGCGAGCCCCCGCCGGGGGACCGGTCCCGCCAGGGCAGCTCCGCCGTGACGGTCGTCGGACCGCCCGGGGGAGAGTCGACGACGAACAGGCCGTCCACGGCGTCCAGCCGCTCCGCCAGGCCCCGCATCCCCGTTCCGCCGTCCAGCGCCGCGCCGCCGCGGCCGTCGTCCCACACCTGGATCAGCAACCGGTTCTCCGACCGCCACACCTCCACCGACGCCGAGCGCGCACCGCTGTGCTTGCTGACGTTCTGGAGCAGTTCGGAGACGGTGAAGTACGCGATTCCCTCGATGGCCGCGGCGGGCCGCACCACCAGGTCCGCGGTCACCGTCACCGGCACGGTGCAGCGGGAGGCGACCGAGGACAGCGCCGCGTCCAGGCCGCGGTCGGTGAGCACCGCCGGATGGATGCCCCGGGCCAGGTCCCGCAACTCCTGCAGCGCCAGCTTCACCTCACCGTGCGCCTCGTCGACCATCGCCGCCGCCGCGTCGGGGTCCTCCAGCAGCTTCTCCTTCGCCAGACCCAGCCCCATGGCCAGGTTGACCAGCCGGGCCTGCGCCCCGTCGTGCAGATCCCGCTCGATGCGCCGCAGGTCGGCGGCGGCGGTGTCCACCACGACACCCCGGTCGGACTCCAGTTCGGCGATGCGGCGCTCCAACTCGTCCGACGGCGACAGCAGCCCCCGCACCATCGCCCGATCCACGTCACCGAGCACGCGCGCCAGGAACGGCAGCACCGGCCACAGCACGAACAGCGAGACCAGGACGGTGACGAAGGTCAGAACCCCCCACGGCAGCCGGATGACGTCGTACAGCGCCGCGCGCCAGGCCACCGGGTCCTTCAGCGCCATCCACAGGCGGCCGAGGACACCGTCCGCCCGGCGCAGCGGCAGGCGGCTCGGCTCGTCGATCCGCAGCCCGAGCAGGACCCGCGCCCTGCCCCGCTCGAATCGCCCCAGCAGCCGTGTGCCCGTCAGCGCGAGGGCCAGCAGCGGCAGGCCGACCACCGTGAACGTCAGCGCACCGCCGACCAGCAGCACCGTCGTCACGTAGACGAAGCCGACCAGCGCCATCGGCAGGTTCGCCAGGAGATGCGCGATCTCCTTCCACGTCCGCACGTCGAAGGCGAGGCGCGCGGGCGGCAGGCGCTTCTCGCCGTCGTCCGCCGAGAGCGGCGGGGGCGACGGGCGCGGCGACCGTCGCGGCGGCTGCGACGGGTGACGCCGGGGGTGCTGGGGGCGCGGCGGTGTTGCGGTCATAGGGGCCAGCGTGCCGTGCGCCCCGGCGCCACGCCATGAGGTCGACCGCCCTCCGCCGACGGGGGAAAACCCCACCCTTGCCGCGAACCGGCATCTCAAGGCGTGACGGGCTGCTTACCGGCTCTTTATCAGGGCCTAGACTCCCGTGCGTACAGATCCTCGAACGTGTCGAGGTCAGAGAGCGAGGGGCGGACGTTGCGGGAGACGCTGCGGGAGCCGACCGTCGTCGCGGCGGACTACTACCAGTCGTACGCGGTGGTCGGCCTGCTGGCCGTCGTCGGCGTGCTGTTCGTGGCCGTCGCCTTCGGCGCGAGCCGCCTGCTGCGCCCCGTCGTACCCACCCCCGAGAAGCTCCTCACGTACGAGTGCGGCGTCGACCCCGTCGGCGAGGGCTGGGCCCACACCCAGGTGCGCTACTACGTCTACGCGTTCCTGTACGTCATCTTCGCCGTCGACTCGATCTTCCTGTTCCCCTGGGCGACGGTCTTCGCCGACCGCGGCTACGGGGCGACGACGCTGGTGGAGATGTTCATCTTCCTCGGCTTCCTGGCCGTGGGCCTGCTGTACGCATACAAGAAGGGCGTCCTGGCATGGACGTGAACCCCCCGGTGCCCGAGCCCGTCCTGCTTCCGGATCCCGTCGGTCCCCCCGCCGAAGGCAGGGGGAGACTGGGCCCCTTGGCCCGGCTGGCCCCGGAACCGATGAAGGTCGTCCTGAACTGGGGCCGCCGCTACTCGCTGTGGGTCTTCAACTTCGGCCTCGCCTGCTGCGCGATCGAGTTCATCGCCGCGTCGATGGCGCGCCACGACTTCATCCGCCTCGGTGTGATCCCGTTCGCGCCGGGCCCGCGCCAGGCCGACCTCATGATCGTCTCCGGCACCGTGACGGACAAGATGGCCCCGGCCGTCAAGCGGCTGTACGAGCAGATGCCCGAGCCGAAGTACGTCATCTCCTTCGGTGCCTGCTCCAACTGCGGCGGCCCCTACTGGGACTCCTACTCCGTGACCAAGGGCGTCGACCAGATCATCCCCGTCGACGTCTACGTCCCCGGCTGCCCGCCCCGGCCCGAGGCGCTGCTCCAGGGCATCCTCAAGCTCCAGGAGAAGATCGCCCGCGAGTCGCTCGGCGAGCGGTACGGCGACGGCGCCGGCACCTCCGGCACGCGACGCCCGTCCACCGCGGCGCTGCAGAGCGGCCTGGTGCGGCCGCCGGCACCCGAGGGGGAGACACGATGACCGCAGTCGGCTGGCTGCCTGCCGCGACCGAGGAACTGTTCGGCCCGGACGCCACGGCGGAGGAGTCCTACGACCTCCTCACCGTCGACGTCCCGCCTGCGTCCTGGCTCACGGCGCTGGAGACGGCTCGCGACCGGCTCGGCTGCACCTACTTCGACTGGCTGAGCGCTGTCGACGAGCCCGGTACGGGCTTCCGCGTCGCCGCCCACGTCGCCGCCCTGCCCCCCTCCCCGGTACACCGGCTCCTGCTGCGCACCACCGTTCCGCACGAGTCGCCGGCCCTGCCGTCGGCCGTCGCCGTCTACGCCGGTGCCGCATGGCACGAGCGGGAGACCCACGAGATGTTCGGCGTCGACTTCGACGGGCATCCCGCACTTGACCACCTCCTGCTGCCCGAGACGTTCGAGGGACACCCGCTGCGCAAGGACTTCGTCCTCGCCGCCCGCGTGGCCAAGGCCTGGCCCGGCGCCAAGGAGCCGGGGGAGTCCGAACACGGCGGTCCCAAGCGCCGCCAGATGCTTCCCCCGGGCGTCCCCGACCCCAACGAGTGGGGCCCCCTGAAAGGGCAGCTCCCCGAGGCCCCCGCCCGTCCCGCGCGGGGCGCGGGCCGTGCCGGTCGTGCGGCGGGCGCCGCGGGCGAGCGTCCGGCCCGCCGCACGCGCTCTGCCGCTCAGGGATCGGCGAGCCAGGCCGCGGGCCGGGACACCGACGGCGCCGCCGGGACACCGGGCACCGCGGACGACACCGCGTCCACCGATGCCGCCCCGCCCTCGGCATCGGCAGCCGCCGCCCGTCCACGCCGGGCACGCAGCGCCTCCGAAGGCTCGGCGAGCCAGCGCACCTCCGGCCCCCGGCGCGCCCGGAGCGCAGGCGAGGGCTCGGCCTCCCAGCGTGCCGAGGCGGCCGAGGCCGCCGGTACGGCAGCCGGCTCGGACGCGTCCGCCCGGCCCACGGAAACCGGAGCACCCTCGGCAGCGGCGGAGCCCGGAACACCGTCGGCGCCGGCTTCGGCGGAGTCGGGTGCACCGACAGGTCCGGAGCGGTCCGGTACGACGTCCCCGAGGTCTGGCTCGAAGCGGCCCGGTGCCCCTGCGCCCGCGCCCGGCCGCCGCCCCGCGGTCCCCGGCGGCTCCGACGCCCCCTGGCACCACGCCCGTCCGGCCTTCGACCAACCGGAACAGGCGGAACCGAAAACTCCGGAGCCCGGGGCGGACGACACGAAGCCGGAGGCGGAGCCGCGCCGGACGCAGCCCGGGGCTGACCGGGCGGCGCCGGGGACGGAAGGGCCGGAGCCCGGGGCGGACCGGGCGAAGCCGGAAGCGGGGCGGCAGGATCCCGGGGCGGGACCGTCGAAGCCCGAGGCCGGGGGGACGGGGCCGGACGCGGAGCAGCCCGCCCAGGACGCAGCTCGGCCGGAGGACGCGGCACCGGGGACTCCCGTCTCCCAGGAGGCGGAGTCCACCGCTTCCGCGGAAGGCCGTAGTCCGAGGAGCCCCGCGTCGGGGACCTCCGGGCGGGAGGCGCCTGCTGCGGACGGCCCGGTCCCGGACAGCACCGGTTCGGACAACTCCGGGCCGGGGGCACCGGCTTCGGACGGCCCCGCGCCGGACAGCGCCGGCTCGGACACCCCGACGCCGGAGAACCCCGCGCCGGAGAACCCCGCGCCGGACCGTCCGGCCGGGTCGACCCCGCCCCGGAACCATCGCGACACCGACCACCCCGCAGGAGGCACGCAGTGAATGACGCGCTCGACGTCGCCCTGCGACTCCTCGCCGTCTTCGTCGTCTTCCTCACCTTCCCCCTGATCGTCGGTCAGACCGAGCACAAGGTGATGGCCCACATGCAGGGCCGCCTCGGCCCGATGTACGCCGGTGGCTTCCACGGCTGGGCCCAGCTGGTGGCGGACGGCGTGAAGTTCGCGCAGAAGGAGGACGTCGTCCCCGCGGGCGCGGACCGCCGCATCTTCCAGCTGGCTCCCGCCGTGGCGCTCCTGCCCTACCTGCTGGTCCTCCTCGCCATCCCCATCGGCCCCGGCGAGGGCGCGGTCGGCGAGGTGATCGACGCGGGTCTCTTCTTCGTCCTCGCCGTGATGGGCGTCGGTGTCCTCGGTTCCCTCATGGCCGGATGGGCCAGCGCCAACAAGTTCTCCCTTCTCGGCGGCCTGCGCACCGCCGCCCAGCTGCTCGCCTACGAACTCCCGATGCTGCTCGCCGCCGCCTCCGTGGCGATGGCGGCCGGCACGGTCTCCCTTCCCGGCATCCTCGACGCGTTCGAGTGGTGGTGGCTGCCCTGGCAGATCGTCGGCGCGTTGGTCTTCTTCGTCGCCGGCCTCGCCGAGTTGCAGCGCCCCCCGTTCGACATGCCCGTCGCCGACTCGGAGATCATCTTCGGGGCGTACACCGAGTACACCGGTCTGCGCTTCGCCCTGTTCCTCCTCGCCGAGTACGCCGGGATCATCGTCCTGTGCGGCCTGACGACCGTCCTCTTCCTGGGCGGCTGGCACGGGCCGTGGGGCGCCGACGGCCTCGGCTGGGTGTGGACCCTGCTGAAGACGGCCGTCCTCGCGTTCGTCGTCATCTGGCTGCGTGTGACCTATCCCCGTCTGCGCGAGGACCAGCTCCAGAAACTGTCGTGGACGCTCCTCGTCCCCCTCTCCCTCGTTCAGATCGCCCTCACCGGCATCGTCAAGGTGGTGATCCGGTAGCCATGGCTCCCTTCCCCGGCTCCGGCCTGGCCAAGGGCCTCGCCGTCACCCTCCGCACGATGACGAGGAAGTCCGTCACCGAGCAGTACCCGGACACCCAGCCCGACCTCCCGCCCCGCACCCGCGGCGTGATCGGCCTGTTCGAGGAGAACTGCACGGTCTGCATGCTGTGCGCCCGCGAGTGCCCGGACTGGTGCATCTACATCGACTCCCACAAGGAGACGGTCCCGGCGGCGGCCCCGGGAGGCCGGGAACGCAGCCGCAACGTCCTCGACCGGTTCGCCATCGACTTCTCCCTGTGCATGTACTGCGGTATCTGCATCGAGGTCTGTCCTTTCGACGCGCTGTTCTGGTCCCCCGAGTTCGAGTACGCGGAGACCGACATCCGTGACCTCACCCACGAGCGGGACAAGCTCCGCGAGTGGATGTGGACCGTCCCGGCCCCGCCCGCCCTGGACGCCGCCGCGGAGGAACCGAAGGAGGTGGTGGCGGCCCGGAAGACCGCCGAGAAGCTGGCGGCCCAGCAGGAGACCACCCCGCCCTCCGAGTCCGCCCCGGCCCGCCCCGAGGCTCCGGCGCGCCCCGAGCGACCCGCCGGCGGCGGGACGCGCGCAGCCGAGCGGCCGGCCGATGTGCAGGGCGACTCGGAGAAGACGGGCGATTCCGGGCCGCAGTCCGACCGGTCCCGGCCAGACCGGGCGCCGGGCGACTCTGAAACCCCTGAGCCGGGACAGGAGGGCCAGGCATGACGTTCACCGCGGCCGTCGCCGCCGCTTCCACCACCGCCCCGTCCGCCGAGACGCACGGCTTCCTCTCCCCGACGGGCGTCGAGGTCGCCTTCCTGCTCGTCGGTCTGCTCACCTTCGGCGCCGCCCTGGTCACGGTCACCACCAGGCAACTGGTGCACGCCGCCCTGTGGCTCGTGGTGGCCCTCGGGGGTCTCGCCGTCGAATACCTCCTGCTCAGTGCCGAGTTCATCGCCTGGGTGCAGGTCCTCATCTACGTCGGCTCCGTCGTCGTTCTCCTCCTGTTCGGTCTGATGCTCACCAAGGCGCCCATCGGCCGCTCGCCGGACGCGGACTCGGGCAACCGCTGGATCGCCCTGATCGTGGCGGTCGCCGCGGCGGCCACCCTGATCTGGGTCGTCGTCGACGCCTTCCGGGCCACCTGGATCGATCTGGACGGCGCCCCGGCCGGCTCCACCGAGGTCACCGGCGAGAGCCTGTTCCAGAACTGGGTCCTCCCCTTCGAAGCCCTCTCCGCCCTCCTCCTCGCGGCCCTGGTCGGCGCCATCGTGCTGTCCCGCAAGGCCGAGGAGGAGCCGAGCTCTCCCCCTGTGAACTCCCGCGCCGGCGCCGGAAGTTCCCCGTCCGTCCCGGATTCCCGGAATCACCCGGTCGAGCAGGAAGGCGCCCGCTGATGCACCTCGCGTTCCCCGCCGTCCTGTCCGCCCTGCTGTTCTGCACCGGCCTCTACGGTGTGCTGGCCCGGCGCAACGCGATCCTCGTGCTGATGTCGGTCGAGCTGATGCTCAACGCGGTCAACCTCAACCTGGTCGCCTTCGACGTGTGGCTCAGCAGGACCGCCGAGGAGACCCTGCACTCCGGCCAGGCCCTCACCCTGTTCACCATCGCCGTCGCCGCCGCCGAGATCGGCATCGGGCTGGCCATCGTCCTCGCCGTGTACCGCAACCGCGGCACCTCCGACATCGACAAGCTCCGCGACACCGCCGAGGGCCCCGGCCCCGACGACTCCGACAGCGACGCCCTCGCGGCCGAGCGGGCCGGGAAGGCAGAGGCCTCCGCGTGACCACGACCACCCTCGCCGTCCTCGTCCCCGTCCTGCCGTTCCTCGGCGCGACCGCGGGACTGCTCCTGGGCCGCACGGCTCCCGGGCTCGTGCGTCCGCTCGCCGTCCTGCCGACCCTCACCTCCCTCGTGCTCGCCGTCCTGGTCGCCGTGCGCCAGGGCGGGGACACGGCCCTGAACTCCGCCACCGAACTCACCCCGACCGGCTCGGTGCCCATCGACCTCGCCCTGTACATCGACGGCTTCGCCGCACTGGTCGCCGTGCTCGTCGGCGTCGTCGCCTCCTGCGTGCAGATCTACTCGACGGGCTACCTTCGCGACGACCCGCGCTACGCGTCCTACGCCGCCCTCGTCTCCCTGTTCACCTCCGCGATGTTCCTCGTCGTCTACTCCGGCGACCTGATCGTCCTGCTGGTCGGCTGGGAGGTCATGGGCATCTGCTCCTACTTCCTGGTCGGCCACTACTGGGAGACCCCCGAGGCCCGCGCCGCCTCCATCAAGGCGTTCCTGGTCACCAAGCTCGGCGACGTGCCCTTCCTCATCGGCCTGTTCGCCCTCGCCGGGGACACCGGCTCCTTCCGCATCACCGAGATCCTCGGCACCGTCGCGAGCGGCGGCCTCGACCATCCGACGCTGATCGCGCTGCTGCTGCTCGCGGGCGTGGCCGGCAAGTCGGCGCAGTTCCCGCTGCACACCTGGCTTCCCGACGCGATGGCGGGCCCCACCCCCGTCTCCGCGCTGATCCACGCCGCGACGATGGTCGCAGCCGGCGTCTACTTCGTCGCCCGTCTCCTCCCCGTGTTCCAGGCCTCCTCGGCCGCCTTGGTGGTCCTCGCGACCATGGCCGCGGTGACGATGGCCGGCTCCGGGCTCGCCGCGCTCGCCCAGGACGACATCAAGCGGGTCCTCGCCTACTCCACGATCGGCCAGCTCGGCTACATGACCGGCGCTCTCGCCGTCGGCGATCGGGGTGCCGCCGTCTTCCACCTCCTGTCCCACGGCGCTTTCAAGGCGCTGCTGTTCCTCGCCGCCGGCGTGATCATCCACGCCGCCGGCACCAACTCGCTGGCCGCCATGTCCCGTATGGGCCACCTGCGCGACCGGGTCCCCGACGCGTACTGGACGATGACGGTGGCGCTGCTCGCGCTCGCCGCCGTCCCGCCGTTCAGCGGCTTCTTCTCCAAGGAGTCCGTCCTCGGGGCCGCCGAACAGGCCTCCGCCGGGCACACCGCGTCCGTGCCCTCGGCCGCGGGCTGGCTCGTCCTCGTCTCCGGACTGCTCACCGCCCTCCTCACCGCCGCCTACGCGACGCGCCTGTGGCTGCTGGCCTTCCGCGGCCGGGGTGCCGAGGCCCCCGACCACGGCCGGCAGCCCCTGACGATGACCGTGGTGCTGTGGGTCCTCGCCGTGCCGTCCCTGGCCTTCGGCGGGCTCGCCTACCGCCTGCTGCCGGACTGGTTCGACGGCCGGGACCTGGCTCCGACGCTGACCACCTCCGTCGTCGGTACCGGCGTGGCGCTGGCCGGCGGCATCGTGACCTACGCCGCCTGGCGGCACACCACCGCGCTCGCCGCCCGCGTGCCCCTGGGGGCCGTCGCGGCCCACCCCGAGGGCGACGCGGGCCTGGTCGAGGCCGAGGCCATCGCCAGCCACGCGGCCGCCTACGGAGACGTCGCCGACGCCCCCGACCCGGCCGACCCCGGGCGGCTGCTCCTCGGTCCGCTGCACCGGCCCGCCGCCGTCGGGTTCCACCTCGACGCCGTCTACCGGGTGCTGTTCGTCCGCCCGGTCGAGGCGGGGGCGCGCCTCGTGCGATTCCTGGACCACGAGGTCGTCGACACCTATGTACGCGGTGCCGGCGCCCTGGCGCGCCGGCTCGGGGACGCCGTACGGCGCGCCCAGACCGGCAATCTGCAGACCTATGTGAGCGCGCTGCTCGCCGGCACCGTCGTCCTCGCGGTCGCCGTCGTCCTCGTCGCCACGGGAGCGTGAGCAGGCGTGATCGATATCAGCGAGTCCGTGATGCAGTTTCTTCTGGCGTTCGTCGTCGCCGGCCCGCTCCTCGGCGCTGCCGCAGCCCTCCTGCCGGCCCCGCCCGGGCTGAAGGGGAAGTCGCCCGAGCAGGCCGTCCTCCGGCACGGCGTGACCGTGACCGGCGCGGTGCTGGTCGCCGCGATCGTCCTGGTGCTCGGCTTCGACCACGACCATCCGTCGAGGATGCAGGCCACGACCGACATCAGCTGGATCCCCGCACTCGACGTGCGGATCCACCTCGGCATCGACGGCATCTCCCTCCCCCTTCTGGTCCTGACCGCGCTGCTGACCTTCCTGAGCGCCCTGTACTCCTACTTCAACATGCCGGCGGGCCCCAGCCCCAAGGCCTTCGTCCCGCTGCTGCTCGTCCTGGAGTCCGGCACCCTCGCCACCTTCGCCGTCCTCGACCTGCTGTTGTTCTTCCTCGCCTTCGAGACCGTCCTGATCCCGATGTACTTCCTCATCGCCCGCTGGGGCGGCAGGGGCCGGGCCCAGGCCGCCTGGAAGTTCATCCTCTACACACTGCTCGGCTCGGTCGTCATGCTGCTCGGCCTGCTCCTGATCGGAATCAATGCGGGCACGTTCGACATGGTGGCACTCGCCACTGACAACGGTGGGACGCTGACCACATCCGTGCAGGTCACCGCCGTTCTGGCGATCGGGATCGGGCTCGCGGTCAAGACCCCGATGTGGCCCTTGCACACCTGGCTGCCGGACGCGCACACCGCCGCGCCGACCGTCGGCTCGGTGCTGCTGGCGGGCGTCCTGCTGAAGATGGGGACGTATGGATTCGTCCGGATCGTTCTCCCCGTGGCCCCCGACGGATTCCACACCTTCGCGCCCTACCTCGCCGCGTTCGGCGTCGTCGGGATCATCTACGGATCCCTGGCCTGCCTCGCCCTGGCGAAGCAGGGAGCGCAGGGCGACCTCAAGCGGCTCATCGCCTACTCCTCCGTCGGCCACATGGGCTTCGTCCTGCTCGGTATCGCCAGCACCACGCCCACCGGCGTGAACGGCGCGCTGTTCGCCAACATCGCCCACGGCCTCATCACCGGCCTGCTCTTCTTCCTCGTGGGCGCGCTGAAGGACCGCACCGGCACCACCGACCTCGACACCCTGGCCGAGGAGACCGGAGCCGCGCTCTACGGCAGGGCGCCCCGCCTCGGCGGCCTCCTCGCCTTCGGCGCCGTCGCCTCGCTCGGCCTGCCCGGCCTCGCCGGGTTCTGGGGCGAGATGCTCGCGCTGTTCGGCGCGTTCCGGCCGGCAGCCGGCCTCGACCGCGGCGCGTTCCTCACCTTCATGGCGATCGCCGCGCTCGGCACCCTGCTCACCGCCGCGTACATGCTCGTCGTGGTCCGCCGGGTCTGCATGGGTGCCCTCCCCCAGGACGTCCCGACGCTCGCCGACGTCCGCGGCTACGAGTTCGCGGCCTGGACCCCGCTCGTCGCCCTCACCGTCGTCGCAGGCCTGTGGCCCAGGTCCCTCCTCGGCCTGACCGACCCGGCCGTGCAGCAGCTCCTCGCAGGAGGCACCCGATGAGCTCCCCGGCCCAGTCCCTGGCCGCGTCCCTGGTCCAGTCCGTCGACTGGCTCGCCATCGCGCCGCCCACCGTCACCGCGGTCGTCGCGCTCGCCGTCCTGGTCGCCGACCTGTTCCTGCCCGAGGAGAAGAAGGCGCTGCTCGGCCGGCTGTCGGTCGCCGGCCTGGCTGCCGCCGCGCTCCTGCTGCTGCCCCTGCTCGACGGCGACCGCTCCACCTTCTGCCTGACCGGCGACCCGCAGGCGTGCAGCTACACCGCGGACCGCTTCACCCTCGTCATCCAGCTCCTGGTCCTCGGCGGCGCCCTCCTCACCGCACTGCTGTCGATCACCACACTGAAGGACGCGCGAGGGCGACTTCCCGAAGGCGAGTTCTGGTTCCTGCTGCTGTCCTCCGCCGCAGGCGCCGCCCTCCTGCCCGCCTCCCGGGACCTCGCCACCCTGATCGTCGCCCTGGAGGTCGCCTCCCTGCCCGCCTTCGCCCTGGTCGGCCTCCGGCACGGCGACAGGCGGTCCTCCGAGGCGGCCCTGAAGTTCTTCCTGTCCTCGGTCACCGCGACCGCGGTCAGCCTGATGGGCGTCAGCTTCGTCTACGCCTCCACCGGAACCCTCTACCTCACCCAGGTCGCCGAACGGATCCAGCAGGCCGACGGGCAACTGCACACCCTCGCCCAGACCGGTGTGGTCCTCACCCTCGTCGGCTTCGCCTTCAAGACGGCCGCGGTGCCCTTCCACTTCTGGGTGCCCGAGACGTACGTGGGTGCGCCGCTGCCGATCGCCGCCTACCTGTCCGTCGTCGGCAAGGCGGTCGGTTTCTCCGGCCTCATCCTCGTCACCGTGGTCGGCCTGCCGTCGTACGCCGACGTGTGGGGCCCGGCGCTGGCGGCGCTGGCGGTGCTCACCATGACCGTCGGCAACGTCGGGGCCCTGCGCCAGCAGTCCACGCGCGCGTACAGCGCGGTACGGCTGCTGGCCTGGTCGTCGGTCGGTCAGGCCGGCTACCTCCTCGTCCCGATCGCCGCCGCCGCGTACACCGATGACGCCGAGCGCGCCGTCGGATCCACCGTCGCCTACGCCCTCATGTACGGCGTCGTGAACCTCGGCGCCTTCGCGGTGGCGGCTCTGGTGGGCCGTACGCGGGAGGCGAACCGCCTCACCGACTACCGCGGCCTGTACGCGAAGAACCCGCTCGCGGCCCTGCTCCTGGCCTTCTTCCTGCTCTGCCTCGCAGGGCTGCCGCCCGGCATCATCGGTCTCTTCGCGAAGGTCGCCGTCTTCTCCGCGGCGGTCGACGCGGGCCTGGGCTGGCTCGCCGTGGCCATGGCGGTCAACGTCGTGATCGCGCTGTTCTACTACCTGCAGTGGACGGCACTGCTCTTCCGTGCACCGGAGGGCGAACCGGTCGGGCACCGGGTTCCCGCGCCCCTGACGGCTGCCATCACCCTGACGGCCGTCCTCGCCGTCGCTCTCTCCGGTGCGCCCGAGACGGTGCTGCGTTTCGCCGGCACCGGCCTGTTCTGATCCCGCGTCGATTCCCCGGCCGGTACGCGCGCGGGCCAGCCGCCCGCCACGGGCCGTCCTTCACCCGGACGGCCCACGCCCGCCCCTCGTCCGCACAAGGGAACTAGTGCTCCTCGCCTGGCGTTGACCAGTACGGGAGGGTCCACTGGACGTGACACCACGAGGCCAGTGACATCGCAGATCGACCAGCAAAGGGTTCCCCTGCGGCACGACTTGGAGGGCGTACCGTGCACCGCCGGCACAACGGGCTCAGGACCGCAGTACTCCTCGGGGGACTGTCCGCACTCATCATCGTCATCGGCAGCTTCTTCGGCCGTACGGGCCTGATCATCGCGGTTCTGGTGGCACTCGGCACCAACGCCTACGCGTACTGGAACAGCGACAGGCTGGCCCTGCGCGCGATGCGTGCCCGACCGGTGAGCGAGTTCGAGGCGCCCGCGCTGTACCGCATGGTCCGCGACCTCTCCACGCAGGCGCGCCAGCCCATGCCCCGGCTGTACATCTCCCCGACGGAGGCGCCCAACGCCTTCGCCACCGGCCGCAATCCGCGCAACGCCGCCGTGTGCTGCACCGAGGGCATCCTGCGCATCCTCGACGAGCGCGAGCTGCGCGGAGTCATCGGCCACGAACTCAGCCACGTCTACAACCGCGACATCCTGATCTCCTCGGTCGCCGGGGCGCTCGCCTCGGTGATCATGTTCCTGGTCAATTTCGCCTGGCTGATCCCCATCGGCCGCGACGACGACGACGGTCCGGGCCTGCTCGGCCTTCTGCTGATCATGATCCTGGGCCCGATCGCCGCTTCCCTGATCCAACTGGCCATCAGCCGCTCGCGCGAGTACGAGGCGGACGCCTCCGGTGCCCAGCTCGCCGGTGACCCGCTCGCCCTCGCCAGCGCGCTGCGTAAGCTGGAGGCCGGCACCAAGCAGCTCCCGCTGCCCCCGGAGCCCCGCATCGAGACCGCGAGTCACATGATGATCGCGAACCCGTTCCGGCCGGGTCAGGGAATGTCCAGGATGTTCTCCACCCACCCGCCGATGGCGGACCGTATCGCCCGGCTCGAGAAGATGGCAGGCCGACCGCTGTGAAGACCATCCTGAACGTTATCTGGCTCGTCCTGAGCGGGTTCTGGCTGTTCCTCGGCTACCTGGCCGCGGGCATCCTGCTCTGCATCACGATCATCGGCATCCCCTTCGGCATCGCCGCGTTCCGCATCGGCGTCTACGCCCTCTGGCCCTTCGGCTACACCACGGTCGAGCGCCGCGACGCCGGTGCCCCCTCCTGCCTGGGCAACGCGCTGTGGCTCATCCTCGCCGGCTGGTGGCTGGCGCTGGGTCACATCGTCACCGGGCTCATGCTCTGCATCACGATCATCGGCATTCCGTTCGGCATCGCCAACTTCAAGCTGATCCCGGTCTCGCTGTTCCCGCTGGGCCGCGAGATCGTCCGCACGGACCAGCCGTTCGCGGGCCGCTGAGCGACCCCACCCCCTCGATCCGTCCGACGGGACCGACGGTACCGGCGGGGCCCGTCGGCACCGTCGGTACCGCGCCCGCACCGCCCGCGGGCCGGTCTCGCCCGGCTGGTTCTGCACAAGCGGCCGGTTGTCCACAGGCCGCCCCGGTTGCCGGTGGAGGCGCTCATCATGAATACATGACCGAGAGCCACCGCAGTACAGCACAGTGCAACCGGCCGGAGCGCGCCGGCCCTCCGATCATCCCGTGCCGGGCCCCTAAATAGGGGGTGTTGCGAAAGTCCCGCACAGCACCCACGGCGCCCGGCACGCACTGTCGCCGCACCGGCCGTAAGCCCGAGTACATCCGGTACGAGGTCTTTCGTCCGGCACGCCGAGAGCACGCACCGGACGCCGCGGGCACCGCACCGGACTCTCGAAACACCCCTAGAGCCGCCCGAGCCAGCCCCGCACCCCGTACGCGGTCGCGCCGACCGCCAGCACCCCCGCACCCACGGCCACGGAGCCCCCCGGCAGCGAGAGCGCCAGCACCGCACAGCCGGCGAACCCCACCACCGGGGCCACACGGGCCGCCGGCAACGGATCCAGCGACCACGCCGAGGCGTTGGCGATCGCGTAGTACACCAGCACGCCGAAGGAGGAGAAGCCGATGGCGCCCCGCACGTCCACCGTGGCCGCCAGCACGGCGACCACTGCACCCACTGCCAGCTCCGCCCGATGCGGTACCCGGAAACGCGGATGCACCGCGGCCAGCGGAACCGGCAGATGCCGGTCCCGTGCCATGGCCAGCGTTGTACGGGAGACACCCAGAATCAGCGCGAGAAGCGAACCCAGTGCGGCCACCGCGGCTCCCGCCCGCACCACGGGCACCCACCCGGACCCTCCGGCCGCCCGCACCGCGTCGGCGAGCGGCGCGCCCGCCTCCCCGAGCGCCTCGGGCCCCAGCACGGAAAGGACGGCCACTGCCACACCCACGTAGACCGCCAGTGCGATACCCAGCGCCAGCGGGATCGCCCGCGGGATGGTGTGTGCCGGATCGCGCACCTCCTCACCGAGGGTCGCGATGCGCGCGTACCCGGCGAACGCGAAGAACAACAGGCCGGCAGCCTGCAGCACACCGCCCGCACCCTCCGAGGCGCCGAAGGCCAGCCGCCCGGCGTCCGCCCGGTCCGACCCCAGGCACACGACCACCACGCAGGCGAGGACGGCCAGCACCACAGCCACGATCGCCCGCGTCAGCCAGGCGGATTTGTGGATACCGCCGTAGTTCACCGCGGTCAGCACCACCACGGCCGCAACCGCCACCGCGTGCGCCTGCGCCGGCCAGACGTACGCGCCCACCGTCAGCGCCATAGCCGCACAGGAGGCTGTCTTGCCGACCACGAACGCCCAGCCCGCCAAGTACCCCCAGAACGCCCCGAGCCGCTCACGCCCGTACACATAGGTGCCGCCCGAGGCCGGGTAGCGGGCCGCCAGCCGAGCCGAGGACACCGCGTTGCAGTAGGCCACCACGGCCGCGACGGCGAGCCCGGGCAGCAGCCCGGACCCCGCGGCACGCGCCGCAGGGCCGAGAGCGGCGAAGATCCCGGCACCGACCATGGAGCCCAGGCCGATGACGACCGCATCGCCGACGCCGAGCGTGCGCCGCAGTTCGGCGGCCGATCCGGACGGTGTCATGGCAGGCACCCTACTGATCACCGGAACCACCGGGCGCCGCCATGACGTCCTCTTCGTCAACAGAGCACGAACACAGGCACGAAGGGCACGGTCCCCCCGAGGGCTGAATCACGGCGCGGGAACGGTGTCTGCACACTGCGGAGGGGCAGGTTCACGGCATGGGCATCATCAGCTGGATCATCCTCGGCCTCCTGGCCGGAGCCATCGCCAAGTTCCTGCTGCCGGGACGCGACCCGGGTGGGTTCATCGGCACGACCATCATCGGGGTGGCGGGAGCGTTCATCGGCGGCTGGATCTCGGCCCGCTGGCTGGACCACCCGATCAACAAGGACTTCTACGACGGCGCCACCTGGGCCGCGGCGATCGGCGGCTCACTCGTCCTGCTGATCGCCTACCGCATCCTGTTCGGCAACTCCCGCGAGTGACCGGCCTGCCGACGGCCGCAGGCGCCGGACGGGAGGGGGCGGACACCGTGAGGTGCCCGCCCCCTCCCGTGGTGCGCCCAGCATGGGCGATCGATTGGGGGTGGAAGTCCCCTGGGGGAAGAGGTGGTGCTAACCCCGAGCCGGAGGCAAGGGCGTCATCGTGAGGTGGGGTCTGGAGGAAGCCCGAGGCGAGACCTGGGTACCGAGGAACACGAACCGCGTATGAGGCGTGCTGGTCTGGGTGAGTCGGCTACGGACGGCGATGCCCGTCACTGCCAAGAGGGCCAGTGCGTAAACGCGGCGGGGATCCGGGGACATTGATCGTTCTTACCTGGGGAGATCTGTCCGGGTGTCGGTTGTGCTGAGGATGTCGCCGCGCCGACGGGCTGTGCCGGGAGGTGCTGCTTGACCGGGCAGAAGTCAGCAGAGGTCGTAGTACCGGCCGGGATGAGCCGCGTGGACGGCGGGCTGGGAAGGGCCGAACATCGAGTGGAACGGGTGATGTGGTGGTTGCTCGTGCCGGTCACGTGGACCGCGGCAATACCGCTTCGGCGGTGCCGACCGGGGAGGGACCGGTGCATTCCGGAAGTGCCCCGGCGGAGCGCAGTGGCCGGTCGGCGCACTCCGCGGAGGACGTTCACTGCGATCAGGAGTCCTCGCTGTGGGAGCGGATGCTCTCGAAGGAGAACCTGCTCGCGGCGCTTGGACGTGTCGAGGTGGACCGGGGTGCTCCCGGGGTGGACGGTGTGACCACGGCGGAGCTCCGCCCGTGGCTGCTGGTCCACTGGCCCGTTGTGCGGGCCGAACTCGACGCGGGCACCTTCCAGCTCGCGGACGGGTCCCACCTGTTCCGGGAACTGGACAAGTGGCTGCACCGCAGGATGCGGCAGATCCGCTGGAAGGAATGGAAGCTGCCCAGGACCCGCCGGGCCATGCTGCGCAAGCTCGGGATCAACGAGCAGTCCTCCCGTGAGTGGGGGAACAGCAGCAAAGGCTACTGGCGGATCGCGGGCTCTCCCGTCCTCCAGCGGGCACTGCCCCACTCCTACTGGGAGGGCCTTGGTCTGCGCATGCTCAAGCCGGCCTGGCAACGGCTGAGATCAGCTCGGTGAACCGCCGGATGCGGGCCCGCATGTCCGGTGGTGTGAGAGGAGGGCCGGGCGACCCGGCCCTCCTACTCGATTGGGGAGAACCCGCCGCAGGGCGGCGTCCGTCTCGCCGCGCGGGCAGAGGTCAGCGGTAGTTCACGAACTGCAGCGCGAAGTCGAAGTCCCTGCCCTTCAGCAGGGCGATGACGGCCTGCAGGTCGTCGCGGCTCTTGGAGCTGACCCGCAGTTCGTCACCCTGCACCTGCGCCTTCACGCCCTTCGGGCCCTCGTCGCGAATGATCTTCGCCACCTTCTTGGCGTTCTCCTGGGAGATGCCCTCCTCGATGGAGGCGAAGAGCTTGTACTCCTTGCCCGAGAGCTGGGGCTCACCCGCGTCCAGCGCCTTCAGCGAGATCCCGCGCTTGATCAGCTTGGACTGGAAGACGTCGAGAACGGCCTTCACCCGGTCCTCGGAGTTCGCCTCCATCAGGATCTTCTCCCCGGACCAGGAGATCGAGGCACCGACGCCCTTGAAGTCGTAGCGCTGCGAGATCTCCTTGGCGGCCTGGTTGAGGGCGTTGTCGACCTCCTGCCGCTCGACCTTCGAGACGATGTCGAAACTGGAGTCGGCCATGTCCTGTGGCTCCTTGTATCAGGGTGCGGATGGGGTGGGTGTCGGCGTCCGTGGGGGTGCCGCCGAGCCCGGTGTAGGTCCGGGCCCCATCCGGACAAGCCTAGCCACCCGCCCGTCACCGGGTGGAGATCAATCGGGTGGCGAAGCACCCCTGTGCATCGGGTATTGTTTACGTCGTTGCCACGGGGCGCCGCCGAAAAGCGGTTCCGGGCAGCGACCCCGGCGGTGTGCCCGAGCGGCCAAAGGGAGCAGACTGTAAATCTGCCGGCTCAGCCTTCCCAGGTTCGAATCCTGGCGCCGCCACACGACCGAAAGGGTCCGTGACCAGCGATAACGCTGGACGCGGGCCCTTTCGTCGTTCCCGGGCGCGGCCTGGTCACTATGGGTACTTTTTCCCAGTGTGTCTCACCCTGATTCGGGTGCTGACCAGTCCGTGTGGGGCAGGCGTGGGGCAGCTTTCGGCCCGCCTAGCTGCCGTTCTTCAGCGCCCGCTCGATTCGGGCGTTCGCAGTGGCGGCGCCACCGTCCAGGCACTTCGCGTACACCCGGAACAGCACGGCCACGCTGTGGCCGGCGCGCGCAGCCACCTCCTGCGGTTCCACACCGGAGCTGAGCCACGTGGACACGGCAGCATGACGAAGATCATATGGACGCTTCGCGAGCAGCGACGTGCACTGAGCGGGTGTGAGAGCGCGAGTGCGGGCTTCCGCCCACACCTCTCCGTATCCGGTGTCCTGGATGAGCCCGCCGCGCTGCGTCCGGAACAGCCGTCCGTCGGGGGCGACGCCGTAAGCCGTGACGTGCCACCGCAGCAGGTTCACGAGATCGGGCGGGATCGGCACGGTGCGGACGGCTTTCCGGGGCCGGTGCTTGAGCCCTCTCCGGTCGTGTGCCTCCCCGCTGTCCGTCCAGGCCGAACCCGAGCGCGGACGGGTCTCTCGGAGCCGCAGAGTGCCCCATCCTCGACGGGGCAGGGCGCAGTCTTGGAGGCGGAGACCGATGACTTCCGCCGGCCGCGCCGCCGCGTAGTACATGCAGCCGAAGAACGCGACCAGGCGCCGCCCGCGGGCGCTCTGCCTGCGCACGGCATCGAGCAGCGCGAGAGCCTGCCGGGGGTCTGGCACCGAGGCGGGGTCCAGTTCCTCCGCTACCTGCTCAGGGGCTTTCCACTGCACCTGCGGCAGAGGGTTGTCCGTCAGACGGCCGGCGTCGACGGCGTAGCCGAGTGCGTTGTGGAAGATGGCCCGCTTCCGGCGGATGGTCGACGCGGACGCTGTGGTGCCGTCCAGCTTCTTGGTCAGCGCGTCCAGGGCGGCGCGTACCTGCATGCGGTCGGCCAGCGCGGACGTGGGCAGGGACTTCCGTTCGAACCAATCCAGCACGGCGGCCACGTCGTCCGGCGGCTCCTGGTCACGGCGGCTCACGTTGAATGCCCAGCTATAGAGTGCCGTCCGTACCGTCTGGGCGTCGGCCATGCCCTTGGTGTCCCTGATGAGAGCGGGCGTGACCGTGGCCATGGCTTCAGCGAGCGTCCGGCGAGTGGAGCCGGGGGAGTGCTGCCACTTCATCTCGATGTACTCGCGGGCGTGCCGGTACCAACTCACGTCGTTGCGCTGCCGCAGCTCAGAGAGTGGTACCCCGGTCGACTCGTCGAACGGCTCGCCGGCGTGTGCGGCTCGCAGTAGCTCAGCGCGTCGGCCCTCCGCCAGCGTCTTGGTGCCGAACGTCTGGGAGTGCGGAGTCTCGCCCGTCTTCCAGCGCAATTCTGCGGAGGACTGGCCACGGTCCTTGCGCTGTCGGACAGACCAGATCCGAACGTCGTACGTCTTCCCCATCGGGGGCCTTCCTGCGAAAGGGGCCCGGCGTGAGCCGGGCCCCTGGGGCTGTATCGGTGAGACGGTGTGATCAGTAGGTGGGCGTGTCCAGGCTGCTGAGCCAGTCGTCCAGGTCGTCGCGGCGCACCCGCAGGTGACCGTTGGGCAGCTTCACCAGCCGCGGCGCCTGCCCGCGTGCGCGCATGCGGTAGAAGGCAGCGCGGCTCATGCCGATCTCGGTGAGGACTTCGGGGAGCTTGAGCATCCGGGGGCGGGCCATTTCACTCCTTGGGGAAGGCGTGGTCCGGTGCTGAGTGAGTTGGAGCGACATTGCTCTGAGTCGCGACTCACCGCGACTCAGAGGCGGGTACGCGGCGTTTGAGTCGCGGTGAGTCACGACTCAGGCAGATGTGGTTCGGACGCGGTGAGCGTGATCCCGCTGTACGTGGCGACCTGCCGGCCGTAGGCGTCGCGGGGGCGCGTGCGGTTGAGCTGGGGGACGACGGAGAGCAGGTTGCGGCCGAAGACCTGTTTGGTCCCGGGGCGGACGCCGTTGTCCTCGGCCCACTCCCGCCAGACCATCCACAGCGCATCTACGGGGATGGTGCACGTGGGCCCGGTGGTGCAGCGCTCACGGACGAACGCGCTGGTGGGTGAGGCGGTGTCCTGCATGGTGGTGATGGCTTCGCGGCTGGACGTCGGTTCGGTGATCCGTCCGCTGTGCTGGAGACGGGCGAGCCCTTCCAGCGACCAGTTCAGGATGCCGGGCATCTCGGCGGTGAGCCGGTCGGTCAGGGTGGTGTCTTCCTTTCCCAGCCACGACGTGCGCATGCTGAGCAGGATGAACCGCTTGGCGATGACGCCTGAGGAGTCGCCGAAGTGCGGCAGCTCGTTGGACAGGATCACCAGCCGGGTGGGGAGCTTGCCGGTCCAGGGCTCGCGGTACTTGCGGTCGATGTCGATGGTGTCCTCGCCGGAAATGGTCAGCAGCCGTTCTACGACCTGCGTGTTGTCGTTGCCGGAGAGGCGGGCGTCGGAGATGACTCCGAGGGGCTTGCCGACCAGGGTGGACAGCCCGAAGTTGGTGCCGAGTCCGGCGAGGGTCGGGCCGGCGAGGTTCTCCTTGCCGACCAGCGCTTTCAGTACGCGCGCGATGGTGCCCTTACCGGACCGGGTGGGGCCGACCATGAGCAGGATCTTCTGCTGGTCTGTACGGCCGGACAGGACGTATCCGAACCATTCCTGTACTGCGCGGATGGAGTCGGGGTCATCGGGCCAGAGCTGGGACAGGAACCCTTCCCAGGTCGGCGCGGTGGCGTTGGGGTCGTAGGCGAAGGGGACGGACACGAGGTTGAAGAAGTCGGGGGTGTGCGGCAGCAGCGCGCGGTCACGGATGCGGAGCAGGCCGTTGGTGCACGCCACGATCGGGCCGCCGTCCGGCTCGCACGCGTCGGCGTCGTGGAGCCACGCGGGCGCGTCGGTGTCGGTCGGCAGGAGGGTGATGGCTCCGAGGGCGTCCAGCAGGTTGCTGATTTTCGGTTTGGTGGGGGCCCAGTGGCGTTCCTCGGTCACTCCGTCCTTGACGGCTACCTGGTAGACGGCGTGCTCAAGGCGCTCGTACATGGCCTTGCGGACCTGGGCTTCGTCGATCTCCCGCCAGCAGGTTCCGTTCCAGCGCATCCAGGACGCACGCCAGCGCCGGTAGATGAGCTGTCCGTCCTCGGTCTGCCAGTCGGGCAGCAGGCGGCGAGCGACGGCCATTGGATGGGACGGCGCGGGGAGTTCCTCGGTCTCGGGGGCGGGGCGGTCCATCACGCGGCATCCCTCCGTTCCTGGGGGCTGATGGTCAGCCACGCGACGGGGTACCGGCCGTCGGCACGGCGCGGGTCAGGGCGAAGGGCAGAAAGGACGCCCTTGCGGGCGGCGACCTTCGGTTCGCCCACGGGTGGCTGTGGCGGGCCATGTACGGCGCCCTGAGGGCCGTTTGCGGGATTCCGTGTTGGTTTGTTCATGCCACCCGCCCAGAGGGCGTCTGGAGGCCGTTGGTGACCGCGCGGCGGGCGTAGGTCTCCGGGACGCCCACGGAGACGGCGGCGGCCACGATCTCTTCCCCGAGTGACTCCAGGGCACAGGGGCCGGGGCATGCGGTGTGCTGGACGGCGAGGAAGCGTGCCGCGCCGAACGCCTGTGATCCGGCGCCGGATTCGGTCCGGGACCGTACGAGGGTGAGCCCACGTTCCAGACCGGTACGCACGAAGCGCTCGGTGTGTCGGCACCCGGTGGCGGTATGCCGGTCCCATGGGGTGCTGGGAGAAGACACCACCCCTGCGCGGGCGGGCGTGGTGTCTTCCCTCTCGACCAGCGCGCGCACGGCCGACGGCAGCGCGGTCATCGGGCCGGTGCCGTGGCCCAGCCAGCGGGCATACTGCATGCGCGACTTGACGTCGACTCCGGGGCGTGCGGCGTTCGCTGACCGCATGGTGCCCCGGTAGATCCAGTGCTCCCCGCGCGTCGTCTCGACAACCCGGGTGGCGGGCAGGGTCTCGCGGGCCCAGGCGACGGCCGCCGTGTCGTCGAGGTCGACCACGGTCAGTCCGGCGGCGCCGGGGTGGTAGGCGATGGCGGCGGCCCGGTGCCACGCGGACGCCCACGGCGGGGAGGTGATGACGGCCGGGTTGGTGGTGGCGGCGGCCCACCCATGGCACGGCGCCGGGCACTGGCACGGGCCGGGGTTCTTCATGTGGGGGCGGTCGCCGCACGCGCTGTGCTTGCAGGCGGGACAGTTGCCGAACGGCACCTTCCCCGCGCGCAGCGGCAGCACGGGCACACCGATGGCGGCCAGCGAGAGTGCGGTGTCCAGCAGGCGCGGATGCTGGCCGGGCGCTCGCCGAATGTGGGTGGGTTGGGTCATGCTGGAAGACCTCCGCAGGTCAGTCAGTGGCAGGTGGACAAGGGCGGCCCCGGTTCTTTGGCGAGAGGGGGGCCGCCCTTGGCGTAGCTACTGGTGGTCGGTGAGCGTGTGGGCGTACTGCTGGCGGACGTAGGCGCGCGGGTCGCAGATCGCGCCCGGTTGGTCCATGTCCAGCAGGAACACGGCCGCCGCTTCGGCGGCCGCGGTGGCGTCGCCGTGCACGGTGCCCGGCTCGTCGAGGAGGGCGATGCGGTCGAGGAGGGCGGCCTTGCGCAGGTAGAACTCCCGGTCGAGTTGGGTGTAGCACTCGGCGTCGGCGAGGGTGCGGGCGGTCCATCCGATCTCGCTGTTGATGCTGGGGGCGCCCGCGTATGCCTGTTCGGGGGTGGGCCAGTCCTCGGGGGTGGGGCGGTGGTCGGCGGTGAGGTAGAGGCGGGTGCGTTTGCCGTCGCGGGTCGGGTACCGGCGCACGTCGCCGGTCGTGAACGCGGCCGTCAGCGTGGTGGTGACGCGGTCGGTGTCGGCGGGGTCGCAGATGACGCGGATCTCGAACACTGGGGGGCTCCCTGTCAGCCGTGGAAGTGGTTGCGCTTGATGACGGCCTTGCGGATGTTGACCGTGGTCCCGCCGCTGTGGCCGCTCGCGCTGAACACCTGCACGGCGATCCAGCCGCCGAAGATGACGGCGGCGAGGATGACGAGCTGGGTCACCAGGGCGGTCAGGGCGGTGATGAACGTGGTGAGCATGAGCAGCCCGCCGCACACGGCGAGGAAGCCGACGCCCCCGAGCGCGATGTTCACCGCCGTTCGGGAGACGGCCGGCTTGTGCGCGACCGGTTCGGCCTTGGCCGGTTCGATGGCGTAGCCGGTGACGACGCGGCCGTTGGGGAGGACGACGCTCGCCATGGCGGGGATGGTGCCCGGCTGCACGGGCACGATCGGCGCGGTGTGGGCCGGTGTGAGCGGGGTGGGCGTGTGGACTTCCACACCGGCCGTCTCGTGCCCGGCGGGACGGCTGTACGCGGTGGGTTCGTTCACGGTGCTGGTCTCCCTTCTATCGGCCGGCGTCGGCGAGGGCGCTGGTGACGGCGGTGACGAGCTGGTTGACGGTGTCGCTCGCGTCGGTGCCGGCGAGGTAGAAGCCGAAGAGCGCGACGACGACCGCCGCACCGCCGCCGACGGCCTTGAAGCGCAGCAGCAGCGCGACGCCGACGGCGAGCAGCAGCACGAGCGAGATGGTGATGTCCACGAAGCCTCCGGTCGGGTCTCAGCGGGTGCCGGCGCGGTAGGTGCGCGCGGCGCGGTTGTAGATCCAGCGGCCGACGCGTATGCGCTTGCCGGTGGCGTGGCAGCGGCGGCAGTCACGGCCGCGCTTGGTGTTGCCTTTGCGGTCGGTCTTGAAGGCGTGGCCCATGCCGTCGCACTTGCGGCAGTCCCCGAACGGGCTCAGCCAGCACTTGACGACGTAACCGAGGGTGACGAGCAGTAGGCAGGCGGAAGCGAGCAGAGCAAGGCTCATCAGGGGCCTCTCTGAGGGGGTTGGAGGGGTTTCCGCAGGTCGGCCGCTAGTTGCTAGCAGCCTGATCAGGGGCGGTTTGGGTCGCTAGCGGGGTCGCTTGCGCAAGCGACGCTCCGTGCTTACGCAAGCGACCCCGGGGGGCCTATCCGGCGTCCCGCTTGTTGTTGCGCTCCGTAATCGCGGTGGCGATGTCCTCGCGCTTGATGCCGCGCTTGTTGACCACCTTGCCGTCGATGCGGCGGCTGATCTGCTCGGTGGCCACCCCGTACGGCTTGAGCGCGGCGGTGAGCGCTTCGGCCTTGGGCTTGGCCTCCAGCTCTGCCCACGGGCCGTAGACGTCCGGCCGCAGGTCGGCAAGCCGGTCCACGATGGTCTCGGACCACACCTTGGCCTCGCCCTTGCCGAGCACGGCCGCGACGTCGTCCAGGATCGTCGCGGACGTCTCCGGGGCGGGGGCCTCGCCGGCCGCGTCGCCGGACAGGGTCCCTTCGGCCTCGCGCAGGGCGGCGGCGCGGGTCAGGATGCGGTCGGCGTCGCGGCCGTCGGCGAGGTACGTGCGTACGATCCCGGAGTCGTCGGACATGCCCTTGAGCAGACCCACGCCCTTGTGGGACTTCAGCAGCTTCGACGCGTCCAGCCCCTCCGAGTACGAGCCCGCACCGAGGATGGTGTCCGACACCTGGTAGGCACCGACCCGCAGCGCGAACCGGGCCTGATGCTGGTCACGCAGCTCCGAGGGGCAAGCCTTGTCGTCCGGCTTCTGCGTCGCGGTCATCACCGAGACACCGACGGCCGGGGCGACCCGGGCGAGGTAGACCATCAGGGACAGGATCTCCTTGCCGTGCTCGGGGTGGGTCAGGTACTCCTGCACCTCGTCCACCACGAACAGCGTCAGGGGCATGTTCAGCTTCTTGTCCCGGCTGATCTCCGGGGTGAGCTTGCCCTCCGGGCAGACGTGCAGCGGCAGTTCGGAGAGCCGGTGGTAGCGGTCTTCGACGTCCGCCTTGAGTTCCCGCAGCGAGGTCAGCAGGTGCTGAACCGGGTCGAACCCGTTCTTGGGCACGATGCCGAATCCGATGCGGTGGGCGACTTTGGCGAACGTGCGCCAGTCCGGCGACGCCTTGCCGTCGAACACGTACAGCCTGACGTACGGGTCCAGCGCGGCGGCGAGGGCGATCGTGCGGGCAGAGAACGTCTTGCCCTGCCGCGGCACGGCGCCGACCAGCAGCGACAGCCACAGCATCGTTGCCATGACCGGGTTGCCGCGCTCGTCGACACCCCACGGGAACGGCTTCCAGAAGTCCACCCGCGTTGCCCCCAGCAGCGGGGACTTGCCCGATGGCACGGCGAGCGGGTCACGGTCGGCGATCCAGTACGACACCCTGCGCTCGCTCGTCTCGTCCTTGTCGAGGAAGAGCTGAGTTGCGGCGATGTCCATGCCCGACGCCACCTTGGTGTGAGCACTGAGCGCGTCCTTGAAGGACTTGCCGTATGGCAGATCCACGACCACGCGCCAGCCGTCGCCGTCCCGGCCGATCGGGCGCGGGAACGCGATCGTCTGATCCTTCGTGGTCAGCCCGGCCACCTCGTGCGCGCGGATGACGATGTCGGAAGACAGCTTGCGCTTGCGGAACGTCACCTTGGCCAGGTCGATCAGCGGCCGGTCGGCCGGCGCGCCCACCGCACCGAGGGTGGTGGTCAGCGCGGCCACCGTCAGCATGAGCAGCCACGACGGCGCCATGACGTAGAGGGTGAGCGCGGCGGCGAGGCCGATGGACCCTCCGATCGTGGCCACGATCCCGCGCAGCCTGACGCGGTCGTTGCGTTGCCGGGACAGCTTCAGGTACTCCGCCGCGTCCTCGTTCGCCACGGAGGCGAGCCTCAGCGTCTTGCCCTCCGCATCGAAGACCCACCGACCGATTGCGGTCGACCACCGCCACGCGCCGCGCGGCGAGTACATGCAGATCTTCGGCGTGTAGACCAGCGGCAACCGGATCGCGTGATAGCCGACCACGGCGGAGTAGTGCCGGATCGCCCACTTGCGGACGGCCGTGCGCTGGTCAGGAAGCTTCACCCAGTCCGGCAGCACCGGCATACGGGCCTTGTCCTTGGCCTCCATCCACTCCGCGGCCGAGGGCGGGTAGACCTCGCGCGGCGGGTCGACCGGCGCCCCGTCGGTCAGGCCGTCGGCCTCCGGGTCGTCGGTGTCGGGGAGTTCGGCCTCCCACTCCCCCGGCTTCACCACACCCTCGCTCGGGGCGGCCGGGCCGGTGGGGTCGGGGTCGGTCTTCTTCTTCAGCGGGAACGGCACGATGGCGGCCGTCGGCTGTTCGGTGCCCTCCGGGTCCCCGGCGGGCGTGAAGGTGGTGGTCTCGGTCACGATGTACCTACTCCTTTGGGAGTTGGGGGCCCGGCCGGTTGCTGTGGAAGGTGGGCGGCCGGGCCCGGCAGGGGAGGTCAGGTCATGCACCATCCGGAGTCACATCCGGAGTCCCACTCGTCGAACGGCAGCGTGTCCACGCCGTCCGGGATCGCCTTGCGCAAGGGCCGGTTGAACCGGGTCAGCCACACGTGGTTTTTGCCGAGTTCGTCACGGCGGCGGTTGAGGAGTTCTTCGAGCTGGCACGCGCGCTCGAACAGCTCGGGTTCGTCGCGGCGCATGTCGTGCCAGGTCTCGGGGCGGTGGAACGGGCAGAACCAGCACGACGACTTCGGCGGCACCGGCAAACCGGCCTCGCGGATGATCCGGGCACAGTCGATACGCCGGATACCGCGTTCCAACAGCGGATACTCGATCCGCTCATGCGGCTCACAGCGCCGGTTGTTGGCCCGGGAGATCTCATCGAGGCTGATCCCGATCCCGACCGTGGCCGGCGCTTCCTTCGTGGCGCCCCGGCGTTTGAGTTCGTCGCCGATGACCTTGATTTTGAACTGAGCCGTGCACGAACGGGTGCCGGGGGCCCCGTTCGACATGCGCACCGGGATCTTCAGCGACCGCGAACCCTCCCGGGTCAGGTCCTGATACAGCGTGCGGACCTCACCCGAGCGCTTCATCACCCGGTCCAGGACGACCAGCTCAAGGCCGTTGGCTTCGGCGTAGGGGATGGCGTACTTGCGCAGGTAGGCGAGGGTGCCGGGGTGCTCGGAGTCGTCGCCCACGTTCGCCATGAGGAACGTGCGGAAGTCCAGCTCACCCGTGGCCGCGAGAACCAGGGCGGCCGTCGACTGCACCCCGCCGCCGAAACTGAATGCCTTGACCGGCGAGACGACAGGGATGGTCATGACGCCACCTCCGCCGCGCCGCGCCGTCCGGGACGGCGACCGGCCACCGACCCCAGCAGACGCCCGAGACGGGCCCGGCGAGGACCGGACCGGCCGGACCGCTTGGCCGCGTACATGGCCTCATCGGCGCGGCGCAGCAGCGCGGACAGGTCCTCGCCCGGGTGGTCGGCGGCCCGTACCCACCCCAGCGACACCGTGGTGTGCACGTCGGGGGCGGTGTCGACCGGCCGGGCGAGGACGCGGGCGAGGGTGTGCAACCGGTCGGGCATCGTGCCGTCGCGGTCGACGACGACGGCGGCGAATTCATCCCCTCCGAGTCGCCCCGCCACCCCGCCGGGGGTGGTGCCGTGGGCGAGGCGGGCGGCGACCGTGGCGAGCAGCACGTCACCGGCAGCATGGCCGAAGCGGTCGTTGATCTGCTTGAAGTGGTCGACGTCCGCCAGCACGACCACGGCGTGCGGGTCGCGTAGCAGGCGGCGGGCCCGCCGGGTGAACGCATCCCGCGTCCACAACCCGGTGAGCGGGTCACGGCGAGCGGTGGTCAGCCGGGAGTGCAGCCACCGGGCGTGTACCGCCCACCCGATGACGGGCGGCACGGCCGGTAAGAGCGCGGCGAGGGTGCTCACGGCGTCACCGCCCCGGTGGCGCGTTCGGCGAGCAGGGCGTCACGCAGCATGCGGGCCTTGGCGGGCGAGGTGCGCAGGGCCCGGCGGATGCCCTCCCCGGTCACCTCAGCGTCCGTCAGGCCAGTCGTCGCCTTCCGCGCTTCCGCCATGAGCTGTTCGGGAGTGCGGCGGGTGCGGGTCGACTTCGCGGCGACCGGGACACGACCCGTCGCCCGACGCGGCACGGCCGACGAGGCCGGGACCGAACGGGCGGACGCCGGGGCAATCGGGACCGGCTTCACCATCGGGACGACGACGGGCATCGACTTCACACCGACACCTGACTTGCCGAGATCGACCGGCGCCGGGTCGGGCACCGAGAGCCGCGTCAGCACGACCGTGGCCGGGGTCGATACGGGCAGGTCAGAGGTAGACCGTTCTCGACTACTTCCAGATGATTCCTCCGCATTCGTAGTTGCGGTGGGGATCGGGCTGGGGCGGTGGTGCAGGACCTTGGCGACCAGGTCGGAACCGAAGTAGATCGAGCCGACCGGGAGTGAGGTGGCGAGCAGGACCAGGGCCCAGTTCGCCGGGTCCCAGTCGGCCAGCCGACCCCAGTCGACGATACGGCCGTGCAGCTCCGGGACCAGGCCGTGCACGTAGTTGAGGACGAGGGAGGCGAGCGTGTAGGCGCCCAGGACCCGCAGCGCGAACGTGCGGGCGTGGCCGGTGAGGACGAGGGTGGCGATCAGGGCGAGTGCCATCAGGCCGTCGACCACGAACGGGTACAGCATCGCGGCCGTGCCGTCCGCGCCGACAGCGCCGGCGATGTCCCGCAGCGCGTTCCACGACACCCGGAACGCCATACCGACCACCGCGACCAGCGCGAGCACCAGGGCGGCGCGGCCCTTGCGGTGCAGGTTCATGCCGCACCCCCGGGCACGCTCGCGCCGGCCGCGCGGTTGACCAGCGCGACCCGGGCGGCGAGCGCCCGGCGCCGGGCCCGGCGGATACGCCGGGCGTCCACCTCGGACGGGACGCGGTCGAGGGCGGTGATGTGCGCGTCCAGCAGCTCGACGTCCGCGAGGATCACCGGCATCTCCCGCTCGATCGCCTCCAACTCCGCATCCGTCGGCTCCATGAAGTCCGCGAACGCGGTAACAGCGTCCTGAACAGTCACGATGTGATTCATTGGGTCGCGATTCCTTCCAGAGGGGAACGGCCCGAACAGCGCCCCCGGAGTGCCAGCTCCGGGGGCGCGCGCCGTTGTGATGGCACCCCGCGCGGCGCACGGGGTGGTGCTACTGGCTGCGGTTGATGTCGTCGATCAGGACGTTCTGCCCGTAGCCGTCCCGCAGACGGACGATCTGGAAGAAGCTCCCGCCCACGTCCGTGATCCGGTGCGTCTCGCCCTCGTACTGCACGTCGGTACCGACCTGGTCGACGTTCGGGTGCTTGGGGTTGGTCAGCCTGCGCATACCTGTGTCTCCTCGTGTCGATGGAGAGGACAAGAGCCGGTCCCGCGACCAGAGCGGTCAACGGGGCCACCGACTCCCCACGCTCCCGCCCGTACGCCCGCACGCAGAGCGCGGGACGGACGGGCGAGAGAGGCAGTCGGCCGCAGCAGCGGTGCTGCGAACGAGAACGGACCGGGCTACTGCGTGGCACCGCCGGCCGGTCCGTACCGGCGGCGCCTGGATATGTCGTCGGTACACACCGACCTCCCGCGTTCGCAGGGACTTGAGGCGCGGCTTCATGCCGCGCGGTCCGTCTTTTCGACTCGGGGAGACGGGGCCCGCATATGCAGTTCTCAATCAGCCGGCGCTTCCTTCGAACCCGTTTCACGGGGCCCTCCAGGCGCTACCTGCACACCGGGATTCCAGAACCAGCCTGCAATCTGGTGCGCACCAGTAGAGTGCATCTGGTGCGCACCAGTGTCAAGGTGGTTCGCTGATTCGGTGGCGGTCGAGCCGCCGCGGTGCATCTCCAGAAGACCTCTGGAGGCAGGGCCGCCGGTAGCCAACAGGGCTTAACTTCCGGCCTGTTAACCCCTGTTGACCTGCGGCAATGTTCGTCATCCTGGCAAGGTGGTGCGAGGGGAACCAACGCCGGGAGGTGGGCCCGTGAGTGCGGGACTTCGGAGTGCGCGGACGGCGCGCGGGTGGTCGCAGGAGCGGTTGGTTCGCGAGATCGAGCAGTTCGCCCGACGGAACCTCACGGACGTTGCGTCAACCGCGAGTCTGCGGGTGTACGTGTCCGAGTGGGAGAACGGCAAGCGCACCATCTCTGACCGGTACGCGCGCGTCCTGCGGCAGCTTCTCGGCGTAACGGATGAGGAGCTGCGGGATTCCGGTCCGGCCCCGGTGGCGCCGACCGCCGACGGCTACGACGACCTACTGAGCCGGATCGATTCGGCCAGCAGCGTCAGCGAGTCCATGGTGAAGATGTTCAACGACCAGACTGAGCTACTGCGGACCATGGACCGCCAGAGAGGCGCCGCAGCCCTGGTCGATCAGATGTCCGGCCATCTGTCCGCCCTCGAAGACGCGCTCAACTTCGCGGTGCTGCCTGCTGCCCGTCGCCCCGTGGCCCTTGCGCTCGCGGGCGCCTCAACTCTTGCGGCATGGCAGGCAATCGACTCGGGGGCCGTCGAGCGGGCGTGGCGGCACTACGAGCTTGCCAAGCGTGCGGCGCGCGATGCTGAAGAGCCCATGTACCTGGCCCACGCCATGGGCGAACAGGCGTACGTCCTCTGCGAAGCGGGACGGCCGGCGCTCGCCGTCGACCTCGTGCGGGATGCTCAGCGCACTGTTGGGCAAGCCGGTTCCGCCCGACTCCGGGCATGGCTGTACGCCGCAGAGGCCGAGATGTGCGCTCATGCTGGGATGCCCGAAGACTGCCGGCGTGCACTGGACTCGGCCATGGCCGTCGTCCCGTCGGGCCCCGAGGACCGTGACCCGGACATGCTGAGCATCTTCCTGAACGGCGCGCATCTGGCCCGGTGGCAGGGCAATGTGCTCGCCCTGCTCGGGGAAGAGTCGGCGGTCACCAGCCTCTACAGCGCGCTCGAAGTGATGGACCCGACCTTCGTGCGCGCCCGGAGTGGGCTGCACGCCGACCTGGCCCAGGCGCACCTCACGCGAGCCGAGTACGACGACGCCAGCACGCACCTGCGGCAGGCCCGACTGTTGGCGAGCCGGACCGGTTCGGTCCGGCAGCGCCGTCGCGTCGACCTGCTCAGTGCGCGGTTGTGAGTCCCTGAGTGCGTCGAGCCGCCAGGATGTGGAGCAGTGCGACCAGGGTTCCGGAGCCCAGTAGCTCACCCCGGGCCATGAGCCCGGGGATGTCCGCCAGAGGTACCCACTCGATGTGACCGGACTCCTCCGGGTCGCTCGGCGCACCGACCTTCTCAGCGCCGTGTCCCACGAAGATCTCGTGCGGTGAGTCGACCATGCCGACCATGGGCTGATAGCTCACGACGTGTTCCAGCGATCTGGGACGCCACCCCGTCTCCTCGATGGTCTCCCGCATCGCCGTGTCCGCAGGGTCTTCCCCCTGGTCGACGATGCCGCCCGGCAGCTCCCAGCCGAATTGCTTCGGGACGAAGCGGTACCGCCACATCATCAGGACGCGGTCCTGATCATCAATGACGGCTGTGATCGCTACATGGTGAAGCTTCACGACGTGGTGTTCGAACCGCTTCACTCCCGGCGGCTCCACGTCCCAGAGCTGGAGTTTGACCCATCGGTTGTCGTAGACGTCGCGCTCGCCATGGATTCGCCAGGGCTCCAGCCCTTCGGGCCGCTCAACGCTCACCGCGCCCGGTACCCGGTACGAACTCCGTCCCCGGACCTCCAGCAGTCCCTCTGAGACGAGGCGGGCGAGCACCTGCCGTAGGGCTGTCCGGCCGATGCCGAGTTCTTCCACAAGCGTGCGTTCCGAGGGGAATTTGTCGCCGGGGGCGTACTCACCTGCCGCGAGTCGCGCGCGAAGCGTCTCGTAGACCTTGGTCGTCTTCGGTCCCATCCGCGGAGCACTCTCCGTTCTGACGTGGTGCGTACCAGCGTAGCGGGGATGGGTCACGCTTCCTCCGGCCGTCGGGTAGCCCATGGGGCACGTGTGGGGCAGTGGGTCCTCCAAAGGTGGATATGCACAGGCCACGGCGTGATCGTCGCGCGGACTGTAAATCTGCCGGCTCAGCCTTCCCAGGTTCGAATCCTGGCGCCGCCACACGACCGAAAGGGTCCGTGACCAGCGATAACGCTGGACGCGGGCCCTTTCGTCGTTCCCGGGGTTCCCGGGGTTCCCGGAGTCCGTGGGGTCGTGCCGGGCGGGGTGTCCCGGTTCGCTCCCGGTTCTGGTGGGCAGGCGGCCGGTGTGCGAAGACCCGGCCGCCGGGGTTGGCGCCGGATCATCCGAGGCTCCTCCTCTCCCGATCTCGAACGTCGATCCGGGTGGCTCTGGTGCCCTCCCGGGTTGTACGGGCTTGCGCCCATGACGGTCCGCCGTTTCTGGGGTCGGGCGAGAGGTCGATGTTCGGGTGTGTTTTCCGGAATGGCCAGAGAATCGTTTTTTGTGAATGAGGTGCAGAAATCGATCCCGGAGTGGTTCCGCTGTTTCGCTGGTTCATGGGGCGCTGGGGCGGGACAGTGGCGGGGCGGTTCGGGGAAGGCTTCTTCCCCGTCGCCTTGGGAGAAGGAGGACGCCGGCGGAGCGGTCGTGCCGGGTTGCTTCGCCCGGTCCCCTCGTGGAGATCGGTCTCAGCAACGGTCGGCGCCCCCGCATGTCCCCTGCCGCCCCCGTCGAAACGTGGCGGCGGCGTCGACCGCGGAGGTGCTCGAATGCGCCGCGGTGCCGCTCGACCGGCTTGAGCGCCGGACGGGGGGCGGCGCGAGGGGTGAGTGGAGGTCTGAGCTTCCGCAAGGCATGCTGAATGAATGCAGGCGCGCTTGTGGTCGACCTCTCGGCCGGGAGCGGGGGGTCACGGCCGGGTCCTCTTGGCGCTGATGCAGTGTGTGCCCTTCCTGATCGGGCTGGCCGTGCTGGTCATCGAGCTCACGCCTGCCCACTTCATCTACACCGGCCCGTTTCTCACCGCGATCCCGGCGCTGGCGGCGGTGACGCTGGGCCCCGGGGGAACCGCTGCGGCAGCGGGTCTGGCGCTCGCGATCAGCGTGACCACGGCCACCCACAACGACGCCTGGGGCACCCTGCAGGTCTACACCAACTTCCTGGCCCTGGCCCTGGTGTCCGTGGCCGGGTTCATCACCAGCCGCGCCATGCAGTCGCGCCGGCAGAGAGAGCTCGATCAGGTTCGCCGGATCGCCGTGGCGGCCCAGGAGGTGGTGCTGCGGCCCATACCCGAGCGGATGGGTCCGGTGCGGGCAGCAAGCCTCTGCCTCGCGGCCGGGACGGGCGCACAGGTGGGCGGTGATCTGTACGAGGCCGTGCAGACGCGGTACGGCGTCCGGATGATCGTGGGGGATGTGCGGGGCAAGGGGCTGTCCGCGGTGAGAGCCGTGGCCGTGGCCGTGGGCGCGTTTCGGGAGGCCGTGCACTACGAGGTCGAGCCGGTGGAGGTCATGAACCGCTGTGCGGCTGCCCTGCGCCGGGAGGTCGCCGTGCCGGGCGCCTTCGAGCAGGAAGTTCTGCTGGAAGGGTTCACCACGGTGCTCATCGCGCAGATTCCGGACGAGCCCGTGGTGCAGCTCGTCAACCGAGGGCATCCGCCGCCGCTGCTGCTGCATGAGGGCAGGGCGAGGGCGCTGATGCCGGCCTCGCCCCTGCCGCCGGTCGGACTGGAAGACCTCGTCACCGGCTCTCCGCCCAAAGCCGAGAGCTATTCCTTTCTCCCCGGCGACCGTCTGCTGCTGTATACCGACGGCGTGATAGAGGCCCGGGACCGCACCGGCGAATTCTTCGATCTACCCGCGGCCATGGAGGGGATACGCCCCGACGCCACGCCTTCGGAATTCCTGGAACAACTGCACCAGGAATTGCTCCGCCACACCGAGAACGACCTGGCGGACGACGTGGCGATGCTCTTCGTCGACCGGCTCGACGACACGGTGGAGTCGCCTGCCGCCCAGGTGCAGGTCGGGGAGAGGCCGCTGTGAGCCGAGGAACCGCGCTGTGGGTGATGCCCTCCGCACGGCGGGCGGGTCCGCCGGCTGTTCCCCGCCTCGGTGTGTCAGGGCCTGGCGCGGGTGTGGCGGGTCCGAGCCCGCTCGGGGGATCGGCCTGGAGGGCGTGGGCCGCCGGTAGGACGCAGGGCGCTGATCGTGGCCGCTGCGGGGTGCCGTGTCGTGTCGGATCGGTGCCGTGTCCGGGCCGGACCGGCGTCATGCTTCGCCGGTGGGGGGCTCCTGGGCCGTCCTCTTCACTTCCGCCTCGACCTCGTTGCGGGGTTTGCCCTCACCCTTGGCGTACTCGGTGACCGATCCCTGTGCCTCCCGCGCGAGGTCGCGCCAGGCGCGCCAGGCGGTCTCGTACGTGCCGTGCTGCTCGCCGGTCCAGGCCGACGTCGTCGGGGCGCCGAAGGTGTCGCGCAGCTCCAGCACGCGCGCGTGCGCCTCGTTCGCCGCACGCTGTTTTTCCACGAGTTCGTCGAAAGTGTGGGCCACGTTGGGATGCTATGGAGGTCACGGCGTATGCGCGCGGCGGGCCGGGCGCCGCGCGCGCAGGGATACACGAGTGGCGCACCGGGGCACGCCGACCGCGCGTCCAGCCGCCGCGGACACCACCCGCATGCCCTGGGCGGGCCGCTGTCCTCGCGGGCCGTCGTCTTCGCGAGCCCGCGGTCTCCGCCCCGGACGTCCCGCCCGGTCCCGCGGGAGCGGGGCGCCGTCGTCTGCGCCGGTCCGGGAGGTCCGCCGCCCAACCGGGCGCGGCGCAGCCGGGCTTGGACGGGTGCGTCGTTTGACGGTCCCTCGGCCGGCTGACCGTTCCGATGGGCAAACGGGCAAACGGGCAAACGGGTGAACCGGTGAACCGGTGGACGGCCACACGGCCACACGGCCAGGTGGGCCGGCGGGCCGGCGGGCCTGCGGGGCGACCGTCCGACGGGTCCGGGCTGGGCCGTGTACTGCCCCGCAGCGAGGCGCGTCACGGAGACGGTGCCGCCCTCGGGGCCGTCGAACCGTCAGGGTCAGTTCCCCGCCACCGACTTCACCGCCACCGAGACCGGAGTCGAGCCGCCGACCAGTTCAAGGGTCAGTCCGGCTGTCGCCGTGCTGTCGACCAGCTCGGCGAGGACGGCGGCCACGTCGTCGCGGGGGATCGGGCCGCGGCCGGTGCGAGCTTCCAGGCGGACCAGCCCGGTGCCGGCGTCGTTCGTGAGCGAACCGGGGCGCAGGATCGTCCAGTCAAGGTCCAGGCCGCGCACATGGTCGTCGGCCTCGCCCTTGGCCCGCAGGTACACGTCGAAGACCTCGTTGCCCTGGTGCCGGGCGTTCGCGCCCATCGACGACACGATCACGAGGCGCCGTACACCCGCCCGGACCGCCGCGTCCGCGAACAGCACGGCCGCGCCCTTGTCGACCGTGTCCTTGCGCGCGATCCCGCTGCCCGGGCCCGCACCCGCGGCGAAGACGGCCGCGTCCGCACCCTGCAGATACGCCGCGACCTCTTCCACGGACGCCGACTCCAGGTCCAGCAGCACCGGTTCGGCGCCGGCCGCCCGCAGGTCGGCGCCCTGTTCGGCCTTGCGGATCAGGCCTGCGACCTCGTCCCCGCGCGCGGCGAGCAGACGCTCCAGCCGCAGCGCGATCTGACCATGACCACCAGCGATGACAATGCGCATGTCTTTGACCGTACGCCCGTGGCGTTGTATCCGCCGCATGATGCCGGCGACGCGCTTCCGGTTCGTGCACGGCGCGTGAAACGGCACCCTTGACCTGCCGTGCGCCGTCCCTTCGGTGGGAGCGTGCCGTCCTGCACGTCCCGCGCGCCCCCGTCGCGCGCCATGCCTCTTCGCCTCACCGACGAGTGCGGACACCGTCGCAAGCCGGTCCCGCGCCTCGCGCAACGGCCCGCGCGCCAGCGGCGCGCGCCCGGTGTCCCCGACCCCTGGCGCAGTCACGGCACCCGCGGCGTGCGCGCCGTGCACGGCGCACGAAGCCGGGCGGCCGGGCGCTGTGATCGGGGTGCTGTCACGACAGCTCCTTGCGCCCCTGGCGCGGCAACCCCAGTTCCACCGCTGCGGCCGAGTCGCAGAACTCCCGTACAGCGCTGGTGCGCGCCACCACGCGCCCCCGGTGGACGACGACCCGGCTGTACGCCAGGGAGAGCGCCCCGGAGAGCCGGTCGCCCCGCACGGCCAGCAGCTCGGCGGGGAAACCCGCCTCCACCCGTACCTCGGGCAGACCCATGGCGGCCCGTGCGGCGGAGCTGACGGTGTCGTAGGCGTCGTCGGGGCGCAGTCCCTCGCGTGAGGCGAGCAGGTACGCGGCCTCCAGGGGGTCGCCGCGGCCCACGGGGTTGCCGGAGTCCCGCAGGGCGCCACTGCCCGCTGCGAGGTGCACGCCCGCGCCGCGCAGGAGCCGTACGGGCGCCGTGTCCCGCTCCTCCGCGCTCCCGCAGCCGCCTTGCGGCAGGCAGACCACGGAGACGCCGGCGGCGGCCAGCTGGTCGGCGGTGCGCCCGGCGATGTCTGCGGGCAGCCGGTCCAGGCCGCCGCACGGTCCGATGGTCACACCGGGCCGCAGACCGCCGGCCATCGCGGCCACGCGCGCGAGACGTGCCGGATCGGCGGCGTCGGTGTGCAGGTCGACCGGGCAGCCGTGTTCGGAGGCGATTTCCAGGACGGCCTCGACATAGCCGGTGGGGTCCGGGTCCAGGTCCGGGCAGCCGCCCACCACGGAGGCGCCCATCTTCATCGCGTCCCGCAGCATGGCGAGCCCGTCCGCCCCGGCCGCCCCGGTCAGCACGCGCGGCATCGCCACCGCCGAGAGTTCCACGAGCCCGCGCAGTGCTCGCCGCGCCTGCAGGACCGCGGCCAGCGCGCCGAGCCCCTGGACGTCGCCCACACGCACGTGCGCGCGCTGGGCGGTCGCGCCGTGCCCGAGTTGCAGCAGCGCGGCCTCGGTGGCCCGGCGCTGGACGTCGTGCGCATCGTAGGGGGCCGGTCCGCCGAGGTCCGCCGACAGCGCGGTGTCGGCGTGGGCGTGCGGTTCCGCGGGTGCCGGCAGGAGCAGGAAGCCGCTGAGGTCCACGCGTGCGCCGCCGCGGGCGCCTCCGGCGGCCAGGCTCCCGGCGGTGCCCACCGCCACGATGCGCCCGGCGCCCAGTCGTACGTCCACCCGGCGGCCGTCGGTGAGCCGCGCCCCGCTCAGCAGCAGGGGGGAGGGGTGGGCCGGGCCCGAGGGGGGCGGCGTCGCGTGGGGCGGCTGCTGCTGGCTGTCGGGCATCGCGCTCCAGGGGCTCGGGCCTGTCGTGGGGACGGCGTCCGGCTGTCGTGCGGTGGTCGTCGGGTGCTCGGATCGCACCCGGCCCGCCCTGGCGCGGTCGGGGCCGGGCCGGGCTGCGGTGCAAGATCACACAGCGGTCGAGCCTAGGGCTGAGGCCCGCCCCCGTAGCGGAGGAGCGCAATAGTCGTACCGGTGTGGTCCGCCGTTCGGGCGGTGCGGCCGAGGCCGGTGGGAAGGCTCCGGGGCGCCGCCGGTGAGGGTGCGGGATACGGATTTGGGCGAACGGCGGGCGACCGTGTAATGTCTTCATCGCTCGCCCCAATAGCTCAGTCGGCAGAGCGTCTCCATGGTAAGGAGAAGGTCAACGGTTCGATTCCGTTTTGGGGCTCTGGTGAGAGAGGTTCCCGCCGCGAGGTGGGTTCTGATCGATCCGCAGCGGTGTAGCTCAGTCGGTAGAGCAAGCGGCTCATAATCGCTGTGTCACCGGTTCAAGTCCGGTCACCGCTACTCGCAGTAGCCGATTGGTGGGTCGGTCCGTCGATCGGCTACTCTTTCTTGCGTTGAAATAGCCTACCCGTTCGTCAAGGAGCACTCACGTGGCTGCCACCGACGTCCGCCCGAAGATCACGCTGGCCTGCGTGGAGTGCAAGGAGCGGAACTACATCACCAAGAAGAACCGGCGGAACAACCCCGACCGGCTCGAAATGAAGAAGCACTGCCCGCGTTGCAACGCGCACACCGCGCACCGCGAAACGCGCTGATTCAGGCTCGTACACGAGGCCGCCCCCGCAGTTCGGGGGCGGCCTCGTGTCGTTTCCGTGCCGGTTACCCGCCGGTTCGGGCAGGCGGTCAAGTCGTCCGCCGGACGTTCACAGCAGACACCAGGAGGTGCCGGGCCATGGCGCTCGACCAGTCCTTCGTCGGGCGGAGCTACCCGCCCACCGAGCCCTACGAGGTGGGGCGCGAGAAGATCCGTGAGTTCGCGGAAGCGGTGGGGGACGCCGACCCGGCGTACACGGACCCGGAGGCCGCCAAGGCACTCGGCCATCCCGACGTCGTGGCCCCGCCGACCTTCGTCTTCGCGATCACCTTCAAGGCGGCCGGGGTGGTCATCCGGGACCCGCAGCTCGGCCTCGACTACAGCCGCGTGGTGCACGGAGACCAGAAGTTCGCCTACACCCGCCCGGTGCGCGCGGGGGACCGGCTCACCGTCACCTCCACCATCGAGGCGGTCAAGTCGATGGCCGGCAACGACATCCTGGACGTTCGTGGAGAGGTCCACGACGAGGCCGGCGAGCACGTCGTGACCGCCTGGACCAAGCTGGTCGCCCGCGCGGCGGACCCGGACGAAGGGCAGGGCTGAGAACCACATGACCGCGAAGATCGCTTACGACGACGTCGAGGTCGGCACGGAACTGCCCGCCCGTTCCTTCCCCGTGACGCGTGCCACGTTGGTCCAGTACGCGGGTGCCTCCGGGGACTTCAACCCGATCCACTGGAACGAGAGGTTCGCCAAGGAGGTCGGCCTCCCGGACGTCATCGCCCACGGCATGTTCACCATGGCCGAGGCGGTCCGGGTCGTCACCGACTGGACGGGCGACCCGGGCGCGGTCGTCGAGTACGGCGTGCGCTTCACCAAGCCGGTCGTCGTCCCCGATGACGACCAGGGGGCCGTGATCGAGGTCGGCGGCAAGGTCGCGGCCAAGCTCGACGACAACACCGTCCGCGTGGACCTGACCGTGACCAGCGGCGGGCAGAAGGTGCTGGGGATGTCGCGGGCGGTCGTCCGACTGGCTTGACCGGCAGACCGGCAGACCGGCAGACCGGCAGACCGGCAGACCGGCAGACCGGCAGACCGGCAGGCCGGCGAACGGGTGAACCGGCGGGCCGAGAGACGGGCCGGCGGACGACGGACCGACTGATCGGCGGGCTGGTTGAAGCCCCCCCCCGCCGGTCCTGTGGAAAGGCGGGGTGGGCGTCCTCCGCCGAGAGGCGCCCCTCGCCCGCCACCGGCCCTGAGTCCCCCGGCGCATGCCCCCGTGCGGGAGCCCTTGACGAAGTTAGTGATTGAGTACTAACTTATGTCTCATGGTCAGGATGAGCGCAGAAGAGCGGCGTGAGAGTGTCGTCCGGGCAGCGACCGCCGAGTTCGCGCGAGGCGGCTACCACGGCACCTCGACCGAGGCGATCGCCAAGCGGGTCGGCGTCTCGCAGCCGTACCTCTTCCGGCTCTTCCCCGGAAAGAAGGCGATCTTCCTCGCGGTGGCCGAACGCTGCGTGGAGGACACCATCCGGACCTTCGAGCAGGCCGCCGAGGGGCTGCACGGCGAAGAGGCCCTGCATGCCATGGCGAACGCGTACACCAAGGTCATCGCGGAGCAGCCCGAGCGGCTGATGATGCAGATGCAGATGTACGTCGCCGTGGGCGCCGCGGAGGCGGAGGGCGACCGTGAGTTCGGTGAGTCCGTGCGGGCCGGCTGGATGCGGCTGTGGGACACGGTCCACCTGCCGCTGGGGGCGGACGTCGACGAGACGACGACCTTCATGGCGTACGGCATGCTCATCAACTGCCTGGTGGCCATGGGTTTCCCGCCCGACCACCGGGTGTGGGAGGGCGTGTACTCGTCGGCCCGGCTGCCGGACGGGCCGAAGGAGGAGCGCGGGCGGCGGGCGTGCGGTGGCGTGGGCCCGCGGTCGTGCGAGCGGTAGGGGGGGCAGGGGTGCGGAACGAGCGCCTTTCTGTGTCCCAAAAAGTTAGTAATCAATAACTAATCAAGGTCATCAGCGCTCTCTGGGGGAGAGATGTCACAGCCAACCGCACCACGCGGGGGAGCCGCATGGGCCCTCGTCATCACCAGCGTCGCCGGATTCATGGCGGCCCTCGACAACCTCGTCGTCACCACCGCCCTGCCCTCCATCCGCGAGGACCTCGGCGGTGCCCTGGACGACCTGGAATGGACCGTCAGCGCCTACACGCTCACCTTCGCCGTCCTGCTGATGTTCGGCGCGGCCCTCGGTGACCGCTTCGGCCGCCGCAGACTGTTCCAGGTCGGTCTCGTCATCTTCACCGGTGCCTCCGCGGCCGCCGCCCTGGCGCCCGGCATCGGCTCCCTCATCGCGGCCCGTGCGGTCCAGGGAGTGGGAGCCGCCGTGATGATGCCACTGACGCTCACCCTGCTCACCGCCGCCGTCCCCGCGGCCAAGCGCGGTATGGCGTACGGCATCTGGGGCGCGGTGAACGGCCTCGCGGTCGCCTCCGGACCCCTCATCGGTGGCAGCCTCACCGAGCACATCTCCTGGCACTGGATCTTCTGGCTGAACGTTCCGCTCGGTGTCGCCCTGCTGCCCCTCGCCCGGCTGCGCCTCGCCGAGTCCCACGGCACCGGCGCCCCGCTCGACATCCCCGGCACCCTGCTCGCCAGCGGCGGTCTGTTCGGCATCGTCTACGGACTGGTGCGCGGCCCGGCCGACGGCTGGACCAGCGCCCTGGTGCTGACCGGCCTGTTCGCGGGCGGTGCCCTGCTCTTCGCCTTCGTCCTGCACGGTTCACGCGCCGCCAACCCCATGCTGCCGATGCGGCTGTTCCGCTCCCGCGCCTTCTCCGGCATCAACGCGGCGAGCCTGCTGATGTTCCTCGGCATGTTCGGCTCGATCTTCCTGCTCAGTCAGTACATGCAGGGCGTCCTCGGCTACTCGCCCACCCAGGCGGGGCTGCGCATGCTGCCGTGGACCGGTATGCCGATGCTCGTCGCGCCGATCGCCGGCATCCTCTCCGACCGTGTCGGTGGTCGCCCCGTCGTCGCCACCGGCCTGTTCCTCCAGGCGGCCGGCCTCGGCTACCTGGCCTCCGTGGCCGCGACCGACACCTCCTACGCCGGCCAGCTGCCCGGCCTGATCATCAGTGGCATCGGCATGGCCCTGTTCTTCGCGCCGGCCTCCAACCTGGTCATGTCCAGCGTCCGCCCGGCCGAGCAGGGCATCGCCTCCGGCGCCAACAACGCCCTGCGCGAGGTCGGCGGCGCACTCGGCATCGCCGTCATGTCGTCGATCTTCTCTGCCCGGGGCGGCTACGAATCCGGCGAGGCCTTCGTCGACGGCCTCCGGCCCGCGCTGGTCACCGGCTCTGCCGTGGTCGCCCTCGCCGGTGTCGCGGCCCTGCTGATCCCCGCCCTGCGCACGGGCGGCCGCACCACGGCGGAGGCCGCGCCGGCGCCCGAGGCGGCCCTCGTCCAGAACGCCTCCCACTGACCGCGACCCCACCCGCAGGAGTCCGAGATGCCCACCCTCCCCTGGACCGTGCCGAACACCCCGCCCCGGGACGCCGTCGTCCACGTCTTCGCCTCCCGCTTCGAGACCCGCACCGTCCTCGGCGCGCTCCGCTTCCTCACGCGTACGGCGGGGGTGTGGCGGCAGGTCGGCCGGGCGCCCGGAGCGTACGGGGCGTCGCTGAGGGCACAGCCGCTGAAGCGGACGTTCTGGACGCTGTCCGCCTGGGAGTCGGCGGAGGCGCTGAAGGCCTTCGCCCGCTCCGGCACCCACGCACCGACCTCGCAGGGACTGGCCGGGGAGATGAAGGACGTGAGGTTCGCCTCCTGGACGACGCCGGCCGATCGTCTTCCGTTGCCGTGGGAGGAGGCGGTACGGCGCCTGAAGTGAAGCGGACGCGGCGGACCGCTTGCTCGGAGGCACCCGAGACTCCCGGAGCCGCCGACGCTCGGCCCTCCGGCACCCGAGCCCACCCACGCGTCCGGCTACGGCACCCGACCCCGCCCCCGAGTCCGCCCACGCTCCCCCTGCGGAACCCGAAGCCGCACCCGGATCCCGCTCCCGCCGGCCGAGGCAGAGCCCGAGCGTCCGCACCCGCCCCGCACCCGTACGTGGACCCGTACGTGGACCCGTACGTGCCGCCGCGCCGCGCCGCTGGCGGGCGGCCCGGCCGCGCAGTCGCACCGTGCGGCGCACGGGGGCGACACCGACCGGCCCCCGCCCACCCGCACCGGCCGCCGCGGACCACCCGTCTCGTAGTCTTGGCGCGTGCAGGAACTCCACGACGCCCCCCTCGCCCCGCTGACCACCTTCCGGCTGGGCGGCCCCGCCACCCGGCTGATCACGGCGACCACCGACGCCGAGGTCGTCGACGCAGTCCGTGAGGCCGACGCCGCCCGGACGCCGCTGCTCGTCATCGGCGGCGGCTCGAACCTGGTCATCGGCGACAAGGGCTTCGACGGCACCGCCCTGCGCGTCGCCACCACGGGCTTCGCACTGACCGGGACCAGCCTGGAACTCGCCGCCGGCGAGATCTGGACCGACGCCGTCGCGCGTACCGTGCAGGCGGGCCTGGCCGGCATCGAGTGCCTGGCCGGCATCCCCGGCTCCGCCGGCGCGACCCCGATCCAGAACGTGGGGGCGTACGGCCAGGAGGTCTCCGCCACGATCACCGAGGTGATCGCCTACGACCGCCGCGCCCGCCGGACGGTCACCCTCACCAACGCCGACTGCGCCTTCTCCTACCGCCACAGCCGCTTCAAGGCCGACCCCGACCGTTACGTCGTCCTGCGCGTCCGCTTCGGTCTGGAGGACGCGGACGGCCTCTCGGCGCCGATCAGGTACGCCGAGACGGCCCGCGTGCTCGGTGTGGAGCCCGGAGACCGGGTCCCGCTCTCCGACGCACGCGAGACGGTCCTGAAGCTGCGCGCCGGAAAGGGCATGGTCCTGGATCCGGAGGACCACGACACCTGGTCGGCCGGCTCCTTCTTCACCAATCCGATCCTCACGGACGCCGACTTCGCCGCGTTCCGCGCCCGCGTCCACGACCGGCTCGGCGCCGGCGCCGAACCGCCCGCGTACCCCGCGGGAACCGGTCACACCAAGACCTCCGCGGCCTGGCTGATCGACAGGGCGGGCTTCACCAAGGGCTACGGCACCGGCCCGGCCCGCATCTCGACCAAGCACACCCTCGCCCTGACCAACCGGGGTGGCGCCACGACCGAGGACCTCCTCGCCCTGGCCCGCGAGGTCGTCGCCGGCGTCCACAGTGCCTTCGGCATCACGCTGGTCAACGAGCCGGTGACGGTGGGCGTCAGCCTGTCTTCCTGACCCGGTCCTCCCGGCCGGTGGGCCCCGGATGTCCCGCTCCAAGATCCCGGGACGAGGCCCACGTCGGTCGGGTTCCCGGCGCACGGGCAATCGGATGGCACCGGTGCACGAAGATCACATAGGGTCGCCCGGTCATGTCGACGACGTCACGAGAGGGGCGGCTTCGTGTCAGGGGGATGGGTACGCCGGGGGGCGGCCGCGGTGGTCGCGGCGGCACTGGCAGCAGGGCTCGCCACGGGATGCGGTGCTCGCCACGCGGCACCGGGCGGGGGGAGTTCCTTCGCGCCGGCGTACGGGAAGGACGAGGACATCGCCGAGAGCCTGGCGCCGGACGGTGCCACCGTGCTCGTGGGCTCCGCACGGGCCAGGACCGTGGTGCACCTGTACGAGGACATGCGCTGTCCGGTCTGCGAGGAGTTCGAGACCGGGGGCGGCGGCCGCCAGCTGCGTGAGATGGTCCTGGCCGGCGATGTCCGGGTCGAGTACACGCTGGCTTCGTTCCTCGACGACAGACTCGTCGGCGAAGGCTCCCACAGGGCCGCCAACGCCCTGCGCGCCGCCTTGGAGGCGGGGAGGTTCGTCGAGTACCACGACCTGCTCTTCGCCCACCAGCCCGAGGAGTCCGCCGACGGCTACACCGACGCGTTCCTGCTGGAGACGGCCTCCGAGATCGAGGGCCTGCGCGGCGCGGAGTTCGACGCGGCCGTCCGCGGCATGAAGTACGGCGACTTCGTGACCGCGTCCGAGGAGGCCTTCGAGGCCTCGGGGGTTTCCGGCACGCCCGGCATGGAGGTCAACGGAAACCTCGTGGGTGGCCGGCTGGGAGACCAGATCTTCGACCGCCAGACGCTTCCGCTCGTCATCGCCCTCGTGTCCCAGCAGTGAGCGCCCGCGGGCACCCTCTCAGCCGGCCAGCCAGTCGTCCACGCCCGACAGCAGCTTGTCCCGCACGCCGTCCGGTGCCGCCGAAGCCCGGATCGACTGGCGGGCCAGCTCGGCGAGCTCCTCGTCGGTGAAGCCGTGGTGCCGGCGGGCGATCTCGTACTGCGCCGCCAGCCGGGAGCCGAACAGCAGCGGGTCGTCCGCGCCCAGCGCCATCGGCACGCCCGCCTCGTACAGGGTGCGCAGCGGCACGTCCTCCGGCTTCTCGTACACCCCCAGGGCCACGTTGGAGGCCGGGCACACCTCGCACGTCACCCCGCGCTCGGCGAGGCGCCGCAGCAGGCGGGGGTCCTCCGCGGCCCGCACGCCGTGCCCGACCCGGTGGGCATGCAGGTCGTCCAGGCAGTCCCGCACCGACGACGGCCCCGTCAGCTCGCCGCCGTGGGGTGCGGACAGCAGCCCGCCCTCCCGGGCGATGTGGAAGGCGCGGTCGAAGTCCCGGGCCATGCCGCGGCGTTCGTCGTTGGACAGCCCGAAGCCCACCACGCCCCGATCGGCGTAGCGCACCGCGAGCCGGGCCAGGGTGCGCGCGTCCAGGGGGTGCTTCATGCGGTTCGCGGCGAGAAGGACCCGCATGCCCAGCCCCGTGTCGCGGCTCGCCCTCTCCACGGCGTCGAGGATGATCTCCAGTGTGGGGATCAGACCGCCCATCCGGGGCGCGTACGACGTCGGGTCGACCTGGATCTCCAGCCAGCCCGAGCCGTCCGCCAGGTCCTCCTCCGCGGCCTCCCGGACCAGCCGCTGGAGGTCCTCGGGTTCGCGCAGGCAGGAGCGCGCCGCGTCGTACAGCCGCTGGAAGCGGAACCAGCCCCGCTCGTCCGTCGCCCGCAGCCGCGGCGGCTCCCCGCCGGTCAGTGCCTCGGTCAGGGCCTCCGGCAGGCGCACGCCGTACTTGTCGGCGAGTTCCAGCACGGTTCCCGGCCGCATCGATCCGGTGAAGTGCAGGTGCAGGTGGGCCTTCGGCAGCCCAGAGAGATCACGTACACGCTCCATCCCAGGATCCTGCCGCATGCCCGGGCGGTCCCGGTAGCGCATTCCCCGAACGTGGCCTTGCTCGCACAAACGAAGGGGCCGGTGCCCCGGGAAGGGGACACCGGCCCGTACGGGTCCGGGGGACGTCAGTCCCTGGCCTCCGCCAGCAGCTTCTGGAGGCGGCTCACGCCCTCGACGAGGTCCTCGTCACCGAGCGCGTACGACAGGCGCAGGTAGCCCGGGGTGCCGAACGCCTCACCCGGTACGACCGCGACCTCGGCCTCCTCCAGGATGAGCGCGGCCAGCTCGACGGTGTTCTGCGGGCGCTTGCCGCGGAGCTCCTTGCCGAGCAGGCCCTTGACCGACGGGTAGGCGTAGAACGCGCCCTCGGGCTCCGGGCAGAGCACGCCGTCGATCTCGTTCAGCATCCGCACGATGGTCCGGCGCCGCCGGTCGAAGGCCTCGCGCATCCGCTCCACGGCCGACAGGTCGCCGGAGACCGCGGCCAGCGCGGCGACCTGGGCGACGTTGGACACGTTGGAGGTGGCGTGCGACTGGAGGTTCGTGGCGGCCTTGACGACGTCCTTCGGGCCGATGACCCAGCCCACGCGCCAGCCCGTCATGGCGTACGTCTTGGCGACGCCGTTGACGACGATGCACTTGTCGGCCAGTTCGGGCACGACCACCGGCAGCGAGTGGAACGCGGCGTCGCCGTAGACGAGGTGCTCGTAGATCTCGTCCGTGAGGACCCACAGCCCCTTCTCCGCCGCCCAGCGGCCGATCTCCTCGATCTGCTCGCGGGTGTAGACGGCGCCGGTCGGGTTCGACGGCGACACGAAGAGAAGCACCTTCGTGTTCTCGGTGCGGGCGGACTCCAGCTGCTCCACGCCCACCCGGTAGCCGGTCGTCTCGTCGGCGACGACCTCGACCGGGACACCGCCGGCCAGGCGGATCGACTCCGGGTAGGTCGTCCAGTACGGGGCCGGGACGATGACCTCGTCGCCCGGGTCCAGGATGGCGGCGAAGGCCTCGTAGATGGCCTGCTTGCCGCCGTTGGTGACGAGGATCCGGGTGGGGTCGACCTCGTAGCCCGAGTCACGCAGCGTCTTCGCGGCGATCGCGGCCTTCAGCTCGGGCAGGCCGCCCGCCGGGGTGTAGCGGTGGTACTTCGGGTTCTTGCAGGCCTCGACGGCCGCCTCGACGATGTAGTCGGGGGTCGGGAAGTCGGGCTCGCCCGCGCCGAAGCCGATCACCGGCCGTCCGGCGGCCTTCAGAGCCTTGGCCTTGGCGTCCACGGCGAGGGTGGCGGACTCGGAGATCGCGCCGATGCGGGCCGATACCCGGCGCTCGGTGGGAGGGGTTGCAGCGCTCATGCCGCCCATGGTTTCAGACCGGAAACGAGCCCGGCACGCGGGTTTCACAGACTGAACAGCACAGGGGACAGGAGCGAACAACAGTCCGGAACCCCGCCCCGGCCTGGCTGATCTTCCCTCCCTTTCCCGCCGATCTTGCGCTTCCGGGGCCCTCACGGGCCCTTTCTGTTCGACGGGGCGCTTCGGACCACGTACACTCTCACCTCGTTGGCCTTCGGCAGCCGTGCCCCAGTCGGTGCACACCAAGCACCCGACCGGATGCGGTACGTTGGGGGACACACAAAGGGTCGTAGCTCAATTGGTAGAGCACCGGTCTCCAAAACCGGCGGTTGGGGGTTCAAGTCCCTCCGGCCCTGCTACACACACCTTCGCCAGGATGTGTGCGCATGTACGTACAGCAATGCACCGCCGTGCGGCTCAGACCGGGCGCGGCACGGCCACGACCCGGGATCAGGTGAGGACGAATGGCGGACGCCGTGGGCTCCATCGACACGCCTGATGCCCAGGATGAGGCGCCGGAGTCGAAGAAGACCCGCAAGGGCGGTAAGCGCGCCAAGAAGGGCCCGCTGAAGCGCCTCGCGCTCTTCTACCGACAGGTCGTCGCGGAACTCCGCAAGGTGGTCTGGCCGACGCGGAACCAGCTGACGTCGTACACGACAGTGGTGATCTTCTTCGTCGCCGTCATGATCGCCCTGGTGACCGTGATCGATTATGGGCTCAGCCACGCGGCCAAGTACGTCTTCGGCTGAGCCGAGAGCGAAGGGCGCCGAGGTATCCGGCGCCCGTTTCGCGTGTTCCACCCCTCTGTATCCAGGAAGAAGCAGCCACCGTGTCTGACCAGAACCTGAACGACGCCGTCGAGCCTCGCGCGGAGGACGTCGAGTCCGTCGACGACGAGCTCGACATCGTCGAGGGCGCGGACGAGGACCTGGACGAGGTCGAGGCTGCCGACGCCGAGGCGGGCAAGCCCGCCGAGGAGGCCGCGCTGCACACCGAGGAGACGGCCGAGGGCACCGAGGGTGCCGAGGACGCCGTCGACCAGGTCGAAGAGGCGGAGGAGGCCGAGCCGGTCGACCCCGTCCAGGCCCTGCGTGATGAACTGCGCACCCTGCCCGGCGAGTGGTACGTCATCCACACCTACGCCGGCTACGAGAACCGCGTGAAGACCAACCTGGAGCAGCGCGCCGTCTCGCTGAACGTCGAGGACTACATCTTCCAGGCCGAGGTGCCGCAGGAAGAGGTCGTCCAGATCAAGAACGGCGACCGCAAGACGATCAAGCAGAACAAGCTGCCGGGCTACGTCCTGGTCCGGATGGACCTCACGAACGAGTCCTGGGGCGTCGTCCGCAACACCCCCGGTGTCACCGGTTTCGTGGGCAACGCCTACGACCCGTACCCGCTGACGCTGGACGAGATCGTCAAGATGCTCGCCCCGGAGGCCGAGGAGAAGGCCGCCCGCGAGGCCGCGGAGGCCGAGGGCAAGCCGGCGCCGCAGCGCAAGGTCGAGGTCCAGGTGCTGGACTTCGAGGTCGGCGACTCGGTCACCGTCACCGACGGCCCCTTCGCCACGCTCCAGGCGACGATCAACGAGATCAACCCCGACTCCAAGAAGGTCAAGGGCCTGGTGGAGATCTTCGGCCGCGAGACGCCGGTCGAGCTGTCCTTCGACCAGATCCAGAAGAACTAGCTTCGCGATCATCCGGCAGAGCCCCTGCCCGGCGGGAAACCGCCGGGCAGGGGCTCTGCCGCGTCCCGGGGCCGCCCCGGCGCCCGTCCGGGCGCCTGCCGGAGGCGGTCACCTTCCCGCCCCGCGGCGGAACGCGTCCGCGGCTGCCGGTGCGGCCGTGCGGTGCGGCCGTACCGGCGAGCGGGTGCCGTGGTGCGTCCGTGGCGTACGGGCCCGCGCGACCTGGGCCGAGGACCGTCCGGGGCGCCGCGCGCCCCCGGTCGCGGATGACCGTGGCCGGGGTCGGTGCGCACCCCCGGCGCTCTCTCTGACCTGGCCGATTTCGTGCCGCGGGGTGCTGGCGGCTATCGTTGTGCGGTATGCCATCTGCGGGATCATGCATCCGAATGGCGCAGACGGTACTCAACCTCTCAGTAAGGACCCGGAGAGAGCATGCCTCCCAAGAAGAAGAAGGTCACGGGGCTCATCAAGCTCCAGATCCAGGCCGGCGCAGCCAACCCGGCCCCGCCGGTCGGCCCGGCGCTGGGTCAGCACGGCGTCAACATCATGGAGTTCTGCAAGGCCTACAACGCCGCGACCGAGTCGCAGCGCGGTTGGGTCGTGCCGGTGGAGATCACGGTCTACGAGGACCGCTCCTTCACCTTCATCACCAAGACGCCGCCGGCCGCGAAGATGATCCTCAAGGCTGCGGGTGTGGACAAGGGCTCCGGCGAGCCGCACAAGACCAAGGTCGCCAAGATCACCGAGGCGCAGGTCCGCGAGATCGCCCAGACCAAGATGCCCGACCTGAACGCAAACGACCTGGACGCCGCCGCGAAGATCATCGCCGGCACCGCCCGGTCGATGGGCGTCACCGTCGAGGGCTGACCCCAACCACCCCCAGCAGAAGCACGTGGCGGGGCCTGCTCGGCCCGGACCACGACTCCTAGCCACAACACAGGAGACAGAAGTGAGCAAGCGCAGCAAGGCTCTCAAGGCTGCGGACGCCAAGGTCGACCGGGAGAAGCTCTACGCCCCGCTCGAGGCCGTCCGTCTCGCCAAGGAGACCTCCACGACCAAGTTCGACGCCACCGTCGAGGTCGCCTTCCGTCTGGGCGTCGACCCGCGCAAGGCCGACCAGATGGTCCGTGGCACCGTGAACCTTCCGCACGGCACCGGTAAGACCGCCCGGGTCCTGGTCTTCGCGACCGGCGACCGTGCCGAGGCCGCGCGTGCCGCGGGCGCCGACATCGTCGGTGCCGACGAGCTGATCGACGAGGTCTCGAAGGGCCGCCTGGACTTCGACGCCGTCGTCGCCACCCCGGACCTCATGGGCAAGGTCGGCCGCCTCGGCCGCGTGCTCGGTCCGCGTGGTCTGATGCCGAACCCGAAGACCGGCACCGTCACCCCCGACGTGACCAAGGCCGTCACCGAGATCAAGGGCGGCAAGATCGAGTTCCGCGTCGACAAGCACTCGAACCTGCACTTCATCATCGGCAAGTCGTCCTTCGACGACTCGAAGCTGGTGGAGAACTACGGCGCCGCGCTGGAGGAGATCCTCCGTCTGAAGCCGTCCGCCGCCAAGGGTCGCTACATCAAGAAGGCCGCCATCACCACCACGATGGGCCCCGGCATCCCGATCGACCCGAACCGCACCCGCAACCTCCTCACCGAGGAGGACCCGGCCGCGGTCTGAGCCCGACGGCTCACCGAAGTCGGTCACGGGCCCCGCACCCTCTGGGTGCGGGGCCCGTTCCCGTTCAGCGGGACACCACCACCGGGCCGCCGTGGAGACCAGGAGGCCAGGGGGATCACGGGGGTCAGGAGCCGCGGGGACCGAGGGGAGGCGATGCGCCTTTCCGCTCGTCGGGCGCGGCGGCCGTCCGCGGATCCTCCCGACCCTGCAGAAGACCGTCCAGCCGTCCAGCCGTCCAGCCGTCCAGGCGCCCAGCTGTACCGGCGCCTCGGCCGTCCCTGCCGCCTCCGCCCGCCCTGGCCTGGTCGCCGTCCTGGCCGCGAACGCCGCTGTGACGGCGCACAGGGCCCGGACGGCGCGAGAGACCGCGGGACGGCCCGAGGGAGCGAGTTCGCCTGCTCCGGGAGCCCCCACAGGGCGCACAGCGCCCACAGCGCGCCTGAGGTCCCCGTGCGAGCGGCTCACCCCGCCCTCCACGGCGTCGGGCCGCAGTGACGACCCCGCCGGCCGTCGGCGCCGCGGACCGCGCGGGGAAGAAGGCGACGGGTACGAGCGGTCCGCCGGAAACGGCGCGACCAGCCGGTAACAAGGCGGATATGGTCATGACATCGCTGCCGTGCACCGACCATGTCGTTCCTGGGGGGAACCAATGAAGCCTGCCGCACCCGCCGTCGCCGTCGCCACGCTGCTCCTGGCCGGAGCCGTCGGCTGCTCCGCGGGGGACGCGTCACCGGAGATGGAGCCCGCCGCCGCGGCGGTCGCCAGGGCCGCGAAGTCCTCCGACGGCATCACGTCCTTCCGCTACCGGATCACCGGCACGGTGCCGGAGACGGGCCGGGTGCACGGCGAGGCGGCGATGAACGTCGAGCCGCTCGCGATGAGCATGCGGATGACGGCCGAGGACCGGGCCGACGACGGCCAGGTGGAGATCCGGCTCGTGGACGGCGCCATGTACATCGGCGGGGGCGCCGAGGCCGCCAAGGAGACGGACGGCAAGAGCTGGATCAAGTTCGACCTGTCCGCGACGGGCGCGGACGGGGAGCTCAACAGCGAGCAGCTCGGCGGCGGGCAGGCCGGCAAGAACCCGGCCGCCGAGTCCACCTTCCTCACCGGCTCCAAGGACGTGAAGAAGGTCGGCAGCGAGACGGTCGAGGGCGTGCGGACGACCCACTACAACGGCACCGTCACCCTCGACGCCCTGGAGAAGTCCTTCGACAAGGCCGACAAGGCCACCCGTGAGAAGCGGCAGAAGAGCATCGAGCAGTACGAGAAGATGGGCGTCGACCGGCTCACCATGGACCTGTGGGTCGACGGCGACGACCACACCAAGCGGTTCCGTATGCGCGGCGACGCCGACAAGGGCCCGCTCGACATGACGATCACGTTCTTCGACGTCAACAAGCCGGTGACCGTCGCTGCCCCGCCCGCCCGGGACGTCGCCGACCTCGCCGAGATGATGAAGGACGGCGGCGCCTGAGGGCTCGCCGCCCCGCGAGCGGGTGCCGTACGAGCGGATTTGCCTGACGGCGGCCCGTTCCCTTACTCTCCTCGGGAAGCCAAAGACCGCTGGTCGTTGCCGTGCCCCTGCCGGGGCTCGGTGGCCGAAGGATCCGCTGACAATGCGGACGACCCGCGCAGGTGACAGTGGAAGAACTCCCGGCGTGCACGTGTGACGCGTGTGTGACCGGTCGAGTCCGCCCCGTGCGCCTGCGCCGGGGCGTTTCGTTTTACCCCAGTCCTCCTTCGGGTCCGCGCGGTCCGAATCACCCGGAAGGAGGCCGAGGCTCTATGGCGAGGCCCGACAAGGCTGCCGCGGTTGCCGAGCTGACGGACAAGTTCCGCAACTCGTCGGCTGCCGTGCTGACCGAGTACCGGGGTCTCACCGTGGCGCAGACCAGGAAGCTGCGTCTTGCACTCGGTGAGAACGCCCAGTACGCCGTGGTGAAGAACACGCTGACCAAGATTGCGGCCAACGAGGCCGGGATCACGACGCTGGACGACCTGTTCAACGGTCCGACGGCTGTCGCCTTCGTCACCGGTGACCCGGTGGAGTCGGCGAAGGGTCTCCGTGACTTCGCCAAGGAAAACCCGAATCTCGTCATCAAGGGCGGTGTCCTTGACGGCAAGGCGCTGTCCGCCGACGAGATCAAGAAGCTTGCGGACCTCGAGTCCCGCGAGGTTCTGCTCAGCAAGCTGGCCGGTGCCTTCAAGGCGAAGCAGTCCCAGGCTGCCTCCGTCTTCCAGGCGCTGCCGTCGAAGCTCGTCCGCACCGTGGACGCGCTGCGCGCCAAGCAGGCCGAGCAGGGCGGTGCCGAGTAACTCGGCTCGCACCCCGGCCCCCGCTGCCCGAACGCGGAGGCCGACGCGGGCCGACGTACGCCCGCCTCATCCAGTACATCCGGCACCTGCCGATTTAGTGGAAGGACCGCCATCATGGCGAAGCTCAGCCAGGAAGACCTGCTCGCGCAGTTCGAGGAGATGACCCTCATCGAGCTCTCCGAGTTCGTGAAGGCCTTCGAGGAGAAGTTCGACGTCACCGCCGCTGCCGCCGCCCCGGTCGTCGTCGCCGGTGCCGCCGGTGGCGCCGAGGCCGCCGCCGTCGAGGAGCAGGACGAGTTCGACGTCGTCCTCACCGGCGCCGGCGACAAGAAGATCCAGGTCATCAAGGTCGTGCGTGAGCTGACCTCCCTCGGCCTGAAGGAGGCCAAGGACCTGGTCGACGGCACCCCGAAGGCCGTCCTGGAGAAGGTCAACAAGGAGGCCGCGGACAAGGCCAAGGAGGCCCTCGAGGGCGCCGGCGCCTCCGTCGAGGTCAAGTAAGACCTCCGCGACCTCCGCGACCGCGAGACAGGCCCCGCAGGATCTGTAACGCGAGCGCACCGAAGGGCGATCATCCATCCGGGTGGTCGCCCTTCGGCGTTCCCCGGGGCCCGGCGCGGGCCGCCTTGCACCTGTGAGCGCGAGGGGTAAGGTGATCTTCGTCGTGTCTCCGGAAGCCCCGGTTCGGGCAAGGGGGGCCTTGACGAACCGCACGCAGCGCGCAATTCTCAGGACGCGTCGTCACAAGGATCCGAATCCGAGGCATGGATCGACGGCGAAGAGGGCAGTATCAACGTGCGTTGAGGGCAGACATGCCGCAGGCGTTGAGAACAGTGGGAGTCTCAGTACATCGGGACTGGACATCAGTGTGCCATGTGGCTACACTGACCCTTTGCGCTGCCTGTTAGCTGTCCCCTGCCCGTCACCAGGGGTCTGCCCTCACTCGAGCACTGACCGACAGATGGTCTCCGACCTGGGACTTCTGTCTCTGTGTACGGGTGAGGGGCCGGTACGCGCGTAGTGAGTCCGAGCCCTCGGAAGGACCCCCTCTTGGCCGCCTCGCGCACTGCCTCGACCGCGAATACGAACAACGGCGCCAGCACCGCCCCGCTGCGCATCTCCTTTGCAAAGATCAAGGAGCCTCTCGAGGTTCCGAACCTGCTCGCGCTGCAGACCGAGAGCTTCGACTGGCTGCTCGGCAACACCGCCTGGCAGAGTCGGGTCGAGGAGGCTCTCGAGAACGGTCAGGACGTCCCCACCAAGTCCGGCCTCGAGGAGATCTTCGAGGAGATCTCCCCGATCGAGGACTTCTCCGGGTCGATGTCGCTGACCTTCCGCGACCACCGCTTCGAGCCGCCGAAGAACTCGATCGACGAGTGCAAGGAGCGCGACTTCACCTACGCCGCGCCGCTCTTCGTCACGGCCGAGTTCACCAACAACGAGACCGGCGAGATCAAGTCCCAGACGGTCTTCATGGGCGACTTCCCGCTCATGACGAACAAGGGCACCTTCGTCATCAACGGCACCGAGCGTGTCGTGGTGTCGCAGCTGGTCCGGTCGCCGGGTGTCTACTTCGACTCCAGCATCGACAAGACGTCCGACAAGGACATCTTCTCCGCCAAGATCATCCCGTCCCGGGGTGCCTGGCTGGAGATGGAGATCGACAAGCGCGACATGGTCGGCGTCCGCATCGACCGCAAGCGCAAGCAGTCCGTGACCGTCCTGCTCAAGGCGCTCGGCTGGACGACCGAGCAGATCCTCGAGGAGTTCGGCGAGTACGAGTCCATGCGCGCCACCCTGGAGAAGGACCACACCCAGGGCCAGGACGACGCGCTGCTCGACATCTACCGCAAGCTGCGCCCGGGCGAGCCCCCCACGCGCGAGGCCGCGCAGACGCTGCTGGAGAACCTGTACTTCAACCCCAAGCGCTACGACCTCGCCAAGGTCGGCCGCTACAAGGTCAACAAGAAGCTGGGTACGGACACCGCGCTCGACGCCGGCGTCCTGACCGTCGAGGACATCATCGCGACGATCAAGTACCTGGTGAAGCTGCACGCGGGCGAGGCCGAGACCACCTCCGAGTCCGGCCGGACGATCATCGTCGAGACCGACGACATCGACCACTTCGGCAACCGCCGCATCCGCAGCGTCGGCGAGCTCATCCAGAACCAGGTCCGCACCGGCCTGGCCCGGATGGAGCGCGTCGTGCGCGAGCGCATGACGACGCAGGACGTCGAGGCGATCACGCCGCAGACCCTGATCAACATCCGGCCGGTCGTCGCCTCCATCAAGGAGTTCTTCGGCACCAGCCAGCTGTCCCAGTTCATGGACCAGAACAACCCGCTGTCGGGGCTGACGCACAAGCGTCGTCTGAACGCCCTCGGCCCGGGTGGTCTCTCCCGTGAGCGGGCCGGCTTCGAGGTCCGCGACGTGCACCCGTCGCACTACGGCCGCATGTGCCCGATCGAGACGCCGGAAGGCCCGAACATCGGTCTGATCGGCTCGCTGGCCTCCTACGGCCGGGTCAACGCCTTCGGTTTCATCGAGACCCCGTACCGCAAGGTCGTCGAGGGCCGGGTCACCGACGAGGTCGACTACCTGACCGCCGACGAGGAGGACCGCTTCGTCATCGCGCAGGCCAACGCGCCGCTGACGGAGGAGATGCTCTTCGCCGAGAACCGCGTGCTGGTCCGCCGCCGCGGCGGCGAGGTCGACTACGTCCCCGGCACCGACGTGGACTACATGGACGTCTCGCCGCGCCAGATGGTGTCGGTCGCGACCGCCATGATCCCCTTCCTGGAGCACGACGACGCCAACCGTGCCCTCATGGGCGCGAACATGATGCGCCAGGCCGTTCCGCTGATCCAGGCGGAGTCCCCGCTCGTCGGCACCGGCATGGAGTACCGCTCCGCCGTCGACGCCGGCGACGTCGTCAAGGCCGAGAAGGCCGGTGTGGTCCAGGAGGTCTCCGCGGACTACATCACCACCGCCAACGACGACGGCACGTACATCACGTACCGGCTGGCCAAGTTCTCCCGTTCCAACCAGGGCACCTCGGTCAACCAGAAGGTCATCGTCAACGAGGGCGACCGCCTCATCGAGGGCCAGGTCCTCGCCGACGGTCCCGCCACCGAGAACGGTGAGATGGCGCTCGGCAAGAACCTCCTCGTGGCGTTCATGCCGTGGGAGGGCTACAACTACGAGGACGCCATCATCCTCAGCCAGCGCCTGGTGCAGGACGACGTCCTCTCCTCGATCCACATCGAGGAGCACGAGGTCGACGCCCGTGACACCAAGCTGGGCCCCGAGGAGATCACCCGGGACATCCCGAACGTCTCCGAGGAGGTCCTCGCCGACCTCGACGAGCGCGGCATCATCCGCATCGGCGCCGAGGTCGTCGCCGGCGACATCCTCGTCGGCAAGGTGACCCCGAAGGGCGAGACCGAGCTGACGCCGGAGGAGCGCCTGCTGCGCGCGATCTTCGGTGAGAAGGCCCGTGAGGTCCGTGACACCTCGCTGAAGGTGCCGCACGGCGAGACCGGCAAGGTCATCGGCGTGCGTGTGTTCGACCGCGAGGAGGGCGACGAGCTGCCCCCGGGCGTGAACCAGCTGGTCCGCGTCTACGTCGCGCAGAAGCGCAAGATCACCGACGGTGACAAGCTCGCCGGCCGCCACGGCAACAAGGGCGTCATCTCCAAGATCCTGCCGATCGAGGACATGCCGTTCCTGGAGGACGGCACCCCGGTCGACATCATCCTCAACCCGCTCGGTGTCCCGTCCCGGATGAACCCGGGACAGGTCATGGAGATCCACCTCGGCTGGCTCGCCTCCCAGGGCTGGAAGGTCGAGGGCAGCGAGGAGTGGATGGAGCGCCTGAAGGCCATCGGCGCCGACGACGTCCCCGCCCGGACCAACGTCGCCACGCCGGTCTTCGACGGTGCGCGGGAGGACGAGCTGGCCGGCCTGTTCGACTACGCCCTGCCCAACCGCGACGGCGACCGCATGATGCTGCCGTCCGGCAAGGCGCGGCTGTTCGACGGCCGTTCGGGCGAGCCGTTCCCGGACCCGATCTCCGTCGGGTACATGTACATCCTCAAGCTGCACCACCTGGTCGACGACAAGCTGCACGCCCGGTCGACCGGTCCGTACTCGATGATCACCCAGCAGCCGCTGGGTGGTAAGGCGCAGTTCGGTGGCCAGCGCTTCGGTGAGATGGAGGTGTGGGCCCTTGAGGCCTACGGCGCCGCCTACGCGCTCCAGGAACTGCTGACCATCAAGTCCGACGATGTCACCGGCCGCGTGAAGGTCTACGAGGCCATCGTCAAGGGCGAGAACATCCCCGAGCCCGGCATCCCCGAGTCCTTCAAGGTGCTCATCAAGGAGATGCAGTCGCTCTGCCTGAATGTGGAGGTGCTGTCCAGCGACGGTATGTCCATCGAGATGCGCGACACCGACGAGGACGTCTTCCGCGCTGCGGAGGAGCTCGGCATCGACCTGTCCCGGCGCGAGCCGAGCAGCGTCGAAGAGGTCTGACGGGAGTCCGGTAGGGGCCTCGCCGCCGTGCGAGGCCCCGCCGACCCCCAGGCCCCCGTTTCAGACCACAGACTTAACAACCCTGAGAGGGATTGACGCATAGTGCTCGACGTCAACTTCTTCGACGAGCTCCGGATCGGCCTGGCCACCGCTGACGACATCCGGCAGTGGAGCCACGGCGAGGTCAAGAAGCCCGAGACCATCAACTACCGCACCCTCAAGCCCGAGAAGGACGGACTCTTCTGCGAGAAGATCTTCGGCCCGACGCGGGACTGGGAGTGCTACTGCGGCAAGTACAAGCGCGTCCGCTTCAAGGGCATCATCTGCGAGCGCTGTGGCGTCGAGGTGACGCGCGCCAAGGTGCGTCGTGAGCGGATGGGCCACATCGAGCTGGCCGCCCCCGTCACGCACATCTGGTACTTCAAGGGTGTCCCGTCCCGCCTGGGCTACCTGCTCGACCTCGCCCCGAAGGACCTGGAGAAGGTCATCTACTTCGCGGCGTACATGATCACGTACGTCGACGAGGAGCGCCGCACCCGCGACCTGCCCTCCCTGGAGGCGCACGTCTCCGTCGAGCGGCAGCAGATCGAGAACCGCCGCGACTCCGACCTGGAGGCCCGCGCCAAGAAGCTCGAGACCGACCTGGCCGAGCTGGAGGCCGAGGGCGCCAAGGCGGACGTGCGCCGCAAGGTGCGCGAGGGCGCCGAGCGCGAGATGAAGCAGCTCCGCGACCGCGCGCAGCGCGAGATCGACCGCCTCGACGAGGTGTGGGCCCGCTTCAAGAACCTCAAGGTCCAGGACCTGGAGGGCGACGAGCTGCTCTACCGCGAGCTGCGGGACCGCTTCGGCACCTACTTCGACGGCTCGATGGGTGCCGCGGCGCTGCAGAAGCGCCTGGAGTCCTTCGACCTCGACGAGGAGGCCGAGAAGCTCCGCGAGATCATCCGCACCGGCAAGGGCCAGAAGAAGACCCGCGCCCTGAAGCGGCTGAAGGTCGTCTCCGCGTTCCTGCAGACCTCCAACAGCCCCAAGGGCATGGTCCTGGACTGCGTCCCGGTCATCCCGCCGGACCTGCGTCCGATGGTGCAGCTGGACGGTGGCCGCTTCGCGACCTCCGACCTGAACGACCTGTACCGCCGTGTGATCAACCGCAACAACCGCCTGAAGCGGCTTCTCGACCTCGGTGCGCCCGAGATCATCGTGAACAACGAGAAGCGCATGCTCCAGGAGGCCGTCGACGCACTGTTCGACAACGGCCGCCGCGGTCGCCCGGTCACCGGTCCCGGCAACCGTCCGCTGAAGTCCCTCAGCGACATGCTCAAGGGCAAGCAGGGCCGCTTCCGCCAGAACCTGCTCGGCAAGCGTGTGGACTACTCCGCGCGTTCCGTGATCGTCGTCGGTCCGCAGCTGAAGCTGCACCAGTGCGGTCTGCCGAAGTACATGGCGCTGGAGCTGTTCAAGCCGTTCGTGATGAAGCGTCTGGTCGACCTGAACCACGCGCAGAACATCAAGTCGGCCAAGCGCATGGTCGAGCGTGGCCGCACCGTCGTGTACGACGTCCTCGAAGAGGTCATCGCCGAGCACCCGGTGCTGCTGAACCGTGCGCCCACCCTGCACCGCCTCGGCATCCAGGCCTTCGAGCCGCAGCTGGTCGAGGGCAAGGCCATCCAGATCCACCCGCTCGTCTGCACCGCGTTCAACGCGGACTTCGACGGTGACCAGATGGCCGTCCACCTGCCGCTGTCCGCGGAGGCGCAGGCCGAGGCCCGCATCCTGATGCTGTCCTCGAACAACATCCTCAAGCCCGCCGACGGCCGTCCGGTGACGATGCCGACCCAGGACATGGTGCTGGGTCTGTTCTTCCTGACCACGGACAAGGAAGGCCGCGCGGGCAAGGGCGAGGGCCGCTCGTTCGCGTCCACCGCCGAGGCGATCATGGCCTTCGACGCCGGTGAGCTCTCGCTGCAGGCGCCGATCGACATCCGCTTCCCCGTCGGCACCATCCCGCCGCGCGGCTGGACGCCGCCAGCCGGGGAGGAAGGCGGCGAGGCCCTCGGCGAGCGGGCGTGGCAGCAGGGCGACTCGTTCCGTCTGCGGACGACCCTGGGCCGCGCGCTCTTCAACGAGCTGCTGCCCGAGGACTACCCGTTCGTCGACTACGAGGTCGGCAAGAAGCAGCTCTCCCAGATCGTCAACGACCTGGCCGAGCGCTACCCGAAGGTCATCGTCGCGGCGACCCTCGACAACCTGAAGTCGGCCGGTTACTACTGGGCGACCCGTTCCGGTGTCACCGTCGCCATCTCCGACGTCGTCGTCCCCGAGGCGAAGAAGTCCATCGTCGCGGGGTACGAGGCGCAGGACGAGAAGGTCCAGAAGCAGTACGAGCGCGGTCTGATCACCAAGGACGAGCGCACGCAGGAACTCATCGCGATCTGGACCAAGGCGACCAACGAGGTCGCCGAGGCGATGAACGAGAACTTCCCGAAGACCAACCCGATCTTCATGATGGTGAACTCGGGTGCGCGAGGCAACATGATGCAGATGCGTCAGATCGCCGGTATGCGTGGTCTGGTGTCGAACGCGAAGAACGAGACGATCCCGCGTCCGATCAAGTCGTCCTTCCGCGAGGGTCTGTCCGTGCTGGAGTACTTCATCTCCACGCACGGTGCCCGTAAGGGTCTGGCGGACACCGCCCTGCGGACCGCCGACTCGGGTTACCTCACCCGTCGTCTGGTCGACGTCTCCCAGGACGTCATCGTCCGCGAGGAGGACTGCGGCACCGAACGCGGCCTGCGCCTGCGGATCGCCGACCGCGGCGCCGACGGTGTGCTGCGCAAGGCGGAGGACGTCGAGACGTCCGTGTACGCGCGCTGCCTCGCCGAGGACATCGTGGTCGACGGCCAGGTCCTGGCTCCGGCCGGCACGGACCTGGGCGACGTGCTCATCGACGAGCTCGTGCTGCGCGGCATCGAGGAGGTCAAGACCCGCTCGGTCCTGACCTGCGAGTCCGCCGTCGGCACCTGCGCGATGTGCTACGGCCGTTCGCTGGCCACCGGCAAGCTGGTGGACATCGGCGAGGCGGTCGGCATCATCGCCGCGCAGTCCATCGGTGAGCCCGGCACCCAGCTGACGATGCGTACCTTCCACACCGGTGGTGTGGCCGGTGACGACATCACCCAGGGTCTGCCGCGTGTCGTCGAACTCTTCGAGGCGCGTCAGCCCAAGGGTGTCGCCCCGATCTCCGAGTCCTCCGGCCGCGTGCGGATCGAGGAGACCGAGAAGACCAAGAAGATCGTCGTCACGCCGGACGACGGCAGCGACGAGACGGCCTTCCCGATCTCGAAGCGCGCTCGTCTCCTGGTCAGCGAGGGCGAGCACGTCCAGGTGGGCCAGAAGCTCACCGTGGGTACCGAGAACCCGCACGACGTGCTGCGCATCCTGGGTCAGCGCGCCGTCCAGGTCCACCTGGTCGGCGAGGTCCAGAAGGTGTACAACTCGCAGGGTGTGTCGATCCACGACAAGCACATCGAGATCATCATCCGGCAGATGCTCCGCCGCGTGACGATCATCGAGTCCGGCGACGCCGAGCTGCTGCCGGGCGAGCTGGTCGAGCGCTCGAAGTTCGAGACCGAGAACCGTCGTGTGGTCCAGGAGGGCGGTCACCCGGCCTCGGGTCGTCCGCAGCTGATGGGCATCACCAAGGCCTCGCTGGCGACGGAGTCCTGGCTGTCGGCCGCCTCCTTCCAGGAGACGACCCGAGTCCTGACGGACGCGGCGATCAACGCCAAGTCCGACAGCCTCATCGGCCTCAAGGAGAACGTCATCATCGGCAAGCTCATCCCGGCCGGTACGGGCCTCGCCCGCTACCGCAACATCCGGGTGGAGCCGACCGAGGAGGCCAAGGCCGCGATGTACTCGGCCGTCGGTTACGACGACATCGACTACTCGCCGTTCGGTACCGGCTCCGGCCAGGCCGTTCCGCTGGAGGACTACGACTACGGTCCGTACAACCAGTAAGCGGGCAGTTCGAAGGGCGGCCATCCCCGATCCGGGGGTGGCCGCCCTTCGGCGTGCCCGGGTGCCGCGTGTGTCAGTGCCGCTGCGGCCGGAGGTAGGGCTGGAGGTGGTGCAGCCGGGTGTAGTAGTCCGGGTGGGAGGCCAGCAGCTTGCCCAGCGTGCTCTCCTCGGGTGGGGCGCCGCCGTTGCGTGCGGCGAGCGCGGCTGTCGCCTGCTGCTCCTCGTGGTGCATCTTCTCCAGTACGGAGGCCAGCATCGGGGCGAATCCGAGGGCCGCGGCGTGCTGGTCGGCCCGCAGCTCGGAGCGCCGGCCGACGGCGGCGAGCGCGTAGGGCACGCCCAGGACCAGCAGAGGCAGGCCGTACAGGGAGCTGATGGTGGCCAGGGCGATCCCGCCGACGACGAGGCCGAAGAAGAGGACGCCGAAGCAGGAGAAGGCCTGCGACACCTTGAACATCACGGTGGTCATCACGCGCAGCACCCGCCAGGCGAGCCGCCCCGGCAGCGCGTACCAGTGGCCGAGCAGGCCGGACCAGGCGTGGCCGCCGACGTGGTGTCCCAGTTCGTGGGCCATGACGGCGGCGAGTTCGCCGTTGGGCAGGTCGGTCATGGCGAAGCGGGTGACGCCGACGATGTGCCCGGCCGCCGCGACGGCGTTCAGATGGTCGCTGTCCTCCACCCACAGCTCGTAGACGCGGCCGTCCACACCGGCCCGGGTGGTCACCTCCTGCCAGACCGGTTCGAGTTTGGCTCGTTCCTGCGGCGTGGGGTAGCGCAGACGGAGCAGACGGCGCGCGAGGGCTCGTTCGGTGGGGCGGTGGAAGACGAGCGCGCCGGTGGCGAGCCAGGCAAGTATCAGCACCGGGCCGAAGTCGCCGAAGAGCAGGGAGATCAGGACGACGACGAAGAGGCTGCACAGGAAGTTCGGCAGATGCAGCAGCAGGCTGCCCACGGTGGTGGCGTCGGTGCGCCGCTGGTGGGCGGAGAGGTGGACGCGACGCGGGCCGGTGCTGATGTGGTGCGGGTGGTCGGCGTCGTCCGCGCCGGCCGGAGCCTGCGGGGCGGCCGGGGCGGACGGGGCCGCCGGTGAGGGAGCCGCCGGCGGCACGGGGGCCTGGGGGTACTGCGGGGGAACGGTGAGGGAGGCCGGGGCCTGCGCGTACGGGTGGGCCGGGGCGCCGGGGTGGTGGGGTGCGGTCGGGTACCCGGGCGGCTGCGGGGCCCGCGGGTATCCGGGGGCGGCCTGCTGGAACGACGGCGCTCCGGGTGCGGGCTGCTGCGGCTGGTGCTGCGGGTGCGGGTACGCGGCGGCGGGAGGCTGCGGGTACTGCGGAGCGGCCGTCGGCTGCGGGTACTGCGGTGCGGCCGTCGGCTGCGGTTGCTGCGGGTACTGCCCGGGTGGGGGCGGGGCGGGTTGTCCGGGGTGTTCCGGCGGTGTGGGCGGCGGCTGGGTCATGGGGTTCCGGATTCCTTCTGTGTGCGGGGACGGTGGCGGTCAGCCGATGAGCAGGGAGGCCGGTACCAGGACCGTGCCGACGCAGAACGCGATCAGGCCGGTGCGGATCCACTGGTGCTTGCGTGCGGCGATCCCGCTCGTCTCGGTGAGGGCCGCGACCAGACCGGCCGTGGGGTCGCGCTCGGTGTCGTCGAGCGCGGCCTCCAGCCGGTTCGCGCGGACGGCTTGCTGGATGTCTCCGAAGTACGACAGGGGACGGCCCGGCGCCCACGCGTCCCGGCGGTAGCGCGGCAGCACGGCCAGTAACAGCGCGAACAGCGACAGGGCGAGTGCGGCGATCCCGGTCCACCACGCGACGGTGCCCGGACCGGACAGCGAGGTGGGAGACCAGTTGCGCCCGGCGAGCATCCCGCTGAACACGCCTGCCGCCAGACCGAGCGCGGCGACCAGTACGGACGCCTTGCTGTCGGCCCGCGCGATCTCGCCCCGCAGATCCGCGAGCAGGCGCTCGCAGAGCTGCGCCCGGGCGGGTGCACCGGTCACCGGCCCGGGCTCGCCGGTCGTCGTCATACGGCACCGCCGCCCTCGGCCTCGTCGGCGGCCGGCTCTGCGTCCGTCGCCGGCACCGGCGCGTCGCTCTGCCCGCCGGTGCCGGGGGAGGAGGGCCGCGGACGGGATGCCCCGCGGGACGGCGCGGCCGGCGCGGGAGCCGGGGCGGCAGGCTGCGGTGCGGATCGCTGGGCGCTCTGCGCCGGGGTGGCCGGTTGCGCGGTGGGCTGTGGGCCGGGCTGCTGGGGGCTCTGCGCCGGGGCGGCCGGAGGGGAGGAGGGCTGCGGGGGTGCCGTCGGGATGCTGCCGTAGCCGGGCGGCGCCTGCCAGGCCGGGGCCGTGTGGGCGTTCGCCGGCGGGGGCGCGGCGTGCGGGGCGGGCGCGCCGTGGTGGGGCGCGTACGGGCCCGGGCCGCCGGGTGCTGCCGTGGGGCTCGCAGGTCCGCCGGGGGCGCCGGGCGATTCCGCTGCCGCACCGGACGCCGGCCGCGGTGGTGTGTACGGCGGCTGTGCCGGGGTGTACGGCGCCGGCGGCTGTATCCCGGGCACGGGGCCGGGCGGCGACTGAGGGAACGGGACGCCGGGTCCGCCGTACGGCGTTCCGCTGGGCGGGGTGCCGTACGGAGGGGGTGCCGGGGGCGCGAGGGGCATGCCGGGGGGCGGCGCGTAGGGGGCTGCGCCGGGGAGCGGCGGAGCCGCGGGGGCCGCCGTGCCCGGGTTCGGGAACGCGGGCGACTGCGGCCCACCGTAGGGTGCCGCGTCCTGCGGCCCGTGCGGGGCGGCGGCTCCGGCCGGGGGCTGTGCGGTCCCGGCTCCCTGCGCGCCCTGCGGTGTCCCGGCGTGGCCCCCCGCCGTCGCGGCTCCGTCGGGTGCCGCGAAGGGTGCCCCCGTGCCGGGAGGCAGCCCCGGGGCCTGGTCGTCGGCCGGCGGGATCAGGGGCGGGTTCTGTGCGACGCCGGGCAGGCGCTGGTTGAGGATGTCGCTGACCGTGCGCAGGGCCAGCTGCTTGGGACCCTCCAGCTCGAACTTCTCCGCGTTGTCACCGGCCAGCAGCTCCTTCACCAGCTCCATCTGCGCCTGGATCATGCGGAGCTGGTCGTCCCGCATGGCGTTCATGACCAGACCGGTGTCCTCGGGGTGCTCGGACAGGTGCAGCGCCCAGGCCTGGACTCCGCCCTGCTGGAGGTGCGCCCGGTAGAACTCGATCTTCTGTGCCTCGTAGTGCTGCATCGCCAGGGCGTACTGGGCCTGCTGCGCGGCGACCTGGTACTGCTGGGTGCCGTGCAGCATCGCCTGCTCGTGCTGCCAGTGCGCCTGCTGGAGGGCGAGCTCCTGCTGCTGCCGGCCGAAGGCCAGTGCGCGCTCGACCTGCAGCCGGTCCTGCTCGCGCGCCCGGAGGTCCACCTCGGCGTCCACCTCGGTGCCGCGCCGGGCGGTGTGCACCTGCTCGGTGGCCGAGTGGTCGATGGCCTGGAGCCGCTGCTGGTGCTCGATGTTGGCCAGGTCCCGCCTGATCCGCAGGGTCCAGGTGACCATCAGCCCGGCGGTCGCGCCGAGCGGGTCGAGCGAGTTCAGCGCTCGCAGCAGCTCCTCCTCGGCCGCCGCGCTCCCCGCGATCGGGAACCGGCGGGACACCGGCCGGGCCGCCTGCTGGAGCTGCCCGACCAACATCTCCGGCACGTCCCGATGGCCACTGGCGACGAACCGCGCCGGATCCAGCACCTGCCAGGAGAAGTCGACCTCGGCGGTGAACTCGAAGGCGTCGTTGTCACTCGGCAGGGCGAACGAGCCCGTGAACGGGTGCACGCCCATGTCCACCTCGTACACGGCCGTGTACCGGTGGGCGGCGATCTCGCTGCGGCTCGGGCGGCGCGGCGGCAGGTACGCCTCGTAGCCGCCCTTCGGGGTGGAGAAGACCAGCGCGTGGTCGATGCGGACCACGTGCTTGATCGAGAGCTCGAAGCGGGACAGCTGCCGGACGGTGAGCACCGGGTCGATCAGCTGCGTGTGCCGGTCCGCCGGCTGCTGCCATTCGGGTGGGCGGTTGAAGCGGGGCATGGGGTGGGTCTCCTCGGCGGGGCGGAACAGGGGCCGGTTCGCGGGCGGATCACTGGGGCGGAAGCGTGGTCAGCAGACGGGCCGCGACCCGTGGCGGGGGCGCGCCGTCCTGGCCGGGCATGGTGCGCAGCAGGTGGCTCAGCCGCTGGTGCTCGGTCGGCGTGGTGACGAGCTGCGGCAGCAGTGCGGCCAGCGCCCACTCGGTGCCCGGCGACCGGTCGGCGATCAGCACCCAGTCCCGCAGCGCCTCAAGCGCGTAACGGGTGCTGTACCGGTCGCCGAGCACGGCGCGCCACAGGAAGGCGATGCCGGCCGCGGCCGGGGAGCCGGCGGTGGCCGCGTCGGCGTACCAGGCGAGGACGGTGGGGCGGTCGGCCGGATCGGTGTCGTCCTCCTGCCGGCGGCAGGCGTTGACGAAGCCGCCCAGGGACAGCGCGTGCACCGCCTGGTCGTCGTCCAGGTGCTTGCGCAGTTCGGCGAGGACCTGGTCGTGCGCGGGGGAGAGCAGCAGCAGCGCCGTCGCGTCGGACAGCTCCCGCACCATCTCCAGGTCGAAGGCGTCCGGGTCGTCGAGGTCGTCGTACAGGGTGCGGGCGGCGTCGCGCAGGGCGGCGAGCGCCTGGTCCGGCATCTCAGGGCCGATCAGCGCGTACGCCCGGGCCGCCACCCAGCGCAGCCGCCGGTCCTCGCTCCCCGACCAGCCGTCCAGGATGCGCGGGATGTTGGGCGTGCCGACGAGGTGGGCGAGGGTGAGGGAGTTGACGGCGACGAGCCGGTGCCGGAACAGGTCGGAGGTGGCCCACGGTTCGATGACCAGGGCCATCGCGGACGGCAGGTCGGTGCGGGCGAGGACGGCGACGGTGGACGCGGCGCGGGTGCGGACCAGCGGGCGGCCGTCGTCGGCGAGCACGCGCAGCCACTCGATCAGCGCGGGCCGGGCGGACGGGTGGCCCGTCCACACCAGGCGCAGCAGCATCAGGGAGACCCGCTCGTCGAGGAACCTCGCCTTGAACTGGGTCACCGGCCCCCATTCGGTGTTCTCGTCCTCGTCGTACCCCTCGGCGCGGGCCAGCTGGAGCCGCTTGTCGATGTGGGTGCCGAAGACGGGCACCTCGGGAACCAGGCGCGGGTTCTCCGTCTTGAGAAGGTGGCGGTAGAGCAGGTCGCTCAGCTCGGCGGTGAGGGCGTACGGCCCGCCGTCGAACGCGGCCAGGGCGACGAGGAACGCCTTGTCCCGCAGGTGGATCGCGCTCTCGTCCTCCTCGAACCACTCCTGGACCTGGTTCTCCAGCGAGGCCCGGGAGAACGCCGCCACCGCCTCGTCGGTCACCTCCCCCGCGGCGTGGCGGCACAGCAGCCCGGCGAAGTCGGCGATCTCGCGCAGCCGGTGGCTGCGGCCGAGGAAGTCCGCGGTGACCGGCAGCGCCAGCAGCTCCGACACGGTCTGGCGTGCCACCAGGGTGCGCAGATGGGCGGCGAGTACCTCCGCCGCGGTGGGCGGTTGCCAGCGGACGACGGGTATGTCCTCCAGTACGGCCATGGGCCCGACGGTGATCACCAGGTACGCGTCCTGCTCGACGAGCCGGCTGCGGGCGGCCAGGAGGTGGGGTTCGCGCAGCGGGGTGCCGCGCCGGGTGGCCAGGTCGCCCAGGACGTATCCACGGGCCGGTCCTGCGCCGGTGGCGGTGAGCCGTTCGGCCAGGGATCCCGGGGCGGTGTCCCGGTCCAGGACGTGCACGGGGGCGGCGCCGAGCCGGTGCAGCAGCACCAGCGCCGCGGTCTGGCGGCCGGTGAAGCGGGCGCCGGCCAGGACGAGGACCCGCTCGCGGCGCAGTTGCTCCAGCAGGTCCCCCATGGTCCCGTCGTCGGCGAAGGAAGCCGCCAGCCGCTCCAGCCGGACCTGCGGCACCTCGCCGGAGGTGACGGAGGGCGCCGACAGGCCGGCGAAGGCCCAGTGGTGGACCTCCGTCCTGCCGCCCAGGAAGACGTCGCCGGTGATCTGGTTGCCGGCGAGGTTCGTCTGGTCGCCGTGTACGGTGCCACCGCCGAACCGGGCCCGGGCGCCGATGTCCATCGTCCGCGGGCTGTGGTCGACCAGGTCGCGTCGTGCGGTCCAGACGTCCTGCGGCTGGTCCCGTTCCCCGGACCCCTCCGCGCCGGTGGAGGTCTGCTCCGTGTCCGGCTCCTGTGGGGGCGGGTCGGGCTCGGTGTCCGTCCGCTCCGGCTGCTGCTCGCTCATGCGTCCTCGGCCTGCTCCCGGGGTGTGCTCCCGCCCAGGTGGATGCCGCCGGTGATCTGGTTGCCGGCGATGTTGTTCTGGTTGCCGTGGACGGTGCCGCCGCCGATGGTGACGGCACCGTCGAAGTGGAGGGCGGGACCCGGCGCCGGGGCTCCCCGTGTTCCGTCCGGCGCCGGGCGGCGGCCCGCGCCGGGCTCGCCCTGCGCGGGGACCCGCGGCGCCGGGCGGTCCCCCGAACCGCCCGGCGCCTCCCCCTCCCCCGTGCCACAGTGGTCCTCGTGGGCCCGCCCCGTGGGGGGCTGCCCGTACAGCCAGGCGGTCAGCGGGCCGTTCTTGCTGGTCACGGTCATGCGGTGGAAATCGCCCGCGGGGATGCCGGGGTGGTCGTGCCGTACGACCCCGCCGTAGAGCGGGTCGGATACGCAGAGGGCGAAGTCGTCGGCGCGTTCGCACAGGGCGGCGCGCAGCACGTCCGCGTCGAGCAGGCGGCAGGCGTGGTTGAGGTCGGAGCCGACCCAGCCGTCGCGCTCGTCCACGGCGACGTAGCCGGTGGCGAGGACTCCGCGCAGCCGGATCTGCGCCGAGCGGGAGGCCATGCGGTTGACGGCGCGAAGTTGGGCCGGCACCTCGGTGAGCAGGGCCCGCAGCAGCGCCGTCACCGGGGCGTTGGCGTCGATGAGCTCCATCACCGAGTCGCCGCGGTCGGCGCGCAGCCGCAGGGTCCGGTCGATGCCGGCGTTGTCCAGGGTGCGGTCGGTGACGTCGTACAGCATCCGCCGCAGGTAGGCCTGCTCCACGTCGTCCCGGTCGCTGAACCTCTCGATGTCCAGCAGCAGGATGGTGCGGCTCACGGGGTCGCTCATGGTCGCCTTTCTCCGGGGGGTGGCGTGCAGGGCAGCAGCGTGCGCCTGCCGGGGCCGCGGTGGTGAGGGCGGATGACGCACTCGGAGTGTGACCGTGTGCACAGAAGGCCCTCCGGGACCGGCGGGCCGTCTGATCGATGCCGGGGTGGCGGGATGCAGGGGTACCGGGGTGGCGGGATGCCGGGACGCCGGGGGCGTGGCGCGACCGGCTGCCGACGGGCTTCCGGGGCAACGGGAACGCGGGGGAGCGGCCGGGCTTCGGGCCCCCGGGGAAGCGGGTCGGGAAGCGGGTCGGGACGGGGGCTCAGGGGCGGGTACCCGAGGGGCTTGTCCGCGGTGTCCGCGGTGCCCGCGGTGCCCGCGGTGTGTGCCGGGGCGGTGGAGTGTCCGCGGGGCGTCCGTACCGTGAGCGGGCGGCCACGGGCGTGTGCGGTGGGCGTCCGTGGTGCGGGTGGGCGTCCGCGAGCGCCCGCGGAGGTACGCGGCGCGGGTGGGCGCCGGGGCGCGTGCGGTACTCCGGACGGGTGACGGCTCCGGTCGGGTCCGTCACTCCTCCGGTGGGCGGGGCGGGGACGGGATGCCCGGTACGGGGGCGGAGGCGGCGATGCGGCTGAGCAGGTCGGGGCGGCGGATGAGGAGTTCCCGGCGGCCGGTGACCACGGCCTCCCGGTCCCGCAGCTCCTTCAGCAGCCGCTGCACCATCTCCCTCGACGCCCCGACCGACCCGGCCAGCTCCTGCTTGCTGAGCGGCACGGCCAGCTCGATCCCGTCGGCGGTGCGCCGACCGTGGGTGCGGGCGAGGTCGAGGAGGAGGACGGCGAACCGCTGCCGCACGCTCATCGACGCGAACTCCAGCCGGCGGCGGTCGGCCGCCCGCGTCCGGTCCGCGGTCAGCCCGAGCAGGGCGAACGAGACGCCGGGGGAGCGGCCGAGGAAGTCCCGGAAGCGCTCCCGTTCCACCGCCACGGCCCGCACCGCCTCCAGTGCGGTGACCGTGGCCGAGCGCGCCCGGCCGGTCAGGGCGGCCGACTCGCCGACGACGTCACCGGGTCCGCGCAGCGCGAGCAGGGCCTCGTAACCGTTGGCGGCCGATGCGGTGACCTTGGTCCAGCCGTCCACCAGGAACAGCACGTGCGAGGAGGGTTCGTGCTGGTGGAGCAGGACCATGCGGGGCGTGAAGGTGAGGGTGCGGCCGAGAGCCAGCAGCGCGGATCGGTCCTCGCGTTCCAGTCTGGCCAGGAAGGGCACTCGGTCCTCCAGGCCCCCGTCGTCCGGCGAGTACGCCGGCGTGCTCGTGGTCATGCCCATCCCCCGGATGTCGCAGCGGCCGATCAACGTACTGAAAGCGCAAGACCGCGTACCGTGGGAAGAGCGTGATTCGGCCAAGATGTGACCGGGGGACAGGCCGGGTGAATCCGAGCCTGCGAGGTGAGGAGCCCGGCGTGTCGGGGTGCGATCCGTTTGTTTTGACCGGAGCTGATGGGCTAGGTACGCTCAGACCTTGTGCCTGGGGTGTGCCCTGGCCCTCGTGCGTGCCTACGACCGCACCGAGAGCCTGAGACGGCCACCGTAATCTGCGCTTCCTCCTGCCTTCCGGTGGGAGTTCGCGTGATTCGACACACCCGACCGCGTGGGTCGGCGACGTTCCAGGTTAGCTGTACCCATCGGCACACAGAAACCGGAGAAGTAGTGCCTACGATCCAGCAGCTGGTCCGTAAGGGCCGGCAGGACAAGGTCGAGAAGAACAAGACGCCCGCACTCGAGGGTTCCCCTCAGCGTCGTGGCGTCTGCACGCGTGTGTTCACGACCACCCCGAAGAAGCCGAACTCGGCCCTGCGTAAGGTCGCGCGTGTGCGTCTGACCAGCGGCATCGAGGTCACCGCTTACATTCCGGGTGAGGGACACAACCTGCAGGAGCACTCCATCGTGCTCGTGCGCGGCGGCCGTGTGAAGGACCTGCCGGGTGTTCGCTACAAGATCATCCGCGGCTCGCTCGACACCCAGGGTGTCAAGAACCGCAAGCAGGCCCGCAGCCGCTACGGCGCCAAGAAGGAGAAGTAAGAATGCCTCGTAAGGGCCCCGCCCCGAAGCGCCCGGTCATCATCGACCCGGTCTACGGCTCTCCTCTGGTGACCTCCCTGATCAACAAGGTGCTGCTGAACGGCAAGCGCTCCACCGCCGAGCGCATCGTCTACGGCGCCATGGAGGGTCTGCGCGAGAAGACCGGCAACGACCCGGTCATCACGCTCAAGCGCGCTCTCGAGAACATCAAGCCGACCCTTGAGGTCAAGTCCCGCCGTGTCGGTGGTGCCACCTACCAGGTTCCGGTCGAGGTCAAGCCCGGCCGTGCCAACACCCTGGCGCTGCGCTGGCTCGTCGGTTACTCCCGCGCCCGTCGCGAGAAGACCATGACCGAGCGTCTGCTCAACGAGCTCCTCGACGCTTCCAACGGCCTCGGTGCCGCTGTGAAGAAGCGCGAGGACACGCACAAGATGGCCGAGTCCAACAAGGCCTTCGCGCACTACCGCTGGTAGTCGCAGTCCACATCGAGACCGAGAGAAGACTGAAGCCTTATGGCTACCACTTCGCTTGACCTGGCCAAGGTGCGCAACATCGGCATCATGGCCCACATCGACGCGGGCAAGACGACCACCACCGAGCGGATCCTGTTCTACACCGGTGTGTCCTACAAGATCGGTGAGGTCCACGACGGCGCCGCCACCATGGACTGGATGGAGCAGGAGCAGGAGCGTGGCATCACGATCACCTCTGCTGCCACCACCTGCCACTGGCCGCTGGAGAACGTCGACCACACCATCAACATCATCGACACGCCGGGCCACGTCGACTTCACCGTCGAGGTGGAGCGCTCCCTGCGTGTGCTCGACGGTGCCGTGACGGTGTTCGACGGCGTTGCCGGCGTCGAGCCGCAGTCCGAGACCGTGTGGCGTCAGGCGGACCGCTACGGCGTTCCGCGTATCTGCTTCGTCAACAAGCTCGACCGCACCGGTGCCGAGTTCCACCGCTGTGTCGACATGATCTCCGACCGCCTGGGTGCGCAGCCGCTGGTCATGCAGCTGCCGATCGGTGCCGAGGCCGACTTCAAGGGCGTCATCGACCTCGTGACGATGAAGGCCCTGGTCTGGTCCCCGGAGGCGACCAAGGGCGAGATGTACGACACCGTCGACATCCCGGCCACGCACACCGAGGCCGCCGAGGAGTGGCGCGGCAAGCTGCTCGAGGCCGTCGCCGAGAACGACGAGGAGCTGATGGAGCTGTACCTCGAGGGCCAGGAGCCCTCGGTGGAGCAGCTGTACACGGCGATCCGCCGTATCACCATCTCCTCCGGCAAGGGCACCGGCACCACGGTGACCCCGGTGTTCTGCGGCACCGCGTTCAAGAACAAGGGCGTGCAGCCCCTGCTCGACGCGGTCGTGCGCTTCCTGCCCTCCCCCGTCGACATCGAGGCCATCGAGGGCCACGCGGTCGCCAACGCGGACGAGGTCATCAAGCGCAAGCCGTCCGACGAGGAGCCCCTCGCGGCGCTGGCGTTCAAGATCATGAGCGACCCGCACCTCGGCAAGCTCACCTTCGTCCGCGTGTACTCCGGCCGCCTGGAGTCCGGCACCGCCGTGCTGAACTCCGTCAAGGGCAAGAAGGAGCGCATCGGCAAGATCTACCGCATGCACGCCAACAAGCGTGAGGAGATCGCGTCGGTGGGCGCCGGCGACATCGTCGCCGTCATGGGTCTGAAGCAGACCACCACCGGTGAGACGCTCTGCGACGACAAGTCCCCGGTCATCCTGGAGTCCATGGACTTCCCGGCGCCGGTGATCCAGGTCGCCATCGAGCCGAAGTCGAAGGGCGACCAGGAGAAGCTGGGTGTCGCCATCCAGCGCCTGGCCGAGGAGGACCCGTCCTTCCAGGTCCACTCCGACGAGGAGACGGGCCAGACCATCATCGGCGGCATGGGCGAGCTGCACCTCGAGGTGCTGGTCGACCGCATGAAGCGCGAGTTCAGGGTCGAGGCCAACGTCGGCAAGCCGCAGGTCGCGTACCGCGAGACCATCCGCAAGTCGGTCGAGAAGGTCGAGTACACCCACAAGAAGCAGACGGGTGGTACCGGCCAGTTCGCCCGCGTCATCATCGCGATCGAGCCGATCGAGGGCGGCGACGCCTCGTACGAGTTCGTCAACAAGGTGACCGGTGGCCGCGTGCCGAAGGAGTACATCCCTTCGGTCGACGCGGGTGCGCAGGAGGCCATGCAGTTCGGCATCATCGCCGGCTACGAGATGACCGGTGTCCGCGTGACGCTGCTCGACGGCGCCTACCACGAGGTGGACTCCTCCGAGCTCGCGTTCAAGATCGCCGGTTCGCAGGCCTTCAAGGAGGCCGCGCGCAAGGCCAGCCCCGTGCTGCTCGAGCCGATGATGCAGGTCGAGGTCACGACGCCCGAGGACTACATGGGCGACGTGATCGGCGACATCAACTCCCGCCGTGGTCAGATCGAGGCCATGGAGGAGCGGGCCGGTGCCCGCGTCGTCAAGGGCCTCGTGCCCCTGTCGGAGATGTTCGGCTACGTCGGCGACCTCCGCAGCAAGACGTCGGGTCGCGCGAGCTACTCGATGCAGTTCCACTCCTACGCCGAGGTTCCGCGGAACGTCGCCGAGGAGATCATCGCGAAGGCCAAGGGCGAGTAACGCACCGCGTTCACACGCCGTAGGCTTGACTCCGGAGCCTCAAGGGGCAAACGTCCGCAAACGTGAACGTTTGCCCCGGGTTCCGGGCTTTGACAGCAAAGATCACCTGGCGCCGATGAAGTAAGGCGTACAGAACCACTCCACAGGAGGACCCCAGTGGCGAAGGCGAAGTTCGAGCGGACTAAGCCGCACGTCAACATCGGCACCATCGGTCACATCGACCACGGTAAGACGACCCTCACGGCCGCCATTACCAAGGTGCTGCACGACGCGTACCCGGAGCTGAACGAGGCCACCCCGTTCGACAACATCGACAAGGCGCCCGAGGAGCGCCAGCGCGGTATCACCATCTCCATCGCGCACGTCGAGTACCAGACCGAGGCGCGTCACTACGCCCACGTCGACTGCCCGGGTCACGCGGACTACATCAAGAACATGATCACCGGTGCCGCGCAGATGGACGGCGCGATCCTGGTGGTCGCCGCCACCGACGGCCCGATGCCGCAGACCAAGGAGCACGTGCTCCTGGCCCGCCAGGTCGGCGTTCCGTACATCGTCGTCGCCCTGAACAAGGCCGACATGGTGGACGACGAGGAGATCCTGGAGCTCGTCGAGCTCGAGGTCCGTGAGCTCCTCTCCGAGTACGAGTTCCCGGGCGACGACGTTCCGGTCATCAAGGTCTCCGCGCTCAAGGCCCTTGAGGGCGAGCAGCAGTGGGTCGACTCCGTCCTGGAGCTGATGAACGCCGTCGACACCGCCATCCCGGAGCCGGAGCGCGACGTCGACAAGCCGTTCCTGATGCCGATCGAGGACGTCTTCACCATCACCGGTCGCGGTACGGTCGTCACCGGCCGCATCGAGCGTGGTGTCCTCAAGGTCAACGAGACCGTCGACATCATCGGCATCAAGACCGAGAAGACCACCACCACGGTCACCGGCATCGAGATGTTCCGCAAGCTGCTCGACGAGGGCCAGGCCGGTGAGAACGTCGGTCTGCTGCTCCGCGGCATCAAGCGCGAGGACGTCGAGCGCGGCCAGGTCATCATCAAGCCGGGCTCGGTCACCCCGCACACCGAGTTCGAGGCGCAGGCCTACATCCTCTCCAAGGACGAGGGTGGCCGCCACACGCCGTTCTTCAACAACTACCGCCCGCAGTTCTACTTCCGTACCACGGACGTGACCGGCGTCGTGCACCTCCCCGAGGGCACCGAGATGGTCATGCCGGGCGACAACACCGAGATGCGCGTCGAGCTGATCCAGCCCGTCGCCATGGAGGAGGGCCTGAAGTTCGCCATCCGTGAGGGTGGCCGGACCGTCGGCGCCGGCCAGGTCATCAAGATCGTCAAGTAAGTTCCGCTTGCTTGAGGGTCCGGTGACCCGGTAGCTCCAGCTGCGAGCTCCTGGAGGGGCCCGTACGACTTCGGTCGTGCGGGCCCCTCCTCTTGTCGGTACAGCCCTCGGGGGCGCGCTGGTCGACCTGGCCCGGGACCCGCTCCTGCTCACGGGTGGGGAACGGTTCTGTCACAGGTCGTCCGTCCTGCAACCGCCCGGACCGGTGAAGCCCTCCTACGGCATGAACCTGGCCGGATCTCGGCCCCGGTCGCACTCCGGACCGTGCTCCGACCGCACCACACCCGCTCTCGCTTCCCGTCCGGGGGGACACAGCATGACGACGACATCACTCAGACCTGCCCTCCTCGCGGCGGCCGTCCTCTGCCTGGCGGGGATCGCCGCGTGCACGCCCAGCGGCCACGCGGGCGCCGGGGCCGGGGCCACGGCCACCGCCTCCCCGTCGTCCGGCGCGGGTGCCACGGACCGTGCGACCGGGACGCCGTCGCCGTCCGTCTCCGTGGCGACCGGGTCGCCGTCCCCCACGTCGTCGTCCTCCACGCCCGGACACCCCACCCCGGCCGCCTCCGCGACCTCCGCGAAGGCCACACCGGCCCCCCGCCCCTTCTGGCCGCGCGCCACGTTCGCCGGCCTCACCTTCCAGATCCCGCCGAGCTGGGCAGTGAACCGGCAGAGCGCCCAGTACGCCTGCGTCGAACCGGTGCGGCATGCGGGGCTGCCCCGGATGTTCGGCTGCACCGGGCTCGCGATCAGGACGGACGGCTTGATCGCCGGCTACGAGCTGAGCACCTACAAGCCCGGCCAGCCCGGCGGCTGGTACGCGGCCACCGACGTCCAGCCCTGCCCCGTCAACCCGCGCCGGGGGGACGGATCCCTCAACGGCATCGGCAGCGCGCACACCGCGCCCATCGCCTCCGGTCTGCGCCCGGTGGGCTCCCACAAGGCCTGGTACGACCGCTGGACCGCGAGTTGCTGGAACGGCTACCGCTTCTCCCCCCAGGCCTGGTACCTGCCGGTGTCCAAGGTGCTGATCCTGGACTACACCGGGCACGCGGAGACGGCGCGCATCCTGGAGTCGGTGCGGTTCCCGGGCTGAGCGCGGCCCCTCGCCGCAGGCGGATCCGCCCCGCCCGTCACCGCGTCACCGCGTCACTGTGGAGGCGGTCTTCGGTCTGGCTCCCACGCGTCGTACGGGGCTGCGCGGACGGGGAACCGGCTCGGCATGCACGGCAACGTCCAGGCTCGGGGGAGCGGAAGGCGCGGTCGCAGCCGTCGCAGTTGCGCAGGGGATGCCGGACGCCCGGCGGTGGGGCAGGGGCGCGGAACGGGGGCGGCGGCGGGAGCTGCGCGGCGAGCCGGTGGGCCAGCAGCGCGGCCGGCCGGCGCAGGCCTTCGGCCGGCAGGCCGGCGGTCAGGGTCCGCCGTACGGAGCCGGGGCTGACCTCGCGCTCCAGCCAGGCGGCGACGCCGGGCGCCAGGTGGGCGGTGTCGCAGGCGGAGAGCAGCAGGCGCGGGTCGTGCCGGCGGAGATCGGCGAGGAGTTCGGTCGCCGCCTCGACGAGGGCGGGTGCGGGGGAGGACGGCTGCGGCACGGCCGGAAGCGGCTTGCGGGGTGCGCGTTTCCTCACGGCAGGTGGGCGCTCGGATGCCCCGCGGGCAGGCTCGCGGGAACCGTGGGCGTGCCCGGGCCGGTTGCAGGACGTGGTGCGGGTGACGATGCGCCCGTCGGAGGCGCGTACCCGCTCGCGCCGCAGGTAGCCGTGGGTTTCGAGCTCGCGCAGGGCGGCGGCGACACGGGTGGTGCCCTTGGTGAAGCGGGCGGCCAGGGACCTGATGTCGACGCGCGCCCCGGCCGGGAGGGACTGGAGGTGCGTGGCCAGCCCGATGGCGACGAGGGACAGGTCCGGGTGCTGCGCGAGATGGTTGCCGATCACGGTGAAACGGTCGCTGTGGCGGGAGTCGTCGTGGACCAGCCCGCCGGAGCGGGTGCGGGAGCGCCGGATCGGGTGGTTGTTGGCGCCAACACGGGACTGGGCGTGCGGGGGCGCGCTAGGGTTTTCGCTGTCCATCGGGAAGCCCTACTTCCTCGGTGGTCAGGCCCTCGCACTGGGATTGCCCGTCCCGGCGAGGGCCGACTCATGTCTGCGGTTGTCTCGTGCTGCGCCGAGCGTAGGGCAGGCAACCGGTGCCGGATCCAGCCGAGTTGGGCATATTCACCCGCGGGAGTGAGTGTGCCCGGCGGGAGGGAGGGGTGGGGGTCGGGCAGGGTTCTTTCCCCTCGTGGTCCTTGGGGAGAGCGCCCGTCGCACCGGAGTCCAGGAAGACGGGTCCCGGTCGATCGCCCGGGTGACGTCACTCGTGCGATGGCCCCGACGGCGACTCCTGCGTCGGGGTCGCGACCACCCCCGCCGCCGTGCGCGTCCGCGACTCCAAGCAGCACACCGCCGGTTGCTGCCCGGCGCTCACCCCGCGTGCCCGGACGGTGTTCGTCCGTGTCCTTTGACGACGACGAGCCCGTCTTCCGGCGGAGCCGGTGGGGGACGAAGCGCTACGAGTACAACCCGGGCAACTCCGTCGGCCGCACGCTGATTTCCGGTGGCCGGTCGAGCCGCGGCGCCCTCCCGCCCCGGCCGGACGGGAGAGTGCCCGTGCTGCTTCCGGGGTCAGGCTCGCGTGCGGCGGGCGTGCAGGGCCGCGATGCCCAGTGCCGCGGCTCCGGCCAGGAAGAGGGCGCCGGCCGCGGCGGCGATCGTGGACGTCCCGTCGCTTCCGGTCCTGGCCAGCTGCGTGGTCGCCCCGGACGTGCCGGAGGTCGTGCCCGAGGTCCCGGACGGGGCCTGGGTGGAGGGGGACGGCGAGGCGGACGAGGTCGGGGTCGCGGAGGCGGTCGGGGTCGGGGTGGGCGTGCCTCCGGCGGAACCGGTGGATTCCGCCGCGAGCACCGTCAAGGTCGCCTGGGGCGCGCAGTCCGTGGTGCCGCTGAACGGCCTCGCCCCCTGGTTGACGAACACGCAGGACTGCACGGTGGTCTTCCCGGTGGGCGTGTCCTTGCGGTAGGTCACCCGGACCTTGGAGACCGTGCTGCTGTGCGCGGCGAGGGAGGCGTCCTTGCCGATCACGTTGAACCCGTACACCTCGGTCTCGGCGGCCGATGCGACCGGCGTGAGGGTCGTCCAGGTCCCGGAGCGCAGCACCTGCACGGAGGCGTACCTGCTGGTGATCAGCGTCTCGGTGACGTTCTCGTACCTCGACGGGGTGGGGTTGGTCACCGTGGCCTCGAAGCCGACGGCGGGGCCGCCCGCGGTCACGGTGCCGGGGACGCCGGACAGCCCGGCGCGGAGGCCGTCGACCTTGATGGTGTCGTCGTCGCGGCCGGTGGTTGCCCCGGACGCGCCGTAGGAGACCAGGGTGGTCAGCTCCAGCTGCTGGGGTGCCGCCGTTGCCGTCGCCGTTGTGCGGGGTGCCCATGGGTACCCCGATGCGCAGCTGCACGGTGCGGGACCGGCCCGCGGCTAGCGGGAACGTTTCGGGCACCTCGCCGGAGAACCTCCCGTCGGCGTGCGTCAGCGGCACCGTCTTCCACTCCGTGCCGCCGAGCCGGTACTCCAGGCTGACGGCGTTCGACGGCAGTCCGGCTCCCCCGTCGATCCGGTAGCCCAGCCGTGCCGACGAGGTGTCGTACGCACCGGTGTTGGAGACCTCGGTGGTGAAGGCGACCGGCAGCCCCGCCAGGCCGACCTCCGCGGGCGCGGCGGTGGCGACCGCCAGCATCGGCGGCTGCGATTCGTCCGCGGAAGCGGCCGGCGCGAGCGCGAAGCCCGCGGCGGCCAGCAGCAGGGCGGTCCCCGAGACCGCGACCGACGAACGGACCCTGTGTGCAGACGTGTTCAACGTATCCCCCGGTGTGTGTCGCGCGGTGTCGCCGCGGTCGGTGACGGCGGGCGGTGTGCTGTCGTCACGCGCGGCTAGATGGGTCGGCCCGGCAGCCGGTTGCCCTGCGTCATGTGACGGTTCTGTCACCGAAGGTGTCGAGCCCTCGCGCTGTACCGGCGGGCTCTGCACCCCACGGAGCGCCTGCGGGAGAGGTGGCGGGGCCCGGCCGATCGCGGTTGCGGGACCGTCGATCACCACGGGAAAACCTGGCGGCGCGCGGCACGCCCTTTCCGTGCCGGGCAGGTTTTTTGTATGTTTGTCCTGTCAATAATCTCGACCGCGTGCCGCAAGCAGGGCCGCGGGGCAGGACGGGTGCTCAGCGTGGAAGAGACGGTGCCCGCCGGTGCGGGCCTGCGGCAGGTGTTGCTGGCGCTCGGTGAGCCGGTCATCGACTTCGTGGCCGCGCCCGCCGGACTGGACGTCGAGATCACCGACGTGGCGATCCTGGACGCAGACGAGCAACCGGAGGCGTACCACGCCGACCTGGTGCTGCTGATCGGTGCCCGCGGACGCAGGGCCGCCCAGCTGGCATGGGCCGCGGGCCGCCGGGGGGCGGCGGCCGTGGCGCTCAAGGTGGAGGCCGGCGACGACCGGCAGGCGCTGAAGGAGCTGGCCGAGGGCACCGGAACCGTCGTGCTGGGAGTCCGGCCGGAGGTGCGCTGGAGCAGGCTCGACGCGCAGGTCAGGGAGGTGCTCGCGGACGCCCGCTGGGCGGGGCAGGCCCCGGCGTCCGGGCAGCCCGCCGATCTGTTCGCGCTGGCCGAGACGGTCGCGGCGCTCACCGGCGGCATCGTCAGCATCGAGGACAGCGCCAACCGTGTCCTGGCGTACTCCCGCTCCGACGACGACGTCGACGAACTGCGACGGCGTTCCATCCTCGGCCGGGAGGGCCCCGCCCACTTCCTCGCGCTGCTGCGGCAGTGGGGCGTGTACGAGCGGCTGCGGGCCGGCGAGGAAGTGGTGCACGTCGAGGAGCGGCCGGAACGCGGCATCAGGCGGCGGCTGGCCATCGGCATCCGCGTCGACGAGCAGATGCTGGGCTCGATCTGGGTCCAGCAGGGCCGGGAGGAACTCTCCGACAACGCCGAGAGCGCGCTGATCGGAGCCGCGCGCACCGCGGCCCTGCTGCTCGTACGCAACCGCACGGGCGCGCCCACCGACCTGCGGCTGGAGGACGCCCTGCTCAGCAGGATGCTGGAGGGCCACATCGACCCGCGGACCTTCGCCGCCCGCATCGGGGCCGACCTGGGCAAGCCCGCCGCGGTCGTGGGTTTCGCGCTGCGCGACACCACGACCGGCGGCGAAGCCGGGCGGCCGGCCTTCGAACTGCGCCGGGCGGACCTGACCAACCTGGTCTCGGTGCACGCCGCCGCGTTCCGGCGCCGCTCCCTGGTCGCCGGCGCGGGCACCCGTGTGTACATGCTGCTCCCCGGTCTGCAGGAACGTTCCGGTCCGGGTGCCGTCGCGGCGCTGGCGCAGGACATCGTCCGCACCGCGGGCCAGCGGCTGCAACTCGACGTCTACGCCGCGGTCGGCTCGGTGGTCGAGGGACTGGACGTCATCGCCGAGTCCAAGGCCGAGGCCGACCGGGTGCTCGACATCGTCGCCGCCGGCGGCGAGCGGCGCGTCGCCACCATCGACGACGTCCGCTCCGAGGTCCTGGTCGGCGACACCCTCGCCCTGCTGGAACGGCACCCGCGGCTGCGCGACCCGCGGATCAGCGCCCTCCTCGCCTACGACCGGCAACACGACACCGGGCTGGTGGCGTCGGTCCTGGCGTACCTCGCCGCGCAGAGCAACATGCGCGCGGCTGCCCGCCTGCTGCACGTGCACACCAACACCCTCCGCTACCGGCTCAAGCGGGCCGAGGCGGTCAGCGGGATCGACCTGAACGACGCGCACCAGTGCCTGTTCTCGCACCTCCAACTGCTGCTGGAGACGGGCGCGATGCCCGTGCCGCACGCGTAGTCGTACCCGTGGTACGGCCACCGTGGGTCCCTCGCCCGGTTCGGCCTGCCCGGTGCGCTGGGTGATTCCCCGGGGGGATGTCCGAGGGCTCCCCGGGACCTGCGGTGCGACGACGGGCGCGGGCGTGCGCCCTGGGCAACGGCTGCACGCTGACGGTGAGTTCGCGCGGCCCAGCACGTTCACGGCGTCCGGCGCGGCTTTCGGCGACGACCTGCGTGAGGGCCGCGCTCCTTGAGCGGCACGATGCGTGGAAGCCCTGCTGCGAACCGCCTTCACCGGGAACAGCACCGCCAACGGGATCTCCGCTGCCGGAGGCACGCGCGATGCCGGTGCCGCACGCGTGGTCGTCACGCGTGCGGCACCGGCATCGGCGAAGGGGCAGCCGGGGCAGGGCCTCTTACGGGGCTTCCTCCACGGCGGCGGCCACCGCGACGGGCTCCGGCTCGCGGTCCGGCCTCGGCGACACGTCGCCGCTGCGCAGCGCCGCGTGGAAGCGGGCCAGTTCCTGCTTGACGAACGGGGCCAGCAGGTAGAGGCCGATGATGTTGACCAGGGCCAGCAGGAACAGCACCGCGTCGGTGAAGTCCAGCACGCTGCCGAAGGTGAGCACCGCGCCGACCACGATGAACAGGCAGAAGATGACCTGGTAGATGCGCTCGCTGGTCCGGGTCTTGCCGAACAGGTGGGTCCACGCCTTCTGGCCGTAGTACGACCAGGTGATCATGGTCGAGACGGCGAAGAGGACGACGGCCACGGTGAGCAGCTTCGGGAACCACGGCAGGACGGTCTCGAACGCCGAGGAGGTGACGGTGACGCCGTCCGCCTTGGAACCGTCCGCCGCGTACTGGGCCTTGGCCTCGTTCCAGAAGCCGCTGTCGGCGATGACGATGGTCAGCGCGGTCATGGTGCACACGACGACCGTGTCGATGAACGGGCCGACCAGCGCGACCAGGCCCTCGGTCACCGGGTAGCGGGTCTTCACCGCGGAGTGGGCGATGGGCGCCGAGCCGAGGCCGGCCTCGTTGGAGAAGGCGGCGCGGGTGAAGCCGACGATCAGCGCACCGATGACACCGCCGACCACGCCCTCACCGGTGAAGGCCTCGTGGAAGATCGAGCCGAACGCCGCCGGGACCTCGGTGACGTTGGTCAGGATGACGATCAGGCAGGCGGCGACGTAGAGCACGGCCATGCCCGGTACCAGACGGCTGGCCACCTTGCCGATCGACCGGATGCCGCCGAGGATCACCGCGCCGACGACCACGGCGAGCACGACGCCCATGATCAGCGCGGAGCCGCTGCCGCCGAGCGGGCCGGTGTCGCCACCGGTGACGTTGCGGATCTGCTGGATGGTCTGGTTGGCCTGGAACATGTTGCCGCCGCCGATGCCGAACAGCAGGATCATGACGGCCGCGAGGGCGGCGAGCACCTTGCCGATGACCGCTCCGCCCGCGCCGGGCAGGCGCTCGGCCAGGCCCTTGCTCAGGTACTTCATCGGGCCGCCGGAGAACGACCCGTCCGCGTGCTGGTCGCGGTAGCGCACGCCGAGGGTGCACTCGACGAACTTCGACGCCATGCCGAGCAGGCCGCAGAGCACCATCCAGAACGTGGCCCCGGCCCCGCCGATGGTGATGGCGACGCCGACACCCGCGATGTTGCCCAGGCCGACCGTGCCGGACAGCGCCGAGGACAGTGCCTGGAAGTGGGTGATCTCGCCGGGGTCGTCGTCACGGCTGTAACGGCCGCGCAGCAGGTTCAGCGACAGCTTGATGCTGCGGAACTGGATGAAACCGAAATAGACGGTGAACACCGCACCGGCGACCACCAACCAGGCCACGATCCATGGGAACGTGATCCCGCCGACGGTGACATCGGCGAAGACGAAGTCGCCGAGCCCTTTGGCGAGTGGGTCGAAGAGAGAGTTGATCTTGTCCTCGACCTGTCCGAGGACGCCCTCTTGAGCCATGGTGATTGATCCTTTCCGCCGACCCGTCGACCTGGCGACGTACCGGTGCCGACCGGGCCCGAACTGGGGGACTGAAGCTGTCGGGGACCCGTGTGCAACCCGAACCGCGTCGGGTTTCGGCAAACCGTAGGGGCTGGTGGCAGGCCCGCATCTCGTACAAGCGGACAAAGAACCGGCCGGTATGCCGTCAAAGTGACGTTCAGACGCGCCCATGACATGTGCAGCCACGCCCCGGGATGCTTCCGTCGCGAAGATCGTCGACTGGCAGGTTCCGGGGCGCGACACACCGTCATGACCTTGGTCCGCAGACGGTACGGGGGCGTGGCCTCGTGGTCCGGCCGGCGGCGCGGCGGCGCGCGCTGCCGTTTCGACGAACGTCGCTGTTCACAGGGGTTCCTGCGCGGCACGTGATCTCCGCCCGCACGGCGGCCCCGGGCCCCGGCCCCGGCTCCTGCTCCGGTCCTCGCCCGGGGGCCTTCCCCCGCGGGCCGGCCGGCGCCACTGCCCCGGCTCTTCCCCCCGCCCCGGCCCGCGCCCGCACCCCCGCCCCCGCTCGCCCGCCGGCTCTCTCCCGTGTCCCGAACTTTTCCTGATACTTCCGTCACATCCGGCATGCCTGCCGCACCCGACGCGCTGCGCACGCAGGCGGTACTCGCCGTGCCGACCGGGCCGCAGTCCGCCGGGCAGTTGAAAGGGCGGGCCGACGGCACCGTGCGCAGCCTCGCGTTCAGCGGCGTCGGCTCGACGACGTCCTTCGGCACGCACCCGACGCGGGGCCTGGCCGGGCCGGACGGAGCCGGACAGGGCCGGACAGAGGGGGCGGACGGGGCCGGCCGGAGTGGCGGCGCGGGGAGCGTGGGGCTCAGGCCCATAGCGGTTCGATCACGGGTTCCGCACGATCACTGGGCACGGGCCGTGGTGGCGGAAAACAATGCTCTCTGATGATCTTGCGCGGTCCCACCGCCGGTCGCCGCCCCCACGTTCCCGTACCTCCGCATCCGTCCCATGAGAGCGAGCCCGTGACCACCGTCCCGCCGCCCGAACACCCCGACGAGGAGCCCGGCGAGGGGCTCTCGATAACCGACGACCAGTGGGAGGCCTTCCAGCGCGATGCCGCCGACGAAGGTGGCCGGAACGCGCCGAAGGAGCCCTCCGCGCGCGCCCGGATGGTGACCCGGCGGCTGCGGGAGCAGGACACGGCGGGGGAGCCCGCCGCAGGCGGGGCCCGGCGGCGGTGGTGGCGGCGGCGCCCGCCGGAGCCGCAGCCGTGGACGCCGCCCGGCTGGCGCACCGGACCGGCCTGGCAGGAGATGAACGGCACCCGCGCCCGCCGGCGCCGGGCGGTCTCGGTCGTCGCCGTGCTGGCGGCGGTGGCGGTCGCCGTGGTCGCCGTACGGCCGTCGCTGGTGACGGACCACGTCCCCGGGTTCGACACGGCGTCCGGGGCCTCGCCCTCGCCGCTGCCCCCCGAGACGGCCCGGCCCTCCGCGTCCCCGGCCGGCGCCGACAGCTTCAAGATCCCGAACCGCGCCCACCCCTTCCGCGGCTCACCTGCCCTGAACTGGGCCGACGGCGCGGACGCCGTGGTGCTTCCGCCCGCGAAGGCGACGGCCGGACTGAGCAAGGACGACGTGGCCCGCGCACTGCGCCGCGTCAAGACGTTCCTCGTCGCCGCCGAACTCGACCCGGACGTGCTGCGCGGCGCGCAGCCCGACAAGGCGCTGTCCCTGCTGGACCCCAAGGATCCGAGCCGGCTGTCCGAGCTGCGGCGGTACCTGCGCGATCCGGCGCGGCACAGCGACCCGCTCTCCGTGTTCAGCCGCTTCGACCCGCACGAGGTCGTCCCGGCGGGTGACGTGGTCAAGGTGCGCGGCCGCATGACGTTCGCCGACGCCGGGCAGGGGCAGCTCCGCGTCCGGGCCGACTACTCCTTCGTCTACCCGCTGGTGAAGGCGGGCGCGGACGGTGGGGACGACGACGTGGTCGCCCGCACCGTCGTCCGCCGTGTGCTCACCTTCTCCGTCGCCGATCCCCACCGGTGGCAGGTCACGCCGGGCAAGCTCTGGCTGGAGGACTGGGACGCCGAGTTCTACAACGACGAGTGCGGCGTGGACGACGGCTACCTCCACCCCGCGTTCCCCTACGGCCGGCCCTCCGGCACCCAGCCGTCGGGGGAGCCTGTGAACCCCTACGACCGCAGCCAGCCGCTGAGGGAGAGCAGTGCGCCGGAGGCCTCGGCCGGTCCGGACACCGTGGAGTGCGGGACGACCACCGGCACCTGACGCCGCGCGCGGCGCCCCGGGAGGGTTTGACCTTCGTCACGCTCGGGGTATTCTCTCCGGCCCGATTGGCCAGCCCCCTGCCCCATATGGCAGACTGTCCGAGTTGCTCGGTCGAGTGTTGATGCTGCGCGCCTCCCGCCGGGAGGACCGGAAGCGAGTCCCACAGTACTCGTCGCCCCAACTGCCGCAAGGCAGCGCTGGGGCGGACGTACGGGAATCTTCCGGGAAGTGTCGGTGCGACACCGGCCAGGCACCCGGTGGGCCTTCCGCCCTCGGCTTGCGGTTCCGGACGGGCCGTGTTCATTCCGCAGGGATGTTCGAACAAGGGACATCTGTGTCAGCGGGAGCGCGACACGCCCGACCGCGTGGGTCGGAGACGAGGGCCTCGAACACCGGGTTCCAGAGCGTAAGAGAGACAGGACTACTGAGTAGCCATGGCGGGACAGAAGATCCGCATTCGGCTCAAGGCCTACGACCACGAGGTCATCGACTCCTCGGCGAAGAAGATCGTCGAGACGGTGACCCGTACCGGTGCGTCGGTCGCGGGCCCGGTGCCGCTGCCCACTGAGAAGAACGTGTACTGCGTCATCAAGTCGCCGCACAAGTACAAGGACTCGCGCGAGCACTTCGAGATGCGCACGCACAAGCGCCTGATCGACATCCTCGACCCCACCCCCAAGACCGTTGACTCTCTGATGCGACTCGACCTCCCGGCCGGTGTCGACATCGAGATCAAGCTCTGAGGCGCGGTGATCTGAGAGATGGCTAAGCAGATCAAGGGCATCCTGGGCGAGAAGCTCGGCATGACGCAGGTGTGGGACGAGAACAACCGTGTTGTTCCGGTCACCGTCGTCAAGGCCGGCCCCAACGTCGTCACCCAGGTTCGTACGAACGATGTCGACGGCTACGAGTCGGTCCAGATCGCCTTCGGCGAGATCGACCCGCGCAAGGTGAACAAGCCCCTCAAGGGCCACTTCGCCAAGGCCGACGTCACCCCCCGTCGTCACCTCGTCGAGATCCGCACCGCGGACGCCTCCGAGTACACGCTCGGCCAGGAGATCACCGCCGAGGTGTTCGAGGCCGGCGTGAAGGTCGACGTCACCGGCAAGAGCAAGGGCAAGGGCTTCGCCGGTGTCATGAAGCGCCACAACTTCGGTGGCCTCGGTGCCGGGCACGGTACCCAGCGCAAGCACCGCTCCCCCGGTTCCATCGGTGGCTGCGCCACCCCGGGCCGTGTGTTCAAGGGCCTCCGCATGGCGGGTCGCATGGGCAACGAGCGGGTCACCACCCAGAACCTGACCGTCCACGCCGTTGACGCGGAGAAGGGTCTGCTGCTCATCAAGGGCGCGGTTCCCGGTCCGAACGGCGGCCTCGTCCTGGTCCGCACCGCGGCCAAGGGGGCCTGAGGTAACCGATGAGCACTGTTGACATCCTTTCGCCGGCGGGCGAGAAGGCCGGTTCCGTCGAGCTCCCCGCGGAGATCTTCGGCGTTGAGAAGGTCAGCGTCCCGCTGATCCACCAGGTCGTCGTCGCACAGCTGGCCGCGGCCCGTCAGGGCACGCACAAGACGAAGACGCGCGGCGAGGTCCGCGGCGGTGGCAAGAAGCCGTACCGCCAGAAGGGCACCGGTCGCGCCCGTCAGGGTTCGACCCGCGCGCCGCAGTTCGCCGGTGGTGGCGTCGTGCACGGTCCCGTGCCGCGCGACTACTCGCAGCGCACCCCGAAGAAGATGAAGGCTGCCGCTCTGCGTCACGCCCTCACCGACCGGGCGCGTCACGACCGCATCCACGTCGTCTCCGGTGTGATCGAGGGCGAGACCCCGTCCACCAGGGCCGTCAAGACGCTGTTCGGCAAGATCAGCGAGCGCAGGAACCTGCTGCTCGTCGCCGAGCGCTCGGACGAGGCCGCGTGGCTGTCCGCCCGCAACCTGCCCCAGGTCCACATCCTGGAGCCGGGCCAGCTCAACACGTACGACGTTCTCGTCTCGGACGACGTGGTCTTCACCCAGTCCGCGTTCGAGTCCTTCGTGTCTGGCACGCCCTCTGCTGCGCGGAGCACTGACACCGAAGGGAGCGAGGCCTGATGGCTACGCGTCACCCGAGCATCGCCTCGAAGGCGGCCAAGGCCGCCAAGGCCGCGCGCGTCGCCAAGGCGCGCCGCCACGCCACCGAAGGCAAGAACACCGTCGTCACCCCGGCGAGCAAGGCGTACACGGACCCCCGTGACGTCCTGCTGAAGCCGGTCGTGTCCGAGAAGAGCTACGCGCTCCTCGACGAGAACAAGTACACGTTCGTCGTCGACCCGCGTGCCAACAAGACCCAGATCAAGGAGGCCGTCCAGGCGGTCTTCGACGTCAAGGTCACCGGGGTCAACACGATCAACCGCCAGGGCAAGCGCAAGCGGACCCGCACCGGGTTCGGCCAGCGTGCCGCCACCAAGCGCGCGATCGTGACCCTTGCCGAGGGCGACCGAATCGACATCTTCGGCGGTCCGACCGCGTAAGCGGTCGGGATCGTCCAGATTTCGGAAATCACTTCCGAGGACTGAGAGACAATGGGTATCCGCAAGTACAAGCCGACGACTCCTGGCCGTCGTGGCGCCAGCGTCGCCGACTTCGTCGAGGTCACGCGGTCCACGCCGGAGAAGTCGCTGGTCCGCCCCCTGCACAGCAAGGGTGGCCGCAACAACGCCGGTCGTGTGACCGTCCGCCACCAGGGTGGTGGCCACAAGCGCGCCTACCGTGTGATCGACTTCCGTCGTCACGACAAGGACGGCGTGCCGGCGAAGGTCGCGCACATCGAGTACGACCCGAACCGCACCGCGCGCATCGCGCTCCTGCACTACGCGGACGGCGAGAAGCGCTACATCCTGGCCCCCCGTGGCCTGAACCAGGGCGACCGGATCGAGAACGGCCCCGGCGCCGACATCAAGCCCGGTAACAACCTGGCGCTGCGCAACATCCCCGTCGGTACGACGATCCACTCCGTGGAGCTTCGTCCGGGCGGCGGCGCCAAGTTCGCCCGCTCCGCCGGTGCCTCCGTGCAGCTGCTCGCGAAGGAGGGCCAGATGGCCCACCTCCGCATGCCCTCCGGTGAGATCCGCCTGGTCGACGTGCGCTGCCGCGCCACCGTCGGCGAGGTCGGCAACGCCGAGCAGAGCAACATCAACTGGGGCAAGGCCGGTCGCAAGCGCTGGCTGGGCGTCCGCCCGACCGTTCGCGGTGTGGCGATGAACCCGGTCGACCACCCCCACGGTGGTGGTGAGGGCAAGACCTCCGGTGGTCGCCACCCGGTCAGCCCCTGGGGTCAGAAGGAAGGTCGTACTCGTTCTCCCAAGAAGGCGAGCAACAAGTACATCGTCCGCCGCCGCAAGACGAACAAGAAGCGCTAAGGACGGGTTGAGATGCCTCGTAGCTTGAAGAAGGGGCCCTTCGTCGACGACCACCTCATGAAGAAGGTGGACGCCCAGAACGAAGCCGGCACCAAGAACGTCATCAAGACCTGGTCCCGCCGCTCCATGATCGTGCCGGCCATGCTGGGCCACACGCTGGCGGTGCACAACGGCAAGACCCACATCCCGGTGTTCGTCACCGAGTCGATGGTCGGCCACAAGCTCGGCGAGTTCTCGCCGACGCGCACCTTCCGGGGTCACGTCAAGGATGACCGGAAGTCGAAGCGCCGCTAACGCGGATCGCATTCAGACACGTAAGTAACTGAAGGGACAACCATGGAAGCCAGGGCCCAGGCGCGGTACATCCGCGTCACGCCCATGAAGGCCCGCCGCGTGGTGGACCTCATCCGTGGCATGAACGCCACGGAGGCCCAGGCAGTCCTGCGATTCGCTCCGCAGGCTGCTTCCGTGCCGGTCGGCAAGGTGCTCGACAGCGCCATCGCCAACGCCGCGCACAACTACGACCACACCGACGTCGACGACCTGTTCGTCTCCGAAGCGTTCGTCGACGAGGGCCCGACCCTGAAGCGGTTCCGTCCGCGTGCCCAGGGCCGTGCCTACCGGATCCGCAAGCGGACCAGCCACATCACCGTGGTCGTCGCCAGCAAGGAAGGAACCCGGTAATGGGCCAGAAGGTAAACCCGCACGGGTTCCGGCTCGGTGTCACCACCGACTTCAAGTCGCGGTGGTACGCCGACAAGCTGTACAAGGACTACGTCAAGGAAGACGTCGCCATCCGTCGGATGATGACGTCCGGCATGGAGCGCGCCGGCATCTCGAAGGTGGAGATCGAGCGCACCCGTGACCGCGTGCGTGTGGACATCCACACCGCTCGTCCGGGCATCGTCATCGGCCGCCGTGGTGCCGAGGCCGACCGCATCCGCGGCGACCTCGAGAAGCTCACGGGCAAGCAGGTCCAGCTGAACATCCTCGAGGTCAAGAACCCCGAGACCGACGCTCAGCTCGTGGCCCAGGCCGTCGCCGAGCAGCTCTCCTCCCGCGTCTCCTTCCGTCGGGCCATGCGCAAGAGCATGCAGTCCGCCATGAAGGCCGGCGCCAAGGGCATCAAGATCCAGTGCGGTGGCCGCCTCGGCGGCGCCGAGATGTCCCGCTCGGAGTTCTACCGCGAGGGCCGCGTGCCCCTGCACACGCTCCGCGCGAACGTGGACTACGGCTTCTTCGAGGCCCGTACGACCTTCGGCCGCATCGGTGTGAAGGTCTGGATCTACAAGGGCGACGTCAAGAACATCGCCGAGGTCCGCGCCGAGAACGCCGCCGCCCGTGCGGGCAACCGCCCGGCTCGCGGTGGCTCCGACCGCCCGGCCCGTGGTGGCCGCGGTGGCGAGCGGCGCGGTCGCAAGCCGCAGCAGGCTGCCGGTGCCGAGGCCCCCAAGGCCGAGGCCCCCAAGGCCGACGCTCCGGCTGAGAGCACCGGAACGGAGGCCTGACCGTCATGCTGATCCCCCGTAGGGTCAAGCACCGCAAGCAGCACCACCCGAAGCGCAACGGCATGTCCAAGGGTGGCACGCAGGTTGCTTTCGGTGAGTACGGCATCCAGGCGCTGACGCCGGCGTACGTCACGAACCGCCAGATCGAGGCGGCTCGTATCGCCATGACCCGTCACATCAAGCGTGGCGGCAAGGTCTGGATCAACATCTACCCGGACCGCCCGCTGACCAAGAAGCCCGCCGAGACCCGCATGGGTTCCGGTAAGGGTTCCCCGGAGTGGTGGGTCGCGAACGTCAAGCCCGGTCGGGTGATGTTCGAGCTGTCCTACCCGAACGAGAAGATCGCCCGTGAGGCGCTGACCCGTGCGGCCCACAAGCTGCCGATGAAGTGCCGGATCGTCAAGCGCGAGGCAGGTGAAGCGTGATGTCGGTCGGCACCAAGGCGTCCGAGCTGCGCGAGCTGGGCAACGAGGAGCTTCTGGGCAAGCTCCGCGAGGCCAAGGAAGAGCTGTTCAACCTCCGCTTCCAGGCGGCGACGGGTCAGCTCGAGAACCACGGCCGTCTCAGGGCGGTCCGCAAGGACATCGCCCGGATCTACACCCTCATGCGTGAGCGTGAGCTCGGCATCGAGACGGTGGAGAACGCCTGATGAGCGAGAGCAACGTGACTGAGAAGCAGGAAGACCGCGGATTCCGCAAGACCCGTGAGGGTCTGGTCGTCAGCGACAAGATGGACAAGACCGTCGTCGTCGCCGTCGAGGACCGTGTCAAGCACGCGCTGTACGGCAAGGTCATCCGCCGTACGAACAAGCTCAAGGCGCACGACGAGCAGAACAGCTGCGGCGTCGGCGACCGCGTCCTCCTGATGGAGACCCGGCCGCTGTCGGCGACCAAGCGCTGGCGCGTCGTCGAGATCCTCGAGAAGGCCAAGTAATTCCCGCGAGGGAGTTGCGCAGGCAAGCACATCCCTCCTAGGGGGACCCCCTAGGCATCGTTCCGCCAGGCTCGGGGCGGGGTCGCGTGTCCCACACCGACTCCGCCCCGGGAACCGGCAGACATCCAGGAGATAGACGTGATCCAGCAGGAGTCGCGACTGCGTGTCGCCGACAACACTGGTGCGAAGGAGATCCTTTGCATCCGTGTGCTCGGTGGCTCCGGTCGCCGCTACGCGGGTATCGGTGACGTCATCGTCGCCACCGTCAAGGACGCGATCCCCGGTGGCAACGTGAAGAAGGGTGACGTCGTCAAGGCGGTCATCGTTCGCACCGTCAAGGAGCGCCGCCGTCCCGACGGCTCGTACATCCGCTTCGACGAGAACGCCGCCGTCATTCTCAAGAACGACGGCGACCCTCGTGGCACCCGTATCTTCGGCCCGGTGGGCCGTGAGCTGCGCGAGAAGAAGTTCATGAAGATCATCTCCCTCGCGCCGGAGGTGCTGTGAGCATGAAGATCAAGAAGGGCGACCTGGTCCAGGTCATCACCGGCAAGGACAAGGGCAAGCAGGGCAAGGTCATTGCCGCTTTCCCGCGCGACGAGCGCGTCCTGGTCGAGGGTGTCAACCGGGTCAAGAAGCACACGAAGGCCGGGCCGACCGCTCAGGGTTCGCAGGCCGGCGGCATCGTGACCACCGAGGCCCCCATCCACGTCAGCAACGTCATGCTGGTCGTGGAGAAGGACGGCCAGAAGGTCCCGACCCGCGTCGGCTACCGCTTCGACGACGAGGGCAACAAGATCCGCGTTGCCAAGCGGACGGGTGAGGACATCTGATGACGACCACCACCGTGACCCCGCGTCTGAAGCAGAAGTACAGGGGCGAGATCGTCCAGAAGCTGCGTGACGAGTTCCAGTACGAGAACGTCATGCAGGTTCCGGGCCTCGTCAAGATCGTGGTCAACATGGGTGTCGGCGACGCCGCCCGTGACTCGAAGCTGATCGAGGGCGCGATCCGCGACCTGACCACGATCACCGGTCAGAAGCCGGCCGTCACCAAGGCCCGCAAGTCCATCGCGCAGTTCAAGCTGCGTGAGGGTCAGCCGATCGGTGCCCACGTCACGCTCCGTGGCGACCGCATGTGGGAGTTCCTGGACCGCACCCTGTCGCTCGCGCTGCCGCGCATCCGCGACTTCCGCGGCCTGTCCCCCAAGCAGTTCGACGGCCGTGGCAACTACACCTTCGGTCTCACGGAGCAGGTCATGTTCCACGAGATCGACCAGGACAAGATCGACCGCGTCCGGGGTATGGACATCACCGTGGTGACCACGGCGACCAACGACGAAGAGGGCCGTGCCCTTCTCCGTCACCTCGGCTTCCCGTTCAAGGAGGCGTGAGCGAGATGGCGAAGAAGGCTCTCATCGCGAAGGCTGCTCGCAAGCCCAAGTTCGGTGTGCGTGGCTACACCCGCTGCCAGCGCTGCGGCCGTCCGCACTCCGTGTACCGCAAGTTCGGCCTCTGCCGCGTGTGCCTTCGTGAGATGGCTCACCGTGGCGAGCTGCCGGGCGTGACCAAGAGCTCCTGGTAGTCCCGCCCAACCGTCGCCCGACCACCGCCCCTTGAGGGCGGCCCCTCGGGCCGGCCGGTTGGACCGGAACACCTGGACCTCTCGGTAAGCAACCGGGACGGCAGGGGCTCCCGCCCTCATGGCGTAGGCTGGGAGGGTTGGGCCTCTGCCGCCCCGAACGCACGCGGACTAGTCCGCCAGTAATTGCTTACTACGCCGTAGGTCCCCGCGCCGCACCCGTCCCGTCCCTGTACGGGGAGAGGGATGGCGCATATAGGAAACCCCGGCGAGAAAGGCCACAGGCCAATTCATGACCATGACTGATCCGATCGCAGACATGCTCACGCGTCTGCGGAACGCGAACTCGGCTTACCACGACTCGGTGTCGATGCCGCACTCCAAGATCAAGTCTCACATCGCGGAGATCCTCCAGCAGGAGGGCTTCATCACGGGCTGGAAGGTCGAGGACGCCGAGGTCGGCAAGAACCTCGTCCTGGACCTGAAGTTCGGTCCCAACCGTGAGCGCTCCATCGCGGGCATCAAGCGGATCTCCAAGCCCGGTCTCCGGGTCTACGCGAAGTCCACCAACCTGCCGAAGGTGCTCGGCGGCCTGGGCGTGGCGATCATCTCCACGTCGCACGGGCTCCTCACCGACAAGCAGGCCGGCAAGAAGGGCGTGGGTGGGGAAGTCCTCGCCTACGTCTGGTAGCAGAAGGGAACGGAGGAAACAGCTATGTCGCGCATCGGCAAGCTCCCCATCGCGGTTCCCGCCGGCGTGGACGTCACCATCGACGGCCGTACGGTCTCGGTCAAGGGCCCCAAGGGCGCTCTGACCCACACCGTCGCGGCGCCGATCGACATCGCCAAGGGCGAGGACGGCACCCTGGAGGTGACCCGCCCCAACGACGAGCGTCAGAGCAAGGCCCTGCACGGCCTGTCCCGCACGCTGGTGGCGAACATGATCACCGGCGTGACCCAGGGTTACGTGAAGAAGCTCGAGATCAGTGGTGTCGGTTACCGCGTGACCGCCAAGGGCTCGAACCTCGAGTTCGCGCTCGGCTACAGCCACCCGATCACGGTCGAGGCCCCCGAGGGCATCACCTTCAAGGTGGAGAACCCGACCCGTTTCTCGGTCGAGGGCATCGACAAGCAGAAGGTCGGCGAGGTTGCGGCCAACATCCGCAAGCTGCGCAAGCCCGACCCGTACAAGGCCAAGGGCGTCAAGTACGAGGGCGAAGTCATCCGCCGCAAGGTCGGAAAGGCGGGTAAGTAAGCCATGGCATACGGGCAGAAGATCCTCAAGGGCGACGCCTACAAGCGCGCCGCGATCAAGCGCCGCCACGTCCGGATCCGCAAGCGGATCTCCGGTACGGCGGAGCGTCCCCGTCTGGTCGTGACCCGCTCCAACCGCCACATCGTGGCGCAGGTGATCGACGACCTGAAGGGCCACACCCTGGCGTCGGCGTCCACGCTGGACGCGTCGATCCGTGGTGGCGAGTCCGACAAGTCCGCGCAGGCCAAGCAGGTCGGCGCCCTGGTCGCCGAGCGTGCCAAGGCCGCCGGTGTCGAGGCCGTCGTGTTCGACCGTGGTGGCAACCAGTACGCCGGGCGCATCGCCGCCCTGGCGGACGCCGCCCGCGAGGCCGGGCTCAGGTTCTGAGCCGCCGTAGCTAGCGGAAAAGAGAGAGGTAAATCCAATGGCTGGACCCCAGCGCCGCGGTGGCGGTGCCGGTGGCGGCGAGCGGCGGGACCGGAAGGGCCGTGACGGCGGCGCTGCTGCCGCCGAGAAGACCGCGTACGTTGAGCGCGTCGTCGCGATCAACCGCGTCGCCAAGGTTGTGAAGGGTGGTCGTCGCTTCAGCTTCACCGCGCTGGTCGTGGTGGGCGACGGTGACGGCACCGTGGGTGTCGGTTACGGCAAGGCCAAGGAGGTGCCGGCCGCCATCGCCAAGGGCGTTGAGGAGGCCAAGAAGCACTTCTTCAAGGTCCCCCGGATCCAGGGCACCATCCCGCACCCCATCCAGGGTGAGAAGGCTGCCGGCGTCGTGCTGCTCAAGCCGGCTTCCCCGGGTACCGGTGTGATCGCCGGTGGTCCGGTGCGCGCCGTGCTCGAGTGCGCCGGTATCCACGACGTGCTGTCGAAGTCGCTCGGCTCCGACAACGCCATCAACATCGTGCACGCGACCGTGGAGGCCCTGAAGGGCCTGCAGCGTCCCGAGGAGATCGCGGCCCGCCGTGGTCTGCCGCTGGAGGACGTCGCCCCCGCGGCTCTGCTGCGTGCGCGTGCCGGGGCGGGTGCGTAGTCGTGGCGCAGCTCAAGATCACGCAGGTGAAGTCCTACATCGGCAGCAAGCAGAACCACCGTGACACCCTGCGGTCGCTTGGTCTCAAGGGGATCAACACCGTGGTCGTCAAGGAGGACCGCCCCGAGTTCCGCGGCATGGTGCACACCGTCCGCCACCTCGTGACGGTCGAGGAGGTCGACTGATCATGGCGGAGCAGAACCCGCTCAAGATCCACAACCTCCGTCCCGCCCCCGGCGCCAAGACCGCCAAGACCCGTGTCGGTCGTGGTGAGGCGTCGAAGGGTAAGACGGCCGGTCGTGGTACCAAGGGCACCAAGGCCCGCTACCAGGTTCCGGAGCGCTTCGAGGGCGGCCAGATGCCGCTGCACATGCGCCTCCCGAAGCTGAAGGGCTTCAAGAACCCGTTCAAGACCGAGTACCAGGTCGTGAACCTCGACAAGCTGGCCGCGCTCTACCCCGAGGGTGGCGAGGTCACCGTCGAGGGTCTGGTGGCCAAGGGCGCCGTTCGCAAGAACGCGCTCGTCAAGGTCCTGGGTCAGGGCGAGATCTCCGTGGCGCTGCAGGTGACGGTCGACGCCGTCTCCGGCTCCGCCAAGGAGAAGATCACCGCCGCCGGCGGCACGGTCACCGAGCTCGTCTGACGCGCGAGACGCCCGCCGCTTCCGTGACGGGCGCTTGGCCGCACTCAGCCCCACTCCGCCACGGCGGAGTGGGGCTGAGGCCGTCTGTGGGGGCGTTCGGCTTCAACTGCCCGTGCGTGCGGGAGGCTTGGGGCCGGCCGGGTGGGTTTTGAGTTATCTTGAACATGACACCCGGGTGAACTGATGTTCCCACGCTCACCGCTGTGGAGGGAGATCCGCTGGAACGGCGGCGGTGAGTCCCGCGCGCTCTCGGCGTGGCGCAACGGGTGGCCGGCGCCACACCGGCACTCACCTCACCGTGCGGCCCCCCGTCCCCGACCGTTCACACGCATCGGTGACCCCGGGCCGCGGGCGCGGCGTACGACGACGGGGCCCCGGAAGGCGGCGGCGGGCCGGAGCCCCCTTCAGGGGCCCGTTGGCACGCGTCACCGGCCGCGTCCCGGGACGCCCGGCTCCCCGGGGCAGGGCGGGCATCCCGTTCCGTCCGCGATATGGGTAGGCTGTGCTGTCGGCGCCCGGCGCCGTGTCGCCATGCCGTAACCTCTTTCACCAACCCGTCAATCACCTTAGCCATCTACCTCACGTGCGCACGCGCGGGGGTCGCAGGAGGCACCGTGCTCACCGCGTTCGCCCGGGCGTTCAGGACGCCCGACCTGCGCAAGAAGCTGCTCTTCACGCTCGGCATCATCGTGGTCTACCGGGTCGGCACCCACGTCCCGATCCCGGGTGTCGACTACAAGTCCGTCCAGCAGTGCGTGGACGAGGCGTCCGGCAACCAGGGGCTCTTCGGCCTCGTCAACATGTTCAGCGGCGGTGCGCTGCTCCAGATCACGGTCTTCGCGCTGGGCATCATGCCGTACATCACGGCGAGCATCATCCTGCAGCTGCTGACCGTGGTGATCCCGCGTCTGGAAGCCCTGAAGAAGGAGGGCCAGGCCGGTACGGCGAAGATCACCCAGTACACCCGGTACCTGACGGTGGCGCTGGCCGTCCTCCAGGGCACGGGCCTGGTGGCCACCGCCCGCAGCGGCGCGCTCTTCTCCGGTTGCACGGTCGGATCGCAGATCGTCCCGGACCGCACGATCTTCAGCACGATCGTCATGGTCATCTGCATGACCGCCGGTACGGCCGTCGTGATGTGGCTCGGTGAGCTGATCACCGACCGCGGTATCGGCAACGGCATGTCGATCCTGATGTTCATCTCGATCGCCGCCACCTTCCCGTCCGCCCTCTGGGCCATCAAGAAGCAGGGCAACCTGGCGGACGGCTGGATCGAGTTCGGCACCGTCATCGCCGTCGGCCTGGCCATGGTCGGACTGGTGGTCTTCGTCGAGCAGGCACAGCGCCGCATCCCCGTGCAGTACGCGAAGCGGATGATCGGACGCCGTTCGTACGGCGGCACGTCCACGTACATCCCGCTGAAGGTGAACCAGGCGGGTGTGATCCCGGTCATCTTCGCCTCGTCGCTGCTCTACATCCCGGCGCTGGTCGCGCAGTTCTCCGGTGGCAACTCGGAGTGGAAGCAGTGGGTCACTGCCAACCTGACCAAGGGCAGCCACCCGATCTACATCACCCTGTACTTCTTGCTCATCGTTTTCTTCGCGTTCTTCTACGTGGCGATCTCCTTCAACCCCGAGGAAGTCGCCGACAACATGAAGAAGTATGGTGGCTTCATCCCGGGCATCCGGGCTGGCCGACCGACCGCTGAGTACCTCTCCTACGTGCTCAACCGGATCACCTGGCCGGGTTCGCTGTATCTGGGCCTGATCGCTCTCGTACCGACAATGGCGTTGGTCGGCTTCAACGCGAGCCAGAACTTCCCGTTCGGCGGGACCAGCATCCTGATCATCGTGGGTGTCGGCCTCGAGACGGTGAAGCAGATCGAGAGCCAGCTTCAGCAGCGCAATTACGAAGGGTTCCTCCGCTGATGCGAATCGTCCTCGTCGGGCCGCCCGGTGCCGGTAAGGGTACGCAGGCCACGCGCCTGGCCGAGAAGCTGCGCGTCCCGCACATCTCCACGGGCGACCTGTTCCGCGCCAACATCAGCCAGCAGACGGAGCTCGGGAAACTCGCGAAGTCCTACATGGACGCCGGCAACCTCGTCCCCGACGAGGTGACCATCGCGATGGCCAAGGACCGCATGGAGCAGCCCGACGCCGAGAACGGCTTCCTGCTCGACGGCTTCCCGCGCAACGTCTCGCAGGCGGAGGCGCTGGACGAGCTGCTGACCACCGAGCACATGAGGCTCGACGCGGTGCTCGACCTGGAGGCCCCCGAGGAGGAGGTCGTCAAGCGGATCGCCGGCCGGCGCATCTGCCGCAACGACGGCTCGCACGTCTTCCACGAGACGTACAAGAAGCCCACCGCGGCCGGCGTCTGCGACGTCTGCGGGGGTGAGCTCTACCAGCGCGACGACGACTCCGAGGAGACGGTCCGCAAGCGGCTGGAGGTCTACCACACGCAGACCGAGCCGATCATCGACTACTACAAGGCCCAGGGCCTCGTGGTGACGATCTCGGCGATGGGCCCGGTGGACGAGGTCACCGAGCGGGCTCTGGGGGCGCTGAAGCGCGAGGGCGACGGCAAGTAGGCAGTGGCCGCCGTCAGGCTTTCCGGCCGTGGCGTCCCCAGGGACGCCACGGCCGTAGTGTTGTGTGTGCACGCGTGTGCGTGCAGGTGACCGGTTGACGTGAGTGACGGAGAGCGCAGGCTTTTCATGGTGCAGATCAAGACGCCCGAGCAGATCGCGAAGATGCGGGCGGCGGGCCTGGTCGTCGCCGCCATCCACGCGGCCACGCGCGAGGCCGCGGTGCCCGGCGCCACGACCAAGGACCTGGACGAGGTCGCCCGCAAGGTCCTCGCCGAGCACGGCGCGAAGTCGAACTTCCTCGGCTACGGAGGCTTCCCCGCGACGATCTGCACCTCCGTGAACGAGGTGGTCGTCCACGGCATCCCGTCCGAGGACGTCGTGCTCAAGGACGGCGACGTCATCTCCATCGACTGCGGCGCGATCATCGACGGCTGGCACGGGGACGCCGCGTACACGGCCTTCGTCGGCTCCGGCCACGCCCCGGAGCTGGTCGAGCTCTCCCGGGTGACCGAGGAGTCGATGTGGGCCGGCATCGCCGCCATGAAGCAGGGCAACCGGCTGGTCGACATCTCCCGGGCGATCGAGACCTACATCCGCCGCCAGCCGAAGCCGGGTGGCGGCCGCTACGGCATCATCGAGGACTACGGCGGCCACGGCATCGGCACCGAGATGCACATGGACCCGCACCTGCTGAACTACGTGGAGCGCAGGAGGGGCAAGGGCCCGAAGCTGGTCCCCGGGTTCTGCCTGGCCATCGAGCCGATGGTCTCCCTCGGCACTCCGCGCACGGAGGTCCTGCAGGACGACTGGACGGTCATCACGACCGACGGCACCTGGTCCTCGCACTGGGAGCACTCCATCGCCCTCACGGAACAGGGCCCGCTGGTGCTGACCGCTCCCGACGGCGGCCGGGCGAAGCTCGCCGAGTACGGCATCACCGCGGCACCGGATCCCCTTGCGTGACGATCGGCATGACGATCTCGTCCGCTGGGCACACTTTCTCAATTCGTCTTTCCGGGTGTGCTGACGTAGACTGACTCGTCGGCTCTTGTGCACCCGCATGTCCGCATGCTCACCAACGGTGCACGCCAGAGTCGATCAAGGTAGTCGATTCGAAGGGCGAAGCGTGGCCAAGAAGCAAGGTGCCATCGAGATCGAGGGCACTGTCGTCGAGTCTCTGCCGAACGCCATGTTCAAGGTCGAGCTCCAGAACGGCCACCAGGTCCTGGCACACATCAGCGGCAAGATGCGTATGCACTACATCCGCATCCTCCCTGACGACCGGGTCGTGGTGGAGCTGTCTCCGTACGACCTGACGCGTGGCCGGATCGTCTACCGCTACAAGTAGATCTTGCCCACGTCCCGCGCCCGTCGCGGGGCCGCCGGCAACTGACCCGGAGAACCTCACATCCCATGAAGGTCAAGCCGAGCGTCAAGAAGATCTGCGACAAGTGCAGGGTGATCCGCCGCCACGGTCGGGTCATGGTCATCTGCGAGAACCCGCGCCACAAGCAGCGCCAGGGCTGACGCACGACCACACCCTCTGCACCTCTGTGGCAGAGACTTCGCGCGACGCGAGCTGAATATGTACATACGCAGGGCCCGAGCCGTCCCCGACGACTCGACACCCCCGGCTCGGAGGCCGGGGACCCAGTCCGTACCTGACACGGCGGCTGGGAACCGGCTCTGCGGAAGACCTCCGAAGATCACCAGGAGCCATTGAATGGCACGCGTTTCCGGTGTCGACATCCCGCGCGAAAAGCGCGTGGAGGTCGCCCTCACCTACGTGTTCGGCATCGGCCGGACCCTTTCCCAGCAGACGCTGGCTGCCACCGGCGTCGACCCGAACACCCGCGTGCGCGACCTCTCCGAGGAGCAGCTCGTCGCGATCCGCGAGTACGTCGACAACAACGTCAAGACCGAGGGTGACCTCCGTCGCGAGATCCAGGCCGACATCCGCCGCAAGGTCGAGATCGGCTGCTACCAGGGTCTGCGGCACCGCCGCGGTCTGCCCGTCCGCGGTCAGCGCACCAGCACCAACGCTCGTACCCGCAAGGGCCCGCGTCGCGCCATCGCCGGCAAGAAGAAGCCGGGCAAGAAGTAGTCCGCAGCGGACACCTGTCCACGGTCTTCGCTGTAGGACCGACCACCTCCTCAGGAGTTAAGACATGCCCCCCAAGGGACGTCAGGGCGCTGCCAAGAAGGTGCGCCGCAAGGAAAAGAAGAACGTCGCTCACGGCCACGCCCACATCAAGAGCACGTTCAACAACACCATCGTGTCGATCACGGACCCGTCCGGCAACGTGATCTCCTGGGCCTCCGCCGGCCACGTCGGCTTCAAGGGCTCCCGGAAGTCCACGCCGTTCGCCGCGCAGATGGCCGCCGAGTCGGCTGCCCGCCGCGCCCAGGAGCACGGCATGCGCAAGGTCGACGTGTTCGTCAAGGGTCCGGGCTCCGGCCGTGAGACCGCGATCCGCTCCCTGCAGGCCACGGGCCTCGAGGTCGGCTCCATCCAGGACGTCACCCCGACCCCGCACAACGGCTGCCGCCCGCCGAAGCGCCGCCGCGTCTGACGCACGGCTGCCTCAGGGCTTTTCCGGGCGGTACGTCCCCTCGTGGGCCGTACCGCCCGTACCCTTGCAGTACCCCCGTGCTTTCCGGGCGCGGGTTCCGTCGGGCGTCATATAGCGGGCGTCCACGACTGAAGGATCTGATCCACACATGCTGATCGCTCAGCGTCCCTCGTTGACCGAAGAGGTCGTCGACGAGTTCCGCTCCCGGTTCGTGATCGAGCCGCTGGAGCCGGGCTTCGGCTACACCCTCGGCAACTCCCTGCGTCGTACGCTCCTCTCCTCGATCCCGGGTGCGGCGGTCACGTCCATCCGCATCGACGGCGTTCTGCACGAGTTCACCACCGTGCCGGGTGTCAAGGAGGACGTCACCGACCTCATCCTCAACATCAAGCAGCTGGTCGTCTCCTCCGAGCACGACGAGCCGGTCGTGATGTACCTGCGCAAGCAGGGTCCGGGTCTCGTCACCGCCGCCGACATCGCGCCCCCGGCCGGTGTCGAGGTGCACAACCCCGACCTCGTCCTCGCCACGCTCAACGGCAAGGGCAAGCTGGAGATGGAGCTGACCGTCGAGCGCGGTCGCGGCTACGTCTCCGCCGTGCAGAACAAGCAGGTGGGTCAGGAGATCGGCCGCATCCCGGTCGACTCGATCTACTCGCCGGTTCTCAAGGTCACCTACAAGGTCGAGGCGACCCGTGTCGAGCAGCGCACCGACTTCGACAAGCTGATCGTCGACGTCGAGACCAAGCAGGCGATGCGTCCGCGTGACGCCATGGCCTCCGCCGGCAAGACCCTGGTCGAGCTGTTCGGTCTCGCCCGCGAGCTGAACATCGACGCCGAGGGCATCGACATGGGTCCGTCCCCGACGGACGCCGCACTCGCCGCCGACCTGGCACTGCCGATCGAGGAGCTGGAGCTCACGGTCCGCTCCTACAACTGCCTCAAGCGTGAGGGCATCCACTCCGTGGGTGAGCTCGTCGCCCGCTCCGAGGCCGACCTGCTGGACATCCGCAACTTCGGTGCGAAGTCCATCGACGAGGTCAAGGCGAAGCTGGCCGGCATGGGCCTGGCCCTGAAGGACAGCCCGCCCGGATTCGACCCGACCGCCGCCGCCGACGCCTTCGGCGCCGACGACGACGCGGACGCCGGGTTCGTGGAGACCGAGCAGTACTGACGGCTCGGGACCCACGGTCCGTACCCGGGGGCGCCGGGCGCAGAGCCCGGCGCGCCCACGTGGCGGAGCCGCACGATCGAGTGGCTCCGCACCCCTTCCGGGATCGCCCCTGCGGGGCGCTCCCGGATCTCCGACAGGCGACCGCCTGCTCGGATACTGACTCCGGTACCTGATACGGCCGGGGCAGACCCACAGGAGAAGAACCATGCCGAAGCCCACCAAGGGTGCCCGTCTGGGCGGCAGCGCCGCGCACGAGAAGCTGCTCCTCGCCAACCTGGCGAAGAGCCTCTTCGAGCACGGCCGCATCACCACCACCGAGGCGAAGGCCCGCCGCCTGCGCCCGTACGCCGAGCGTCTGATCACCAAGGCGAAGAAGGGCGACCTTCACAACCGCCGCCAGGTGCTCCAGGTCATCACGGACAAGGGCGTCGTCCACACGCTCTTCACCGAGATCGGCCCGCGCTACGAGAACCGTCCGGGTGGCTACACCCGCATCACCAAGATCGGCAACCGTCGTGGCGACAACGCGCCCATGGCGGTCATCGAGCTGGTCGAGGCGCTGACGGTGCAGCAGAAGGCCGTCGGCGAGGCCGAGGCCGCCACCAAGCGTGCGGTCAAGGAGGCCGAGGAGGTCAAGGCGGAGGAGACCACCGAGGCTCCGGCCGAGGAGGCCGCCGCCGAGGAGTCCAAGGACGCCTGAGGTCACGCCTCGCGCTGAGCGGGTCCGCCCTTTTGGGCGGGCCCGCTTTCGCGTACCTGAGAGGATTCCGGTGTGAGTGACGAAGTACAGCCCGGGCATGTCCGCATCCGCCTCGACCTGGCCTACGACGGCACCGGCTTCCACGGCTGGGCCAAGCAGGCCGGCGGGAAGCGGACCGTGCAGGGCGAGATCGAGGACGCGCTGCGCACGGTGACCCGGTCCCCGCGGACGTACGAGCTGACGGTCGCCGGGCGGACGGACGCCGGGGTGCACGCGCGGGGACAGGCGGCGCACGTCGATCTGCCGCGCGAGGTGTGGGCGGAGCACAAGGAGAAGCTGCTCAAGCGGCTCGCAGGGAGGCTCGACCGGGACGTGCGGGTGTGGGCGCTGCGCGAGGCGCCGGGCGGCTTCAACGCCCGGTTCTCGGCGATCTGGCGCCGCTACGCCTACCGGGTCACCGACAACCCGGGGGGCGTGGACCCGCTGCTGCGCAACCACGTGCTGTGGCACGACTGGCCGCTCGACGTGGACGCCATGAACGAGGCGGCCCGGCACCTGCTCGGCGAGCACGACTTCGCCGCGTACTGCAAGAAGCGGGAGGGCGCGACCACCATCCGCACGCTCCAGGAGCTGAGCCTGGAACGCGGCGACGACGGGATCGTCACCGCCACCGTGCGGGCCGACGCCTTCTGCCACAACATGGTCCGCTCGCTGATCGGCGCCCTGCTGTTCGTCGGCGACGGGCACCGGGGATCCGAGTGGCCGGGCAAGGTGCTCGCTGCGGGTGTGCGGGACTCGGCCGTGCATGTCGTACGGCCGCACGGGCTGACGCTGGAGGAGGTCGGTTACCCGGCCGACGAGCTGTTGGCCGCGCGCAGCCGGGAGGCCCGGAACAAGCGGTCGCTGCCGCCGCGCGGGGGCTGCTGCTGAGCGGTGCGCCGGGCGGCCCGCGCCGCTGCCCCGGCTTCCCGCGCGGGGCCGGCCGCCGCGCCCGCCCGACGGTGCCCGGGTGCGGTGCCGTCGGGCCGCGCGGGCGCCGGTCCCGGCACTACTGCTGGGCCGACGCCGACGCCTGGGCCTCGCCGCGGCGGTGGATCTGGCGGAAGGCGAAGTCGGCGAGGTCGTCGCCGGTGCCGAAGACCTTGGTGTCCTTCGCCGTCACGTCCTCGCCGCTGGTGAAGCCGGAGAGTGTGAAGTAGGCGTAGCGGCCGTAGGCGTTGGTGGTGGAACGGCACACGGCGCCGTTGCAGAAGTTCTTCACGCCCTTGCCGGACAGCGCCGTCACGATGCTCTTGGTGTCGGCCTGCTTCTTGGCCTTCAGGGCCTGTGCCTCGGTGTCGAACACGGCCACGCCGACGGTCGACGCGATGCCGTCGACGGAGTAGGTGACGCGTATCAGGCGGGTGCAGCCGTTGGCGGTGAGCACCCTCGGCAGGGTGCCTCCGGCGGCCGTGGCGCACTTCGTGGTGTCGGCCTCCGGGCCCTTCTTGTAGACCGTGGAGCCGACGGTCAGCTGCGTGCCCGGGAAGAGCAGGGCGGGGGAGAGCGGCGCGGTGTCCTTCTGCCTGCTGGAGACGAAGTCCTTCGGGTCCAGCGGCGGTGGCGCACTGGTCGGCTCGAAGGAGGGCGCGGTGGCGGTCTCGCTGGGCAGGGACGCGGTGGACGGCAGGGCGACGGGGCCGTCGGGGTCCGGGCTGCCGTTCGCCGACACCACGGCCACGGCGACGGCCGCGCCGACGGCCAGCGTGGCGGCCACGCCGCCCCCGACGAACAGCATCCGCCGCCGCTTGGTGCGGGCCTCGGACGCATCGGCGAGCGCCGCCCAGTCCGGTGTGTCGCCGGCGCCCTCGCCGCTCCAGCCCTGCTGGGACTGCGGTTTCCAGGGATCCCACTGGGACTGCTGAGGTCCCCCCTGCCCAAAGCTCATGGGGCGCATCCTAGACCGGTGTCCCGACGCGCCATGTCCGGGCTGGACGACGGGGCCGGCCCCGCGGTACCGGGGGCGGCCCGGGCGGGGCAGCAGCGGGGCGGGGCGCCGTGCGTGGTGAGGGGCCGTTTTGACCCCTCAGGGGCGCCCCGGTATTCTGCTTGTTCGTTGTGTATTGGCTTGCTCATTCTCACGGGACGGGCCCTTACACCGGTCCACCGGGCCGATGACCAGCGATCCCACGTTTGCGGTATGCGTCGCCGCCGTGCGATCGAGGCTGTCGTGATCGTTTCGGTGACCTGTTCAGGACCATTCACTCGAAGCGAAGGCTACGAACCGTGCGTACGTACAGCCCCAAGCCCGGCGATGTGACGCGCCAGTGGCACGTCATCGACGCTCAGGACGTCGTCCTGGGTCGTCTCGCCACCACCGCCGCCACCCTTCTGCGGGGCAAGCACAAGCCGATCTACGCGCCGCACGTCGACGCTGGTGACTTCGTCATCATCATCAACGCCGACAAGGTGCACCTCTCCGGCAACAAGCGGACCCAGAAGATGGCGTACCGCCACTCCGGTTACCCGGGTGGTCTGCGCTCCGTCCGTTACGACGAGCTGCTCGAGAAGAACCCCGAGAAGGCCATCGAGAAGGCCGTCAAGGGCATGCTCCCCAAGAACTCCCTGGGCCGTCAGATGCTCTCGAAGCTGAAGGTCTACAAGGGTGACCAGCACCCGCACGCTGCGCAGCAGCCGGTGCCGTTCGAGATCACCCAGGTCGCGCAGTAAGTCCGGCCACCCCCTAAGACTGAAGAGAATCTGAGGAGAATCGTGGCCGAGACCACTGCCGAGCAGCCGCTCGAAGAGCTTGACATCGACAGCTACACCACCGAGTCCGAGGTCCCCGTCGAGGGTGAGTACACCTCGGAGTCCCTCGCCTCCGCCTTCGGCGAGCCCCAGCCGGCCGCCGGCCTGGGCCGCCGCAAGAACGCCATCGCCCGCGTCCGGATCATTCCGGGCACCGGCAAGTGGAAGATCAACGGTCGCACCCTTGAGGACTACTTCCCGAACAAGGTGCACCAGCAGGAAGTGAACGAGCCCTTCAAGGTGCTCGAACTCGACGGCCGTTACGACGTCGTCGCCCGGATCTCCGGCGGCGGTGTCTCCGGCCAGGCCGGCGCGCTGCGTCTCGGTGTCGCCCGCGCCCTGAACGAGGCGGACGTGGACAACAACCGCGGCCCGCTGAAGAAGGCCGGCTTCCTGAAGCGCGACGACCGTGCGGTCGAGCGGAAGAAGGCCGGTCTGAAGAAGGCCCGCAAGGCTCCGCAGTACAGCAAGCGCTAAAGCTTCGCTGCCTGCTCGTACGTTCTCGGGGATCTGGAGCCGACACCTCGTATCCTGGTCCCCTTGCGTACTCCGAACGCCCCGGCGGCACGCCCATGTGCCGCCGGGGCGTTCGTCTATCACAGCCTTCGGGCGTATAACAGCACAAGACGTTGAGCTGCTTGTGCGATCGGATGTCCGGGCGGTGCAGGCCCGGAACGGGACCCCTGTGCACGGGCCGCACCCGCACGGGCGACCGTGACTGACGCTTCCTGTAGGAGGACACGTGGGACGACTCTTCGGCACGGACGGCGTGCGTGGTGTCGCCAACGCGGATCTGACGGCCGAGATGGCACTCGGACTGTCCGTCGCGGCGGCACACGTACTGGCCGAGGCGGGTACTTTCGAGGGCCACAGGCCGACCGCCGTGGTCGGACGGGACCCGCGTGCGTCCGGGGAGTTCCTGGAAGCCGCCGTGGTCGCGGGCCTGGCGAGCGCGGGCGTGGACGTCCTGCGGGTCGGGGTGCTGCCGACGCCCGCGGTCGCCTACCTGACCGGCGTGCTCGGCGCGGACCTCGGCGTCATGCTGTCCGCCAGCCACAACGCGATGCCCGACAACGGCGTCAAGTTCTTCGCCCGCGGCGGCCACAAGCTCGCCGACGAGCTGGAGGACAAGATCGAGTCCGTGTACGAGGAGCACCGCCGCGGCGAGCCGTGGGAGCGCCCGACCGGCGCCGGTGTGGGCCGCGTCCGCGACTACACCGAGGGCTTCGACCGGTACGTCGCCCACCTCGTCGGTGTCCTGCCGAACCGCCTCGACGGCCTGAAGATCGTCCTCGACGAGGCGCACGGAGCCGCGGCCCGGGTCTCCCCGGAGGCGTTCTCGCGGGCCGGTGCCGAGGTCATCACGATCGGTGCGGAGCCGGACGGGCTCAACATCAACGACGGCTGCGGATCGACCCACCTCGGCCAGCTGAAGGCCGCGGTCGTCGCGCACGGCGCCCACCTCGGCATCGCCCACGACGGCGACGCCGACCGCTGCCTCGCCGTGGACCACACCGGCGAGGAGATCGACGGTGACCAGATCCTCGCCGTCCTCGCGCTGGCGATGCGCGAGCGGTCCGCGCTGCGCGCAGGCACCGTCGTCGCGACCGTCATGTCCAACCTCGGCTTCAAGCTCGCCCTGGAGCGGGAGGGGCTGAGCCTCGTCCAGACCGGGGTCGGCGACCGGTACGTGCTGGAGGAGATGAAGCAGCACGGCTACGCCCTCGGCGGCGAGCAGTCCGGGCACGTCATCATCCTCGACCACGCCACGACCGGCGACGGCACCCTCACCGGCCTCATGCTGGCGGCACGGGTCGCGCAGACCGGACGGACGCTGCGCGAGCTGGCGTCCGTGATGGAGCGGCTGCCGCAGGTGCTGGTCAACGTTCCCGACGTGGACAAGGCGCGGGTCGGCGAGTCGGTCGACGTCGCCGCCGCCGTCGCCGAGGCGGAGCGCGAGCTGGGGGCGACCGGGCGGGTGCTGCTGCGTCCTTCCGGCACCGAGCCGCTGGTCCGGGTGATGGTCGAGGCCGCCGACATCGACCAGGCCCGGTCGGTGGCCGGGCGGCTGGCCGACGCGGTGAAGTCGGCGCTCGGCTGATCCACGCCCGCAGGCCGGCACCCGGCCGCCGCACAGCCGTACCGCACGGCGCCGCCGAGCCCCCAGGGGGGTGGGCGGCGCCGTGCGTGCTGTGGACGCGAACCGCCCGTGATCACCGGGAGACCCCCTAGTCTAGGGCGCCTGCCGCTGCGGGCGCCTCGCCGCCGCCCGGCGTACGCGGTGGGACCACAGCCACTTCTGCATCAGCAGCGTGAGGGTGCCCGCGAGCAGGATGCCCCCGAGGTTGGCCAGCAGTTCGCCCGCCGAGCCGTAGGTCTGGCCGAGGTCGCCGTAGCTCAGTGCCACGGCGGCGTTCCCGGCCGCGGGGACGGTCGTCACCGAGATCGCCACGCCGATCAGCGCGGTGGACTTCGCCGAGGTGAGGGACAGCGTGCCCGCGATGCCCGCGAGGAAGGCCACGACGAAGGACATCCGGTCGGGCTTCCAGATGAACGCGGTGTTCGACCGCGGCCGTTCCAGCATGATCTCCCGGAACAGCCCGGCCGCGTCCATCAGCACGCTGAACAGGACGGTCAGCGCGATCGCCAGGGCGAACCCGGCGAGCAGCGCGTACAGGGAGCGTCCGGCGAGGCGCGGGGCGCGTTGCACCACGGCGGTGCAGATGCCCGCGAGGGGCCCGAACTCCGGGCCCACGGCCATGGCGCCGACGATCAGGATGGCGTTGTCGAGCATCACACCGCAGGCGGCGAGTATCACCGCCAGCGTGATGAAGGCGACGTAGGTGATGCTGAACGTCGACTCCTCGTGGGTGACCTCCGTCAGCTGCTCCCACACCACCGCGTCCGCGCTCTCGCCGGGTGCCTCGTGCTCGGCCTGCTCGGCCCGCTGGGACAGCTCCAGGTCGACGGTCTCCACGGCGATGGAGCCGCGCTCCTGGATGCCGAGCGCACGCAGCTCCCGCAGTATCTCGTCGCCGGCCTCGCGCACGACGTCGCACAGGATCATGTCGCCCGCCGGTTCGCGGGCGGCGCCGGTCAGCACGGCCAGGTTGGCGGTGCCGACGCTGTTCTCCAGCAGGCCCACCACCGCTTCGGTGCGATCCGCGGGGGTGATCAGGCGCAGATGCAGCATGTGGCTGTTGTAGCAGGGCGGGCGTTCACAACTTGCGCAGGCTGAGCCTTTGCACCTTGTGGTCGGGGCCCTTGCGCAGGACCAGTGTGGCCCGGCCGCGGGTGGGGGCGATGTTCTCCACCAGGTTGGGCTTGTTGACGGTCCGCCACATGGTGCGGGCGTAGTCGAGGGCCTCTTCCTCGGAGACCTGGGTGTACTTGCGGAAGTACGACGACGGGTTCTGGAACGCGGTCTCGCGCAGCTTGCGGAAGCGGTTGAGGTACCAGTGCTCGATGTCCTCGGCGCGGGCGTCGACGTACACGCTGAAGTCGAAGTAGTCGGCGAGGCCGACCCGGGTCCGGCCGTCCTGGCCGGGCAGGGCGGGCTGGAGGACGTTCAGGCCCTCGACGATGAGGATGTCGGGGCGGCGCACGGAGAGCTTCTCGCCGGGGACGATGTCGTAGATGAGGTGGGAGTAGACGGGTGCGGTGACCTCGTCCTTGCCGGCTTTGATGTCGGCGACGAAGCGGGTCAGGGCGCGGCGGTCGTAGGACTCGGGGAAGCCCTTGCGGGACATCAGGCCGCGCGCCTGGAGTTCCCCGGTGGGCAGCAGGAAGCCGTCCGTCGTGACCAGTTCGACCCGCGGGTGCTCGGGCCAGCGGGAGAGCAGCGCCTGGAGCAGGCGTGCGACGGTGGACTTGCCGACGGCGACGGATCCGGCGACCCCTATCACGAACGGCGTGCCGGACTGGGTGCCCTGCTCCCCGAGGAAGGTGTTCAGCGCCCCGCGCAGGCCGTCGGTGGCGCCGACGTAGAGGTTGAGCAGGCGGGACAGGGGGAGGTAGATGTCACGCACCTCGTCGAGGTCGATGACGTCACCCAGACCGCGCAGCTTCTCCACCTCCTCGGCACTGAGTGGCAGCGGCGTCTTGTCGCGCAGGGCGCTCCACTCGGAGCGGGTGAGGTCGACGTAGGGAGTCGCCTCCGGGCGCTGCCGGTGGGCGCTCCGGGGCATCGAGGAGACCGGAGAGATCACAGTTCATTGTTAACGGACTTCGCACGGTCGGCGGGGTGGCCTCCGTCACGTGGTGCTCTCGGACAGGGGTGGTATGTCACGCGCATGTCACGGGTGGATACCAGCTCCGGTGCCTGTTGATCATGCGTGCCCTTGATGCGCGTAAAGTGCGGGCAAAGCCCCCGGCGGGTATGCGCCGCGGGCCCGACAGGAAGAGCCGTACCCCGTGACATCCACTGCCGTGCGCCGCACTGCCCTCGCTGCCTCCGCCGCCGCCCTCGCCCTGCTGGCCACTGCCTGCGGCGGCTCCTCGGACGACGCCGGCAAGTCGGGCGATGGCAAGACCGCCGAGGCCGGCGGGTCCGCCTCCGCGGCCGCTTCCGCCGATGCCTCCGCAGCCCCCTCGACCGCCGCCGCGAAGGCGCTCACCGCCGCCGAGCTGCAGAAGGCCGCGCTGACGCAGGCGGACGTCAAGAGCGGCACGATGATGGAGAAGCTCCCGGCGCAGGACCAGGTGGCCCAGGACAAGGTGAAGGCCGGCAAGGCGGAGTGCGCGCCGCTCGCCCAGCTCCAGGCCGGCTCCTACGTCGGCAAGCCCGCGGCCACCGTGTCGCGCAAGTGGATCGGCGACCCGAAGAAGCCCGCCGCGGGCGCGAGCGAGGAGGAGAAGTTCCTCGCCGGTCTCAACAAGTCGATGGTCGTGCTGACGCTGGCGTCCTACGCCGACGGCGGTGCCGAGAAGGCGATGAAGGAACTGACCACGGCCGCGACCCAGTGCGCCGGCGGCTTCGAGTTCTCCGTGAGCGGCGCCTCGACGAAGGACGTCAAGGTCGTCAAGACCGACGCGCCCCAGGGCGCCGACGAGGCCCTGGCCGTGACCATGACCATGGACGCGGAGGGCACCCGCGCCCCGGTCAAGGGGGTCGTCGTGCGCAAGGGCGCGACCCTGGCCTACCTCCCCGCCGTGAACATGGCCTCCGCGGCCAGCGGTGACGACTTCGACTTCCCCGCGGAGCTCGTCCAGGCGCAGCTCGCCAAGCTCGGCTGATCCACCGTCGCCTTTCCCACCGGGTCGTCGTCGCCCGGTGGGAGCCGCGCCGGCGCTGACGCCCGGTGGGAGTCACGCCGGGCTTCGGCGCACGGTGGTGGGCGTCCGGCGCCGGGTGGGTGACCGTCCGGTGCCGGTCGTGTGCCGAGTTCCGACACGCCGGGCCGCGGAAAGGCCCCCGGGTGGTGGGGGATGCGAGCCTGCCGTTCGTACGAGCGGGTCGCCGGCCTGCACCGCACGAGGCGACGACGGACGGTGAGCGAATGAGCCAGGCGGACGGTACGGAACTCCTCGACGCGCCCACGGGCCGCAGAGGTGGGGACGGGGGCGCCGCGCGGGCGGTCCTGCCGGCCCCGTCCCTCGCACCGGACGCCGACCGGACGAGCGGGCAGCGGCTGGCGGCGCTGGACGGACTGCGCTTCGCCGCGGCCCTGTCCGTGGCGCTCTTCCACTTCATCGGCCAGAGGCCGTCGACCGTGGTGCGGATCTGGGGCCGGCCCTATCAGAGCGTCTTCCCCGAGGCGCACGCCTACTTCGCCTACGGCCGGCTCGGTGTCGACCTGTTCTTCCTGATCAGCGGGTTCGTCATCTGCATGAGCGCATGGGGCCGCAGCCCGCGCTCCTTCTTCATCTCCCGTGTGACCCGCCTGTATCCGATGTACTGGATCGCGATCGGGGTCTCGGCGTGCGTGGTCTACGCCGTCGGCAGCCCGTTCGTGCGCCGCCCCGTGTGGGACCTGCTCGCCGACCTCACGATGCTTCAGAGACCGCTGGGTGCCGGCAACCTCGACCCGGTGTACTGGACGCTCTGGCCGGAACTGTGCTTCTACCTCGCCTTCGCGGTCCTGGTGTGGAAGGGGCTCACGCACCGGCGCGTGGTGGTCTTCTGCGGGATGTGGACGGTCGCCGTGGCGCTGGCCCGCTCCGCCGGCATCCCGCTGCTCCCACTGCTGGTCAATCCGCCGTCCGCGCCCTACTTCATCGCGGGCATGGCCTTCTATCTGATGTACCGGTTCCGCCCCACACCGCTGCTGTGGGGCATCGTCGGGATGTCGTGGCTCATGGCGCTGCACTTCCTGCTGGCCCCGGACGGAGGCCGCAACAGCTGGGCCGCCTGGGCTCCCTGGCGCGGCTGGCTGATCCTCGTGATCACGGTGTTCTTCCTGCTGGTCGCCGCGATCGCGCTCGGCTGGACCAGCGGGATCCGCTCACGGTGGCTGACCGTCGCCGGGACGCTGACCTTCCCGTTGTACCTGCTGCACGACGTCGCCGGGGTGGCCGTCCTGCACCACTACCGCGACCGGGTCGACCCCTGGACGCTGGTCACGCTCACGATCGGCGGACTCGTCCTGCTGTCCTACCTGGCCCACCGCTTCGTGGAGCGTCCCCTGGCCACCCGGATGCGGCGCTGGCTGACGTCGGCCGACTTCGGGCTCCCCGCACCGCCCCGGCGTCCCTGAACGCACAACAGGCTCCGCGGGGCGTTCGTACCCTCGTGGGAATTTCCGAATTCGGGCACGAGAGCGGGGATTCGGGCGACTGACGGGCCGTAGGCTGCCCGCCATGTGCGGAATCGTGGGATACGTGGGGGCGCAGCCGGCGCTCGATGTCGTGATGGCCGGACTGAGGCGCCTGGAGTACCGGGGGTACGACTCGGCCGGCGTCGCCGTCCTCGCGGACGGCGGGCTGGCGGCCGGCAAGAAGGCCGGAAAGCTCGTCAACCTGGAGAAGGAACTGGTCGACCGGCCGCTGCCGACGGGCACGACCGGGATCGGGCACACCCGCTGGGCCACCCACGGAGGCCCGACGGACGCCAACGCCCATCCCCACCTGGACAACACGGGCCGGGTGGCCGTCGTCCACAACGGCATCATCGAGAACTTCGCGGTGCTGCGGGCCGAACTCGCCGAGCGGGGCCACGACCTGACCTCGGACACGGACACCGAGGTGGTCGCGCACCTGCTGGCGGAGGAGTTCTCGGCCACCGCCGACCTCGCCGAGGCGATGCGGCTGGTGTGCCGGCGGCTGGAGGGCGCCTTCACGCTGGTCGCGGTGCACGCCGACGAGCCGGACGTGGTCGTGGGCGCCCGCCGCAACTCGCCGCTCGTGGTCGGTGTCGGCGACGGCGAGGCCTTCCTCGCCTCCGACGTCGCCGCCTTCATCGAGCACACCCGCTCCGCGGTCGAGCTGGGCCAGGACCAGGTCGTGGAAGTGCGCCGGGAGAGCGTGACGGTCACCGGCTTCGACGGCAGTCCGGCCGAGGTCCGCTCCTACCACGTCGACTGGGACGCCTCGGCCGCCGAGAAGGGCGGCTACGACTACTTCATGCTCAAGGAGATCGCCGAGCAGCCCAAGGCCGTCGCCGACACCCTGCTGGGCCGGATCGACGCCGCCGGCTCCCTGACCCTGGACGAGGTCCGCATCTCCCCGGCGGCGCTGCGCGAGATCGGCAAGGTCGTCATCGTCGCCTGCGGCACCGCCTTCCACGCCGGCCTGATCGCCAAGTACGCCATCGAGCACTGGACGCGCATCCCCTGCGAGGTGGAACTCGCCAGCGAGTTCCGCTACCGCGACCCCATCCTCGACCCGCAGACCCTCGTCGTCGCCATCTCGCAGTCCGGCGAGACGATGGACACCCTGATGGCCCTGCGGCACGCCCGCGAGCAGGGCTCCAAGGTGCTCGCCATCTGCAACACCAACGGCTCGACCATTCCGCGCGAGTCGGACGCGGTGCTCTACACGCACGCGGGCCCCGAGGTCGCCGTCGCGTCGACCAAGGCCTTCCTGACCCAGCTCGTGGCCTGCTACCTGGTCGCCCTCTACCTGGGCCAGGTGCGCGGCACCCAGTGGGGCGACGAGATCCGCGCCGTCATCCGGGACCTCGCGCAGATCTCCGGCGCGGTCGAGCGGGTGCTGGAGACCATGGAACCGGTGCGGGCGCTGGCCCGGTCCCTGGCCGGCAAGAACACCGTCCTCTTCCTCGGCCGGCACGTCGGCCACCCGGTGGCGCTGGAGGGTGCGCTGAAGCTCAAGGAACTCGCGTACATGCACGCCGAGGGCTTCGCGGCGGGCGAGCTCAAGCACGGGCCGATCGCGCTGATCGAGGACGACCTGCCGGTGGTGGTGGTCGCGCCGTCACCGCGGGGCCGGTCCGTCCTCCACGACAAGATCGTCTCCAACATCCAGGAGATCCGGGCCCGCGGTGCCCGCACCATCGTGATCGCCGAGGAGGGGGACGAGGCCGTGGTCGCCTACGCCGACCACCTCATCCGCATCCCGGCCACGCCGACGCTGCTCCAGCCCATGGTGGCGACGGTGCCGCTCCAGGTCTTCGCCTGCGAGCTGGCCACCGCGCGCGGCAACGAGGTGGATCAGCCCCGCAACCTGGCGAAGTCCGTCACGGTGGAGTGACCGTCCTTCAGGGCTCCCACGAAGCGGGCGAAGGCCCCGGCCGGAACAGTGAGAACGGCACCGGCCGGGGTTTTCGAGTCGCGGATGGCTATGTGGGCGTCGGCCTCGGCGACCTCGACACAGGCGTTGCCTTCGCCTCCGCCGGAGTAGGACGACTTCTTCCATGAGGTGGGGGTGTTCATGCCGGTCCTCACAGCTCCTTCGCCAGCCTGTGGATGAAGTCACGCGAACGGTCCGGTTCGAGTGACACTTCCCTTACTCTACGGAAAAGCGTTCGAAAGTGGCCGAGTTGGGCCTCGGCGTCGACGAACACCGTGCCGTGGGGTCCGTCGCGCACCACGGTGTCGAGCCGGGGGAGTGGACCTCCCGCGTACACCATGGCGCTCCCGGCCCCGGCGAACCCTTCCAGGGTGAAGGGGATGAGCCGGACGGTGACGTGGTCCGCTTCTGACAACTCCAGAACGCGGGTGAGCTGAGCGCGAGTTGCCTGGCGGCTGCCGACGTTGATGCGCAGTGCTGCCTCGTGGGTCACCGCCTCGTACGGGATCGGGTCCGTGCGCTCGATGATGACCCTGCGCCTCATGCGGTGTTCCACGCGCCGCTCCACCTCCTCCGCCGGGAACTCCGGGTTGACGTAGGAGAAGAGCGCCCGGGCGTACTCCTCGGTCTGGAGGAGTCCCGGGATGTGCAGGAAGTCCGCGTCCCATCGGTAGCTGGAGTGATGCTCCAACTCGGCCAGGTCCAGATAGGGCGTGGGCAGGAGGCCCCGGTACTCCTCCCACCAGCCCCGTGTGCGGCCGCTCGTCATGGCGGCCAGAGCGTCCACCAACTCCTCGTCCGTGCAGGTGTAGTGCGCGGTGATCCGGCGGAGGCGCTCCTCGCTCAGTCCTGCGAGGCCGGCCTCGATCTGGCTCACCTGGGCTGAGTCCGTCCCGAGCAGTGCGGCGGCATCGCGCCCCTTGAGTCCTGTCGCCTCGCGGAGTTTCCTCAGTTCGGCGCCGAGGCGCTGCTGGCGTGCGGTGGGCTGCTGCCTGCGTGGCATGGCTTCCTTCCCGGCCTCAACTTCCCTGAGCCAATGACTCGTTCGAGCGGGAGATTACGGCAACGGCTTGCACGGGACCAAGTTTGGTCCCTACTGTCGGTCACGCAAAGCGCACTCTGCGCATCTCCGGGTCATCGGAAGTGCACCGCTCCGTCCTGCCGTGACGGCTGCGGCAATGACACCGTCGGCCCGCTCAACCCCCCACCGACACAACGGAGTCACTCGCATGTCCGAGAACGAGCCGTGGGAGTACGCCCTCCACATCCCGAACGACCCGCGCGCCGTCACCGTCTGCCGCCGCACCCTCCGTCTGGTCCTCACCCTGCACGGACTGATCGGGCTCGTCGATGTCGCCGAACTGCTGGCGGCGGAGCTGGTCTCGAACGCCGTGCGCCACACCGCGGGCCCGGCCGCGCTGCGGGTGCGCTGGGTGCCGCCGGGGACGTTGCGCATCGGGGCCTGGGACGCGGACCCCGAGCCGCCGGAGCCCCCGGTGCCCTGGGAGGCGGGCGTCCATGCGGAGGAGGGCCGGGGGCTGGCCCTGGTACGGGCCTGCTCCGACCTGTGGGGGTGGCAGCCGCTGGCCCGCCACGGCACGCGGGGCAAGTACGTCTGGTGTGAACTGGCAGCGGCCTGAGGCCTTCCGCCCGGGTGCACCGCCGTCTCGCGGGTCGTCCGGCCGCCCCCGGCGCGGCGGGGGACGACGCGGAACGCCGCGCCGTTCCCGTGAAGTCGCCGCAGGCCGGCGACCTGTGGCGACGGTCGGCCCGGTCGTTCCTCCGCGGCCGTAGGGTGCACGGCATGAGCATCATCGGGGTCGGTATCGACGTGGCCGAGATCGAGCGTTTCGCGGCGTCGCTGGAACGCACGCCGGGGCTGGCGCGGCGGCTGTTCGTGGACGGAGAGCTGCTGCTTCCCGGAGGGGAGCGGCGCGGAGTCGCCTCCCTCGCCGCCCGGTTCGCCGCCAAGGAGGCCCTGGCCAAGGCGCTCGGCGCCCCGGCCGGACTGCACTGGACCGACGCGGAGGTGTACGTCGAGGACAGCGGGCAGCCCCGGCTGAGGGTGCGCGGCACGGTGGCGGCGCGCGCCGCTGAGCTGGGTGTGCGGTCCTGGCACGTCTCCCTCAGTCATGACGCCGGGGTGGCCTCGGCGGTGGTGGTCGCCGAGGGGTAGGGCCACCGGGCCGAGACGGGCGCCGTCGGCGGATGCGCGCGTCCCGGCACGCCGCGGGAGGGACGTGGGGAAGACTCGGTGCCATGCGGACTGCGTACAGCGTGGAGACGGTAAGGGCGGCCGAACGGGAGCTGATGGCCCGGCTTCCACAGGGCGCGTTGATGCAGCGGGCCGCCGCCGGGCTCGCCGCCGCGTGCGCCGACCTGCTCGGGCGGGTCTACGGCAGCCGTGTGGTGCTGCTCGTCGGCAGCGGTGACAACGGCGGCGACGCCCTGTACGCCGGTGCCCGGCTCGCCCGCCGCGGCGCCGGTGTCACGGCCGTCCTGCTGAACCCGGGGCACGTGCACGCCGCCGGGCTGGCCGCCCTGCGCCGGGCCGGAGGCACGGTCACCGGGACCGGGGACGCCCCGGCGGCCATCGACCGGGCCGACCTCGTCGTCGACGGCATCGTCGGGATCGGCGGAACGGGCGGGCTGCGCCCGGAGGCGGTGCCGCTGGCGGACGCCGCCGAGCGGTCGCGGGCCGCCGTCGTCGCGGTCGACCTGCCCAGCGGGGTCGACGCCGACACCGGGGAGGTACACGGCGCGGCGCTGCGGGCCGACCTGACGGTCACCTTCGGCACGCACAAGCCGGGCCTGATGATCGATCCGGCGCGGGATCACGCCGGGTCCGTCCGGCTCGTCGACATCGGCCTGGCGCTGCCCGGGGAGGCGGAGCTGGAGGCGTTGCAGCACGCGGACGTGGCCAGGCTGCTGCCGGTGCCGGGGGCGGAGAGCGACAAGTACCGCAGGGGCGTCGTCGGGGTCGCGGCCGGGTCCGCGCGCTATCCGGGTGCCGCCGTCCTCGCCGTCTCCGGGGCGCTGCGGGGCGGCGCCGGTGCCGTGCGGTACGTCGGGCCGGCGGGCGGCGCGGTCATCACGCGCTTCCCCGAGACCCTCGTCTCCGACAAGGGGCCGAAGGCCGCGGGGCGGGTGCAGGCCTGGGTGGTCGGGCCGGGGGCCGGGGACGACGCGGCCACCGTCGCCGAGGTACTGACGGCGGACGTCCCCGTGCTGGTCGACGCGGACGGACTGAGGCTGGCGGAACGGGACACGGTCCGCGCGCGTACGGCGCCGACGCTGATGACCCCGCACGCCGGGGAGGCCGCCGCGCTGCTCGGTGTCGCCCGGGAGGAGGTCGAGGGGGCCCGCCTGGATGCGGTGCGGGAGCTGGCGGGGCGGTACGGGGCGACGGTGCTGCTGAAGGGCTCGACGACGCTGGTCGCCTCCCCCGGGGGTCCGGAGCCGGTGCGGGTGAACGCCACCGGGACGTCGTGGCTGGCCACGGCCGGCAGCGGGGACGTCCTGTCCGGGCTGGCGGGGTCGCTCCTCGCGGCCGGGCTGGCGGCGCGCGACGCGGGGAGCGCGGCGGCGTATCTGCACGGGCTGGCCGGCAGGATCGCGGCCGTGGGGGCGCCGGTGGGCGCGCACGACATCGCCGAGGCGATTCCGCGGGCCTGGCGGGACGTGCGGGACGTGTGACGGGCCGCCCCGGCGGGGAAACGCCCGCGGCCGCCCGGACCGGGGTGGCCCGGCGGGGACCGTCCGCGGCGGCCCGCCGCCGTCGCCGGTGGCTGCTCCGGTGGGGTGACCTGCCAGCGTGGCCGCATCCGGCCCGGAGGAACGGCGCGTTTGTCTGACCTCATGATCAGCGCACGTGCCGCCCGGCGTCTCGCGTCCCGGCCCCACGCGCGGACGGCCCGGGGGCCCGCCGGGCCCCTCTGAGACACTGGGGGCGCTATGAGTGAGACAGACAGCCGGCGGACCGCGCCCCTGCGGGCCCGCGCCGAGATCGATCTGGCCGCCCTGCGGGCCAATGTGCGGGCCCTGCGCGCACGGACGCCCGGTGCGGCGTTCATGGCCGTGGTGAAGGCCGACGGGTACGGCCACGGTGCTCTCCCGTGCGCCCGCGCGGCGGTCGAGGCGGGGGCCACCTGGGTGGGCGCGGCCACGCCCGAGGAGGCCCTTGCGGTGCGCGCCGATCCCGGCGTACCCGCCGACGTGCGCGTCATGTGCTGGCTGTGGACGCCCGGCGGGCCCTGGCGGGAGGCGGTCGACGCCGGCATCGACGTCTCCGTCAGCGGCATGTGGGCGCTGCGGGAGCTCGTGGCGGCCGCACGCACCGCGTCCCGGCCCGCGCGCGTGCAGCTCAAGGCCGACACCGGCCTCGGGCGCAACGGCTGCCAGCCCGGGGACGACTGGACGGCACTCGTCGCCGAGGCGCTGCGGGCGCAGGCCGAGGGGCTGCTGACGGTCACCGGCCTGTGGTCCCACTTCGCCTGCGCCGACGAGCCGGGGCACCCCTCCATCGCCGCCCAGCTCTCCCGCTTCCGGGAGATGACCGCCTACGCCGAGCGGCAGGGGGCGCGCCCCGAGGTGCGGCACATCGCCAACTCCCCGGCCGCGCTGACCCTGCCCGAATCCCACTTCGACCTGGTCCGTCCGGGCATCGCGATGTACGGCATCTCGCCCAGCCCCGAGATCGGTGCCCCCGCCGACTTCGGACTGCGCCCGGCGATGACGCTGTCCGCCTCCCTCGCCCTGGTCAAGCACGTCCCGGGCGGCCACGGCGTCAGCTACGGTCACCACTACGTCACGCCCGGCCCGACCACCCTCGGTCTCGTCCCGCTCGGGTACGGCGACGGTGTGCCCCGGCACGCGTCCGGCGCCGGACCGGTGCTCGTCGAGGGCAAGTGGCGTACCGTCGCGGGACGCATCGCGATGGACCAGTTCGTCGTCGATCTGGGCGGCGACGCGCCGGAGCCGGGTGCCCGGGCCGTCCTGTTCGGGCCCGGCGACCAGGGGGAGCCCACCGCCGAGGACTGGGCCCAGGCCGCAGGAACGATCGCGTACGAGATCGTCACACGCATCGGCGCGCGCGTCCCGCGGGTCCACCGCGACGACGGAGGCCGTTGACACGGGCCGGGCACGGCGGCCGGCGGGCGGCGCGAGCCGGTGAACTCGGTTCGGCAACGGGCCGGATGAACGGTGAACGAAGCGGGTAACCGCCCGAGGGCAGGACGGCGAAGAGGAGCGGTACGTGAGCGAGAGCACTGCGGAGGCCGTCGCGGCCGCCGCCTCCGCCGTGGCGGTGCCCGGCGGCTGGCGCAGGGCGACCGGCCTCGCCGGCGCCGCGATAGGCGTGGTCGCCGCGGGCGCGGCCGCCGGCGTCGCCATAGAGCGGATGACCGTCGGCCGCGGCATGCGGCGCAAGGCCCGGCTGGCGCTGGACTCCGCGGGCCCCTTCGGGACCCTGCGCGGCACCCCCGGCAAGGCGGTCGCCGACGACGGCACCGAGCTGTACTACGAGGTCGACGACGTCGAGCCGGAGGGCGGGCCCGCGCCGCGCAGGCGCCGTCTGTTCGGGCGCAAGGCGCCGCTGCCGGTCACCGTCGTCTTCAGCCACGGCTACTGCCTCAACCAGGACTCCTGGCACTTCCAGCGCGCCGCGCTGCGCGGCGTCGTCCGCACCGTTCACTGGGACCAGCGCAGCCACGGCCGTTCCGGGCGCGGCGTGGCCCAGACGCAGGACCGGGTGCCGGTCGACATCGACCAGCTGGGCCGCGACCTGAAGGCCGTCATCGACGCGGCCGTGCCCGAGGGCCCGATCGTGCTGGTCGGTCATTCCATGGGCGGCATGACGATGATGGCGCTGGCCGCCCAGTACCCCGAGCTGATCCGGGACCGGGTCGTGGCCACCGCCTTCGTCGGGACGTCCTCCGGACGGCTCGGCGAGGTGAACTTCGGACTGCCCCTCGCCGGCGTGAACGCCGTGCGGCGCGTCCTCCCGGGCGTGCTCAGGGCGCTCGGCCAGCAGGCCGAGCTGGTGGAGAAGGGGCGGCGGGCCACCGCCGACCTGTTCGCCGGGATCATCAAGCGGTACTCCTTCGCCGGCCGGGACATCGACCCGGCCGTCGCCCGGTTCGCGGAGCGGATGATCGAGAGCACCCCGATCGACGTGGTCGCCGAGTACTACCCCGCCTTCGCCGACCACGACGAGACCGAGGCGCTGGCCCACTTCCGGCAGATGCCGGTGCTCGTCCTGGCCGGGCTCGACGACCTGGTGACGCCCAGCGGGCACAGCGAGGTCATCGCCGACCTGCTGCCCGACGCCGAGCTGGTCCTCGTCCCGGACGCCGGGCACCTGGTGATGCTGGAACACCCGGAGGTGGTCACCGACCGCCTCGCCGACCTGCTCACCCGCGCGGGTGCCGTGCCCGCAGGGGCTACGGTGGGTGGCTATGGAAGCACCAGCAGCGCCGCATCCTCACGCTGAGATCCGGCTGACCGTCACCTCCCCCGAGCAGATGCGCGACCTCGGTCGCCGACTCGCCAAGCTGCTGCGCGCCGGTGACCTGGTGATGCTCAGCGGGGAGCTCGGTGCCGGCAAGACGACCCTGACCCGCGGGCTCGGCGAGGGTCTCGGTGTGCGCGGTGCCGTCACCTCCCCGACCTTCGTGATCGCCCGCGTGCACCCGTCCCTCGGCGACGGCCCGCCGCTCGTCCACGTCGACGCCTACCGCCTGTCCGGCGGGCTGGACGAGATGGAGGACCTGGACCTGGACGTGTCGCTGCCGGACTCCGTGGTCGTCGTGGAGTGGGGCGAGGGCAAGGTCGAGGAGCTGACCGAGGACCGGCTCCAGGTCGTCATCCACCGGGCCGTCGGCGACACCACCGACGAGGTGCGCCGGGTGACGCTGACAGGGCTGGGAGAGCGGTGGACGGCCGCCGACCTCGGCGCCCTGTCGGCCTGACACCGCCCGTACGGTCCCGACAGGTCCCGACAGGCTGTCGGCAAGATGTTGCGCAGGGCGTGCCCGGCGTGGTCACATGGTATCCCGTTCGTACTTAGGTGTACCTAAGTACGTCCGCCCCCATGTTGAGGAGGCGTTCATGCCGGCCACCGACAGCACGCCCCCGCCGCACCGCCCCCACCCGGTCGCGGGACCGTCCATGCAGGACCTGCTGGCCGCCTGCGCGGCGGCCGACGCCGTCTCCCGGCCGCCACGGGACGCCGACGCCCGGCAGCCCCGGGAAGCCGCCGGCAGGCAGCCGCGGGAGACCGCCCCGCACCGCACGGGGCGGACCGGACGACAGCGCAGAGTGGCCTGACCCCGCGCCCCCGCCCCGACGCGCTACGGCGAACGGGGCACGCCGCGCCGAAGGGTCCCCGGATCCGTGGTCCAGGCGGTGGAGTGCGCCGTCGCCGGGCCGGAGGCCCGCCGGTACCGCGCCGGGCCCGCGAGCGCCCCTAGCGGATCACCACGACGCGCCGCCCGATCGTCGCGAAGCTCCACATCGCGTCGCCGTCCGCGCGCTTCTCGCGGATGCCGCCGGTGCGCAGCGTGCGGTCCGGAGCCCGGGTCGGCTCGCGCACCGCCGCGCTGAACCCGATGGTCACGCCCCCCACGCTGGTGAAGCGCACGACGTGCTCGACGGGCAGGCCGTCGGTGCCGGTGATCGCGTTCGAGCGGGAGGTGACGGCGTAGGTGCCGGGTTCCGGGTCCACGGTGCCGGGCTGCACGGTGAACGTGCGCCGCACCGTGCCGTCGCTCCCGACGAGCCACACCCGGTTGTCGTCCACCGAGTACACGACGCGCTGACCGGTACCCGAACCGGCGGGCAGCGCCGTGGAGTTCCGGGTGTCGCGGGGCGCCTGGGACGCGGCGGGCGGGATGCTCGGCCGTGCTCCGCCCGGCCGGGCGGGGACGGTCGCGGAGGCCTGCCAGGCGAGGAAACCGACCGTCGCGACGGCCGCCGCGGTGAGCCCGGCGACGATTCCGGAGCTGCTGCTTGCCACCGTTGCCCACCTCAGTGATCGCGTCGTACCTGGTGCCTGCGCCGACCGTAGCAGCAGGGGCCGGTCCCACCGGGACGTCCGACACGGAGCCCGCGGCGCCGTAGGCTGTTCGCGTGCTCTTGCTCGCTCTGGATACCGCCACCCCAGCCGTCACCGTCGCCCTGCACGACGGGACGGACGTCATCGCCTCGTCGAGCCTGGTGGACGCGCGCCGGCACGGAGAGCTGCTGCTGCCGGCCGTGGACCGCGTGCTCACCGACTCCGGGCTCGCGCTGGACGCCGTCACCGCGATCGTCGTCGGTGTCGGCCCCGGCCCCTACACCGGGCTGCGGGTCGGACTGATGACCGCCGACACCTTCGGACTCGCGCTCGGCGTCCCCGTGCACGGCGTGTGCACGCTGGACGGGCTCGCCTACGCCGCGGACATCGACCGGGGCCCCTTCGTCGTGGCGACCGACGCCCGGCGCAAGGAGGTCTACTGGGCGACGTACGCGGACTCCCGCACCCGCCTGACCGACCCGGCCGTGGACCGGCCCGCCGCCATCGCCGCACAGGTCGAGGGCCTGCCCGCGGTCGGCGCGGGTGCGCTCCTGTACCCGGAGGTCTTCCCGCGCGTGCACGAGCCCGAGCACGTCTCCGCCGCCGCCCTCGCCCGCCTGGCCGCCGAGCGGCTCGCCGCGGGCGAGGAACTGCCCGCGCCCCGGCCGCTGTACCTGCGCCGGCCCGACGCCCAGGTCCCCAAGAACTACAAGGTGGTCACCCCCAAGTGACCGGACCCGACACCGTCGTCCTGCGCGAGATGCGCTGGTGGGACATCGACGCCGTGCTGGAGCTGGAGAAGAACCTCTTCCCCGAGGACGCCTGGTCGCGGGGGATGTTCTGGTCCGAGCTGGCCCACTCCCGGGGCCCGGAGGCGACCCGGCGGTACCTGGTGGCCGAGAGCGCCGACGGCCGGATCGCCGGATACGCGGGGCTCGCCTCCTCCGGCGACGTGGCCGACGTGCAGACCATCGCCGTCGCCCGCGACCACTGGGGCACCGGTCTCGGCGCCCGCCTCCTCACCGAGCTGCTGCGCGCGGCGACCGCCTTCGAGTGCGCCGAAGTGATGCTGGAGTGCCGCGTCGACAACGTGCGCGCGCAGAAGTTGTACGAGCGCTTCGGCTTCGAACCCATCGGCTTCCGGCGCGGCTACTACCAGCCGGGCAACGTGGACGCCCTGGTGATGCGCCTCACCGACCCAGCAACCTCCGTACAAGGAACCGAGATCAATGGCTGACCAACCCCTGGTCCTGGGGATCGAGACCTCCTGCGACGAGACCGGCGTCGGCATCGTCCACGGCACCACGCTCCTCGCCGACGCCGTCGCCTCCAGCGTCGACGAGCACGCCCGCTTCGGCGGCGTCGTGCCCGAGGTCGCCTCCCGCGCCCATCTGGAGGCGATGGTCCCGACCATCGACCGCGCACTGAAGGAGGCCGGGGTCGGCGCGAAGGACCTGGACGGCATCGCGGTCACCGCCGGACCGGGGCTGGCGGGCGCACTGCTGGTCGGCGTCTCCGCGGCCAAGGCGTACGCCTACGCCCTCGGCAAGCCGCTCTACGGGGTCAACCACCTCGCCTCGCACATCTGCGTCGACCAGCTGGAGCACGGACCGCTGCCGGAGCCGACGATGGCGCTGCTCGTCTCCGGAGGCCACTCCTCGCTGCTGCTCTCGTCGGACATCACCTCCGACGTCCGCCCCATGGGCGCGACCATCGACGACGCGGCCGGCGAGGCCTTCGACAAGATCGCCCGGGTGCTGAACCTGGGCTTCCCCGGCGGTCCCGTCATCGACCGCTACGCCCGCGAGGGCGACGCGGCCGCGATCGCCTTCCCACGGGGTCTGACCGGGCCGCGCGACCCGGCGTACGACTTCTCCTTCTCCGGCCTGAAGACGGCCGTGGCCCGCTGGATCGAGGCCAGGCGGGCGGCGGGCGAGGAGGTGCCGGTCCGGGACGTGGCCGCCTCCTTCCAGGAGGCCGTCGTCGACGTACTGACCCGCAAGGCCGTGCGCGCCTGCAAGGACGAGGGCGTCGACCACCTGATGATCGGCGGCGGTGTCGCCGCCAACTCCCGGCTGCGCGCGCTGGCCCGGGAGCGCTGCGAGCAGGCCGGTATCCGGTTGCGGGTGCCGCGGCCCAAGCTGTGCACCGACAACGGCGCGATGGTGGCCGCGCTCGGCGCGGAGATGGTCGCACGCAACCGCTCGGCCTCCGACTGGGACCTGTCGGCCGACTCCTCGCTGCCGGTGACCGACACCCATGTCCCCGGCGGCGACCACGACCACGTGCACGAGGTCAGCAAGGAGAACCTCTACCCGTGACGGTCGCGCTGATGTGGGAGGCCCGGGCCGTGCAGGGGCGCGGCCCCGAGCTGCTGGCCTGGGCCCGCGCCCAGGAACTCGGCGGCACGCCACTGCGCCGCGAGTCCCTCCGCGCGCCGCAGGACCGGGTCCTCGTGATCACCTGGTGGGACGCGCCGTACGACGCCGAGCTGCCCGAACTGCCGGAGCCGGACGGGGACCTGGTGACCCGGGCGGTGCACCGGTGGCGGTTCGAGTCGCTGGGCGAGGACTGAGCCCCGCCCGGCCCCGGCACCCGCCGAAAAAACTTCCCGGAAGAATCCGCGGCACGTGTCGATCGGGCCGCCCCCCGTTCGACGCAAGGGGTGAGAGGCCGGGACGGACCCGGCCCCGCACCCCACGAGGAGGCCACCATGCCCCGCTACCTGTCGCTCGTGCGCATCGACGAGAACAACGCCCCTGCCGCGGGCCCCAGCCCCGAACTGATGCAGCGCATGGGCGAGCTGATCGAGGAGATGACCAAGGCGGGCGTCCTGCTCGACACCGCCGGGCTCACCCCGACCGCCCAGGGCACCCGGGTCCGCTACGAGGGCGGGCAGCTGTCCGTCACCGACGGACCGTTCACCGAGACCAAGGAGGTCGTCGGCGGCTACGCGCTGATGCAGGCCAAGGACATGGCCGAGGCGGTCGAGTGGACCAAGCGGTTCCTGCGGACCCACGAGGAGCACTGGACGGTGACCTGCGAGGTCCGGGAGGTCGCGGAGGCCTGAGCCGCCCTTGGCCGGCAGCCCGACCCGGTGTTGGATGGTGGGCTGTGACACCGCAGCCCACCACCGGCCCCGACGGCGCCATCGAGACCGTCTTCCGGCTCGAGTCCCCCCGCGTCATCGCCGCCGTCGCCCGCGTCGTCCGTGACGTCGGCATCGCCGAGGAACTCGTCCAGGACGCCCTGGTCGCCGCTCTGGAGCAGTGGCCGCGCGACGGAGTGCCCGGCAACCCGGGGGCCTGGCTCATGACCGCCGCCCGGCGCCGGGCCGTCGACCTGATCCGCCGCCGGGAGACCTACGCCCGCAAGCTCCGGGAGATGGGCCGGGACCTGCCCGGGTCGGTCCCGCCGCAGGAGCCCGCCGACCCCGACGACATCGACGACGACCTGCTCCGCCTGGTCTTCACCGCCTGCCACCCGGTCCTGTCCGCCGACGCCCGCATCGCCCTGACCCTGCGGCTGCTCGGCGGGCTGACCACCGCCGAGATCGCCCGCGCCGTCCTGACGCCGGAGACGACCGTCGCCCAGCGCATCGTCCGCGCCAAACGGACCCTCGCCACGAAGAACGTGCCCTTCGAGGTCCCCCGCGGCCCCGACCGCACCGCCCGCCTCGGCTCCGTCCTCGACGTCATCTACCTGATCTTCAACGAGGGCTACGCGGCCACCGCCGGCGACGACTGGCTGCGCCCGGCGCTGTGCGAGGACGCGTTGCGGCTGGCCCGGCAGCTCGCCCAGCTCATGCCCGGCGAGCCGGAGGTGCACGCCCTGGCCGCGCTGCTGGAGTTCCAGGCCTCACGCATCGCCGCCCGCACCGGCCCCAACGGCGAGCCCGTCCTGCTGCGGGACCAGGACCGCGGCCGCTTCAACCGCATGCTCATCGCCCGCGGCGTGGCCGCGCTGGAACGCGCCGGCGTCACGGCCACCGGCGCCCCCGGCCCGTACGCCCTCCAGGCCGCCATCGCCGCCTGCCACGCGCGCGCGTACACCTACGAGGAGACCGACTGGGCGGCCATCGCCACCCTCTACGGCCTGCTCGCCGCCCGCACTCCCTCCCCGGTCGTCGAGTTGAACCGCGCGGTCGCCGTGTCCATGGCCGAGGGCCCGGCCGCTGGCCTGGAGGTCGTCGACGCCGTCGCGGACCAGCTGGGCGGGTACCACCTGCTGCCCAGCGTCCGCGGCGACCTCCTGCTGCGCCTGGGCCGCGCGGCGGAGGCGCGCACCGAGTTCGAACGCGCCGCGTCCCTGACCGGCAACGCGCGGGAACGGCACCTGTTGCTGCTCAGGGCGGCCCAGGCGGCGGGGAGCACCCCGTAGCGCTGTCGCCCGGCCCGGCCGCCCCAGGGCCCCGCGGAGGACGGCATGAGCGCGGCTGCGGGGCCCAGGCGGGATCCAGGCGGGGCTCAGGCGGGGTGCCCCAGCAGCATCGACGGCGCGCCGGCGACCCGGGTGAGGAAGACGGTCACAGCGCGCCGGCCGTGCGCCTTGGGCAGCACCTTGCGCCGCAGTTCCTCCGGTTCGACGGCCGACCCCCGCTTCTTCACCGTCAGCACGCCCACCTCCCGCTCCCGCAGCAGCGCCTTCAACTTCTTGACGTTGAAGGGGAGCCGGTCGGTGATCTCGTACGCCGTGGCGTACGGCGTCGGTCTCAGGGCGTCGGCCGTGACGTACGCGATGGTCGCGTCGAGCAGCCCGCCGCCGACCTCCTCGGCCACCTCGGCGACCAGATGGGCGCGGATCACGGCACCGTCGGGTTCGTACAGGTACCGGCCGACGGGACGTACGGCCGGGTCGGGCAGCCCGCGTCCGGCCAGACCGCGCGGCCCGGGCAGCAGCGTCGCCCGCACCCCGCCCGCCCGGCCGGCGCCGAACCACAGCACCGCCTCCTTCACGTCCCCGCCGTCCGAGATCCACTCCGCCTCCGCGTCACCGGGAACCGCCTCGTGCGGGATGCCGGGCGCGACCTTCAGCGCGGCGTGCGGACGCTGCCGGGCCGCCTCGACGGCCCATGAGAGCGGGGGCGAGTAGGCCTCGGGGTCGAAGATACGGCCCCGCCCGCCGCGCCGGGCCGGGTCGACGAAGACCGCGTCCCAGGAGGAGGTGTCGACCTCCGTCACGTCCGCCTCCCGCACCTCGATCAGGCCGGACAGTCCCAGCGCCCCGGCGTTGGCGCGTGCCGCGGCGGCCGTCAGGGGATCCCGGTCCACCGCCAGCACCCGGATCCCGGCCCGGGCGAGCGCGATCGCGTCCCCGCCGATGCCGCAGCACAGGTCGGCGACGGACCTCACGCCCATTTCCCGGAACCGCTCGGCCCGGTGGGCGGCGACACTCGCCCGCGTCGACTGCTCCACCCCGTTCGGTGTGAAGAACATCCGCCCGGCGTCCCCGGGCCCGAACTTGGCCGCCGCCCGCTGCCGCAGCCGCGCCTGGCCCAGTGCCGCCGACACCAGCCCGGCCGGGTGGCTGCGGCGCAGACGGGTGGCGACGGCGAGTTCGTCGGCGGGGTCAGTGCCGCGCACCTCGTCGAGGAGGGCGCGGCCTTCGGGGGTCAGGAGCGGGGCGAGGTCGTTCACGGGCTCATTGTGGGCCAGTCGGTGGACGGTGTGCTGCCCGGCGGCGCGGCCGGGCCGGGTGCGGCGCGGCGACCTGCGAGGATCCGGCGCCATGCGATCAGTCGTACAAAATGATGAAAAGGGGTCGCGTCGGTGCGGAGCGGTCAGAGCCGGGCTCGCCGCACTCACCGTCGCCGCCATCGCCTCCGGCTGCGCCCAGGGCGACGCCTCCGGCACCCGCCCCGCACCGGGCCAGCAGCAGGCGCAGTCCGCGACACCGGCCCGCGCCGCCGACGCGAATGCCGCGAAGCAGCGCGCCGAGCGCGCCGAGCGCGCCGCCCGTGCCGCCGCCGCCAAGCGCTGGGGCCTGGCCGAGGTGCCGCTCGCCGCCCCGCCCCCGCCCGCGAGGAAACCGAGGATCACCACCCGGGACGGCTTCGAGGTCGACGACCACGAGGAACTGGGCCTGCCGCCCGTCTTCACCACCGTCCCCACCAAGAAGAAGATCGTCTTCCTGACCATCGACGACGGCGCCGAGAAGGACCCGGCGTTCCTGCGCATGATGAGCGACCTGAAGATCCCCTACACGGCCTTCCTCAGCGACTACCTCGTCAAGGAGGACTACGGCTACTTCAGGAAGATGCAGGCCAAGGGCGTGGTGCTGAACAACCACACCCTCCGCCACCGCTACCTGCCGGGCCTGTCGTACGCCGCCCAGAAGCGCGAGATCTGCGGCATGCAGGACGTGATCGAGAAGCAGTACGGCAAACGCCCCACCGTCTTCCGGCCGCCCTACGGCAACTACAACCAGGACACCCTGCGCGCCGCGAAGTCCTGCGGCATCAGGTACGCCCCGCTCTGGGACGAGGAGGTCTACGTCGACCACTGGGAGTACCGCGAGTGGGACCAGGACCTCCACCCCGGCGACATCGTCCTCACCCACTTCCGCGGTCGCGAGGAGTGGAAGGGCACGATGCCCGACATGGTCCGCCGGTTCCTGAAGAAGGTGACCGCCGAGGGGTACGCCGTGGCCCGCCTGGAGGACTACCTGTGAGCAGGAGGCGACGGTCGGCCCTCCTGCTGGCCGTGCTGGCGCTGCTGTGGGTGCCGGGGTGCGCGCGGTCCGTCGACCCGGCCCAACGGCTCGGCGGGAAGGCGGCGGGGCGGGTCCGCCCGCACGGCCCCACCGCCCGGCAGCCCTACCGCCGCTGGGGGCTGACGGCCCCTCTGCCCCCACCCCCGCAGCCGGCCCCGCGCCACCCGGCCCCCGCCGCCGGACCCGGCCTCCCCCCGGTCGTCCACCGCGTCCCGACCCGGGACAAGGTCGTCTTCCTCACCTACGACGACGGCGCCGAACGCGCCCCCCGGTTCGCCGGCATGGTCCGCGAACTGCGCCTGCCGGTGGCGGTGTTCCTCACCGACAGCGTGGTCGGCCCGGGCTACGGGTACTTCGCGGGCCTGCGCGCGGTCGGCGCGAGCATCCAGAACCACACCCTGGACCACTCGGCCCTGCGCGGCCTTCCCTACGCCGGCCAGCGCGCGGAGATCTGCGGTCAGCAGGACAAGCTGCGCGCCCGCTTCGGCCTGCGCCCCCGCCTCTTCCGCCCGCCCTACGGCACCTACGACGCCACGACCCTGCGGGCCGCCGCCGACTGCGGCATCTCCGCGGTGGTCCTGTGGCGGGCCGCCCTGGAAGGCGACGGGGCACTGTCCTGGACCGACGGCCCGCACCGGCTGGAGCCCGGCGACGTCATCGCCGTGGACCCCGACGAGGTGACCGGCCTCACCCTGGAGGAGCGGACGGCGCGCCTGCTGAGGAGGATCCAGGGCAGGGGCCTGACGGTGGGAAGGCTGGAGGACTACGTGTGAGGGCTGCGGGCGGGCGCCGCCGGGCCGGTCGGGCTGCGGACGGGCCCGGCCCGTCCGCAGCCCGCCGCCGGGCCCGGATCCCGCGCCGCGCCGCACGGAATTGGCACTCCGCTTGACCGAGTGCTAACCCCGGTCATAGTCTCGGCTCTGGCACTCCCCACTGGAGAGTGCCAAACACGCGACGGGCAGGTCCGGCACCCGCGACGACGGATCGACCTGGTCGCCACCTCAGACAGTTAACCCCGTGAGATCTCCGAAGGGGGAGGTCGGATCGTGACGACCGCCAGCTCCAAGGTTGCCATCAAGCCGCTCGAGGACCGCATCGTGGTCCAGCCGCTCGACGCCGAGCAGACCACGGCTTCGGGCCTGGTCATCCCGGACACCGCCAAGGAGAAGCCCCAGGAGGGCGTCGTCCTGGCCGTGGGCCCGGGCCGCTTCGAGGACGGCAACCGTCTGCCGCTCGACGTTCAGGTCGGGGACGTGGTCCTCTACAGCAAGTACGGCGGCACCGAGGTGAAGTACAACAACGAGGAGTACCTCGTCCTCTCGGCTCGCGACGTCCTCGCGATCATCGAGAAGTAAGCACACTTCACCCGAAGCTTTCGCTTTGAGCTGCGCCCCTGGCCCCCCGCGACTGTTGAGAAGCCGGGCGCCCGGGGCGCAGTAGTTTTTCACCCACAGATTTCGAGAGGGCTCCCGCTGTCATGGCGAAGATCCTGAAGTTCGACGAGGACGCCCGTCGCGCCCTCGAGCGCGGCGTCAACCAGCTTGCCGACACGGTCAAGGTGACGATCGGCCCCAAGGGCCGCAACGTCGTCATCGACAAGAAGTTCGGCGCTCCGACCATCACCAACGACGGCGTCACCATCGCCCGCGAGGTCGAGATCGAGGACCCGTACGAGAACCTCGGCGCCCAGCTGGTGAAGGAGGTGGCGACCAAGACCAACGACATCGCGGGTGACGGCACCACCACCGCCACCGTGCTGGCCCAGGCGCTCGTCCGCGAGGGCCTGAAGAACGTCGCCGCCGGTGCCTCGCCGGCCGCCCTGAAGAAGGGCATCGACGCCGCCGTCAAGGCCGTCTCCGAGGACCTGCTCGCCTCGGCCCGTCCGATCGAGGAGAAGACCGACATCGCGGCCGTCGCCGCGCTGTCCGCCCAGGACCAGCAGGTCGGCGAGCTCATCGCCGAGGCGATGGACAAGGTCGGCAAGGACGGTGTCATCACCGTCGAGGAGTCCAACACCTTCGGTCTGGAGCTGGACTTCACCGAGGGCATGGCCTTCGACAAGGGCTACCTGTCGCCGTACTTCGTGACGGACCAGGAGCGCATGGAGGCCGTCCTGGAGGACTCGTACATCCTCATCAACCAGGGCAAGATCTCCGCCATCGCCGACCTGCTGCCGCTGCTGGAGAAGGTCATCCAGGCCGGCTCCTCCAAGCCGCTGCTGATCATCGCCGAGGACATCGAGGGCGAGGCCCTGTCGACCCTGGTCGTCAACAAGATCCGCGGCACCTTCAACGCGGTCGCGGTCAAGGCCCCCGGCTTCGGTGACCGCCGCAAGGCGATGCTCCAGGACATGGCCGTCCTCACCGGCGCCACCGTCATCTCCGAGGAGGTCGGCCTCAAGCTCGACCAGGCCGGACTCGACGTGCTCGGCAGCGCCCGCCGCATCACCGTCACCAAGGACGACACCACGATCGTCGACGGCGCCGGCAAGAAGGACGACGTCGAGGGCCGCGTCGCGCAGATCAAGGCCGAGATCGAGAACACCGACTCCGACTGGGACCGCGAGAAGCTCCAGGAGCGCCTCGCGAAGCTGGCCGGCGGCGTGTGCGTGATCAAGGTCGGCGCCGCCACCGAGGTGGAGCTGAAGGAGAAGAAGCACCGTCTGGAGGACGCCATCTCCGCGACCCGCGCCGCGGTCGAGGAGGGCATCGTCTCCGGTGGTGGCTCCGCCCTGGTCCACGCCGTGAAGGTGCTGGAGGGCAACCTCGACAAGACCGGCGACGAGGCCACGGGTGTCGCGGTCGTCCGCCGCGCCGCCGTCGAGCCGCTGCGCTGGATCGCCGAGAACGCCGGCCTCGAGGGCTACGTCATCGTCTCCAAGGTGGCTGAGCTGGAGAAGGGCAACGGCTACAACGCCGCCACCGGCGAGTACGGCGACCTGGTCAAGGCCGGCGTCATCGACCCGGTGAAGGTCACCCGCTCCGCCCTGGAGAACGCCGCCTCCATCGCCTCCCTGCTGCTCACGACCGAGACCCTGGTCGTCGAGAAGAAGGAAGAGGAGGAGCCGGCCGCCGCGGGCCACGGCCACGCCCACTGAGCCCACCCGCTCCCGGAAGGGCCCCGCTCCGTCACCGCACGGAACGGGGCCCTTCCCGTCGGCCGGGGCGAAGACGTGCCCGCCGCAGCGGGGCCGCACCCGGCCCTTGCCGCACCGGCGCCCGCGCCACCGCGGGCAGGGCGGCTCACCGCCTCCGGTGGCCTCACCCGGCCCCGGGGCGGTGCACCGGCCCCCGCCCCGGCAGGGTCAGCCGCCGAGCACGCCCAGTTGTTCCATCAGGCCCGCGCGGTCGTAGCTCCACCAGCCCTCGCAGATCCTGCCGTCGCGGAACCGCTGCCAGGTCGTGCCCTCCATCGTCACGTCCTGGCCGGTCGCCGGGATGCCCATGAAGTCGCCCTTGTGCCGGCCGGCCCAGGTCCAGCGGGTGCACACCCGGTCGTCCTGTGCCATCTGGTCGTCGATGCGGAAACGGAAGTCGAAGGACGCGAGCCACTCGGCGTACTGCTCACGGACCGCGTCGACGCCCCGCATCGCCTCCGGGTAGGACGGGTCGTGGTCGACGTAGTCGCCCGTGACGTGCACGCCGATCCGGTCCGGCTCCATCGTGCCCATGGACGCGAAGAACGCCTGCGACGCCAACAGGTTCAGCTGCTGGTCCCGCACCACGTCCAGATCGGTGAAGACCGGCATCTCGTCGCAGAGCGCCACCATCTCCTGGAAGATCCGGTCGGTCTCGGGCAGGTTCGAGTTCCGCATCGCCTCCTCGTACGACGGGAACTCCACGATCTCGATCAGGTGCGAGGCGTCCGAACGGTCCTTGGCGACCATCGCGTGCGTCGCCGTCCGCTTGCCTTTGGTCTGTTCGACCCACGAGTCGAGCAGCCGGTTCATCTCGTCGAGCCGGCTCGTCCTGCAGTCGATGAGCTGTACGAACGTCATGGTGCCGCCTCCGGTCCTCCGTGGGTCCGGTATCCGCCACGCTCATTTTCGCACCGGACCCGCGCCCCCACCCGTCGGCGGCGGCCGGTCACCTGGGGCCGTACTTGCGCCCCGTCCTGGACGTGACCCCGCCGAGCAGGCCCCGCGGCGTGACCTTGACCAGGCCCATCAGCGCCTTGTACCGCGGATCCGGGATGGACAGCGACTTCCCCCGCGCCAGATCCGCCAGCGCCACCGACACCAGCTTGTCCGCGTCCAGCCACATCCAGCCCGGGATGTTGTCCGTGCCCATTCCGGCCCGCTGGTGGAACTCGGTGCGCACGAAGCCCGGGCACAGTGCCATCAGCCGTACGCCGGAGTCCGCGAGGTCGCGTGCCGCGCCCTGGGTGAACTGCACGACCCACGCCTTGGACGCGCCGTACGTCCCGCGCGGCACGAACGCGGCGACCGACGCCACGTTGACCACCCCGCCCCGGCCCCGCTCCCGCATCGCCTCCGCCGCGGCCGAGGTCAACCGGAGCACCGCCTCGCAGTGCACCTTCAGCATCCGCAGTTCGTCGGCCATGGGAACGTCCAGATAGCGGCCCTTGTTGCCGAAGCCGGCGTTGTTGACCAGCAGGTCGACCGGGTTGCGGCGGTCGGTGAGGCGTGCGGCGACCGCCTCGATCCCCTCGTCCCCGGACAGGTCGGCCGTCAGCACCTCCGCCTCGATGCCGTGCCGGTCGTGCAACTCGGTCGCCTGCTCGCGCAGCCGCTCGGTGTTCCGCGCCACCAGCACCAGGTCGTGCCCGTCCGCCGCGAGCCGCCGCGCGAACGCGGCACCGATCCCCGCGGTCGATCCCGTAATCAGAGCCGTTGTCATGAGCCAAGCGTAGTTACCCGGACTGATGGCGTCCGCCCCCGCTGAGCCCCTGTCAGCCGTCCTGTCCCAGACGCTGCTTCTGCGCCTTTCGCGCCTTCTCCAGATACGCCCTTGCCGCTTCCCGCGCCTCGGGGTGCAGCGCCTCGCCGGCCGCGAGCAGCCGCGGCAGCAGGGGACGCTCCGTCGTCCGCGCGCGGAAGACCAGGGCGACGGTCACGTCGTGCTCCGGCCGGTGCACGATCTCGACGCGGTCGCCGGCCCGGATCTCACCCGGCACCACCACGCGCAGGTACGCCCCCGGCGCGCCCTCCCGCGTGAACCGCTTCACCCAGCCCCGCTCGCCCAGGTGGCCCTGGAAGGTCCGGCAGGGGATGCGTCCGCAGGTCACCTCCAGGACGACCGTGTCCCCGATGCGCCACCGCTCGCCGATGAGCGCCCCGGACACGTCGACGCCCTCGGTGGTGAGGTTCTCGCCGAACGCGCCGTGCGCCAGCGGCCGGCCCAGTTCGCGCTCCCAGCCGTCCAGGTCCTCGCGGGCGACGGCGTAGACCGCCTGGTGATCACCGCCGTGGTGGCGCGTGTCGCACACCGCGTCCCCGGCCAGCCCGCTCGCGCCGACCCCCTTGGGTCCCGGCGCCGCCACCCGCACCGGCCCGTCCGCCGGGCGCTTGTCGATGCCGGTCAGGCCCTGCGGCTGATCGGTGTAGGGCACGGCCTTCGGGCGGCCCAGATTGACGGAGAGAAGCTTCATGGGCGCACGGTAGGCGACCGCAGGTCAAAGTGTCGACGCACTGACTGCCGCCCTGTCCAAGCTTCGCTTATGCTCAAGGCGTGATCGAGGCCCGCCATCTCCGCGTCCTGCGCGCCGTCGCCGCCACCGGGTCCTTCTCGGCGGCGGGGCGCGAACTGGGCTGCACCCAGCCCGCCGTCAGTCAGCAGATGAAGGCGCTGGAGGCCTCCGTCGGCACTCCGCTGCTGGTCCGCAGCGGCCGCGAGATGCGGCTGACACAGGCGGGCGAGGCGCTGGTGCGGCACGCCGCCGGGATCCTCGCCGGGCTCACCGCCGCCGAGGAGGAGGTCGCCGCCATCGCGGGCCTGCGTGCGGGCCGGGTGCGGCTGGTGTCCTTCCCGAGCGGCAGCTCCACCCTCGTGCCCACCGCGCTGGCCGCGCTGCGCGCCGCGCACCCCGGCACCCGGGTCTCCCTGGAGGAGGCCGAGCCGCCCCGGTCGGTCGATCTGCTCCGGGCCGGCGACTGCGACATCGCGCTCGCCTTCCGCTACGAGGGTGCCGCGCTCGCGGAGGAGTGGGACGACCTCGTCGTCAGACCCCTGCTGCGGGACCCGCTCATCGCCCTCGTCCCCGAGCGGCACCCCCTCGCGCGTGCCGGGTCCGAGGGGTCCGTCGCCATCGGCGCCCTCGCCGGGGAGCCGTGGATCGCCGGCTGCCCACGCTGTCGCGGCCAGCTGGTGGAGGTCTGCGCGGGCGCGGGTTTCACCCCGCGCATCGACTTCGCCACCGACGACTACCCGGCGGTGGTGGGCCTGGTGGGGGCGGGGCTCGGGGTGGCCGTGCTGCCCCAGCTCGCCGCGGATTCCGTTCGCCCGCGCGGCGTGCGCATGCTGCGGCTGGAGCCCTCGGTGCAGCGCGAGGTCGTGGCGCTCACCCTGCCCGACCTCGCCCAGGTGCCGGCCGTGGCGGCGACGCTGGAGCAGCTGGCCCGGGCTGCCGGCCGCTAGGGCGTGTCGCGCCCCGGCCGGCCCCGCCCATGCGCAGGGGGCACGCGTACGAGTGCCCCCTGCACACGGGAGAAACGTTCCTTCAATTGTTCGAGGCGCCGTCACCCGTAGGGGCCGACGCCGACACCAGGCGGTTGCGTGCCCGCCCCATCAGCTCCTCGCGCTCGTCCTCCGTCAACCCGCCCCACACGCCGTACGGTTCCCGCACAGCCAGTGCGTGTGCCGCGCACTGCGCGCGGACCGGGCACCTCATGCAGACCTCCTTGGCCGAGTTCTCGCGAGCACTCCGAGCCGCACCGCGCTCGCCCTCCGGGTGGAAGAAGAGCGAGCTGTCCACCCCGCGGCAGGCAGCCAGCAGCTGCCAGTCCCACAGGTCCGCGTTCGGTCCGGGAAGGCGGGAGAAATCTGCCATTGCGTGACCCCTTGCAGCCGTTTCAAGCGGATACGGTGCCCACGACCGTACATCTACGATCTAAGGAGATGAAAATATGACTCATTGCGAATCTAGCCTCAGACACTGGTAGATAGGAAGAAAAGGGGCCAAATGGGGCACGGTTGTGATGAAAGCGCGAGGGTCTGCCGCGTGCATCTCCGTTGTGTCTGCGCCCTCACGTAGAGTGCTCAAGATGGCACACGGCCCCGTAACTCTTTCGAGTGACCGTCGTTGAGAGTGCGGAGGCGGTTGAAAACACAAGCGCTCGGGCAGGCGTCCGAGACGGTCGACCGCACAGGTGACGATTTCGTACCAGCCTGGAGGCACAAGGTGACGCGCATCAGCTGCGGAGGGCGGCCATGACTTCCGTCCTCGTCTGCGACGACTCCCCGCTTGCCCGAGAGGCGCTCCGCCGCGCGGTCGCGACCGTGCCCGGCGTCGAGCGCGTGACGACGGCGGCCAACGGCGAGGAAGTCCTCCGCCGCTGGGGCGCCGACCGTTCCGACCTGATTCTCATGGACGTCCGCATGCCCGGCCTGGGCGGTGTGGAGACCGTCCGCCGGCTGCTGTCGGCCGACCCCGGCGCCCGCATCATCATGCTCACCGTCGCCGAGGACCTCGACGGCGTCGCCCTCGCCGTGGCCGCCGGTGCCCGCGGGTACCTGCACAAGGACGCCTCCCGCGCGGAGCTGCGGGCCACGGTCACCCAGGCGCTCGCCGACCCGACCTGGCGACTGGCCCCGCGCCGGCTGCGCTCGGCCGAGATGGGCGCCGCGCCCACCCTCACGGCCCGGGAGATCCAGGTCCTGGAGGGCATGAGCCACGGCCGCTCCAACGCCGAGATCGGCCGCGAGCTCTTCCTCTCCGAGGACACGGTCAAGACGCACGCCCGGCGCCTGTTCAAGAAGCTCGGCGCCTCGGACCGCGCGCACGCCGTGGCGCTCGGATTCCGGTGGGGCCTGGTGCGGTAGGGCCCGTCTTTCGGATCACGCCCCGGACACGGGGCCCGGCCCGCGCGTCCGCCGCGCCGCCCTCGGTCGTCGACGCGCCGAGTCGGCGCCCACCGCCGTCGTGCGGCTGTGCGCACCCGGCCCCGATCGCCGGACCCGGCGGGACGTGGCCGCCGGGCGGCGGCCCGATCCGAAGGACAGGCCCGGGGTATCCCCTGGCGCCGAGCCGGGCCGACGGTCCCCGGCCACCCTGCGGTGGGCGGGGCACACCGCCCCCGGCTCCGCGGCCGGCCACCCCCGAGCGGAGGCGCCTGGCGCCGCGGTTCCCCGTGACATCCGGTCGCGAAGCCGCGCGGACCCGCCTGCCCTCGGGCCGCCGGCCCGAGGGTGCCGGCACCAGCCTCCCCCCGCGCCGATGCCGCGGGACGGACGCGGACTTTGCCCACCGGACGGATCGGGGCCGGCGCCCGGATCACCGCCCGACCCCTGTTCGCCGTACCGCGGACGGGGCCGGTCGAGGGGTCCGGTGGGTGCCCGCTGCTCGTTTCGGCGCGGATGCCGCATCCTTGAGGTGTGGAGTTCCTCGGGGAGTCGGTCGAGCGGAAGGGGAGGGCGCAGCGGATGACTTCCGGCGCACCTGCTCATAACGCTTCGGTGCACAACGACGGTCGCGGTGCCGCGGACCTTACGGCCGCAGGGCACGATGGACCGATGCGTGACGACGAGGCGAGCACTCCTGCCCAGGGAGCGATCGGACCTCTCGTGCACCGCGCCGTCGACGGCGACGAGCAGGCCACGCACGACCTGCTCGCCCACGTCCACCCCTTGGCGCTGCGCTACTGCCGTACCCGCCTGTCCCGGTTGCCCGGCGACGCCCGCCACTTCGTCGAGGACCTCGCCCAGGAGGTCTGCGTCGCCGTCCTGCTCGCGCTGCCGCGCTACAAGGACACCGGCCGCCCGTTCGAGGCCTTCGTCTTCGCCATCGCCGCCCACAAGGTCGCCGACCTGCAACGGGCCGCCATGCGTCATCCAGGCTCGACGGCCGTGCCCTCCGACGAGATGCCCGAGCGGCCCGACGACTCCCTCGGCCCCGAGGAGCGCGCCCTGCTCAGCAGTGACGCCGAGTGGGCCAAGAAACTGCTGGCCAACCTGCCGGAGAACCAGCGGGAGCTGCTCCTGCTGCGCATCGCCGTCGGGCTCACCGCGGAGGAGACGGGGCAGATGTTGGGAATGTCACCCGGCGCCGTCCGCGTGGCCCAGCACCGGGCGCTCAGCAGACTGCGTGCCCTCGCCGAGCAGTAGCGGCGCCTTGGTTGAACAGGCAGGCACCCGGTTCCGTAGGAACATACGAAGCCGGGGTCGGCCCCTGGCCGTGGAATGAGACGGGTCCATCTCCCGTTAGCATGGACATCCGCACCGATCAAGGCCATTTGGGGAAGGTGTCATGACTGCCAACGTCGACGGAGTGCCCGACAAATTCGCGACACTCGGGCTGACCTACGACGACGTGCTGCTGCTGCCGGGTGCATCCGAGGTGCTCCCCAACGCGGTCGACACCTCGTCCCGCATTTCCCGCAATGTCCGTGTCAACATCCCGCTGCTGTCGGCGGCGATGGACAAGGTGACCGAGTCCCGTATGGCGATCGCGATGGCGCGCCAGGGCGGTGTCGGCGTCCTGCACCGCAACCTGTCCGTCGAGGACCAGGTCAACCAGGTCGACCTGGTCAAGCGCTCCGAGTCCGGCATGGTGGCCAACCCCATCACCATCCACCCGGACGCCACGCTCGCCGAGGCCGACGCGCTGTGCGCCAAGTTCCGCATCAGCGGCGTGCCCGTCACGGACGGCAACCGCAGGCTGCTCGGCATCGTCACCAACCGGGACATGGCCTTCGAGACCGACCGCTCCCGTCAGGTGCGCGAGGTCATGACGCCGATGCCCCTGGTCACCGGCAAGGTCGGCATCTCCGGCCCGGACGCCATGGAGCTGCTGCGCCGGCACAAGATCGAGAAGCTGCCGCTCGTCGACGACGAGGGCGTGCTCCAGGGCCTGATCACGGTCAAGGACTTCGTGAAGGCCGAGCAGTACCCGAACGCCGCCAAGGACGCCGAGGGCCGCCTGCTCGTCGGCGCCGCCGTGGGCGCCAGCCCCGAGGCGCTCGAACGGGCCCAGGCCCTCGCCGCGGCCGGCGTCGACTTCCTGGTCGTCGACACCTCGCACGGCCACAACAGCAACGCCCTCAGCTGGATGGCGAAGATCAAGTCCAGCGTGAACGTCGACGTGGTCGGCGGCAACGTCGCCACCCGCGACGGCGCGCAGGCACTGATCGACGCCGGCGTCGACGGCATCAAGGTCGGGGTGGGCCCCGGCTCCATCTGCACCACCCGCGTCGTCGCCGGTATCGGTGTCCCGCAGGTCACGGCCATCTACGAGGCGTCCCTCGCCGCCCGCCGGGCCGGCGTGCCGGTGATCGGCGACGGTGGTCTGCAGTACTCCGGCGACATCGGCAAGGCGCTCGCCGCCGGCGCCGACACGGTGATGCTCGGCAGCCTCCTTGCCGGTTGCGAGGAGTCGCCGGGCGAGCTGCTGTTCATCAACGGCAAGCAGTTCAAGTCGTACCGCGGCATGGGCTCGCTCGGTGCCATGCAGTCGCGCGGTCAGGGCACCTCGTACTCCAAGGACCGCTACTTCCAGGCCGAGGTCACCTCCGACGAGAAGCTCGTCCCCGAGGGCGTCGAGGGCCAGGTGCCCTACCGCGGCCCGCTCTCCAACGTGCTGCACCAGCTCGTCGGCGGTCTGCGCCAGACCATGGGCTACGTGGGCGCGGCCACCGTCGCGGAGATGGAGTCCAAGGGCCGCTTCGTGCGGATCACCTCGGCGGGGCTCAAGGAGAGCCACCCGCACGACATCCAGATGACGGTCGAGGCGCCGAACTACAGCAGGAAGTGATGCACGCGCGCGCGTGACGCACGGCCGAGGGCGGCCCCGGGGTGATCCGGGGCCGCCCTCGGCGTACCTGCGGGGGGCCGGCGCCGTGCCCGTCGGGGATACTGGGAGGCGCTGCAACGCATCAGGGAAAGGCCACAGACGTGACTGAGATCGAGATCGGGCGCGGCAAGCGCGGCCGCCGGGCGTACGCCTTCGACGACATCGCCGTCGTCCCCAGCCGCCGTACGCGGGACCCGAAGGAGGTCTCCATCGCCTGGCAGATCGACGCCTACCGCTTCGAGCTGCCCTTCCTTGCCGCCCCCATGGACTCCGTCGTCTCCCCGGCCACGGCGATCCGCATCGGCGAGCTGGGCGGCCTGGGCGTGCTGAACCTCGAAGGCCTGTGGACGCGGCACGCGGACCCGCAGCCGCTGCTCGACGAGATCGCGGAGCTGCCGGCCGAGGCGGCGACGCGCCGCCTCCAGGAGATCTACGCGGCCCCCGTCAAGGAGGAGCTGATCGGGCAGCGCATCAAGGAGGTGCGCGACTCGGGCGTGGTCACCGCGGCGGCGCTCTCCCCGCAGCGCACGGCCCAGTTCTCCAAGGCGGTCGTGGACGCGGGCGTGGACATCTTCGTCATCCGCGGCACGACGGTGTCCGCGGAACACGTCTCGCACTCCCACGAGCCGCTGAACCTGAAGCAGTTCATCTACGAGCTGGACGTCCCGGTGATCGTCGGCGGCTGCGCCACCTACACCGCGGCGCTGCACCTGATGCGCACCGGCGCGGCCGGTGTGCTGGTCGGCTTCGGCGGCGGCGCCGCCCACACCACGCGCAGTGTGCTCGGCATCCAGGTGCCCATGGCGACGGCGGTCGCCGACGTGGCCGCCGCCCGGCGCGACTACATGGACGAGTCCGGCGGCCGGTACGTGCACGTGATCGCGGACGGCGGGGTCGGCTGGTCCGGCGACCTGCCCAAGGCGATCGCCTGCGGCGCCGACGCGGTGATGATGGGCTCCCCGCTCGCCCGCGCCACCGACGCGCCCGGCCGGGGCCACCACTGGGGCATGGAGGCCGTCAACGACGAGCTGCCGCGCGGCAAGAAGGTCGACCTGGGCACGGTCGGCACGATCGAGGAGGTCCTCACCGGCCCCTCCCACACGCCCGACGGCTCGATGAACTTCTTCGGTGCGCTGCGGCGGGCCATGGCCACCACCGGCTACAGCGAGCTGAAGGAGTTCCAGCGTGTCGAGGTGACGGTGGCGGACTCGCAGAACCGGCGGTAGGCCGCCGGACCCGCCCGAAGGGCCGGTCGCCCCGTGTGGGGGACCGGCCCTTCGGCGTGTCCGGGGGCGTGTCCGGGAGCCCGCCGCGGGGCACGCCCGGGCGGGGGAGCCGGGGGAGCCGGGGGAGCGGGAGAGCGGGGGAGCGGGAGAGCGACGCGCGGCGGGGCGTGCCCGGGCGGGGGCGGAACCCGTGGGGGCGGGTCACCGGGTTGGGCGCGAGGTGGCGGGTGCGGGCGCGGACCTGCGGGTGCGGGCGCGGGGCTGAGGACTGGGCGCGGGGGGTGGTGGGAGGGACCGGTGGGTGCGGGCGGGCCTGTCCGCCCGCTTCCCGGGCGCCGGCCGTCACACCCGGTGGGCCGCCCCCGTCGGCGTGGCGCCTCGGGTGTCCAGGAGCAGCTGCGCCTTCACGGACAGGCCCTGGAGGTCGTACGTCCGGTGCTGCTGGAGCAGGATCGTCAGGTCGGCGTCGCCCACCGCCTCGTACAGCGAGTCCGCGCGGGGCACGGGCCGGTCCAGGACACTCCAGGACGGTACGTGGGGATCGTGGTAGCTGACCGAGGCGCCGAGCCGCATCAGCCCGGTCGTGATCTCCTCCGCCGGTGTGCCCTGCCGGTCGGCGACGTCGGCCTTGTAGGTGACGCCCAGGAGGAGGATGCGGGCACCGCGCGCGGACTTGCCGTGTTCGTTGAGGAGGGCGGCGGCGCGCTGGACGACGTACCGGGGCATGCGGCTGTTGACCTGGTGGGCCAGTTCCACCATGCGCAGGCCGCGGGCCGTGCGCCCGGTGAGGTCCTGCGGGACGGAGTGACCGCCGACGCCGGGGCCGGGGCGGAACGCCTGGAAGCCGAACGGCTTGGTCTCCGCGCAGCGGATGACGTCCCACAGGTCGACGCCCAGCTCGTGGCACAGGACGGCCATCTCGTTGACGAGGGCGATGTTGACGTGACGGTAGTTCGTCTCCAGCACCTGCACGGTCTCGGCCTCGCGCAGGCCACGCGCGCGTACCACCTTGTCGGTGATGCGGCCGTAGAAGGCGGCGGCCGACTCGGTGCAGGCGGGGGTGAGGCCGCCGATGACCTTCGGGGTGTTGACGGGGGTGAAGGCGCGGTTGCCGGGGTCGGCGCGGGCGGGGGAGTGGGCGAGGTGGAAGTCGCGGCCCGCGCGCAGGCCCGAGCCCTCTTCGAGGAGGGGACGCAGGAACTCCTCCGTGGTGCCGGGGCGGACCGGTGACTCCAGGATGACGGTGGTGTGCGGGCGCATGTGTCCGGCGAGGGCGCGAGCGGCGTTTTCGAGCTGGCCGAGGTCGTGTTCGCCGTCGGGGCCGCAGGGGGTGGGGGCGCAGAGCACGGCGGTGCGGACGCGCCCGAGTTCGGCCGGTCCGGTGGCCTGCCGGAAGCCGCGCGCGAGCATCCGGCGCAGCTCGGCGGGGCTGAGGGAGGTGCCGGCCTCCGGGCCCGTCCGGTAGCCGACGGTGGGGATGCCGGCGGCGACGGCGGCCTGGGCCAGCGGCAGGCCGAGCGGGCCGAGTCCGATGACGGCGAGATCTGCGGGCATGGCGTGAGCCGTCCTTCCCGGTAACCGAAGTGGGACAGACGCGCAAGCCCGGTGGACAGGATGAGCGAGCGCACTGTCAGACTAGGAGTAAATATGACCGATATGTGGGATTGATCCGCCCTGTTTCGGTGAGTGTTTCCCGGCCGGACCCGCGGGCGTCGTCCACAGGCCGGGGGCGAGTGGTGGCTGAAGTCGGGCAAGCCGGTCAGAATTCGGGCAGGGGGGAGTGGACCGGGCTTCGCCCGCCGGGTGCGGCCGACGCGACGGACGATCGGGAGGCAGCAGTGAGGACAGCGACACTGGGGCCGGCGCAGCGTGCCGAGTCACTCGCCGCGATGGCGGAGCGGGAACTGGACGTGCTGGTCGTCGGCGGCGGTGTCGTAGGTGCCGGGACCGCCCTCGACGCCGTGACGCGGGGTCTGGCCACCGGGCTGGTCGAGGCGCGCGACTGGGCCTCGGGCACCTCCAGCCGGTCCAGCAAGCTGATCCACGGCGGCCTGCGCTACCTGGAGATGCTCGACTTCGCGCTCGTCCGCGAGGCGCTGAAGGAGCGCGGCCTGCTGCTGGAGCGACTCGCCCCGCACCTGGTGAAGCCGGTGCCGTTCCTCTATCCCCTTCGGCACCGCGGTTGGGAGCGGCTGTACGCCGGGTCGGGCGTCGCGCTCTACGACGCCATGTCGATGGCCCGCGGCCGCGGCCGGGGCCTGCCGCTGCACCGGCACCTGAGCCGGCGTCACGCACTGCGGGTGGCCCCCTGCCTGCAGAAGGACGCCCTCGTCGGTGCCCTGCAGTACTACGACGCCCAGATGGACGACGCGCGCTTCGTGGCCACCCTGGTGCGCACGGCGGCTTCGTACGGCGTGAAGGCGGCCAACCGCGCACGGGTGACCGGCTTCCTGCGCGAGGGGGAGCGCGTGGTCGGCGCCCGGGTGCAGGACGTCGAGGGCGGCGGGGAGTACGAGGTCCACGCCAAGCAGATCGTCAACGCCACGGGCGTCTGGACCGACGATACGCAGGCGATGGTGGGTGAGCGCGGGCAGTTCCACGTCCGCGCCTCCAAGGGCATCCACCTCGTCGTGCCGCGGGACCGCATCAGCTCCTCCACCGGGCTGATCCTGCGCACCGAGAGGTCCGTGCTGTTCGTCATCCCCTGGGGCCGGCACTGGATCGTCGGGACGACGGACACCGGCTGGGACCTGGACAAGGCCCACCCGGCCGCCTCCAGCGCCGACATCGACTACCTCCTGGAGACCGTGAACTCGGTGCTCGCGGTTCCGCTGACCCGCGACGACGTCGAGGGCGTGTACGCGGGGCTGCGCCCGCTGCTGGCCGGCGAGTCCGAGGCCACCAGCAAGCTCTCCCGCGAGCACACGGTGGCCCACCCGGCGCCGGGCCTGGTCGTGGTCGCGGGCGGCAAGTACACGACCTACCGGGTGATGGCCAAGGACGCCGTCGACGAGGCCGTGCGCGGACTCGACCTGCGCGTCGCCGACTGCGTCACGGAGGACGTCCCCCTGCTCGGCGCGGAGGGCTACCACGCGCTGTGGAACGCGCGGGCACGGATCGCCGCCCGGGCGGGGCTGCACGCGGTCCGTGTGGAGCACCTGCTGAACCGATACGGCTCGATGGCCGAGGAGGTCCTCGGGCTCGTCGCCGCCGACCCCGGCCTCGGCAAACCCCTCCAGGCCGCCGACGACTACCTGCGTGCCGAGATCGTCTACGCCGCCTCGCACGAGGGCGCACGGCACCTGGACGACGTCCTGACCCGCCGCACCCGCATCTCCATCGAGACCTTCGACCGCGGCACCCGCAGTGCCAGGGAGGCGGCCGAGTTGATGGCGCCGGTGCTCGGCTGGGACGGGGACCACGTCGAACGCGAGGTCGAGCACTACGAGAAGCGGGTGGAGGCCGAGCGGGAGTCGCAGCTCCAGCCGGACGACCTGACGGCGGACGCGGCGCGGCTGGGAGCACCGGACATCGTCCCGCTGTGACGGGTGGCGACGATCGTCGGGGCCACGGCGGTGTGGCCTTGCCGGTGTGCCGGTGTGCCGGTGTGCCGGTGTGGCCGTGGGCGGTGTGGCCACAGGGGCTCGGCGGGGCATCGCCGGGTCGGACGGTGCCGTGCCGACTGCCGGTGCACTCACTCGAAAGAGTGAGCGAATACGGGATCTCGGTGTGCGTCTGAAGCGTTCTACGGGGTGCGAGGGCAGAACTCGGCGGCGAGCAGGGCCGGTTCGAGGCCGGGGTCTGCGATCGTGGTCGTGTTCACCCGGAAGGTGAGGACGCGGCGGCCGTCGGCGGTGGCGGCGCTGCGCACGTAGCTGCCGGATATCCGGCCGTTGTGCCCCCACACCGTGGTGCCGCACGGCAGTTCCACCGGATAGAGGCCCATGCCGTACGCGCCGTGTGCGGTGCGGGTGTCGAGCATCTCGCGCAACTCGCGCGGGGGCAGCAGCTCGCCGCCGAGCAGGGCCGCGTAGAAGCGGTCCAGGTCGGCAAGCGTGGTCACCAGTTCGCCCGCGGCTCCGGCCACCCGTGGATCGAGTTCGGTGACGTCGGAGCCGTCGATGGCGAAGGAGCGCCCGTGCGGGGCGGGCAACGTCGCGCGGGAGCCCGGGAAGGAGGTGCCCGTCAGACCCAGCGGAGCGATGATGCGCCGCTCGGCCTCGGCGGCGTACGAGCGGCCGGTCACCCGGTCGACGACCATGCCGAGCAGGACGTAGTCGGTGTTGGAGTAGAAGTAGCGGCCTCGGCCGGCCGGAGGGTGGGTGAGTGCGAGACGGACGGCCTGCACGGGGCTGACGGGGACGGTGCCGCCGGTGAGCCGTGCGAAGTCGTACAGCCCACTGGTGTGCGTCAGCAGGGAGCGAAGGGTCAGGGCGCGCCCGTCGTTGCCGGCGCCGCGCACCAGGCCCGGCACGTGCTGCTCCACCGTGTCCGACAGGGAAAGCCGCTGCTCGGCGGCGAGTTGGAGGACGATCGTGGCGAGGAAGGTCTTGGTGATGCTGCCGGCGCGGAAGTGGTCGGCACGGGAGATGCCCCGGCCGGCCCGGGCGTAGCGGACTCCGGTCTCCTCCTGCGCGAGGAGCGCCGCGGAGGGTGCCCCGCCACGGGTCACCAGCAGTGGCAGGACCGCGTCCGCGGGCGCCGTCGCCCGCGCCTGCGAACCGGCCGGAGCGAGCAGCAGCAGCGCGAGCACGACGAGCGCGGCCGGCAGGCTTCGCGGCGACGGCATCGCGTTCCCTCCCCTCGTTCTGGTCCTCCCTGAGCGCCCGGCCGTTGGCCCCGGTCGTCGTAGCCGTTCGGTCGACCCGGTCGACCTCGTCCTGGGCGACCCCGTCGTTCCGGGCGACCCCGGGCGTCCCGGGCGTCCCGGGTGTGCCGGTTGCCTCGCGAGGCGCGGCGGCGCCCGGGAGCGGGGCCCATCATCCCCGTCGGTGGAACGGCCGCTGAGCCGGGGGCCGAAGGAAGTGCGAGAGGGATGCGAAGGGGGTGCGGCATGCACGGAACGGAAGGTTCCGGGTGCGCTGCGTTGAGGGACCCTGGGTGCGTCGGGCACTTGCCGGGTGAGAGACAATGGAGGCTCTGTCAGGGCGGGTTGCAGAGGGGACGCATGTCGGAGGCGGAGCGGGCGGGGACACCCCGTCAGGACAAGAGCGCACGTCTCCTCGCCGGGCGGTACCGGCTGGGAGGCGTACTCGGCCGCGGCGGCATGGGCACGGTGTGGCGCGCCGAGGACGAGACCCTCGGTCGGACGGTCGCCGTCAAGGAGCTGCGGTTCCCGTCGGACATCGACGAGGAGGAGAAGCGCCGGCTCATCACGCGCACGCTGCGTGAGGCCAAGGCGATCGCGCGCATCCGCAACACCAGTGCGGTGACCGTGTTCGACGTGGTCCAGGAGGACGACCGGCCCTGGATCGTGATGGAACTCGTCGAGGGCAAGTCGCTCGCCGAGGTCATCCGTGAGGACGGGCTGCTGGAGCCGGAACGGGCCGCGGAGGTCGGACTCGCCGTCCTCGACGTGCTGCGGTCGGCCCACCGCGAGGGCATCCTGCACCGCGACGTGAAGCCGTCGAACGTGCTGATCGCCGACGACGGCCGGGTCGTGCTCACCGACTTCGGCATCGCGCAGGTCGAGGGCGACCCGTCCATCACCTCCACGGGCATGCTCGTCGGCGCCCCTTCGTACATCTCCCCCGAACGGGCCCGCGGGCACAAGCCGGGGCCGGCGGCCGACCTGTGGTCGCTGGGCGGGCTGCTGTACGCGGCGGTCGAGGGCACGCCCCCGTACGACAAGGGCTCCGCGATCGCCACGCTCACCGCGGTGATGACCGAGCCGCTGGAGGAGCCGAAGCACGCCGGCCCGCTCCGGGACGTCATCTGCGGCCTGCTCGCCAAGGACCCCACCCAGCGGCTGGACGACGAGGGTGCCCGCGCGATGCTGAAGGCGGTCCTCCACACGGCCGGCGCCGATGCCGTAGGGGCCGGGCCTGTGGGTGACGCGACGAAGGCCGTCCCGCTGCCGGTACAGCCGGACGCCCGCACCCGGCAGGGAGGTCCGTCGGGCACCGGCAACAGGCGCGGCGAGGAGGCGGCGGATCGGCTGCGCGGCGCGCTGCGTTCGGTGCGCAGGGCCGCCGGCGCGGTCGGGGCCGGCGGGACGGCGGCCAAGGCCACCACGGCCGCCTCTTCCGCCCCGGGGCGCGGCACCTCCGCCGGCGCCGCCGCGGCCCCCGGCGGCGCTTCGGGAGCGCCCGCCGCCACGCCGGCGTCGTCGCCGCGGGGCTCCGGACCGGCCCCGCGGGGCAACGGAACGGGGCCCCAGGGCAACGGGACGTCCGGCAACCAGCGTTCCGGCTGGGGTGTCGTGCCGCCGCCGGACCTGGACCTGACTCCGCGACCCGTGCCGAGGGCACCGCTCACCAAGGCCGTACCGCGGCGCGCGCTGCTGGTCGTCGCCGTGGTGGTGGTACTCGCCGTGCTGGGCACCGTCCTGGCCCTGACGCTCGGGGGCGGCGACGGCGCGCGGAACGGCACCCGTTCCGGAGCGGCCGCCGGTCCCTCCACCAAGGAGGACCCCGCCGGCGTCACCGGCACCGGCACGGGGACCGACGGCGCCGCGTCACCCTCCGCCCAGGCCGTTACGGACACGGTCGGCACGCCCGGCGGCGGCACCGCGCCGAGCGGCGGCACGACGGCCACGGCGGGTACCGCCGACAACGGGGCCGCCACGACGCACCGCAGCGGCCAGGGGTACACGATCGGGCTGCCCGCGGGATGGAAGTTCCAGACGTCCAGTGCCGCGGGTGACCGCTTCACCGGCCCGAACGGCCAGAAGCTGCTCGTGGGATGGACCACCACGCCCAAGGACGACCCCGTCGCGGACTGGCAGAACCAGGAACGGTACATGCAGCGGGCGCAGTACGACCGGATTCGAATAGAGAAGGTGGACTACAACGGCTGGAACACGGCCGACTGGGAGTTCACCTACGTCTCCGACGGGACGAAGTACCGGAGCGTCGACCGCGGGTTCGTCGTCGACGCCCACCTGGGGTACGGCCTGATGTACACCGCCAAGGCCGACGACTGGCGCGGCGACCTGCGCAGGAACACCTGGCGGACGCTCACGGACACGTTCCGCCCGAAGAAGTGAGGCAGAGCCCTCCGTAAGTGGGGCGGGCGATGCCGGGACGGGATCTCACATCCCCTCTCTGCGGGTCGCCTCCGGCACGTATCGTGAGTGCTTGCGGACCGTACGCATCCGGGTGGAGGTGCACAACGGGACGTGTATCGAACGGAATTGACCGACCGGGGCGGCCGGGGGAGGCCACGTGGACGACTATGCGGGACGGGTACTGGCCGACCGGTACCGCCTGCCGCTGCCGCCGTCCGACGAGTACGAACTCATCGAGACCCGCGCCTTCGACACCTACAGCGGGCAGGAAGTCCTGATCCGGCAGGTGCCGTTGCCCGAGGTCGTCGAGGCGGAGGTACTCGACGCCGAGGGGCTGCCCGAAGGATTCACGGCACGTGAACGGCCGGGCGGAGCCCACGTCCGGGGCGCCGGACGGGCCGCCGCGGGCACGAGCACCCGGCGGCCGTCCGACCCCGTGGTGCGGCGTGCGCTGGAGGCCGCCCAGGCCGCCGCGCGGATTCCCGACCACCCGCGGCTCGACCAGGTCTTCGACGTCTTCGCCGAGGCCGGCTCGCTGTGGGTGGTGAGCGAACGGGTGGCCGCCCGGCCGCTGTCGGCGCTGCTCGCGGAGCAGCCGCTGACGCCCTACCGGGCGGCCGAAGTCGCCTCCGACGTGCTGACGGCGCTGCGAGCCCTGCACGCGCACGGCTGGGTGCACCGCAACATCACCGCCCGCACGGTGCTCGTCTGCGACGACGGACGCATCATGCTCACCGGTCTGGCGGCCGGCGCGGCGGAGGAGGCCCTGTGCGGCTACGACCCCGTCCCGCCCCAGGACGACGAGAGCGAGGGCGGGCCCGACGAGGAGCCCGGCACCGGCCACACGGAGCGCCTCCCGGGTGGCACCGGCGTGTACGGCGCTCCCGGCGGGGCCGCGGCGGGCCCCCGTGCCCCCGGCGGGGTTCTGCCCCGCAGCGGCGCCGGCGCCCCGGCGGGCGCGGACGGCGGCGCGGGACCCCGCGCCGCATACGGAGGCGCCGATCCCGAGGCCGCCCGGCGAGCGGCGATCCAGGCACGCGCGGCCGGTGGGCGGGCGGGCCAGGGTGCCGAGCCGGCGAACGGGGCCTCGGCCGCGCTCGCCCGGAGCACGACGTCAGGGAACGGGGACGACGTCCGTGCCGCACGCGCCGGGGCGATCGCCGCGTACCGCGCGGGAGCGCGTGCCGCGGCCCGGGTCCAGGAGACCCGGCAGAACGGGAGGGCCGCGCTGCCCGGCGGCCGGCCCCCCGCCGCGGGAGACGACGCCGGTACCCGCAGCGACGGGGCAGCGCCCCGATCGCCGTACTCCTCCGGCCCCGCGGCCACGCCCCCGCCGGGCACGACGGCCGACCCCCACGGCGTCGGCGTCACCCCCTGGCACGGCGCCGTACCGCGCCCGTCCGCCCCGGCCCCGGCGCCGCCGTCCGCCGACACCACCGCCCCGGCACCCGCCCGCTGGGACGAACCGGCGGCCGGTGCCCCGCGCCACCGCGGACCCGCCACCGCGCTCGCCGCCGAGCGGGCGCGGCAGGCCCGGATCGCCCTGGTCGGCGCCGTCACCGAACGGTGGGCGCCCGAGCAGGCCGGCCCGGTGCACGACAACTGGCAGCTGGCCGCGCCGATCGGGCCCGCCACCGACCTGTGGGCGCTCGGTGCGCTGCTCTTCCGGGCCGTGCAGGGGCATGCGCCCTACCCGGAGGAGTCGACGGCGGAACTGGTGCAGATGGTGTGCGCCGAACCACCCGCGTTCGCCGAGGAGTGCGGGCCGCTCAGGCCGGTCGTCGAGTCGCTGCTGCGCCAGGACCCCACCGACCGGCCCGACGTGGAGGAACTGCGCGGTTGGCTGCGCTCGCTGGTGCGTTCCGCCCCCGAGCCGGAGGCCGGCGCACACGTCGTCGCGGCGCCGCCCGCCGACCCCAGCCGGTTGCCGGTCGTGCGTCGCCGGGGCGAACTGGTGCGCAGGCGGCGCGCCGGACTGCCCGCGAACACGCACGGGCGGCACAAGCGGGCCCGTGAGGAAGGCCGTCCGGCCCGCCCGCCGCGCCGGCTGGGCCGTACGCTGCTGCTGCTGATCCTCGCCCTGCTGGCCACGGCGGTCGCGTACGCCATGTTCTTCATGCCGAAGGCCGACGGCCGGGCCGGGGCAGCGGTGCCCGGCGCCGACCGGACCGGCGCCGCCGGGGAGGCCGCGCCGCCCTCCGAACAGCCCGCGGCGAGCAGCGAGCCCCGGCCCGACCAGACCTCACCCGGTGGGGACGGCGCGGGCGGCACCGAACCGGCGGGGTCGGCCGCGACCCAGCCGCAGACAGCGGGTCCCGGGGCCGCGGACGGATTCACCGTCCGCACCGATCCGGAGGGCTTCCGGGTCGCGGTGGCCGACGGCTGGGAGCGCACGCCGAAGAACGGGCGCGGGCAAGTGCTGTACACGCACGGCGGCTTCGAGCTCATCGTCGTACCCGGCCGGGACGGCGCGACCGCCTTCGGCAGCGATCCGATGGTCTACCAGCGGGAGAAGGAACGTGAGATCCAGCCGTACCGCGACTCCAGCTGGGCCACCGCCAGTGGCCTGAAGACCATTCAGGTAGGTGGCCGGACCATGGCGGAGGGCCAGTTCACCTGGACCGGTGCCGACGGCCGGGAGCTGTACGTACGCAACCTCGCGATGCTCGTCGGCGGCCGCTACCACATCGTGCAGGTACGCGGCCCGGAGGCGGAGCGGGACGAGGTGACGCGGCTGTACGAGCAGGCGTCGGCGACGTACCGCCCGTCGAGTTGAACCCCGGACCCAGACCCGGGTCCAGCCCCCGGGTCCAGCCCCCCGCCCCGCGCGGCGGACCGGCGTCCGCCGGCGTACGGTCCCGGACGGCCGTCCCGGTGACGCTCCGGCACCGGGCCGTCCATGCGCGGTGATCGGCCCGGTCACCGCCTCCCGCACGGCGGAGCGACAACCGTCACAGTGCGGTCACCGTGACACCCCTCCGGTTCCCCGGGCGCGGGCCGGTCTTTAGTCTGACCTTGTCAAGAGCATTGCGGGGCAACGTGAATCAGATGCAGGGCCTGCTCCTCGCGGGCCGCTACCGGCTTGCCGACACCATCGGCAGGGGTGGCATGGGCCGTGTGTGGCGCGCGCACGACGAGCTGTTGCACCGGGCGGTCGCGATCAAGGAGCTGACCGCGGCGCTCTACGTCTCCGAGAGTGAGAAGGCCGTCCTGCTGGCACGCACCCGTGCCGAGGCGCGGGCCGCCGCGCGGGTCAACCACTCCGCCGTCGTCACGGTGCACGACGTCCTCGAACACGACGGCCGGCCGTGGATCGTGATGGAGCTGGTGGAGGGTCACTCGCTCGCCGACGCGGTCAAGGAGCAGGGCCGCGTCGAACCCACGGAGGCCGCCCGGATCGGCCTGTGGGTGCTGCGCGCCCTGCGTGCCGCGCACACCGCCGGCGTCCTGCACCGCGACGTGAAGCCCGGCAACGTCCTGCTCGCCCACGACCGCCGCGTCCTGCTCACCGACTTCGGCATCGCCCAGATCGAGGGCGACACGACGATCACCCGCACCGGCGAGGTCGTCGGTTCCGTCGACTACCTCGCCCCCGAGCGCATCCGCGGCCACGACCCCGGCCCCGCGTCCGACCTGTGGGCACTCGGCGCGACGCTGTACACGGCGGTGGAAGGCAGGTCGCCGTTCCGCCGCACCTCGCCGCTGTCGACCATGCAGGCGGTGGTCGAGGAGGAGGTCGCCCCGCCCCTCAACGCCGGACCGTTGACGCCCGTCATCGACGCCCTGCTCCGCAAGGACCCCGCGGCCCGGCCCGACGCCGGCGCGACCGAGCAGATGCTCGCCGAGGCGGCGGAGGGACGGACCCCCGGCGCGGCACAGGCGTACGTGCCGACCCGGCACGGCCACCCCCGGCACGACCTCGGATACGACACGGGGTACGAGGTCCGGTCCGGGTACGGACCGGAGACGGCCGCACCGGTGAACCCGGCGACGGGCCGCACCGCGGTCGGCTCCGTCCCCGCCGGCCCCACACCCGCCGGCCTGACCCCCTCGGGCCCCTCGCCCGTCACCGGCTCGACCGCGGTCGGGCCCGCGGCACCCCCACGGCCCCGCCGCAGGCTGCGCACGGTCGCCGTCGTCGCGGCCTTCGCCGCCGTCGTCGGCGCGGGTACCGCGGTGGTCCTGCAGCAGTGGGACGCGGGCCGGCGCACCGCCGGCGGGACCGGCGCCACGGCATCCGACTCCGGAACGCCGAGTCCGCCCGCCGAGGGCACGGTCCCGGACGGCTGGGAGACGGTGACCGATCCCGTGGGCTTCACGCTGTCCCTGCCCAAGGGCTGGCAGCGGCAGGTTTTCAGCCAGAAGGGCAACCTCACGCAGATCGACTACTCACCCGACGGCGGCGAGCACTTCGTCCGCATCGCCGTCGACACCGACCCCGACTACGACGACCCGTACCGGCACCAGCTCTCCCTCGACCAGCAGTTGCACCGGCTCGTCGACTACAAGCAGCTGGAGCTGACGGTCGTCACCTACCGCGACCGCCGGGCCTCCCTGTGGGAGTACACCTGGACCGCGCAGCCCAAGGACACCGACTTCCCCGGCCCGCGGCACGCCGTCGACGAGGCGTACCTCACCGACGACGGCACCGAGTACGCGCTCTACATGTCCTCACCCGCCGACGACTGGGACACCACCCGGGCGCAGTTCAGGACCGTCCTGCGCAGCTGGCGGCCGAAGCCCTCCTAGCGCGGCCGAAGCCCTGCCTGCGGGCCCCGCACCGTGCGCGCCGGAGGCGCCACAACCGGCCACGGACCCCACGTCGTGGCCGGTCACCGCCCCGGAGGGCGGACATCCGGTGGTGCATGATGGGGCGTATGGGGACCGAGGGGGAAGACGGCCGTGTGATCGCGGACCGCTACCGTCTGCGGGCGCGGCTGGGCCGGGGCGGCATGGGCGTCGTGTGGCGTGCCACCGACGAACTCCTGGGCCGGCAGGTGGCGGTCAAGGAGATCGCCCTCGACGAGGGACCCGACGAGGCCGAGGTGCGCCGACAGCGCGACCGCAGCCTGCGGGAGGCGCGCGCGGTCGCGCAGTTGCGCCACCCGCACATCGTCGTCGTGCACGACGTCGTCGAGCAGGACGGCCATCCCTACATGGTCATGGAACTGATCGACGGAGGCTCGCTCGCCGACCGGGTCGCCCGGTGGGGGCCCGTCGACGCCGCCGAGGCCGCACGGATCGGCCTCGCCCTGCTCGGCGCGCTGCGCGCGGCGCACACGGCCGGGGTGCTGCACCGGGACATCAAGCCCGCCAACGTGCTCGTCGAGTCCGGCACCGACCGCGTCGTCCTCACCGACTTCGGTATCGCCCAGGTCGCGGGGGCCACCACGCTCACCGAGACGGGCTCCTTCGTCGGTTCACCCGAGTACACCGCGCCGGAGCGGATGGCGGGTGCCGGCACCGGGCCGGCCTCCGACCTGTGGTCCCTCGGTGCGCTGCTGTGCACGATCCTCAGTGGCGAATCGCCGTTCCGGCGCGACTCGCTGGGCGGCATCCTGCACGCCGTCGTCTCCGACGAGATCCGTGTACCCGCGCAGGCCGAACCGATCCTGCCGGTCGTCCGCGGCCTGCTGGAACGCGACCCGGACCGGCGGATGGACGCCACCGAGGCCGAACGCCTGCTGCGCGCCTACCTCGACACGGGCCGCACGCCCGCGCCGGCCGCCCCGTCCCACCCGCCGACGCGGGCCGACACGGCACGGCCCCCGGAACGCAAGGCCCCCTCCGCGCGGGGTGTGCTGATGGCGGCGCTGCTGGTCGCCGCGATGGCGGGCGCGGGCGTGTCGGCGGCGGCGCTGCTCATGCACGAACGGGGCGGTGGCGGAACACCGGCGAGTTCGGCGCCGGTGAGTCCCGCGACGTCGGGCAGCGGCACCTCCGGCCCGTCGTCCGCCGGCCCCTCGCCCACCACCACTTCGTCACCCGGCACCTCCTCACCGGGCGTGCCCACCGCCTCGACCACCGCGCCCCGCGGCGCGTCCGGCGTCTCCGGGAGCCGCGCCACCGCACCCTCCGGCTACCGCCTCACCGAGGACCCGGCCGGGTTCCGCCTCGCCGTGCCGGACGGCTTCGTCCGCCGGCCGCAGGGCGAGCGCGTGTTCTACCTGTCGCCGGGCGGGACCTTCCGCCTCGGTGTCAAGCCCGGCGCCCCCGTACCGGGCGGCCCGCCGGCCGTGCTGCGCCGTGCGGACGCCGCCGGCCCGGACACCAACCCCGGTTACCGCGACGCGCGGGTCTTCGAGACCACGCACCGCGGAGCGCCCGCCGCCTTCTGGGAGTTCACCTGGAACGGCTTCAGCGCGGCGGAGGGGCCCCGGCACACCTACGACCTGTGCTGGGAGGAGGGCGGCCGGATGTACGACGTGTGGGTGTCGGCGCCGGTCGGGCAGGCACACGAGGCGCGGGAGTACTTCGACGTGGCCGTCGGCACCTTCGCCGGCCTCTGAACCGGCGGCCGGGCACCCTCCGGCGTCGTGCCGCAACGTGTGGCGACCCAGGGCGAGTTGGCGGCAGTGGCGCCACCTCGCAGGCCGGGGGAGCGGCGGAGGCGCGGTGTGCCGGGGGCGAGCCGCCGGCCTTCCCGGACCGGTCGGTGCGACACGCGTCGACAAGGGCCTGTCCCGCGCGATAGGCATGGGACATGAGCGACGGCGGCGACGTGAGCGACGACGGCGGAAGCGGCGCATCCGGTCGGCTGGTGGGCGGGCGCTACCGGCTGCTGGAGCGGATCGGCGGCCCGGACGGCGCCGGTTGCGTGTGGCGGGCGCTGGACGAGCGCACGGAACGCGAGGTCGCCGTGCGGCAGCCGTGGCCGGCGGTCCGTCCGGGAGACGACGGCTACGAGCGCGCCGCCCACCGCCTGCTGCACGAGGCCCGTGCGGCGGCCCGCGTCGACCATCCCTCGGCGGTCTTCGTGCACGACGTCGTCGCCGGCGAGAACGGCGGACCGCCGTGGCAGGTCGTGGAGTTGGTGCCGGGCGAGTCCCTGCGCCGCCGGATCGCCCGGGCGCCCCTCGACGCCGTCGAGGCCGCCCGTATCGGCCTGGCCGTCCTGGGCGCCCTGCGCGCCGCGCACGCGGTCGGCATCGTGCACCGCGACGTGCGGCCCGCCAACGTGCTCCTGGACCCTGAAGGCCGGGTGGTCCTGGCCGGGTTCGGCATCGGGTCCCCGGCGTCCGGCGACGCGTTCCGGGCGCCGGAGCGTCACGCGGGCCGGCGCGGCGGCCCGGCGTCCGACCTGTGGTCGCTGGGCGCACTGCTGCGGGCGGCCGTGGGGGAGGACGCGGGCGCCCTCGGCCCGCTCGTGGAACGCCTGCTGGCGCCGGAGCCGGAGATGCGGCCCGGGGCGGTGGAGACGGCCGCGGCGCTGGAGGCGGTGGCGGCGGGGCACCCGGCGGCCGCCCCGGACCGTGGGGACGGGGAACCGGCGGTGGCCGTCGGCCCGGTGGCGACGGGTGAGCCCGCACCGGCAGCCGTCGTGCCGGAGGCGGCC
>NZ_JADWYM010000007.1 GCF_022414535.1 Streptomyces sp. MUM 2J
TGCCGGCACCGGCGCACCGGTCTCCGCGGCCGAAGGCGCCCGGGGAGGCCCCCGCGGCTCCGGCCCGGCCCGCGACGCCCGGGACGCGGGCGCCTGCGCGCCGCCACCTTCCCGGCAGCGCAAGCGCCGCCGCGGCAGCGCCCGCTTCGCCGGGATGGTCGAAGGCGACCTCCCGCCTGCCCCCGCACCCGGCCCCGACGTGCCGGACGCCCCCGCCGCGGCACAGGAGGGCGGGCGCACACCGCGGGGCGCACGGTTCGCCGGCGCCGCGCAGGAGACGGGAGAGGAGCCGGCCGCACCGGTCGAACCGCCGGATCCGGCGGCGGGGGAGGAGGTCGCCGCGGTCGTGGCGCAACTGGTGCGGCTGCGCACCCAGGGCCGCAGCGGCGAGGCCCACGCCCTGCTGGTGGAGGCTGCGCACTGGCCCGCCGCCCGCTTCCCGATGCTGGCCGCCGAACTCCAGCACGCCGGACTCGGCGCCGACTGGGCGACCCTGCTCTGGGAGGCCGTCTCACTGCCCGCCGCCCACCTGGTCGCCGCCGCGAGCGCGCTGGTCGCCGCCGGTCGCGACACCGACGGGCAGCAGATGCTGCGCCAGGGCGTGGTGCGCCCGGCCGCCGAGATCGGCGAGGCCCTCCGGGTGCTCGCCGCCGAGGGGCGCCGGCGTGAGATCCGTGCCCTGCTCGACGCCTACGTCCGCGTCCGCACCCCCGAGGAGGCCGTCCGCAGTGCGGCCGTGGACCCGCCGCTGATCGTGCCGCTGCTGTTGCGTGCCGCGCAGGACGTCTCCGACGAACGGCACTGGGACCTCGTGCACGCCCTGCGCGTCGCCGGCCTCGCCACCTGAAACACCCGAACGGACGCGACGATGGTCTTGGCAAGCCCGTCGCCGAGGCTTACGTTCGACCCTCTACGGCCTGCTCTACGGGCGTAGAGGCTCTGACGTCGCGTCGAAGGAGCAGCTCATGGCCAACGTCGTACGTGCCGCACTGGTCCAGGCCACCTGGACCGGCGACACCGAGTCCATGGTGGCGAAGCACGAGGAGCACGCCCGCGCGGCGGCACGCCAGGGCGCACAGGTCATCGGCTTCCAGGAAGTCTTCAACGCCCCCTACTTCTGTCAGGTCCAGGACGCGGAGCACTACGGGTGGGCAGAGCCGGTGCCGGACGGGCCGACCGTACGCCGGATGCAGGATCTGGCCCGGGAGACCGGCATGGTGATCGTCGTGCCGGTGTTCGAGGTGGAGCAGCCGGGGTTCTACTACAACACGGCGGCCGTCATCGACGCCGACGGCGCGTATCTCGGCAAGTACCGCAAGCACCACATCCCCCAGGTCGAGGGCTTCTGGGAGAAGTACTACTTCCGTCCCGGCAACCTCGGCTGGCCGGTGTTCGACACCGCCGTCGGCAAGGTGGGCGTGTACATCTGCTACGACCGTCACTTCCCCGAGGGCTGGCGGCAACTCGGCCTGAACGGCGCCCAACTGGTCTACAACCCGTCCGCCACCCACCGCGGCCTGTCCGCGCACCTGTGGCGGCTGGAGCAGCCCGCCGCGGCCGTCGCCAACGAGTACTTCGTCGCCGCGATCAACCGCGTCGGCCGCGAGATCTACGGCGACAACGACTTCTACGGCACCAGCTACTTCGTCGACCCGCGCGGTCAGTTCGTCGGTGACACCGCCTCCGACACCACGGAGGAACTCCTCGTCCGCGAGCTGGACTTCGGCCTCATCGACGACGTGCGGCAGCAGTGGGCCTTCTACCGCGACCGCCGCCCCGACGCCTACGAAGGGCTGGTGCGCCCGTGAACGACCTCTACACCCGCCACCGCGGGGTGATGCCCGACTGGCTCGCCCTCTACTACGACGAACCGATCGAGATCACCCACGGCGAGGGCCGGCACGTCTGGGACGCCGACGGCAACCGGTACCTCGACTTCTTCGGCGGCATCCTCACCACGATGACCGCACACGCCCTGCCCGAGGTGACCAAGGCGGTCGGCGAGCAGGCCGGGCGGATCATCCACTCCTCGACCCTGTACCTCAACCGGCCGATGGTCGAACTCGCCGAACGCATCGCCCAGGTGAGCGGCATCCCGGACGCCCGGGTGTTCTTCACGACCTCCGGTACCGAGGCCAACGACACCGCCCTGCTGCTGGCGACGACGTACCGCCGCAGCAACACCGTCCTGGCGATGCGCAACAGCTACCACGGCCGCTCGTTCAGCGCGGTCGGCGTCACCGGCAACCGCGGCTGGTCGCCCACCTCGCTGTCCCCGCTCCAGACGCTGTACGTGCACGGCGGCGTGCGCACCCGCGGCCCGTACGCGCACCTCGACGACGCCACGTTCGTCGAGGCCTGCGTCGAGGACCTGACGGACCTGCTCGGCCACACCCGCCGCCCGGCCGCGCTGATCGCCGAACCCGTCCAGGGCGTCGGCGGTTTCACCTCCCCGCCGGACGGCTTGTACGCCGCCTTCCGCGACGTGCTGAACGACCGCGGCGTGCTGTGGATCTCCGACGAGGTGCAGACCGGCTGGGGCCGCACCGGTGACCATTTCTGGGGCTGGCAGGCGCATTCCCGCAGCGGACCTCCGGACATCGTCACCTTCGCCAAGGGCGTCGGCAACGGCATGTCCATCGGCGGCGTGATCGCCCGCTCCGAGATCATGAACTGCCTGGACGCCAACTCCATCTCCACGTTCGGCGGCACGCAGATCACCATGGCGGCCGGGCTCGCCAACCTCGCCTACCTGCTCGAACACGACCTGCAGGGCAACGCCCGGCGCGTCGGCGGCCTCCTCATCGAGCGGCTGCGGGCCGTCGCCGCCCAGGTGCCCGCCGTGCGGGAGGTGCGCGGACGCGGGCTGATGATCGGCATCGAGCTGGCGCGGCCCGGAACGGACGAGGCGGACCCGCAGGCGGCGTCCGCGGTGCTGGAGGCCGCACGCTCCGGCGGCCTGCTCATCGGCAAGGGAGGCGGCCACAACACCAGCGCCCTGCGGATCGCCCCACCGCTCTCCCTCACCGTCGCGGAGGCCGAGGAGGGCGCGGCCGTCCTCGAACAGGCCCTGAGGAGCATCCAGTAGCACGGCACCGAGCAGGGGAACACGCCATGACCACCACCTTGGAGCCCTTGGAACCGGCCCTGTCCGTGCGGCAGGTGCTCAACCTCGAACGGGTGCTCGCCGGGGAGCCCGAGGTGGTGGCCGGCGCGGGACAGCTCGACCGGCCCGTGCGCTGGGTCCACGTCGCCGAGGCCGCCGACGTCGGTGTGATGCTCAGTGGCGGCGAGATGATCCTCACCACCGGTGTGCTGCTCGCCGGCGACGAGGACAAACAGGCCGAGTACGTCCGCTCCCTGTACCGCGCGGAGGCCGCGGCCGTCGTCCTCGGCCTCGGCCGGGCGTTCCCCACCGCGCCGGACGCGATGCGCCGCGTGGCCGAGCGGTGTGGGCTGCCCATGGTCGTCCTGCACCGGCCCTTCCCCTTCGCCGAGCTGACCGAGGAGGTGCAGTCCCGCCTGGTGCGGCGGAAGTTCGCGGCCGTCAGCCTGTCGGAGGCCGTCCGCACCGCCCTGAACGGCCTCATCACCGCGGGAGCCCCGCTCCAGGGGCTCCTCGACGAGGTCGCCCGGTACAGCGGCTGCCCCGTCGTGGTCACCAACCTCGCCCACCGGGTCCTGGCGACCGCGGGCGAGCGCTCCGCCGTCGACGACGTGCTGCGCGACTGGGAACGCATCGCACGCCAGGCCGGCGGCAGCGAGGGCGACGGCTGGGTCCGCGCCGAGTTGGGCGGGCGCGGGGAGAGCTGGGGCCGGATCCTGCTGTGCGGCCACCGCGGCGACACGGCCGTGGGCCGGCTCCTCGCCGACCGCGCCGCCGAGGCCCTCGTACTGCACCGGATGCTCGGCGGCTCGGGCGCCACCTGGGAGGAGCAGTCCGCGCAGAGCCTGCTGACCGACCTGGTCTCCGGGGTCGTGCCGGCCCGGCAACTGCTGCCGCGGGCCCGAGCCGCCGGGCTGCCGGTCAACCGGCGCACCTTCGTCCCGCTCGTGGTCCGCGGCGCCGACCCCGCCCGGCTCGACCGTGTGCTGCGCATGGTGGGCCTGCCCGGCCTGGTCGCCGAGCTCGCGCCCGGGGCGACCGCCGTCCTGCTCAGCCTCGCCCGCGACCAGGACGCCGCGGCGCTCGCCGCCCACCTCGCCACCCGGCTGCGCTCCGAGGCGGACCTGGGGACGGCCGTGGTCGCCGCCGCCGACCCGCGCACGGCCTGGGACGAGGTGCCCGCCGGCCTGCGCGAGGCCCGGCACGTCGCCGACGCCGTCGCCGACTCGGCACCCGCCCTCGACCTGCCGGCCGTCGTCCGTCTCAGGGACGTCCACCTGCGCGGCCTGGTCCGCCTGCTGCGTGACCACCCGCACGTGCAGTCCTTCGCCGAGCGCGAACTGGACGGGCTGCTGCGCGCCACCGACCAGGACCTGCTGGGCGTGCTGCGCACCTACCTCGCCACCGGCCGCAACAAGTCCCGCACCGCCCAGCTCCACCACGTCTCCCGGCCCGCGCTCTACCGGCGCCTGGAGGCGATACAGGCCCGGCTCGGTGTGGACCTCGACGACTTCGAGCAGGCCGCCTCGGTCCACATCGCGCTCCTCGCACACGACGCGCAACAGCGGTGAAACCTCCGACGATCGGGAACACGGCGGTGAAACATGGGCCGACGCAGGCGTGACACGCTGCCACGCACAGCGCCCGCAGACGTGACACCGTGCAACTCAAAGACGCCGTACGGACTTTCTAGGCTCACCGCACCACACCGAGCGAGTGGAGACCTCGATGAGCCAAGTGATCCGTGCCGCCCTGTTCCAGACCGCCTGGACCGGCGACAAGGAGTCGATGATCCAGGTCCACGAGCGGGCGGCCCGCGACGCGGCGGCGCAGGGCGCCCAAGTGCTGTGCTTCCAGGAGCTGTTCTACGGGCCGTACTTCTGCCAGGTCCAGGACCCGGCGTTCTACGAGTACGCCGAGCGGATTCCCGAGGGCCCGATCGTGCGCCGCTTCCAGGCCCTGGCGAAGGAGCTGGGGATCGTCCTCGTGCTGCCGATGTACGAGGAGGAGCAGCCGGGCGTGCTGTACAACACCGCCGCCGTCATCGACGCCGACGGCTCCTACCTCGGCAAGTACCGCAAGACGCACATTCCGCAGGTCAAGGGTTTCTGGGAGAAGTTCTACTTCCGTCCCGGCAACAGCGGCTGGCCGGTCTTCGACACGGCCGTCGGGAAGATCGGCGTCTACATCTGCTACGACCGTCACTTCCCGGAGGGCTGGCGGGCCCTCGGCCTCGCGGGCGCCGAGATCGTCTTCAACCCCTCGGCCACCTCGCGCGGACTGTCCGGCTACCTGTGGCAGCTGGAGCAGCCGGCGGCGGCCGTCGCCAACGAGTACTTCGTCGGCGCGATCAACCGGGTCGGGGTGGAGGAGCTGGGCGACAACGACTTCTACGGCACCTCGTACTTCGTCGACCCGGAGGCCCAGTTCGTCGGTGAGGTGGCGAGCGACAAGGAGACCGAACTCGTCGTCCGCGACCTGGACCTGGCCAAGTTGCGCGAGGTCCGCGACCGCTGGCAGTTCTACCGGGACCGCGCGCCGGGCGCCTACGCGCCGCTGACCGCGCCCTGAGCACCACCCCGTACCCCCTGCACCCCGCGTACCCGCCGTACCTCCCGTACGCACGACCGGAAGGAGAGGGAACATGAGCCGTACCGTCATCCGTGGTGGCCTCGTCATCACCGCGTCCGACGAGATCCACGCCGACGTCCTGATCGAGGACGGCCGCATCGCCGCCCTCGCCGCCTCCGGCACCCCGGCCGCCGAGGCCTGGACGGCCGACCGGGTCATCGACGCCACCGGGAAGTACGTCGTCCCCGGCGGCGTCGACGTCCACACCCACATGGAGCTGCCGTTCGGCGGCACGTTCGCGTCCGACACCTTCGAGACCGGAACCCGGGCCGCGGCCTGGGGCGGCACCACGACCATCGTCGACTTCGCCGTGCAGAGCGTCGGCCGCTCCCTGCGCGACGGCCTGGACACCTGGCACGCCAAGGCCGAGGGAAACTGCGCCATCGACTACGGCTTCCACATGATCGTCTCCGACGTCAACGCGGAGACCCTCAAGGAGATGGACCTGCTGGTCGAGGAGGGCGTCACGTCCTTCAAGCAGTTCATGGCCTACCCGGGCGTCTTCTACAGCGACGACGGCCAGATCCTGCGCGCCATGCAGCGCTCCGCCGAGAACGGCGGCCTGATCATGATGCACGCGGAGAACGGCATCGCCATCGACGTCCTCGTCGAGCAGGCGCTCGCCCGCGGCGAGACCGACCCCCGCCACCACGGCGAGGTCCGCAAGGCCCTGCTGGAGGCCGAGGCCACCCACCGCGCCATCCGCCTCGCCCAGGTCGCCGGGGCGCCGCTGTACGTCGTGCACGTCTCGGCGAGCGAGGCGGTCGCCGAACTGGCCCGGGCGCGCGACGACGGGCTCAACGTCTTCGGGGAGACCTGCCCGCAGTACCTGTTCCTGTCCACCGACAACCTCGCCGAACCCGGTTTCGAGGGCGCCAAGTACGTCTGTTCCACCCCCCTGCGTCCCCGGGAGCACCAGGCCAGGCTGTGGCAGGGCCTGCGGACCAACGACCTCCAGGTGGTCTCCACCGACCACTGCCCGTTCTGCTTCGTCGGCCAGAAGGAGCTCGGCCGCGGTGACTTCTCGAAGATCCCCAACGGCCTCCCGGGCGTCGAGAACCGTATGGACCTGCTGCACCAGGCCGTCGTCGACGGGCACATCGGCCGGCGCCGCTGGATCGAGATCGCCTGCGCCACCCCGGCCCGGATGTTCGGTCTGTACCCCAAGAAGGGCACCATCGCCCCGGGCGCCGACGCCGACGTCGTCGTCTACGACCCGCACGCCGAACAGGTGATCTCCGCCGGGACCCACCACATGAACGTCGACTACTCGGCGTACGAGGGCAAGCGTGTCACCGGCCGCGTCGAGACCGTCCTCTCGCGAGGCGAACCCGTCATCACCGAGCGCGAGTACACCGGGCGCGCCGGCCACGGCGCCTACACCCCGCGCTCCACCTGCCAGTACCTCCACTAACCCCCACCAGGAGCGGCGCCCATGGACTTCGGACTCGTCCTGCAGACCGACCCGCCCGCCTCCCGCGTCATCAGCCTGATGCAGCGGGCCGAACGCAACGGCTTCACCCACGGCTGGACCTTCGACTCCGCCGTGCTGTGGCAGGAGCCGTTCGTGATCTACAGTCAGATCCTCGCCCGGACCGAGCGACTGGTCGTGGGTCCCATGGTGACCAACCCGGGCACCCGGACCTGGGAGGTCACCGCCTCCACCTTCGCCACCCTCAACGACATGTTCGGCAACCGGACCGTGTGCGGCATCGGACGTGGTGACTCCGCGATGCGCGTCGCGGGCCGCAAACCCAACACACTGGCCCGCATCAGCGAGGCCATGAAGGTGATCCGCGCCCTCGGCAGCGGCCGGGAGGCCGACCTCGGCGGCACCACCATCCGCTTCCCGTGGACCAAATCGGACGCGGCACTGCCGGTGTGGATGGCGGCCTACGGTCCCAAGGCACTGAAGATGACCGGCGAGGAGGCCGACGGCTTCATCCTCCAGCTCTCCGACCTGTATCTGACGCGGTACATGGTGAAGGCCGTCAAGGACGCCGCCGTCGCCGCCGGCCGCGACCCGTCCGAGGTGACGATCTGCGTCGCCGCCCCGGCCTACGTCACCGACGACGACTCGCCCGCCGCGCTCGCCCACGCCCGGGAGCAGTGCCGCTGGTTCGGCGGGATGGTCGGCAACCACGTCGCCGACCTGGTCGCCAAGTACGGCGAGCACTCCTCCCAGGTGCCCGACGAACTCACCGCGTACATCAAGGCACGCCAGGGCTACGACTACGCCCACCACGGACGCAGCGGCAACCCGGACACCGCCTTCGTGCCGGACGAGATCGTCGACCGGTTCTGCCTGATCGGGCCCGTGGAGCGGCACATCGAGAAGCTGAACGCCCTGCGCGAGCTGGGCGTCGACCAGTTCGCCGTGTACGACATGCACGACGCGCAGGAAGCCGTCATCGACGCCTACGGGCAGCAGGTCATCCCCGCCGTCAACACCTGACCCCCGCACGGCTCCGGCACACCCGCCACCCCCCAGCCCTTGGTCGCCCCTTCCCGCCGCCGCGGGAAGGGGCCGGTGCCCGCACGGCCACTTCCGACCCACCTCACCTGATGGGGCTGCCATGACCGACACCGCTCCCACCGCGACACCCCCGGCCACCCAGGTCACCCTCCCCGACGGGCGGGTGGAGCTCGCGCCCGGCTCCGCCGGCCCGAGCGGTCCGTACGCCAACGAGGACCTGCTGCCGGTCCCCGTCGAACGGCGGACCTGGACGACGTACAACTTCTCCGCGCTGTGGGTCGGCATGGCCCACAACACCGCCTCATGGACCCTCGCCTCCGGTCTGATCGCCGTCGGCATGGACTGGAAGCAGGCGGTGCTCACCATCGCCCTCGCCAACGTCATCGTGCTGGTGCCGATGCTCCTCACCGGGCACGCGGGACCCAGGTACGGCATCCCCTTCCCGGTCTTCGCCCGTGCCTCCTTCGGCATCCGCGGGGCCAACCTGCCCGCGGTCGTCCGGGCGTTGGTGGCCTGCGGCTGGTTCGGCATCCAGACCTGGATCGGCGGCGAGGCCATCTACTTCCTCGCCGGCAAGCTCATCGGCGCCGGCTGGAGCGACGCCGCGAGGATCGGCGGGCAGGCCTGGACCATGTGGCTGTCGTTCGCGCTGTTCTGGGCGCTCCAGGTCGCGATCATCTACCGCGGCATGGAGACGATCCGCCGCTTCGAGAACTGGGCGGCGCCCTTCGTGCTCGTCGGCGCCTTCGTGATGCTGTGGTGGATGAGCAGCAGGGCCGGCGGTCTGGGCCCGCTGTTCGACCAGCCCTCGCGACTGGGCTGGGGCGCCGACTTCTGGAAGCTGTTCTGGCCCTCCCTGATGGGCATGATCGGCTTCTGGTCGACGTTGTCGCTGAACATCCCCGACTTCACCCGCTACGGCCGCAGCCAGAAGGCCCAGACCTGGGGCCAGGCGCTCGGCCTGCCGACCACCATGACCCTCTTCGCGTTCCTGTCGGTGCTGGTCACCTCCGGCTCGCAGGCGGTGTACGGCGAGCCGGTCTGGGACCCGGTTCAGCTCGCGGCGAAGACGGACAACACGGTGGGCCTGCTGTACGCGCTGGTGACCGTGCTGGTCGCCACCCTGTCGGTGAACATCGCCGCGAACCTGGTCTCACCGGCGTTCGACTTCTCCAACATCGCGCCCCGCAGGATCAGTTTCCGCACCGGCGCCCTGGCCACCTGCGTCCTCGGCGTGCTGATCTTCCCCTGGAAGCTGTACGCCGACCCGCAGGGCTACATCTTCACCTGGCTCGGCCTGGTCGGCGGCCTGCTGGGCACCGTCGCCGGCATCCTCATCGCCGACTACTGGCTGCTGCGCCGCACCCGGCTCGACCTCGTCGACCTGTACCGCACCGGGGGCCGCTACTGGTACCGGGGCGGCTGGAACTGGCGGGCCGTGGCCGCCTTCGTCACCGGAGGCGTCCTCGCGGTCGGCGGCGCGAGCTTCCGGCCGCTGGTCGACGGCCGTCCGATCCCGGTGCTGGAACCGCTCGCCGACTACGGCTGGGCGGTCGGGCTGGGCACGTCGCTGGTGCTCTACCTGCTGCTGATGGCGACCCGCCGGAGCAGGGAGGCGGCCGCCTGACGCGGGGCACCGAGGGCCGGGGGAGAACCCCGTCGGCGACTGGGGAGGGACCGGCCCTACCGGTCCTTCCCCAGTGCCGCCACGGCCTCCTTCGCCGCCTTGATGGCACCCTTGTTGATCTCGTCCGTCCCCGGCGCCTTCTTCGACTCGAAGTCGCTGCCGTTGTACGTCACCACGACCAGGGCGTTGTCGGCGCGCGCGATGACGACACCCTCCCGGGTCTGCTGCTTGTCCTCGGTGGTGAGGTTCACGACGGAGTAGGCCTCGTCACCGAGCCCCGGGACCGCGCCGCCCCCGCTCTTCTCCGTGATGCGGTCCAGGTACGACCTGTGCGCGTAGTCCGCCGAGTCGGTGATGTCGAACGTCACGTCGAGCCAGCGGTAGTCGTAGCCCTTGAGGGCGTTCCAGGTGCACGTGCGGCGCGTCGTCCGGTCCGTGGACGGTATCTCCTTGCCGGCCGTCTTCGCGCCCGGCACCAGCGTCCCGACCGTCTTCTCGCCCACACCCTGGCAGGGGGCGGGGGCGGTCGTGTACGTCTTCGACGCCGCGGACGCCGACGGGGCGGAGGGCGACTGCGTGGCCGTCCTCGTGGGAGCGGGCTCCCGCCCGGCGGCCGGCGCCGGGGCGAGCGGGCCGGAGGACAGGGCCCAGCCGACCGTGGCGAGCACGGCGACCGGGGACAGGCGCGCGGTCAGAGTGAGCGGCAGGGGAAGAGATCGCACGGCGCACTTCTCGTGGGGGAGGGCTGCGGACCCCGTCCATGGTGCGGACGGGACGACAGTGTCACACGAGTCCGTGTGGTGCGGAAGGGTCAACTCGCTCCGTGCCCGCGTGGTCACGCAGCAGTTCCGGGGGCGCGGTCCGCCGCCCTGGTCCGACGCCCGCGCGACGACCGGTGTGTCCGGGGTCCGCCCGCGGGAGCGGCCGCGGCACCGGGCGGCCTGCCGCCGCCTGCCCGTGGTCGGCCCAACCGGGCGTGTGGGGTGAGGAGTCGGGCGGCCGTGCCCCGACGCCCCGGATTCCACGGCCGGGCCGCGGTTGCCGCGGAGTGTGCGGGGCGGCGGCCCGTGCGGGGACCCTGCGGGGCAGAGCCCGGGCCCGAACTCCCCTGAGTCTCACCGGACTCGATCCCGGGCGCGGAACCGACCGCCCGACGTGGGGTGGCTGTCAGGTGACAGCCCGAACGGCCACCACCCGCCGCACCCTCCGGCTCGCCCTGCGGGGCCGGGTCCGCGGCGGGTCCCGACCCGCGAGGCGCGGAGGGCGCCGCCGCAGAGCCCGCTGTTCACGCCGATTCCACCGGGTGTCCACGGTCCCGGTGGGGATTGTCAGTGGCGCGTGCTCTCATGGAGGGGTGATCAAGAACAGCGAAACCATCGACGAGTTTCTCGCCCGCCACTCGGCCGACGTGGAGGAGGCGGTGCGCACGGCCGCCGCGGCCGAGATCATGCCCCGCTTCCGGCGGCTCGCCGCGCACGAGATCGACGAGAAGAGCGGTCCGCACGACCTGGTGACCGACGCCGACCGCCGGGCCGAGCTCTACCTCACCGAGGCGCTCAGCGCACTGCTGCCCGGGTCCGTGGTGGTGGGAGAGGAGGCCGTGCACGCCAACCCCCTGTCGTACGAGGCGATCCGTGGCGAGGCTCCGGTCTGGATCGTCGACCCGGTGGACGGGACGCGGCAGTTCGTGCACGGCGACGACGGCTTCTGCACCCTGGTCGCCCTGGCCCAGGGCGGCGTGGTCCGCGCGTCGTGGACGTACGCCCCGGCCCGCGGCCAACTCGCCGTCGCTGTACGGGGCGGCGGCGCCCACCTCGACGGGCAGCGGCTGTTCGCCGGGCCGCCGGAACCAGGCCGCGACCTGCGCGTGGCCACCTCCCACCCCGACTACACCACCGACGAGCAGAAGCGCGCCCTGCTCGGCCTGCGCGTCCCCGGCGTCGCGCCCCGCCCCTGCGGCTCGGCCGGCCTGGAGTACCTCGCCGTGGCCCGCGGGGAGTCGGACGCCACCGCGTTCTCCTGGGAGGCCGCCTGGGACCACGCGGCTGGCCTGCTGCTGGTGGAGGAGGCCGGCGGCGCCCACCTCACCGTCACCGGCCGGCCGTTCCGCATCACCGGCGGCAACGACCTGCCCTTCACCGCGGCCCGGGACGCCGCCACGGCCCGCCAGATCGCGGCGCTCCTGGCGGGCGGCGGCGCCTGAGGCCCCGGATGCGGCTCAACCGCGGCCCGGGGGCACCGGGGCCGGCCGGTGTGCCGGCCCCGGCCGGGCCGCGGGGAGGCACGTGGCCCCTGCGCGGCGCAACACCGCGTGGCCGTGGCCGCGCGCCGGGGACGTGCCACGCGCACACCCGCCCCCGAGCCCTTCCGGCCCCCCGGCCTATCCTGATGTCCTGAGGCAGGCCGTCGGCTGACGAAGGAGTCCGAAGGTGCCGTCGATGCTCGATGCAGTCGTGGTGGGTGCGGGACCGAACGGCCTGACCGCTGCCGTGGAGCTGGCCCGCCGTGGCTTCTCCGTCGCGTTGTTCGAGGCCCGCGGCACCGTGGGCGGCGGCGCCCGCACCGAGGAGCTGACGCTGCCCGGCTTCCGCCACGACCCCTGCTCCGCCGCGCACCCCCTGGCCGTCAACTCGCCCGCGTTCCGCGCCATGCCACTGCACCGCTACGGCCTGGAGTGGCTGCACGCCGAGCTCCCGATGGCGCATCCGTTCGCCGACGGCGGTGCCGCCGTGCTCTCCCGCTCGGTCGCCGAGACGGCCGCCTCCTTCGGCCCGCGCGACGCGGGCGCCTACCGCAGGCTCGTGGAGCGGTTCCTGCCCCGGTGGGACACCCTGGCCCGGGACTTCATGTCCCTGCCACTGACCGCGCTCCCGCGCGACCCGGTCACCCTCGCCCGTTTCGGGCTGGCCGGCCTGCCCCCCTCCACCTGGCTCATGCGCCGCTTCAAGGACGAGCGGGCCCGGACGCTCTTCGCCGGCCTCGTCGCCCACGCCATGGCCCCATTGAACGGGATCGCGACGGGTGCCGTCGGCCTCGTCTTCGCGCTCGCCGCACACGCCCGAGGCTGGCCCGTCGCCCGCGGCGGCTCACAGTCCGTCTCCGACGCCCTCGCCGCCTACCTCACGGACCTCGGCGGCAGCATCCACACCGACTACGAGGTCAAACGCCTGGACGACCTGCCGCCGGCCCGCGCCTACGTCTTCGACACCTCACCCACCGCCCTGGCCCGCATCGCCGGCCTCGGCCGCACCTACGAGGGCTTCCGCTACGGCCCCGGCGTCTTCAAGATCGACTACGCCCTGGACGGTCCCGTCCCCTGGACCGCGCCGGAGGCCCGAGCCGCCGGCACCGTGCAGATCGGCGCGAACAGCGCGGAGATCGGCACCGCGCTGCGCGCCGTCTCCCGCGAGGGCCGGGCCCCCGTCAGACCGTTCCTGATCACCGTGCAGCCCAGCGTCGTCGATCCCACCCGCGCCCCCGACGGCAAGCACGTCTTCTGGGCCTACGGGCAGGTCCCCCACGGCTGGACCGGCGACCTCACCGACGCCGTCGAACGCCAGCTGGAGCGCTTCGCGCCCGGCTTCAGGGACCGCGTCCTCGCCCGCGCCACCATGGGCCCGGCCGAACTCGCCACCCGCAACGCCAACTACGTCGGAGGCGACATCGCCACCGGCGCCGTCTCCGGCCTGCAGATCCTGCTGCGCCCCAGACCGACCCTGTTCCCGTACAGCACGCCGCACCCCGCCGTCTTCATCTGCTCCTCCGCCACCCCACCCGGCCCCGGCGTGCACGGGATGTCCGGCCACAACGCCGCGAAGGCGGTGTGGAGGAGGCTGATGCGGCCATGACCGCCATCACGCTCGTACAAGGCGACATCACACGGGAGAGCGTCGACGCGATCGTCAACGCGGCCAACTCCTCCCTCCTGGGCGGCGGCGGAGTCGACGGCGCCATCCACCGCCGCGGCGGCCCCGCCATCCTCGAGGAGTGCCGCAGGCTCCGCGCCGCACGGTACGGCGGGGGCCTGCCCACCGGACAGGCGGTCGCGACCACCGCCGGTGCCCTGGACGCCCGCTGGGTCATCCACACCGTCGGACCGGTGTACCGGAGGTCGGGCGCCGAACCGGGTCTGCTCGCCTCCTGCTACCGGGAGTCGCTCAAGGTGGCCGACTCCCTCGGAGCACGCTCCGTCGCGTTCCCGGCCATCTCCACCGGCGTGTACCGGTGGCCGATGGACGACGCGGCCCGCATCGCGGTGGAGACGGTGCGGGGCACGGAGACCGCGGTCGAGGACGTCAGGTTCGTACTGTTCGACGAGCGGGCGTTCAGGGCTTTCGCCGAGCAGGTCCACAAGCAGCAACGCGGCGGTGAGGGCCCCCTTTCGCCAGGGTCCCGATGACCGCGCCGCAGGGAGCGGCACCTGAAGCAGGCGCCGCCTCCCCGCCCGGCCGCGGCCCCTCGCTGCGGCCGGCCCGGGCCACCGGTGGCCCGGGCGTCGTCCCGCCGAACCGGACGGGCTGACCGCAGCCCCTCGGGCAGGCTCCGGGAGCGAACCGGGACGCCTGACGACACGCTCGCGCGGAAGGACGTACTCCGCCCAGCGGCAGGCCGCGGGGCCGGCGGACCGAGGGCCGGGCCGGAGCTGGTGGGGCGCGCGTCCGGGGCAGCCGCGCCGGACGGGGACACCAGCCATGATCGCCGTTCTCATCACGCCACAGCTATGTGGGCTGCGTACATGAGCTTCCTCCCAGTTGCGGCGTGCAACACCATGTCCGCAGCGGTTCAGGGCTCCTACCGTCCCATCCGTCAGTAACGGCGCCGCCTCCGACGTCCGCCGCGGATGTGCCGTACGACCAGGGCACGGACCGGCACCGGGGGCGGCCACCACGTTCCGGGAGCCGGTCAGATGTCCACGATGTCCGCGAACACCGCACACCCACGCCGCATCTCCACCCTCGCCGCGGGCACCACCCTCGCGGTCGTCGCCCTTCTCGCCGCAGGCTGCGCCGAGCCCGGGACCGCCGGCTCCACCATCGGCGGCGATGCCGAGGGGACCGCCCCCGTCAAGGTCGGCGTCGTGTACTCCAGGACCGGCCCGCTCGCGGCCTACGGCAAGCAGTTCATCGAAGGGTTCCGGGCCGGCCTCGACCACGCCACCCACGGAACCGGCGAGGTCGACGGACACCCCGTCGAGGTCGTCGAGCGCGACGACGCCGGAGACGCCACCAAGGCCGTCGCCGCGGGCAAGGACCTGATCGGCAAGGGCGCGAAGATCATCACGGGCAGCACGGACTCCGGCATCGCCCTGCAGATGGCTCCGCTCGCCGCCCAGAACAAGGTGCTGTTCATCGACGGCCCGGCCGCCACCGACGCCCTCACCGGCATCAACAGGTACACCTTCCGCGCCGGCCGCCAGTCCTACCAGGACACCCTCACCGCCGCCGCGATGCTCGGCGACGCCAAGGGCAAGAAGATCACCGTGCTGGCCCAGGACTCCACCTTCGGCCAGGCCAACGTCGCCGCGGTGAAGGCGGTCCTGGGCAAGGAGGGCGCCCGGGTCTCCTCCGTGCTCGCCCCGCCGAGCGCCACCGATCTGACGCCGTTCGCCCGCCAGGTCGAGGCCGCCCGGCCCGACCTGGTCTTCGTGGCCTGGGCCGGCTCCACCGCCCCCGCCCTGTGGACCGCCCTGGACCAGCAGGGCGTGCTGTCCTCCTCGAAGGTCACCACCGGCCTGGCCGGCACCGCCTCCTACCCGGTCTTCGGGGCGGGCGGCGAGAAGATCACCTTCCTGGCGCACTACTTCGCCGGCGCGGCGGGAACCGACACCGAGAAGGCGATGGACGAGGCGGTACGCCAGGCGGGCGGTACGCCCGACCTGTTCACCCCGGACGGCTTCACCGCCGCCCAGATGATCGTGCACGCCGTCGAGGGCGGCGCCACCGACACCGACGCCATGGTGAGGTCCCTGGAGGGCTGGACGTTCGACGGGGTCAAGGGCCGGCAGCAGATCCGCGCCGCGGACCACGCCATGCTCCAGCCGATGTTCCAGGCCAGGCTCCACGGCAGCGGCCCCGCCGCCCGGCCCGAACTGGTCAGGGCGTTGCCGATGGGCGAGGTCGCCCCGCCCGTGAACCCCCTGGCGGGCCGACCCGTGACCGGCGCATCCCCGCACACCGGGCGCGAGTCCGGCACGACGGCGGACGGCTCCGCCGTCCTCGCCCTGGACTCCGTCGGGTGGACCGTCGGCGGGGCGACCATTCTCTCGGACGTCACCCTCGACGTCCAGGAGGGCGAGTTCCTCGCTTTCATCGGACCCAACGGTGCCGGCAAGACCTCGCTGTTCAACCTGGTCAGCGGCCTGGTGCCGGCCACCGCCGGGAGGGTCGCCCTCGACGGCAGGGACATCACCCGCGACGCCCCGCACGCCCGTGCGCGGCGCGGCCTCGGGCGCACCTTCCAGACGTCGAGCCTGTGGCCCGCCATGAGCGCCGCCGAGCACGTCCGCCTCGCCGCCCAGGCGGCCGACGGCGGCTCGTACCGGATCTGGCGGCGCGCCCCGCGCTACGGCGACCGGGTCGACGACGTGCTGGCCCGCACCGGTCTGGCACACCGGGCCGACGTGCCCGCCCGGTCCCTCTCGCACGGCGAGAAGCGGAAGCTGGAACTCGCCGTCCTGCTGGTCGGCGAGCCGCGGCTGATGCTGCTGGACGAGCCGATGGCCGGTGTCAGCGCCGAGGAGGTACCCACCCTGACCGAACTCATCCGCACCCTGCACCGCGACGAGGGCCGCACCGTGCTCATGGTCGAGCACCACATGGACGTCCTGCTGGGCCTGGCCGACCGGCTCGCCGTGATGCACCACGGCAGCCTGCTCGCGCTGGACACCCCCGAGGCCGTCGTGGCCGACGCCACCGTCCAGCAGGCCTACCTGGGGGAGGCCCTGTGAGCCCCGACCGGACGGCCGGGGCCGTCACCGACCGCCGCCCCGCCCGGGACGCCGCGCCGCTGCTGACCGTCCGCGGCCTGCGCGTCCTGATCGGCGCGCGGCACATCCTGCACGGCGTCGACCTCGACGTCGCCGGACAGGGCGTCACCGCCCTCCTCGGCCGCAACGGCGCGGGCAAGACCACCACCGTACGCGGCGTGCTCGGTCTGGTGCCGCGCACCGGCAGCGTGTGCCTGGACGGCGAGGAGACCGTGGGCCTTCCCACGCACGCCCTGGTCCGCCGGGGCATCGGTTACGCCCCCGAGGACCGGGGTGTCTTCGGCGGACTGACCGTCGAGGAGAACCTGCGCCTGGCCGAACGCCCGGGCGGCGAACCGGACTACGCCCTCGTCCACGAACTCTTCCCCGAACTGCCGCGGCGCGCCGGGCAGCCGGCCGGCACCCTCTCGGGAGGCCAGCAGCAGATGGTGGCCATCGCCCGCACGCTCCTCAACGGCAACAGGCTGATCATCGCCGACGAGCCGACCAAGGGCCTCGCCCCGAAGGTCGTCACCGAGGTCACGCAGGTGCTCGAACGCGCCGCCGAGGCCGTACCGGTGCTGCTCGTCGAACAGAACCTGGCCGTGGTCCGCCGGCTCGCCACGCACTGCGTGGTGCTCGCCGACGGCCGAACCGCCCACCAGGGGCCCGCCGGCGACCTGTTGCACGACCCCGGGGCCACCCGCCGTCTGCTCGGCGTCGGCCGCGCACCCGCGCCCGCCGGTCCCCTCGCCGTCCCGATCCACCCGCCGGCGGCGGACACCGGGACGTCTCCGGGCCGGCGGTCCGACCACGGGGAGGCCGACGCCTGATGGACACCGTCGTCCTGCTCACCCTGACCGGCCTCGGTCTCGGCGCGCTGTACTTCCTCGTCGCCGCCGGCCTGTCGCTCATCCTCGGCCTGATGGACGTGCTGAACTTCGCGCACGGAGCACTGCTGTCCGTCGGCGCCTACGCCACGTGGTGGGCCGCCTCCGGCCGCCTGCCCGGCGCTGGATCCGGCGGTCCCGGGTTCGTTCTCGCCGTCGCGTTCGGCGTGGCCGTCGGCACCGCCGCGGCGGTCCTGCTCGAACTGGGCATCGTGCGGCCCCTGTACACGCGGCCGCGCGAGCAGGTCCTGGCCACCGTCGGCGTGTCGCTGGCCGTGCCCGCCCTGCTGTCGGGGATCTGGGGCTCCGACGCGCTGACCTTCCCCGGGCCCGAGGCGCTCCGGGCCACCGTCGGCCTGTTCGGCGCACGGATCCCGGCCAACCGGTTCGTGCTGATCGGCGCGGCCGTGCTGGTGTGGACGGGTCTGAAACTGTTCCTCGACCGCACTCGGCACGGCCTGGTGGTCCGCGCGGGCGTGGAGGACCGGGCGATGGTGACCGCGCTCGGTATCGACGTCCGCCGGGCGTTCACCCTCGTCTTCGCCATCGGCGGTGCCGCCGCCGCGCTCGGCGGGGCGCTGGGCGGCCTGTACTTCGGCTCGGTCGACCCCGGGCAGGGCACCTCGCTGCTGATCTTCGCCTTCGTGGTCGTCGTCACCGGCGGCATGGGGTCGGTGACCGGCGCGGCCGTCGCATCCGTCGTCATCGGCCTCGTCCAGCAGTTCGCCAACTACTATGCAGCCGCCGGACTCGGTGACCTCGCCGTCGTCGTGCTGCTCGCCGCCCTGCTGCTGGTACGCCCGCACGGTCTCACCGGGAGGCTCGCATGAGCATCGTCACCGATACCGATACCGATACCGGTGCCCGGGCCGCCGTCGGCACCGGGCGGTCCGCCGCGGGCCGCGTGGGGCGTCTGTGGCCCGTGGGCCTGTTCGCCCTGCTGTTCCTCCTGCCGTACAGCGCCGTCGAGCTGCCCGGCCTGCTGGACGGGCCCCTCGGCAGTCCCGGAAGCCTCCAACTCCTCGCGCTGTGCCTGCTGTTCGGCTCACTGGCGACCGGCTACGACCTGCTCCTGGGCCGTACCGGACTGCTGTCCTTCGGGCATGCCCTGTACTTCGCGGCGGGCAGTTACGCCACCAACACCGTGATGCGGGAGGCGGGACTGCCCTTCGGCCCGTCCGCCGTCCTCGGCCTGGCCCTCGGCGTCACTCTCGCGGTGCTCCTCGGCTCGGTCAGCCTTCGGGTCACCGGCATCGGCTTCTCGATGGTGACGCTGGCGTTCGCGCAGGCCGCCGCCATCCTGGTGGCCCGCGACCCGGGTGGCTTCACCGGTGGCGAGGAGGGCCGCGCCGTCGCCGCTGACCGGCTGCCGGCCGCGTTCGTCGGCATCGAGAACACCGCCACCCTGTACTGGATCACCCTCGCGTTCCTCGCCCTGACCCTCGCGGTCGTGCACTGGACGGCCCGCTCGCCGACGGGCCGGGTCTGGGAGGGCATCAAGGAGAACGAGCGCCGGGTCGAGGTGCTGGGCCTGCGCCCGTACGGATTCAAGCTGGTGGCGTTCACCGTGGCGAGCGGCCTGGCCGCACTGGGCGGCATCGTGCACCTGCTGCTGACCGGCGGCTCCACGCCGCACACCACCAGTTCCCAGTTCACCCTGTCGCTGCTGGTGATGGTGGTCCTCGGCGGCTCGGGCACGCGCTGGGGCCCGATGCTGGGCGGCATCCTCTACACCTGGGCCGGCCAGCGTCTCGGCGACGTCGCCGACTCGGCGGTCGTCGCGGATCTGCCCGCCGTGCTGCGCGTCCCGCTCAGCCAGCCGCTGTTCCTGCTCGGTGTCCTCTTCGTGGTCGTCGTCAACGTGCTGCCGGGCGGGCTCGCCGCGCTGCCGGACCGCATCCGCAACGCGCGGGCCGCACGCCGCGGCACCCGGGGCGACGGCGGTCGCGGGCGGCGGAACGCCCGGCCCGGGCCGTCCGCCGACCGGCGCACCGGAGCGCCCGCCGACCGCACCCCCACCGCCACCGATGCCCCCGCCCACGCCGGGCACAGGGAAAGGAAGACGACGTGACCCCCTCCGACACCGCGCCCGCCGGCAGCCGCCCCGGCCCCGAGCCGCTGCCCTTCGAAGAACTCCGGGTCCCCGTGCCCGGCGGTGACCTGACCGTGCTGCGCTGGGCCGCGCCCGATCCCGCGGCGCCCACCGTGCTCGCCCTGCACGGGATCACCGCCAACGCGCTGAGCTGGGGCCCGGTCGCCCGCCGCCTCGCCGGCCGGGCCACGCTCGTCGCCCCCGACCTGCGGGGGCGTGCCGGCAGCGCGGGGCTGCCCGGACCGTACGGCATCGCCGTGCACGCCGACGACGCCGCCGCCGTCACCGAGGCGCTCGGGCTGCGCCGGCCGGTGCTGGCCGGGCACTCGATGGGCGCGTTCACGGCCGCCCTGGCCGCCGTACGCCATCCGCGGTGCTTCGGCCGGCTGCTGCTCGTGGACGGCGGGGTCGGCTTCCCGGCGCCCACGCACCTGTCGCCGGACGAACTGCTGACGGCGGTCATCGGACCGGCCATGGACCGGCTGTCGATGACGTTCCCCGACCGTGCCGCCTACCGCGCCTTCTGGCAGGCGCACCCCGCGTTCGCGCAGCGGTGGACGCCGGAGGTCGACGCGTACATCCAGCGCGACCTGGTGGGTGAGGAGCCCCGGCTGCGCTCCTCGTGCCGGGTGGAGGCCGTCCGCGCCGACGGCACCGGCCTGTTCGGCGAGGACGTCCTCGCCGCGGTGCACCGGCTGCCCGCCCCCGGCACCCTGGTCTGGGCGGAGCGGGGCCTGCTGGACGAGCCGCGGGGTCTGTACGACGCGGACCGCCTGGCCACCGCGCTCGACGGCGCCGACGTGACGGCGCTGCGAGCCCCGGACACCAACCACTACACGCTGCTCACCGGTGAGGAGGGCGCGGCACTCGTCGCCGGCCTGCTGCTGGAGGCCGCCGCGGAGCAGGACACCCCGTGACGGGCGGCGGGGCCGTCGCCGGCCCCCGGACGGTGATCGCGTTCCCGGTGCCGCACACTGCACACTGGAGGGGATGACCGAGCAGGGCGGCGCGCGGTCCCGGACGGCACTGCCGGTGTCCGCGCGGCGCCGACAGGGAGTGCGACATGACAGTCCGAACCGAGCGGGCCGTACTGGCGGGCGGCTGCTTCTGGGGCATGCAGGACCTGATCCGCAAGCAGCCAGGAGTGGTGGCCACCCGCGTCGGCTACACCGGGGGAGACACCCCCCACGCCACGTACCGCAACCACGGTGACCACGCCGAGGCCATCGAGATCCTCTACGACCCCGCGGCCACGGGCTACCGGGAACTGCTGGAGTTCTTCTTCCAGATCCACGACCCGACCACCCGGGACCGTCAGGGCAACGACATCGGCCGCAGCTACCGCTCCGCCGTCTTCTACACCGGCGACGACCAGCGCCGGATCGCGCTGGACACCATCGCGGACGTGGAGGCGAGCGGGCTGTGGCCGGGCAAGGTGGCCACCGAGGTCGAGCCGGTGGGTGACTTCTGGGAGGCCGAGCCGGAGCACCAGGACTACCTGGAGCGCTATCCGAACGGCTACACCTGCCACTTCCCGCGCCCGGACTGGAGGCTGCCGAGGAGGGCCGCCACGGCTGCGGAGTGACGGGCCGGGCCCCGGCAGGCCGGGGCCCGCTCGGCTCCTGAGGAAGCCGACGAGGTCCGCGTCGACCCCCTCGCCTCCCCGGCGACCGTCGCGATGCCGTGCGAGCCGCCCCCGTGCACCTTCTGGACGGCGCCGGGGGCGATGCGGGCGTCTCGCGCGCCGTGGCGCCGATCGGCACCATCGTCGTCGTGCGCGATCAGCGTCGGTACGTCGAACTCCTCCGGGTCCTCGTGGAGGTTCGTGTGCCCCGGAGGCGTCCACGCAGTCGGCGCCGCCCTGGACGGTCTGGTACACGGCTCAGGCGTCGCCGCTGAGCGGCCGTCCGTGGAGGCGGACCGCGGGGCGTCCGATGCTGCCCCGGTCCCTGGAGAGGATCTCGACGCCGTCGCGCGTGGTGCAGTGGGGCAGGTCCGGTTCTCCTCGGGCAGGGGAGGGCGAGGGGGAGCGGTCGCGGTCCGTGGCGCGACCGCTCCCTCCCAGCCGGGATGCACGAGTCCCGCATCCGGGGCGTCAGATCATCAGGAACGCACAAACTCCGACAGGATCATTGCCTTGTGTTTGCCCCGGTCCTAGGGTGTGCCTGTCTCGGTAGCCGTTCCCGCACCAGCGGTTACCTCATTCTCGGCATGTGCGCGCTCTCGTTCGAAATATCAACAATTTCGAAATACAAACAGCACTGAACACAATCCGACGCACCTCAGTCCGTGCAGCCCACGGGCGTCACGAGGAAGGCCACGGCCATGCCGCACCCGCACGCGTCCCGGCCCGCACCTGCCGGACGGGCCCCCGTCAGCCGCCGCCGGCTCCTGGAATCGTCGGCCGCCGTCCTCGGCGCTCTCGCCCTGTCCGGACCTCCGGGGCGGGCGCACGCGGCAGAACCCGAGGACGCGGCGGCCGGGCCGCCGGAGTGGAACGCACGGATGGACGTCTTCGAGGTGGGCACCGAGCCCCCGCACACCACCCTCATGCCGTACCCGGACCTCGCGCACGCCCTGGCCGCCGACCGCACCGCGTCGCCGTACCGGCTCGGCCTCGACGGCACCTGGAGGTTCGCGTACGCCGACCGTCCCGCCGACCGGGACCCCGACTTCCACCGCACCGACCTCGACGACAGCGGCTGGGAGACCATCCCCGTCCCCTCCGTGTGGCAGCTGCACGGCCACGACTTCCCCATCTACGTCAACGTCACCTACCCCTACTGGGGGCCCAACGGCCACGGAGAGGACCCCCAGCCGCCCGCGGCGCCGACCCGCTACAACCCCGTCGGCCAGTACCGGCGCACCTTCACCGTCCCGGAGGACTGGGCCGGCCGCCGCACCTTCCTGCACTTCGAGGGCGTCAAGTCCGCGCACTACGTGTGGATCAACGGCCGGCTCGCCGGTTACCACGAGGACTCGTTCACCCCCGCCGAGTACGACGTCACCGACCACCTGCTCCCGGGCGCCAACCAGATCGCCGTCGAGGTCTACCGCTACTGCGACGGCGACTGGCTGGAGGACCAGGACATGATCCGGCTGAGCGGCATCTTCCGCTCGGTCTACCTGTACTCCACCCCACCCGTGCACCTGCGCGACTTCACCCTCGTCACCCCCCTGGGCGACGGCTACCGCAGCGCCGAGCTGTCGGTCACCGCCAGTGTGCGCGCCTACGGCGACCGCCCCGGCGGCCGGTACACCGTCGACACCATGCTGTACGACGCCGCCGGGCACCCCGTCTGGCCCCGCCCCCTCGTGCAGCCGGCCGACGTGCCCGACGGCGATGAGCGGACCGTGCGAGCCGTCCGCGCCGTGCCCTCACCGAGACTCTGGTCGGCCGAGGACCCCTACCTCTACACCGCCGTCCTCCAACTGCGCGACCCCGCCGGCCAGGTCACCGAGACCCTCTCGCACCGCGTCGGTCTGCGCGAGTTCGCCCTCCGGGACGGCCTGATGCGCATCAACGGCAGGCCCGTCTCCCTGCGCGGCACCAACCGCCACGAGATGCATCCCGACCGCGGCACCGCGCTCACCCGCGCCGACATGGTCGAGGACATCACCCTCATCAAGCGGATGAACATGAACTCCGTCCGCACCTCCCACTACCCCGACAACCCCCAGTGGCTGGAACTCGCCGACGAGTACGGCCTCTACCTCGTCGACGAGACCAACCTGGAGACCCACGGCATCCGCAGCCGGTACCCCGGCGACCACCCGGAATGGACCGCCGCCTGCCTGGCCCGCGCCAGGAACATGGTGCACCGCGACAAGAACCACGCCTCGGTCGTCATCTGGTCGCTGGGCAACGAGGCCGGCGGCGGCAGCACCTTCGTCGCCCTGCACGACTGGATCCGCTCGTGCGACCCCACCCGCGTCATCCAGTACGAGGGCGACGACCGCCCCGGTATCAGCGACATCCGCTCCGCGATGTACGAGAGCCCGGCACGCGTGGCGCAGCGCGCCGCGGACACCTCCGACACCCGGCCCTATGTCATGATCGAGTACGCCCACGCGATGGGGAACTCGTGCGGCAACCTCACGGAGTACTGGGACCTCGTCCGGCGCCACGCCGTGCTCCAGGGCGGCTGGATCTGGGACTTCGCCGACCAGTCCCTGCGCCGGCCCACCCCCGCGCGCACCCTGCTCACCGAGACCGGTCCCGTCCGCCTGCGCGGCGAGATCATCGCCGCCGCGGGCACCTTCGACCGCACGCGGGGCCTGTCCGGCGCCACGGTCTTCGCCCGCGACCCGCGTCTGGACCTCACCGGCTCCCTCACCCTGGAGGCGTGGATCACCCCGCGCTTCACCGGCTACCACCAGCCGATCATCGCCAAGGGCGACACCCAGTACGCGCTGAAGCAGACCGGCGGCGAACTGGAGTTCTTCATCTACGGCGGCAGCGGCTGGATCAGCGCGAGCTGGTCCCTGCCCGGGAACTGGACCGGCACCGAGCACCACGTCGCAGGCGTCTTCGACGCCGCCGCGGGCACCCTGACGCTGCACGTCGACGGCGTGGTCAGGGCCACCCGCACCACCACGAGCCGGCCGAGCGGCAACACCGCCCCGCTCTCCCTCGCCGTCGACGCGGACACCATGACCCGCGAGTTCAGCGGTACCGTCCGCCGAGCCCGGGTGTATGCCCGCGCCCTCGGCGCCGCCGAGCTGGCCGACACCGGCCGCGGTCCGGACGGCGACGGCGTCCGCTTCTGGTTCGACGCGGCCACCGCCCAACTCACCCGGAAGCAGCCCGAGGAGGAGACCTTCCTCTCCTACGGCGGCGACTGGGGCGACAACCCCAACGACGGCAACTTCGCCGCGAACGGCATCGTCACCGCGGACCGCGGCCACACCGGCAAGGCCGCCCAGATCAAGCGGATCTACCAGGCGATCGGCGCCGCCTGGGCGGCACAGGACGACCGCACGGTGCGGCTCACCAACGAGCACCTGTTCACCAACCTCCGCGACTTCGACGGCACCTGGACCCTGGTCGCCGACGGACAGACCCTGCACAGGGGAGAGCTGACGCGCCGCCAACTGGAAGTGACTCCGCTGTCCGCCAAGGACGTCACCGTCCCCCTGCAACTGCCCGCGGACCCGGCGTCCGGCACCGAGTACTTCCTCGAACTCTCCTTCGCCCTCCGCGAGTCCACCCCGTGGGCGAAGGCGGGCTTCGAGGTGGCGCGGTCACAGCTCCCGCTCGTCGCCGCCGGCCCGGCCGTCACCGCCGTGCCGCTGCGGAGCGTCCCCGCGCTCCGGTACGAGGACGGCGGCACCGCCGTCACCGTCACCGGCCAGGACTTCGGCGTCACCGTCGACCGGCGCACCGGCGCCATCACCTCGTACCGGGCGAGGGGCCGTGACCTGATCGTTTCCGGCCCCGCCCCCAACTTCTGGCGGGCGCCCACCGACAACGACCACGGCAACGGGCAGCACACCCGCAACCGGACCTGGCGCGACGCGGGCGCCCGCCGCACCGTCACCTCCGTCACCGTGCGCGCCCTGCTCGACCGCGCGGTGCGGATCGAGGTGGCCGGAACCCTGCCGACGACCGTCACCTCGACGTACACCACCACCTACACGGTGTTCGGCAACGGCGAGATCCGCGTGGACAACACCCTGCATCCCGGGGCGGCGAGCCTGCCGTACATCCCGGAGGTCGGCACCCTGCTGTTCCTGCCCGGCCGGCTGGAGCACCTGCGCTACTACGGACGCGGCCCCGAGGAGAACTACCGGGACCGCAACGACGGCACCGACGTGGGCCTGTGGTCCGGCACCGTCTCGGGGCAGTGGACCCCCTACATCCGCCCCCAGGAGAACGGCAACAGGACGGACGTGCGGTGGCTGGCCCTCACCGACGGCGGCGGCAGCGGTCTGCTCGTCAGCGGGGAGCCGCTGATCGAGGTCAACGCCTCCCACTTCACCCCGGAGGACCTCTCCCTCGCCGCCCGCCACGACTACCAGCTCGAACCCCGCGAGGAGGTCGTCCTCCGGGTCAACCACCGGCAGATGGGTGTCGGCGGCGACAACAGCTGGGGGGCCCAGACCCACGACGCGTACAAGCTCTTCGCGGACCGCGACTACGCCTACACCTACCGGCTGCGGCCCCTCGCGGACCTGGCCGAGGCGACGGCGGCGTCGAGGCGGCCCACGGCCGTGGACGTCGACGACTGAACCGCCGCGGGCGCGGCGCCGCGCCCGCGGGGGAGGCGTGCCCGACGGCCGGACCCGGCCCGGAGGGGGCTCCGGGGAAGGCCTAGAGGGCGTCGTGTACGGGGACGCCGGGCGCGAAGTGCGCGACGGCCCCGGTCAGGCGTTCCTTGTCGAGACGCCACCCCGTCACCGCCCGGGAGGACACCGCGACGTCGGCGGACACCGGAACGAGACGCTCCAGGACGGCGCGGCTCCTGGGGCCGTCCCCGGGCAGGGGCGGCGCGCCCTCGCGCCGGACGACCCCCGCGTAGCGCACGGAGGCGGGGCCTGCGGCCTGGCGCCAGAGCACGAAGCCCGTGATGTCGTCCCAGGGCACGTGCGCGGTGGTGGCCCCGTACCGTGCGGGACTCCCCCCGAGGAGCACGCCCGTCTCGTCGATCCGGAAGGCGACCTTGCCGCTGAACGCCACGTACGTCGCGAAGAGGCCGCCCCCGCCGAACAGCGGCAGACCCAGGATCCTCGCGAACAGCGGCGTGTCCGGGAGCAGCAGAACCGACGCGAAGAGGAGGGAGAGCGCCACCACGCACGTGGTCCGCAGGTCCCAGCCGTAGCGCGCCGTGTACACGGGTGAATCGTCGCCAGTCATGGCTGGATCATGACAATAGCGGGCCTCTCCTGGGAAGTCCGGGGGAGTGACCCGCCGCCTCCCGTCGGGCGCGGTGGGGCGTGCCCGACGGCCGGGTGGAAGGCGTCCGGGAGCGGGCGGAGAGCGCCGCGGGCCCGGTCCCACCCGCGACCGGGTCCGCCCAAGGCCGCCGTGCGGCGGTGCGGGGCTCCGGATACGGCCCCGGCGCGTCCCGGCGCCGCTCCGGCCGGAGCGGTCCGTGGACGGTGTGGCGAGGAGCAGTCCGGGGCGGAAGAATCACTTCGAGCCGACTGAACCGTGCCGAAAGGTGGTCCCCATGGCCGAGCAGGACGATCGCTTCGACGTCGTGGTCCTGGGTGCGGGCCCCGGCGGCTACGTCGCCGCGATCCGCGCCGCACAGCTGGGCCGCCGCGTCGCCGTCGTGGAGGAGAAGTACTGGGGCGGAGTGTGCCTGAACGTGGGCTGCATCCCGTCCAAGGCGCTGCTGCGCAACGCCGAGCTGGCGCACATCGTCAACCGCGAGGCGAAGACCTTCGGGATCAGGGTGGACGGGCAGGTGACGTTCGACTACGGGGAGGCGTTCCGCCGCAGCCGCAAGGTCGCCGACGGCCGGGTCAAGGGCGTCCACTACCTGATGAAGAAGAACAAGATCACGGAGCTGGACGGCCGCGGCACCTTCCTCGACCCGCACACCCTGGAGGTGGCCGGGTACGACGGCGACACCCGCACCATCGGCTTCGACCACTGCATCATCGCCACCGGCGCCACACCGAAACTGTTGCCCGGCACCCGCCGCACCTCCCGCGTGGTCACCTACGAGGAGCAGATCCTCGCCGAGGACCTGCCCGAGTCGATCGTCATCGCCGGGGCCGGCGCCATCGGGGTCGAGTTCGGGTACGTGCTGCACAACTACGGTGTGAAGGTCACGATCGTCGAGTTCCTGGACCGTATGACCCCGCTGGAGGACGCCGAGGTCTCCGCCGAACTCGCCAAGCAGTACCGCAGGCTCGGCGTCGACGTGCTCACCGCCACCCGGGTCGACGGCATCGACGAGTCCGGGCCCCGGGTCCGGGTGACCGTGACCGCCAAGGACGGCTCGCAGCAGGTCCTGGAGGCCGACAAGGTGCTCCAGGCGATCGGGTTCCAGCCGAACGTCGAGGGCTACGGACTGGAGAAGACCGGGGTGCGCGTCACCGAGCGCGGTGCCATCGACGTCGACGCCCGCTGCCGTACGTCCGTCCCGCACCTGTTCGCCATCGGCGACGTCACCGCCAAGCTGATGCTCGCCCACGCGGCGGAGGCGATGGGCGTGGTCGCGGCGGAGACCATCGCGGGCGCGGAGACCATGGAGCTCGACTACGCCATGATCCCGCGCGCCACCTACTGCCAGCCGCAGATCGCCAGCTTCGGCTACACCGAGGAGCAGGCCCGAGACCTCGGATACGACGTCAAGGTGGCGAAGTTCCCCTTCACCGCCAACGGCAAGGCGCACGGCCTCGGTGACTCCACCGGCTTCGTGAAGCTGATCAGCGACGCGACCCACGGCGAGCTCATCGGCGGCCACCTCATCGGCCCCGACGTCACCGAGCTGCTGCCGGAGCTGACACTGGCCCAGCAGTGGGACCTGACCGTCCACGAGGTCGCCCGCAACGTCCACGCCCACCCGACACTGGGAGAGGCCGTCAAGGAGGCCGTCCACGGACTCGCCGGACACATGATCAACTTCTGATCCCGCCGGGCCGTGCACCGTGCCGCGCGGCGGGGGAGGGGACGCCGCCGAACGCGATCAGGGCCGGCGCGGGCCGGTCGACGTCGAGGTCGGATTCCCGCCAGCCCCACCCCCGGCACGTGCCCCAGGCTTGACCCATGCAGAACGGGATGCACACCGACCGGGAGCGCTGTGTGCGCGCCGTCCAGTCCAAGGACGCCCGCTTCGACGGCTGGTTCTTCACCGCTGTCGTGACCACCGGCATCTACTGCCGGCCGAGCTGCCCGGCCGTGCCGCCGCAGCCCGTCAACATGGTCTTCCACCCCAGTGCTGCGGCCTGCCAGCAGGCCGGCTTCCGGGCCTGCAAGCGCTGCCGGCCCGACAGCAGCCCCGGCTCACCGCAGTGGAACCAGCGTGCCGACCTCACCGCCCGCGCGATGCGTCTGATCGCCGACGGCGTCGTGGACCGCGAGGGCGTCCCCGGCCTCGCCGTACGGCTCGGCTACAGCGCCCGCCAGGTCGAACGCCAGCTCCTGGCCGAACTCGGCGCAGGCCCGCTCGCCCTGGCCCGCGCCCAGCGCGCCCGGACCGCCCGGCTCCTCATCGAGACGACCACGGTGCCCATGGCCGACGTCGCGTTCGCCGCCGGCTTCTCCTCCATCCGCACCTTCAACGACACCGTGCGCCAGGTCTTCGCCCTCAGCCCGAGCGAGCTGCGGGCCCGCGCCCCGAAGGAGGCCGCCGCACGTCCGCCGGAGACCGCCCCGGCGACCGGGCCGGGCGCCCTGAACCTGCGCCTGCCCTTCCGTGCCCCGCTCCACCCCGACAACCTCTTCGGGCACCTCGCCGCCACCGCCGTCCCCGGGGTGGAGGAGTGGCGGGACGGCGCCTACCGGCGCACGCTGCGCCTGCCGTACGGGTACGGCGTCGTCGCGCTGACCCCCGCCCCCGGCCACATCGCCTGCCGGCTCACCCTCAGCGACCTGCGCGACCTCACCGTCGCCATCAGCCGCTGCCGCCGCATGCTCGACCTGGACGCCGACCCCGCCGCCGTCGACGACCAGCTGCGCACCGACCCGGTGCTCGCGCCCCTGGTCGACAAGGCGCCCGGGCGGCGCGTGCCGCGCACCGTCGACGAGGCCGAGTTCGCCGTCCGGGCCGTGATCGGCCAGCAGGTCTCCACGGCCGCCGCCCGCACCCATGCGGCCCGCCTCGTCGCCGCGCACGGCGACCCGGTCCACGACCCCGAGGGCGGTCTCACCCATCTCTTCCCGACGCCCGGGGCACTCACCTCCGTCGACCCCGGCACGCTGGCGATGCCGCGGACCCGCCGCACCACCCTGACCACCCTGGCCGGCCGACTGGCCGACGGCTCACTGCGCCTGGGCGCGGACAGCGACTGGGCCGAGGCCCGCGCCCGCCTCCTGGAAATGCCCGGCTTCGGCCCGTGGACGGCCGACATCGTCGCGATGCGCGCCCTCGGAGACCCCGACGCCTTCCTCCCCACCGACCTCGGCGTCCGCCGCGCCGCCCGGGACCTGGGCCTGCCCTCCACCCCGGGGGCACTGACCGTGCGCGCGCAGGCCTGGCGCCCCTGGCGGGCCTACGCGGTCCAGTACCTGTGGGCCACCGACAGCCACCCGATCAACCTCCTCCCCCGGCCCGGCGCTGCGGGCGGAGCAACGCCCGCGGGGCCACGGCCCGGCGGGCGGGCCCGCGCCGGGCGCCGCGGAACCCCCTGAACGGCCTGGGCCGCAGCACCCGTGACATCGAAGGGCAGCCATGAGACAGCACACCGTGACCGACAGCCCCCTCGGGCCCCTCACCCTCGTCGCCCATGACGGCGTCCTGTGCGGGCTCTACATGACCGGCCAACGGCACCGCCCCGCACAGGAGACGTTCGGCCAGCGGGAGGACACCCCCTTCGGGGAGGCGAAGGCACAGCTGGAGGCCTACTTCGCGGGGGAGCTGACCGAGTTCACGCTGCCCCTGCGTACGGACGGGACACCGTTCCAGCGCCGTGTGTGGGACCAGCTCAGAAGCATCCCCTACGGCCGGACACGCACGTACGGCGACCTCGCCGCCGCCCTCGGCAACCCCACCGCGTCCCGGGCCGTCGGCCTCGCCAACGGCCGGAACCCGATCGGCATCATCGTCCCCTGCCACCGCGTCGTCGGCGCCGGCGGCAGCCTCACCGGCTACGGCGGCGGTCTGGAGCGCAAGCGCCACCTGCTGGACCTCGAAGGGGAGGCGGCCCTGATCCCGGGCCCCTGGACGGGCGCCGGCGCCGACACCCGGCCGGAGGCCCGGTGAGACGTACACGACGTGCGCGGCCCCGGCACCGATGGTGGAATTGAGGCGGAAACAAAGGAAACGTCGGAAACGACGTGCCCGCCCGCGCGGACACCGGTCGGCGCGGACGCGCGACATCGTCGTGTCCCCACCACTCCTCGGGAGTGAGCACATGAGTGACGCTGTGGAAGAAATGGGTCCCGTCGACTACCTCGTCGTCGAGTTCCCCGGCAACCGCATGACGGGGGAGGGCCTGCCGCTCCTCGTCGACCTCGTCGACCGCGGCATCATCCGCCTCCTCGATCTCCTCTTCGTCCGCAAGGACGAGGACGGCTCGGTCTCCGTCGTGGAGCTCGCGGACCTGGGGGACGAGGTGGACCTGTCCGTGTTCAACGGCGCGTCCTCCGGCCTGATGGGCCAGGAGGACATCGACGAGGCGGGAGCCGTGCTGGAACCGGGCAACTCCGCGGCACTCGTGATCTACGAGAACCTCTGGGCGGCGCCGCTCGCGCGGGCGCTCCGGCGCAGCGGCGCCCAACTCGTGGCGGGCGGGCGGGTGCCGGTCCAGGCGCTGCTTGCCTCGCTGGAGGCCGCGGAGGCCTCGCCGCCCGGCAGCGGCCCCGCCGCCGCGTGACACCGCACCACCACTGGGAGATGAGAGACATGCCTGGACTGCTCCGCGGTGTCGCACGCACCGCCGTCGTGGCGGGCACCGCCACAGCCGTGTCGAACCGGGTCTCGCGGCGCCAGGCCGGCCGGTGGGCGCAACAGGACTACACGCAGCAGGCCGCGTCCCAGCAGCAGGCCCCCGCGCCCCAGGCCCAGACCCAGGCCCAACGCGCCCCCTCGGACGGATCCCCGGACGACATGGCGGACCGGATCGCACAGCTCAAGGAGCTGAGCGAGCTGAAGGCCCAGGGAGCCCTCACCGAAGAGGAGTTCGAGGCCCAGAAGCGCCGCGTCCTCGGCTGACGCCCCGGACGTACCGGACCTGGACCTACCGGACGAGGTCCCCACCGGCCCCGCGCCGCTCCCGTGAGCGGCGCGGGGCCGGTTCTGGTCCGCGGCCCGGCGCGTTCGGTCGGCCCCGTCGTCCGCCTGCTGGGTCCGGCGGACGACGGGGCCGACCGATGCGCGGATCGCCCCGTCGGCGAGAGCGGAGCGCCCACGCGGTCACCCGTCCGTCGCGAGCCGCTCCGCCTCGGGGCCCGTCGCCGGGGCGGTCGGGGCAACGGTGGCCGGGGATCTGGGAGTCGGACGTCATGGCCAGGCGGGACACCGGGCCCGTGGCCGCGGACGGCGAGCAGTCGGTCCGGCCGTTTCGCCCGGTCCACCCGGACCGAGCTGTGCGCCGGCCAGCAGCGGGCCATGAAACCGCCGTGAATTCGCGGGGCGTTTGAACGCTGCCGGGGCGGTCTGCGTAGGACATGGAAGGTCTTCACTTTGACCGTTTGACCGTCAATCCGGGGCAGCAGGACGCGTAGGAGTACTTTCGTGAAACGCAACGCACGCAGACGCCCTACAGGCGCACGGCGCGCGACCTTCGCATCGGTCGCGCTGATCATGGGCGGAGGAGGGCTCGTAGCGGCGAACTTCTATGCCTCGGCGCACGAGTCGAACGACTCGGGGCAGAACCGGACGAAGGCCGCCGCGACCCAGATCGCGACCATCAAGTGCCCTGACGTCGGCCAGCAGTTGGCGGACGTGCCGGACAAGGCACGGGCCGGGGTCGACAAGGAGCTGGCGAACCTCGACCAGCAGGTCAACGAGGCCTATGCCAGGCTGGCGTCCACGCGCCAGGCGCAGGCGGGTGACGCCTCTTTCGTGCAGAACGCGATCCTCGGTCCGCTGAAGGACAAGCGGACCGCGGTGATCGACAGGATACGGATGGACATCGAGCGCGTCGGCGGCACCTTCGACGACGCGCTGAAGGAACTCGCGAACTGCACCGCGGTCGCCGCCGACCAGGTACAGGCCGATGCCGGTCAGAACAACGGTGACCAGCAGCAGGGAGGGGAGCAGGGGCAGAACAACAACGGCGACGGCGCCCAGCAGAACATCGGCGGTCAGGCCGGGAACGGTCCGGTGGCGGACGACTTCGTCGACATCACCAGGGTCCGCCCCAACGTCCCGCCGGCGCCGCGGGCCGGGGGCAACGCCTCGACCGGCACGTTCAGCGTCTCCTGCGGTGTCAACGAGAACAACAACTTCAACACCGACAACCTGATCGTGGCGCCCGGTGTGAACAACGGCGCACACCACACGCACGACTACGTGGGCAACCAGGACGTCAACGCCTTCTCCAAGGACCAGGACCTGGCCAACGCCACCACCACCTGCTCGGAACAGGGCGACAAGTCGGCCTACTACTGGCCCGTCCTGCGCCTGCAGGACGGCACGAAGGAGTTCGACGACAACAAACTCGGCGGCGGTGCGGAGGGCAACGCGGGCAGGATCCTCAAGGCCAGGACGGCCGAGATCGAGTACGTGGGCAGCCCGACGAGCAAGGTCGTCGCGATGCCGAAGTTCCTGCGCATCATCACCGGTGACGCCAAGGCCTTCAGCAACGGCACGGCGAACGCCAACGCGCACTGGAGCTGCACCGGCTTCGAGGACAAGGTTCAGCTGACGGACAAGTACCCGCTGTGTCCGCAGGGCAGCAGCGTGGTCCGCTCGTTCGCCTTCCAGAGCTGCTGGGACGGCCAGAACATCGACAGCGCCAACCACCGCTCACACGTCGCCTTCGCCGACGCCGACGGCAACTGCCAGAACGGCTTCGAGGCGATTCCGCAGCTGACGATGCGGCTGGTGTACGACGTTCCGACGCCGACCATCGGGAACGGCCAGGTGAAGAACGCGTTCGCCGTGGACGGGTTCCAGGCCGAGCTGCACAAGGCGATCACCGACCACGACGACTTCATCAGCGTCATGGACGGCGGCCTGATGAACAAGCTGGTCGACTGCATCAACAACGGCCAGCAGTGCGGCACCGGAGTCGATGAGCAGCCACAGGACAAGCCGACGGCGACCGTTGACGCGGGTGCCGGATCCGGGGGTGGCAAGGACGGCAACGGCATGAACCACGACACCTCCGGGAGCATGGACCCGCCGCAGGCACCGGCCAGCACACGGGCGACCGAACCGGCGCGAGGCGACTCGCCCACCGGCCAGAGCGCAGCGCCCAAGGCGGACAAGACGCCCTCCCCGGTCTATCAGCAGGACAAGGCGCCTTCGTCGGCCGAGCAGCAGGACAAGGCTCCCTCCTCGGCCGAGCAGCAGGACAAGGCGCTTTCATCGGTCGAACAGGAAGACGAGCCCACAGAGGCACCCCGGAACGGCTCGGACGACAGCCAGGTCACCGGGACGGCCGAGCCCGAAGCGTCGTCGGTCGCTTCGTCCGCCGGTGGCGGCTCTCCCTCCACGGAGCCGCAGACCGAAACGCAGACCGTGGCGGGCGATCTGGCCGAGACCGGCACGACCCTCTGGCCGGCCATGGCCGGAGGAGCGCTCATGATCGCCGGTGCGGTGCTTCTGCTCGCCAAGCGGCGGCGGCGCTCCGCGTGATGTGACGTCACCGGCGGGAGCCCACGCGTGAGAACGCCCGTACCTGCGTGCCGGCAGGTACGGGCGGCCGTGGTCACGGTGGGTCGGAGCCCGCGGTCAGGGCGTCGTCGGTGCCGAACGGCGCACGTCGTGGTACGTGCGCCCGGCGAGGCGCACCTGAGGTAGGTCTACTGATCACGTTGCGTATGCAACGAACTCAGGAGATCGGGCAGTGCGGAACCTATGGGGGCCCGTACGACGTCGTCGGCAACGTCGTCGTACGGCGTCGGCTCGGCGTTGACGATGATCAGGCGGGCGCCGTGGTCGGCGGCGATGCCTGCAAGGCCAGCGGCCGGCTGGACCTGCAGGCTGGAACCGACGGCGATGAACACGTGGCATGCCTTGCTGATCGCCACGGCCTTGCCCAGCACCATGGGGTCGAGTCGTTCGCCGAACATCACCGTTGCGGACTTCAGGATGCCGCCGCACCGAAGGCACTGCGGATCATCCTCACCGGCCTCGACCCGGGCAAGGACGGCGTCCATGGGGCCGCGGTCGTGGCACCGCGTGCATACGACGCTGTGAGCAGTGCCGTGCAGTTCGAGCACTTTGCGGGCGGGCATGCCGGCGAGCTGGTGCAGTCCGTCCACGTTCTGCGTGATGACCCGGACCGGGGTGCCGGACTGCTCCAACTCGGCGACGGCTCGGTGCGCGGCGTTCGGCTGGGCGTGGAGCGTGCGATTCTTCCGGCGCATCTGCCAGGACCGCCGACGGATCTCCGGATCGCCCATGTAGTACTCGTACGTGACCAGCTTCTCGGCCTCCGGGTCCCGCCGCCACAGCCCGTTCGGACCGCGATAGTCGGGGATCCCCGAATCGGTGGAGACACCCGCTCCACTGAGTATGGCCACGAGAGGGCTGTTCATGGACCGAGAGTAGGACGCCTGCGTCGCCGGGGCGAACGGGTATCGGGTATGCCCTTGGCCGTGCGAAGCGGTCGCTGCGAAGCGGCGGTCTCCACTTGCCGACCGCCGGTCAGGGGGCTGCCTCCGTCAGGCGCAGCGTGCGCTCGGCCAGTTCGCTGATGCGGACCCCGTCGAAGCCGAACACCGCGCTGCGGACCGTGTCCTCCAGCGGCTCCGTCCACTGCGGAGGGATCGCCGCCGCGCCGGTCAGCACGCCGGCCACCGACCCGGCCGTCGCGCCGTTGGAGTCGGTGTCCAGCCCGCCGCGGACGGTGAGTGCGATGGTGCGGGTGAAGTCGCCGTCGCCGTACAGCAGGCCCGCGGTGAGGACCGCGGCGTTCGGGACCGTGTGGATCCAGCCCAGCCCGGAGGTCTCCTCGGCGAGGGTGGTGAGCGTGTCCTCCCAGGTCATCCGGGTCTCGTGGAGGGAGACGACCCGGCGGACCGTACGCGCCAGGCGGCAGCCCGCCGGGATCACGGCGAGCGCCTCGTCGAGAGCGCCGCGGACGCCGGGGGCGGTGAACGCGGCCGAGATCAGGGCCGCCGCGAACATCGCGCCGTACACCCCGTTGCCGGTGTGCGACAGCACCGCGTCACGGCGGGCCAGGGCGGCGGCGCGGCGCGGTTCGCCGGGGCAGGCCCAGCCGTAGACGTCGGCGCGGATCAGGGCGCCGATCCACTCCTGGTACGGGTTGTCGTACGTCGCGGTCAGCGGCGGCCTGAGTCCGTTGGCGAGGTTGCGGTAGGCCGCGCGCTCCGCGGTGAACGTCTGCCGGTACGGCAGCCGCAGCAGCCACAGGTCGCCGACCTGCTCGGTGGTGAAGCGGAAGCCGTGTGTCTCCAGCAGGTCCAGGCCGAGGATCGCGTAGTCGACGTCGTCGTCGCGGCAGCTGCCGTGGATGTGTCCGCGCACGCACTGGCGCCACTCCGGGCGCAGGGGCGGAAGCCCGTCGCCGCCCGGGGGTTCCGGAAGGTAGTCGGTGAGCGGCAGGGCGCCGGCCCGCCGCAGGTAGCGGTCGATCCGCTCACGGGTCCACACCTCGCCCTGCTCGACCGGCTTGCCGAGCATGTTGCCCGCGATCCGGCCCAGCCAGCCGCCGCGGACGCGGTCGGCGAGTCCCGGCCTAGTCTCCACGGGTGTCATGACAGAGGTCATGCCACCGGTCTACCCGATTCCCGGCGGTGTCGCCCGTGTCCCGGGTCCACGGTTCGGGCGGGGCATGACGGCACGGGCGGTCTCCGGTTAAGGTCGCAGCGGCGCGACTGGCCCCGACATGCGTCGGGCCCGGAGAGCAAGGGGATTGCAAGGTGGCGGATGCTGCTGTGCACGGCACCCGGCGGGTGCTCGTTGCCGCGGACAAGTTCAAGGGCTCGCTGACGGCGGTGCAGGTCGCCCGGCGGGTGACGGCCGGACTACGGCTGGTCGTGCCGGACGTCGAAGTGGAGTCGCTGCCCGTCGCCGACGGCGGTGACGGCACCGTCGCCGCGGCCGTCGCGGCCGGTTTCGAGCGGCACGAGGTGCGTGTCGCGGGGCCGCTGGGCGAGGAGGTGACCGCGGCGTTCGCGGTGCGCGGTGAGACCGCGGTGGTGGAGATGGCCGAGGCCAGCGGGTTGCAGCGGCTGCCGGACGGGGTGCTCGCGCCGCTCTCCTCCTCCACGTACGGCTCCGGCGAACTGCTGCGCGCCGCGCTGGACGCCGGTGCGCGCACGATCGTCTTCGGGGTCGGCGGCAGCGCGACGACGGACGGCGGAGCCGGGATGCTCTCCGCGCTGGGCGCCCGGCTCCTCGACGGCACGGGGGAGCCGGTGCCGCCGGGCGGCGGCGGGCTGGCCGAGCTGGCGTCCGCCGACCTGAGCGGCCTCGACCCGCGCCTGGCCGGAGTCGAGCTGGTGCTGGCCAGCGACGTCGACAACCCACTGACCGGCCCGAAGGGCGCGCCCGCGGTGTACGGGCCGCAGAAGGGCGCCTCGCCGGAGGACGTGGCGGCGCTGGATTCCGCGCTCACCCATTACGCGAAGGTGCTTCAGGACGCGGTCGGCCCGAAGGCCGCCGAGTGCGCCGCGGCGCCGGGAGCGGGGGCGGCGGGGGGCATCGGCTACGGCGCCCTGCTGATCGGCGCACGGTTCCGGCCCGGCATCGAGGTCATGCTCGACGTGCTCGGTTTCGGTACGGCGCTGGACCGGGCCGACCTGGTGATCACCGGGGAGGGCTCCCTGGACGAGCAGACCCTCCACGGCAAGGCGCCTGCGGGCGTCGCCGCGGCGGCCCGAGCGGCGGGCAAGGAGGTCGTCGCGGTGTGCGGGCGGCTGGCCCTGCCGCCCGAGGAACTCGGGCGGGCCGGTATCCGGCGGGCCTACGCGCTGACGGAGGCGGAGCCGGACGTCGCCCTGTGCATCGCGGAGGCGGGACCGATCCTGGAGCGCGTCGCCGCGCGGATCGCCCGGGACTTCCTGGTCTGAGCTGCCTGCCCGGCCGCGGGGCGGGGCACCGAGGCTCGGCCATGGCACGCGGCCGTCCAGGCGTGCGAAGGGGCCCCGAACCATCTCCTGGTTCGGGGCCCCTTCGCACGTGCCGTCCGGACGCGGTGCTCGCTACGGCAGCTGCGCCGCCCGTGCCTCGCGCCGGTTGTCGCGGAAGTTGTTCACCCGGCGGGCCGTGGCGAACAGCGGGATGACCGCGCCCATGACCAGCTGCAGGGCGCAGCCCGTCTGGAGGAGGAGCTGACCGCTGGGGGCGTCGAAGGCCCAGGCCGCCAGAAGGCCCATCGACAGGACGATCCAGGAGAGCATCGCGCCGGCGAGACGGCCCCGCGGCTTGGGGTATTCCACCCGGCTCACCATCAGCCAGGCGGTGCCCAGGATGGCGAGGAGCGTCGCCACGAAGGGCAGTTCCAGCAGGACGATCGAGACGACCGTCAGTGCGCCGAAGGGGCTCGGCATGCCCTGGAACACGCCGTCCTTCATCGTCACGCAGGAGAAGCGGGCCAGGCGCAGGACCACGGCCAGGAGCACCACGATTGCCCCGAGCGCGGCCACTCGCTGGTGTGCGTCGTCCGCGACCATGCCGTACACGAGGACGAAGTACGCCGGTGCCAGGCCGAAGCTGATCAGGTCGGAGAGGTTGTCCAGCTCCGCGCCCATCGGCGAGCTGCGCAGCTTGCGCGCCACCAGGCCGTCGAACAGGTCGAAGACCGCCGCGCAGAGCATCAGGATGACCGCCGTGGCCGCGCTGTGGCGGGCCATGCCGGTCTCCTGGCTGCCGGTGAGGTGCGGGATCAGGATCCCGGTGGTGGTGAAGTACACCGCCATGAAGCCGCACGTGGCATTGCCCAGGGTCAGGGTGTCCGCTATCGAGAGGCGGAGCGAGAGGGGCATCTCCTCCTCTTCCTCCGCCTCGGCCGCCTCGGGCACCCAGCCGCTCTGTGTCTCCGGATCAATCACGGTCAATGCGAGTCACCCCAGCCACCGTCTTCTGGCCGACCTCGACCGCGACCTCCACGCCCTCGGGCAGGTAGATGTCGACGCGCGAGCCGAAGCGGATGAGGCCGATGCGCTCACCCTGCTCGACCTTGGTGCCCTGGGGCACGTAGGGGACGATACGGCGGGCCACGGCGCCGGCGATCTGGATCATCTCGATGTCACCGAGCTCGGTGTCGAAGTGCCAGACGACGCGCTCGTTGTTCTCGCTCTCCTTGTTGAACGCGGGAACGAAGCCGCCGGGGATGTGCTCGACCGACGTCACGGTGCCGGCCAGGGGGGCCCGGTTGACGTGGACGTTGAGCGGGCTCATGAAGATCGCGACGCGGGTGCGGCCGTCCTTCCACGGCATGATGCTCTGCACCACGCCGTCGGCGGGCGAGATGACCCGGCCCTGGGCGATCTCGCGCTCGGGGTCGCGGAAGAACCACAGCATTCCCGCCGCGAGCGCGGTGGCGGGAACGGCGAGGGCCTTGGCCGTGCCGGAGCGGCGAGCACGGACCAGGCTGACGGCTGCGGTGGCGACGGTCGGGAGAAGCCACGGCGATGCTCCGCGCGCGAGGCGTACGCCGACTCGGCTGTCGCGTGGTGCAGAGGTTTGGCTGTGGGGCATGGATGACCTTCGTAGCGGATGATGCCGCGCTTCAGGAGGGGGACGGCGGCTTTCCGGCGATCGTAGCGGTTCACGGCCACAACTGGGTAAGCCAGGAAGCCGAGTCGGCATACGAAGAGTGCCTACGGGGTGTGATCTTCCTCCCGGAGATAACACCCCGTATCCGGACAATCAGCCCTGGAACCGATACTCTTCGAGCAGCCTGCGCCCGATGATCATTTTCTGGATCTCGGCGGTACCTTCACCGATGAGCAGCATCGGGGCCTCGCGGTAGAGGCGCTCGATCTCGTACTCCTTGGAGAAGCCGTAGCCGCCGTGGATCCGGAAGGCATCCTCCACGACCTCCTTGCAGTACTCGGAGGCGAGGTACTTCGCCATCCCAGCCTCAAGGTCGTTTCGTTCTCCGGAGTCCTTTTTGCGTGCTGCATTCACCATCATTGCATGGGCGGCCTCGACCTTGGTGGCCATCTCCGCGAGTTTGAACTGAATCGCCTGGTGCTGGGCGATCGGCTTGCCGAAAGTGTGGCGTTGCTGGGCGTACCGGACGCCCAGCTCGAACGCACGCTGAGCGACGCCGCAGCCACGCGCCGCCACATTGACCCGGCCGACCTCCACGCCGTCCATCATTTGGTAAAAACCTCGGCCGGTCACCCCGCCGAGCACCCGATCGGCGGGAACGCGCAGGCCGTCCATGATGAGCTCGGTCGTGTCGACGCCCTTGTAGCCCATCTTGTCGATCTTGCCCGGAATGGTGAGGCCCGGGCGGACCTCGCCGAAGCCGGGCTCCTTCTCGACCAGGAAGGTCGTCATCGACCGGTGCGGGGCCCTGGCCGTCTCCTCGGGGGAGTGTCCTTCGTCACTGCGGACGAGAACGGCGACCAGGGACGACGTGCCGCCGTTCGTCAGCCACATCTTCTGGCCGTTCAGGACGTACTCGTCGCCGTCCCTGACGGCCTTGGACGTGATGGCCGAGACGTCCGAGCCCAGTGCGGGCTCCGACATCGAGAAGGCGCCACGGATGTCGCCCGCCGCCATCCGCGGCAGGAAGTGCTCCTTCTGCTCCTGCGTGCCGTGCTGCTTGAGCATGTACGCCACGATGAAGTGCGTGTTGATGATGCCGGAGACCGACATCCAGCCGCGGGCGATCTCCTCCACGCACAGCGCGTACGTCAGGAGGGACTCGCCCAGCCCCCCGTACTCCTCGGGGATCATCAGGCCGAACAGGCCCAACTCCTTCAGCCCGTCGACGATCGCCTGCGGGTACTCGTCGCGGTGCTCCAGCTCGGTCGCGACCGGGATGATCTCCTTGTCCACGAAGTCGCGGACGGTGGCGAGGATCTCCTGCTGGATGTCCGTCAGACCGGCGGTCTGGGCGAGACGTGCCATGACCTACTTCTCCGTCTTCTCCGAAGGGGCGTTCAGTTCCGGGCGGCCCGGCTGCTCGCCGCCGCGCTCCTTGATGTACGTCTCGGTCGGGACCATCACCTTGCGGCGGAAGACGCACACCAGGGTGCCGTCCTGCTTGTAGCCCTTGGTCTCGACGTAGACGATGCCCCGGTCGTTCTTCGACTTCGACGGCCACTTGTCGAGGACCGTCGTCTGGCCGTAGACCGTGTCCCCGTGGAAGGTCGGCGCCACGTGCTTGAGCGACTCGATCTCCAGGTTGGCGATCGCCTTGCCGGAGATGTCCGGCACGCTCATGCCGAGCAGCAGGGAGTAGATGTAGTTGCCGACCACCACGTTCCTGCCGAAGTCCGTCGTCTTCTCGGCGTAGTTGACGTCCATGTGGAGCGGGTGGTGGTTCATGGTGAGGAGACAGAACAGGTGGTCGTCGTACTCCGTGACCGTCTTGCCCGGCCAGTGCTTGTACGTCGCCCCGACCTCGAACTCCTCGTAGGTGCGTCCGAACTGCATGGCCCTCACGCCTCCGGGATCTCGAACGTGCTGGTGCGCTGCATACCGGCCGCGCGCCCCTTGCCCGCGATGACCAGCGCCATCTTGCGGCTGGCCTCGTCGATCATCTCGTCGCCGAGCATCGCGGACCCCTTCTTGCCGCCCGCCTCCGACGTGTAGTAGTCGTACGCGTCGAGGATCAGCTCGGCGTGGTCGTAGTCCTCCTGCGACGGCGAGAAGATCTCGTTCGACGCCTCGACCTGGCCCGGGTGCAGTACCCACTTGCCGTCGAAGCCGAGCGCCGCGGCGCGCTGCGCGACCGCGCGGTAGCCGTCGACGTTGCGGATCTGCAGGTAGGGGCCGTCGATCGCCTGGAGGTCGTTGGCGCGGGCCGCCATCAGGATCTTCATCAGGATGTAGTGGTAGGCGTCCGCCGGGTAGCCGGGCGGCTGCTCGCCGACGACCAGCGACTTCATGTTGATCGACGCCATGAAGTCGGCCGGGCCGAAGATGATCGTCTCCAGGCGCGGCGAGGCCTGCGCGATCGCGTTGACGTTGTTCAGGCCCTGCGCGTTCTCGATCTGCGCCTCGATGCCGATGCGGCCGACCTCGAAGCCCATGGTCTTCTCGATCTGGGTCAGCAGCAGGTCCAGGGCGACCACCTGCTCGGCGTTCTGCACCTTCGGCAGCATGATGCAGTCGAGGTTCGGGCCGGCGCCCTCGACCACCGTCACGACGTCGCGGTACGTCCACTCGGTCGTCCAGTCGTTGACGCGCACGACTCGCGTCTTGCCCGTCCAGTCGCCCTCGTTGAGGAACTTGACGACGGTGTGCCGCGCCTCGGGCTTGGCCAGCGGCGCGCACGCGTCCTCCAGGTCCAGGAAGACCTGGTCGGCGGGGAGACCCTGCGCCTTCTCCAGGAAGCGGGGGTTGCTTCCCGGGACCGCCAGGCAGGAGCGGCGCGGGCGAAGGCGGTTGACGGTCATGCGGGGACCTCCAGGGGGTCGAGCTTGTTCGCTTTGCGGATCTCGTCGACGATGCTGCCGATGATGCCCGTGATGTCGAAGTCCTTCGGGGTGAAGACGGCGGCCACCCCGGCGGCTCGCAGCTGTTCGGCGTCACCGTTCGGGATGATGCCACCTGCGATCACGGGTATATCTGTGGCACCGGCCACACGGAGGCGCTCCAGCACGTCCGGCACCAGCTGGGCGTGCGAGCCGGAGAGGATGGACAGGCCCACCGCGTGCACGTCCTCGGCGAGGGCCGCGTCCACGATCTGCTCCGGCGTGAGCCGGATGCCCTGGTAGACCACCTCGAACCCGGCGTCGCGGGCCCGCACGGCGATCTGCTCGGCGCCGTTGGAGTGCCCGTCCAGGCCCGGCTTGCCGACCAGGAAGCGCAGCTTGCCCACGCCCAGGTCGCGGGCGGTGACGTCCACCCTGCGGCGCACCTCGGCCAGCTTGGTGCCCTCCTCGGCGGTCACCGCGACCGGCGCGGACGACACGCCCGTGGGAGCGCGGAACTCGCCGAACACCTCGCGCAGCGCCCCGGCCCACTCCCCGGTCGTCACGCCGGCGCGGGCGCACTCCAGGGTGGCCTCCATGAGGTTGGCGGTGCCCCGCGCGGCCTCCTTCAGCCGCTCCAGCGCCTTGCAGGGGCGCGGGTGGTTGAAGGGCGGCTGGTAGCGGGTGTCGCGCCAGTGCCGTAGTGCGGCGATGACGCGCTGCTCGACGGCCGGGTCGACCGTCTGGATCGCGGTGTCCAGGTCGGCGGTGAGCGGGTTGGGCTCGGTCGACTCGAAGATGTTGACGCCGACGATCTTCTCCTGGCCCGACTCGATGCGCCCGCGGCGCTCGGCGTGCGAGGCGACGAGCTGGGACTTGAGATAGCCGGACTCCACGGCGGCCATCGCGCCGCCCATCTCCTGGATCCGCTCGATCTCGGCGAGGGAGGCGGCGACGAGCTCCTCCACCTTCGCCTCGACGACCTTCGAGCCCTCGAAGAGGTCGTCGTACTCCAGCAGGTCGCTCTCGTAGGCGAGGACCTGCTGGATGCGCAGCGACCACTGCTGGTCCCAGGGGCGGGGCAGACCCAGCGCCTCGTTCCAGGCCGGCAGCTGCACGGCACGCGCCCGTGCGTCCTTGGAGAGGGTCACGGCCAGCATCTCCAGCACGATCCGCTGGACGTTGTTCTCCGGCTGCGCCTCGGTCAGCCCGAGGGAGTTCACCTGGACGCCGTAGCGGAAGCGGCGCTGCTTGGGGCTCTCGATGCCGTACCGCTCGCGCGTGATCATGTCCCAGATGCGGCCGAAGGCGCGCATCTTGCACATCTCCTCGACGAAGCGGACGCCCGCGTTGACGAAGAAGGAGATGCGGGCGACGACGTCGCCCATGCGCTCCTGCGGCACCTGCCCGGAGTCGCGTACGGCGTCCAGGACGGCGATCGCGGTGGACATCGCGTACGCGATCTCCTGTACGGGTGTGGCACCCGCCTCCTGCAGGTGGTAGCTGCAGATGTTGATCGGGTTCCACTTCGGGATGTGGGAGACCGTGTACGCGATCATGTCCGTCGTCAGGCGGAGCGAGGGCCCCGGTGGGAAGACGTGCGTCCCCCGGGACAGGTACTCCTTGACGATGTCGTTCTGGGTCGTGCCCTGGAGCTTGGTGATGTCCGCGCCCTGCTCCTCGGCGACGACCTGGTAGAGCGCCAGCAGCCACATGGCCGTGGCGTTGATCGTCATCGAGGTGTTCATCTGCTCCAGGGGGATGTCCTGGAACAGCCGGCGCATGTCACCGAGGTGCGCGACGGGCACGCCGACCCGGCCGACCTCGCCGCGGGCGAGGACGTGGTCGGAGTCGTAGCCGGTCTGCGTCGGCAGGTCGAACGCCACCGACAGGCCCGTCTGGCCCTTGGCGAGGTTGCGCCGGTACAGCTCGTTGGACGCCTCGGCCGTGGAGTGACCGGCGTAGGTCCGCATGAGCCACGGCCGGTCCTTCTGACGCTCAGTCATGGACGGACCTCAGATGTTCCGGAAGCGGTTGATGGCGTCGATGTGCTGGGCGCGCATCTCCTCGTCGCGCACGCCCAGGCCTTCCCCGGGGGCGAGGCACAGCACTCCGACCTTGCCCTGGTGGAGGTTGCGGTGCACGTCGTAGGCGGCCTGGCCGGTGTCCTGAAGGGAGTACACCTTCGACAGGGTGGGGTGGATCCTGCCCTTGGAGACGAGGCGGTTGGCCTCGTAGGCCTCCCGGTAGTTGGCGAAGTGCGAGCCGACGATCCGCTTCAGCGACATCCACAGGTAGCGGTTGTCGTACTGGTGCATGTAGCCGGAGGTGGAGGCGCAGGTGACGATCGTGCCGCCCTTGCGGGTGACGTAGACGGAGGCGCCGAAGGTCTCGCGGCCGGGGTGCTCGAAGACGATGTCGACGTCCTCGCCGCCGGTGAGTTCGCGGATGCGCTTGCCGAAGCGCTTCCACTCCTTGGGGTCCTGGGTGTGCTCGTCCTTCCAGAACCGGTAGCCCTCGGCGGCGCGGTCGATGATCAGCTCGGCTCCCATCCTCCGGCAGATCTCCGCCTTCTCCGGCGAGGAGACCACGCAGATCGGGGTGGCGCCGCCGGCCAGGGCGAACTGGGTTGCGTAGGATCCGAGTCCGCCGGACGCGCCCCAGATCAGGACGTTGTCGCCCTGCTTCATCGCCGCGCCGTTGCGGGAGACCAGCTGCCGGTAGGCGGTGGAGTTGACCAGGCCCGGGGCGGCGGCCTCCTCCCAGCTCAGGTGCTTCGGCTTCGGCATGAGCTGGTTGGTCTTGACCAGGGCGATCTCGGCGAGGCCGCCGAAGTTGGTCTCGAAGCCCCAGATGCGCTGCTCGGGGTCGAGCATGGTGTCGTCGTGCCCGTCGGGGGACTCCAGCTCGACGCTGAGGCAGTGCGCGACGACCTCGTCGCCGGGCCGCCAGGCGTTGACGCCGGGGCCCGTGCGCAGCACGACGCCCGCGAGGTCGGAGCCGATGATGTGGTACGGCAGGTCGTGCCGCTTGGCCAGCGGGGAGAGCTTGCCGTAGCGCTCCAGGAACCCGAAGGTGGACATCGGCTCGAAGATCGAGGTCCACACCGAGTTGTAGTTGACCGAGGAGGCCATCACGGCCACCAGGGCCTCGCCCGGGCCCAGCTCGGGCACGGGGACCTCGTCGAGGTGGATCGACTTGCGCGGGTCCTTGTCACGGGTCTCCAGGCCCGCGAACATCTCCGTCTCGTCCTTGTGCACGGTGATCGCGCGGTACGACTCGGGGAGCGGCAGCGCGGCGAAGTCGGCCGAGGTGGAGTCGGGCGACTGGATCGCGGCGAGGATGTCCTTCACGGTCACGGTGTTGCCTCCGGCGGTTGGGGTCTCCCCTGCCCGGACGGTGCCGGGGGTCGAGGGGAAGCGCCCTGAGGGAGGGGCGCTGAGGGTGGTGTCGGTGCTGCTGAGGGTTGGGGAAGTGCCGTCGGTTCGGCGGTGGTGCTGATCGGCAGCGCTGGGTGGCGCGGGAGGTTGCCTGTGACGCAGGCGCCGGGCGCGCAGGCCCCGGGAAGGGTCTGCGGGGACAGCCGGCGTACGTATGGTCTCTGCACGCCGGCCGCCCGGACATCTTCAACGTATGGCACACCGTGTCAGGTGGCAAGGCACTGAGTGCCAGAACTTGCTCTCAGATGAAATCTCTACGCAACAAATGAGCGATGATCGATCGAATGCGGCTGGAGAGGTAGCCGAAAAGGGCCCCTGACATGGCAAAACGGCCACCCGGTCGGGTGGCCGTTGTCACAGCGCCGGCAGGGCGGCTCAGCGCTCCCTGAGCGCCTTCTCGATGGTCCGCATCACCTCGTCCAGCGGGGCGTCGGTGCGTGCGACCGTCACCAGCACCTCGCCCTGCGTCGAGGCGGTCGCCGCGGTGGGCTTCGCCGGCGGGGTGGTGCGGCCCGCCATGATGCCCGACCCGAACGTCTTGCGGACGATCGCGAAGGCGTGGTCGAGCTGCGCCTCCACGTCGCCCTGGGCCCCGGCCCTCAGCCAGCGCCGCAGCACGTGGTTGTGGGCGGTGACGACGGCCGAGGCGGCGACCTCGGCCAGCAGGGGGTCGTCGTTGGCGTCGTCGTCGTGCGCGTGCTCGTCGAAGTGGCCGAGGAGGTAGCGGGTGAACAGGCGCTCGTAGCGGGCCACCGACGCGATCTCCGCCTCGCGCAGGGTGGGCACCTCGCGCGTCAGCTTGTAGCGGGCGACGGAGATCTCCGGCCGCGCCGCGTACATCTTCATGACTTCCTTGATGCCGCGGCACACCGTGTCGAGCGGGTGCTCGTGCGCCGGGGCGGCGTTGAGCACCGCCTCCGCGCGGACGAGCGTGTCGTCGTGGTCGGGGAAGATCGCCTCTTCCTTGGAGCGGAAGTGGCGGAAGAAGGTGCGGCGGGCCACGCCGGCGGCAGCCGCGATCTCGTCGACGGTGGTCGCCTCGTAGCCCTTGGTCGCGAAGAGCTCCATCGCCGCCGCCGCCAGTTCCCGGCGCATCTTGAGCCGCTGGGCGGCGGCGCGACTGCCTGCGGCACTTTCCGGCGCGTCTGGCGTAGCTGGGGTACGTGAGGACTTGGCGGGCTGGGACATGACCCGAACGTACTGCATGCGCGCAGCTCGATGCGCAGGTCCGCAGTTTCCCCCGCCCTCCGCGGGCGGGGGAGGACCGGGCCGGGCCGGGGGCGGTGCCATGGCCGGATCGAGCAGTCCGCCCCAGTCCCGGCCCCCGGTGAACCGGTCGCCGGGCCGCTCAGCGCCGGGCATATTCGCGGAAGCCCCGGCCGGTCTTGCGGCCGAGGCAGCCCGCGGCCACCAGGTGCTCCAGCAGCGGGGCCGGGGCCAGACCCGGGTCGCGGAACTCGCGGTGGAGGACCTTCTCGATGGCCAGGGAGACGTCCAGGCCGACGACGTCGAGGAGTTCGAACGGGCCCATCGGGTAGCCGCCGCCCAGCCTCATCGCCGCGTCGATGTCGTCCAGGGAGGCGTAGTGCTCCTGGACCATCTTGACCGCGTTGTTCAGGTAGGGGAACAGCAGGGCGTTGACGATGAACCCGGCGCGGTCGCCGCAGTCCACGGCATGCTTCCTGATCTTGACGCAGACCTCGCGGACCGTCGCGTGGACGTCGTCCGCCGTCAGCACCGTGCGCACGACCTCGACCAGCTTCATCGCCGGCGCCGGGTTGAAGAAGTGCATGCCGATCACGTCCTGCGGGCGCGAGGTGGCGCGGGCGCAGGCGACCACCGGCAGCGAGGACGTCGTGGTCGCCAGAACCGCGCCCGGCTTGCACACCTTGTCCAGCGCGGCGAACAGCTGCTGCTTGACCGCCAGGTCCTCGGCCACCGCCTCGACGGCCAGGTCGACGTCGGCGAAGGCGTCGTAGGAACCGGCGGGAGTGATCCGCTCCAGCGTCCGGGCAGCGGCCTCGGCGGTCAGCCGGCCCTTGTCGACGGAACGGGCCAGCGACTTGCCGATCCGGGCCTTGGCGGCCTCCGCCTTCTCCTCGCTGCGGGCCGCCAGGACGACCTCGTAGCCCGCCTTGGCGAACACCTCGGCGATGCCGGAGGCCATGGTGCCCGAGCCGGCCACGCCGACCGAGCGGACCGGACGGCCGGCGGCCGCGGCACCGCTCTCCAGCGGGGTCTGCGTGTCCCGCACGACGGTGGCGCTGCCGGGGGCCTCGTAGGTGTAGAAGCCGCGGCCGGACTTGCGGCCGGTCAGGCCCGCCTCGCTGAGCTGCTTGAGGATCGGGGCGGGGGCGTGCAGCCGGTCCCCGGACTCGGTGTACATGGCCTCCAGGACCGTCCGCGCGGTGTCGACACCGATCAGGTCGAGCAGCGCCAGGGGACCCATCGGCAGACCGCAGCCGAGCCGCATCGCGGCGTCGATGTCCTCGCGGGAGGCGTACTTCGCCTCGTACATCGCGGCGGCCTGGTTGAGGTAGCCGAACAGCAGCCCGTCGGCGACGAAGCCGGGCCGGTCGCCCACCGCGACGGGTTCCTTGCCCAGGTCGACCGCGAGGTCGGTGACGGCGGCGACGGCGGTGGGCGCGGTCAGCACCGACGACACGACCTCGACCAGCTTCATCGCCGGGGCCGGGTTGAAGAAGTGCAGGCCGAGCACGCGCTCGGGGTGGGCCGAGTCGGCGGCCAGGCGGGTGACGGACAGCGCGTTGGTGCCGGTCGCCAGGATCGTCCCGGGCCGCACGATGCCGTCGAGCTGCCGGATGATCTGCTGCTTGACCTCGTAGGACTCCGGAGCGACCTCGATGACCAGGTCGGCGTCGGCCGCCGCGGCGAGGTCGGCGGAGGTGCGGACGCGGGAGAGTGCCTCGGCGCGCTCCGGCCCGGTCAGGCGCCCGCGCTCCACGGCGCGGGCGGTGGCGGTCTCCAGGGCGGCGACGCACCGGGCGGCCTGCGCCTCGCTGATGTCGATGCCGATCACCTCGCGACCGGCGCGGGCGAGGACCTCGGCGATGCCGGTGCCCATCGTGCCGAGGCCGACCACGGCCACGGTCTTGAGGGGGGACAGGGAGGGGTCGGTCAGGGGAGCGGCCATCGCGGGACTCCAGGGATGAGGGTGACGACGGGAAGCGCGACCCGGGTGCGTCGCTGAGGCGGCGCACCGGATGCGTGAGGAGGAATGCGGGTGTCACGGGCTGCAAGCGCACACGCCCGGTGCCGTCGTCGCGGGGCGCGCACACGCCCGCGGCAGGACGGCTGATCCGACCAGCCCTGTCCCGGGGCCGGGTCGTACTGCGGTACCTCGGGTACCGAACCGACTGCTCTCACGGGGCCGCGTCACCAGACCGCCGTGAGGAGTACGCGAGGGGGTAACTCGCTCGTCTGAGCTTAACCAGTGGGTAACGAGCGCGCCAGTCCCCCGAGTTTGTGATGTACGTCCCGTCGGCCGGGCGGCCCGCCTACGCTTCGGCGTCATGGACGAAGAGTTGCGATCGCTCACGGAGCGCGTACGGCGGGAGGCGCACGGCGCGGCGGAGTACGACCGGCTGGCGGCCACCGAGGACCCGGACGAACTGGCGGGCGTGCTGACCGCGCCCGGGCAGCCGCTGTGGGCGAGGGAACTGGCCGCGTTCCGGCTGGGACTGGCCGGCGACCGGCGGGCCTTCGAGGCCCTCGTCCTCCTGCTCAACCACCGTGATCCGCAGCGCTGTGCCTCCGCCGCGTACGCCCTGGCCCGCCTCGGTGATCCGCGCACCGCCCGCGCGGCCGCGGCCCTGGCCACCAACGAACTGCGCGTCGCCTACGCCCTGCACCCGGTGCGTCTGCTGGCCGAACTGCGCGCACCCGAGGCCGTACCCGCGTTGATCACCACGCTGCGGCGCCGACTGCACCCGCACGATCCCTACCGGCGGGTGGCGCTGGCCTGTGTCGAGGGCCTGGGCACCCTGGGCGACCCCCGGGCCCGGCCGGTCCTCAACGACGCCCTCGCCCACCCGGCCCTGGCTCAGGCCGCGGTCCGGGCCCTGGCCCGCATCCCCGGGCAGCGTGGGGGGACGTGAGCGGACGGCCGGGCGGGTGCCGGGCGTCGGCAGGAGGGCGCACCGGGCCGGGTCGCTCGGTGTGGGCGGTTCGTGAGGTTCACGAACCGCCCACGTAGGACGTCCGCGGTCCGCGCCGCCGGCGCGGCGTCAGCCGGTCAGGTCCCTGACGTACCGCACCTCGGGCACGGCCACGCCGTCCACCTCGAACGGCTCCTCGGCGCCGTCCGGGGCGAATCCCGACCGCGCGTAGAAGCGCCGGGCGCGGAGGTTCTCCTTCAGCACCCACAGCAGCACACGCGCGTGCCCGGAGGCCGCGCACCGGCGCACGGCCTCCGCCAGCAGCAGCCGACCCGCGCCGATGCCGTGGCGGGCCGGGTCGACGTAGAGCGCGTACAGCTCGGCATCGGCGGTGCGCAGGCCGCCGTCCCGGTACGGGCCGTGGCAGGCCCAGCCGACGACCTCCCCGCCCCGCTCCGCGACCAGATCCACCACACCGCCGTCGCGACGGGAGAACCGGCTGCGGTGCCGCTCGGCGTCCACCGGGACGCTCAGCGCGTCGAGGTAGGGCTGCGGCATCAGCCCCCGGTAGGCGCTCTGCCAGCCGCGGACGCGGATCGCGGCGACGCGGTCGCAGTCGGCGTGGGTCATCTCCCGGACGGTGAGCGCGCTCATGCGGCCATCATGGCCGACGGTACCGGCCCGCGTCCCAACGGATTTCCGCCGCGGCCCGGTTCGACCGACGGCCGCGGCCGGGCGTGACGCGTCAGCTCCGGAAGCCGACCAGGCCGTGCAGCGTGGTGCCGCGGCTGCCGCCCCGGGCCGCCTTGGCGTCCAGCGGCTCGGGTCCGGGCTGCGCCGGGCAGACCGCGTCCACGTCGTCGTAGCCGCGCGGCACCGTCCCGTCCGTGAGGTACGCGGCCAGATACCCGTCCAGGCAGCTGTTGCCGCTCAGGGTGATGCCGTGGTTGCCACCGCCCTGCTCGACCACCAGACTGGACCGCCCCAGCAGGTGATGGACCGTCAGGCCGCCCTCGAACGGGGTGGCCGCATCGTTCGTCGCCTGGAACAGCAGCGCCGGTGGCAGTGCATGGTTGGTCACGTCCACCGGGGTGAGCGAACGCGTCGGCCAGAACGCGCACGGCGCGTTGTACCAGGCGTTGTTCCAGGTCAGGAACGGTGCCTTCGCGTACGCCGCCCAGTTGTCCTCGCGCCACTGCTGCCAGTCGCGTGGCCAGGCGGCGTCCCGGCACTGCACCGAGGTGTAGACGCTGTAGCCGTTGTCGCCGGCGGCGTCGACGGCGCCGAAGGCGTCGTACGCCGCCACCAGCGGAACGGTGTTCTGGTCCTTGACGTACGCGGCGAACGCCTCGGCGAGGTAGGGCCAGTAGCCGTTGTAGTAACCGCCGGGCAGGAAGGTGTCCTCCACTTCCGCGGCACCGACCCGGCCGTCGGCAGGCTTCCTGCCGAGGGCCGCCCGCATCGCGTACCAGGCGTCCTCGACCTTCTCCGCGTCGGTGCCGAGCCCGTACGCCGCGTCGTGCTCGGCGACCCAGGCCAGGAAGGCGCGGTGGCGGTCCTCGAAGGCGTAGTCCTGGCGGAGGTTGTCGTCGTACCACGCCCCGGTGGGGTCGACGACGGAGTCCAGCACCAGGCGCCGCACGTGGTGCGGGTAGAGCTTGGCGTAGACCGCGCCCAGGTAGGTGCCGTACGAGTACCCGAAGTAGTTGATGCTCCGGGCGCCCAGCGCCCGCCGGATCGCGTCCATGTCCCGCACGGCGCTGACGGTGCCCATGTGGGGCAGCAGGTCGGCGTACTTCCTGCCGCAGGCCTCCGCGAAGGACTTCGCCCGGGCGAGGTTCGCCTTCTCCAGTGCGCGGGTGCTCGGGACCGGGTCGGGACGCGGCGGGTCGAAGTGGCCGGGGCCGCAGTCCAGAGCCGGCTCGCTGCTGCCCACCCCGCGCGGGTCGAAGCCGATCACGTCGTACTGCTCCGCCACGCGTTTCGGCAGCGCCGAGGCGACGAAGCCGGCCAGCTTCAGACCGCTGCCCCCGGGGCCGCCCGGGTTGACCAGCAGAGGGCCCTGGTACGTCGTCCCGGTGTGCGGGACCCGGGAGAGGGCGAGCGTGATCTGGCGGCCCCGTGGGCGGGCGTGGTCCAGTGGCACCCGCAGGGACGCGCACTCGAGCGTCGGATAGCGGGTGGTGCCGCACTTCTTCCAGTCGGGCCCGGCGCCCCGGCCGTCGTGGGCGGTGGTCGCCGCGGCAGGCGGGGGCGGAGTGCTCGCCCGCGCGGGCAGGGCGGACAGCGAACCGGCCACGACCGCGGCGGCGCACAGCACGGCAGCGCGTTTTCTCATGCGGGTCCTCCCAGGACGGAGAGGCACGGGGCACAGTGCCCACGGCCCCGGCCGCATCGTCCCGGGGATCCCGCCCGGAGGAACGTGTTCTGCCGATACTTGACCCGATCGGGTCGCCCGATGCGCTCGAACGCGCTCAGATCAGCGTGAGCTGGGTCGGCCGGGATGCGGGCGGCGCGACCGGGTCCGGCGGGCGGATCCCGCGGGGCGTGCCCGCACCGTCCGGGCCGATGCCGTACTCCCGTGCCAGCTCGTGCACCTGACGGGTGATCCGGCGCTGGTACCACTTCGGCGCGTAGGCGCCGTCCGCGTACAGCCGCTCGTAGCGGCGTACCAGATGCGGGTGTTCCCGGCCCAGCCAGGCCATGAACCACTCGCGGGCGCCGGGCCGCAGGTGGAGCACCAGCGGCGTGACGGAGGTGGCACCGGAGGCCGCGATCGCCCGCACCGTGGCGCGCAGCCGGGCGGGGTCGTCGCTCAGGAACGGGATCACCGGCGCCATCAGCACCCCGCATCCGAGCCCGTGCCCGGCCAGGGTGCGGACGACGTCCAGGCGCCGCTGCGGTGCCGGGGCGCCCGGCTCGACCGCGCGCCACAGTTCGGGGTCGCTGAAGCCGACCGAGACGGACAGGCCGACGTCGGTCACCCGCGCGGCCCGGGTCAGCAGTTCCAGGTCGCGCAGGATCAGTGTGCCCTTGGTGAGGATCGAGAACGGGTTGGCGTGGTCCCGCAGGGCGGCCAGGATCCCGGGCATCAGCCGGTAGCGTCCCTCCGCCCGCTGGTAGCAGTCGACGTTGGTGCCCATGGCGATGTGCTCCCCCCGCCAGCCGCGTGCGCCGAGCTCGCGGCGCAGCAGTTCGGGGGCGTTCACCTTCACCACGATCTGGCTGTCGAAACCGGTGCCGGTGTCGAGGTCGAGATAGCCGTGTGTCCTCCTCGCGAAGCAGTAGACGCACGCGTGCGTGCAGCCCCGGTACGGGTTGACCGTCCATTCGAAGGGCATGCGGGAGGCGCCCGGCACGCGGTTGACGATCGAGCGGGCCCGGACCTCGTGGAAGGTGACGCCGGCGAACTCCGGCGTGTCGATGGTGCGGGTCACCACCGCGTGCGCGCCGAACAGCGCGGCGCCGGCGGCGCGCTCCTGGCCGCCGGACTCCAGGGTGAGGTTCTCCCAGCGCATGAGGCCTCCTCGGTAGCACTGGGCATAGAATAGAACACATGTTCGCATGATCGTGCGAGCGTCATCTTCGGTCCGTCCCTGACACTCGAACGATCGGTTCCGGTACCCCGATTTGGGTGGTCGGCGACCGGGGTGGTTGGCTTGCCCCAACCCCGAGAACATGAGGTCCTGGAGGGATCCAATGGCGCAGGTCGAGGCCACTACGGAGCGGGTCGTCGCGGCGGACCCGGAGAAGGTGTTCGACACCCTCGCCGACTACAGCGGCGCCCGCCGGAAGCTGCTGCCCGAGCACTTCAGCGAGTACGAGGTGCGGGAGGGCGGCGACGGCGAGGGCACCCTGGTGCACTGGAAGCTCCAGGCCACCAGCAAGCGCATCCGCGACTGCCTCCTGGATGTCACCGAACCCACCGACGGGCAGCTCGTCGAGAAGGACCGGAACTCCTCGATGGTCACCACCTGGACCGTCACGCCCGCCGGCGAGGGCCGTGCCCGGGTCGTCGTCACCACCACCTGGCAGGGCGCCGGCGGCATCGGCGGCTTCTTCGAGCGGGCCTTCGCGCCCAAGGGGCTGGGCCGGATCTACGACGCCCTGCTCGCCAAGCTCGCCGCCGAGGTCGAGTGACGCCACGTCGTCGCCGGTGAAGGGGGGTTGACCCCCTCACCGGTTCGGGTGGATCTCCGTGTGACGTGCCGCGCCGCCGTAACCCGTCGCGCCTGACCGCAGTTGCCGCATTACGCGGGGATTGTGACAGGCGTGACGAGGGGAGCGGTAGGTGGGCGGGATCACTCTGGTGCACGACGAACCGGCGGTGGCGCCCCCGAGCCGCGCCGCCCCCGCACCGGCCGGGGCACTCAGTCCGCGCCGGGTGCGGCTGGTCTTCGTCGGGCTGATGCTGGCCCTGCTGCTGGCCGCCCTGGAACAGATGATCGTCGCCACCGCTCTGCCGAGGATCGTCGGCGAGCTGCACGGCCTGGACCGGATGTCCTGGGCGATCACCGCCTACCTGCTCACCTCCACCATCGGCCTGCCGGTCTACGGCAAGCTCGGGGACCTCCTCGGCCGCAAGGGCGTCTTCCAGTTCGCCATCGTGGTCTTCGTGATCGGCTCCGCCCTCGCGGGTCGCGCCGCCACGATGGACCAGCTCATCGCCTTTCGCGCCGTCCAGGGCGTCGGTGCGGGCGGACTCATGATCGGTGTTCAGGCGATCATCGCCGACATCGTGCCGCCCCGTCGGCGCGGCCGGTTCATGGGACTCGTCGGCGCCGCCTTCGGTCTGGCGTCGGTCGCCGGACCACTGCTCGGCGGCTACTTCACCGACCACCTCACCTGGCGGTGGTGCTTCTACGTCAACGTCCCCTTCGGGCTGGTCACGCTCGCCGTCGTCACCCTCGTGCTCAGGCTGCCCCGGCCCACCGCCCGCCCCCGCTTCGACGTCCTCGGCTCCCTGCTGCTCGCCGCCGCCTCGACCTGCCTGGTCCTGCTGACCAGTTGGGGCGGCACCGAATACGCCTGGACCTCGCGCGTCGTCCTCGGGCTCGGCGCCGGCGCAGCGCTTGCCACCGTCCTCTTCGTGCTCGCCGAGCGCTTCGCCGCCGAACCCCTCATCCCGCTGCGGCTGTTCAGGGACTCCGTCTTCACCGTCACCGGCGTGGTGGGCCTGGTCGTCGGAGCCGCCCTGTTCGGAGCCGCCAGTTACCTGCCGACCTTCCTGCAGATGGTCGACGGGGCCTCGGCCACCGAGTCGGGGCTGCTGATGCTGCCGATGATGGGCGGCATCGTCGGTGCCTCGATCGTCTCCGGCCAGCTCGTCAGCCACACCGGCCGCTACAAGCTCTACCCCGTCCTCGGCTGCGCCCTGTCGGCCGCCGGGATGTGGCTGCTGTCCCGGCTCCAGACCGACACCCCCCGGCTGCACTACAGCGTCTGGATGGCCGTCCTCGGCGCGGGCATCGGCATGGTGATGCCGGTGCTGATCCTCGCCGTGCAGAACTCCGTGCGCGCCTCCGACCTCGGCACCGCCACCAGCGCCAACAACTACTTCCGGCAGATCGGCGGCAGCGTCGGCGCCGCGGTCTTCGGCACCCTCTTCGCTCGCCGGCTCGCCGACGCGCTCCGTGCCGAGCTCCCCCGGGGCGGCAGCGCACCCGACCCCGAATCCCTCACCCCGGAACTCGTCCGCACCCTGTCCCCGGCGCTGCGCGACGCCTACGTCCGGGCGTACGCCGACGCCATGCCGCGGATCTTCCTCTGGCTCGTGCCGGTGCTCGTCCTCGGCCTGCTCATCGCCTTCTTCCTCAAGGAGAAACCCCTGGTGTCCCACCACGCCGTCACCGACGGGACCGAGCAGACGCACGCCCCCGCCGCGCGGACCCTGCCCCGCCCCTCCGGCCCGGCGACCGCCGGCCCGCCCCGCGCGCCGCGCACCGGCGGAATCCCGGTCTGCGGCGCGGTGCAGCACCCCGACGGCACCGCTGTGCCCCGCGCGGCGCTCACCCTCATCGACGCCTCCGGAACGCAGATCGGGCGCGGGGCGAGCGGCGAGGCCGGCCAGTACGCGCTCTCCACGCCCGGCCCCGGCGCCTATGTGCTCATCGCCGCCGCAGGCGGCCACCAGCCGCAGGCCGTCTCCGTGACGGTCGGCGAACGCCCCGTGGAGCTGGACGTCGTCCTCGGCGGCGCGGGACGCCTGGCCGGCAGCGTGGCCACCGCCGACGGAACCCCCGTGCGGGACGCCACCGTCACCCTCACCAACGTCCACGGCGAGGTCGTCGCCGCCACCCGCAGCGGACGCGAGGGGTGCTACGTCATCACCGAACTCGTCGCCGGGGAGTACACCCTCGCTGCCAGCGCCCCCGCCTTCCGCCCCGCCGCCCTCCCGGTCACCGTCCAGGCCTCCCGGGAGACCCGCCAGGACATCGAACTCGCGGGCGGCGCCGTGCTGCGCGGCACCGTCCGGGCCGGCGGCGGACGGCCCGTCGAGGACGCGCGCGTGACCCTCCTCGACGCCGCCGGGAACGTCGTCGACACGCTCGCCACCGGCCCCGACGGGGCCTTCCGGTTCGTCGACCTGTCCTCCGGCGAGTACACGGTGATCGCCGCCGGGTACCCGCCCGTGGCCACCGTGCTGCAGCTGGCGGGCGGCGGACGAGCCGAACGGGACCTCCAACTCGGGCACGAGGACTGACACATGGGCTTGCCGAGGACCCGGCCGCGGCCAATTCCGTTGTTGCCGCCCCTTGCCGCAGGCATGGGCCGTACCGTTGAGTAGGGGAGGAGATCTTGCCGATACCTGGGGAGAGGACCTGGGCCATGGAGCGTGGCACGGACCGGGACGCACCTCTCAGCCGCACCGCCGCGTCCGCCACGCCGACCGGACCGACCGGCGCCGGACGCATCCCGCTCGCCGTGGTCGTCGTCGACCGTGACGGCCTCGTCTCCCACTGGAGCCGGGGCGCACGGCGGCTCTTCGGCACCGTCAAGGAGGAGGCGATCGGCCGCCCGGTGGCCGACCTGCTGCCCGTCTCCGGCGCGTTCCCGGACCGTGGCGACCCCGGCCCCTACGGGGCGTACGACGCCTACGACGGCCTCGGCCCCGACCTGGAGGCCTCCCTCGACGGGCAGCTGTCCTACCCCGCGGCCGGCCGGGCCCGACTGACCGTGCCGGGGCGTGACCGCGCCGACGTGTTGTGGTGGGCCTATCCGCTGGTCGGACCCGGCAGCGGGCGACTGCTCGTCCTCGCCGCCGACGCCGGGGCCCTCGCCCGGGACGACCCGGCCGCCCCGGCCGCCGAGCGCATCGCGCCCGGCTTCGCCCTGCACACGGACTTCCCCGGCGCCGATCAGCTGGCCCGCCGTCTGCCCGAGATCCTGCCCAGCATGAGTGTCGGGGAGAGCGCCCGCATCGTCGCGCAGGTCCTCGAACTCGGTTATCCCGTACTGGAGTTCAGCCAGAACGACCGGGTCCCGGTGACTCCCGACTGGGGCGTGCCGCGGCGCGACGAGCGCAGGGCGCGCCGCGAGACGGCCGCCCGGGCCGCGGCAGCCGGCCGGCCGCTGCCGCCGCGCCTGCCCGACGACGGCGGGCGACCGGTGGACGGCGACCACCTGGCGGAGGCTCAGGACGCCGAGGACCTGGAGTACGCCGCCGTGCGCGAGCGGCTGGAGTTCCTCAACGAGATCAGCGGGCGGATCGGCACCTCCCTCGACCTCGCGCGGACCATCGTCGAGGTGAGCCGTGCCGTCGTCCCGCGCTTCACCGACGTCGCCGGCACCTATCTGCGCGAACAGGTCGTCGCCGGCGAGGGATTCCCCGACGGAGTCCCGGACACCACCACGATGTGGCACCGGGTCGCCCTGGAGCACACCGACGAACCCGGTCGCTGGGACGACGTCGTACCGGTGGGCGAGGCCATGCCGTTCCCCGCGCACACCCCGTTCTTCCAGTGCATGACCACCGGTGAGCCCGTCCTCGTGCCGTGCATCACCGAGGAGATGGGCCACGCCATCGCCTCGCAGTTCGAGAAGCGGGACATCAGGCCGCTGATCACCGGCCGCTCCATGCTGGTCGTCCCGCTCAAGGCACGCAACGTCGTGCTGGGCTTCATGATCCTGCTGCGCCACCCGGAACGGCCCGTCTTCAACGACATGGACCGGGCCACCGGCGCCGAACTCGCCGCCCGCGCGGGCCTCGTGCTCGACAACGCACGCATGTACACCTACCAGGAGAACGTCGCCGAGACGCTCCAGGACAGCATGCTGCCGCACATCCCCGCGCACATGACGGGCTGCGACATCGCCACCCGCTACCTGCCCGGCACCCTGCTCGGCCGGGTCGGCGGCGACTGGTTCGACGCGGTGAAACTGCCCGGCGCGCGTACCGCCCTCGTCGTCGGGGACGTGATGGGACACGGCCTCAACTCCGCAGCCATGATGGGCCAGTTGCGGACCGCCGTACAGACCATGGCGGCGCTCGACCTGCCGCCGTCGCAACTGCTGCGCAACCTCGACGACCTCGCCCAGCGGCTCGGCGACGCGTATCTCGCCACCTGCCTGTACGCCGTCTACGATCCGGTCGCGGGCGACCTCCACCTCGCCAACGCCGGCCACATACCGCCGGTGCTGGTGCGCGCCGACGACGGCCGCAGCGAGCTGCTCGACCTGCCGACGGGGGCACCGATCGGCGTCGGCGGGGTGCCGTTCGAGGCGGTGCGCGTGCCCGTGCGTCCCGGCGACCGGCTGGTGATGTGCACCGACGGACTGGTCGAGATGCGGGGCGAGGACATCGGCGTCGGCCTCGCGACGCTGTGCGCGTCCGCCGCCCACCCGGCCGCGTCCATGGACGCGGCCTGCGACACGATCATCCGTACCCTGGGCGCCCGCGGCGGCCGGAAGGACGACGTGGCCCTGCTGATGGCCCGCCTCAACGGCGTCGCCGGTGACCAGGTCGCCGTGTGGCGGCTCGACCTCGACCCCTCCGAGGCCGGCCGTGCCCGCGCGGCGGTGCGCGAGCAGCTGCACACCTGGGGGCTGTCCGCCCTGGCCCCCACCGCCGAGCTGCTGGTCGGCGAGCTGGCCGCCAACGCCCTGCGACACGCCCGCGCACACCCCGTCGAGCTGCGTCTGGTGCGCGGGGACACCCTGCTGTGCGAGGTGGAGGACGACTCCCACGAGCTGCCCACCCTGCTGAACGCGGGGCCCACCGACGAGGCCGGGCGCGGCCTGCGTGTCGTCGGCGCACTGGCCCGGGAGTGGGGGACGAGCCGCACCGCCACGGGCAAGACGGTCTGGTGCGAACTGACCCTGCCGAGGCACTGACCCGGCCGCGGCCCCCGACCCGGCCGGGTGCGCTACCCGGCCGGCCGTCGGACCGCAGGTACGGCACGTGACCCCGCACACCGGTCGAACGCGCCGTGAACGATCGTGTGCCCCCGCTTGTGGCCGCGACCCGGGGACGATAGACCGTACTGACCCGTCATCACACGACGGAACGTCGCTGCACCCAAGGGGAGTTGGGCATGAGTGTGACGAGTCGGTACCGCGCGGCCTGGGAGGGCTTCTGGCAGGAGGTCCCCGACGAGCAGGGAGCCGCTCTCTGGGACGCCTCGCCCGCGGTGACCGCGCGCCTCCATCTCGCGCTGTTCCGGCCGCACCTGGCCGACCCGGAGCTGCCACTGGTGGATCTGGGCTGCGGCAACGGCACCCAGACCCGCTTCCTGGCCGAGCACTTCGCCCGGGTCGTCGGCGCCGACCTGTCCGCGGCTGCCCTGGAGCACGCACGACACGCCGACCCCGCGGGCCGGGCCCGGTACCGGCAGCTCGACGCGGCCGACGAGGCAGGGACCGAGGCGCTGCACACGGAGCTCGGCGACGCCAACGTCTACCTGCGGGGCGTCATCCACCAGTGCGAGCCGGACGACCGGCAGCCGTTCGCGGACGCCGTCGCCGCGCTCGTCGGCACCCGCGGCCGGGCCTTCGTCGTCGAACTCGCCGAGGCCGCCGGCGTCGCGCTCCAGGGCCTGGCGGCGAGCCCCGCCGGGCCGCCGGCCAAGCTGGCACCGGTCCTGCGGCACGGCATCGCACCCGCCGAGGTGACCGACGCCGCCCTCCCGGAGTATCTGCGCGCGGCCGGGCTGACGGTCCTGGCGAGCGGCGAGTTGCCGCTGACGACCACCGAGGCGGGGCCCGACGGGGCACCGATCCGGCTGCCGTCCCGGTGGCTGGTGGCCGGACGCACCGGCTGACGGGACGGCACGACCGCGCGACGCGCCCAGCCGCGGGTCCTGATGCCCGCGGTGCCGCCGTGCCGCCCGCGGCGGCCCGGCGGCGACGACGGCTTTGCGCGGTGCGCCGCCGTCCCTGGCCGACCCCCTTCCCGGTGCGTAACGTGGGCCCCATGAAGATCCTCATCAGCGCCGACATGGAGGGCGCCACGGGCGTGACCTGGCCCGCCGACGTGCTGCCGGGCACCCCTCAGTGGGAGCGGTGCCGCGCCCTGTTCACCTCGGACGTCAACGCGGCAGCCCTCGGCTTCCTCGACGGCGGCGCCGACGAGGTGCTCGTCAACGAGGCCCACTCGACCATGCGCAACCTGCTCCTGGAGCAGCTCGACCCCAGGGTCCGGATGCTCACCGGGCGGCACAAGGCGCTGTCCATGGTGGAGGGAGTCCAGCACGGCGACGTCGACGGGATCGCCTTCCTCGGCTACCACGCCGGCGCCGGTATGGAGGGCGTCCTCGCCCACACCTACCTGGCCAACCAGATCACCGGTGTGTGGCTGAACGACGTGCGCGCCAGCGAGGGCCTGCTCAACGCGCGCGTCGTCGCCGAGTACGGGGTCCCCGTCGTGCTCGTCACCGGGGACGACGTGGCCTGCGAGGACGCCCTGGGCTACGCGCCCGAGGCGCTCAAGGTCGCCGTCAAGGACCATGTCTCACGCTACGCCGCCGTGTGCCGCACACCGGCCAGGACGGCGGGTGACATCCGGGCCGCGGCCAAGGAGGCGGCTTCCCTCGCGGTCCGCCGTGATCCCGTCGACGAGGGGCCTTGTACGGTCGCCGTCGAGTTCGACGCCGAGCACCTCGCGATGGCCGTCACCGTGGTACCGGGAGTGGCGCGGATCGGGGAGCGGAAGGTGGCGTACACCAGCGGCACGATGTACGAAGGCATCCGCACGTTCAAGGCGGTCACCACGATCGCCTCGTCGGCGGTGGAGGAGCAGTATGGCTGACCAGCAGGCGATGGACGAGGTGGTCCGGTTCACGTCCGAGCTGATCCGGATCGACACCACCAACCGGGGCGGCGGCGACTGCCGGGAGCGGCCCGCCGCCGAGTACGCCGCCGAGCAGCTCGCCGGAGCGGGGCTGGAGCCGGTGCTCCTGGAGCGCACCGAGGGCCGCACCAACGTCGTCGCCCGGGTCGAGGGCACGGACCCCGCCGCCGACGCGCTGCTCGTCCACGGCCACCTCGACGTCGTGCCCGCCGAGGCCGCGGACTGGAGCGTCGACCCGTTCTCCGGCGAGATCCGCGACGGTGTCGTGTGGGGGCGCGGCGCCGTCGACATGAAGAACATGGACGCGATGATCCTCGGCGTCGTCCGGAGCTGGGCCCGCGAGGGGTTCCGGCCCCGCCGCGACATCGTCGTCGCCTTCACCGCGGACGAGGAGGACAGCGCCGAGGACGGTTCCGGCTTCCTCGCCGACCGGCACTCCGAACTCTTCGAGGGCTGCACCGAGGGCGTCGGCGAGTCCGGCGCGTTCACGTTCCACGACGGCGGCGGACGGCAGATCTACCCGATCGCCGCGGGCGAGCGCGGAACCGGCTGGCTCAGGCTGAGCGCGCGCGGCCGGGCCGGGCACGGGTCCAAGGTCAACCGGGAGAACGCGGTGACACGGCTCGCCGCGGCGATCACCCGGATCGGTGAGCACCGGTGGCCGCTCCGGCTCACCCCGACCGTGCGGGCCGCCCTCACCGAACTCGCCGCGCTCTACGGCCTCGACGCCGACCTCGACGACGTGGACGGACTGCTGACCAAGCTCGGCCCCGCCGCCGGACTGGTCGAGGCCACCGTCCGCAACAGCGCCAACCCGACCATGCTGAGCGCCGGTTACAAGGTCAACGTCATCCCGGGCGAAGCCCACGCCTACGTCGACGGGCGCTACCTGGCCGGTTTCGAGGACGAGTTCCGCACCACCCTCGACGAACTCACCGGACCGGACGTGGACTGGAGCTTCCACCACCGCGAGGTCGCCCTCCAGGCGCCCGTCGACGCGCCGACCTTCGCGGCGATGCGTGCCGCCGTCGAGGAGTTCGCCCCCGAGGGGCACGTGGTGCCGTACTGCATGTCCGGCGGCACCGACGCCAAGCAGTTCTCCCGGCTGGGCATCACCGGCTACGGCTTCGCACCGCTGAAGCTGCCCGAGGGCTTCGACTACCAGGCCCTCTTCCACGGCGTCGACGAACGGGTGCCCGTCGAGGCACTGCACTTCGGGGTGAAGGTGCTGGACCGCTTCCTGCGGACGGCGTAGGCGAGTTGGGGGAGAGAGTGCAGACTTTGCCGTACGGCGCGTGGCCGTCGCCCATCGACGCGGCCCTCGCCGCCGCCCACGACGGGCATCCCGAGTACGTGGGCTTCGTCGCCGACGAGGCCTGGTGGACCGAGCCGCGGCCCGAGGAGGGCGGACGGCGCACCCTGGTGCGGCGCCATGCGGACGGCCGCGAGGAGCCGGTGCTGCCGGCCCCGTGGAACGTGCGCAGCCGCGTCATCGAGTACGGCGGCCGGCCCTGGGGCGGTGCCGTCGTCGACGGGCGAACGGTCGTGGTGTTCACCCACTTCGCCGACCAGCGCCTGTACCGGTGGGAGCCCGGCGGTGAGCCGCGTCCGCTCACGCCGGTCTCCGGGGTGGGCGGCGGGCTGCGCTGGGCCGAGCCGCAGGTACTGGCCGGGCGCGCCGAGGTGTGGTGCGTGCTGGAGGAGTTCACCGGCGAGGGGCCCGGGGACGTGCGCCGCGTCCTGGCCGCCGTGCCACTGGACGGGTCGGCCGCCGAGGACCGCGGCGCGGTGCGCGAACTCACCGACGACCGGCACCGGTTCGTCACCGGCCCGCGCCTTGCTCCCGACGGCGGCCGGGCCGCCTGGCTGGCCTGGGACCATCCGCGGATGCCCTGGGACGGCACCGAGCTGATCGTCGCCGACGTCCAGGCCGACGGCACCCTGAGCGGAGCGTGTTCCGTCGCCGGCGGCCCCGAGGAGTCCATCGCCCAGGTCGACTGGGCCCCCGACGGGGGCCTGCTGTATGTCAGCGACCGCAGCGGCTGGTGGAACCTCTACCGGGACGGCACACCGCTGGCTCCGCGGGAGGAGGAGTTCGGCGGGGCGCTGTGGAAGCTCGGCCACCGTTGGTTCGCCCCTCTCGACAGCGGCCTGATCGCCGTCGTGCACGGCCGCGGCGCCACCGTGCTCGGGATCCTGGACCCCGAGTCCGGCGAGGTCGTCGACGTGGCGGGACCGTGGACGGAGTTCGCGCCCACGCTCGCCGTCCACGGCGACCGGGTCCTCGCCGTCGGCGCCAGCCCACGCAGCGCCTACGAGGTGGTGGAGCTGGACACCCGCACCGGCCGGGCCCGCGTGGTGGGCGCCGCGCACAGCGACGCCGTCGACCCCGTCCACTACCCCGAACCCCAGATCCGTACCTTCACCGGACCCGACGGACGCGACATCCACGCGCACGTCTACCCGCCCCACAACCCCGTCTGCGGCGCCCCCGGCGACCGGCCCGCCCCGTACGTCGTCTGGGCACACGGCGGCCCCACCGGGCGCGCGCCCCTCGTGCTCGACCTGGAGATCGCCTACTTCACCTCCCGCGGCATCGGCGTGGCCGAGGTGAACTACGGCGGCTCCACCGGGTACGGCCGCGCGTACCGTGACCGGCTGCGCGAGCAGTGGGGCGTGGTCGACGTCGAGGACTGCGCGGCCGTCGCGCTCGCCCTCGCCGAGGAGGGCACCGCCGACCGGGAGCGGCTCGCGGTGCGGGGCGGCAGCGCGGGCGGCTGGACGACGGCCGCCTCCCTCGCGGTGACCGACGTCTACTCCTGCGGCACCATCATCTACCCGGTCCTCGACCTCACCGGCTGGGCGTCGGGGGAGACCCACGACTTCGAGTCCCGCTACCTGGAGTCGCTGGTCGGCCCGTTCACCGAGGTGCCGGCCCGGTACGCCGAGCGCTCGCCGGTGGAGCACGCCGACCGGATCACCGCGCCGTTCCTGCTGCTACAGGGCCTGGACGACGTGATCTGCCCGCCCGCCCAGTGCGAGCGGCTTCTGGCCCGCATGGCGGGCCGACGGGTGCCGCACGCCTACATCGCCTTCGAAGGGGAGGGGCACGGTTTCCGCCGCGCGGACACGATGGTGCGCGCCCTGGAAGCCGAACTCTCCCTGTACGCACAGGTGTTCGGGCTGAGTGTGCCCGGCATCCCGACGCTGGAGCTCGCCAAGTGAGGGAACTGATCCGCCCGGCCCGCCTCGCACCCGGCGCCCGTGTGGCCGTCGTCGCGCCCAGTGGGCCCGTGCCCGAGGAGCGGCTGGAGGCCGGGCTCGACGTGCTGCGCGGCTGGGATCTCGACCCCGTCGTGGCCCCCCACGTCCTGGACCGGCACGACGCGTTCGACTACCTGGCGGGGACGGACGCCGACCGGGCCGCCGACCTGGAGTCCGCCTGGTGCGATCCGGCGGTGGACGCCGTACTCTGCGCCCGCGGCGGCTACGGTGTGCAGCGCATGGTCCACCTGGTGGACTGGGAGGCGATGCGGGCCGCAGGCCCGAAGGTCTTCGTCGGCTTCAGCGACATCACCGCACTGCACGAGGCGTTCGCCGCCCGGCTGGGCCTGGTCACCCTGCACGGGCCGATGGCGGCGGGCGTGGACTTCCTCAAGAACTCCCGCGCCCAGGACCATCTGAAGGCCACGCTGTTCGCACCGGAGACGGTCCGCACGATCGGCTCCGCCGGACGCGCCCTCACCGGCGGCCGGGCCCGGGGGGTGCTGCTCGGCGGCTGTCTCGCCCTGCTCGCCGCGGAACTCGGCACCCCGCACGCCCGGCCGTCCGCGGCAGGCGGCCTGCTGTGCCTGGAAGACGTCGGCGAGGAGCCCTACCGGCTCGACCGCTACCTCACCCAGTTGCTGCGCGCGGGCTGGCTGGACGGCGTCCGCGGGGTGCTGCTCGGCTCGTGGGAGAACTGCGGGCCCTACGACCGGGTGCGGGCCCTGCTCGCCGACCGGCTCGCCGGGCTCGGGGTGCCGGTGGCCGAGGAGTTCGGGTTCGGCCACGGCGAGGGCGCGCTGACGATCCCCTTCGGCGTCGCCGCCGAACTCGACGCGGACGCGGGGACCGTGACCCTGGACGCGCCCGCGCTCACCTGACCGGCGCCCCCAACAGCGTCCCGCGACGCCGGGGCGGGCGGAGCCACCCGCCACCGGCACGCCGGACATCCCCGGGGCCTCACCGTGCGTGACCGGCCGCCTGGGGGGACCCTGGTGCTATGAGCTCGAAGACATCCGAGAGCACCGGCACACGGACACGCCGGGGTGTGACGCTGACACCCGCCCGGATCACCGTCCTGGTGCTCGCAGTCCTCGCCGTGATCTTCATCTTCGAGAACACCCGCTCGACGAAGATCCGTCTGCTGATTCCCGAGGTCACCGTGCCGTTGTGGACGGCCCTGCTGGCCACGGGACTGATCGGGGCCCTGTTCGGGGCGTACTTCATGAGACGCAGAAACTAGTGCCGCCTTCATGAGACACAGAAGCTAGTGCCGCAGCAGGCAGCGTTCCGTGACGGGGCGGACGTCGCCCGTTGCGGCACCGAGCGCGCCCAGCGGTGGATCGGTCACGCCTCGTGCGGCGCTCGCAGTCCGCCCCGTCGGTGCGGGGCCGGTGCCGGCTGCTCCGGCGGCCCTTCCCGCCCCGGCGGCAGCGCCCCGACCGGGCAGGCCCGTCGCAGGGTGCCGTCGTAAGGTGGCCGGATGCCGCACACCGCGTCCCGTCACCTCGCCGAGGGCCCCCGCGTGGGCATACGCCACTTCACCCATGCCGACGGCCCCGAGTTCACCGCCCGCGCCAGGGAGAGCAAGGGCCTGCACCACCCCTGGCTGTTCCCGCCGGACACCGCCGGCGCGTACACCGCGTACGCGGGCCGGCTGATCGAGGACCCGACGAAGGCCGGGTTCCTGGTGTGCGAGCGGGACGGGGGTGCCATCGCCGGTTTCATCAACATCAACAACATCGTGACGGGCGCGTTCCAGTGCGGGGCCCTCGGCTACGGGGCCTTCGCGCACGCCGCAGGACGCGGACTGATGAAGGAGGGACTCGGCCTGGTCGTCGGCCACGCCTTCGGGCGGATGCGGCTGCACCGGCTGGAGATCAACGTACAGCCTGGAAACGCCGCCTCCATCGCCCTCGCCCGCTCCTGCGGATTCCGCCTGGAGGGCTTCTCGCCGAAGATGCTCTTCATCGACGGGGCCTGGCGGGATCACGAGCGCTGGGCACTCACCGCCGAGATGCGGGCTTCCGGTTGATCTTCATCGTGTCGAGATCCGTGACCGTCGACTTCAGCTCACGGAAGCCGTAGCCCAGTTCCCGCAGGGTGCGCTCGGCGCGGTCCTCACCGATCGCCCCGGCCATCTCCTCGCCGTCGTCCGCGTCCGACACCACCACGTACCGCAAGGAGAAGTGCTTCAGTGGGCGCGGCTCGTAGCTCAGCGTCCCCTCCTCGGTGAACCGCATGCTCGCCAGACCGTGCTCGCCCGCCTCCGCGAGCAGCCGCGTGCGGGCCTCGTCGGTCAGCTCGTCCCAGGTACCTCGGACGATCACGCGGTACGTGTGCTGCTCGCTCATCGGCTGGTGCGCTCCTTCGTGCGGGTCGGCAGAGGCCCGACTCTAAGGGCGGGGCCGCCGGGAGCGCACGGGGAATACCGTCGGGCCCGCCGGTTCAGGGCGTGTTCGAAGGAACTCCGCGGCGGTCCGCGTACTCGTAGACCGTGCCGTCCGGGTGCCGGGCGATCAGGGTGCGGCCTGCCGGAGTCGGCAACGGGCCGGCGATGACCTCCGCGCCGCTCGCGGTCAGTACCGCCCGGGCCTCGTCGACATCGGTGACGGCGATCGTGGCCGCCACCTTCCGCAACAGCTCCAACTCCGTCTCCGGACCGCTCATCAGCAGAAAACAGCCGACCGCGGCCACCTGCACGCCGCCGCGCCCGGAGCGGAGGGCTCTGCCGCCGGCCAGACGCTCGTAGAAGGGGATCGCGGCCTCGAGGTCGGCGACGCAGACACGGAGGGTGGCACCCAGGATCTCCATGCCGCGAGCCTAGTGGGAGCCGCGGCGGCGAGTGATCGTTTCGCAGGATCCGTCCGGACACGGGCGTCCCACGACCGGGCCGACAGGACCGCCGGGGCCGTGCCCGCTCCGGGGCGCGAGGGGAAGACGCTGCCGTGCCCGGACGGGAGGCGGTGCCTGCGCGGCAGGGAGCGAGGGCCGCCCACCGGCTGCCCCGGGTCCCGTACGCAAGCCCTTCGGTCCGGCCGCGTCGAGCCGGACCACGTTTGACGCCCCGGGCATGGGAAACGCGGACACGCACGTGTCGAGCACCCTGACGCCGGAGGCGAACCGTGAGTCGACCCCGCATCGTGATCGCCGGTGCCGGCTTTCGCCGGATACCGGGCGGCCCGCACCCTGGCCGGGCTTGCCCGGGACAGGGCGACCCCGGAACCTGCCCGGAACCAGCCTGGTGGTGAGCCTGTGAATCAGCCCGGTGGTGAGCCTGCGAAGAACCAGCCCGGTGGTGAGCCTGCGAAGAACCAGCCCGGTGGTGAGCCTGCGAAGAACCAGCCCGCGCCCGACAGGCTCTTCGAGGAGCATCCCGCTCCCGGACCGGTTCGGCGCACCGATGCTCCCCCCGACGCGGACGGAGACTGAGGCCGAGTGTTCGTCGCTCTCGGAACCGCACGCCACCTCGTCGCCCTGGACGGGGAGGTGGGCGACTCCGAAGGAACGGAGTCCTTCGCCGGGGCCGTGTTCCGGTTCGGCCTGGCGAACCCCGCCCGCCTTGCCGCTCCGGAGGGGCAGGACGTGCGGAGACCGCCGACGTGATCCGCGACGCCGACCGCGGCGACGAGAAGGAGGGCGGGGGCGGCCGGGGCGGCACGTACGCGCCCCACGCCCCCAGGACGTCGCACCGCTCACTGCCGGGCGGTCTGTCGCCGCCATGGTGGACGAAGCCGAGGAGACGGGTGTCGACTGGTGGCAGGACGACCCGGAGCCGTCCCCGTGTGTCCGGTGCGGTGAACCCGCCCCGGACGGGCACGGGCCCGAGCCGCCGGTGGTTCCCGAGCCGTCGTCGTCCGTCCGCCGACGGGAGGAGACCCCTTGACCGGACTCCGGTACGTGTACGCCATCTGCCGGCCCTTCGGCGCGCCCCTGCAGGCACAGCTGACCGGGGTGGCCGGCGCGCCGCCCCGGCGGCTCGTCCACCGCGGACTGGTCGCCGTGTTCAGCGAGGTCCCGGAGAGCGACTTCGCCGAGGCGCAGCTGCGGGCCCGCCTGGAGGATCCCGACTGGCTGACCGCGACCGCCCGCGCCCATCAGGGTGTCGTCGACGCGCTCACCGTCGTGACGACCCCGCTGCCGCTGCGGCCGGGCACCGTCTTCCGGGACGACAGCGGCGTCCGCACGATGATCGAGGAACGCGAGCACGTCCTGAACCGCACCCTGGACCGGCTGGAGGGACGGGTGGAGTGGCGTGTGCGGGTGTACGCCGACACCGGGGCGGAACAGGACGCCGGACCCGGGGAGAACGCGCGGCGCAAGGCGGAGCAGTTCGCCGGGCGGCTGCACGCGGAACTCTCCGGATACGCGGAGGACTCCCGGACCGACCCCCTGTGGAGCGGCGTGCCGTCCGGCGAGCCGGAAGCATCCGGGCACCGTGTCCTCCACGCCTCCTACCTCGTCCCGCGCACCCGCTGTGAGGAATTCGTGGAAGCGGTGGACCGTACCAAGGGCGAGGACCCGGAGACCAGGGTGGAACTCACCGGACCGTGGGCGGCCTATTCCTTCGTGGAGGACGAGTACGAGTGACCGCCGGAGCGGCGCCGGGACCGAACCCGACGCGGCGTGCGGTGGCGGCCCCGGCAGGGGCGCGGGACGGCCGGGGAACGGCCGTCCCGTCGGCGCCGCCGGACCGGCCCGGCAGCGTGCGGGCCGACCCGACGGGGCCGGATCCGGGGAAGGATCACGGTTCCTTCCGGCACAGGATCTCCCCGTGGAGCACGGCGAACCAGCCGTCCTCCTGCCGCCCCCACTCCCGCCAGGCGTCCGCCACGGCCCGCAGTTCCGCCTCGGTGGCGTGCCCCCCGTCGACGGCCAGCCGGGCGTAGGAGGAGGCCACCGTGCGTTCCGCCCACAGCTCGCTCCACCATCGGCGTTCCTCGGGCGAGGCGTACGTCCAGGTGCCGGAGGTCGCGGTGATGTCGGCGAAGCCTGCCTGCCGCGCCCATGCCTTCAGGCGCCGCCCGGCGTCCGGCTCGCCGCCGCCCGCGCGGGCCACCCGCTGGTACAGCGCCAGCCAGTCGTCCAGTCCCGGCACCCGCGGATACCAGGTCATGGCCGCGTAGTCGGCGTCGCGCGCGGCGACGAACCCGCCCGGCGCGGTCACCCGCCCCATCTCCCGCAGCACCCGCACGGGGTCGCCCACGTGCTGCAGCACCTGGTGGGCGTGGACGACGTCGAACGCGTCGTCGGGGTGGGCGAGAGCGTGCGCGTCGCCGACCGCGAAGCCGACGTTCCGCACGCCGCGCGCCGCGGCCGTGGCCCGCGCCCGGTCCAGGATCTCCGGTGCCCGGTCGATGCCGGTGACCTGTCCGTCGGGGACCAGCGCGGCCAGGTCGGCGGTGATCGTGCCGGGACCGCAGCCGATGTCCAGGATCCGCATGCCGGGCCGGAGGACGCCGAGCAGGTACGCCGCCGAGTTGGCGGCGGTGCGCCAGGTGTGCGAACGCAGCACCGACTCGTGGTGCCCGTGCGTGTAGACGGCCGTCTCCCGCGGGTTCGTCATGCGTGCCCCTCCACTCGTACCGGTCCCCGCCGGGGCCGACCCGGTCGGGCGATGGGCGACACCGTACGCACTGGCGCCGAATGGTGAGACATGGTGTCCATTATGTGAGCTGACGGTGTGTCGGTTCCGGGGGCCGGTTCCGGGTCGGCTCTGCGGGGCCGGCCGGTAAGCGCCTGCGGCGGCTCGCTGTTCGGCGGCGAACTCGAACAGCCGGGAGCCGAGGGCCGGCGGCTTCCCGCGCGGCCGGTGACGGGCGGACAGGGGCGTGGTGAGCCCGACAGCAGGGCTCATACGGCCCCTGGGTACCCTGAAGTGGCCGTTCTCCCGACCGGCGGATCGTCCACCCGGAGGAACCCTGCATGCGCCTGCTCCTCATCCGCCACGGTGAGACCCCGTCCAACCTGGAGTACGTCCTCGACACCAGCGTCCCCGGACCGGGCCTGACGGATCTCGGTGAGCGGCAGGCCGCCGCCCTCCCCTCCGCGCTCGCCCACGAGGACATCGGCGCCGTCTTCGCCTCCACCCTCGTCCGCACCCAGCTCACTGCCGCCCCGCTGGCTGCGGCCCGCGGTCTGGAGGTCACCGTCCGCGACGGCATCCGTGAGATCTCCGCGGGCGACCTGGAGATGCTGCGCGGCGACTCCGAGCGCGGGGAGCTCTACATGAGGACCGTGTTCGCCTGGCCGGCGGGGCGGACCGCGCTGCGCATCCCGGGGGGCGAGAACGGAGACGAGGCGCTGGGCCGCTACGACGCCGTGGTCGCCGAAGCCGCGGCCCTCCAGGCCGGCACGGTCGCCCTGGTCAGTCACGGCGCCGCCATCCGCATGTGGACCGCCGCCCGCGTCGACAACGTCGACGTCCCCTTCGCCGCCGCGCACCCGTTGAGGAACACCGGCGTGGTCGTCCTGGAGGGTTCCCCGTCCGATGGCTGGAAGGCCCTGACCTGGGCGGGCGAGTCGGTGACCCCGTCCGGGGCGGAGGGCCCGACCGGCCACCCGGTGGGCGGGGTCTGACCGCGTCCACGCGGAGGGACGGCCGGATGCGCCCGGCGTGGCGTGATCGCGGGCCCGGCGGGCGGGGCCCGGCCGGGGCACGGTGGAACCGGTTCCACCGGGAGCGGCACGGGCGCGGCGGATAAGCGTTTGCCCGTTCCCGCGGCCCGCCCGCAGAATGCGTCCCCATGGGACACCTGGAAGCAGCGCATCTGGAGTACTACCTTCCGGACGGGAGGGCTCTCCTCGGCGACGTCTCCTTCCGGGTCGGCGACGGCGCCGCCGGCGCCCTCGTCGGGCCGAACGGCGCCGGCAAGACCACCCTCCTGCGGTTGATCTCCGGCGAGCTGAAGCCGCACGGCGGCACCGTCACCGTCAGCGGCGGGCTCGGCGTGATGCGCCAGTTCGTGGGCTCCGTACGCGACGACACCACCGTGCGCGACCTGCTCGTCTCCGTCGCCCCGCCGCGCATCCGCGAGGCCGCACGCGCCGTCGACGCCGCCGAACACGCCGTCATGACCGTTGACGACGAGGCAGCCCAGCTCGGGTACGCGCAGGCACTCGCCGACTGGGCCGAGGCCCGCGGCTACGAGGCCGAGACGCTGTGGGACATGTGCACCACGGCCGCCCTCGGCGTGCCCTACGAGAGGGCCCAGTGGCGGCAGGTGAGCACACTGTCCGGCGGTGAGCAGAAGCGGCTCGTCCTGGAGGCGCTGCTGCGTGGCACCGACGAGGTGCTCCTGCTCGACGAGCCCGACAACTACCTCGACGTGCCCGGCAAGCGCTGGCTGGAGGAACGGCTGAAGGAGACCCGCAAGACCGTCCTGTTCGTCTCCCACGACCGCGAACTCCTCGCCCGAGCCGCAGACAAGATCGTCTCCGTCGAGCCCGGCCCGGCCGGCGCCGACGCCTGGGTGCACGGCGGCGGCTTCGCCACCTTCCACGAGGCCCGCCGCGAACGCTTCGCCCGCTTCGAGGAGTTGCGCAGGCGCTGGGACGAGAAGCACGCCCAGCTGAAGAAGCTGGTGCTGAACCTCCGTCAGGCCGCGGAGAACAGCGCCGATCTGGCGTCCCGCTACCGGGCCGCGCAGACCCGGCTGCGCAGGTTCGAGGAGGCCGGACCGCCGCCCGAGCCGCCGCGCGAACAGGACATCAGGATGCGGCTGAGGGGCGGCCGGACCGGCCAGCGGGCCCTCACCTGCACCGGGCTGGAGCTGACCGGCCTGATGAGGCCCTTCGACCTGGAGGTCTTCTTCGGCGAGCGGGTCGCCGTGCTCGGCTCCAACGGCTCCGGCAAGTCGCACTTCCTGCGTCTGCTCGCCGGGGACGACGTCGCGCACACGGGGCGGTGGAAGCTCGGCGCACGGGTCGTGCCCGGCCACTTCGCGCAGACCCACGCCCACCCCGAACTCCACGGCCGCAGCCTCCTTGACATCCTGTGGCGCGAGCACGCACAGGACCGCGGCGCGGCCATGTCCCGGTTGCGGCGCTACGAACTCACCCACCAGGCCGAGCAGGCCTTCGACCGGCTCTCCGGCGGCCAGCAGGCCCGCTTCCAGATCCTGCTGCTGGAACTCCAGGGCGTCACGTCGCTGCTGCTGGACGAGCCGACCGACAACCTCGACCTGGAGTCCGCCGAGGCCCTCCAGGACGGCCTGGAGGCCTTCGAGGGAACGGTCCTCGCGGTCACCCACGACCGGTGGTTCGCCCGCTCCTTCGACCGCTTCCTCGTCTTCGGCAGCGACGGCCGGGTCCGCGAGACACCCGGGCCCGTGTGGGACGAACGGCGCGTGGAGCGGGTGCGCTGACGCCCGCCGTGCCGCTCCCTCCCGTCCGCCCGGCGCCTCACCACCCGCGCAGCAGCGCGCCCAGACCACCGGACGGCGTGTCCGCGGACGCGTCGGGCAGGGCCGGCGTGACACAGACGGCGGGCGCGCCGGCCTCGACGGCGGCCCGCAGCAGGGCGTCGTCGGCACGGGCCTGCCACGCGGGCGGTGCGCCGAGCGCCGTGAGCTCCGTACGGCGTACCGCGACCCGGTCCGGCTCCTGACCGATCCACACCTCGCGACGCGTGTCCGGCCCCTCCGGGCGGATCAGCAGCTCGTCGATGCGGTGCTCGCGGGCGGCCTCCACCAGAGCGGGCACGCCCTCCACGGCCGTGGCCCGGCCCCGGGCATCCGGGACACGACCGGCCAGGAAGCGGTCCAGGTCCTTCCGCGCCCCGCGGCGCACATGCTCGGCACGCGCCCGGTCCACCTCCTCGTCGAGCAGCCTGCCGCCCGAGCCCGTGCCGGTCTCCACGACCCGGTCGTGGAGCCGCCGCGGCAGCCGCTCCTGCACGGCCCGCCGCTCGCGGTCGTCGCCCACCAGGATCAGCAGGTCGGCACGGGTCTCCTCCTGGCACACGGCGAGCGCGTCGGCGATCTCCGCCGCGTTGTGCTCCCAGGCGTTCTCCACCCGTAGCTGGAAGCGCCGCTCGGACCGGTCCGCCGAGCCCGTCCGGCGCACCGGCCACTGCCATCCCGGCACCGCGTCCGCCTCGTGGCCCGCCGGCCCGCCGCGCAGCTCGAAGTCCGCGCCCCTGCGGTCCAGATAGGCGACCACGCACACCGGGTCCTCCCCGGCCAGCTCCAGCAGCGGCGCCACCCGCGGCAGCGGGGCCCACTGCGCGGAACCGCCGTCCCGCGGGGGCCGGGCGAGCGGCGGATCCAGCACCACCTCGCCGGACCGGGCGAACAGGGCACGGCCGTACGGGTCGGCGGAGTGCACCAGGTCGTCGACGGCGTGCCGCACCGCCCGGCACGTCGCCTCGTCCGCCCCCTGCGCCGCGAGCTCCCGGGCCATCGCACGGGCCGTCGGCTCGCCCCGGGCGGGCCGTTCCCCGGCACCGTGGGAGAGGTCCACGTACGCGGAGGCCCAGGACCCGGTTTGTTCGTAGAGTGGATGCAGATAGGCGAGATCCATGGCTCCCTCCCGGACGCCGCTCGGAAGTCGTGGTGTGCTCACCGGGGTGGGTACCCGGACCGCAGGGACGAACACGACGTAGCGACGACGAACAGGGCACCACCATGAGCGGAGTCGACCCGGCGCGACTGGACGACCAGCAGCTGATGAGGGAGCTGGAGACGATCCACCGCACGCGCCACGACACCCTGCTGTACGGCTCGGGCGACGCGCTGCGCGCCCACAACGAGCGCATGGCGCAACTGGAGGGCGAGTACCTGCGCCGCAACCCGCGGCGCACCGTCGCCGCCGGACGGACCCGCGAGGGCGCCCGGGAGCGCCGTGGCGGGGAGTCGGCGGCACCCCCCGCCTGACCCGGGGCGAAGCCCGTGCCGCGCCCGGGGCGGCGCGGCACACCCTGCCGGGAGCCGCGCACGGGCCCGTACGCCCTCGTGCACACGCCCTCGTGCACACGGACCGGCCGGGTCCCGTCCACGAGAGCCCGGCCCTCCGGCGTCTCACGCCGCCCGGTACCCCGGTGGCGCTGTCGTCGCGCGGCGTAAGCGTCGTCGCGGGCGCCCTCACCGACCGCCGTGCCGTGCCGTTCCGGTGACCGCCTCGGCCAGCTCCTGGACGTTGCCGTAGCGCTCCCGGCGCGGCAGCGTCCGGAGCGCGTCGACGAGCGCGTCCGGTGCGTTCCTGCGGTGCAGGACGCCGGCCAGCTGGGCCGCGTCGGCCGGGAAGGCGCCGCGGCCCAGGATCCGGGCCAGCTCCAGCCGCACCGTCTCCAGGGACGCTGCCCCGCCGCCCGGCGCCACGGAGCCGCCCCAGACCTGCGGGTCGTCCTCGGCAGCCGGCTCCGGGTCCTGCCACTCCTCCAGGCGCGTGGGGTGGCCGGAGCGGAGCAGGCCCTGCAGTTCGTGCTTCCTCTCCTCGTCGCGGTACACGCTCATCCGGTCGCTGCCTCGCTGCATGTCTCCCTCCAGATCCTCGAACGTTTCCCCCGCGTACCCGGCGGACCGGCGCCGACACCGGTGCGGCCGGGGTCTGCCGGGTCACCGTGGAGGACGACCGGAAACCCCGGCCGGCGTGCACCGCAGCCGGGGGGCGTCCCCGTCACCCGGTCGGCTGCGTTCTTCCCGCCAATGGAGGACGGCCGCGCGCGCCCCCGGGCCCGGGGGGCTGTGATGTCCGCGGGGGCACGCACACGCCGTGCCGCCCGGAAGGAGCCCGCCCCATGCGCCGCACCGCCCGTGTCCTGGCCGTCGCCCTGCTCAGCGGGGCCGCGGTGGCCGCCGTTGCGCCGCACGCGGTCGCCGAGCCCGCTGCCGGGCCGGCCGCCGAGGTCGCCCCGGGGGCGGTGCGGCCGGGCGGGACCGTCACCGTCTCCGTCTCCTGCGACGCCCTGGGCGGGGCCGTGCCGGAGACCCTGGAGGCGACCTCCCCGGCCTTCGACGAGGGCACCGTCCAACTGCGCAAGGTGCCCGCGGGCGGCGACCGCGCCGCCGGGGAGCCCGCCTACCGCGGCACCGCCCGCATCTCCCCGGCCGAGGACTTCGAGGGAGCCGACGGGACCGGGCCGGACACGGCGTGGATCGTCGACGGCGACTGCCCGGCACCCCCCGGTGGGCAGGACCGGCCGTGGAGCGCCACCTTCGACGTCGACCGGGGGCCCGACCACCACGGCACCCCGTCGTCCTGCCCCGAGCCGCACGACACCTCCTGCGGCGGCCCGGTGATCCAGCACGGCGTCCGGGCGGGCGAGGGCGGCGCCTTCACCGGTTCCGTCCCCGCCCTCGTCGCCGGCGGCCTGTTCGTCGCGGGCGCTGCCGGCGCCGCCGTGCACCGGCTGCGGCGGGGGCACTCCGACCGGCGCGGCCGGCGGGTGTGACCGGGGCAACCCGTGCGGGTGCCCATGGCACACGGGGTCCGTGGGTACTCCGATTCCGAGGGACCGAAGATCGACGAGGATCCGGGCGGCGACGGCGGGCACCTGGGTCCGGGTGGAGGCAGGCATGCGGCGCACGGACCCCGAGGACCACGGGCCCGTCCGCTACGGGCCGCCTCTCCCCGGCGACGGGCTGCCGGTGCTGCCCGAGCTGACTGCGGTGGTCGCCGCCGCCGCGGGCCGCACCGAGGCCGAGCCGGTCGGCGGGGGAAGCGCCCTCCTGGACGCCGCCTGCGGCTGGTTCACCCGCCGCGGGCTGCCCGCCGGGCCCGACCGCGTGGCCGCCGCCCCGGGCGCCCCCGCACTGCTGCTGGCCCTCACCGCCGCGCTCGGCGGGGACGTGCTGGTGCCCCGGCCGTGCGCCGCCTGGTGGGCGCCCTACGCGCGCCTGCTGGGCAGACCGGTGTTCCACGTCGCGACGCCCGCCGAGTGCGGCGGCGTGCCCGACCCGTACGCGCTGCTGGAGACGGTGCGCCGGGTCCGCGCGGAGGGCGGCGACCCGCGGTTGCTGGTGCTGTCCGTCGCCGACGACCCCACCGCCACCGTCGCGCCGCCCGAGGTCCTGCACGAGACCGTCGAGGCCGCCGTCGGCGAGGGTCTGCACCTGGTCAGCGACGAGACCTGGCGCGACACCCTGCACCGCCCGCACGACACCGTGCTGCTCAGCCCCGCCGAGATGCTGCCCGACCGGGTCACCGTCGTCTCCGACCTGGCCGGCGCGCTGCTGCCGGTCGGCTGGCCCGCCGCCGTCGCCCGCTTCCCCGCGAACGGTCACGGCGACGGCCTCCACGCGCGCGTGCTCGACGTCCTCACCGCGCTCGGCGCCCGCGTGGCCGCGCCCGTCGCCGCGGCGGCGGTCCACTCGCTGTCCGAGCCCGCGGCCGTCACCGCGCGGGTGGCCGCCGCCGTGGGCCTGCACGCCCGGGTGGCCGCCGCCGTGCAGGCGGCCGTCGTGGCCGCGGGCGCGCTGGCCCGCCCTCCGCAGGCCGGCCGCCACCTGTACGCCGACCTCGGCCCGCTCCGCCCGGCCCTGTCCGGCCACGGCGTGGGCGACGCACAGGAACTGGAGGACTTCCTGACCGTCCGTCTCGGGATGCCCGCACCCGGCGGTCACCGCTTCGGGGACGACCTCGGGGCCCTGCGCGTGCGGCTCTCCACCGGTCCGCTGCTGGGCGGCACGGACGCCGAGCGAGCGGAATGCCTCACCTCCGCCGCCCCGTTGGACCTGCCGCACGTGCACCGCGCCCTGAACACGGTGAGGTCGGTCTTCGACGATCTCCGCGACGACGCCCAGCGACGGGAGCCTCCTCGATGACGCAGCAGCCCGAGTCGAACAGCACGACGGCCACCGCCGGTACCGCCGCCGCGGAGGGAACGGCGACCCGTCCGGTCGGCACCGCCGCCTGCCCACCCGAGGTCCCCCCGCTGGCGGACCCGCGTCCGCTGGGCGAACGGCGGGTGTGGCCGCGGACCTTCCACGACCGGCTCACCGCACCCCTGCCCGGCCTGAAGGCGCTCGCCCGCTTCGCCCGCGAGGGCTCGGTGCGCCCCGGCGAGGAGGGCCTGGCCGACATCCCGCGGCTGCCCTTCGAGCCGGGCCCGCTGCCGGGCGTCGACGCCCGTACCGTCGCCGTCACCTGGGCAGGGCACGCCAGCTGGGTCATCCGCATCGGCGGGCTCACCGTCCTGACCGACCCGGTGTGGTCCCGCCGCATCCTCGGCACCCCGGCCCGCATCACGCCCGTCGGCGTCGCCTGGAGCGCGCTGCCGCCCGTCGACGCCGTCGTCATCAGCCACAACCACTACGACCACCTCGACGCCCCCACCCTGCGCCGGCTTCCACGCCACACCCCGGTGTTCGTGCCGGCCGGCCTCGGCCGCTGGTTCCACCGGCGCCGGTTCAGCCGTGTCACCGAGCTGGACTGGTGGGAGGGGGCCGAGCTGGCGGCGAGGGGAACGGCGGCGGGCACCCCGGCCGGGGAGCGCGGGGGGCGCCCGGCGGGTGTCCGCTTCGACTTCGTCCCCGCCCACCACTGGTCCAAGCGGACCCTCACCGACACCTGCCGCTCCCTGTGGGGCGGCTGGGTGCTCACCGCCCCCGACGGGCAGCGCGTCCACTTCGCCGGCGACACCGGCTACGGCCACTGGTTCGGCCGCATCGGCCGGCGCTATCCCGGCATCGACCTCGCGCTCCTGCCCGTCGGGGCCTACGACCCGCGGTGGTGGCTCAGCGACGTCCACTGCGACCCGGAGGAGGCGGTGCGGGCAGCGCAGGACCTGGGGGCCCGCCGCATGGCACCGATGCACTGGGGCACGTTCGTCCTCTCCGCCGAGCCGGTCCTGGAACCGCTCACCCGCGTGCGGGCGGCCTGGCAGGCGGCGGGGCTGGACCGCGACGACCTGTGGGACCTGCCGGTCGGGGCCTCACGGGTGCTGGAGGCGCCCTGAGACGGGCCGCCGGACGCACCACCGGATCGCCGCGCGGCCCGCCACGGGACAGGCACCCGCCGACCGCCCGGGACGACCGATGCCGCCCGCACCCGCCACCCCGCACCCGCCACCGGGCACCCGCCCGGTGGTCCCGGACACCTCATCCGCGCAGGCGCCTCCACACCGTGGGCGTGCCGCTGATCAGCAGCGCCACCGCGACCGCCGCGACCACGCCCTGCCAGGGCTGGGGGAACAGGGAACCCCCGAGGATGCCGATCAGCTGGTACGTCACCGCCCACGCCAGACAGGCGGGCAGGTTGCCGCGGGCGAACGTCCGCAGCGGCCACTCCGCGAGCAGGCACGCCAGCATGATCGGGATCCGCCCGGCCGGCACCAGCCGGGACAGCACCAGGACCGCCACCCCGTGCTCGGCGAGCCTGTCCTGGGCCCGGGTGAGCCGCTCCTCCGGCGCCCGCGCCCGGATCGCCTCCAGCCAGCGGGATCCGTTCTTCGAACCCATGCCGCGCCGCCCCAGCGCGTACAGCGCCGCGTCCCCGCAGAAGGCGGCCAGTGACGCCGTCACGAAGACCAGCGCCAGCGCGAACGGCGCCGTCTGATGCACGGCCACCACGGCCGCGGAGCTCACCAGCGCCCCCGTCGGCACCACCGGCACCAGCGCGCCGATCAGCACCAGCAGGAACAGCGACGGATAGCCGATCGCCTGCTGGGTCGACTCGGGCGGCACGGTCGAGCGTGCCGCGGACAGCGCCTGGGCCAGCAGCGTCACGGGGCCACCTCCGGGCGGACGCTCTCCCCGTGCCGCAGCCGGTGCACCGCCACCGCCGGCGTCCGCACGGCGGCCAGCCGCACGAACTCGTCACCGGGGGCGTGGAACTCGTGCGGGCGCACCGCGTCCATCCCGATCGGCCAGTACGTGCCGTAGTGCACCGGTACCGCGCTGCGCGGCGCGAGCAGGGCCAGTGCCTGCGCGGCGCGCCCCGCGTCCAGGTGGCCGTCGCCGAGGTACGGCCCCCAGCCGCCCACCGGCAGCAGCGCCACGTCGACCGGCCCGACCTCCTCGGCCATCGACGCGAACAGCCCGGTGTCCCCGGCGAAGTAGGTGCGCGCCTCGCCCTCCACGACGTACCCGAGCGCGGGGGAGCGGTGCGGTCCGACCGGTAGGCGCCGCCCGTCGTGCCGGGCCGGCACGGCACGCACCAGAAGATCGCCGATCGCCGTCTCGTCGCCGGGCGCCACCTCGTACAGCCGCAGGTGCCTCAGGCGCCGCAGGCCCGGGACGGCGCGCGGCGCACCCCGGGGCACGATCAGGCGCGTGCCCGGCGCGAGGGTCTCCAGCGAGGGCACGTGGAGGTGGTCGGCGTGGAGGTGCGAGACCAGCACGACGTCCGCCCGCCGGGCCTGCGGCGGCGGTACGGGCCCGCGGCGGCGCCTGAGATGCGCGAGCCTGCGGGCGAACAGAGGATCGGTGAGGACACGGACGTCCGAATCCTCGACCGTGCAGGTGGCGTGCCCCCACCAGGTGATCTCCACCGGCACCCCTTCGCCTCCTTCGCGCGACTCCCCGAAGCCTACGGGCAGGAGTAGGGTCGGCGGCGAAACCCGGAGGTGAGGGGAGCGCCATGGGACCGACCCGCGTCACGGCGATCGCGAGTCTGACACCGCTGGAGGCACTGGACAGCGATCCGTTCCTGGTGGACTCCCGCAGCCAGCACGCCGTCTGCGCCCGCTGGGCCGCCGAACGCGGGTACGTCGTCAGCCGCGAACTGCTCGTCAGCGGACTGCGCCCCGACCACGGTGCGCTGTGGGACGGCGTCCGGTCGGGCGTCGATGTCTTCGTGGCGCCCAGCCGCCGGGTGCTGGAGAGCGCCCTCGCCTCCGTGGACGAGTTCACCGCCGAGTGCGCCCGGCGCGGAGTGCGGGTGGAGACGGTGGGTTGCGCCGAGCCGTCCTACGACGCCCGGATGAAGGCCTGCGTGCACCGGCGGCTGTCGATGCCCACGGCCGGATACGACGGCAGGTAGTCGCCGCCGGCGGCTCCCGGGCCCGGCGCCCGTCCGCCCCGGGCGCCCGCCTGCGCAGCCCGCCCTCCCGTCCGGGGCACCGTCCCCCCTCGGGACCCGGCGCCGGTGCGCACGGCCGGTGCCGCCCCCGCGCCCGCTCCGCCCGCGGACCGGACCCCGGCCGGACCGGCGAGGGCCACCGTGGGCCCGTGCCCGCTCCGGGGCGTGTGACAGGGTGGAGCCAGGCCCGTCGCGGGCGCGGGCCGGGACGTGAGGTGGGCACAGCGTGGACGGAGGGCGTTGGCGGCGGATCGCCGGGCAGACAGGGCGGAGCGTCGTGGTGTGGGCGGTGTCCACGGTCACCATGCTGGTCCTCGCCGGAGTCCTGCCCGACTTCCAGCTCCAGTCCCCCGACGGCGACAGCGCCACCCGCATAGCCGTGACGGCCGCGCTGGGCGCCGGTGCCTTCGGTCTGCTGTCGGCACTGGTCTGGCCCGCCCTGGTACGTCTCCTGCTGCTGGTGCCCGCGCTCGTCCTCGGCCTGCTGGTCTTCTTCCTCAACGGCTCCCTGCTGCTCGTCGCCCTGCGCATCAACCCCTCCGGTGCCAGCGAGGCCGACCTCGAGACCGCCGTCATCGTCGCCGCCGTGATGTCCGCCGTCGCGTCGGCGACCGGTGCCGCCCTCGCCGTGCGCGACGACGACGCCTACCGGCGCCGTCTGTACCGGCTCGCCGACCGCCGGCGCCGCCACCACCCGCCCTGCGCCTCCACCCCCGGCACCGTCTTCGTGCAGTTCGACGGGGTGGGCCACGACGTCCTGCGCGAAGCCGCCGGCAAGGGGCTGATGCCGACCGTCGCCCGCTGGCTCGGCGAGGGCGACGGGGGCGCCGCCACCCACCGGCTCACCCCGTGGCGCACCGACTGGTCCAGCCAGACCGGCGCCAGCCAGCTGGGGATCCTGCACGGCACCAACGACGGTGTGCCCGCCTTCCGCTGGTACGAGAAGGACCGCGGCGAGGTCATGGTCTGCAACCGGCCCAGCAGCGCCGCCGAACTCCAGCGCCGCGCGATCGCGCGCACCGGGGACGGCGGACTGCTCGTCACGGACGGCGCCAGCCGCGGCAACCTCTTCAGCGGCGGCGCCGGCGAACTCGCCCTGGTGCTGTCCGTCTCCGCCCGCCGCGGCCGCGACAACCGGTCCCGGGCCGGATACTTCGCCTACTTCTCCGACCCGGCGAACGCCGTGCGCACCGCGCTGTCCTTCGTCGCCGACGCCTGCCGCGAACTCGGCCAGTCCACCCGGGCCCGGGTGCGCGATCAGCGCCCACGCGTCTCCCGCGGCGGCCTCTACCCCCTCGTCCGGGCCTTCGCCACCGTCGTGGAACGCGATGTGGTGGTGGCCGCCGTGATGGGCGACATGCTCGCCGGACGCACCGCCGTCTACGCCGACCTCGTCGCCTACGACGAGGTCGCCCACCACTCCGGTCCCGTGAGCCGCGACGCCGCGCAGGTGCTGCAGCGGCTGGACCGCTCGCTCGCGCTGATCGAGAAAGTCGCCGAGCACGCCCCGCGGCCGTACCGGATCGTCGTCCTGTCCGACCACGGCCAGAGCCCCGGTGAGACGTTCCGTGCCCGTTACGGCCTGACCCTCGCCGACCTGGTGCGGGCCGGGTGCGGACTGCCCGTGCCGCGCCGCGCGGAGCGCACCCACAGCGGCGCGGAGGCCCGGGCCGCCGTCCGTGCGGCCCTGCGCCGCCCGGTCGAGGAGGGCGGGGAGCGGCACCGGCCCTCCCGGCGCTCGGAGCCGATCGTGCTCGCCTCCGGCAACCTGGGCCTGGTCTCCTTCCCGGACGTGCCGCACCGCATGACCCGGCAGGAGATCGACGCCCGGCACCCCGCCCTGCTGCCGACCCTCGCCGATCACCCCGGCATCGGCTTCCTCCTCGTCGCCGACCGGGATCACGGCGGCGTCGTCCTCGGTGCGCGCGGCGCCGAGATCCCGCTGGACCGGCTGGACGAGGGCTCCGGCCCGCTCGACGCGTTCGGACCGGGCGCCGCCGACGCCGTACGCCGCACTCATGCCTTCCCCAACACCGCCGACATCATGGTCAACTCCGTCCACGACCCCTCGGACGGCGAGGTCCTGGCCTTCGAGGAGCAGATCGGCTCGCACGGCGGCCTCGGCGGCGCCCAGAGCAGGCCGTTCCTGCTGTCCCCGCTGGCCTTCTCGCCGCCCGCCGAGGACGGGACGGAGCCGGCCGGCGCCGAACAGGTCCACCGCGTCCTGCGCCGCTGGCTGCACGAGGCGGACGGAACCCACCTCCCGGCGGCGCCCGCGGCCCCGGCACCCCCCGTGGTCCCGGTGGACACCCCGCGGTCCGCGGCCCCCGGCGGCGCCCCCCGGACGGTGCCGGACACCGGCGCGCGGGACAGGAGCGCGTGACGGGATGCGGCTCCGGCCGCTCCCCGTGCGCGGACGGCCGCCGGCGGACCCCGGACCGTAGCCCTCCACCCCGGGCGCCCTCCCCGGCACGGCGACGCTCCTGCCGCACCCGCCGCGCGCCCGGGAACCGCCCACCGCCCACCGCGGTCCGGCCCCCGCCCGGCACCGCTGCCCGGCCGGCCGAGCGGGCCCGGCAGGGGCACCCGCACCGGCCGGGGAGCGCGGGCCCAACGCCCACAGGGCTCCGCCGTGTTGCCGCCGTGAGGCGCACGTCCCGGCCCGCGTCCGCCGTCCCCCGACCCGGGGCAGGTCTTCCGCGTGCCGCGCGCCGGAATGTGATCGGATGGGGGCAGGAATCCCGGGCACGGGACCACACGTGAAAGGACCTACCGTGGCTACCACGCGCTCCGCACACACCGTCTGGGAAGGCGACCTGCTCCAGGGCAGCGGCGTCGTCACCTTCGACTCCTCCGGCGCGATCGACCAGCAGCCCGTGTCGTGGCCCTCCCGCGCCGAGGAGCCGAACGGCAGGACCAGCCCCGAGGAGCTGATCGCCGCCGCCCACTCCAGCTGCTTCTCCATGGCCTTCTCCAACATCCTCGCCAAGGCCGGCACCCCGCCCACCAAGCTCGTCACCTCGGCCGACGTCACGTTCCAGCCGGGTGAGGGCATCACCGGCGTCCACCTCTCCGTCGAAGGCACCGTTCCCGGCATCGACGACGACGCGTTCGCCGCCGCCGCCGAGGACGCCAAGGTGAACTGCCCGGTCAGCCAGGCCCTGAAGGCCGTGCCGATCACCCTGTCCGCGAAGCTCACCTGAGCACGCACGTCGCGCGGACCGGCACCCCGGCGGGAGCCGGTCCGCGCGAGCGCCCGGCGGTACCGCCACCACCCGGCCCGGCACCCCGCAGCCGTACCGCGTCCGGCCCGCCCGTGCCGGCGCACCCGGCGCCGCACGGCCCTGACATCGGGGGTGGCATTGACAACCACCTGCCCGCGTTCTGTGCTGGAGGGGTGGAGGCGCGCCCTGACGGAAGGGGACGGCTATGGCACGGGCGGTCGGCATAGATCTGGGGACCACCAACTCGGTCGTGGCGGTGCTGGAGGGCGGTGAGCCCACGGTCATCGCCAACGCGGAGGGGGCCAGGACCACACCCTCGGTCGTGGCCTTCGCCAAGAACGGGGACGTCCTCGTCGGCGAGGTGGCCAAGCGGCAGGCGGTGACCAACGTCGACCGCACCGCCCGCTCGGTCAAGCGGCACATGGGCGACGCACACTGGCGCTTCCCCGAGCACGGTTCGGTGGACGGCACCCGCTACCGGGCCCAGGAGCTGTCGGCGCGGGTCCTGCAGAAGCTGAAGCGGGACGCCGAGGCCTACCTCGGTGAGGACGTCACCGACGCGGTGATCACCGTGCCCGCCTACTTCGACGACGCCCAGCGGCAGGCCACCAAGGAGGCCGGGGAGATCGCGGGGCTGAAGGTGCTCCGGATCATCAACGAGCCGACCGCCGCCGCCCTCGCCTACGGCCTCGACCGCGGTGAGGAGCAGACCGTCCTCGTGTTCGACCTCGGCGGAGGTACCTTCGACGTCTCGCTGCTGGACATCGGCGACGGCGTCATCGAGGTCAAGGCCACCAACGGCGACACGCATCTGGGTGGCGACGACTGGGACCAGCGGATCGTCGAGCACCTGGCCGGTGCGTTCAAGGGACGCCACGGCATCGACCTGGCCGCCGACCGGATGGCGGTGCAGCGGCTGCGCGAGGCCGCGGAGAAGGCCAAGATCGAGCTGTCCAGCTCCTCGGAGACGACGATCAACCTGCCCTACCTCACGGCCACCGCCGAAGGGCCCCTCCACCTCGACGAGAAGCTGACCCGCGCCCAGTTCCAGGAGCTGACCGCCGACCTCCTGGAGCGCTGCAAGCAGCCCTTCCACCGGGCGGTCGAGGACGCGGGCGTGAAACTGTCCGCGATCGACCACGTGATCCTGGTCGGCGGCTCGACGAGGATGCCCGCCGTCACCGAGCTGGTGAAGGAGCTGACCGGCAAGGACCCGCACAAGGGCGTCAACCCGGACGAGGTCGTCGCCGTGGGCGCCGCCCTCCAGGCCGGTGTGATCCGCGGCGACGTCAAGGACGTCCTGCTGCTCGACGTCACCCCGCTGTCCCTCGGCATCGAGACCAAGGGCGGCATCATGACCAAGCTCATCGAGCGCAACACCACGATCCCCACCCGGCGCTCGGAGATCTTCACCACCGCCGCCGACAACCAGCCCTCCGTCGGCATCCAGGTCTACCAGGGCGAACGGGAGATCGCCGCCTACAACAAGAAGCTCGGCGTCTTCGACCTCACCGGGCTGCCGCCCGCCCCGCGCGGCGTACCGCAGATCGAGGTGGCCTTCGACATCGACGCCAACGGGATCATGCACGTTTCCGCCAAGGACCTGGCCACCGGCCGCGAGCAGAAGATGACCGTCACCGGCGGCTCGGCCCTGCCCAAGAACGACATCGACCGCATGATGCGGGAGGCGGAGCAGTACGCGGAGGAGGACCGCGCACGCCGTGAGGCCGCCGAGACCCGCAACCAGGCCGAGCAACTCGTCTACCAGACCGAGAGGTTCCTCCAGGAGAACGGCGACCGCGTCCCCGCCGACACCCGCTCCGAGGTCGAGTCGGCCGTCACCTCCCTCCGGACCCTGCTGGAGCAGAACGCCGACACCGCCGCGCTGCGCTCCGGGGTGGAGGAACTCGCCACGGTGAGCCAGAAGATGGGGCAGGCCATGTACGCGCAGGCCCAGCAGGGGCCGGCCCAGCAGGAGCCGGACGGCGAGCAGCACACCGCACCGCACCCGGAGGAGGAGAGCGTCGTCGACGCCGAGATCGTCGACGACGAACGCGACCAGCGGTAGGGGAGCCCCGCGGCGGCGCCGTCATCCGCGGTCCCGGTCGGGCGCGGCCGGCAGCACGGCGCACACGGCGTCCAGGACGGCCGCGTACGGTGTGCCGTACTCGGTGAGCCCGGAGCGCAGCCTCTCCACGGCGTCGCGGTACTCGGTGAGCAGGGCCGTGTCGCCGGTACGGGCGGTGAACTCCAGCACCGCCGGCAGGTAGTCGGGCAGCGCCTCCCCGGTGAACTCCAGACCGTGCGCGCGGTAGAGCTCCTCGTAGCGTGCCGGCGACTTCCCACGCCGCCGCGCGTCCTCGTCGCACCACGTGCTCAGATGCAGACGGTGCCCGTTTCCCGCGCCGAAGACCCGCACGTGGTGAGCGGCCAGCTCCCGCGGCGGGGTGACGGCCGCGTGGTCGCTGAACTCCCGCAGCTGCGGGGCGGCTTCGCGCAGCAGCGGAAGCCGGGCCCAGAAGCCCTCGTCGGGGTAGGTCAGGCACAGTGCGGCTGCCTGGTACAGCACGGCGTCCGAGGGCATCGCAGAGCCTCCTCCGGATCGGCTTCGACCGGGCCGTGGCCGGTGACCGGCGACACGGCGGACACCCGGCACGCACTCCCCGCGCTCGGTTCGGCCCGAGCGGGGGACCGCACCCGGTGCGGGGCGGCGCCGCGTCACGCGATCGCACGGCACCGCACGCCGCGGGGACCGTCCTGTCGTGGACGACGGGCGTCCGCAACAGACCCTAGGGCGGTGCCGCGGACCACACCCGTTCAGTGCACCCGAACGGGGGCCGGCAGGGGACGCCCGGTGCTGTCGCGGGCGCAGGCCCGGCAGTGTGGGCGCCCGGTGCACCCGCGCGGGGGAAGCCCTGCGGGGTGACGCCGTCAGGGCTTGCGGGCGACGCCCGCGTAGACCGGCACGACGCCCTCCGCCTGCGCGTCGACGTCCTCCGGTCCGGGCCGCCAGCCGGTCACCGGGATCACGCCCGGCCCGAGCAGTTCCAGACCGTCGAAGAAGCGCCCGAACTCGGTGACCGACCGCGGGTGGAAGGGGGTGCCGCTGCGCCGGAAGTGCTCCGCCGCCCGCTGCACGGCCTCCGGGTTGAGGTCCGCGGTCACCTGCGACAGGATCACGTGGCTACCGGGGGCCAGCGCGGCGACGTAGCGGCGCAGCAGGCCGTACACGTCGTCGCCGTCGGGTTCGTCGTCCAGGTAGTGGGTCAGGGCGACCAGCGACAGCGCCACCGGCCGGGACAGGTCCAGGACCTCCTCGGCCCGGGTCAGGAGGGCGCCGACGTCGCGGACGTCGGCGTGCACGTAGTGCGTCGCACCCTCGGGCGTGGAGTGCAGCAGGGCCTCGGCGTGCCGCAGTACCAGCGGGTCGTTGTCCGCGTAGACCACCCGTGCCTCCGCGGCCACCCCCTGGGCGACCTGGTGCAGGTTGGGCTCGGTGGGGATGCCCGTGCCGATGTCCAGGAACTGGCGTACGCCCGCCTCGGCGACCGCACGCACCGCTCGGTGCATGAAGCGGCGGTTGGCGCGCGCCCCGCGCACCGCGGTGCCGTCCACGGCGAGGATGCGCCGCGCCAGCTCCTCGTCGACGGGGTAGTTGTCCTTGCCGCCCAGCCACCAGTCGTACACCCGGGCCGGATGCGGCCGGCCGGTGTCGATGCGGAGGGGGTCGGCCTGGGAACCGGTCATGCGCGGTGCTCTCCTCGGTCAGAACGTCCGGCGGTACTCGCTCAGGATCTTCTTCGTGCGCTGTGCGGAGGCGGCGTGGGTGGTGAGGTGGTCGAGGACCTCCAGGTGCGCCGATACCTCGTGCCGGGAGTCCAGGTACAGCGCGCCCGTGAGGTACTCGGTGACCACCAGGTCGGGCAGCTCCGGTTCGGCGAAGCGGAACAGGGAGAACGGCGCGTACGTGCCCGGGTGGGGACCCGCGGCGAACTCGGCCACCTGCAGGGTCACCCGGTCCCGTTCGGCGTACTCCAGCAGCTTGTCCAACTGGTCGCGCATCACACCGGAACGGATGCTGACCGGGCGCAGCAGCACCGTCTCGTCCATGATCACCCACAGGTGGGGGGCATCCGCGCGCTCCAGCAGCCGCTGCCGCTCCATGCGCAGGCACACGTGCCGCTCCATGGTCTCCGGCGTCGTCCGCCCGATCGTGCCCGCCTCCAGCACGGCACGCGCGTACTCCTCCGTCTGCAGCAGCCCGGGCACGAAGTGCGGCTCGTAGGAGCGCATCATCCGTGCGGCGCCCTCCAGGCTGACGAACAGGCTGAACCAGTCCGGCATCACGTCGTGGAAGCGCTGCCACCAGCCGGGGCGGTTGGCCTCCTCGACGAGGTCGACGAAGACCGACGCCTCCTGCGCCGACACGCCGTACGCCTCCAGCAGCACCTGTACGTACGGCACCTTCAGCGCGACCTCCGCGGTCTCCATGCGCCGTACGGTCGCCGGGGCCACCCGGAGGATCTGCGCGGCCTCCTCACGCCGCAGCCCGGCCACTTCGCGCAGTTCCTGCAGGCGTTTGCCGAGCACCACCTGGCCCACGGTCGGCGCGGGCCGCCGCTCACTCACGCCACGTCTCCCTCTACGCGCCCTGGCAGCCGAACCACGCGAGCAGTCTGTCATGTTCCGGCGCGCATCTCACGGGCCCCCGGGTGAGGCGCTCACCACTCGGCCCCCGTTCAACGCCCATGACCTCGGGGGTAGTCGGCCCACCCGGGTGCGGGACGGGATCGTGAGGCCGGCGGTTCCCGGGCCGGCGCACCCCGGCCCGGGAACCGGCCCGCGGGCGCCGCACCGCGCGATCGTGCGCCGCGCGTCCTGCTCCCGCTCCCGCTCCCGCTCCTGACGGAAGGTGATCCATCATGTACGCCGTACCGGCCGCCCTGCGCCGGCGCAGGGCGGCCGCATTCCGCCACCCGTACGGCCGGAACGCGCCGAGGGCCACGGCCGCCCCGCTGTGGCAGGCTGGTCGGGAACGCGCTGCTGCCGAAGGGAGCCGGGCCATGGCCGTGGAACCGCTGTCGCAGAAGGAGATCGAGGACCGGCTGGCGGACCTGCCGGGCTGGTCGCTCGACGACGACCGGCTCGTCCGCTCCTACCGGCTGGCGAACCACTTCGCGGCGACGGCACTGGTCATCCACATCGCGCAGGTCCAGGAGGAGCTCGACCACCACTCCGACCTGACCCTCGGCTACAACACCGTCTCCGTCGCCGTGAACACGCACAGCGTCGGAGGCAGGGTCACCGGGCTCGACGCCGAGCTGGCGCGCCGTATCCAGGAACTGGCCCCCGCGCACGGCGCGCACTGATCCGGCGGCGGGGGGAGCGCCCATGCTGGACTACGACAAGGAAGCCGAGCGCTACGACATCCTGCGCGGCGGGGAACCCAGGGCGATCGCGGCGGCCGACGCCGTCCTGAGCCTGGTGCCGACACGGGCCACCCGCCTGCTCGACGTGGCCTGCGGCACCGGCATCGTCACCCGGCGCCTCGCCGCGGCCAGGGCCGGACTGCGGGTGACCGGCGCCGATCTGGCCGAGGCCATGACCCGGCGCGCCGCGGCCCGGCTGCCCGGAGCGGTCGTCCGCGCGGACAGCCGCCGATTGCCTTTCCCGGACGGCGTGTTCGACGCCGTGACGAGCGTGTGGCTGCTCCACCTCGTCGACGACCCGGCCGATGCGCGGACCGTGGTCGCCGAGTGCGCCCGGGTTCTGCGGCCGGGCGGGGTGTACGTCACGACCGTCGACAAGGGCGCCTCGCACAACGTCGGCAGCGACATAGACGCCGTCCTCGCCACCCGCCCACCCACACCGTCCCGGGACGCCGCGGCACTGATCGAGGCCTACGCCGCAGAACAGGGCCTGACCCCCACCGGTCGGGCCCGCTTCACCGGCCACGGCCAGGGCCGCAGCCCCCAGCGCGCCATCACTGATCTCCGGCGCGGCTGGTTCGTCACGCTCCCGCCGGGCGAGCCCCTCGCCGAGGAGTTCGCCACCCGCCTGTCCGCCCTACCCGACCAGGACCGGCCGCGCCCCGACCCGGTGTTCAGCGTGCGTGGGTTCGGCAAGGAGTGAGCCGCACTCGGCACGGTGTGAGCCGTATGCCGTGAACCGCGAGCCCGGCCGGACCGGCTCCAGACGCCGTTGCAGCCGTTGGCCGGCCGCCGGTGGCCCGTGTCCGTGCACGCCAGGGTCCACGTCCGTCGATGGCGTCCGCACCGCGGTTGGTGAGGGCCACGTCCGGGGTGAGCCGGAACCCCTGTCTTCGGTGGTGTGGCGGTGCGGGCTCGCCGAACCGGTTCCCCGACCGTGGGGACCTGTCCCGGCGGACCCCGACCCCCGCCCCCCTGCCTCAACCTCGACCCCGAGCGCGACCGTGTCCGTGCGCGGCCGGGGATTTGCCGCGCCCGCAACTTCAGTGGCCGTCCCGCGGTGCGTCGGCGCAGGCTGGGGCCATCCGGAAGAGAGGCTGACCCCATGGCGCACGACGACCGAGGCCACCAGGCAGAGCAGGCAGAGCAGGGCCACCACCACGGCCCCCGGCATCCCGGTCACCACCACGACACCCACGGCACCGACATCGACTGGGCGGAGATGGCCGCGCATCTCGAAGCGCAGGCCGAGCTGTTCACGCCCCTGTACGAGCGGGCCCTGGCCTGGCTGGGGAAGGAGGTGACCGAACCGGGGCTCATCGTCGACGCCGGCAGCGGGCCCGGCGTGATCTCCTGCCTGTTCGCGGAGACGTTCCCCGGCGCCCGGGTGGTCGCCGTGGACGGCTCCGAGCCGCTGCTGGAACGCGCCCGGGACCGTGCCGCCCGCACCGGCGTCGCCGACCGCTTCGCCACCGTGGCCGGCGAGCTGCCGGAGGCCCTGGACGACCTGGACTACCCCGCCGACCTGCTGTGGGCCAGCCGCAGCCTGCACCACCTGGGCGACCAGCGCGCCGCCCTGGCCGCGTTCGCCGAACGGGTCGCGCCCGACGGCACTCTGGCGTTGATGGAGGGGGGCCTGCCCACCCGCTTCCTGCCCCGGGACATCGGCATCGGACGGCCGGGACTCCAGGCGCGCCTGGACGTGCTGGAGGAGGAGTGGTTCGCCCGGATGCGGGCCGAGCTGCCCGGCAGTGTCGCCGAGCGGGAGGACTGGCCCGCGCTGCTCACCGCCGCGGGCCTGAAGCACACCCGCACCCGCAGCTTCCTGCTCGACCTGCCCGCGCCCGCCACCGACCGGGCCCGCGCCTATGCCGCCGACTGGCTCGGCCGCCTGCGCGACAACGTCGGCGAGGGCCTCGACCCCGAGGACCGCGCCACCCTCGACCTCCTCCTCGACCCCGGCGCTCCGGAGAGCGTGCACCACCGGCCGGACGTGTTCGTCCTCACCGCGCACACGGTGCACACCGCGGTGCGCCCGCACTGAACCCTCTTGACTGAACGCCCGTGACGGCGGCTCGACTCCGACGGCACTCCACGTGACCGTCTGCCCGCCGGAAACGGACACGGACGACACAGGGGGGTGGGCGGTCGCCGTCCGGCAGCCGGGGCAGCCCACCCGAGCCCGCGCGTGGTCAGCCCGCGCGCACGAACTGCCGGGCCAGCCGCTCGCCGACGGCGCGGGCCGCGCCCCGGCTCTCGATCGGCGCGGCCCGGGAACCCGTGAACACCACGTAGGTCACGGCCTCGTCGGTGCCGCCCCGGGCCGGGTCCGGGTCGATGCCCAGGGCACGGGCGGCGGCGTACGAGGCCTCGCCGATGATCTCCTTCGGGCCGAGGTCACCGACCACGGCGTACTCCACCCGGTCGCCGTGGACGACGGCGACCACCTCGCCGCCCCGCAGCCGCGCACCGCGGTAGTCCCAGATGGCACTCGCGCCCGGCACCACGATGTACGGCACCCGGTCGGCCTGCAGCGGCCGGCCGTCGGACTGGTGGAACGCCGTGTCGTCCTGGTACCAGGGGTCGGTGTGCTCGTTGCACCGCGACGTGCGCAGCCCGTCGCAGTCGACGTCCAGGTCGGCCGTCCAGAACACGGCACCCTTCGCGCCGCACACCGCGACCGAGGGCGGCTTCTCCTGGTCGGTGCGGTAGGTGCCGTGGGAGATGCGGTCGCACGAGCGGGTCCTGGCCAGCAGCGCGGCGGCGCTCACGCCGCCCCCTCCGGCGGGGGCCGAGGTGCCGCAACCGGTGAGGGAGGCGGCGAGCAGCACCGCGGCACAGGCCGCGGCGAGCGTCAGTCGTCGAGTGTGCACGTTGGAGGGACGCAGGGGCCGGGCCGGAGGTTCCCCGTCCGGACGCACCGGTCCCCGTGGCCGCGCGCCGCGCCCCGGACCGCGGGGACCGGGGTGCGGCGCCGGCGTGGCGTCAGCGCAGGTCGAAGGAGGCCGGGTCCGGGCCCAGGCGCCGGTCCTCGTTCAGCGCGCTGATCGCGGCGAGGTCCTCCTCGTCGAGGCGGAAGTCGAAGACACTGATGTTCTCCACGATCCGGGACGGCGTCACGGACTTCGGGATGACGACGGTGCCGACCTGGAGGTGCCAGCGCAGCACGATCTGGGCGGGGGTGCGGCCGTGCTTCTGCGCGATGGCCACGATCGCCGGGACCTCCAGCAGGCTCTTGCCCTGTCCCAGCGGCGACCAGGCCTCCGTCGCGATGCCCTGCTCGGCGTGGTAGGCGCGCGCCGCGTGCTGCTGGAGGAAGGGGTGGAGCTCGATCTGGTTGACCGCCGGGATGACGGAGGTCTCGCCGATGAGGCGCTCCAGGTGCTCCGGCAGGAAGTTGGAGACGCCGATCGCGCGGGCACGGCCGTCCGCGTACAGCTTCTCGAACGCCCTGTACGTGTCGACGTACGTGCCGCGGTTCGGCAGCGGCCAGTGGATCAGGTACAGGTCGACGTAGTCCAGGCCGAGCTTGGCCAGCGAGGTGTCGAACGCGCGCAGGGTGGAGTCGTACCCCTGGTCGCCGTTCCACAGCTTGGTGGTGACGAAGATGTCCTCGCGGGGCAGACCGGAGGCGGCGATCGCCTTGCCGGTGCCCTCCTCGTTCCCGTAGATCGCGGCCGTGTCGATGCTGCGGTACCCGGCGTCCAGGGCTGTGGCAACGGCCTGCTCCGCCTCGTCGTCCGGCACCTGCCACACGCCGTAGCCCAGCTGGGGCATCTCGACGCCGTTGTTGAGGATGATCGGGGGGACGTTGCTGCTCACGGGCTCTTGATCCTTCGGTTGTCCGACGGGTGATACTCACATCGTCAACGATCACGGGTGGCAATGCATTCCTGATCGCCGAATCCGGCCACTCAGGCGCCTCACACCCGGTACAGGGCCTCGACCTCGCGCGCGTACGTCTTCTCGATCGCCCTGCGCTTCAGCTTCAGCGACGGGGTGAGCAGCCCGTGCTCCTCGGTGAAGGGCTGGGCGAGGATGCGGAAGGTGCGGATCGACTCGGCCTGTGACACAAGGGTGTTCGCGGCGACCACCGCGCGCCGTACCTCCGCCTCCAGGTCCGGATCGCGGACCAGTTCCTGTGCCGTCATCCGGGGCTTGCCGTGCACCTGCAGCCAGTGCTCGACGGCCTCCTGGTCGAGGGTGATCAGAGCGGCGACGAACGGGCGGTCGTTGCCGACGACGATGCACTGGTTGACCAGCGGATGGTCACGCACCCGTTCCTCCAGCGCGCCGGGCGAGACGCTCTTGCCGCCGGAGGTGACGAGGATCTCCTTCTTGCGGCCGGTGATGGTGAGATAGCCGTCCGCGTCGAGGGCCCCGAGGTCGCCGGTGGCCAGCCAGCCGTCGTGCAGCGTCCCGTCGGTGGCCTTGGGGTCGTTCAGATAGCCCTGGAAGACGTTGCCGCCGCGCAGCCAGACCTCGCCGTCGTCCGCGATGTGCACGGTGACGCCGGGGATCGGTTGCCCGACGGTGCCGTAGCGGGTGCGCTCGGGCGGGTTGGCGGTGGCCGCCGCGGTCGTCTCGGTCAGTCCGTACCCCTCGTAGATCTGCACGCCCGCGCCGGCGAAGAACAGGCCCAGCCTCCGGTCCATCGCCGATCCGCCGGACATGGCGTTGCGGATCCGGCCGCCCAACGCCGCGCGCACCTTGGCGTACACCAGCTTGTCGAAGAACTGGTGCTGCATCCGCAGCCCCGCCGACGGGCCCGGCCCGAGGCCCCAGGCCTTGGTCTCCAGCGCTTCGGCGTACTGCACCGCCACTTCGACGGCCTTCTCGAACGGCCCGGACCTGCCCTCCCGTTCGGCCTTGCGGCGGGCGGCGTTGAGCACCTTCTCGAAGATGTACGGCACGGCCAGGACGAACGTCGGCCGGAACGCGGCGAGGTCGGGCAGCAGGGCCTCGGCGTTCATCTGCGGCTGGTGCCCGAAGCGGACCCTGCCGCGGATGGCGGCGACCTGCACCATCCGTCCGAAGACGTGCGCCAGCGGCAGGAAGAGCAGGGTCGAGGCGTCCCCGCCCCGCGTGGAGCGGAACAGCGGCTGCCACCGCTCCAGGACGGTGTCCGCCTCGTACTGGAAGTTGCCGTGGGTCAGGACGCAGCCCTTGGGCCGGCCGGTGGTGCCCGAGGTGTAGATGATCGTCGCGACGGTGTCCGGGGTGACCGCCTCGCGGTGCCGGTGCACCACGTCGTCGTCGAGGTGGGCACCCGCGTCGTACAGCTCCTGCACGGCGCCCGAGTCCACCTGCCACAGTCGGCGCAGCTGCGGCAGCCGGTCGATGACCGTGGCGACGGTCATCGCGTGGTCCTCGTGCTCCACGATCGCCGCGCAGACCTCGGCGTCGTACAGCATCCAGAAGCACTGTTCGGCCGACGACGTCGGGTAGACCGGCACAACCCGGGCACCGATGGTCCACAGCGCGAAGTCGAACAGCGTCCACTCGTAGCGGGTGCGGGACATCAGCGCGACGCGGTCGCCGAACCTGATGCCGCTCGCCAGCAGTCCCTTGGCCAGGGCGAGGACCTCGTCCCGGAACTCGACGGCCGTCACGTCCCGCCACCGTCCCCCGGCGTCCTTCCGGCCGAGGACCGCATGCCGCGGATCGGTCTCGGCATGCCGGAAGACGACATCGGCCAGACCGCCCACCGGCGGTTCCGACACCGACGGGGGGTTGGTGTACTCGCGCAAACCCACTCCCTCCCGAGGCCACGTCCCTCGTGCGGCGCTCCGCACGGCGCCGTGAAAGCTACCCCACCCGGCGGGCCGCCGGGAGGGGGCGGCGGCGGTCGCCGGCGCTCACGGCAGGGCCGGTCAGCGGGGGAAAATGCGCACACATGCGGAAGGGTCGGACAGAAAACCGACGGTTCCGTAAGTTCCGGGCGGAGACCGGCACCGAAATCTCCACCGAATCTGTACCGGCCGGGCACCCTGCGTGACGTCCCCGGTGCCGGAACCCTCACTCCGCTCTGCGTCGGCGCGGCCGTTTCCGTCACTCTCGGGACGCGGCGGTGCGGCGGGCCGTGAGGGGGCCGGTGCACAGGGGGAGCGGGGGAGGCGGGGACCGGAGGACCGGCGGGGTGCGGACGGCGGGCGGGCCTCGCCGCCGCCGTCCGCACCCCGCCGGCCGAGCCGGGCAGGACCCGGGGGAGCCTCGCCGGCCCGTCACCCGGGGAGGCGGTGCAGATCCGCCCCGTCGGCTCCCGCGGCGGCCGGCGCTCCGCTCCGAGCCTGGTCCGGGACGGGCGACCCGTGCGCCGCGACGCGGGGGAGCCGCCGGTCCAGCACGCGAGGCAGCCACCAGTTCGCGCGCCCCATCAGTGCCATGACCGCCGGCACCACCACCATCCGGACGACCGTGGCGTCGAGCACGACCGCGGTCGTCAGCCCCAGGCCCATCATCTTCACCAGCGGGGAGGGACTGACGACGAAGCTCCCGAACACCGCCGTCATGATCAGAGCGGCCGAGGTGATCACCCGGCCGGTCGCCGCCATGCCGCGCGCCACCGACTCGGTGTTGTCCCCCGTGGCGTCGTACTCCTCGCGGATGCGCGAGAGGAGGAACACCTCGTAGTCCATGGACAGGCCGAACAGGACCGCGAAGAAGATCGTCGGCAGCGGCGAGGCGATCCGGAGCGTACCTTCCAGATGCAGCAGGGAACCGAGCCAGCCCCACTGGAACACCGCGACCACGACGCCGTACGCGCCGCCGATCGACAGCAGGTTCATCACGGCCGCCTTCAGCGGGATGACGAGGGACCGGAACACCAGTGTCAGCAGCAGGAACGACGCGCCGACGACCGCGGCGACGAGGACCGGAAGGGTGTCGGAGAGCTGCTCGGTGAGGTCGTCGGTCATGGCGGTCAGCCCCGACACCGCGACATTGCCGGGGACGAGGGCGCGGACGCGCGCGAGGGTCTTGGACGTCGCGGGGTCCGCGGGCGCCGTGGTGGGAAGCGCGGGCAGGACGACCGTGTCCCCGCCGGCGGAGGTCCGGGGCGCGCCGACCGACGCGATGCCGGGGTCCGCGGCGATGCGCTCAGCCAGTGCCGGAACGGCGCGGGCGTCCACCCCCGGGGCGCGCAGGTCGGCGACGATCACGAGCGGGGCGTTGACGCCCGGGCCGAAGCCCTCCGCCAGCAGATCGTAGGCGCGGCGGTGCGTGGTACGCGGCGAGTCGTCGCCTGCGTCCGGGAAACCGGTCTGCATGCCCAGCGCGGGGGCTCCCAGCGCGCACAGCACCGCCGCACCGACGGCCAGGTGACGCAGCGGCCGGCTCGACACCCGGTGCGCGAAACGCCACCACGCGGTGTCCTCGGCCCGTTTCGCCGGACGCCTGCGACCCAGGCGCCCGCGGTCGACGCGGTCGCCCAGCAGCGACAGCAGAGCCGGCAGCAGCGTGAGCGCGGTTCCCACGGCGAGGAGGACGACCAGGGCGGTGCTGACACCGATCGAGGTCAGGAAGCCCAGACCCGTCAGCGCGAGAGCACCCGTCGTCGCCACGACGGTGCCGCCCGCGAACACCACGGCCGCGCCCGACGAGCCCATGGCGTTCGACAGCGCGGTGGCGTTGTCCTGCCCGGCGGCACGGTGTTCGCGGTAGCGGACCGTGATGAACAGGGCGTAGTCGACGCCGACCCCCAGTCCGATCATCGCGCCGATCGTCGGGGCGACGGTGGACACCTCCAGCGCGCCGGCGAGCAGTGCGACGGCCCCCAGACCGGTGGCGACGGCCACCAGCGCGAGCACGACCGGGACCAGGGCGGCGACGACCGTACCGAACGCCACGACCAGTACCACCAGGGCCACCAGCAGACCGGCCGCCTCCCCGCCCGAGGTCTCCGTCTCGGCGTTGATGAAGGCGGCGTCGCCCCCCAGCTCGGCGACGACCCCGTCCGCGCGCACCGGCTCGATCGCCTCGGACACGGCCCGGAGCTGCCCGGGGTCCAGGTCCGTGGCGGCCACGTCGAACGTGATCGCCGCGAAGCCGATGCGGCCGTCGGGCGACACCGTGCCGGTCGTGAACGGGCCGGCCACCGAGGCGACATGGGCCACGCCCGCGATGCGGGCGACCGCCGCGTCCACGGCCGGACGGTGACGGTCCAGGCGCTGTCCCCCGGGCGCGGCGAAGACGGCCATGGCCGTGCCGCCGGACTCCTCGGGGAAGCGCTCCTCCAGCAGTTCCATCGCCTTCCGGCTCTGGCTGCCGGGCGCCACGAGGTCGTCGGCGAACGAGCCGCCCACTGTGGCCGCCAGGGACAGCAGGCACAGGAGGGCGACCGCCCAGGAGGCGATCGTGACCCAGGGCCGGCGGGCGCTCGCATCGCCGATACGCCGGGTGAATCGGTTCATGGACAAGGAGCTCCTGTCAGAGGTGCGGCGCCGGGCAGGACACGACCCGCCGGGACGGCCCCGGGAGGTGCGACGGCCGCCGGGTGTCATCGGCGCGGCGGCGGAACGAACGGGCGGTCCCATCGTGTGGGCCCGGCGCCGCCGGGGTCTCCCGCCACCGGAGGGGGTCTTCCGTCGCCCCCGGGGCGGGGGGAGGAGGGCGCCGCCTCCGCCTCCGGAAGGAGCCCGGCGTCCCCCCGCCGACGGGTGACCGGGCGCTCGGCCCGTCCCTACAATGACTCGCCCCGCACATCCCGACGATCCGAGCCGGGGCCGTGGACGCCCTTCCTGGAGCGATGATGAACCGCACGGCGCTGCCCACCGAGACACCGCCCGGCCGCGCCACGCGGAGGTTCCGCGGACCTTTCGCGCGCTGGCCGCGCGCCGCGGACGCCGTACTCGCCGCCTTCGTGACCGTCACGACCACGCTCTTCCAGGACGCACCCGGCGACGCGGTCGTCGTCCGCGCCATCGGCGATGTCGCCCCCGCGGCCCTGCTGGTCTTCGCCGTGGCCGGTACCGCGCTCTGGTGGCGGCGGACCGCTCCGGTCGCCGTCCTGGGAACGGCGGTGACCGGCTGGGCCCTGACCCTCGGCAGCGGCTTCTCCGACCTGGGAGGCATCACGATCGTCGCCCTCTACAGCGCGGGCCGCTACGCCGCGCACGACGGACGCGTCGGTCTCGGCGTCGCCGCGGCGCTCGCCGTGGTCACCGCCGACGGTCTCATCGACGCCCTCCCCTGGGGGGAGATCGGCTTCGGCGCCCTGGTCCTGTTCGTGGCCTGGTACACCGGCCGGCGTCTGCGGTTGCGTCAGGAGCGGGCGGCGCAGTTCCGCCGGGAGCAGGCGGCCGAGGCGAACCGGATCGTCGCCGAGGAGCGCACCCACATCGCCCGCGAACTGCACGACGTGGTCGCCCACCGGGTGAGCATGATGACCGTGCAGGCCGGTGCGGCGCGGATGGTGGCGCCCGACGACCCCGAGAGCGCGCTCCAGGCGATGGCGGCCGTGGAGGAGGCGGGCCGCCAGGCGCTGGACGAACTCCGGCACCTGCTGGGCGTGCTGCGCCCCGACGGCGAACACGGCGGCCTGGGCCCGCAGCCCGCTCTGACGGACCTTCCGGCGCTCGTCGAGCAGATGCGGGAAGCGGGCCTGGACGTGTCGCTCGGCGGCGACAGCCGCATCCCCCTTCCGGCACGGGTGGAGTTGTCGGTGTACCGCATCGTCCAGGAGGCGCTGACCAACGTGCTCAAGCACTGCGGACCGCGGGCGCGCACGCAGGTGTACGTCCGCAGCGACGGGAACGGCGACGTCACCGTCGAGATCGTCGACGACGGCCGGGGCCCTGCCGCGCCGCCGGCGCCGGGCGGCCACGGCGTCGGGGCGGGCCACGGCATCGTCGGCATGCGCGAGCGGGCGCTCCTGCTGGGCGGCAGCCTCGATGCGGGACCGCGGCCCGGCGGCGGGTTCCGCGTGCTCGCCCGCCTGCCCGCCGGAGGGGAGTCCGCATGAGCATCCGCGTCGTCGTGGTCGACGACCAGGCCCTGGTCCGCACCGGTTTCTCCATGATCCTGCGCGTGCAGGACGACATCGAGGTCGTCGCCGAGGCCGGGACGGGGCAGGAGGCGATCGAGGCCGCCCACCGGCACCGCCCGGACGTCGTCCTCATGGACATCCGCATGCCCGGGATGGACGGCCTGGAGGCGACGTCCAGAATCCTGGAGAAGGCCGACTGGGACGTCCGGGTGCTGATCCTGACCACCTTCGACCCCGACGAGTACGTCTACCGAGCACTGAGCGCCGGTGCCACCGCCTTCATCCTCAAGGACATTCCCCCCGAGCAACTCGCCGTCGCCATCCGCACCGTGGCCGACGGCGGGGCCATGCTCGCGCCGTCGATCACCCGGCGCCTCATCGGCCGGTTCGCGCAGGGCCGCGCCGTCACCCCGGCCGTCGCGGGGCGCGTCGAGCGGCTGACCGAACGGGAGAAGGAGATGGTGGTCGCCGTCGCTCGCGGGGCCAGCAACGCGGAGATCGCCGAGCACCTCCGCATCGGGGCCGCGACCGTCAAGTCGCATGTGTCGAGCGTCCTCACCAAGCTCGGCCTGCGGGACCGCACCCAGATCGTGGTCTTCGCCTACGAGAGCGGACTCGTCGCCGCCGGCCGCCACGACGTCGGTCACTGAACCCGGCACGGCCGACCGCCCCGCCAGCGCACCCCGCGGCCCCCGGACCCTCGCCGGCCGTCCCCTCACCTGGCGGGCCCGCAATCCGGCCGGACCTGCGGGACGTCGCGTCCGCCGCGCCCCTTGGAGCGCCGGGCCCGCGGCCCGCGTGAGGCAGCGCGTCCCGTCCCCGCCCGGCGCGCACGGGACCCGGCTCCGTGCCGGGCGGTGCCGGGCGGCCCTCTACCCGGGATGGGCCCTTTGGCGCCGCTGCAAGCGGTCCCCGCCCGCCAGGATCGCCGCCGCCAGCGCATCGGCCGCGCCCTGGGCGGAGCCGCCGCGCCGGCCGTGGACCAGTACGAAATCGACCCGGCCCAGCTCCGGCAGCCCGAACCGGTCGGGCACCCGCGCCAGCCCCGGCGGGATCAAGCCGCGCGAATGGGCCATCACCCCCAGGCCCGCCCGTGCCGCGGCGATCAGCCCGTTCAGGCTTCCGCTCGTGCACACGATCCGCCATGCCCGCCCCTGCCGCTCCAGCGCCTCCAGGGCGAGGGCGCGCGTGATGCCCGGCGGCGGGAAGACGATCAGCGGTACCGGGCGGCCGGGCTCCAGACGCAGCCGCTGGCCGCCGATCCACACCAGGTCGTCCCGCCACACCAGCTCCCCGGGCGGATCCTGCGGGCGCCGCTTGGCGAGCACCAGGTCGAGCCGGCCCGCCGCCAGCTGCTCGTGCAGCGTGCCCGACAGCTCGACCGTCAGCTCCAGGTCGACCTCGGGGTGGTCGTGCCGGAAGCCCTCCAGGATCTCCGGCAGCCGGGTCAGCACGAAGTCCTCCGACGCGCCGAACCGGAGCCGCCCGCGCAGCCGGGTCCCGGTGAAGAACGCCGCGGCCTGCTCGTGCACCTCAAGGATCCGCCGGGCGAAGCCGAGCATCGCCTCGCCGTCCTCCGTCAGCTCCACCGAATGGGTGTCCCGGCTGAACAGCGTGCGCCCGGTCGCCTCCTCCAGACGGCGCACCTGCTGGCTGACGGTCGACTGGCGCAGCCCGAGCCGCCGCGCGGCCTGCGTGAAGCTCAGCGTCTGTGCCACCGCCAGGAAGGTCCGCAGCTGCGAGGGGTCGTACACACCGGCCACCGTACCCGGTCATCACCCATCATGATGACAGTCAGAGCGGTGTACCGGATTCCCGATCAGTGCCCCGGGGAGGACGATGGAGGAGGGCCTTCCAGGCTCCGCCGCGACGGTCCTGACGGCCCGCGCAGACCACCGACGAAGCACGTGGAGCACCGTGAAACGCCTGCAGTGGCCGAGCTGGATGCCGATCGACCCCTACATCGTGCTGCTGCTCGGCACGGTGGGTCTCGCCGCCCTGCTCCCCGCGCGCGGCACGGCCGCCGACGTCGCCTCCGGCGCCACCACCGCGGCGATCGCCCTGCTGTTCTTCCTCTACGGCGTCCGGCTGTCCACCCGCGAGGCCCTCGGCGGTCTGCGCCACTGGCGGCTCCACGTCACCGTCCTGGCCTGCACCTTCGTCGCCTTCCCGCTGCTCGGTCTGACCACCGGCGTGCTCGTCCCGGGCCTGCTGACCCACCAGCTCCAGCAGGGTCTGCTCTTCCTCACCCTGGTGCCCTCCACGATCCAGTCCTCGATCGCCTTCACCTCCATCGCCCGCGGCAACGTGCCCGCCGCGATCTGCGCCGGATCCTTCTCCTCGCTGGTCGGCATCGTCGTCACCCCGCTGCTCGCGGCGGCTCTGCTCGTCAGCGGCAGCGGCGGCTTCTCCACCGACGCGCTGGTGAAGATCGTGCTGCAACTGCTGGTGCCGTTCCTGGCCGGGCAGCTGCTGCGGCCCCGGATCGGCGGCTTCGTCGCCCGGCACAGGAGGGTGCTGGGCCGCGTCGACCGCGGCTCGATCCTCCTCGTCGTCTACACCGCCTTCAGCGCGGGCATGGTGCAGGGCATCTGGCACCAGGTCAGCCCGGCCCGCCTCGGTGGACTGCTCGCCGTGGAGGCCGTACTGCTCGCCGTGATGCTGCTGCTGACCTGGTACGGGGCGAAGGCGCTGCGCTTCGGGCGCGAGGACCGCATCGCCATCCAGTTCGCCGGCTCGAAGAAGTCCCTCGCCGCCGGGCTGCCGATGGCCGGCGTCCTGTTCGGCGCGCACGCCTCGCTGGCGGTGCTGCCGCTGATGCTCTTCCACCAGATGCAGCTCATGGTGTGCGCGGTGATCGCCAAGCGCCGCGCGCACGACCCGGAGGCGGAGCCGGCCGCTGCCCCGGTGCCGTCGGAGACGGCGCGCCCCGGGGCCGGTACGGCGTCGCCCTCGCGGTGACCTCGGCCCCGGCGCCGTGCCGAGCGGCGGTGCGGCACGGCGAGGAGGGGGTGCGGCACGGCGGGCAGAGGCGGGGCGCGGCGCCTGCGCGGGTCGGCGGGACGGGGTGAGCCGCGGGTGGGCGCTCAGCCCCGCGCGACCGCGTGGCGAAGGGCGACGCGATCCCCGCCCGCGTACACGTTCATGGAGCTGCCCCGCAGGAAACCGACCAGCGTCAGGCCCGTCTCCACGGCCAGGTCCACCGCCAGCGAGGACGGGGCGGACACCGCCGCCAGCACCGGAACGCCCGCCATCACGGCCTTCTGCGCCAGCTCGAACGAGGCCCGCCCGGACACCAGCAGGATCGCCCTGGAGAGCGGCAGCCGGCCGCTCTCCAGGGCCCGGCCCACCAGCTTGTCGACGGCGTTGTGACGTCCCACGTCCTCCCGGACGTCCAGCAGCGCGCCGTCCTCCGAGAACAGCGCTGCCGCGTGCAGTCCACCCGTCCGGTCGAACACCCGCTGCGCGGCGCGCAACCGGTCCGGCAGGTCCGCCAGCAGCTCGGGCGTGACGCGGACCGGGGGCGTGTCGGCGATCGCCCAGCGGGCCGTCGTGCGCACCGCGTCCAGGCTCGCCTTCCCGCACAGGCCGCACGACGACGTCGTGTAGACGTTCCGTTCGAGGGTGATGTCCGGGACGGACACGCCCGGGGACGTCCGTACGTCCACCACGTTGTACGTGTTGGAGCCGTCGGCTGTGGCGCCCGCGCAGTACACGATGTTCTGCACGTCGCCCTGCTCGCCGAGCACCCCCTCGCTGACGAGGAAGCCCGCGGCCAGTGCGAAGTCGTCGCCCGGGGTGCGCATGGTGATGGCCAGCGGCCTGCCGTTCAGCCGGATCTCCAGCGGTTCCTCGGCGACGAGCGTGTCGGGGCGCGCGGAGACGGCACCGTCCCGGATGCGGATCACCTTGCGTCGTTCCGTGACTCGTCCCATGTCGTGTCTCAGTCCCGGTTCTGTCCGTGCGGGTGGCCGGGGCGGCCCTCGATGCGGCGGGTTGCCGCAGGTCACCCGGCCGTTGTGCCGCGGGGTGGCCTCCAGGTCCCCATTGTCGCGTACCTGTGGCGCGGGGTGCCGCACACCGGGGGCGCGACCTCGGAGTGCGGGGCGCGGGCCTGCCGCGGCAGGCCCGCGGCACGACCCGGACCGAGGCGCGGACGCCGGGGCGTGGGTCCGGCCCCGCACGGCGGCCCGCACTCAGGTTCGGGCGGCGTGCGGACACCCGTGCGGACACACGACCCGGAGCGTCCGGGAGCGTCCCCGGGGTCTGCGGGAAGCCGACAACTCGTGCGCCCGATTCCTGTTGCTTCACGCGCCCTGCTACCCGTCGGTCACTGATCAGACTGGTGAATCCCGCTGACCGAGGCAACGAGGGGGAACCACCCAATGAACGGCTCGCGGATCGCCGCCATCGGCCACTACCAGCCCGCCGAGGTGCTCACCAACGAGGACCTCGCCGGCATGGTCGACACCAGTGACGAGTGGATCAGGAGCCGCGTGGGCATCCGGACGCGGCACATCGCCGGCCCCGACGAGCCCGTCGACGAACTCGCGGCGCACGCCGCCGCCAAGGCCCTCGCCGCGGCCGGCCTCACCCCCGGCGAGATCGACCTGGTGCTCGTCGCCACCTCCACCGCAGTCGACCGGTCCCCGAACACCGCCGCCCGCGTCGCCGCCCGCCTCGGTGTCCCGCAGGCCGCCACCATGGACGTCAACGTGGTGTGCGCCGGTTTCACCCACGCCCTCGCCACCGCCGACCACACCCTCCGGGCGGGTGCCGCCCGCCGCGCACTGGTCATCGGCGCCGACAAGATGTCCGCCGTGACCGACTGGACGGACCGCACCACCTGCGTCCTCGTCGGTGACGGAGCGGGCGCCGCCGTGGTCGAGCCCTGCCCCGACGGCGCCGAGCCCGGTATCGGGCCGGTGTTGTGGGGATCGGTGCCGGAGATGGGGCACGCGGTGCGGATCGAGGGCCAGCCCGCCCGGTTCGCGCAGGAGGGACAGGCCGTCTACCGCTGGGCCACCACCCGCCTGCCCCCGCTCGCCCGCCAGACCTGCGAACGCGCCGGACTCGCCCCCGAGGACCTCGCCGCCGTCGTCCTGCACCAGGCCAACCTGCGCATCATCGAACCGCTCGCGGCGCGCATCGGCGCCACCGGCGCCGTGGTGGCCCGCGACGTCACCGACTCCGGCAACACCTCCGCCGCCAGCATCCCGCTCGCCCTGTCCAAGCTGGTCGAGCGGGGCCGGATCCGCACCGGCGACCCCGTGCTGCTGTTCGGTTTCGGCGGCAACCTGTCGTACGCGGGACAGATCGTGCGCTGCCCGTGAGCGGGTCCGGTTCATCGGGTGGCCGGCGGGCCGAGTTCGCGCCCCGGATCCCCTGCGCCCCGTAGGCTGGGCCGCAGGACCACCGATACCGGGCGGCCGGCGCTCGCTCAGGAGGGGAACCGATGCTGCCGTCAGGACCGCCGCAGGGCGCGGCACCCCGACTCGAACGGCCCGGCCCGTTGCGCGAACGCGTCTACGAGACGCTTCTCGACCTCATCACGACCCGGGCCCTGGAGCCCGGCGCCCACCTCGTCGAGAGCGAACTGGCCGGGCGCCTCGGCGTCTCCCGGCAGCCCGTGCGGGAGGCGCTGCAGCGGCTCGACACCGAAGGGTGGGTCGAACTGCGCCCCGCCCAGGGCGCGTTCGTTCACGAGCCGACCGAGGAGGAGGCCGACCAGCTGCTGACGGTCCGTACGCTGCTGGAGGCCGAGTCCGCCCGGCTCGCCGCGCTCAACGCCGACGGCGCGGGCATCGAGGCACTGAAGGCGATCGTCGCCGAGGGCATGACGGCCGTCGAGACCGCCGACGTGGACGGCATCGTCGCCCTCAACGCCCGCTTCCACACCCGGGTCGTGGAGCTGGCCGGCAACGCCGTCCTCGCCGGGCTCGCGGCCCGGGTGGAACGCCGGGTCCGTTGGTACCACGCGCCGGTCGCCCGGCAGCGCGGCGACCGCTCGTGGGCCGAGCACCAGGCCCTGACCGCCGCGATCGCCGACCGCGACGCCGGACTCGCCACCCGGCTGATGCGCGAGCACACCGAGCGGACCCGGCGCGCCTACCACGCCCGCTCCGGCTCCTGAGCCCGGTCCGGCACGTGGCGTTGCCCCGTCACGGGGTGCCTATCCGATGCCCTGCCGGTCGGGCCGCAGGGCGAAGTCGCGGTCCGCGGCGGCGGGAACCGCCTGCCTCACCGCCTCGGCCAGCAGCTCGCGATGACGCTCCAGCGGCGGGCGGCGGTCCTCCGGGGCGACCAGCAGCAGGTCGTCCAGCGCGGCGACGAGCCTCCTGGTGACCTGCGGACTGCCGATGGCGGCGCCCCTGATCTCGGCGAACCCGAGATCCACCAGCTCGGACCAGCTCGGCACCGGCTGCACCAGCCGCACGGTGCGCTGCCGGTCGCGGTGCAGCGACGCGTGCAGCGGCCGGCGGGACAGCGTCGCGAGGAACTGCACGATGCGGTCGACGGCCTGCACCGCCGTCGTCGGGTCGTTCACGCCCGGGGACAGCGCGCGCAACGCGATGTCGGCCAGCTGCCGCAGCCCGAGGGCGAGGTCCTGGTGGAAGGTCCGCTCCACACCGACGGAGACGGTGTAGCTCAGCGAGCGCGCCGACGGCGCCGGCCCGCCGTGCACGGCGAGCAACGGCGTACCGGGGACCACGAAGTCGCCGATCCGTGGGACCATCCGCAGCACGACCCCCCGCTGCCGGGCCGCCCTGACCAGCCGGGAGATGTTCACGTCGCGCAGTACGCCCGCCCGCCCCCGGTGCGCCACCCACGCCGTCACGGGCCCGAGTTCCTTCTCGGCGCCCGGGGGCCCGGCGGTGGGCATGAGCGCGACCATGCGGAAGGACTCCGCCGTGATCCGGTCGATGACGTGGCTGACCCGCATGAGCCGCAGCGTCGCGTTCACGTACATCACGAACAGCACCAGGCTCAGCCCCAGCATGACGATCATGAGAAGGGACTGCACCAGCGGAACCGTGGTCACGCGCCGCGGGTCGGTCTCGCCGGTGGCCGACGTCAGGACGAGCAGGGACAACAGGAACGTCGACAGGAAGACGGCGAAAGTGGCCTTCGTGATGCGGCTGCGCACGTAGAACCGCACCACGCGGGGCGTGAACTGCCCGCTCGCCATCTGCACGGCCACCAGCGAGATGCTGAACACCACACCGATGAACGTCATCATCGCCGAGCTGATGGTGTTGGCCACCGTCCGCGTGTCCTCGGCGAACCCGACCAGATCGCGGATCGTGTCGTACTCGCCCGCCTTCTGCAGGGTCTCGACGATCCTGGTGTCGAGGCTCGACGCCCCCGTCCACACCACGAAGACCAGCACCATGGTCGCCGCGGGCGCGAACCAGAACGTGTCCCGCAGGTGCTCCCGCAACGGCGACAGCGCCCTCGGCCGCCGCCCCTCCCGCAAGCCCCCGGTAGTCATCCAGTCACCCATGGTGAGACTCTAAGTCCCCCTCCCTCCCACCCGGCGGACCCGCTCCGGAGACCCGGATACGCAGGTGAGAGGCGCTCCCAAAGCTTGGTATGGTTGTCCATGTCGCCGCGGGGAGCGCCCCGCAGGACGACGGACACCTGGTCCGGGTGGCGGAATGGCAGACGCGCTAGCTTGAGGTGCTAGTGCCCTTTATCGGGCGTGGGGGTTCAAGTCCCCCCTCGGACACCAGCAGAGACCCCAGTTGATCTGGGGTTTTTCTGTTTCTCCGGCTGTGGCGTGACCAACCACGTGACCAACAGCGGAGCGAACTTCCTGGTCAGACCAGGGATGACAGGCCGAGACGGGCAGCGCTGGAAGCAGCCAGCTTCTTCGCCCCTTCGGCGCGACGCCTGCCGTACCGCGCCATGGTGTGGCCCGGCGAGTGGTGCCGGGCGTTGGCCGAGACCTCTACCGGGTTCTCGTGGTTGTCGAGATCGTTCGTGATCTTCGATGCCCGCCAGTCGTGCAGCCGGAAGTTGTCCGGCAGGTGCAGGCGGTTGCGTGCCGTCCGCCAGCGGGCCGACACCTTCTCGGGGTCCTGTGGTCCGCCTGCCTCGCCCCGGTACAGCTTGAAGCCGTCGCGGGCGAACACAAGGTCATGGTCCACCCAGAGATCCCCGAGGCGTTCCCGCTCCGCGTCCTGGCGTTCCTTCTGCCACTTCAGGACGTTCATCAGGGCTTGGTCCACGTAGATGATCGCGTTGTCGTCTCCGTCCTTGGTGAGCTTCCGCAGCCGGTAGCTGTTGCCTTCCTCGACCACGACCCAGCCCAGTTCGATGGCGCACTCATCCCAGTGGATGAGCGACCACTTCCACCCCAGCACTTCGCTGCGGCGGCATGAGGTGGCCGCGTACGAGGTCCACAGCGGGGCGTCCCGAAGGCAGTGGTGGGTCAGCCCGCCGTCACAGGCCCGGTTGCCGCACGGTTTCCATATCTCCCGGAGGAAGTGCGCCGTCTCGTGATCGTTCAGCGTGGGGAAGTCCGGCGTAGCGGCCTTGATCTGCCGCTCCGTGGGCGGGTTGGCAGTGTGGGCCGGGTTGACCGTGAGGAGCTTCCTCGGTCCGGTTACCGAGTCCAGCGCCGCTGAGATGATGTTGTGGATGTGGCGGACGCTCTTGGGGCCGAGCGGCTGCCCTTGTCTCCGGCGGGGGCGGCGTCGTACTCGGCGACGATGCGCAACTTGTACTCGGCCGAGAAGCGGCGACGCTTCGGCCGCGGAGCGGGATCCTGCTCGGAAGAATTGGCCGCCGAGGCCGAGAACGACAAGCTTCGGCGTCAGGTGGAGCGGCTGCGGTGGGTACAGGGTGATCCGGTACCCGTGGTGTCCGAAGCCGTGCCGGGCGCAGCGATCCGACTGGGCTATGCCAGGTGCAGCACGGTCGGGCAGGAACTCCAGAGCCAGTTGGACATGCTTGCCCGTGCCGACTGCACGCGGGTGTTCTCGGAGAAGATCAGCACCCGTGCGAAGGAGCGGCCGGAACTGGAGAAGGCGTTGGCTCTGGCGCGGGAGATCAAGACAGCCGCACCGAACCAGCCCGTCATCCTGACGGTGGTGGAGATGAAGCGTCTTGCCCGCAACGCGGCGGAACTCATGACGTTGTCCTCCACCCTGCAAGCGGACGGCATCCAACTGGAACTGCTCTCCGGTCCCTTGCAGGGCGTGTACGACCCGAACGGGGCGGGAGCCATCGTGTTCGCCGTCCTGGCCGTGGCCGCCGAGGTGGAGCGGGAAGGCATCCGGGAGAAGACGTTGGAGGGGCTGGACACTGCGGCCCGCAAGGGCAACCACGGTGGACGCCCCTCCGTCGTGGACGACGACAAGTTAGCCATAGCCCGTGCCCGGCACGCCAAGGGAGAGAGCGTCACCGCCATCGCCAAGGCCCTGGGGATCTCCCGGGCCACCTTGTACCGGCACATCGGAGAGAGCGCCTGAGACGGGCGTACAGGGACGCAGTCAGGCGCTCACCTCCGAGCGCCCCGGGACGGGCGGGCGCACTCCGGTGAGCGCCTCCGCGCGGGCGACGAGGTGGGGTGCAAGGTCGGGGTACCAGCCACGGGCTACGGCTTGCAGCATCTCGGCCAGGGCCGCGAGTTCCCCGATTCGGCCGGCAGGGGTGTCGAGGATCGGCGCGAACTCCAGCCGGATGCGGTCCGCCACCTCGGGCACCAGCAGGCTGTTCGCGTGGAGGAGTCCGGCGTCATAGCCGAAGGGCACCAGGCCCCAGCGCTCCCAGTCCAGCAGGCACAGGGGCGCAGCCGTGAGGTTTCCCCAGTGCAGGTCACCATGACCGGTCACCCGCTCCACCTTGGCGGGGGCCGGGACGCCGAGGAACTGGGGGAAGGCCCGTTCGATCCAGCCGTCCCGGACGGTGACCTTCACCCCCTCCGCTTCAGCGAGCAAGGCAAGGGCTCGGCGAAGGTCCGCCAACCACTCGTCAGGCAAGCCGGGGTCGTGGTCGATGTCGGCTCGGTCCGGGGACACGATGGGTTGCGTGACGTAGTCGAGGACTTCGGCCTCGAAAGCCCACTCGCCGTCAGTCCAGTCGTGCACCTCGTACAGGCGCGGGCGCGGGACAGCGTTGGGCACGAGCAGGGAGGCTCCCACGATGCCTTCCCCCTGCTTCCTGCCCGCGTTGCGCTTCGCCGTCCGGCTGACCCGTAGCCACCGGTCCCCCGCTTGGCGTCCGAGGGTGACGCCGAGGAAGCCCCATGCCATCGGACCCGTGCAGGTGAGGCCCAGTGCCTTGGCCGCCCGGTCGTGGGCGGCTTCCATCAGGGTCTGCATGTCCCTATTCAGCGGCGAGTTCATCAGTCACCCTCCTCAGTTCCTGGGCTGCCAGCGGGGCAGCCAGAGCCTTTGCCGCATCGTCCCAGTGGTCGCGGGTGCTCGCGGAAGTGAGGACGACGTCGAGGCCAGGACACGAGCCAGCAGCCAGTAGGGCAGCGGCTGCGGCCGACAGGCCGGGGCGGATGAGGTTCACCAGTTCAGGTGTCATGGCGTCCAGGAGTGTGCCGCCGTGCAGGGGAGCGGAGCCGAACGTGATCAGCCCCGCGTCCTTCGCCTGCATGAGCGGCCCGCCGCCGTTGAGTGCTTGCGTGATCGGCTCGTCCATGATCAGGCTGACGGGCATCTGCAAGGCCGTGAAGTGATGGTCGGCGGAACCCGCCGCCTTCCGCGCCAGCGTGAGAAGCTCGGGCACGCTGAACGCTCCCGAGCGCAGCCCCGTCCACGTGGCGACGCCGTACCCGCCGATCCTGCCCGCATGGGCGAACTCTTCCAACGCCGTGAAGGCTTCCCGAACACGCCAGTGCAGAGCAGCACGGTCAAGGCCGTGCCCGTGGTGCTCCGGGTTGTGTACGAACACCAGGTCCACACGCCCGAGCGCGGCCAACGAGCGCTCCGTCTGCCATCGGACGAAGCCCCGTTCAAGGCTGTGCCTGCTGGCCGTCTCATACCGGGTGAGCACGCCTTCGGCCAGGGCGGTGCGGCCTTGCTCCGCCGTGAAGAACCCCGCCTTCGTAGCTACCCGCACGGTCGGGTACTCCCCGAGAACCGGGCGCAACTCCTCATGCGCCCGACCGTGGGCGTAGTTGGGTGCCGTGTCCACCCACGGGCTACCGGCAGCCAGGGCGGTGCGTGCCGCCTGACTGACGGCACGTACGCGGTATGTCCCCAGGCAGAGCGCGGCGGTCACAGCGCGGTCCCCACGACTGCGACGGCATGGCCGTCGATGAGGGCGGAGACCAGTTCGGCCACGTCCTTGACCTCCAGTCCGGCGGAGTCGGCAAGCTCCCCGAGCGTGGTCGGCTGGTTGGTCAGCAGCGTGCCCAGCGCGGGCGCGGCGGACTCGGCGAAGTCCCACGCCGTACCGGCCGCCGAGAAGGTGACTGTGCCCTCTGCACGGTTCGGGGTCAGGCGACCCCTCGGAGCGGTGAGCTTGACCGTGATCTCCCTCCGTGCGGGGAGCTCGTCCACGTACGGCAGCGAGGGAATCGCGTGGCCCAGGTCGGTCGTGTCGATCGACTCCGCCCACCGCTCCACGAGGCGGGGGTCCGCCATCATGTCGGCCACCTCACGGCGTACGGCGTCGATGAAGTCCCCCTGTTCCGCCAGCGCGCCGAACCGTGGAATGTCCTTGCGGAACGCGAGGGACGCCCGAAGCTGATCGACGACCCACAGCATGAGGTCAGCGCCGGTATGCGTGACCATGCCGAACGTCAGGTGGAGAGATTCCGTCCCCTGGTCAGCGGTGACCGAGTGCCACCAGCCGCGCGGCAGGTAAAACACGTCGCCCGGGGACAGAACGAGGTCCGCCACCGGGTCGCCCTCCGGCTCCTCCGGCGACTCCACGTCCCGGAAGGTGGGCGCTTCACGGGTCACGCCCCACAGGCGCCACCGCTTCGAGCCGTGCAGTTGGACCACCACCACGTCGTGGTCGTCCCAGTGCCGGCCGAAGCCCTCCCGCTCAGTCCACGAGGCATACACGTTGGCCTGCACAGAGGTTCCGAGGAAGCGTTGCAGCCCTTCGGCAGCCGCTCCCACGGCGGGGTGGATCTTCTCCACCGCGTCGAGGACCAGCGACGCCCCGTCCCTGAGCTGGGCATGGAAGTCGGACGGCTGGATGCGGGACCACGTGACCGACCGGCGGTTCGTGGTGGGGATCGCGTAGCGGTGGATCGGGACCATCTCACCGTCGACCGACAGGCGCAGCCGGGGCGGCTCCAGCCGTTGCGTAGCGATGATCCGATTCAGGTCGTCCCAGGAGAACAGCCCCGCCGTGTCGGCGGCTCCGGGGAAGTGCGCGTAGCAGCGGTGGTACGTCCGGGCGAGGAACTTGTCCCCGCCCAGACGCCCCGCCCACGAGGCTGCATCAACCAACGTGGGCGCTCCTGTCAGTCGTTGCCGTCGGAACGGCCACCGCTGACGTCCGACTCCTGCTCGGCACGAGTGCGCGCGGCCACGATCTTCCGCTTTGCGACGAGCAGGCCACCCCCTTCGGGGGCGACCGAAACGGCGTTCTCTTCCACCATCGGACTTACCTCTCTCTTCTCGGGAACTCCCGCCAGGGATCAGGCGGGAAGCAGGGAGGGCGGTAACCAGTGAGGCCGCTACCGCATCGCTAGGGCTCCGGCGAGGAACAGGGCCACGCTGCCGAGGATCATGGCCAGGTAGAGCGGACCCGCGTACCGGCCGAAGCGACGCAGCACTCACAGGCGCAGGCCGCGCATCACTCCGGCTCAAGCTCCACCGCCACGGGGCGGAGAGCGCTGGCAGACAACGAGCCGCTGCCCGTGCACCGGGAGCACCCGCACGGCGGGTACTTGGTCGGTGAACCCAGGATCACCGCATTGCGCGGCTCCACCTGAACCTCACGCACCGGGCCATAGGTCCGGCCGCCGTCGTGCGACACCCGCAGAGTCATACGCCCGGTCATGAGCGCACCTCACCATCAGGGCCGAACGTCTGCCGGTAGTCCAGCAACCGGCCCACGCCGACGCGGTCTCGCTTCTCGTTTCGCTCGGTCGCTGTCATGGGGGAAATCATTGGCCCAGAAAGCGGCGGCTGTGTAGTTCTTTCCCGTCATGGACTAAAGATCATGAGCGGAAGGCGGCAGCCCACTCCGTCAACAAAGCTCGCGCTTCGGCCCCGAACAGCGCGTACCCCTCCAGTGTCGAGAACAGTTCCAAATGCATTTCAATATCGCGTGGATCTCTCAGGATCACGACACCGGTGGTGTTCTCCACAGTGGCCAGGGTGTTGTCGTAGACAGTGAAGGTGTCCATTGGAGCCATTGGCTTGTGTCCCGCGATTGGGATGACACCGAGCTTCACATTCGGCAGGTGAGTCAGTGAGGCCAGCCGGTCAATCTGCATCGCCATCGCGGCCGGGGGTAGAAGCGGCCACCTCACGGCCTGTTCGGTGAGGATGAAGGTGAACCGCTTCTTCGTGTCATAAAGAATCTCCTGCCGCTCAAGCTTCCTCGCGATCGTCTTAGTGACATCAGCCGGAGAATGGGCGAGGCTGGCCCGGATGTACTCAGGGGTGGACAGCAGTCCCGTAATCATTGACAGCAGGAAGAAACGGAACTCGGTAGAGGAGGATTCGAGCGCAGCAAGTTCAGTCTGCTTCTTTTCCAGTCCTCTGCGGCGCAGCGAGCGCAGGTCTTGCCACTCGGTATTGGCCAGCCTCGCGAGGGCAATGACCTCCTCGATGACCTCGGGCGGAGCAACGACAGCTCGGAGGATTCTCTCCAGGTCGAGGAGGCTCGGTTGCGCTTTCCCGTTCTCGATCCGACTGATCTTCGATTGGGACATGTTGCAACGCCGAGCGAGCCGGTCCCCAGTGAGGCCGGCTCGCTTGCGTAGTTCTTTCAGCAGGGCGGCCAATTCTTGCTTCGGCTGCCCCAACTGTTCAGGGTCGAACGTCACCCGCTCACGTACTCCAGGAAGGGAACCGACTCGGCAACGGCAATCCGCTTCCACTGCCGATACGGCTCAGGGTCACCCTCGTACAGTTCTCGGTTTATCTGCGTCCCGTCCGCCCGGTAGTTCATCAGAACCACCTTGGACTCATCGAACATCCAGAAGTCCTGTTCCGGAAGTCCCGGGTTCTCTCGGTCGGTGAGGTCGAGAATGCGGATATCCTCGCCCGCCTTCACGTGGTGTCGGTAGTAATACTCGAACTCGAACCGGAGGTAGTCCGAGAGCGGGCGAGTCACGACGTGCACCCTGCCGACGCTCTTCCCTTCCAAGGTCCATTGCCGAACCTCGTCCATCCAAGCCGACGTGTAATCGTCCGGGGATCTCTCCCCGGCAAGGAAGCGCTTCAGCTTTTCCGCTTCCTGGGGCATGGTGTAGCCGGGCAGCGTTTCCAGCCGCCACGCCTCACGCTCCATGGAATCGAAGCAGTCATTCCACGCGTCACCATCCAAGTGCACGGAACGCCTCCCTGAGAACCGCCTCCGGGATTTCCACGAGCCCTTCCCCGGTGGGCGGGGTGAAGGCGTCGGACACGTCGCCCTGCACCACGAACGAGCCGGTGGCCGTGCGGTACACGTTCGGGCAGTCCTTCTCTCCGCACTCGCCGTTGCCGTTGCCCGTGAGCCGGGTGAGTGCCGAACGTTCGGACATGCCAAACCCCCTTGCTCTGGCCCCGTTTGGGCCGCCTGGCCAACGACAGTAGAGGGGGTGACACTACGCGTCTATGCGTGAACGCGACTATGCGTGTCCTCGCATAAACAGGTCTCCGACCGCTCCAGCCCACCCCGGTACGCGGTCACGTCCGCGACCGTGCAGACTGGGCGTAGCCCCGTGGCGCCGTCCGGGAGGCCTGACGCGACCCAGGTACGGACGCCTCGGAGGAGGGTTGGTCACGTGACCAACGCATGACCAACAAGGGCAGGAAACCCCCTGAAACAGCAGGAAAGAACAGGAGAAGCGCCCGCCGAAATCAAGCCTGTCAGCGGGCGTTTTCCCAGGTCAGAGTGGTTGGGGGCTGGTGCCCGAGAGGAGAGTTCAAGTCCCCCCTCGGACACCGAAGCAGGATCATTTGAACCCCGGTCCCGGTTGGGGCCGGGGTTCTTCGTTTCGGTGGGCAGGGGTTCGCGCGGGCGTTCCACATCTGTGCCCCGATGCCAGGCGCGTCGGACATGATCGCCCCTGCATGCTTGTGGGGGTTTCTTTCACCGCATCCGGTGCGGAGCCCAGCTGTGTCGAGTAGCGGACACGGCTGCCGCCGGCACGGGCGGTGGTCTGCGGAGCGAAGGCCGACCTGCACTCCGACTGCGTACGTTGTCCCGCGTGCCCGGGCGGCACGCCTTCTTCTAGGTGTCCGCCGCGATCTCGATGCGGGCTCCGCGCACTTGGATCCGGGCACTCGGCAGTGGTCCGGTCGCAGGACCGCCCAGCACCGTGCCGTCCTCGACGGCGAACGTGCTGCCGTGACACGGGCAATGGATCGCGCCATCGCTGATCTCGGTCACTGTGCAGCCCTGATGTGTACAAACTGCGGTGAACGCCCGGAACACGTCCGGTTCAGGCTGGGTGACGACGATTTGCTGCTCCACCAGGACCAGACCGCCGCCGACGGGGATGTCCGCCGTTTCTGCGATCACCTTCCCCGCGGAGGCGTCGCTTTCCCCTGCAGCGGTACCGCGCTCGTTGGGAACGCCGCCGTCGGGGGCGGACTTGCTCGCGGAAGAGTGGCTCGCGGTGGGACTGCTTCCGGCGGTCGCTCCGCCGCCGCTCTCAGCGTCGACGGTCGCACCGGGACTGGCGGTGGCGGTCGTGGTCATGCTGTCCGGGCTGGTGGACGGGCGATCGGCCGGCGTTGGGCCACCGGCGCCTCGCCGCTCCTCGTCAAGGCTCTTCCACGCCGCGATGCCGATCCCGAGGCCGCCTCCGCCCACGGCGACCGCGGCCAGGGAGGCCAGCGCCCGGCGTCGTGAGGGCCATGCAGGAGTGGGGCCGGGCCACATGGCGGGTGACACGGCGAGCGGGATATCGGACGGTGTACCGGAAGCCTTGGCGGCCTCGGGCGGCGTCGGCGGGACGCGCTCCGGTCCCCCAGGGCTGTCCGGGACCCAAGGGGCGTGGGGTGGCTCCGGGGTGTCGGGAACCTCTGAGTCTGCGGCGGTAGCCGGAACCGGCGGGCGAAGGGCCGAGTTGCGTACCAGCGCCACCAGATCCGCCGTGCCGGTGCCGCTGCCCTCCGGCCGCGGAAGCCCCTTTCTCACGGCTGCCCACAGCACCCTGCGATAGATCTCGCCCAGGCCGAGCAGTTCCGGCCCGTCGGGAACGCCGTCCTGCAGCAAGGCGATCAGCTCGCCGGTGAACGCGGTGTGCACAGCTCCCTCGGGCGCGAGGGCGACTCCGTTCGGCGGGGCCGAGGCGAGTACGTACGTCCCCTGGATCGCCGTCAGACTGAGCACCGCACCCAGGCCGGGAACGGCCCGCCCGCTGAAACAGCAGTCGAGTACCACGATCCGGTTGTCCGCACCACACTGTGACAACACCTCCCGCAGTACGTCGTACTCCAGAGCGCTTACCCTCAGCTCCGCCGGATCCGTGTCCGCCATTGCCAGGAAGAGTTCGCCCCGTGCGCCGAGCAGCCCGTGACCGGCGAAGTAGACGACAAGCGTGTCCTCGGCCGCCCTCGCCGCGCTCTGCAATGCGCCGTACGCCGCTCGTGCGTCGGCCGGATCCGACACCACCGTGCACTGTCCGGCCGGGATCGACCCGAGCACAGGGTCCCCCAGGATCGCCGCGAGGTCGGTGAGGTTGCGTCGGACCGCCGGCACGTCCGGGAGGTCGGGCGATCGGTGGGTGCTCGTGCCGATCAGTATCGCTTGCGATCGCGCGGGGTCGGGCAGCCGCACTCTCAGGTGGTCCTGTCGCCGTCGACCGGTGTGGTGGGCGTGGCGTCCGGCGCCAGCACGGGCCCGCCCAAAGCGGCCTCCAGGAACCGGCCGACCTCCGCTGCGTCCACAGGACGCCTGGCGTCCAGGCTCAGGCTGCGCCCGTCCTGCGTGGTGAGGGTCAGCATCGCCCCCGACGATCCCGTGCCGCGGGCCCGCCGGGATCTCAGCCAGCCGGTCAGAGACTGGCCCAGCGTGGTGGCGAGCGCCCCTGCGGCCCCTGAGATGCAACTTTCGATCACCAACTCGGGAAGAGACCCCAAGGACCCGGGCGTCGGCGAATGCTCCCGGCGTAGGAGGCCGCGCAATCGTGGCTCCCGGCGGAGCCAGTCGCCAAGCTCGTCCATCAGACGGTCGTCCTCAGACCTCATCCGAACGGTTCCCACTGGCACCCCCTCTTGTCGAGGCGACCAGTGTGGCCTCCGGCTCCGGGCGTACGCGGGATTTGTCTCGAATGGCTCTTTCTTAGGTCAATCCTGATCGCAACAGGTACGTGTCTGGCGCTGCGCGCCCTCGCGCGCCGGGATAACCGTCCCCGACGCGTGCTCCCCAGGTCCGTGCCAGGGTGGATCTCGGACCTTCTCGCCGCCGAGCCGCAGTTCCTCTTCTTCAGGCTCGAAGGGCGATTCGGTGCGGCCGAGAGAAGGGCGTGGCGCCGGTGCACTCGAGAGAGTACCGCTCTGCCCCCACCCGCGGCTCGCCCCGGCCCTGTGCCCGGGCCGGTAAGGTCGCCGGCGGCGCCGATCCGCCCCGCGGAAATGCTGAGGCGGGCGGGAAGGCTCTCCCGGCATCATGGGCGTGCCGTGATCGCGACCGGCGGCACGGCGCGGCACCGCCTGGGGGAACCATGACCGTCAAGAACGTCCTGCTGGCCGGCGTGGTCGGCTCCACCGCCTACGGCCTGGCCCGCGAGGGCTCCGACATCGACCGGCTCGGCCTGTTCGCCGCGCCCACCGAGGAACTGCACGGCCTGCACCGGCCGAAGGAGTCCCACGTCGGCACGGCACCGGACCGCACGTTCCACGAGGCAGGCAAGTGGTGCCGGCTTGCGCTCGGCGGCAACCCGACGGTGACGGAACTCGTCTGGCTGCCCGAGGAGCTCTACGAGGTGCGCACCCCGCTCGGCGACGAACTCATCGGCATCCGCGCGTCCTTCCTGAGCGCCACCCGGGTCCGCGATGCCTACCTCGGCTACGCCACGCAGCAGTTCAGGAAGCTGCTCGGCCGCGGCGACGGCGCCCTCTCCGCCGAAGTGGGCCGGCGCACCGCCAAGCACGCCCGCCATCTGAAGCGGCTGTGCGCGCAGGGCCTCGAACTGTACGCGACGGGCCGGCTGACCGTCCGGGTCGAGGACCCGGAGGCCTATCACCGCTTCGGCGAGCGGGTCGCCGCGGATCCCACGGCCGCCGCGCCCCTGATGCGCAGGTTCGAGGAGGCCTTCGACACCACCCCGAGCGTCCTGCCGCACCGCCCCGACGAGTCGGCCGCCGAGGCCTGGCTGCTCCGTGTCCGCCGCGCCTTCTACCTTGCCGGTGAGTCGATCCGGGACGGATCGACCTCATGATCGCTTTTCGTTATTTCCCGTCCGTTGACTGTGCGTCGACGCTGTCGCTACTTTTCGGCGGATCGCGGGTGGAGGCCGGGGAGGTGCCCCCACCCTCCCGATGGGGAGAGTGACGTATGAGACGGTCCGTACCGGCCGCGCTGGCTCTGGTGTGCGCGGGGGCACTGACCCTGGGGGCGTGTGGCGACGACGACGGCAGTGCGGGCGCGTCCGCGTCCGGTACGGAGGCAGGGGCGCAGGACCAGGCACTGCCCGCGGTCTCCGAACCCGCCGCGGCGCCCGCGAGTGCTGCCCCGTCCACCGAGGACTTCGGCTGCCTGAAGGGAAAGCAGAAGGACAGGTCGATCCTCTTCAAGGACACCGACGGCAACGACGTCCACGCCTACGAGACGGGCAGCGGCACCACCGGCGTCATCCTGTCCCACCAGGTCGACAACGACGTGTGCGCCTGGATCCCGCGGGCCGACGAACTGGCGGAGGACGGCTACCGGGTGATCGCCGTCAACAGCAACGGCTCCGAGGTCGGGGAGATCCGCGGCGCCGCCGAGGTGCTGCGCGGCCAGGGCGTGCGCAAACTGCTCCTGATGGGGACGTCCAAGGGCGGCACCGCCTCCCTCGTCGCCGTCCCGCAGGTGAAGCCGTCCGTCGCGGCCGTGGTGTCGATCTCCGGCCGCTCCCGGTTCAACGCCATGGACGCCGCCGCGATCGTGCCCGACCTGTCCCTGCCCATGTACTTCATCGCGGCCGAGGACGACGGCCTGCCCGCCGACGAGGCCCGGGAGCTGAGCGCGCTGGCGAGGAACTCGGCGGGCGCGAAACTCGACATCGTGCCGGGCGCCGCGCACGGCAACGAACTCCTGCGCGAACACCCCTCGGTGTGGGCCGACATCAAGGCCTTCCTGGCCGAGTACCGCTGACGACCCCGGCTTTCGGGGCCCGACATCCGGCACCCGGCACCCGCCGCTCGACATCCGGCACCCGGCACCCGCCGCCCGATGCCGGGCGTCCGGCACGCGGAAAACCGCGTGCCCCCTCACGGCCCGCTTCCCTACACTCGCAACGCCAGCGCGCGCCGCCCCAGGACGGAAGACCGGCGGCGCGCCGCAGTCGACGAGTGAGGGGAGCCCGGCCGTGCGTGACCGCACCGCTGTCGCCGCTTCCCGCGCCCGCTACGAGGTGATCCTCGTGTCTCCTGCCGTCCGGTGCCCGCTGCGCGGCCGGCACCGGAGGCCCGCGACGTCCACCTGAGTACGCCCACCGATCGGCCGTACCGGCATCCGAACGACGTCCGGGACATCGCGCTGCCCCCTGCCGTACCACTTCGAAGGACCAAGGGCCGTGCGCCACGCATACGACCGTCACCCCGTCGACCCGCTCGGAACCGTCCGCAACCTGGGCATCCTCGCCCACGTCGACGCCGGCAAGACCACCGTCACCGAACGGATCCTCTACACCACCGGTACCACCCACAGGCGCGGCGAGGTCCACGACGGCACCACCGTCACCGACTTCGACCCGCAGGAACGAGACCGCGGCATCACCATCTTCGCCGCGGCCGTCAGCTGTGCCTGGGACGGCCACCGCGTCAACCTGATCGACACCCCCGGGCACGTCGACTTCGCCGACGAGGTGGAGCGTTCGCTGCGCGTCCTGGACGGCGCCGTCGCCGTGTTCGACGCCGTGGCGGGCGTGGAACCGCAGAGTGAGACGGTGTGGCGCCAGGCCGACCGGCACGGGGTCCCGCGCATCGCCTTCGTCAACAAGCTGGACCGGGCGGGCGCCGACCTGGACGCGGCCGTCGCCTCGATCCGTAAGCGGCTCCATCCGGCCCCGCTGGTCGTCCAGTTGCCCATCGGAACGGAGGACGGCTTCACCGGCGTCGTCGACCTGCTCCGCATGCGGGCGCTGACCTGGACGGACGGATGTGACGGCGTGGCCGAGGGGCCCGTCCCGAAGGAGCTCGACGAGCAGGCGCGGCAACGGCGGCGGCTGCTGGAGGAGCAGGTCGCCGAGTTGCACGCGGGCGCGTTGGAGGAGTTCTGCACCGCGTCGCAGGTGTCGGCGCCCACGCTCGCCGCCGCTCTGCGGGAGCTGACCGGCAGCGGCGAGGGTGTGGTCGTGCTGTGCGGGTCGGCCTACCGCAACCGTGGGATCGAACCGCTGCTCGACGCCGTCGTGGCCTATCTGCCCTCGCCCGCCGGGCGGCCACCCGTGCGGGGCGTCCTGGACGGCGCGGACGAGGAGCGGCCCGCCGACCCGGCGGCGCCGTTCGCGGCGCTGGTGTTCAAGGTGCAGGCCACGCCGACGGGGCGCCTGACGTACCTGCGGATCTATTCGGGGACGATCGAGAAGGGGGACACCGTGCGGGACGCCGGCGCCGGCCGCACCGAACGGATCGGCCGGATCCTGCGCGTGCGCGCCGACCGGCACGCGCCGTTGGAGCGGGCCGTCGCGGGCGACATCGTCGCCGTGACCGGGCCGAGGTCCGCCCGCGCCGGTTCGACCCTGTGCGCCCCCGGGGCCCCGCTGGTCCTGGAACCGCCGGGCGTCGCCGACCCGGTGGTCTCGGTCGCGGTCGAGGCGCGGCGCGGCACCGACACCGGGCGGCTGGCCGGCGCGCTCGCGCGGATCGCCGAGGAGGACCCGTCGCTGGCCGTGCGCACCGAACCGGAGACGGGCCAGACCGTGCTGTCCGGCATGGGCGAACTCCACCTGGAGGTCGCGGCGGAGAGACTGCGGCGTGACCACGGTCTGGAGGTCAACGTCGGCCGGCCGGCTGTCAGTCACCGTGAGACGGTGGCGCGTGGTGTGTCCGGGCTGGTGTTCCGGCATGTCAAACAGGACGGTGGGGCCGGCCAGTTCGCGCACGTAGTCCTCGACGTCGCCCCCCTGGGCGTCGACGGCGGCTTCGAGTTCCGCTCCGCCGTCGTCGGCGGCCGGGTGCCGCAGGAGTACGTCCGCGCGGTCGAGGCCGGCTGCCGGGAGGCCCTCGCCGAGGGCCCCCTCGGCGGGCACCGGGTGACCGGTCTGCGGGTGACGCTGACCGACGGCTCGACCCATGTGAAGGACTCCTCGGAGACGGCGTTCCGCACGGCCGGCCGGTTCGGGCTCCGCGAGGCGCTGCGGGCCTGCGCGATGACCCTGCTGGAACCGGTCGCCGAGGTGACCGTCACGGTGCCCGAGGACGCGGTCGGCACGGTCCTCGGCGACCTCGCGGCCCGCCGCGGACAGGTCACCGGCTCGGAGGTCCGCCCGGGGGCCGCGGTCGTCACCGCGACCGTGCCGCTGACCGGGCTGTTCGGCTACGCCACCCGGCTGCGCAGCCGCACCCGGGGCCGCGGCACCTTCACGGCCCGGCCCAGCGGCTACGCGCCGGCCCCGGCGCCGTCCGCGGCGGCGTAGGGGGTGCCGGGTGGCCCCGCCCCTGCGCGGGCGGGGCCACCCGGGTCGGGCGAGCGGCGGTGGCGGGGGGCGGGGCGGAAGGGCACCTACGGGTAGGACACCACGGTGGACGGGATCGTGGACGTCCCCGAGGTCGGTGCCCCGGTGTCGTTGATCACGTGCTCGTACTGCCCGTTGCCGCCGAGCGAGATCACCAGCACGTCGTGGAAGCGCACGCCGGGACGCTCGGGGGCGGCGAAGCCGTGGTGCTGCACGATCGTCGGGTCGGCGTTGTAGAAGCAGTAGCTGCCCAGCCCCCACGCCTCGTGCTCGGTGACGTGGTCGCCGACCTTGTACGCGGCGTAGCCCTTGACGGAGCCGTTCTGGATCGCGGCCTGGTCGGGGGCGTCGTAGGCCTTCTCGTTCTGGAAGAAGACGGTGCGTCCGCGCTGCCCGTACCACTGCACGTCGTACTTGTTGAAGTGCTCCACGAACAGGCCGGTGCACAGTACGTCGTCACCGTTGACGACGAGGCCGTAGTCGGCCCGGTTGGTCTCCCAGCCGACCCCGGTGCCGTGGTCGGCGCGCCAGATCCAGGTGTGGTCGACGATGGTGTGCCGGTTGTTCACCACCATGCCGATGGCGGCGCGTCCGGCGCCGGCCCCTCCGACGCGGACGAACACGTCCTGCACGGTCGTCGGGTTGGCGCGGTGGTCGCGCCACGCGCCGCGGGGCCCGATCTCCAGCAGGGCGGGGGAGCCGACCGGCCCGGCGTCGACGAGGAACCCGGCCAGCCGGACCCCGCCGACGTCGGCCACCCTCAGGGCGGTGACGCCGTTGCCGGGCACCAGAGTGGCGTAGCCGAGCCCCAGGACGACCGTGTTCGGCCGGTTCACCCGGACCGGCTCGTCCAGGTGGTAGACACCGGGCGTCAGCAACAGGTGCAGTCCCTGCGCCAGGGCCTGGTTGAGCGTGGCCGCGCCGTCGCCGGGCGCGGCCACGTAGAACCGCTCCAGCGGCAGGGACGTGCCCCGCGGTGTGCCGCCGTCCCAGCTCACACCGCGCGCGTTCGTCCGCTTCGCCGGCAGGAAGACGCGGAACGCGTCGCCGTCGACGTGGAGGAACGGCTTCTCGCGGGAGACCGGTGTGGTGTCGAGCGTGGTGTACGGCGGGTTCGGGAAGCTCTGCGCGGGCGCGCCCTCGACACCGGAGAACACCATGTTCCACACGGCGTTGACCCAGCCGCCGACCGCGCTGTCCCGGGTGTACCACTGCTGCTGGGAGTACGGCCCGACCTGGCCGTCGACGCGGCTGTCGGCGATGTAGCCGCCGCTGGCCCAACCGTAGCCGGAGGGAGCCAGGTTCAGGCTCCCGCGCACGTGCATCCGCCGGAACGGAGCGGCCTGGGCGACCGCCCAGCGGTTGGTGCCGTTGGCGGGGACCAGGGCGAGGTTCTCCGCGGAGCGCCAGAAGTTCTGGGTGGCGTTGCCGCCGAACCAGCCGGCGTCGACGGTGACATCGCCGTTGATCGTGGTGTCGTCGGGGGAGAGACCCAGGCCCGCGATCGAGGTGTAGAAGCCGAGCTGCGCGTTGAGCCCGTCATAGGTACCCGGCTTGAACAGCAGTGCGTGGCGGCCGGTGCCGAACTGGGCCGACTCCTGCCGCCGGAAGACGTCGTCCAGCCGCTCCTGGATGCCGGGCGTCGACGGGTCGAAGACGAGCACGTTCGGCCCGAGGTCGCCGCCGCCGCGCAGTACGGGGCGGCAGGGCCGGCGGGAGGCGGGGGCGGCGGACGCCGGTCCTGCCGACAGCCCGGCCAGCGCGGGCGCGACCGCGGCGGCGGCGCCGAGTACGGCTCTGCGACCGACGGCCGGGTGGTGCGGGGGTGCGGAGTCGCGGGAGGCGGAAGACATGGGGCGGCTCTCCTGTGTCGTCAGCGTCGGGGAGCACCGGCAGGTTCGGGAAGTGAACGGCCGGTGGTGATGGGAGCGCTCTCTTGTCGGGGAATGGTTCATTGCTGAAATGAATGCGTCAAGAGGTCCGGCAGAGTTCGGCGAGGTCTGTGCAAACCCTTGACGAACGAGGCCGGCGAGGTTTAACTCACGTCCTAAATTAAGTCGTGATCACTTCCCGGAAGGGACACCAGGAGCCATGCGCAGCACCCGAGCCGCGGCCGTAGGCGCCGTCACTCTCTCCCTCGCGCTCACCGCCTCGGCCTGCGGAGGCGGTTCGTCCGCCGGCGGCGGATCGAACGACAGGCCCACGACCCTGACCTACTGGGCCTCCAACCAGGGCGCCAGCATCGAGATCGACAAGAAGGTCCTGCAACCCGAGCTCGACAGGTTCCGGAGGCAGACCGGCATCAAGGTCGAGCTGGAGGTCGTGCCCTGGTCCGACCTGCTCAACCGGATCCTCACCGCCACCACCTCCGGGCAGGGCCCCGACGTGCTGAACATCGGCAACACCTGGTCCGCCTCCCTCCAGGCGACCGGCGCGCTGCTGCCCTGGGACGCACGGAACTTCGGGAAGATCGGCGGCAAGGACCGCTTCGTCGCCTCCGCGCTCGGCTCGACCGGCGCCCCGGGCAAGGACCCGGCCGCGGTGCCGCTGTACTCGATGGCGTACGCCCTCTACTACAACAAGCAGGTCTTCGCCGACGCCGGGATAGCCCAACCCCCCGCCACCTGGGCGGAACTGACCGCCGACGCCAAGAAGATCCAGGCCGGGGGCAAGCAGGCACTCGGCGCCGAGGGTGCCAACGTCTCCGAGAACATCCACCACGTCTTCGTCTTCGCCCGGCAGCACGGTGCCCGCTTCTTCACCGACGACGGCAAGGCCGACTTCACCGACGACGGCGTGGTGACCGCGGTGAAGCAGTACGTCGACCTCATGGCCGCGGACCACGTCATCCCGGCCGGCGACGCCGAGTACGCCCAGAACCAGTCCGTCAGCGACTTCGCCAAGGGCAGGACCGCGATGCTGCTGTGGCAGTCGGCCTCCGCCAACCTCAGGTCCCAGGGCATGAGCGAGGACGCCTACGGCATCGCCCCGGTCCCCGTGCAGTCCGGCACACCCGGCACCGGAACCCAGGTCAACTCGATGGTCGCCGGCATCAACCTGGCCGTCTTCGAGAACACCGACAACCTCGACGGCGCCACCCGGTTCGTGAAGTTCATGACCAGCGACGACGAGCAGAAGATCCTCAACAAGGCCTACAGCACCATCCCGCCGGTGGCGAGCGCTCAGGACGACCCCGCCTTCAGCGCCCCCGCGACCGCCGTGCTGAAGAACACCCTGGCCACGAGCGCCGCCGCCCTGCCGCAGGTCGCCGACGAATCCCAGTTCGAGACGACGGTCGGCACCGCCGTCAAGGAACTGTTCGCCGACGCCGCCGCCGGACGCCCGGTCACCGTCGCATCGGTGAAGGCGAAGCTGGAGAAGGCCCAGCAGCAGATGCCGGCGAAGTGAGCACGATGACCACCACCACCGAACGGCCGGTGGGCAGGAGCACCCCCGGTGCGGCACCCCGGGGAACCCCCCGCCGCCGCCCGGGGCGGCTCCGCCGCGCCGGACTGCCCTACCTGCTCCTGCTGCCCGCCCTCGTCCTCGAACTCCTCGTCCACCTGGTACCGATGGTCATCGGCACGGTGATGAGCTTCAAGGAACTCACCCAGTTCCACATCCGCGACTGGGGCACCGCGCCCTGGTCCGGCCTCGACAACTACCGCATGTCGGTGGAGTTCAACGCCCCCGTGGGCGAGGCGCTGCTGCACTCCTTCCTCGTCACGGTCGCCTTCACCCTCCTCTCGGTCGGCCTGTGCTGGCTCATCGGCACCGCGGCGGCGATCTGCATGCAGGACACCTTCCGCGGCCGGGGACTGCTCAGGGCCCTCTTCCTCGTCCCCTACGCCCTGCCGGTCTACGCGGCCGTCATCACCTGGGTGTTCATGTTCCAGCACGACAACGGCCTGGTGAACCACGTCCTGCACGACCAGCTGCACCTCGCCGACCAGCCGTCCTTCTGGCTGATCGGCGACAACAGCTTCTGGGCGCTGCTGACCGTCTCGGTCTGGAAGGGCTGGCCGTTCGCCTTCCTCATCGTCATGGCCGGCCTGCAGAACATCCCCCGCGAGCTGTACGAGGCGGCGGCCCTGGACGGCGCCGGGATGTGGCAGCAGATCCGCCGGATCACCCTGCCGTCCCTGCGCCCGGTCAACCAGGTCCTCGTCCTCGTCCTCTTCCTGTGGACGTTCAACGACTTCAACACGCCGTACGTCCTGTTCGGCAAGGCGGCCCCACAGGCCGCGGACCTCATCTCCGTCCACATCTACCAGGCGTCCTTCGTCACCTGGAACTTCGGCACCGGCTCGGCCATGTCCGTCCTGCTGCTGCTCTTCCTGCTGCTCGTGACCGGTGTGTACCTGGCCGTCACCTCGCGCGGACGGAGGACCGCCGATGCCTAGCCGGGCCCCGACCCCGCCCCGCACCTCACCCATGGCGCCCCCGGTCTCCTTCCTGTGGACCCGCCGGATCCTGCTCACCGTCCTCGCCTGCTTCGTCCTCGTCCCCGTGTACGTCATGGTCTCCAGCTCCCTGAAGCCGCTGGCGGACGTGTCGGGGAAGTTCCGCTGGCTGCCCAGCGGCCTCACGGTCCGCCCCTACATCGACATCTGGTCGACCGTCCCGCTCGCCAGGTACTTCGCCAACTCCCTGATCGTCGCGGGCGCCGCGACGGCCTGCTCGGTGGTCGTCGCGGTCTTCGCGGCCTACGCCGTCAGCCGCTACCGGTTCCGCGGCAAGCGCGTCTTCACGGTGACGGTGCTCTCGACGCAGATGTTCCCCGGCATCCTCTTCCTGCTGCCGCTGTTCCTGCTGTACGTCAACATCGGCAACGCCACGGGGGTCGCCCTGTTCGGCTCGCGCGGCGGCCTGATCCTGACCTACCTGACCTTCTCCCTGCCCTTCTCCATCTGGATGCTGATCGGCTACTTCGACTCCGTGCCGCGCGACCTGGACGAGGCCGCACTGGTCGACGGCTGCGGCCCGCTCGGCGCGCTGTTCCGCGTCGTCGTCCCCGCCGCGGTTCCCGGCATCGTGGCGGTCGCCGTCTACGCCTTCATGACCGCCTGGGGCGAGGTCCTCTTCGCCTCCGTCATGACCAACGACACCACCCGCACGCTGGCCGTGGGGCTCCAGGGCTACTCCACCCTCAACGACGTCTACTGGAACCAGATCATGGCCGCCTCCCTCGTGGTGAGCGTCCCGGTGGTCGGCGGCTTCCTCCTCCTTCAGCGCTACCTCGTCGCGGGGCTGACGGCCGGAGCGGTGAAGTGAACCCCTCCGCGCCCCCGAACCGCGCCCCGCGGGCCCCGCACCCCGCTGTCCCGCCCCGCACGTCCCACCTGCCCCCCTCGCCCTCCGAAAGGCCCTCCGTGACCATCGACCTCGCCGCACTCCCGCACGACTTCCTGTGGGGCACGGCCACATCGGCGTACCAGATCGAGGGGGCCGTGGCGGAGGACGGCCGCTCGCCGTCGATCTGGGACACCTTCTCGCACACCCCCGGCAGCACCGACAACGGCGACCACGGCGACATCGCCTGCGACCACTACCACCGCTGGCGCGAGGACATCGACCTGATGCGCCGTCTGGGAACCAACGCCTACCGCCTGTCGGTCGCCTGGCCGCGCGTGCTGCCGGGCGGCGACGGTCCGGTGAACGGCAAGGGCCTGGACTTCTACGACCGGCTCGTCGACGGCCTGCTGGCGTCCGGCATCACCCCGTCCGTCACCCTCTACCACTGGGACCTGCCGCAGACGCTGCAGGACCGCGGCGGCTGGCCCGAGCGCGCCACGGCCGAGCACTTCGCCGCGTACGCCGCGGTGGTCGCCGAACGCCTCGGCGACCGCGTCACCCACTGGACCACCCTGAACGAACCCCTCTGCTCGGCCTGGATCGGCCACCTGGAGGGCCTGATGGCGCCGGGCCTGACCGACCTGACCGCCGCCGTCCGGGCGTCGTACCACCTGCTGCTCGGCCACGGACTCGCCACCGCCGCGATCCGCGCCGTGTCCCCGCGGGCACGGGTCGGCATCGTCAACAACCTCTCCACCGTCCACCCGGCGACCGACCGCGCCGAGGACGTCGCCGCGGCCCGCCGTATGGACGGCCACACCAACCGCTGGTGGCTGGACCCGGTGCACGGCCGCGGCTTCCCGGACGACATGCGCGAGGTGTACGGCGTCGAGCTGCCCGAGCACCCCGGCGACCTGTCCGTGATCGCCGCCCCCCTGGACTGGCTCGGCCTGAACTACTACTTCCCGGCCACCGTCGCCGACGACCCCGCCGGCCCGGTCCCGCACGCCCGCGCCGTCCGCCGCGCCGGCGTCCCGCGCACCGGCATGGACTGGGAGGTCGACGCGAGCGGCATCGAGACGCTGCTGCTGCGCCTGACGGAGGAGTACGGCGCGCGGCGCCTGTACGTCACGGAGAACGGCTCCGCCTATCCGGACGTCGTACGGCCCGACGGCACGGTCGACGACCCGGCACGCCAGGAGTACCTGGTCCGGCACCTCGCGGCGTGCGCCCGCGCCGCCCGCCGCGGCGCCCCGCTGGGCGGCTACTTCGCCTGGTCCCTGCTGGACAACTTCGAGTGGGCGTACGGCTACGACAAGCGCTTCGGCCTGGTCCACGTCGACTACGCCACACAGGCCCGCACGATCAAGGACTCCGGACACCGCTACGCGGACATCATCCGCAGCCACCGGAAGCGGGCCGCCGAGGCGGCCTGACCCGGTGCCGGGCGGTGGGCACGGGTGCGGGAGCCCACGCCCACCGCCTCGGGCCCGCCCCGCGTGACGGGGGGCCACACGCTTGAGGCGCTCAGCCATCGGTGGCGCGCCACCGTACGGCGGCCCTGACCGAGGACCGCCCGGCGATCGTGCCGATGACGAGGCTGACGGCGGCGCACACCGCGATGCCTCCGGCGCCTGCCGCCCTGGTTGCCGCGTCGGGGGCCGATAGCCTGTCGGTATGTCAGAGCGTGTCATGCCCGGTCGTACGGACGGCCTGATCACCCTGGGTGCCGCGGACGCTCTGTGGGTCGATCTGACGGCCGACAGTGCCGTGCCGACGGCGCCTGGAGCACTCACCCGCTCTCCGGCCCATGCCGGGGCGGGGTACGTCCTGCTCGGCGGCCATCCGGTGGCGACGGCAAGGACGAGCGGCGGTCGGTGGGGTGTTCCCGAGGCTGAGGTGCGCCGGGCGGCCGCGCAACTGAACGCGGTGGGGATGGACCGGCGGGACCTGGTCCGCATCGGTCCGTTCCGAGGGGCGCCGAAGCAGGAGGTCAACAAGGAACCGCCGCTGCGCTGGCGCCAGCGCATCACCCGGGAACTGGGCGAGCCGGACGGTCCCGAGGGGGCAGCACGATGTGCGGACGGCCGGGCGTACCACCTGGCGGGGATCGACTGGCGTCGGATACTCGTGGAGCAGGCCCGGGACGGGACGCAGCGGACGTGGTGGCTGCCGCGCGCCGTGGTCAGGCTGCTCGACTTCGCCGAGCACACCGAGAAGCAGTGGGTGCACGCCGCACCGACCCGCCAGGCAGGCGCAGCCGCCACCGAGCCGCCCTCCCGCCCCCGGCAGGCCCGGGACACCGACGGTCGGCAGACGACGAGCCGTGAGGACCCCACCGCCTCACTGCGCCCGTACGGCAAAGAGCTGGAAGGCCAGCTGTACTCGGTGCTCAGCCGGAAGCCCGGCACCTCCCGCAGAGTGGCCGGCTGGGCGTGCGCCGTCTGCCGCACCGCGCCCGCCACCGTACTCGACCACTGCCACGAACACGGCTACGTCCGCGCCCCCCTCTGCCAGTCCTGCAACACGCAGGAGCGCCCCGACCACCTGTACGGCAACGACATCCGCGTGGCGAACCGCTACACACACCTCTTCGACACCGACGCCGACGACTGGCTTCGCCACTGGCACCGCTGCCCCGGCTGCCGCGCACGTACCACCCTGCCCCTACCGCACCTCGCCGCATGGACCGCCCACACAGCCTGCCGATCGCTGCGCCCCACCCACCGCGCCCCCCGCGGGCGCAAACCCTGCGGAATCCTGCGCGTGTCCTGGACGGGCAGTCAGAACGCGCCCCGTTCCTGCCTGCTCACTGTCGCTGTCGACTTCTGCCCCTCCGGCGAACACCGAGTCCTGGCGCAAGTCCCTTATCGCGAAGCCACCGAGCGGTTTCACATCTGGCTGGCCGAGACGGCCCCCGCCGTGGCCGCCGCCGCGGGTCCTGACCGCTTGGACGGCCTCCCCGCCCAGTCCCGGCCGGTCATCGCCGACACCAGCGGCGAGGACCTGGCACTGTTCTGAGCGGACACCGGGAGAACTGACACCTCGGGGGCATCCCCGCAGCCGCGTTCTGCGCCATGAGCGTCACCGCACGCCATCCCCCCACCCGGGAGCCGCTCGGTCTCATCGACCGGCTCAAGCACCCCTCGTGGCGGTCGGACACCCTCGCGCCGAGGCCGGCGATCGCCTGCGCGCGGTGGTGGTCGACGCCACCAGGACCCCGCCACGATTCAGCGCCCTGCCCCGCGGGATACGGGCCCCGGGCGGTTCAAGAGCTGCTATCGAGCTCCCATCTCCTGCAACTGCCGCCCGAAGTGCTCAATCTCCTCGACCGGGATGATGGTCTCCTCAAGCCACGCAGGCAGGCCGTGCATGACACTCGGGTCGGGCTTCACGCATTCTCTTCCCCATCGCATCGGGGAGCGGACGCATCGCCCGACGTGATCACGAGGGAGTGAAGGAACCCTCTCGTGCTTCCAGAACAAGGGCTTCCAGCCTCCAAACGACCCTTCGTGGGGGATTCGGTTCGCGGCCCGTTGTCAGAACGCGGGTTTGGTCGCTGTGACGGTGACCGTCGCCATGCCCATCTCGACGGGCCCGGGCCGCGAGAGTCGGTCGAGGACGGCAGGGACGTCACCGGGCAGGACGCCGGGGAGCTCGGCGATGCCCGGGCCGAGATGGTCCAGGGTGAGGCGCCAGAAGCGGCCCATGGGGGTGTTGTGGGCGACGGTCGGCACGGTGGTGCGCAGGCTGACGTCCGTGAGGCCGTGGGCGGCGGCGGTGTGGGGCAGGTCGAGGCCCCAGCGGGTGCAGTCGGTGCCGAGGCGGTCGGTCAGGACCTGCAGGGCGCCCAGGGAGACCCTCCGGTAGGTCTCGTCTCGTGCGGCTTCCAGGGAGAACAGTGCGGGCTCCTCGATGACCAGCCGGCCGCCGGGAGCGAGCCAGCGGACGATCCGGGCGAAGACCTCCGCACGGGTGGGCAGGTGGTGCAGGAGGTAGCGGACGTGGATCACGTCGAAGGAGCCGTCGGGGAACTCGTCGGTGGTGATGTCGTGGCGCAGGACGTCCAGGCGGTCCCCACGTATCTCTTCGAGGAAGCGGAGGTCGAGTTCGGTCGCCGTCACGTGGGCGGAGGGGAAGAGGTCGAGCATCCGAAGGGCCACGCTGCCGGTGCCCGCGGCGAGTTCCAGACAGCGCCGCACAGGGCCGGAGGCGGGCGCGGCCAGGGCGTCGACGGATACCGGGTCCAGGACGTCGGCCAGGGCGGAGAGCCGGGCCCTCTCGTCCGCGCCGGTGTGGCTGAAGATCTGGTCGCCGTAGCGTTCAGTGCGGGTGGTCATCGGGCACTCCGGGGTCGGTGGGAACTGGCGGGGGTGAGGTCGGCGGGCGAGAGGGTGCCGGGACGACGGTGTCCGGTGAGGGTGAGGGCGCCGGTGAACTCGGCCTCCAAGCAGCGCAGGACGTGCGCGACGCCGTCCCGGCCTCCGACAGCGAGGCCGTAGAGCCAGGGTCGGCCGATCATGACGGCACTCGCCCCGAGCGCGAGGGCGATCAGGACATCGGTCCCGGTGCGGACGCCGGAGTCGAACAGGACGGGCACCCGGCCGGCGACGGCCCCGGCCACGCCGGGCAGGCAGTCGAGCGCCGCCACTCCGCTGTCGAGCTGGCGGCCACCGTGGTTGGAGACGATGAGCCCGTCGACACCCTCGTCGACCAGGAGTACGGCCTCGTCCGGTCGGCAGACCCCCTTCACGACCACGGGCAGGTCGGTCCAGGACCGCAGGAGAGCGAGGTCCGCGGGACGGAGCGCGGGTCGGGTGTAGAGGCGGTTCCAGGCGGCTGCGGCGGCTTGCACGTCCGCCGGGTCCGGGGCGGCGCCCCGGGCAGGCGGGGTGCCCGTTCCCGCCAGTTCGCAAAAGCGGGGATCGGAGAGGTAGTTCCCGATTCCGTGACCGTGCCGGAACGGGAAGAACCCGGAGTCGAGTTCGCGAGTGCGCCAGCCCGCGACGTGGCAGTCCCCCTGGAGGACGACGGCGGAGTACCCGGCGTTCTCCGCCCGCCCGATGAGCGAGCGGGCCAGCTTCTCGTCGTCGGGCCAGGCGAACTGGAACCACCTTCGTCCCCCGGGGGCGGCTTCGGCGACCTCCTCCAGCGAGGTCGAGGTCGCCGACGACAGCACCTGCACGACCCCCACGTCGGCAGCGGCCCGGGCCGCCGCCGATTCGGCCTCGGGATGGGCCAGATCAGCCACTCCGGCCGGGGCCAGCATCACCGGCACAGCCATGGGGGTCCCCAGGACCGTGCAGGAGGGATCGCCGGCCGTCCCGTCGCGCAGGACGCGGTAGTTCAGGCCCCAGCGCGCGAAGGCGTCCTCATTGGCCGCCACCGTCCGCTCCTGTCCGGCACCCCCCGCGATGTAGTCGAACCGGGGACGCGGCAGCGCCTCGCGGGCCGCGTCCTCCAGCCCCTGAGCGGTGAAGGGGAAAGGGCTTCCGCCTGCGGCGAAGACCTGGCTCTGGTAGCCACCTGCGTACGGCAATCGGGTACTCCTGTGGATGAAATGCACCCCGTCGGCCGACGAGTGCGGCGGACGGGCCTGGCCTGTCGTGTTCTGCGGACACCGCCCCGTGCCGGAGCAGCCTGTTCACCGCGTCGAACCCTGCCGGGACCGGCGACCGGGCGGTGGCAGGCGGGCGGCCCCTGCTGCGGGGGTGCCGCCGGTCAGTTCGACGCTGCGGCCGTCAGCCGGTGGCGGGAGCGTAGACGCTGTCGACCGTGTCCTGGTTCGACGGACGGCGACGTTCGCGGTGTTCCACGGGTTGTCGAGGTTGACCCGCACCGTGCCGCTGGAGTAGTTGTCCGCGGTCAGGACGGCTCCCGCCGACCTTCTGCTCGATCGGGTACTCGCCGTTGTCCAGGCTCGGCACGTTCCAGGTCCGGGCCAGCCGCCCCTGCCCGCCGGCGACGGACGGGGAGATCGTTGCGCAGGTGCTCGCGCTGAAGTCGGCGCTGGTCAGGCAAAGGCCCGTGCGCTTGTTCTTCAGCCCGTACGAGTAACCCACTTCCGGATTCACCGCAGGCATCGTCGATTCCCCTCCAAGTGCGGCATGACGCCAAAAAGCTACACACAGCGCACGGCCGACGACAGGCGGCATTTTTCGGCCGCAGGCGAAATCGAGACCTTGACACCGCCCTTGTGGGCCGATCCGTCCTGCGGCAACCGAGCGGGTGAGCAACTCCTGGTAGCCGGCCAGAAGAGGGTCCCCTGCCGGCGGTTGACTTCCAGGGTCGTCAGGGCGAGCAGAGCGCGCAGGGGACGGGTGGTGGGCTGCCTTCTTCAACGCGCGGTCCAGGCGGGGCGCCCGGATCTCCGTTCGGCGTCGGGTCGTCCGAGTCAGGAACACCGTGACGTGAGGGTGTGGCTGTTCCTCACCAACGACACTCTGCCGGGCGAGGCCGATCAGTTCATCGACAACGAGCTTCGCCCCGGGTGCCGAGGCGTCACCATCGGGGTGTGAGGGCTCAAGACGCTCAACGATCGGTGAACACCCACTGCCGTCTCCGGCCTCACACCCACCCCTCCGTGCATGCGATCATCGTGCAGGAGGCGGACGCGCGTGGCGACGCGAACGGCCGGCGACGGGGTGTCGGGGGAGTGAACTCCCGAGGGCAGGAGACTGCCGCCCGTGCCGTGCGTGTCCGGCTCACTCATGGGCCGAGTGCCGTGACCGAGGGGCGAAAACGCAGTGGCGGACTGGATCTACATCCTCAACCCGAACAAGGACACGCTGGACGGGGAGCCGTCCGGCAAGGAGACGATACGCCGGCTGGCCGAGGAGGAACCGGAGCTGGAGTTCTGGCTCAGCCGCCGCTACCGCATGAGCCCGGGCGACCGCCTGTGGTTCTTCTTCAGCCACCCGGAGGCGGCGGTCGCCGCGGTGGCCCGGATCGACGAGGAGCCCTGGGAGGAGACCGAGGACCCCGACGTCTCCCACGTCGTCGCCGCGACCCTGCTGACCGAGGCCACGAAGAGGCTGTACCGGACGCCCGTGGGCCGGGAGGAACTGATGCTGGGTCAAGTGCGTTCCGTGCAGAAGGTGAAGCCGGAGGCACTGCCCGTGCTGCTGGCGCGCGCGGGCCTGTGAGTCCGGCGCGCGACGGGGAGTTCGCCTCCCCGTCGCAAGGGAAGGACCACCGGGGGCGGCTCCTGCGCGGCGGCCCCGGGGCCGCGGGATGACTCGGGTCGGCGCTCGGTGACACCCCGGGCGGAGCCCACGGCGGGTTTCCCGACGTCGGCCCGTTGCGGGCCGGCGTCAGCGCCCCGTCGGTCTGCTTCACCGCGGACGACGTCATCCGCGCGGGTGCGCGGCGGCCACAAGGGGATCCGCCGCGCACCCGGCGTGGTCCTGCACGCCTGTTGCCAGCCGGGCTGGTGACGTCGTCCGGCTCCGCGTGGGCGCCCGGATCTCGGGAGCGTCACCGCCATGTCGCACGGTCGCGGGGGCCGGCCGGGCGCATCGGCGCCCCGGGCCGGGAGTTCGGTGAACCCGGTCCGCGGGCCGTCCGTCGAGGGTTCACCGCTCTCCCACGCCGTGGTCTTCCCCGCCTCCCTCGCGCGCCGGACTCCGCCAGGAGGGGGAGCCGGGCGTCTCCATGCCCGGGGCGGCGCACTCCGCCCATACCGTCTTGCCCGGACCGCCCGTACTGCGCGGGCAGCAGCCCCACCGATCCGCCAGTACCTGCACCAGCAGCAGCCCGCGCCCGCCGTCCGGGAGGCCCGGCCGCACGGCCGGAGGGGCGGGCGGGACGAGCGGCACGTGGGGAAGGAGCTCGCCGCGGGTGTCGCTGACCTCGATCCGCACGGTGGCCGTGTCCGGGTCCCCGGACATCAGGACGTGGAAGTCCCGTCCGGCCACATGTCCGTGCCGCACCGCGTTCGCGCACAACTCGGCCACGACCAGGGTGATCGTGTCGTGCGCGCGGCCGCCGTACGGAACGCCCCACGCGGCGAGCCGGTGCCCGCACAGCCGCCGTGCCAGGCGGGCTCCGCGCGGCGTCGAGGTGAAGCACATCGCGAAGTGGTGTGTCGTCAGGGGTGATTGTGTTGCGGTCATGCACTCACCGTCGCCGTTGGTGGCGTAGCGTGACCAGGGGTGACGCGCCGACGGGGGGCCCTCGTCCGTGACGGCGCGGCCCCGGTACGAGGCGGTACGTGGAAGGCGGCGAGCGGTGACCGTGCGGGACGAGGAGACGGCGGAGCAGCAGCAACACTCACGCGGGCCGGAGGACGAACCGGGAACGGGCGTCGTGACGGCCTTCGGGCGGCAACTGAAGCTGCTGCGGTTGCGGGCGGGGCTGGACCGGGTGGAGTTCGGCCGGCGGATGGGCTACTCGGCGGAGACGGTGGCCTCCATCGAACAGGGGAGACGCATCCCCCAGGCCCGTTTCATCGAGCGGGCGGACGAGGTGCTGGAGGCCGGGGGAGTGCTCACGGCCTTGAAGGAAGAGGTGGGAAGGGCCCAATACCCTGCCTTCTTCCGCGATATGGCCCGGTTGGAAGCCAATGCCACGGCTCTGAACCTCTACGCCGTCTATGCCGTACCGGGCCTGCTGCAGACGGAGGGGTACGCGCGAGCCGTCTTCCAGATGCAGCGGCCTCTGCTCGACGACGAGGTGATCGAACAGCGGCTTGAAGCGCGGATGGTGCGCCAGGAGATCTACTGCCGACGACCGGCCCCCTTGCTGAGTTTCGTGATCGAGGAGGCCGTACTGAGGAGGCCCATCGGGGGTCTGACCGTCATGCGCGAGACCCTGGAACAAATCCTTCTCACGGCTCAGTCTAGGAACGTGGAGGTGCAGGTGATGCCGATCGCGCGCGAGGACAACGCCGCACTTGGCGGGCCCTTCACGTTGATCGACACCCACAGGGGACAGCGCGTCGCGTACGCGGAAGTACAGGACCACAGCCGCCTCTACACCGATGCGGGCTACGTGCGCACGCTTGAAGCGCGCTATGGCATCCTCCGGTCACAGGCGCTGTCACCCAGTGAATCGATGGCGTCCATTGAGAAACTGATGGGAGAGACATGAGCGTGCAGCACAGCAAGACGGCTGTGCCCGAGGCCGCGTGGATCAAGAGCAGCTACAGCACAGGCAATGGGGGCGAGTGCGTCGAGGTCGCCGCGGCTCGCGAGACGGTCCTCGTCCGGGACTCGAAGCGGCGGGCAGGGGACCGGCTGGTCTTCGGGGCCGCGGCGTGGGCCGGGTTCGTCCGGATGGCCGCCGGGCGCTGAACCCACACCCGCGAGGCACACCTCGGGGCCCGACGCATGTGCCGCGCCGGGCCCCGATGTCGTCGGACGTGCTCCCACCGCTCCCTGCTGCGGACCATCCGCCGGGCCCCGAGGTGTGCGCGGCGGGCGCTGCGGTCGAGAGTCGGCCTGAGGACCGGCTCCGGACCGAAGTACCGTTTGCCGGGCGTCTCGACGGTGGTCACGTGATCCGTCTCGCTCTCGCCGGGCATGCCGTCGACGACGCCCCCGGAGTCCTCCGCGCCGTCGGCGAGGGCGGAGACCCGTACCTGCGCCTCGTCACCGCGCCACCAGTTGCCGCGTCTCCTCGGCCCGCAGCGACGGCTCCTCCGCGCCGGCCGCCCGGATGCCCCGCTGCCGGTCCCACAGCCACAAAACGTCCCGGCCGAAGGACCACACCAGCGAGCCCAGCGCCAGCAGCACCACACCGGTGTTGACCGTCGCCGGCAGCAGCTCCGACCCCGCGACCAGCAGGCAGATCCCCTGCAGCGCGGCGACCGTCTTGCGGGCCGTGCTCGGCGGAAGCGGGGCGTTGAGCCACGGCCACGCCCGGGCCGCGGCGACGAAGACGTAGCGCATCGCGCCGATCAGCAGGACCCAGGGGCCCAGTTGCATGGCGACGTAGACACTGAGCACCAGGATCAGGAACGCGTCGACCTCCATGTCGAAGCGGGCGCCCAGCGCGCTGGAGGTGCCGGTGCGGCGCGCCACCTTGCCGTCGACGCCGTCCAGCAGCAGCGCCACCGCGGTCAGGGCGACCAGCAGCGCGACCGGCGGAGTGCTCTCGAAGGAGTCGGCCACCAGCGCCGTCACCCCGCCCACCAGCGTGGCGCGGCCCAGGGTGACACGGTTGGCGGGGCCGAAGGAGGCCAGGCCGGAGCGGTGCAGGGCGCGGGAGAGGACCGCCCAGCTGGCGAGGGCGAAGGCCAGGCCGGTCAGCCAGCCCGCCGGGCCCATGCCGATCGCCGTGCCGAGCAGGGCCAGCAGCAGGAGTTGCACCCCCGCTCCCACGGCGGTCTCCTGCTGGACCGGCCTCGCGTCGTAAAGGTTGTTCAGGGCCACCGCACACCCTCCGGCCGAGTGACAGAGTCGATCAACGCCGCGTACTGTGCGCGGCCTGGTACTTCTGCTTACGCGAACTGATTCCCGATCGTTCAGGAGGAATCCGATGAACCGGTCCGCCCGCGCCTTCTGGCTCCGTTCACCGGGGCACGGCGAGATCCGCGACGTCGTGCTTCCGGAGCCGGCCGAGGGCGAGGCCGTGGTCCGCTCCCTGTGGTCCGGGGTGAGCCGCGGCACGGAGACGCTGGTCTTCCGCGGCGGCGTCCCGGCGAGCCAGCACGCGGTGATGCGGGCCCCGTTCCAGGAAGGCGACTTCCCCGCGCCGGTCAAGTACGGCTACCTCAACGTCGGCGTGGTGCAGGAGGGCCCCGACGACCTGGCCGGACGCACCGTCTTCTGTCTGTACCCGCATCAGACGCGGTACGTGGTGCCCGTGAGTGCCCTGACCGTCGTGCCGGAGGCGGTGCCCGCCGAGCGGGCGGTGCTCGCGGGGACCGTGGAGACCGCCGTGAACGCGCTGTGGGACGCCCCGCCGCTGGTGGGGGACCGGATCGCGGTCGTCGGCGGTGGCATGATCGGCTGCTCCGTCGCCGCGCTCGCCGCCCGCTTCCCGGGTGTCGACGTCCAGCTCGTGGACGCCGACCCGGGTCGCGCCGCGACCGCCGAAGCTCTCGGCGTCGGCTTCGCCGTACCCGAGGAGGCCCGCGGCGGCTGCGACCTCGTCGTCCACGCCAGCGCCACCGAGGCCGGTCTCGCCCGCTCCCTGGAACTGCTCCGCGCCGAGGGCACCGTCCTGGAACTGAGCTGGTACGGCGACCGGCGGGTGAGCCTGCCGCTCGGCGAGGCCTTCCACTCGCGGCGGCTGACCGTCCGCAGCAGCCAGGTCGGTACGGTCTCCCCGGCCCGCTCCGGCACCCGCACCTACGCCGACCGGCTCGCCCTCGCCCTCGGCCTGCTCGCCGACCCCGTCTTCGACGCGCTCGTCACCGGGGAGTCCGCGTTCGGGGAACTGCCCGCCGTCATGCCGAAACTGGCCTCGGGCGCGATCCCGGCGCTGTGCCACCGCATCCGCTACGAAGAGGCCGGCCGAAGCGCCTGACCTGAGAAAAGGGTGAGACGGCACTGAACGCGGGGAAGCCAGGAGCCGTACTACACGGCATCCCCGGCCACCGCCGGCCGGGGTCCGACGCACCGCACCTGGAGGGTCGTCCGTTGTTCAGTGTCACCGTCCGCGATCACATCATGGTCGCCCACAGCTTCCGCGGCGAGGTCTTCGGTCCCGCGCAGCGACTGCACGGAGCGACGTTCCTGGTGGACGCCACCTTCCGGCGCGAGCAGCTGGACGACGACAACATCGTCGTCGACATCGGACTGGCCACCCGCGAACTCGGCGCTGTCGTAGGCGAGTTGAACTACCGGAACCTCGACAACGAGCCCGACTTCGCCGGCGTCAACACCTCCACCGAGTTCCTTGCCCGCGTCATCGCGGACCGGCTCGCCGAACGCATCCACAAGGGGGCACTGGGCGAGGGCGCCCGGGGCATCGCCGGCATCGCCGTCACACTCCACGAGTCGCACGTCGCGTGGGCGAGTTACGAGCGTGCGCTGTGACCCACACGACCATCACCCACACGACCCACGCGCCCGTCACCGACCCGGCCGCGGACCAGCGGGCCCGGAACCGGCTCGGCCACATCCCCGCCCAGCACCCGGCGCTCGCCCGGGCCGACATCGTGCCCATGTCGCTGCGCCTGGTGCACTTCGTGATGCCGGGCGGCGTCGCCGACCCGGCCACACCGAGCGGTGGCAACGCCTACGACCGCCGGATCTGCCTCGACCTGCCCGGCTTCGGCTGGCGCGTCGCGCAGCACCTGGTGGACGGCGACTGGCCCGACCCCGGCCCGGCCGCCCGCGCGGAACTCGGCCGCGTCCTCGGCGCGCTGCCGGACGGCGCCGTCGTCCTGCTGGACGGACTGGTCGCCTGCGGCGTGCCCGAGGTCGTCGTGCCCGAGGCGCAGCGGCTGCGGCTCGCCGTCCTCGTGCACCTCCCGCTCGGCGACGAGACCGGCCTCGCCCCGCAGACCGCGGCCGCACTGGACGCGCGGGAGCGTGAGGTGCTGCGGGCGGTGCCCGCGGTGGTCGCCACCAGCGACTGGGCCGTCCGCCGCCTCGTCTCCCACCACGGCCTGGCACCCGAGCGGGTGCACGTCGCCGCTCCCGGCGCCGACATCGCCCCGCTGGCCGCCGGCACCGACGGCGTCTCCCGTCTGCTGTGCGTCGCCGCCGTCACACCGCGCAAGGGCCAGCACCGCCTGGTGAACGCCCTCGCGGCGGTGACCGACCTGCCGTGGAGCTGCGTGTGCGTCGGCGGCCTCAACCACGACCCGGAGTACGTCGCCGAGGTGCGCGGCCTCATCGCGTCGCACGGTCTGGTGGACCGCGTCCACCTCGCGGGACCGCAGGCCGGCGCCGCGCTCGACACCAGCTACGCCACCGCCGACCTGATGGTCCTCGCCTCCTACGCCGAGACCTACGGCATGGCGGTCACCGAGGCTCTCGCCCGCGGCATCCCGGTGCTGGCCACCGACGTCGGCGGGGTACCGGAGGCGGTCGGCCGCGCACCCGACGGCGGTGTGCCCGGCATCCTCGTCCCGCCGGAGGACCCCGCCGCCCTCGCCGCCGAACTGCGCGGCTGGTTCGGCGAGGCGGACGTACGCCGCCGGCTGAAGTCCGCCGCCCGCGCCCGGCGCGCCGCGCTCGGCGGGTGGGCCGCGACCGCGCAGAGCCTGGCCGGCGTCCTGGGCCGGCTCCCGGAGGAACCGAGGAGGGCGGCATGAGCAGGCCGACGACCGTGCCGGGCGAAGCCCTGCCCACCCAGCCCGGACCGGCGCAGTCGCCCCGCGGGGCGGACCCGGCGGGACCCCCGTCCGGGGCGCCCGGCGCGGTCCCGCAGGACGGGTCGGCGGCCCCGGCGCCGCGTGGCCACGACGACGTGATCGCCGGGGCCGGGCCCGTGGTCCGCCCCGGAGAACGGGCCACCGTGCGGCTGCGCGAGGACGGGAGCACGACCGAGGAAGCGCCCCGGTACGCGCCCGAGTGGCTGGAGCTGAGGGAGAGCGCCGACGCCGCCGCGCGCGCCGTCGAACTGCTCGATCCGCTGCGGAACAGGCCCTCCGGCGCGCCGGGCGGGACCGGTGGTCTGGTCGTGCACGACCTGGGCTGCGGCACCGGCTCGATGGGGCGCTGGCTCGCCCCCCGCCTGGACGGCGCCCAGCACTGGGTGCTCCACGACCGTGACCCCTACCTGCTGCACTTCGCCGCCGTGGCCTCCCCGCAGGCCGCCGCCGACGGCAGCCGCGTCACCGTCGAGACCCGCCGCGGCGACGTCGCCCGGCTCACCCCGGACGCCCTGGACGGAGCCGGTCTGGTGACCGCCTCCGCCCTGCTGGACGTCCTCACCCACGAGGAGGTGGGCGCGCTCGCCGCGGCCTGCGCCGGTGCCGGCTGCCCCGCGCTGCTCACCCTGTCGGTGGCCGGACGCGTCGATCTCACCCCGGCCGATCCGCTGGACGCGGAGATCACCGCCGCCTTCAACGACCATCAGCGCCGAAGCGGCCTCCTCGGCCCCGACGCCGTCACCGCCGCCTGCGAGGCCTTCGCCGAGCATGGCGCGCCCGTCCACGTCCGCCCCAGCCCCTGGCGTCTCGGTCCCGGCGACGCCGCACTGACCGCGCAGTGGCTGCGCGGCTGGGTCGGTGCCGCCGCCGAACAGCGGCCGAAGCTGCGCGAGTACGCACAGACCTACCTGACGTACCGCCTGGAGCAGTTGGAGGCTGGCGAGTTGCACGTCACCGTCCACCACAGCGACCTGCTCGCGCTGTCCCGCACGGGTGGAGGCACCCCGTGAGTACGGCACAGGCGCCCGCACCGGCGCTGCCCGCCGCGGAGACCCTGTTCCGCACGCCGCCCCGCGCGGCCGCCCCGGCCCGCCCCGCCCTGCGCCGGCACCTCGGCACCCTCGCAGGCGCGGCCCTGCTCGGCATCCTGCTGTGGCGGCTGGGCACCGGCGCGTTCCTGGACGGGCTGCGGCGGATCGACGCGCCCGCGCTGCTCGCGGCGCTCGGCATCGGCGCGATCACCACCGTGGGGAGTGCCTGGCGCTGGGCCGTGGTCGCCCGCGCGCTGCGCATCCGGCTGCCGCTGGGCACCGCCGTCGCCGACTACTACCGGGCCCTGTTCCTGAACGCCGCCCTGCCCGGCGGCGTCCTCGGCGACGTGCACCGGGCCGTGCGGCACGGACAGAGCGCGGGCGACCTCGGCCGGGGCGTCCGGGCGGTGGTCCTGGAACGCACCGCCGGCCAAGTGGCCCTCGCCGCGGCCGGCTCGGCCGTCCTGCTCGTCGTCGACTCCCCGGTCCGCGCCCACGTACGCCATGTGCTCCCGCTCGCCGCCCTGGGGGCGGTCGGTGCGCTGGCCGTGGTGCTGGCCGTGCGGATGAGCCGCACCCCGCACCGTGCGTCCGCCTCGCGGCGGGCCCGGACCCTTCGGGCAGCGCTGGCCGAGGCGCGCCGGGGGCTGCTGTCGCGGCCGAGCGGCCCCCGGGTCGCCGTGTCCTCCGTCGTGGTCCTCGCCGGGCACGTGGCGACGTTTCTCGTCGCGGCCCGGGTCGCCGGGACCGACGCCGGGCTGCTCGCGCTGCTGCCGCTCGCGGTCCTCGCCCTGATCGCCATGGGCCTGCCGCTCAACATCGGCGGCTTCGGGCCGCGCGAGGGCGTCACCGCCTGGGCCTTCGGCGCGGCGGGCCTCGGCGCGGGCACCGGCCTGGCGACCGCGGTCGTCTACGGGGCGCTCAGTCTCGCGGCCGCACTGCCGGGCGCGTTCGTCCTCCTCGTGCGCCGGCGGACGGCCCCGTCCGGCGGCCGTCAGGGACGGTCCGGCGCTCCGGGGGCGACGTCGGAGGCGAGCAGGGACAGGTACGGGCCGAAGGAGTCCGCCAGGCTCGCCAGCAGTGCCTTCCCCTTGTCCGCCGAGCCCAGGGAGGGACGGCCGATGACCCCCGAGTCGGTGTAGGCGGACATGCCGGCGGTGAGCAGATGACGGCGGTCGTCCGCGGTGTGATCGGCGGACTCGTATCCAGGGCGGACCCATTCCGGATGAGTGTGCAGCAGGATCGACGTCTCGATCTCCCCCGCGTGCATGTCGGTGAGCAGCGACGTGGCCACCCCGGCCCGCTCGCGCGCCGTCTCCCAGTCCTCGGCGGCCGGGAACAGCGCAAGCCTCTCCCCACGGGCGGCGGACTCCTGTACGACATGGCCCAGCACGTAGTTGCCGCCGTGTCCGTTGACCAGCACCAGCGCCTGGACGCCGGAGCGGCGCAGGGAGTCCGCGATGTCGCGGACCACGGCGTGCAGCGTGACGGAGGAGATGCTCACGGTCCCCGGCCAGGCCGCGTGCTCGTGCGAGCAGGAGACCGTCAGCGGAGGAAGGAGGTGCACCGGGTGCGCTGCCGCGATCTCGCGCGCGACGGCACAGGCGACGAGCGTGTCGGTCGCCAGCGGAAGGTACGGGCCGTGCTGCTCGTAGCTGCCGACGGGAAGGACGGCGACCTGTGCTGAGACGTCCGCCGCCCGTGCCCGTACGTCTTCCGCGGTGTCCGCCGGCACCAGACCGTGTGCCGCCGTGTGCCTGCCCGAACCGTCCATCGCCTCATGGCCTTTCGCCTCTGCCCGCTTCGCTCGGCTCGCTCAGCCGGCTCAGTCCGTTCAGCCCGACCTCTCCGGTCGGACTGCCTGGGAATGCTTAGGAACCAGATCATGACAGAAAACAGCCCCGCGCCCCTCGGCCTCCTCGGAACCAAGTCGCCGGCCCGCATCGGAGTGGAACACGTCGTGACCGCCCCGCTGCCCACGGTGTACGGCGAGTTCCGGGCGGTCGGCTACCTGGACCGCGACACCGGCGACGAGCAGGTGGCCCTCGTGTACGGCGAGCCGGGCGCGGAGAACGTCCTGACCCGGCTGCACTCGGAGTGCCTGACCGGCGACGCCTTCGGCTCCCAGCACTGCGAGTGCGGGGACCAGCTGGCCGCGGCGCTGCGCGCGGTGGTCGCCGAGGGCAGCGGCGTCGTCGTCTACCTCAGAGGGCACGAGGGTCGGGGCATCGGCCTGCTCGCCAAGCTGCGCGCGATGGCCCTGCAGGCGGACGGCCTGGACACCGTCGAGGCCAACCTCGCCCTGGGACTGCCGGTGGACGCCCGCGACTACGGGGCCGCCGCGGGCATCCTGCGTGACATGGGCGTGCGGTCGGTGCGGTTGATGTCCAACAACCCGCGCAAGCGGGAGGCGTTGATACGGCACGGCGTCCGGGTCACCGAGCAGGTGCCGCTGCTGATCCCGCCGTGCGAGAGCAACATCACCTACCTGCGGACCAAGCGGGAGAGGCTCGACCACCACCTGCCCCACCTGGACGCCGTGGGCCAGCTCGGCCGGTGACCGCCGCGTGCACCAGCCGCTCCCCTGCCCACCGGGGGGAAGATCGCCGATGTGAGCCATCAGCTGCCGGGACCGGCCCGGACGCCGGACGGCGGGTGCCGGACGCGTGACCACGCCGTCCCGGTCCCGGCTCCGGAGGCATCACGACCGCCCACGTGCACTCGCGGGGCGCGAAGGCCGGGCGGAGCCAGCGCCCTCCGTGACCCGCTCGGTCAGCCGCCAGCCGGTGCCGGGTTCACTGGCGGCTGACCGAGCGGGTCACGCCCGCGAGGACCGTCGTGGCCAGGATCCAGCCCGTGACGACCAGCACGTACGACAGCGTCTGGTACCAGCCGGCCGGTGCGAAGGCCGCCTCCTGCCCGAAGGAGATCACCGGCAGCAGCAGGTCCAGGGTGTAGAAGACCGGGTCGAAGGGTGGTGCCTCGTCCGCCTTCAAGGGGTGCGGATGGTGCAGGGCGAAGGCGACGGAGCCGATCGCCAGCAGGGACAGCAGCCAGCCGGCCGCGCGCAGCGGGCGGAAGCCGTAGCCGACGGCGACGTCCTGGACGAGGCCCCACAGCCGGCCGTACCAGGGCAGCGTCCTGCGGTGCCGTCGCTGCTTGGCCAGTTGCACGAGCCGCGCCGCGTGGTCGTCGCCGATGCGGCGGTAGGCGGCTGTGAGCTGCTGATAGGCGTGCGGGACGTAGCCGTTGCGGTCCCGCGTCAGCATGGGCAGGCGCCGCTCGGCCGGTTCGTGCGGGGTGAGGGAGGTGTAGGTGAGGTCGGCCAGCATCACCTCGCCCGGCATCGACTCCGGCTCGATCACCAGCCGTTCGATCTGGGCGCGGCGCAGGTTGAGGCTGCCCTCCATGGGCGGGCCCTTGCGCAGCCACAGCTCGCCGATCGTCGAGCTGCTCGCCCGCAGCATGGGACCGCCGGGGTTGGACAGGCGGGCGTACGACAGGTCGAGCCGCCCCGGGATCCGGGCGCCGCGCAGCCCCGCCCAGCCGAGCACCTCGGCACCGCGGAGCAGCACATGACCGCCGGCGGAGAGGGTCTCGGCGTCGAACGCGGCACGGCCGGCGTGGTGGAGCCGGGCCTCGTTGAGGTTGACCGTCCCGGCGATGCCGGCACCGTTGAGCCGTGCCTGCCCCCGGACGTGCAGGCCGGGCGCCCAGAGGTCGGCGCCGATCGCGGCCTGGTTGAGCTGGAGCACCGGATCGTCGCCGTCGGGCGCGGACACCTCGGCGCCCTCCAGGTACAGACTGCCGCTGATCCGGGCCCCGCCGAGCCGTACGGTGCCCGTGCACCGGGTGCGGGTCAGCCGCAGGACGCCGTCGACGTGCACGGCGTGTGCGACGAGCCCCGGCAGGACGGACTCGCTCAGGTTCAGTTCGCGCAGCCGGGCCGCGTAGCAGCGCGGCGCCTCGGCGAAGTGGCAGTGCCGCAGCCGCACCGGGTGGTCGATCGCGGCGTACTGGAGGTCGAGCCGGCCGGTGATCCTGGCGCCCGCCACGTTCAGTGCCGGTATCTCGCCGTCCTGCCGCGGGCCGTCGAGCAGCAGCGCCCGCAGCACGTGGGCGCGCACGGTCCGTTCCGCCCCCCAGCCCGCTCCGTCGGCGGCGCGGTCGTCGGGGGACGGGCGGAAGTCCAGGTGGACGCCTGTCGCGAAGGCGTCCCGCACCCGCCGCTCGGCCGGGGTCAGATCACCGATCTCCATCGTCGGGACTCTGACCCGGCCGGACGCTCATGTCAACGGGCTTTTGCTGGACGGGTGTTGATGTGGGACCGGGGTGCCGGGCCAAGGACCCGCCACTGCTCCGGGACTACTTCGTCGACTCCACGGCGTGGCCGCCGAACTGGTTGCGCAGCGCGGCGATCATCTTCATCTGCGGTGAGTCGTCCTGGCGGGAGGCGAAGCGGGCGAAGAGGGAGGCGGTGATGGCCGGGAGCGGGACGGCGTTGTGGACGGCCGCCTCGACCGTCCAGCGGCCCTCGCCGGAGTCCTCGGCGTAGCCGCGCAGCTTGTCCAGGTGCTCGTCGTCGTCGAGGGCCCCGACCGCGAGGTCGAGCAGCCAGGAGCGGATGACGGTGCCCTCCTGCCAGGACCGGAAGACCTCCCGGACGTTCTCCACGGACGGGACCTTCTCCAGCAGCTCCCAGCCCTCGGCGTAGGCCTGCATCATGGCGTACTCGATGCCGTTGTGGACCATCTTGGAGAAGTGGCCCGCACCGACCTTGCCGGCGTGGACGAACCCGTAGGGGCCTTCCGGCTTGAGCGCCTCGAAGACCGGGTGGAGCCTCTCCACGTTCTCCCGGTCGCCGCCGACCATCAGGGCGTAGCCGTTCTCCAGGCCCCACACACCTCCGGAGACACCGGCGTCGACGAAGCCGATGCCCCTGATGCCGAGTTCCACGGCGTGCTTCTCGTCGTCCGTCCAGCGGGAGTTGCCGCCGTCCACCACGAGGTCGCCGGGGGAGAGGAGGTCCCTCAGCTCGTCGATGACGGACTGCGTGGCGGCGCCGGCCGGGACCATCACCCAGATCGCGCGCGGCGCCTGGAGCTGCTGGACCAGTTCGGCGAGGCTCGCGACGTCGGAGACGCCGGGGTCGCGGTCGTAGCCGACGACGGTGTGGCCGGCGCGGCGGATCCGCTCGCGCATGTTGCCGCCCATCCTGCCGAGACCGATGAGACCGAGCTGCATGGCTACTTCACTTCCTTGAGGTCGCGGTAGGCCGCGACGAGGGCGGCGGTGGACGGGTCGAGGCCGGGGACGTCGGCGCCCTCGGTGAGGGCGGGCTCCACCCGCTTGGCGAGGACCTTGCCGAGCTCCACGCCCCACTGGTCGAAGGAGTCGATGTTCCAGACCGCGCCCTGCACGAACACCTTGTGTTCGTAGAGGGCGACCAGCTGGCCGAGTACCGACGGGGTCAGCTCGCGCGCGAGGACGGTGGTGGTGGGGTGGTTGCCCTTGAAGGTGCGGTGCGGGACCTGCTCCTCGGGCACGCCCTCGGCGCGCACCTCCTGTGCGGTCTTGCCGAAGGCGAGCGCCTGGCCCTGGGCGAAGAGGTTGGCCATCAGCAGGTCGTGCTGGGCCCTGAGGCGGTCGCCCAGCTCGGCGACCGGGCGGGCGAAGCCGATCAGGTCGGCGGGGATGAGCTTGGTGCCCTGGTGGATGAGCTGGTAGTAGGCGTGCTGCCCGTTGGTGCCGGGCGTGCCCCACACCACCGGTCCGGTCTGCCACTCCACCGGCTCGCCGTCGCGCTGCACCGACTTGCCGTTGGACTCCATGTCCAGCTGCTGGAGGTAGGCGGTGAACTTCGACAGGTAGTGGCTGTAGGGGAGGACGGCGTGCGACTGGGCGTCGAAGAAGTTGTCGTACCAGACGCCCAGCAGGCCCATCAGGAGGGGAGCGTTGGCCTCGGCGGGAGCGGTCCTGAAGTGCTCGTCGACGGTGTGGAAGCCGTCGAGCATCTCCCGGAACGCGTCGGGGCCGATGGCGATCATCAGCGACAGGCCGATCGCGGAGTCGTAGGAGTACCGGCCGCCGACCCAGTCCCAGAACTCGAACATGTTGTCGACGTCGATGCCGAACGCGGTGACCTTCTCCGTGTTCGTCGACAGTGCCACGAAATGCCTGGCCACCGCCTTCTCCACGGCGCCGCCGGCGTCGCCCGTCCCCGAGGCGTCCCCGTCGCCGAGTCCCTCCAGCAGCCAGGCCCGTGCCGAGGTGGCATTGGTGATCGTCTCGATCGTCGTGAAGGTCTTGGACGCGACGATGAACAGCGTCTCGGCCGGGTCCAGGTCGTGCACCGCCTCGTGCAGGTCGGCGCCGTCCACGTTGGAGACGAAACGCACCGTCAGGTCCCGGTCGGTGAAGGCGCGCAGCGCCTCGTAGGCCATCGCGGGGCCGAGGTCGGAGCCGCCGATGCCGATGTTGACGACGTTCCTGATGCGCCTGCCGGTGTGGCCGGTCCACTCCCCGGAGCGGACCCGCCGGGCGAAGGCGCTCATGCGGTCCAGCACGGCGTGCACATGGGGTACCACGTTCTCGCCGTCGACCTCGACCACCGCGTCGCGGGGGGCGCGCAGCGCGGTGTGCAGCACGGCCCGCCCCTCGGTGACGTTGATCTTCTCGCCGCGGAACATGGCGTCGCGCAGGGCGAACACGTCGGTCGCGGCGGCCAGTTCCTGGAGCAGGGCGAGTGTCTCGTCGGTGACGAGGTGCTTGGAGTAGTCGATGCGCAGGTCACCGACGGTGACGACGTACCGCTCGGCGCGGCCGGGGTCCGCGGCGAACAGCCCGCGCAGGTGGGCGTGCCACTCGGCGCGGTGGTCCTCCAGGGCCGTCCACTCGGGACGCCGCGTCAGCTGGGGGGTCTCGGTCATGTCAGACGTTCTCCTTGGTGCCCTTGCCGCGCAGTGCGACGGCGTACATCTCGTCGGCGTCGAGCCGACGCAGTTCCTCGGCGATGAGTTCGGAGGTGGCGCGGACCTTCAGCGCCAGCGAACGCGGGGGCTGCCCGGGAAGGCTCAGGGTGGCCAGCGGGCCCTCGGGACGGTCGATGACGATCTCGCCGTCCCCGGTGCCCAGCCGCACGGCGGTGACGACCGGACCGGCGGTGACCACCCGGTCCACGGTCACCTCCAGCCGGGCCCCCAGCCAGCGGGCCAGCAACTCGGCGGCCGGGTTGTCCGCCTCCGCCTCGACCGCGGCCCAGGTCACCCTGGTGCGGGCCTGGTCCAGGGCGGCGGCCAGCATCGAACGCCACGGCGTCAGCCGCGTCCAGGCCAGGTCGGTGTCGCCCGGCGCGTAGGAGCGGACCCGCATCTCCAGGACCTCCAGCGGGTTCTCCACGGCGTACAGGTCGGTGATGCGCCGCTGGGCCAGCGCCCCGAGCGGGTCCTTCGCCGGGTTCTGCGGGGCGTCCACCGGCCACCACACCACCACCGGGGCGTCCGGCAGCAGCAGCGGCAGGACGACGGAGTCGGCGTGCTCGGACACCTCGCCGTACAGCCGCAGCACGACCGTCTCGCCGGTGCCCGCGTCCGCGCCCACCCGCACCTCGGCGTCCAGCTTGGACCGGGTGCGGTCGCGGGGGGTGCGGGCCTGCCGCCTGATGACGACGAGCGTGCGCGAGGGGTGCTCGTGCGACGCCTCCTCGGACGCCCTGATCGCGTCGTAGGCGTTCTCCTCGTCCGTGACGATCACCATCGTCAGGACCATGCCCACGGCCGGGGTGCCGAGCGCGCGCCGCCCCTGCACCAGCGCCTTGTTGATCTTGCTTGCCGTGGTGTCGGTCAGGTCGATCCTCATGGCCTGCGCCAGCTCCGTCCGTCTCGTGCGAGCATCTCGTCCGCTTCCTTCGGTCCCCAGCTGCCCGACGGGTACGCCGGGGGCCTGCCGTGCGCCGCCCAGTACCCCTCGATCGGGTCGAGGATCTTCCAGGACTCTTCCACTTCCTGGTGACGGGGGAACAGGTTGGCGTCGCCGAGGAGCACGTCCAGGATGAGGCGCTCGTACGCCTCCGGGCTGGACTCGGTGAACGACTCGCCGTAGGCGAAGTCCATCGACACGTCCCGGATCTCCATCGAGGTGCCGGGCACCTTGGAGCCGAACCGGACCGTGACGCCCTCGTCGGGCTGGACGCGGATGACGATCGCGTTCTGGCCCAGCTCCTCCGTCGCCGTGGTGTCGAAGGGGGAGTGCGGCGCCCGCTGGAAGACCACCGCGATCTCGGTGACCCGGCGGCCGAGCCGCTTGCCGGTGCGCAGGTAGAACGGGACGCCCGCCCAGCGGCGGTTGTCGATGCCGAGCTTGATCGCGGCGTAGGTGTCGGTGGCGGAGCCCGGGTCGGTGCCGTCCTCCCCCAGGTAGCCGCGTACCCTGACACCGCCCTGCCAGGCGGGCCCGTACTGACCGCGCACGGTGTGCCGGCCGAGGTCCTCCGGCAGCTTCACCGACTTCAGCACCTTCAGCTTCTCGGTGAGCAGCGACTCCGCGTCGAAGGAGGAGGGCTCCTCCATCGCGGTCAGCGCCATCAGCTGCAACAGGTGGTTCTGGATGACGTCACGGGCCGAGCCGATGCCGTCGTAGTAGCCGGCCCGGCCGCCGATGCCGATGTCCTCGGCCATGGTGATCTGCACATGGTCCACGTACGACCGGTTCCAGATCGGCTCGAACATCTGGTTGGCGAACCGCAGTGCCAGGATGTTCTGGACGGTCTCCTTGCCGAGGTAGTGGTCGATGCGGAACACCTGGTCGGGGGCGAACACCTCGTGGACGATCCCGTTCAGCTCGCGGGCGCTGGCCAGGTCGCGGCCGAACGGCTTCTCGATCACCGCGCGCCGCCAGGAGCCGGCCGGCGCATCCGCCAGGCCGTGCTTCTTCAGCTGCTGGACCACGTTCGGGAAGAACCTCGGCGGCACGGACAGGTAGAAGGCGTAGTTGCCGCTGGTGCCCCGGGCCCGGTCCAGGTCCTCGACGGTGTCGCGCAGCTGCGCGAACGCGGTGTCGTCGTCGAAGTCGCCGGGGATGAACCGCATCCCCTCCGACAACTGCTGCCACACCTCCTCGCGGAACGGGGTGCGCGCGTGCTCCTTGACGGCGTCGTGCACGACCTGGGCGAAGTCCTGGTCCTCCCAGTCGCGCCGGGCGAAGCCGACCAGGGAGAAGCCCGGCGGCAGCAGACCCCGGTTGGCGAGGTCGTACACGGCCGGCATCAGCTTCTTGCGGGACAGATCACCGGTCACGCCGAAGACGACCAGACCCGAGGGGCCGGCGACGCGCGGCAGCCGGCGGTCGCGCGGATCGCGCAGCGGGTTCCTCCAGCCGTCGGCCGGAGTCGTCGGCTCCGTCAGCGGGGCCGCGGTCATTCCGCGTCCACCCCCTCGTCGTCCCGTGCCTTCGCCGCGGCGTCCAGCAGCTCCGGCCAGGCCGCCTCGGACTTCCGTACGCCCTCCTCCTCCAGTTGCCGCACGACCTCGTCGTGGGGGAGCCCGAGCCGCTCCACGGCCGCCAGGTCGGCGAACCACGCCGGGTGGCCTCCCCCGCGCTCCGCCCCGCCGGCCGAGCGGGACCCCCACACCGTGGAGCCGATGGCGGCCCGGAAGACGGACGGGCCGGCGGTGACGTCGACGACGCTCCCGGTTCCGACGGGTCCGGCGAGATCGCCGGAGGAGATCCGCTCACGTGACAGGTCGTCCGGCCAGATCGACACGCCCTCGTCCCGGAGGCGTTCGGAGGCCCCCGCGGTGGCGGTTGCTTCGGTCACAATGATCATCTTCTTTCTGGCGATCGGATCAACCATGCGCGGCAGCCGGTGACTCCCGGGCTGCGGTGGCGACGTTCCCGGGGGCTCGGCCCGCGGCCGGGCGTTTCGCATCACCTTCTGAAGGGGCGCATCCACGGGCGGGGCCGGACGCGGCGCCGCATCCGGATGCCCGTTCCCGGTCCACTGACCCCCACCGGCCGCCGGGGCGTCCGTGGGACGGGCGGCACACCGGTCGCGTGCGGCGCACGCCACACCTGCCGCGGGGCTGCGTGCTCATCTTCAAGAAGTCCTCGGTGGAAGCGATCTCGCTGGTCTGACGCGTTCAAACTTAAAAGTCTGACTTTTTTGCCGGAAGGTCGGGGTGTGCCAGTCTGTGGTGAAAGTGGGACACCGAGAGCGGGAGCCGGGCGGTACGAGAAGGACATGGCGGACAGATCCATTGCTGCGGGAGCCGGCGGCGAGGGGGCGATCAGAACACTCCCCTTCCCGGTCGACCCGAACGTCGGCGGTGCCGGCCTGCACATCGGCCCGATGGGCGCCGGCCGCACCTGGCCCGCGGACGCCGCCCTGCAGCGCGTGCACCGCATCGACTTCCACGTCGTGCTCTTCTTCGACGCCGGACCCGTGCGCCACATGGTCGACTTCGCCGAGTACGAGGCGGCAGCGGGTGACGTGCTGTGGATCCGTCCGGGCCAGGTCCACCGCTTCTCCGGGCGCAGCGCGTACCGCGGAACCGTCCTGACCATGCAGCCCGGCTTCCTGCCCCGCGCCACCGTGGAGGCCACCGGCCTGTACCGCTACGACCTGCCCCCGCTGCTGCGGCCCGATCCGGTCCGGCTCGTGGCACTCCGGGCGGCCCTGACCCGGTTGCGGGGCGAGTACGAGGACGCCGCCACCACCGCCACCCTGCCGCCGGCCCTGTACACGGCCGTCCTGCGGCACGCGCTGACGGCGTTCCTGCTGCGCCTGGCGCACCTCGCCGCAACCTCGGGGGAGGCGGACCGGCACCAGGCCGACACCGCCTTCACCCTCTTCCGGGACGCCGTGGAGCAGGACTTCGCCACCAACCACACCGTCAGCGCCTACGCCGACGCCCTCGGCTACTCCCGCCGTACCCTGGTCCGCGCGGTCCGCGCCGCCACCGGCCAGACCCCCAAGGGCTTCATCGACCGGCGTGTCGTCCTGGAGGCCAAGCGCCTCCTCGCCCACACCGACCTGCCGATCGGCCGTGTCGGAGCCGCCGTCGGCTTCCCCGACGCGGCGAACTTCTCCAAGTTCTTCCACCAGCGCACCGACCTGACGCCGGCGCGGTTCCGGGCGGAACTGCGGTAGCGCACGGACGGCGGTGCACGGACCTCAGCCGAACAGGGGGTGGTCCGGGGCGAGGAGCGCGGCGATCCGGGAGGCGACCGGCTCCGCGGTGTTGCCCGCGGCGGCGGAGGGCCCGTCGGTCGCCGCGACCGCGATCGCCAGGTCCTCCTCGGGCAGGTAGGCCATGACGGCTCCGTAGCCGGAGAACCGCGGGTTCTGGAAGATCCATCCGTCGCGGACGACCATGCCGAGGCCGAAGTGGGCCTCCTCCGTCTGCGCCCGGCACACCGTCGCCGGGCAGGTGGCGGTCGGACCGCCGATGCCGACGGTGCCCGGGTCGCGGAGCGTCCGCAGGGCCTGACGCGAGATCAGCTCACCCGAGCCGATGGCCCGCGCCGAGCGGACCACGTCGCAGACGGTCGACGTCATCACCGCGCCCGGAGCGATCGTCCAGGAGGGGTTCCAGAACGTGGACTCCTCGTAGCGGCCGCGCTCGTCGGTGAAGGCGTGCAGCACCGGACCCGGGATGCCGGGCGTGGTACTGCTGCGGGTCCCACGAAGGCCCAGGGGGGTCAGGACGCGCTCCCGCAGCAGCCGGTCCAGCGGCGTGCCGGTGATCTTCTCCAGGGCGGCGCCGAGGAGCACGAAGTTCGCGTGGGAGTAGTTCCAGTTGGTGCCCGGCTCGTACCACAGAGGCCTGCTCGTGGAGATGCGGACGAGCTCGCGGGGCGTCCACTGCCGGAAGGGATCGTCCCGCAGGGCCCTGAGGAAATCGGCGTCGGGCACGTAGTCGTACAGGCCGGACGTGGAATCGGCGAGCATCCGCAGGGTGATCCGGTCGCCGTGCGGCAGCCGGGGCAGCCAGCGGGCCACCGGTGCGTCCAGGTCCACCCGGTGCTCGTCCGCGAGTTGCAGCAGGACCGTGCTCAGATAGCCGATCGCGATCCCGCCGACGCGGAAGTGCATGGCGGTGGTCGCGGGCACGCCCGTCATCGACTCGCCGGCGGCGGTGGTGACGACCTCACGGCCGTGCACGGTCGCACTGGCCAGAACGGCGTTCAGGCCGAGTTCCCTGCGGGCCTGCCGCACGACGCGGGTGATCTTCCGGGCCAGGTCGTGCGACGCTGCGGGCGTGGGGCCGCAGGTGTGCGGGGGACGGTGAGGCGCCGGCGCGGAGACGGCGGGCGCGGTGGGCAGGGTCAGCGCCAGGACGGAGGCGGCACACAGCCAGATTCTGCGGGTACGCGTCATGCGGGCACTGTCGGCCCTCCCCCCGCCGGCCGGTCCACGCGACACCGTCGGTGGCTCCGTCCGGCCGAAACGTTCAGCCTGAACGGGCGCCCGCACGGCCGGACCGGACCCACGGAGTGCGGCCCGGCCCGGCCGGGGCCGGGGTTGTGAGGGCGGTCAGTGCCCGAAGCCGAACCAGTTGACGTTCACGAAGTCCGAGGGCTGCCCGCTGGCGAAGGTCAGGTAGACGTCGTGGGTGCCGGTCACCGGGCTGATGTTCGTCGGGACCGTCCGCCAGGACTGCCAGCCACCGGTGTTGCCCACCGCGAAGCTGCCGACGGGCGCGTTGCCGCGGCTGTCCAGACGCACCTCGACCAGACCGCTCACCCCGGGGGCGGCGCCGCTCGCGACCCGGCCGTAGAACTGCCTGGCCGGTGTGGAGCCGAAGTCGACGCCCTGGTAGAGCGCCCAGTCGCCGTCGGCGATCCAGCCGATGTTCTGCCCGCCCCCGGAGTCCCCGGTGGTCTCGGTGCCCACACCGGACTGGCTGTCGTACGACTCTGCCTGGATGGCGCTGTAGGCGTTCCGGTCGCCGCCCGGCGGCGGAGTGGTGCCGCCGCCGGCGGACAGCACCTGGACGTAGTCGACGACCATGGGGTGGCCGGGCTCGGTGCCGCCGTCGGGACCGCCGCCGAAGGCATTCGGGAACCCGCCGCCCATCGCGACGTTGAGGATGACGAAGAAGCCGTGGCCGGTGGCGTCGGCCCAGGTGGCCGCGTCCACCTGGTTCGCCGTGACGGTGTGGTAGACGCTGCCGTCGACCGAGAACCGGATCGCCTCCGGGCTGACCGAGCGGTCCCACTCCATCGCGTAGGTGTGGAAGCCGGCCTGGCAGGTGGTGCCGGGGCAGGACGTCGAACTGCCGATGCCGGACGTCTCGTTGCAGGGCCCGCCCGGGCTGGTGCCGCAGTGCATCGTGGCCCACACGGTGTTCAGGCCCTGGACGTTCTCCATGATGTCCAGCTCGCCGACCGAAGGCCAGTTCTGGTAGTCGCCCCGGTACGGTGCGCCCAGCATCCAGAACGCCGGCCAGTAGCCCTTGGCGGCGGCACCGGTGGCGTTCGGCATCTGGACGCGCGCCTCCACACGCAACTTCCCGCCCGACGGCGCCTGGAAGTCGGTGCGGTTGGTCTCGATGCGGCCCGAGGTCCAGGCGCCGCCCGCATTGCGCCGCGGGGTGATGAGCAGGTTGCCGTTGCCGTCCAGTGCCACGTTGTCGGAACTCGACGTCATTCTCTCGACCTCGCCGGTGCCCCAGTTCGCGGGGCCACCGGGGTAGGAGGTGCCGGTGTCGTAGCGCCAGTCGGCGGTGTCGACGCCGGAGCCGGCGGGGCCGTTGAAGTCGTCGGCGAAGACCCGCGTCCAGCCGGACGGGGGCGTGGGTGCCGAGGCGCTCGCGGACGGGGCGCCGGCCGTGGCGGCCGCCGCCGCGAGGCCGAGGGTGCCGAGCGCGGCGACGAGCGCTCGGCGGAGCGGGCGCCGTCCGCGGGTGCCGGAGCTGTCACTCATGGGGGATCCCTCCCGGGTACGGGGTGTCGGTGTGCGGGTGTCCGTCGAGAGGCGCTCTGACCGGGCTGCTTGTGAGAGCGCTCTCAGGATGTGCGCTCAATGTGCTCCCCGTGGATCCGGTCGTCAAGGCTTGAAACAGTGAAAGTCGTTCGGGGTGTGCTGAGTTCACACGGTGAACGGTGCGATGCGGGCCCGGCCCTCCGGGCGGGGCGCGTGGCGCCCGGGGGTGACTGATGGCGCCCGGGTGGCCCATGCCGTCCCGGGTGCCCGTGGAGGGGCCCTTGCGTGCGTCGGGTACCCGGGGAAGGCGCACGCCGGCAGGGGTGAGTGGCCAGGGGGCGGAGGTGTTGGCGGGGGTGCCGGGGGAGGGGTGCCCCGCCTTGTTGTCATGGACGCGCAGTCGTCGCTCCGCCGGTTCGTCGTCATTTAACTAGCAGTGCTCACCCGGGGATCCGTAACGTCACGCCCTGCTCGGCTCCATCCGCAATTCCTCCGGCGCTTCACCCCACAGAAGGGACGCTCTGAGGTGATGTCACACAGGACGAGGAAGTCCTCGCTGCGCAGAGCCGCACTCCTCGGCGCCGCCGCCGTGCTCGGCGGGGCCTTCGCCCTGCCCTCGACGGCCGCAGCCGCCGATCCGGTGCCCCAGTGCACCGCCGCCGACTCCGCGATCTACCGGCCGCCCGGTTCCGTGACGGCCGCTCCCGGTACGGTGCTCGCCTGCCGCGCGGTCGACTCGCTGCCCATGGTGGTGGGTGCCCCCGCCTTCCACGCCTGGAAGGCGCTGTACGCCTCGACGGACGGTCACGACAACCCGTCCGCCGTGGCCGGCACGGTGATCGTGCCGGACGCGCCGTGGCGGGGGGCGGGGGAGCGGCCGGTGGTCGCCTTCACCCCCGGCACGCTCGGCATCGGGTCGCAGTGCGCGTTCTCCAAGCAGCTCTCCGGCGCCTACCAGGACGCCTATGAGGGGCCCAACATCACCGCCCTGCTCCGGGCGGGCTTCGCCGTCGCCGCCACGGACGGCGCCGGCTACCTCGACGGAGAGGTCCACCCGTACGTCTCCGGCCCCGACGCCGGACACGCCGTCCTCGACATGGTGCGGGCGGCGGCCCGGGTGCCCGGCAGCGGGGTGAGCCCGCGGGCGCAGGTCGGCATCTGGGGCTACTCCGAAGGCGGTGCGGGCGGCCTGTGGGCCGCGCAGCTCGCCGGCTCCTACGCCCCCGAACTGAACATCGTCGGCGTCGCGTCCGGCGGCGCGCCGACCGACCTGAAGGCTGCCGCCCGGAACCTCGACGGCTCCCCCTTCGCGGGGTTCCTGGTCGACGCGCTCATCGGCCTGTCGGTCACCCATCCGGACCTGCCCTTCGACGGCATCCTCGGCGACACCGGCCGCACGGCGGTGCGCGACGCCGAGACGCTGTGCGCGGTCGGCACCGTGGCGCGCTTCGCCGGCACCCGGGTCGACCGGCTCACCGCGGACCATCTGAGCCTTGAGCAGATATACGCGCTCAGCGGCCCGGACGGCACGACGTGGAGCGACGTCGCAGAGGAGAGCCGGCTGGGCGTCGGTGTGGGCCGCCCCGGTTCCGGTGCCCGCTACGAGGTGGGCTTCCCCGTCCTGGAGTACCACGGCCTGCTCGACGAGGTGATCCCGATCGGCAGCGTCGCGGCCACCCGCAGGGCGTACTGCGCCGCGGGGATCCCCGCCGAGTGGAAGACGTACGGGGCCGACCACCTGCTCGGTGACGCCCGGGCGGTGAACGACGCGGTCGGCTGGCTCGGCGACCGCTTCGCGCACCGGACCCTGACCGCGCCGTCCTGCTGAGCGGGGAACGACGGCTGGGCGGGGGCACGTCCGGCGCCGCGCGGCGGCGCCGGACACCGGCCGGAGGGAACGTGGCGTGCCTCCGGCTGCGTCCGGGGTCGCGCACTCACTGTATATGAACGTTTGACTGTTCTTTGACAAGCCATTGTCAGTACATTGTCAATTTTCACGGGAATCCCTGCGAGGTTCATACGTGCGTTTCCACCCCCACGGGACGCACACATCCAGGAGGACCCCCACGTGATACCCCGTCACCTCGGCACCGCGGCAGCCGTGTTCGTGCTGCTGCCGTTGAGCATCACGGCGCTCGGTGCCACCAACGCCGACGCCGCGTCGAACCCACGCGTCGCGCTCCCCCAGACCGTGAACCCCTCGGTCGGCCACTCCCACCGGATCGGCGACCTCCCCGTCGGGCAGAAGCTCTCGGTCTCCGTGAGCCTCAAGCTCCGCGACTCGGCCGGGCTCGACCGCTTCCTCGCGGCGGTCGGCACCCCCGGATCGCCCGAGTACGGCCACTACCTGACTCCGGCCCAGTTCGCCGCCCGCTTCGCGCCCACCAAGGCCGATCTGGACAGGGTCCGCAGCTACCTGCGCAGCCAGGGCCTGACCGTCACCGGCGTCAGCGGCAACCGTCAGGTCGTGTCGGCCACCGGCTCGGTCAGCAAGATCAACAAGGCCTTCGGCACCCACGAGACCAACTACCTCGACACCGCCCGGCACCGCCACTTCTACGCCAACGACAAGGCGGCCACGTTGCCGTCCGACGTCGCGGCCGCGGTCCAGGGTGTCTCCGGTCTCGACAACCACACGGTGCGCCATCACAACCTGGTCCGGCCGGCCGCCGCACCCCGGGCGGCGTCCAGCGGACTCGGCCCCAGCCAGTACGACGGCGCGTACCGCTTCGACAAGCTCGGCGCGGACGGCACCGGCCAGACCGTCGCGCTCTGGGAGTTCGACGGCTACAAGCAGAGCAACCTGACCACGTACGACAGCCAGTACGGCCTCACGGGGCCGTCCGTCAGCACCGTCTCGGTCGACGGTGCCAGCTACGACAGCTCGCCCGGCGACGGCCAGGGCGAGGTCGAACTGGACAGCGAGATCGTCCGCGGGGTCGCCCCCAAGGCCACCCAGCTGATCTACGAGGCGCCCAACTCGGACGCCGGCGAGGTCGACATGGCCGCCAAGATCGTCTCGGACAACCGTGCCTCGGTCATCTCGATCTCCTGGGGCTCCTGCGAGCCGGACACCACGTCCTCCTCGATGACCTCGGTCAACAACTCCTTCAAGCAGGCCGCGGCGCAGGGCATCAGCATCTTCAGCGCTTCCGGTGACGACGGCTCCCGTGACTGCAGCCGCAGCACCAGCGGATCGTCCGTCAGGGCCGTGGACTTCCCCGCCTCCAGCCCGTACAACACCGCCGTCGGCGGTACCAACCTGTCCGTCTCGGGTACCACCTACAGCTCCGAGCGGGCGTGGAGCACCAGTGGCGGCGGCATCTCCACCGTCTTCTCCAGGCCGTCCTGGCAGACCGGCACCGCGACCATGCGCACCGTGCCCGACGTGTCCTCCAACGCCGACCCGGCATCCGGCTTCGCCATCTACACCGTCGGCGGCTGGCAGGTCTACGGCGGCACCAGCGCCGCCGCCCCGCTGTGGTCCGGTTATGCGGCGCTGTACAACCAGAAGGCCGCGGCCGCCGGCAAGTCCGCCCTGGGCGAGGTCAACCCGAAGATCTACTCGGTGGCGAGCGGCAGCGGCTACTCCTCGGCGCTGCACGACATCACCTCGGGCAGCAACCAGGACTACAGCACCGCCACCGGCTACGACCGGGTCACCGGCTGGGGCTCCCCGATCGCCGACGGCCTCACCAGCGCCCTGATGGGTGGCACCGGAGGCGACGGCGGCGGCTCCAGCGGTGGTGACGGTACCTGCACCACGGCACAGCTGCTCGGCAACAACGGCTTCGAGACCGGCAGCGCCTCGCCGTGGTCCGCCTCGTCCGGCGTGGTGGACAGCTCCGCCTCCGAGCCCGCCCACGGCGGTTCCTGGAAGGCCTGGCTGGACGGCTACGGCAGCACCCACACGGACACCCTCTCCCAGAGCGTGACCATCGCCTCCGGGTGCAAGGCCACCTTCTCCTTCTGGATGCACGTCGACACCGACGAGAACACCAGCAGCACCGCCTACGACAAGCTCCAGGTGCAGGCGGTCAGCTCCGGCGGCACGGTGCTCGGCACCCTGGCCACCTACTCCAACCTGAACGCGGCCTCCGGCTACGTCCAGAAGTCGTTCGACCTGTCGTCCTACGCGGGCAAGTCGATCACGCTGAAGTTCACCGGCACCGAGGACTCCTCGCTGGGAACGAGCTTCGTCATCGACGACACCGCCCTGAACGTCTCCTGACGATCCTTCCGATGCCCCGCCGGGGAAGGCCACGGTCGCCTGCCCCGGCGGGGTGCCGCGTTTCGCGTGGGCATTCTCATAGTGGATATGCAGTGACGCGCACACCTCAAATTGCGTACTGTCCATCCAACTCGGTGGCGTGGTCCGGAACCGGACCGACACCTCTCGGTCCGCCGTGCGAGGGAGAGGACGGGCATGGCGCCGACGCGGCAACTCAAGGAGCCCACACGACCGGTCCCGCCCCAGAGCGCCACCTTCGCCGACGCCCTGCACGCCGCCATCGAGACCAGTGGTCTCAGCCTGGACCGCATCCGGCACGCCCTCGCCGCGCGCGGCGTCCGTATCAGCGTCACCACCCTCAGCTACTGGCGACGTGGCCGCAGCCAGCCCGAACGGGCCCCGTCCATGCTCGCGGTCAAACTGCTCGAGGAGGTGCTGGAGCTGCCCCCCGGCGCTCTCAGCGCCCTGCTCGGACCACCTCGCCCCCGTGGCCGGCACGCGGCGGTACCACCGGCCGCCGAACGCCTCCACCCCACCGAGCTGTGGCCGGAGGAGCGGTGGATCGCGGAGGTCTGCGAGGAACTGAAGGTCACCCTCGACGACGACCTGGAGCGGCTCAGCATCCATGACACGCTGCAGGTGCCCTCCAGCCCCGGGGAGTGCGTGCTGCGCATGAACCAGGTGGTGCGTGCCAGCGCCAACGGTGTCTCCCGCTGTCTGGTCGTCCACGCCGCCGACGAGGACACCGACGAACCTCCCCGGATCGGTGCGGTGCGCCATGCCCGCCTCGGCCGAGTCCGCTACCAGCCCACGGCACGCATCGTCGCCGCGGAACTGCTGCTCGACGCGCCCCTGAGCATCGGTGACACCACCGTCTTCGAGTACGAGGTGCGGTTCACCGCGGACAGCCCGGCCACCTGCTACGGGCGGCGCTTCGCGGTACCGGTGCGCCAGTATGTGCTCCAGGTCCAGTTCACCCCCGGCGCCGCCCCCGCCCACTGCTACCGCTACGAGCGCGACCCGGGCTCCGACACCGACCGGGCCCGCCACCAGCTCTGGCTCGGTGCCTCGGCCAGCGCCCACCTGGTCTCCCTGGACCAGCAGCCGGGCCACGCCGGAATCCGCTGGGAGTGGCAGTGACCCCCGCCGCGCCCGGGTCGGTACGCCGGCGGACGCCAGGGAGCGGGGTTCCCCGTCCGGGGCGTGCCCGGCGGACGGACCGCGGTGGCGCGGACTCCACGGTGCCGGTTCCGCGCGCCATGATGGAGGCCGGTGACCGGACCGTCCTCCGGACGACGGAGGCGCCGGCCGTCGCGGTGGCGCGGATCCCGCCGCTGTTGGCCGGCGTCGAGGCGGTCGCGTACGAGAGGTGCGGGCGTGAGACTGACGATTCTGGGCGGTGGCGGGTTCCGGGTGCCGCTGGTGTACGGGGCGCTGCTCGGCGACCGCGGCGCCGGCCGGGTGACGCGGGTCGTGCTGCACGACCTCGACGGCAGTCGCCTGCGGGCCGTCGCCCGGGTGCTGCACGAGCAGGCGGCGGGCGTACCGGACGCGCCGGAGGTGAGCGTCACGACCGACCTCGACGAGGCGCTGCGCGGATCCGACTTCGTGTTCTGCGCGATCCGCGTCGGTGGCCTCCAGGGCCGGGCCGACGACGAGCGGGTCGCGCTCGCCGAGGGTGTCCTGGGGCAGGAGACGGTCGGTGCGGGCGGCATCGCCTACGGACTGCGCACGGTTCCCGTCGCCGCCGCCATCGCCCGGCGGGTGGCCCGCCTCGCCCCCGAGGCCTGGGTCATCAACTTCACCAACCCCGCGGGGCTGGTCACCGAGGCCATGTCCGGCCACCTCGGCGACCGCGTCGTCGGCATCTGCGATTCCCCGGTGGGCCTGGGCCGCCGCATCGCCCGGGTGCTCGGCGCCGACCCCCGTGAGGCGTTCGTCGACTACGCAGGCCTCAACCACCTCGGCTGGGTGCGTGCCCTGCGCGTGGCCGGGCGGGACCGGCTCCCCGAACTGCTCGCCGACCCGGACCTGCTGGGCTCCTTCGAGGAGGGCCGGCTCTTCGGTGCCTCCTGGCTGCAGTCCCTGGGCGCGATCCCCAACGAGTACCTGCACTACTACTACTTCAACCGGGAGACCGTACGGGCCTACCAGGAGGCCGAGCGCACGCGCGGCGCCTTCCTCCGCGACCAGCAGGCCGGCTTCTACGAGGAGATGCGGGATCCCGACGCCCGGGCGCTCGCCGCCTGGGACCGCACCCGCGCCGAACGGGAGGCCACCTACATGGCCGAGAACCGGCGGACCGCCGGGGCCGGTGCGCGCGAGGCCGAGGACCTGTCCGGCGGCTACGAGAAGGTCGCCCTGGCGCTGATGCGGGCCGTCGCCCGCGACGAGCGGACCACGCTCGTCCTCAACGTCCGCAACCGCGGCACGCTGTCGGCCCTGGACGGCGACGCCGTCGTCGAGGTGCCCTGCCTGGTCGATGCGAACGGCGCGCACCCGATCACCGCCGACCCGCTGCCGGGCCATGCCGCCGGGCTGGTCCGGGCGGTGAAGTCGGTCGAGCGGGACATCCTCGCCGCCGCGGCGTCCGGCTCCCGCGCGACGGCCGTGAGGGCCTTCGCGCTGCATCCGCTCGTCGACTCCGTGTCCGTCGCCCGCCGCCTCGTGGAGGGATACACGGCCGTCCACCCCGGCCTCGCCTACCTGCGGTGAGCCGGCCGGCCGGGAGCCGGGGCGCCGCACGTGAGCACCTCGGGCCGGTCGGCCGACCCCCGTACCACGGCCGACCGACCCGAGCCCCCGTGTGCCTCCCCCGTCTTCCCCCGTGCTTCCCCCCCCCGTTCCCCCGTTCCCCCGTGCGGTTCCCCCGTCATCCTTACTCTCGTATGAGCGGCAGCCGGGTCTCCTGATACACCCCCTTCGGAAAAAAGTCCCCCCGGTCTGTGACCGGGGGGAGTCCGGGTGCCGGCCCGGAGCGCCTGCGGGTGCGGTCAGCCGGTGAATCCGGCCGTGATGGAGGTGAACTGCCAGTCGCTCTGGCTGATCCCGGAGCAGTTGCTGGTCACCCCGCCGCCCGGGCAGGGGCGGTCGCGGTTGACCGACCAGAAGGCGAGCCGGGCGATGTGGTGCCCGTCGGCCCAGTCGCGGATCCGGGTCCAGATCGTGGGCGTGGTGTTCTCCCGCTGGTCGGACAGGCCGTTCATGCCGGAGATGCCGATGTGCGCGTAGGCGGTGGCGTCGTCCCAGCCGAAGGTGGACTTCAGTTTGCTCTTCAGTCCCTCGGCGGCGTTCACGGTGTTGCCGTACATGTCGGATCCACCGCCGAAGTCGAACGGCATGATCGTGAAGACGTCGATGTCGGCGCCGATCGACCTGGCCTGCTCGATCAGCCGGTTGCCGTAGTACGTCGGCCCGGTCGTCGACGTCCCGAACGTCACGATGGTCCGCAGACCGGGGTTGTTCGCCTTGAGGGTCTTCAGCGCGGTCAGGATCCTCGCCTGCACGGCCTCGTTCTCGAACTCGTCCGAGTTCTCGATGTCGAAGTCGACGGCCTTGAGCCCGAAGGCGTCGATCACCCTCTGCGTCGCCGCGGCGAGTGCGCTCGCGGAGGAGCAGTTGGCGCCGAGCTTGCTGCCCTGCCAGCCGCCGAACGACGGCACCACGTCACCGCCCGCGGCGCGGATCCGGTCGATGGCGGTCTGGTCGACACCGCCGGTCAGCGATCGCTGACCGTCCCAGGCGGGGGTGCAGCCGCCGGAGTCCAGGACGAACGCCATCGTGAACGCCTTGATGCCGGTCGCGTTCATCACGGTCTGGGGGTTGGGCGGGTCGCCCCAGCCCTCGTACAGGTAGGGAGCGGCCTGCTTGAAGCCGGACCCTCCGCCGCCGCCCGCGCCGGTGGTCACGGTCACGGCGTTCGAGGCGGCCGACGTGTTCCCGGCGGCGTCGCGTGCCCGGACGGTGAAGGTGTAGGAGGTGCTCGACGCCAGTCCGCCGACCGTCGCGGCGGTGCCGGAGACGCTGAGCACCTTGCCCGAACCGCGGTAGACGTCGTACCCCGTCACGCCCACGTTGTCCGTGGCGGCGTTCCACGCCAGCGACACGCTCGACGAGGTCCTGCCGGTGGAGGTCAGGCCCGTGGGCGCGGTGGGCGCCTGGGTGTCGGACCCGCCTCCGCCACCGGGGCCGTCGAGGCTGATGTCGTCGGCGTAGTACGAGCCCTGCGCGTACCAGCCGTGGAGATAGACCGTGGCGCTGGTCTGTGAGGCGCCGGTCGTGAACGACACCGACAGCCGGCTGTACGCCGACGGGGAGGTCGTCCAGGTCGAGGGGCCGCCGTTCACCCCGAGGTACACGTAGGAGCCGCGCACCCAGCCGCTGAGGCTGTACGTCGTGTTGGGCCGCACGGCGACGGTCTGGCTGCACTGGGCGTTGTCACTGGCGCTCGCGGCCCCCTGAAGGGCCTTGGAGTCGCCGTGTACGGGGGAGGAGACGACGGAGCCGAGGTTGCCGGCGCAGGTCCAGGGGGCCAGGCCGGACTCGAAGCCGGGGTTGGCGAGGATGTTGGCCGCCTCGGCCGTGCCGGGCAGGGCGACGGCGCCGGTGAAGGCGAGGGCGGCGGTGCCGAGCAGGGCGAGCAGACGGCGTCCTGGGCGTCGGGGAAGTGAGGTGCGCACACGATCTCCCTGGAGGAGTGGGGGTGTTCGGGAGGCACGGACGTGCTCGATGGTGCGCAACCAAGTTGGTATGGACCAATCGCGCTGTCAAGAGGATGCGGTGAACTGGTCCATACCTGTTGGGAGTTCGGGTCAGAGGGGCAGCGCCTGTGCCGTCTGTGCCGGCTCGACGGGCCGGGCGGGCGCAGCGGAGGCCGACGCAGACGGTCCCCGCTGCTGCGGCAGCGTCACCGGCCACAGCGGCCGGGGTCCCGCCACCACGGTGTAGTCCTGCCCGAGGAACGGCGGCACCACCTCCCCGGGGTCCTCCCCCAGCGCCAACCGGACGGCGGCCCAGGGGGCGTTGACGCCGCACAGGGACAGCTGGTGCAGCCCCCCGGCCGGCCGGGTGTTGACGTCCAGCAGCACCGGCCGGTCGCCGTACATCCGGAACTGGATGTTGCAGAGATGGTGCAGGCCGAAGCCCTCCGCGATCCGCCGGGCAGGCTCCAGCCACTGCTCGTGCAGGGTGAAGCCCCGGCGCCGGCCCTTCTTGGTGCGGCCCACGGCGAGCCGGACCCGGTTGTCGGGACCGGTCAGGCAGTCCACCGACACCTCCGGCTCCTCCAGACGCGGCATCACCAGCCAGTCCACCGGCTCCCCGGCCCGCCGCACCGCGTCCACCACCAGCTCCAGCGGCACGTACGGGCTGGGGAAGCCGCCGAGGTGCACGAGCGAGAAGGGGGTGCGAGTGATCACGCGGAATCCCACCCCACCTGCACCGGACGCCGGCTTGAAGCAAGCCTTGTGTCCCGCAGCCTCCAACTCCTGCACCGCGCATATGAGTTCGTCGGCCGTGCGGACCCGCCACCATGGCGGCACCGGTACCCCGATCGCCTGCACGGCCTCGTAGGCGACCACCTTGTCCTGGAAGACGGCGACCGCCTCGGGCGGCGGCGCCAGCAGCGCCGTACCGACCGCCGCGAACTCGGCGCGGTGCGCCACGATCGCCGCCTGGTGCAGCCGCGGCACGAACACGTCGATGCCGCGCCGCTGGCACTGGTCGAGGGCGTACTCCACGTACCCCGCCGCGGACAGGCCCTTGGGCTCCAGCTCCGCCGAGTCGGCCGCCGCCAGCACCGGGGAGTCCGCGTCACCGTGCGTGGCATGGATCTCCACGGCCCGGTCGGCTGGATTTCGGCGCAGCTGATCCATGAAGAACACGTTCTCCGCGTACGTGCGGTTGAGCCAGACGCGTACGCGAGAGGCCATGCAGGCCGCCTTTCAGGGGTCGCGGGCAGGGCGAAGCGGGCCCGTGCCCGGGCAGGACGGAGAGAGGGAAGGACATCGGACCGCACTGCGCGAAGAGAGGTTCCGGCGGCGGTGTTGGGGGCGATCATACGGCTTTCCCGTGCCCCCGCGTGCAACGCCCGGGTTACGGATTTCCGACCGGAAGGCCCGTGCTTCCACGATCTCGGTGACCGGCTGGGAATGTGCTTGTCCACCGCCGGTGAATGTGTTGTCGTGATCCCATTCGTGTGACCGGACGGGGGAGGGAACGTGGCGTCGACGGCCGGTGGAGCCGGGCAGCTGCTGGCCATCAGCGATCTGCACATCGGGTACCCGGAGAACCGTGCTCTGGTGGAAAGGATGTGCCCGGAGACGGACGACGACTGGCTGCTGGTCGCCGGCGACGTCTCGGAGAAGGCCGCCGACATCCGCTGGGCCCTCAAGACCCTGGCGAGCCGCTTCCGGCAGGTGGTGTGGGCGCCCGGCAACCACGAGCTGTGGACCCACCCCCGCGACCCGGTCACCCTGCGCGGCGTCGAGCGCTACCAGCACCTCGTCGCGATCTGCCGCGACCTCGGCGTCCTCACGCCCGAGGACCCCTACCCCGTGTGGGAGGGCCCCGGCGGCCCGGTCGCGATCGCCCCGCTGTTCCTGCTGTACGACTATTCCTTCCTGCCCGAGGGCTGCACCACCAAGGAGGAGGGCCTGGCCTACGCGCACGGCACCGGCATCGTCTGCAACGACGAGGTCCTGCTCCACCCGGACCCGTACCCGAGCCGCGAGGACTGGTGCCGGGCCCGGGTCGCCGAGACCGAGCGCCGTCTGTCGGAACTGCCCGACGACCTGCCCACGGTGCTGGTCAACCACTACCCGCTGCACCGGCACCCGACCGAGGTTCTGTGGCACCCCGAATTCGCCATGTGGTGCGGCACCGGGATGACCGCCGACTGGCACCGCCGCTTCCGCGTCGCGGCCATGGTCTACGGGCATCTGCACATCCCCCGTACCACCCACCACGAGGGCGTCCGATTCGAGGAGGTGTCGGTCGGCTACCCCCGCGAATGGCGCAAGCGGGCGGACGAACCCGGTCGGCTGCGCCGCATCCTGCCGCTGGAGGTCGCAGCCCGGTGATCGAGGAACTGCTGCCCGCGTCGGTGGTGGCCGTGGAGGCCCGTGTCGACGACGACGCAGCCGCGGCCGCGGCGGACGAGGCCCTGCTCCACCCGGAGGAGGCCGCGCTCGTCGCCCAGGCGGTGGCCAAGCGACGCCGCGAGTTCGCCGCCGTACGCTCCTGCGCCCGCCAGGCCATGGAGAAGCTCGGCGTACCGCCGCAGCCCGTGCTGTCCGGCGAACGCGGTGCCCCGCGCTGGCCGGAGGGCCTGACCGGCAGCATGACCCACTGCGACGGCTACTGTGCCGCCGCCCTGGTGCGCACCGGGGACCTGGCGTCCCTCGGCATCGACGCCGAGCCCCACGGGCCGCTGCCCGAAGGTGTGCTGCCCGTCGTGACGCTGCCCGCGGAGCGGGACCGGCTGCTGCGGCTGGCCGCCGCCCGCCCCGACATCCACTGGGACCGCCTGCTGTTCAGTGCCAAGGAATCGGTCTACAAGGCGTGGTTCCCGCTCACCGGGCTCTGGCTTGACTTCTCCGAGGCCGACATAGACCTGTGGGCCGAACCCGGCTCCGCCGAACCCGGCCACGGCGGTCTGCGCGCCGAACTCCTGGTGCCCGGGCCGACGGTGGACGGCCGCCGCGTCCAGACCTTCGAGGGCCGCTGGACGGTCCGGCAGGGGCTGGTGGCGACGGCGGTGCCGGTGCCGCACGGCTGAGGGGCCGTCACGGCCGTGGGCACCACAGCTCCAGCAGCCGGAAGAACGCCACCTCGTTGCCCGCCAGGCCCGCGCGGTCCAGCGCCTGCTCGGCCTCGGCGAGCACGGCCGGCGGCACCACGGCGGCCTCCCGCGGTCCGTCCGGAGCGGTGTCCGCGTGCGCGAAGGCGGCCCGGACCGTGTGCAGCAGACGCAGATAGGCCTGTACGGCGGTGCGTTCGCGGTCGGTCGGTACGGCGGTCGGCATGGTACGGATCTCCCCGTGTCGATCCGGGCACGGCGGGAAGTCTCCCCGCCCCACCAGCTTGCCGCCCCCCACTGACAACCGGGGCGAACCGAAGCGCGGTTCGCCCGCCCGGGGGATCCGGGAGCGGCGAGGGCCTCCGGTGGGGCCGCCGCCGGTCCGGCACGGTGGCGGGGCGGCCACCGGCCGGCGTGCGCTCAGCCCCGGTATCCCAGCGACGCCTCGATCCGCCCCGCCAGATGCTCCCCGCGCGCGGCGCTCCGCAGCGCCGACCCGGTCAGCCAGGTACGGCACTTGGTGGCCAGCAGGAGGCCGAACCGCTCGGCCTCCCGCTCGTCGTCCAGGTCGAAGCGGGTGCGCGCGGCGACGGCGCGGACGGCGGCAGCGAGGTCGCCGTCGTCGTGCAGCAGCCGCGCCGCCACCGTCGCGCCGTCGACGTGGTGCCCGCTGTGCCCGGCCTGCATGTGCCACAGCTCGTGGCCGAGGATCACCAACTGGTGCTCGGGGGCCGTGCGTTCCTCGATGACGACCAGATCCTGGTCGGCCATGTCGAGCCACAGTCCGCTGGCGGTTCCGGGCGGGAAGGAGGAGGTGCGGAAGTGGACGGGTCGCCCGCGGCGCCGGCTCATCGCCGAGCACAGCGCGGTGTACAGAGCGGAGGGCGGGGCCGGGGCAGGGAGATCCAGCGCGTCGACCAGTTCGCCGCACAGGCGGCGCATGTCCTTACCGATGCCCACAGTTCTCTCCCGCGATCACGACTCGGGCCGCTTGACGCTCTCCAGGAGCATGTCCAGCCATTCGGCGACCTTGTCGCGATGCTGGTCGGTGGGCAGCTGCGCGGCCCGCCAGGCGATGCCGCGCACGCCGTGGTCCTGGAGCAGTCGCTCCAGCGGGTCGTCCACGGCCTCGGCCGCCTCCCGCTCGCGGTCGGCGAGCTTCTGCAGCAGTTCCTGCTCGGTGCGTTGCAGGGCACCGGCGAGCGCCTCGGGATCCTCGGCGGTGAGGAAGCCGGCGTGCACGCGGAAGAAGCGCTGCAGCGCGTCGCAGTGCTCCATGGTGGGGCGCCGGTCGCCGTTGATGAGGGCGCCGGCCTGCTGCCGCGACATGCCGGCACCGTCGGCGATCTCCTGCTGCGTGTATCTGCGGCCGTTGGGCTTGAGCCGGGTGCGGCGCAGCAGGTCCAGACGCTGCAGGAAACGGGCCTGCACGTCGGGCTCCCCGGCGGGCCGGCCGCGCAGCAGGGCCCTGACGACCGGTTCGGGAACGCCGCAGGCCACCGACAGCCGCGCGGTGTCGAACACCTCGGCGTGCGGGACACCCAGCCGGTCCGCGAGCACAGCGACGCGGGTGGCGACGGCGGTCAGACCGGACGTCGCCGTGGCGCCGGGAACCTCGAAGCCATCCGTCACCGACAGATCTCCTACGTCTCTCACCGCCCGCTCACCGGCGGCCGGGCCGCGCTGGCGCGGTTACTGCGAACTGCCCGGAGATTACTCGGTGGTTCGAACTCACATCCAGGTCTCGCCACAACTGTGGCCAATTTCAGCCGTCAACGAGCGTGAAATGCCACGATAGTTGACACGACTTGTGTCGGGGCACCAGGATCGGGGCGCCGCGTGAAGGCCGCAGAGGCAAGAGGGGTGACCTCCCGATGGCATACCAGGCAGGAGGGCAGTGGCCGGCGCCGCGGCCGGTCCCCGAGAGCTCCGAGGTGCAGGCGTACCTCCAGGACTACGCCGTGCTCGTGGAGGCGGTCTCCGTTCCGTCGTTCGTCGTCGACCACCGCTGGGACGTGCGCACGGCCAACAGCGCTTTCGCGTCACTTTTCCGCGGGGTGGGCCCGCATCCGACCGCCATGCCGGGCGACAACTTCCTCCGGTTCGTCCTGTTCCACCCCGACGCCGCCGCGGTGCTGGGGGACCACGAGTCGAGCTGGTGCCTGCCCATGCTGGCGCAGCTGCGGACCGGGCTGGAGAACCACCCCCACGACCACGGGCTCCAGGCGATCCGCCGGGACCTCGCCCTGGACCCGATCATGGAGGCCGCCTACCGGCAGGGCCTGCCGCACTGGATCAGCGCGGTCGGCCAGGAGGCGGTGCGCCACGACGGTGCGGTCCGACCGCTGATCCACCCGGATCCCCGCCGCGGCGCCACCGACTGCCGCATCGTCGACGAGACGCCCCGCACGCTCCAGGAACTGGGGTGCACCCGGCTGACGATGGTCCTGCGGGAGGTTCGCCGCGTCGCCCCGCCATCGCGGCCCCGCCGCCCGCGCCGCCAGGCCGCCCACCTCACGGTGGTGTCCACCCCCGAACCCTGATCGGGCACCGCCGGCGTTCAGGTCGCCGACGGCGCCCCGGGCGGCGGGGGTGTGCCGACGGCCCCCTCCGCCACCGGCGCGCCACCGCTGCCCAGTGCTCTCACGGGTCCTGGGCGCCCGGCCCGGCGGCCCCGCGGTCCGGGCGCCGTCAGCCGCCGGCGGGCCGCGGGGGCGTCACAGCGCATCACGAAAGGCAGGCACCGTGGGACAGCCCGTCCACGCCCCGGACCGACCCGGCTGGTGGCGCTCCGCCGTGATCTACGAGGTGTACGTCCGCAGCTTCGCCGACGGTGACGGGGACGGCACCGGCGACCTCGCCGGCGTCCGCTCCCGGCTGCCGTACCTGGCCCGACTCGGTGTGGACGCGCTGTGGTTCAGCCCCTGGTACCTCTCACCGCTGAAGGACGGCGGCTACGACGTCGCCGACTACCGCGCGATCGACCCGGCGTTCGGCACACTGGCCGAGGCGGAGAGGCTCATCGCCGAGGCCCGGGAACGGGGCATCCGCACCATCGTCGACATCGTCCCCAACCATGTCTCCGACCAGCACCCGTGGTTCCGCGCCGCGCTGGCCGGGGGGCCCGAGCGCGTCCTGTTCCACGTCCGGCCCGGGCGCGGAGAGCACGGGGAACTCCCGCCCAACGACTGGCAGTCGCAGTTCGGCGGCCCCGCCTGGACCCGGCTTCCCGACGGCGACTGGTACCTGCACCTGTTCGCACCCGAACAGCCCGACCTCAACTGGTCCCACCCCACCGTCCGCCGGGAGCACGAGGACGTCCTGCGCTTCTGGTTCGAGCGGGGCGTCGCGGGCGTCCGTATCGACTCCGCCGCCCTGCTCGTCAAGGACCCCCTGCTGCCGGACTTCACCGAGGGCCGCGACCCGCACCCCTACCTCGACCGAGACGAACTCCACGACGTCTACCGCTCCTGGCGGCGCATCGCCGACGACCACGGCGGCATCTTCGTCGGCGAGGTCTGGCTGCCCGACGCCGAGCGCTTCGCCCGCTACCTGCGCCCCGACGAACTGCACACCGCGTTCAACTTCGCCTTCCTCAGTTGTCCCTGGGACGCCGCACGGCTGCGCGCGTCGATCGACGAGACCCTCGCCGAACACGCGCCGGTCGGCGCCCCGGCCACCTGGGTGCTGTGCAACCACGACGTGACCCGCACCGTCACCCGCTACGGGCGCGCCGACACCGGCTTCGACCTCGCGGCCAAGACCTTCGGCACACCCTCCGACCCGGACCTCGGAACGCGGCGGGCGCGGGCCGCCGCCCTGCTGTCCCTCGCACTGCCCGGCACGGTCTACGTCTACCAGGGCGAGGAACTGGGTCTGCCCGAGGCGGAGATCCCGGTGGACCGTGTCCGGGACCCGATGCACGCCCGTTCCGGCGGAACCGACCCCGGCCGCGACGGCTGCCGGGTGCCGCTGCCGTGGGTGGCCGACGCCCCCTGGGCGGGATTCGGGTCGCGCGGGGAGCCCTGGCTGCCGCAGCCGCACGACTGGGCCTCGTACGCGGTCGACCGTCAGGAGGCCGACTCCGGTTCCATGCTCACCCTCTACCGCGCGGCGATCGCCGCGCGTCGGGTCTTCGGCGACGGCCCGATGACCTGGCTGCCGGCTCCCGACGGCGTTCTCGCCTTCGCCCGCGCGGGCGGCCGGGCCCTGTGCGTGGTGAACCTCGCCGCCACACCCGTCCAACTGCCCGCGCACTCCGAGATCCTCCTCCGCAGCGGCCCCCTGGACGGCCGGGGGCTGCTACCGCGGGACACCGCGGTCTGGCTGCGTGCCCGACGGCCCACGGAGCCACTGCTCGCGACACCGGCACGGTCGTCGTCCGCCCCTGCTGCGACGGGGTGAACGGGGCGAGTCGGGCCCGCGCACCGCCCGTACCGACGACCTTCACGCGCGCGCCATCGCACCCTTCCCTGACGTTCGGTGCTCCTGGAACACTCCTTCCGCGCGCGTTCGCTCACACCCGGCCGGCCGATTCGTCCTCAGGCAGAGAGGTTCCTCCGTCATGCCCGAAGTCAACCGGCGCCGATTCCTCCAACTGGCCGGAGCCACCACGGCGTTCTCCGCGCTGTCCGGCAGTATCCAGCGCGCGGCGGCGTTGCCCGCCAACCACCGCACGGGATCGATCGAGGACGTCGAGCACATCGTCGTCCTGATGCAGGAGAACCGTTCCTTCGACCACTACTTCGGTTCCCTGCGCGGCGTGCGGGGCTTCGGCGACCCGCGCCCGGTGCTCCACCCCGGAGGGAAGCCCGTCTGGTACCAGCCCGACGGGATCAGGGACGTCCTCCCGTTCCGCCCCGACGCCGACGAACTCGGCATGCAGTTCCTCGAAGGGCTGCCGCACGGATGGCCGGACGGCCAGGCGGCCTACAACGGCGGCAGGTACGACAGGTGGGTCCCCGCGAAGGGCACCACGACGATGGCGTACCTCACCCGCGAGGACATCCCCTTCCACTACGCCCTCGCCGACGCCTTCACCGTCTGCGACGCCTACCACTGCTCGTTCATCGGCTCCACCGACCCGAACCGCTACTACATGTGGACGGGGTTCACCGGGAACGACGGCTCGGGCGGCGGCCCGGTCCTCGGCAACGACGAGCGGGGCTACGGCTGGACGACCTACCCCGAGCGCCTGGAACGGGCGGGCGTCTCCTGGAAGATCTACCAGGACAGCGGCGACGGTCTGGACGCGGCCGGATCCTGGGGCTGGATCGGCGACGCCTACCGCGGCAACTACGGCGACAACTCGCTCCTCTACTTCGACGCCTACCGCGACGCCCGACCCGGCGACCCCCTCTACGACAAGGCCCGCACCGGCACCGACGTGAAGAACGGCGACGGCTGGTTCGACGAGCTGCGCGCCGACGTCAGGGCCGGGACGCTCCCGCAGATCTCCTGGATCGCCGCTCCCGAGGCCTTCACCGAGCACTCCAACTGGCCCTCGAACTACGGCGCCTGGTACATCGCCCAGGTCCTGGACGCGCTCACCGCCAACCCGCGCGTCTGGGCGAGGACGGCGCTGTTCATCACCTACGACGAGAACGACGGCTTCTTCGACCACGTGGTGCCGCCGCTGCCGCCGAGGTCCGCGGCGCAGGGCAGGTCCACCGTCGACGTCTCGCCCGACCTCTTTCCCGGCGACGCCAGGCACCCCGCCGGCCCCTACGGCCTCGGCCCGCGGGTGCCGATGCTCGTCGTCTCCCCGTGGAGCAAGGGCGGCTACGTCTGTTCGGAGACCTTCGACCACACCTCGATCCTGCGGTTCATGGAACGCCGGTTCGGTGTCGAGGAGACGAACATCTCGCCCTGGCGCCGGGCCGTATGCGGCGACCTGACCTCCGCGTTCGACTTCTCCCGCAGGGACAGCAGCCCGGCCGCGCTGCCGGACACCGCCGCGTACGAGCCGCAGGACCGCAACCGCCACCCCGACTACCGCCCGGCGCCCCCGGCCGACCCGGCCATGCCCCGGCAGGAGTGTGGTCAGCGGCCCGCCCGGCCCCTGACGTACGACCCGTCCGTGGACGGCTCGGCGGACACGGCGGCCGGGAAGTTCACCCTGAGTTTCGCCTCCGGCGCCGGGGCCGGTGCCGCCTTCCACGTCACCTCCGGCAACCGCACCGACGGTCCCTGGATGTACACCACCGCGGCGGGCACGACGCTCTCCGACACCTGGAACTCGGTGTACTCGGGCGGCTCGTACGATCTGACGGTCCACGGCCCGAACGGTTTCCTGCGCACCTTCAGAGGCCGCAACAAGGTGTCCGGCCCCGAGGTCACCGCGCGCCGCAGCGGCGACGACATCGAACTCACCTTCACCCACCACGGCTCCGGCACGGCGAGGCTGACCGTCGCCGACGGCTACGGTGGCGCCCTCCGCACCGTCACGGTGCGTCAGGGAACCGCCGTCCGGCAGGTCATCGACCTCACCGCTAGCCGGCGCTGGTACGACCTCACCGTCACCGCCGACGGCGACGCGGCCTTCCTGCGGCGCTTCGCCGGACACGTCGAGAACGGCCGGGCCGGTGTGAGCGATCCCGCGATCGCCGCCGCGTGACCTGCGCGGAACAGCGCTGACCGGGGGGCCGTAGGCGCTGGTCGCGGGCCGGTTGGCTCGGGGTAGTGTGCCCCGGTGACCACGCAATCGAACACACCTGCAGGCTGGTACCCCGATCCGCACGGGGCGCCTCAGACGCTGCGCTACTGGGACGGCGCGCAGTGGACCCAGCACACCAACCCCGACCAGCAGGCGGCAGCCCCGTCCCAGCAGGCCCCGCACATACCCCAGCAGCAGGGCATGCCGCCGCAGCAGGGCGGCCCCGACCCACGCGTGCAGCGTCAGGTGCAGCAGGAGGCCGGGGTCGCCGCCGGCGGTGCCGGCGGCGGCACCCTGTTCTCCGAGCCGGTCCTGGTGGTGAACCAGAAGGCCAAGCTGATCGAGCTGACCAACGAGTACACGGTCATGGATCAGAACGGCGCCCAGCTCGGCTCCGTCGTGCAGGTCGGACAGAGCGCGCTGCGCAAGATCCTGCGCTTCCTGTCCAGCATCGACCAGTTCCTGCCGGTCAAGCTGGAGATCCGCGACAACCACGGCCGGCCGGTCCTGCTGCTGACCCGCCCGGCCAAGATCTTCAAGTCGCGCGTCATCGTGCAGCGCCCGGACGGGCAGCCGGTGGGCGAGATCGTCCAGCAGAACGTCTTCGGCAAGATCAACTTCGCGATGAACGTCAACGGCCAGCAGGTCGGCGCCATCAGGGCGGAGAACTGGCGGGCCTGGAACTTCGCGATCGTCGACCACGCAGGCAACGAGGTCGCCCGGATCACCAAGACCTGGGAAGGCCTGGCCAAGACCATGTTCACCACCGCGGACAACTACGTCCTGCAGGTGCACTACCAGCTGCCGGAGCCCCTGCTGAGCCTGGTGGTGGCGACGGCGCTGACCGTCGACACCGCGCTCAAGCAGGACGCGCGCGGCCTCGGCTGACGCGTCGCCGCCTCACCGGCGGCCGTTCACCACGGAGTGAGGTGCCCCGGATCGGACGGGCGGGGCACCAGCGCCGGTTCCGCCGACGACGCCCGGGCGTCCAGGGCGAGGGCCGCGGCCACCGGATGCGCCTCGCCGACCGGTCGGCCCCCGCCCACCGCGCGCCCTCCGGACTCGGCCGGCGCACCGGCCGCCGGCTGCGGGCCGGGCGCGGCCCGCGTCAGCAGCAGCACCCCCCGGGCGGCGAGCCCCGCGCCCGCCAGCGCCAGCAGCGCCCCCACCGCACCGCCCTGCAGCCGTTCGCCGAGCAGAGCGACGCCGATGACGGCGGCGGCCACCGGGTTGGCCAGTGTCACCACGGCCAACGGCGCGCCCAGTCCGCCCCGGTAGGCGGTCTGCGACAGCAGCAGCCCGCCCGTGGCGAAGGCCGCGACCAGCAGCGCCACCCCGATCACCTGCACGCTCAGCAGCGGCCCCGAACGGTTGGCCGCGGCGACCGTCACGGTCTGGGTGAGTGCCGAGGCCACCCCGGAGGCCACCCCGGAAGCCGTGGCGTGCCGCAGGCCAGGCCGGGCGCCCGGCCTGGACAGCATGCCGATCAGCGTGGCGGTAGCCCCGGCCACCACCAGCGCCTCGGGCAGGCTGAGCACGTCGTCGGGCGCCGGGCCCGAGGCCGTGACGAGGATCGCGCCCAGGCCGAGCAGGGTGAACCCGGTGCCACGCCATTCGGCGACGCTGACCCCGCGCCCCGCGAGCCGCGCACCCATCGGTACCGCCGCGACCAGGGTGAGTGCCCCGAGCGGCTGCACCACGGTGAGCGGACCGTACTTCAGGGCCACCACGTGCAGCAGGGCGGCCGAGGCGTTCAGCGTCACCGACCACCACCACGCGCCGCTGCCGAGCAGCCGCAGCACACCCGGGCCGGCGGACCGGGCGGCGAGGCGTTGCTGGGCCACCGCGGCCGCCGCGTAGGCGACGGCGGAGAACAGTGACAGGACGACGGCCGTCAGGGCGGCGCTCACCGGTTCGCCCCCGCCAGGACCTGCTCCCGCTCCCGCCCCGGCCGTTGGGCCGGCAACGTCCTCGCGCGCCGGCGGCGCGGCGGCATGGCCGCGCCGTGCGGCCGGGGGACCAGGGCGAGTGCGGCGCCGAGCAGTGCGGCGGCGGCGATCGAGTCGAGCCAGTAGTGGTTGGCCGTGCCGACTATCACCACCAGCGTCAGCAGCGGGTGCGACAGCCACAGCAGGCGCCACCGCGACCGGGTCGCCGCGATCAGCCCGATCGCCACCATCAGCGCCCACCCGAAGTGCAGGGACGGCATCGCCGCGAACTGGTTCGACAGGTGGTCGGCGCGTGGCGGCCCGTACACCGAGGGGCCGTACACCCGCGCGGTGTCGATCAGACCGGTGGCCGCGAGCATCCGGGGCGGCGCCAGCGGGAACGCCAGGTGCAGTACCAGGGCGCAGGCGGTGACGGCGGCCAGCACCCGTCGGGCCCACAGGTAGTGGGCCGGGCGCCGCAGGTACAGCCAGACCAGGAAGGCGGCCGTGGCGGAGAAGTGCACGGCGGCGTAGTACGTGTTCGCGAGGTGCGCCGGGAGGTCGCCGTGCAGCAGCAGTGACTGCACGGAGCCCTCGCCGGGCAGGTGGACGGCCCGTTCGGCGTCCCAGACGCGGTCCGCGTTGCGGAAGGCCTCGCCCGTGTGGCCGGCGGCCAGCTGACGGCCGAGCTTGTAGACCAGGAAGAGACCCGCGACGAGCAGGAGCTCACGGACGAGCGCGGGCCGTGCTGCCGCGCCGGTCCGCGCTGCTTGCCCGGGTTCTTCCCCGGGCTCGGTGCGGGCGTTCATCCCCCGGCCCCCTCGCTGACGGTGGTGCGTGTGTGGTGCGCGCCGTGCGGTGGCGCAAAGGAATCGATACGACATCGTACCGATACGCCAGTGTACCGATACGGTTCAGTACCGGTACACTGGTGTATCGATTGACATGCGACACACACGGGAAGCGACCATGGACGGCAGGGCCGCCGCACGGCCCCCGGAAGACCGGCGAGGAGAGACACCGATGACGTCGCAGGCCGCGGAAGAGCCGGAGCAGGCTGCCGCGTCGCGCCGCTCCAAGCTCACGCCCGAGCGCGAGCAGGAGTTCTTCGACGCCGTCCTCGACCAGATCCGCGAGTGCGGGTACGACGCCGTGACCATGGACGGCGTCGCCGCCAGCACGCGGTGCAGCAAATCCACCCTCTACCGGCAGTGGAAGACCAAGCCGCAGTTCGTGGTGGCCGCGCTGCGCTCGCGCCGCCGCTCACGGCTGAGCGGCATCGACACCGGCTCGCTCGCCGACGACCTGCGCGAGGCCGCGCGGGCCGCGGGGGAGTGGTCGGTGAAGGACACCAAGCTGCTCCAGGCGCTCGGCCACGCGGTCACCCAGGACGCGGAGCTGGCGGGGGCCCTGCGTGAGGCGCTCGTCGAGCCGGAGATCGCCGCGTTGAAGGAGATCCTGCGCCGCGGCGTCGAGCGCGGCGAGATCGCCGCGGACCATCCGGCGCTTGAGTACGTGCCCGCGCAGCTGTTCGGCATGCTGCGGGTCCGGCCGATCCTGGAGGGCAGGTACGCCGACGAGGAGTACCTGGCCCGTTTCACCGAGGCCGCCGTGCTGCCGGCCCTCGGGCTGACCTGAGACCCGGGCCGCCGTCCACGGGATGACTGGACGGTGGCCTGGTCGCGCCGCACCGTGGGGACGGGGGCGGCGCACCCCGGCCGGGCAGGGCCCCCTTGAGCGGAGAGGGCCCCGCCCGGCCGTTCTCCCGCCCGGCCGTTCTCCCGCCCGGCCGTTCTCCCGCCCGGGCGGGTCCTGGGCGCCGGCGGATGGGCCCCCGGTGCGGGGCGGCGACGCCGAATCAGACGTTCTGGCCGCTCCCGCCGCCCCGGGCCACCTTGATGCCCCGGATGATCTCGTCGATCACGGACGCGTCCTGGTCGGTGTCGACACCGAAGCGGACCACGACCATGTGGCGCGGGACGGTGGGCGAGGGAAACGCCAGCGACTCGACGTAGCCGTCGGCACCCTTGCTGGTGACGGCCTTCCACCGGACCAGGTAGCCCTTCTGCCCGGCCACGGTGACGGCCTTGGCGGCCAGCTCCTGGTGCGAGGTGATGCTGCCGTAGGTGGTGCCGCCGTAGGACTCCTCCGCGTTGGCCCGGATGTCCGCCTTGGCGACCTGCTCCGCCGTGGCCCCGCGGGTGCCCACCACCGACGCCGGCGCCGCGTAGGCGCCGCCCTTGGTGCAGGACTTGCCGGTGTCACCGGGGCAGGGGTAACTGTCGTTCGAGGTCACGGCCGCACCGCCGGTGCCCTGCTGTCCGTACCAGCCCTCGGGGATGGGGAGGCTGATGCCGTCCGCCACGTCCGTCACGGAGCCGCTCTCGATCCGCTGCGGCTGCGTCCGGTTCGGCGAGGGTGCCGCGCCGCCGTCGCGGCCCCCGGGGCCGCCGCTCGGTCCGCCACCGGGCCCGCCCGGTCCGCCCTGCCCCTGCCGGGCGTCGTCGCGGCCCCCGCCGTCGTCCTTGGCCAGTGCCCACACACCGACCCCGATGCTCGCCAGCACCGCGACGGCCGCGGCCACCGCTATCCCGACCCGCACCCCGCGTCGCCCGCCGGATTCCGCCGGCTGAGCGGGGTAGCCCGGGTGGACCGGATAGCCGGGCTGCCCGCCGAACACCGGCTGCCCGCCGTACCCGGGCTGCCCGAACGCCCCCGGCCCCGGGGGCGCTACCGGCTGATCGGGTGCCCCGGCCGGCCCCGGCTGCCCGGCCGCTCCGATGTGTCCCGGCCGCTCCGTCGCTCCCGGATGCGCCCCGCCGGGCGGTGGCTGCTGTGGTCCCCATGCGGCGGCGGACCCCGCGGGGCGTGTCCGGTCCGTCCACGCCTTGCCGTCCCACCAGCGCTCGGTGGCGGGGCCGTCACTTGTCTGTCCGGGGTCGGGGTACCACCCGGGGGGAGTCACCTGCGTCATGGGTCAACCGTATGAGGCATCTGTGAAAGCGACATGAGAGGGTGCGCTTCTGGCCGCGCTCACCGCCGCGGTGACCCGCCTCGACGGTCCGCGGCGCGGTGCTCGCCTCACCCGCCCGCCGCAGCGCGTGCGGCGGGCGGGTGAGGCGTGTGCGCCTCCGGGGGCGGGGCTCCCGCGCCCGTGGGGCTGGCCGATCGCCCTCGGCCGGACGGGGGCACCGGGGGCAGGCGGCCCGGTGACCTCCCCGCTCGTCGGTCCCGCAGGCGCCCCGGTGCCGGTTCGGCTTCGGTTCGGTTTCGATTGGGCGTCGCCTTCGAGCCGCCCCCCGTCGCCGGCCCGGGCGGCGGTCGGGCTCCTGCCGCGCTTCCGCGGGTGCCACCGGTGCGCCGACGGCGTGCCCCGTTCCCGCGTACCGAGTCGACTTCCGGCCGATCGGCCGTCAACTCGCTTCCCTGCAAAGGGCGTTGTCGGTCACAGCCGGCCGTGCGGCGCCCGGGCCCTGCCGCTTGTTCCCCTTACTCCCTTTCATCCGTTACGGCAACTGCTGCGCCGACCGGCCTCCGCCCTGGGTGGCGGGGGACTACGCTCAAGCCTGCACATGGTGAGGGCGACTTGGGGAGGTAGCGGGATGACGGAGGTTCGGCCCACGCCGGCCGCCTCGGCTTCCCTGTGGGAGCGAGACCACGAAGTCGGCGTGGTCGCACAGGCGATCGACGCCCTGTGTGCCGATCGGTCGTCCTCGGGTGCCCTGTTGGTGTTCCAGGGCGAGGCGGGCCTCGGCAAGACCGCCCTGCTGACCCGGACGCGCCGCCTGGCAGAGGCCCGCGGCTGCACCGTCTGGTCGGCCCGCAGCGGAGAGACCCTCCGCTCCGTCCCCTTCAACGTGGTGCGCCAGTTGCTGCAGCCGGCGCTCGTGTCGCTGATGCCGGAGGAGGCCCGCGAGTACCTCGGCGACTGGTACGACATCGCGGGCCCCGCCCTCGGCATAGCCGAGCCGAGTGAGCGTCCGGCCGACCCGCAGGGCGTGTGCGACGGACTCGTGGCGGCCGTGCGCCGGCTGGCCAAGCGGGACTGGCCGCTCGTCCTGCTCGTCGACGACGCCCACTGGGCCGACCAGGAGACCCTGCGCTTCCTCGCGGCGTTCGCCGACCGCCTCCACGACCTGTCCGTCCTGGTCGTCGTCGCGCGCAGGCCCGGCGAGATCCGCGGCGCGGGCGCGCCCCTGCTGGAGGCGATCACCGCCGCCGGCCGCGCCATCAGCACGCTGAGCGCCCTCACCCCGGACGCGGTCGCCGGTCTCACCCGCGCCGCCCTCGGTGAGCACGCGGACGCCCCGTTCTGCCGTGAGGTGTGGGCCGTCACCGGCGGAAACCCCTACGAGACCGTCGAACTCCTCGCCAAGGTGCACGACAGCGAGCTGGATCCGACCGAGTCCTCGGCGGGCGAGCTGCGCGCCCTGAACCGCTCCGCCCGCGGCGGCGGCCTCGTCGCCCGCCTGGAGGAACTCGGCATCGACGCCACCCGGTTGGCCTGGGCCGCAGCCATCCTCGGCGACGGCATCACCGTCGACCTGGTGGCCCGGCTCGCCACGATGAGCCGCGAGGACGCCGAGCGCTGCGCCGGCCTTCTCAAGGCCGCCCGTATCCTCACCGCGCCCGACCCGGCGACCGGGTCCGCCGGCGCCGACGCGCTGGAGTTCGTCCACCCGCTGATCGCCACCGCCGTCTACAACTCCATCCCCGACGCCCTGCGGCGTGCCTGGCACGGCGTGGCCGCCCAGGTCGTCACCGACAGCGGGCTCGGCCCCGCGGCCGCCTCCCGTCACCTCCTCCAGGTGCACCCCGACGACGACCAGGAACTGGTCGAGCAGTTGCGCGAGGCCGCCCGCGAACACCTTGCCGTCGGCGCTCCCGACGCGGCACGCCGCTGCCTGGAGCGCGCTCTGGTGGAACCGCCGCTGCCGGAGGTCCACGCGCACGTCCTCTACGAACTGGGCTGCGCCACCCTGCTCACCGCACCCGCCAGGACCATCGGCCACCTCCAGACCGCCCTCTCCCTGCCCGGTCTGGACAGCGCCGAACGCGTCGACGCCGTCTTCCGCCTCTCCCAGGCCCTCCTCCACAACAACCAGCTGGAGGAGGCCGTCCGCACCGTCGAGGCCGAGGCCGCCCGCCACCCCGACGGTCCGGCCAGGCTGCGGCTACAGGCCGTCCAGTACATGTGGGAGGGCATCCACGCCGGGGAGTCCGCCTCCCCGGGCCGCTCCGAACGCCTCGCCGACCTCGCCCGCACGTGCACCGGCCGCGACAACTCCGAACGCGCCCTGCTGATCCTGCGCGGCTTCGACGCCATGACCCGCGGGGAGAACGCCGAGGAGGTCGTCGAGATGTGCGACCGTGCCCTCGTGAACGGCCGGCTCGCACCCGGCCTGGGCTGGACCGACACCGAGTGGGGCATCGAACTGCCGATGATGCTGGCCAGTTCCTACGCCTACACCGACCGCCTCGACCGGGCCGAGGCTCTCTTCACGGACGCCCTGCGCACCTACGAGAGCGCGGGCTGGAGCGGCGGCCACCTCGCCCTGGCCCACGCCTACCTCGGTCTCGGCCACCGCCGTCGCGGCCGGCTCAGGGAGGCCGAGGCCTCGTTGCGCGAATCCCTGCGGCTCGCCGAGCGCGTGGGCCGCGGCCTTCCCCTGTACTGGTCGGCGACCTGCAACCTCGTCGACACCCTCCTCGCCCGCGGTCACGTCGAGGAGGCCTGGTCGGTCGCCGAGCAGTACGGCTTCGGCCCGCCGTACCCGTCCACGATCGTGCTGCCCGACCCGCAGTCGGTGCGCGGCAGGCTGCTGCTCGCCGTCGGCCGCACCAAGGACGGCATCAACGAACTGGAGGCCGCCGAGAAGGCCGCGGGCACCCGCGGTCACCACAACCCGGTGATGGTCCCCTGGGCGGTCGACCTCGCTCGTGCCCTGGCCACCGAGGACCCCGCCCGGGCCGCCCGGCTGGCCACCGACGCCCGCCGTCAGGCCGAGCGCTTCGGCACCGACACCGCCATCGGCGAGGCCCTGCGCTGTGCCGCCGCGCTGGAGACCGGCCAGCGCGCGGTCCGCCTCGCCGAACAGGCCGTCACGTTCCTGGAGTCATCGCCCTGCCAGTACGAACACGCCGCCGCGCGCGTCGAGTACGGCATCGCCGCCCGCTCCGACGCCGAGCTCAGGCGCGGTCTCGGCCTGGCCCGCTCGTGCGGCGCGGACGGCCTCGTCGCCCGTGCCCAGCGCGAACTGGGCACGGGGCACCACCCTGCCTGACGCGCAGCAGTCCCTCCCGCCCCCGCCGGCGTAGCCCGGCGGGGGTCACGCCGCGAGCGGCTCGTGCGCCCGGAGCGGCACACGTCCGGTCCCGTCCGGTGGGGCGGCGTGCTGCCAGGACCGGGTCACGGAGAGGGCGCGAAGACCACCCAGACCTGTCCGTCGGCGAAGGTCATCGGGTTGCCGCCCTTCGTGGTGAACTCCGTGCCGTCCGTGGCCTTCGGCCTCTTCCAGGTGACGTCGTAGGCACGGCCGTCCCGCAGCACCTCGGCCTTCCCCGAGCCGACCGTCTGTGTGTACGGCGTGCCGTTGCCGAGGAAGTCGTGGAAGCGCGACGTGCGCATCTCCACGTACTGCACCACCACCGTCGAGGCGGCCACCCGGCGGCCGTCGGTCGTCAGGGCGGGGGTGCCGTCCATGGCGACCAGATAGCGGTGGCGGTCCGGGGACCAGGTGAAGGTGAAGCGGGCGGCGGGGTAGCGGACCGTGCGCGTGGTCCCGTCCGTGCCCCCGGGCGGCCTGTCGCCGTAGCGGAAGCCGGTCGTCAGGGCGGACCCGCCGGGAGCGGAGGGCATCAGCCGGTCCGGCCGCAGATACAGGTTGTGCGGTGCGGGCTTGTCACCACCGCGGTAGAAGGCGCCGGACGCGTTGTCGGGGGTCTCCGCCCGCAGCGGTGCCTTGTCGATCAGCGGCAGCAGCTTGCTCTGCGCCCCGGAGAACGCGAGTGTCGGCTCCTCGAACTGGCGCAGCAGCTCCAGGTCGGACTCACGGGCGCTGCGTACCGGGCCGATGGTCTCGGGCAGGTGTGTCGCGTACACCGCCATCAGCCGGCTCAGACCGCCTTCGACCTGTTCGGCGTAGACGACGTCCGCGGAGTCCAGGCCCGTCTGCGGCCGGGCGGCCGGCACGTTGTCGATCTTCACGGCGAGCACGGAGCCAGGGTGCGTGGACCGGTCCGCCGTAGGGGAGGGGGCCGGCGCGCGGCCGTCGTCGGACGCGCGGTGCGGTGAGGTGCAGGCCGCCGCCAGCGACATCGTCAGCGACGCGGCCAGCAGGGCCGCCGCCGTTCCTGCGCGCGGGACGCGCGCTCCTCGTCTCATGCCCACGGTTACCCGCCCAGTCGTGTGTCGCCATCGATTGTGCGCTCATCGGATCATTCAGGCCATTCATGGGTGTGACCGACATGAGCGATATGTACGCGGAATCCGCCGAACGGCTCTGACGGCCCTGGCCGGGCCGCCGTCGCTGGTCTCCGGGACCGGGACCGGACCGGTGGTCCAGGTCAGGTCCGGGGCCGGGCAGGGGGTTCGCGTGCGGGCCTGCGGGTACCCGGCGGCACGGCCGGATCCGGTGCCCGGTCACGGCCGACGACACGGACACGGCTTCACGGACACGGCTTAAGGAGCGGGCAGATGAGGGCAGTGACGTGGCAGGGCAGGCGGGACGTACGGGTCGAGGACGTTCCCGATCCGAGGATCGAAGAGCCGACGGACGCCGTCATCAGGGTCACCTCCAGCGGGCTGTGCGGCTCCGACCTGCACCTGTACGAGGTCCTGACGGCGTTCATGACACCGGGCGACATCCTCGGACACGAGCCCATCGGCATCGTGGAGGAGGTCGGCGCGGGCGTGCTCGACCTCGCGGCGGGCGACCGGGTGGTCGTGCCCTTCCAGATCGCCTGCGGGGACTGCTGGATGTGCCTGAACGGACTGCCCACCCAGTGCGAGACCACCCAGGTCGCCGGCGAGGGCATGGGCGCCGCCCTGTTCGGCTACACCCGCCTGTACGGCGCCGTACCGGGCGCCCAGGCGGAGTACCTGCGTGTCCCGCAGGCGCAGTTCGGCCCCATCAAGATCCCCGACGGGCCGCCCGACGACCGGTTCGTCTACCTCTCCGACGTGCTGCCCACCGCCTGGCAGGCGGTCGCCTACGCGGACGTGCCCCCCGGCGGGAGCGTCGCCGTCCTCGGACTCGGACCGATCGGCGACATGGCCTGCCGCGTGGCCGGGATGCGCGGTGCCGGGCGGGTGCTCGGCGTCGACCTGGTGCCCGAGCGTCTGCACCGGGCGCGCGAACGGGGCGTCGAGACGTTCGACCTCCGGAGCTTCGACAGCGAGAAGGAACTGGTCGCCGCGATCCGCGACGAGACCGACGGGCGGGGGCCCGACGCCGTGATCGACGCCGTCGGCACCGAGGCCCACGGCAGTGCGGCGGCGCGCCTGGCCCAGCAGGCCGCCTCGATCCTGCCCCGGAGGATCGGCGGGCCGCTCGCGGAGCGGTTCAGCGTCGACCGGCTCGCCGCCCTGCACACCGCCATCGACCTGGTGCGCCGCGGCGGCACGCTGTCCCTGACCGGCGTGTACGGCGGCACGGCCGACCCGTTGCCGCTCCTCACCATGTTCGACAAGCAGATCCAGATCCGCATGGGCCAGGCCAACGTGCGCCGCTGGAGCGACGAGATCCTGCCGTACCTCACCGACGAGGACCCTCTCGGGGTCGACGACTTCGCCACCCACCGGCTGCCGCTGGACGAGGCGCCGCACGCCTACGAGATGTTCCAGCACAAGCAGGACGGCGTGGTGAAGGTACTGCTGAAGCCGTGAGGCCCGCCGGACCGGGGGCCGCGCCGGCGCCCGTTCCCCGTGTGAGGGCACCGGCGCGGCCCCGCCACACGTCGATGTGCCGCGCCTCAGGCGCCCGAGCCCAGCACCTTTGCCAGGTCGTAGCGGACCGGCTCGTCCAGCTGCCCGTAGGTGCAGCTCTGCGGGGTGCGATCCGCACGCCAGCGGCGGAAACGGGCCGTGTGCCGGAAGCGCACGCCGTTCTCCATGTGGTCGTACGCCACCTCGGCCACCCGCTCCGGGCGCAGTGGCACCCATGACAGGTCCTTCCTGCCCGACCAGCGGCTCGGTGCCCCCGGCAGACGGGCCCGCTCATGGGCGTCCTCCTCCGACCAGGCCGCCCACGGGTGCCCCGCCGCGTCCTCCATCCGCAGCGGCTCCAGTTCCTCGACGAGTTCGGCGCGCCTCTTCATCGGGAACGCCGCCGAGACGCCCACGTGCTGGAGGGCGCCCTGCTCGTCGTACAGGCCGAGCAGCAGGGAGCCGACCACCGGGCCGGACTTGTGGAAGCGGTACCCCGCGACGACCACGTCCGCCGTGCGCTCGTGCTTGATCTTGAACATGGCGCGCTGGTCCTGGCGGTAGCGCAGCGTGAGCGGCTTGGCGATCACGCCGTCGAGTCCGGCGCCCTCGTACTGCTCGAACCAGCGCCGTGCCACGTCGATGTCGGTGGTCGCCGGTGCCAGGTGCACCGGAGGCGAGACCTCACGGAGCGCAAGCGTCAGCAGGGCCCGCCGATCGGCCAGCGGCACGTCGAGGAGGGAGTCGTCGTCGAGTGCCAGCAGGTCGAAGGCGATGAAGGAGGCCGGGGTCCGCTGCGCGAGGGTCCGCACACGGGAGTCGGCGGGGTGGATGCGCTCGGTGAGCGCGTCGAAGTCCAGGTGCCCCTCCCGGGCGATCACGATCTCCCCGTCCAGCACGCAGCGCGTCGGCACCCGCTCCTCCAGTGCCGCCACCAGCTCGGGAAAGTACCTGGTCAGGGGCTTTCCTGTGCGGCTGCCGAGCTCCACCTCCGCGCCGTCGCGGAACACGATCGCGCGGAACCCGTCCCACTTCGCCTCGTACTGCATGCCCGGCGGGATCTTCGCCACCGACTTGGCGAGCATCGGCTTCACAGGAGGCATCACCGGCAGATCCATGCTCCGATTCTGCGGTGATACAGCGCTGTACGCCCGGTATGCGCGGTGTGCGGGGTGCGCCTACCGTGGCCGCATGGGTGACGCGGTGGAACTGAAGGCGGGCGGCCGGACCGTGCGGCTGTCCCACCCGGACAAGGTCTACTTCCCGGCGCGCGGCTACACCAAGCTGGATCTCGCGCGGTACTACCTGGCCGTCGGACCGGGCATCCTGCGGGCCCTGAGGGACCGGCCCACCACCCTGGAGCGCCACCCCGACGGTGTCACCGGAGAGTGGTTCTACCAGAAGCGGGCCCCGAAGCACATGCCCGACTGGATCCCCACCGCGCACATCACCTTTCCCAGCGGGCGCAGCGCCGACGAGATGTGCCCGACGGAGGAGGCCGCCGTCGTGTGGGCCGCCCAGTACGGCACCCTCACCTTCCACCCCTGGCCGGTGCGCCGCGACGACGTCGACCGGCCCGACGAGCTCCGCATCGACCTGGACCCGCAGCCCGGCACCGAGTACGCCGACGCCGTCCGCGCCGCCGGTGAGCTGCGCACCGTCCTCCAGGAGTTCGGCGGGCTTCGAGGCTGGCCCAAGACGTCCGGGGGACGCGGCCTGCACGTCTTCGTGCCGATCGAGCCGCGGTGGACCTTCGCGCAGGTCCGCCGGGCCGCCATCGCGGTGGGACGGGAACTGGAGCGGCGCATGCCGGACCGGGTCACGACCAGGTGGTGGAAGGAGGAGCGGGGCGAGAAGATCTTCGTGGACTACAACCAGACCGCGCGGGACCGCACCATAGCCTCCGCCTACTCCGTACGCCCCCGCCCGCACGCCCCGGTCTCCGCGCCCCTGCGCTGGCACGAGGTCGACGACGCCCACCCCCGTGACTTCGACCTCGCCACCATGCCCGCCCGCTTCGCCGAACTGGGCGACGTCCACGCCGACATGGACGACCACCACTTCCACCTGGACGCCCTCCTCGAACTGGCCGCCAAGGACGAGCGCGACCACGGACTGGGTGATCTGCCCTATCCGCCCGAACACCCGAAGATGCCGGGCGAGCCGAAGCGGGTGCAGCCGAGCCGGGCCAGGAAGGACGAGCCGGCAGCCGGTGGGTCATGAGGGTGTGACCCGTCCGAGTCCGGGGGCCGACGAGCCGGGCACGCAGCAACTCGCCGCCGACCCGCCGACCGCCGGGCTCCTCGTCGTCGACGACCGTGACCCGCCGGCACGCACCGGCGCGCCGGCAGCGGCCGGTCTGCCCGGCTCGGCCGCCGACGCGGCCCTCGCCGGGGTGCTGCGGGGTGGACGCCCCTGCCGTTCCGGCCCCGCGACCCGCCCGGTCCACGCCCCCGTCGGCCCGCCCTGGCGGGATCTCACCGTCGCCCGGGTGGCGTACGAGCGGGCCGAGCGGGAGCAGACGGGCCACCGGGTGGAGCTGCCGGGCCGAGCCGAGGTCACTCCTGTGGCGACGCGCTCCTGATCACCGCGAAGCGGGCGCCGTACGGGTCGGCCAGCTTCGCGATACGGCCGACGCTCTCGAAGTCGGTGGGCTGCATCCGGACCGTGCCGCCCAGCTCCCGCGCCGTGGCCACGACGCCGTCCGGGTCCGGCACCTCGAAGTACGGCAGCCAGTACGCGTCCGGTTCCGACGGGTCGTCGGCCAGTGGCACGAACCCGCCGAACATGGTGTCCTGTCCGCCTCCCGCCGGATTGACACAGGTGTAGGTGCCGCCGGGGAACGGCACCGCCGAGGTCTCCAGCCCCAGTGCCGCGCGGTAGAAGGCGGCGGCCGCCGCGATGTCCGGCGTGTACAGCTCGACCCAGCACAGCGAGCCGGGGTCGCCGGCCACGTCGACGCCCTTGGTCCGCCCGGGCTGCCAGATCCCGAACGGCACGCCCGCCTGATCGGCCAGGAGCGCCATGTGGCCCTGGTCCATCACCTCCATGGGCTGCACCAGCACCCGGCCGTGCGCCTGCTCGGCGGACTTGGCCGTGGCCTGTGCGTCGGGGCTCTGGAAGTACACGGTCCAGGACGGCGGGCCCTGTTCCGGCGTGGTCTGCATCCCGCCCGCCACGGTCTTCCCGTCCAGCTGGAAGAAGCCGTAGCCGCCGGCCTCCGGGCCCCCGGACCGGAACTGCCAGCCGAAGAGCGCGCCGTAGAAACGGGTGGCGCCCTCGATGTCGCGGGTGCCGACGTCGACCCAGTTCGGCGCACCGTCGACAAATCGGTTGGTGAGCATGTTCGCCCTCCCTCTCTTCGAAGGGGTCGCGTTGCCTGCTCTGCCGAGTCTCGCACCGCCCACTGACAGCCGCCGCCGCAGCGCGTCGGCGCGCCGCCGTGCGGGGGTGCCCGTACGGGCGGCATCATCGGCCGGCCGGGGAAACCACGGGGGCGGTGCAGGCCTCGCGTTGATCACTTGTTGAGCGAACGTTTCGTTTCGTCGGCGAAGCTCACGGTCATGCACATCGACACGATTCCCGCACCCACCGGTCCTGCCTGGCAGCAGGACGCGTTGTGCGCGCAGACAGGGGGCGACTTCTTCTTCCCCGAGCCCGGCAGCTCCGTACGCGAGGCGAAGCGGATCTGCGGTCGGTGCCCGATCCGCTCGGCCTGTCTGGAGTACGCCCTGGAGCACGACGAGCGCTTCGGTGTCTGGGGCGGCCTGTCCGAGAAGGAGCGCCTGGCGCTGCGTCGCGCCGCGCGTTGAGCGCCGCGCTGCGGATGCGACCGATCGGCCGCGTCCGGCGCGGCGGGAGCCCGGCGGGGGCGCTTGGGGGCGGTCTGTCCGGCTGCCCACCCCTCACGGCACGGCCGACCGGGGGCTCGGGCCGCGCTGCCCGGCGGCCCGCGGGCTGCTCCGCCGGCCGGGAACGGCTCCGTCCTCCGCCCGGGGCGCGGGCGTGAAGCGCAGGGCGGAGGCCCTCCAGGGAGCCGTGGGCCGCCGAACGGGTGGCCGGGTCCGGACGGGGCTCCGGGGCGGGCGGGGCTCCGGGGCGGGCGGGGCGGGCGGCCCTCCCCGCCGGGGTGCCGGGTGTCCGTCCCGGTCGCAGGGAACAGCGTGCGCCGCTTCCGGGTGCCCCGCGGGCCCCGCGGACGTCCCGGGCCGCGCTCACCGCTCTCGCGGGCCCGCCGCGGTCCGGTCCGGTCCGCGTCCGGCCGCGTCAGCGGCCGGCGCGCGCGGCCATCCGGGCCTTGCGGGCGGCGAGCCGCTCGTCGAACTTCGTGGCCTCCGCGTCCAGCCCGCCCATGAACAGACCCAGTTCCTCCTGCGCCTGCTGTCCCTCGGGGCCGAGGCCGTCGATGTCCATGATCTTCAGGAAGCGCAGCACCGGCTGGAGGACGTCGTCGTGGTGGATGCGCAGGTTGTAGACCTCGCCGATCGCCATCTGCGCGGCTGCCCGCTCGAAGCCGGGAATGCCGTGGCCGGGCATCCGGAAGTTGACGACCACGTCCCGCACCGCCTGCATGGTCGGGTCGGGGGCGATCTCGAAGGCGGCCTTCAGCAGGTTCCGGTAGAAGACCATGTGCAGGTTCTCGTCGGTCGCGATGCGGGCCAGCATGCGGTCGCAGACCGGGTCGCCCGACTGGTGTCCGGTGTTGCGGTGCGAGATGCGGGTGGCCAGCTCCTGGAAGGCGACGTAGGCGACGGAGTGGAGCATCGAGTGCCGGTTGTCGGACTCGAAGCCCTCGCTCATGTGCGACATACGGAAACGTTCCAGCTCTTCCGGGTCCACTGCCCGGGAGGCCAGCAGGTAGTCGCGCATGACGATGCCGTGCCGGCCCTCCTCGGCGGTCCAGCGGTGCACCCAGGTGCCCCAGGCGCCGTCGCGGCCGAAGAGGCTGGCGATCTCGTGGTGGTAGCTGGGCAGGTTGTCCTCGGTCAGCAGGTTCACCACGAGTGCGGTCCTGCCGATGTCGGTGACCTTCGACTGCTCCTTGTCCCAGGCCTCGCCGTCCTCGAAGAAGGCGGGGAAGTTGCGGCCGTCGCCCCAGGGCACGTAGTCGTGCGGCATCCAGTCCCTGGCGGCCTTCAGGTGACGGTTCAGCTCCTTCTCGACCACTTCCTCCAGCGCGTACAGCAGCCGGGCGTCGGTCCAGACGGCGGGGCTGCCGAGGTGAGGAGAGGTGAACGTCACGGGAACTCCAGGGGAGGTGGAACGGCAAAACGGAGCGGAATCGTCCGGCGAGCGGTGCCGGAACCTACGGGATCGTAGGCTACGAGACCGTAGGTTACGAAGCCGTAGGTTAAGATCCGCGTAAAGAGTGCTGATCAGCTAGGGCGGCCAAGGGTGACGCGGGCATGCGGAAGAGCCCCGGCACCCGCAGGTCCCAGGGCTGAAAGCGGGAAGGCATCACCCGTCAGGCGTACAGCTCCCGCAGACGCACCGAGAGACACGTCACACAGCCTTCGAGCTTCTCGAACTCGCCGATGTCCGCCGTGACCACCTCGAAGCCGAGGTCGGTCAGCAGCTCCGCGGTCTGCGGGGCGCTCGCCGCCATCAGCAGCGTGCTGCCGCCCAGCAGCACCACGTGGGCGCCGGACTCCTCCGGCACGGCCAGGAACCGCGGGAACAACGCCGGCCGGTCCACCTGGGGGATGTGCCCGATCACCGTTCCGTCCGGCAGCGCGGTGACCGCCGACTTCAGGTGCAGCACCCTGCTCACCGGCACGGCGACGACCCGTGCCCCGAGCGGCTCGAAGACGGCCCGCAGCTGCTGCACCCCGGCCGCGTTGGTCCGGCCGCCCCGGCCGACGTAGAGCGTGTCGCCGACCTTCAGCACGTCACCGCCGTCCAGCGTTCCCGGCTCCCAGACCCAGTTGACCGAGCAACCCAGCGCCGCCACGGCCTCCTCGACCCCCGCGGTCTCCTCCCGCCGGGACTCGGCACCCGGCCGGGTGATCAGCGCCACGTTCCTGTACATGACCACCGTGTCCTCGACGAACACGGAGTCCGGGCAGTCGTCGGCGGGCTCCACCTCGAAGGTCTCCCAGCCGTGCCCGTGCAGGGCGGCGACATAGGCCTCCCACTGCTCGGCGGCCAGTTCCGCATCGACCTTCTCCCGCTCCCTGTGCGTCACCAGGCCCTCGGCGAGGCGGGGGCCGGGGCGGCGGACGAGGGCCTTCTTGCTGGGCACGAGCTGGCCTCCGTATCGACGTGCGGGTCTGCGCAACCCATCATGCGGCACCGGTGGGCCGGGGCGCAGGCCGGGCCCACGGGGACCCGGCCCGCGCGGCCGGCCGGTGGGCGCCGGCCCGCGCGGTCAGCCGGCGGTCCTGCCCGGATGTTCCCCCGTGGCCCGCCTCAGCGCGCCCTCCTCCAGCACCAGCCAGCGGGTGATGCCGATCGACTCCAGGAACGGCAGGTCGTGGCTGGCCACGACGAGCGCCCCCGCGTACGACTCCAGGGCCGTGGTCAGCTGCCGCACGCTGGCCATGTCGAGGTTGTTCGTCGGTTCGTCCAGCATCAGCAGCTGCGGGGCCGGCTCCGCCAGCAGCAACGCCGCCAGTGCCGCCCGGAAACGCTCTCCGCCGGACAGCGTGGCCACCTGCCGGTCGGCACGGGCACCCCGGAACAGGAAGCGGGCCAGGCGCGCACGGATCCGGTTGTCGGTGGCGTCCGGAGCGAACCGGGCCACGTTCTGCACGACGGTCAGCTCGTCGTCGAGGATGTCGAGTCGCTGCGGCAGAAAACGCAGTGGAACGTGCACCGCCACCTCACCCGAGACCGGCTCCAACTCCCCGGCGATCGTGCGCAGCAGCGTTGTCTTGCCCGCCCCGTTGCGGCCGACCAGCGCGATCCGTTCCGGGCCGCGCAGCTCCAGCCCGCCGTCGAGGCGAGCGCCGTGCGCCAGGGACAGATCCCGCAGTGTGAGCACCGACCGGCCGGGCGGCACCGCCGTGTACGGCAGGTCGACGCGGATCTCGTCGTCGTCCCGTACCGCCTCCACCGCCTCGTCGAGCCGCTGCCTCGCCCCCGCCAGCCGGTCCTCGTGCAGGAGCCGGTGCTTGCCGGCGGAGACCTGGGCCGCGCGCTTTCTCAGCTTCATCACGGCGCGGGGCTCGCGCTTGGTCTCGTACATCCTGTCGGCGTAGCGCTTGCGCTGCGCCAGCTTGGAGTGCGCCTCGACCAGTTCGCGCTTCTGCTTCCTCAGGTCCGCCTCGGCGACCCGGAGCATCCGCTCGGCCGCGTCCTGTTCGGCGGCGAGGGCCTCCTCGTAGTCCGGGAGGTTGCCGCCGTACCAGGTGATCTCCCCGGAACGCAGGTCGGCGATCTGGTCGACCAGGCCGAGCAGTTCCCGGTCGTGGCTGACCACGACGAGGACTCCGGACCACGCCTCCAGGGCGGCGTGCAACCGCCTGCGGGCGTACAGGTCCAGGTCGTTGGTGGGCTCGTCGAGGAGCAGCACGTCCGGGCGGCGCAGCAGCAGTGCGGCCAGCCGAAGCAGCACGGACTCGCCGCCCGACAACTCGCCGATGGTGCGGTCCAGGCCGATGTGGCCGAGGCCGAGTTCGCCCAGGGTGGCCAGGGCGCGCTCCTCCACGTTCCAGTCGTCGCCGACGCTCTCGAAGTGCTCCTCGCCGACGTCGCCGGACTCGATGGCGTGCAGCGCGGCACGTCGTTCGGCGATGCCGAGCACCTCGTCGACCCGCAGGGCGGTGTCGAGCGTGACGTTCTGCGGGAGCCACCCGACGTCTCCGGCGACCCGGACGGTGCCGCCGGCCGGGGCGAGTTCCCCGGCGATCAGCTTCAGCAGGGTCGACTTGCCGGAGCCGTTGACGCCGACGAGCCCGGTCCGGCCGGGGCCGAAGGCGGCGTCGAGGCCGTCGAGGACGGCGGTGCCGTCGGGCCAGGCGAAGGACAGGGACGTGCACGTGATGGACGGGGACATGGACGCGGACATGAGGCCTCGCAGGTGCGTCGGTGCGGGTCGGGGACGAACACATGTCGAGACACCGCACGGCGGCCACCACGGGGAGGCGGGTCCTGGAGGCAGGGAGCACGGAAGGGCCCCTGCGCCGGAGGACGGCTCGGACGTCGAGGTCGCACGCCACGTAGACACACTGCACGTGTGTGACGCGGTGTCTCAGAACCTCAGACGAGCAACGTCCTTCTCCTGTCGACGGCAACAGAACCGAGAGCACCGTACGAAGGGGACTTGTGGGGCGTCAAAGCGTTTTCGGCGGGTCCGCGGACCGTGCCGGGCGGACCCACCGAGGGCGCCCGCAGGCGGCGGATCTCCCCCGGCTGCCACCGGCCGCCACCAGCCCGGTCGTGCGGGAGACCGGAAGCCCATGGTTAGCATGGCGGGCGGATCGTACTGATCAAGTTGGGGGGGCGGGCGATGCCGACCTATCACGAAGTGATGGCCACTGATCTGTCGGCGCTGACGACGGCGGCGCAGAAGTGGGACGACATGGCCAAGGACCTCCACGACAACGTGGAGCCCTCGTACCGGGACGACGTGCACGGCATCTCGCTGGGTGGGCCGGTCTGGAGCGGCTTGAGCGCGAACGCGGCCAACACGCGCTTCGATGTCACGCTCAGGGAGATTCAGGCCGCGCAGACGGAGGCCAGGGCCGTCGCCTCGCTGCTGCGGGACGCCCATACCCAGTTCGTCGACCTCAAGATGCGTGTGGCGCGGGCCCGTGACGACGCGATCGAGGCCGGGATGAAGGTCTCCGACCAGGGCGTGTGTCACTTCGACTTTTCGAAGGTGAGTCAGCAGGAAGCTTTCGCCATCCATCACGACCCGGACCTGCCCGAGACCGAGCGGTCGTGGACCGCGCACATCGATGCTGCGGTCCGGGCGGTCGCCGACGCGGACGAGGGCGTGAAGATCGCCTTGAACGCGGTGGTGAAGGACAGCGACCCGCTTCACGGAATGCCGGGCGGGTTCAACGCCGGCGCCAAGGGCGACATCGAGTCGTACGAGGAGGACGCGATCGAGGGCGTCGCCCGGCGGGTGGCCGACGGCGAGGAGGTCTCCGCCGAGGAGATGGAGCAGTTGCGGCGGGCGCTGCGTGACAACCGCGGTGACAGGGCGTTCAGCCAGGAGCTGCTGCACGATCTCGGCCCGCAGGCGGTGATCAAACTGGGCAACGAGCTCAACGACCGGTTCCAGGACGCCGACGGTGCGCAGAGGCTCCAGCTGGCCGAGACGGAGAAGAACCTCGCCAACTCCGTGGCCACGGCGACGGCCGTGCCCGGGAGCGTGAAGGACATGCCGCCCGGCTCGCCCGCGTTCGCCGCCTGGGTGAACAGCAAGGACGGCTCCTTCTACAGGGAGTGGACGGAAGGGATGAAGAAGGAGGGGACGAAGAACTTCGGCCCCAACACCAATCCCCTGTACGGCTATCAGTCCTACGTCAGCCTGATGCAGCACGCCGACCAGGACTTCGACGACCAGTTCCTGTACGACCTGGGCGACCGGATGATCCGGGCCGAGAAGGACCACCCGGGCATCTTCACCATGTGGGGTCCCGGCCACAAGGGCGTGGAGACGGACGCTGTGGACGGCGTCCTCGACCTGATGAGCCGTAACCCGGACGCCGCGACGGCGTTCTTCGACCCGCAGGGCAACGGCTCGGGATCCGACCATGTCGGCAACGACCATGTGAAGTACCTGGCGGGCAGTGGCGACGGCGCACGAGAGTGGCCGAAGAACACGATCACGGGCATCAGCGTGACCGATCTGGACGATCCGACCAGCCGCATCGGCCTCGGCCGGGCCCTGGAGGCGGCGACCACGGGCCACGAGCCGCTTCACGAGGGCGAACCGGGCGGCAGGCCGAGTGCGCACACCGCCGCGCAGGCCCGCGTCATGCAGGCCGCGATCAACATCCTTGACGCCGGCGCCGGTGGCGAGGACGTCCACGCCAATCTGCGCAGGCCGTTGGGGCACGCCATGGCCGACTACGCGGCGGACAACCACAACATCCTCGCCGAGAACGGCACCAAGTACGGCAGCCCCGAGGGCAAGGACGAGATCTGGACCGACGGCGACAAGGCCGGAATCACCGTCGGCAAGGACAGCCTGATGCGTGTCATGCGCGGCCTGTCCGCCGACGACCAGACCTACGCGCTGTTGCAGGACACCCAACGTCACTACGCCATGGACCAGTTGACGCATGCTCCGGAGTCGGCAGGTGCCGGCAACGACGCCTGGAAGAACCCCGCACGCGACCTTGGCGCGGTGACCGGGGCGATGAACTCCATCGGCTCCGACGTCATCCTCGACGAGCGCGACGGGAAGATCGCCGCCGTCAACGACATGGCCCGGTACGCCTACCACTTCGCGGGCGCCCCCGTCACCGGCCTGCCCGTGTTCGGCGACACGACGCAGCGCCTGATCGACGCGGCCACCTACGAGTGGTCCAAGGACGTAGCGGACGCGGCGAGTTCACAGGCGCAGGAGAACAACTCGGCCCACTACGCGTCCGGTGTCAACGGCACGTACGACATGATCGACCGCTGGGCCGAGGAACGCGGCGTGGACATCCACGCCCAGACCAACTCCGGGCACGACCCCGACTGGGACGCGTGGCAGGCGATGCGGGACGAGGCCAAGCAGTCGTACGGAGCGTCGCGCGGAGACGCGGCCGTCTATCTCGGTTGGGAGTAGGACACGGTGGACAACACGCAGTCGGTGGACGACACGGCGGTCGGCGATCCGCCCCGGCGACGATCCCGCCGGGGGGCCTGGACCGCCGGTGCGGCCGCGATGGCCGTGCTCCTGGGCGGGGCGTTCGCGTACTTCAACACGAACGTCCTCAACTCCGGTCGGATCTGTCACGGTTGGGTGACTCCCGACGAGGCGGCCCGGGCCCTGGGCGGTGGCCTCGGCAGAGTGTCGGCCTCCGAGGACTCGGCCACCACATGCACGATCCGGCAGGCCGGGTGGCTGCCGGGACAGGACAAGCGCCTCAGTCTGCGCAGCGTGACGGAGCAGGCCGGTTTCCCCTTCCGAAGGGGCACCTGGGAGATCTCCGCGGACCGACACGTCATGTCGGGCGGCACACACGGCGCGTACGACGCCTACGGCGGGTGGGCGCTGTTGCCGGCCGCCTGCGCGAAGTCCGGTGACAGTCAGGGAGCGAGCCCGGTCCTGCACGCCAGCGTCACCAGTCAGGACACCACAGGCGACGCAGACGGCATGCGGGATCTGCTGGCAGCGGCCTCACGTGCCCTGATCGACGGGTCCGCCGGCTGCGCCGCGCCCGGCTACGGTGACGCGGTCACCCGTACACTGGCGCCGTCGCCCGCCCGGGCAGCGGATCTCGACAAGGTGTGCGGCATCGCAGGGTTCCAGCTCGCGAAGGCGCAAGGGCCCACGGGCCGCCGTGTGATCGAGCAGGTCATCGGATCGCCTGACCGGGGCAGCCTGTACTGCGACCTCTCGTTCGACGGTGACAAGGACGGCGCCTTCGCCCACCTCGCCGTCGTCAGCGATCCCGCTCTCGCCGCCGCCTTCACCGGACGCGACGTCAATCGGGCCGAGTGCGCGGGCAGGGCCACGGTCTTCGCGCTCGACCTCAGGTACTTCGACGCATCCGAACGTGCCGCCACACACCTGCCGGACGCGGCAGGGTTCACCGAGGAGTTCACCGAGGCGGCCGGCACGGCCATGCGGTGCGCGTGACGCAGCCAACCGGCGCAAGGGGGAGGAGACACGCGATGGGCGATGTCGGCATGCAGCTCAACCAGGTACCGATGGATCCGGGCGGGACAGGCGGGAACGGCGGCAGCGCGCAGGGTCCCTGCCTCGCCTCCACCCCGGCGGAGAAGAAGAAGGCCGCCAGATCCATCGAGGTCACCATCGAGCCGGGCACCCGCAGGGCGGGCGACCTGGCGGACGAGGCGACCGGCACCGCGATCAAGGCGTTCTCCGCCAGGGACGGAGACGGCTGGGCGACCTCGGGCGCCCTCAGGGCCGCACACGACACCTGGGGTACTCAGGTTCAGGCCCTGCTGACCCGGCTGGGCGGTGAGAAGGAGTCGCTCCGCGCCACGAACACCCTGCTCAGCGGAACGGACCACCAGGTCGGCGGCGGCTCCCGGCGAATAACCTCGCCTCTGGACGGCTACTAGTGCCGGCGGCCCCTGGTGCCGCGCGGATCAGCGCCGGTGCGTGACTCGCTCGGGCCGCGGAGGCCGTGGTCCGCCGCGCCGCAGGGGAGCTGCTGGGCACGGGGCGTACGGGTCCTGGCCGGTGGCCTCGACCGCGGCGGGTACGACGCGTTGGCCGACTCCGCCCGTCAGCGGGCGTCGCGCATCAACTCCGCCAGGTGGTGGTCCAGATCGAGCTGCACGTGCTCCAGGCCGACCGGCACCAGGGCGCCGGTCGCTTCCAGGAACCGGCGGATGTCGGAGGAGTGGACATGGACGACCGCGGTGCCCTCCGGAGCGTGGAACTCCAGGACCGTGCGGTCGAACCCGTACGGCCACACCCGGACGTCGCCGTGGCCCTCGGGGCCGTCGAGGCCGGCCGCGAGCAACTCACGGGCGAAGGTCCAGCAGACGTCCACGCCCTCCAGCGTGGCCGGGGCGGGGAAGGTCATGCGGACCGCGAAGGGGTCCCGCCGGTCGTAGTGCAGCGTGGCGGGGATGTTCGGCATGCGGGGCGCGGCGGCGACGAGCCGCGCCTCGACGGGCTGCGCGATGACGGTGGACAACGCCTTGCTCCCTTGTGACGGCTCGGCCCTGGACGGGTGGAGGGCACCGGCACTTCAACAGACGTAGGAACCGGCCCCAGCGTGCACCCCGGAGCCGAGTGACCTCTGTCACCGCAGTCGTGCGCAGCCGCGGCCGGGCAGCCGGTTCCGCCGTGGCCGGTGAGGGCTCGTAGCGTCCCGGGGAGCCGCCGGGCTCAGCCGAGCGTCTCCCGGAAGGCGGCCAGCGCGGGCGTTGTCCTGGTGGCGATGAACTCGGTGATCCGGTAGGTGCAGACCCCCGCGACGACGAACGGGTCGCCGGCGGTGAGTTCCTCGACCCGTGCCCGGCTCTCGGCCACGGCGAGGATGATCCCGCCCTCGCGGGGCTCCTTGCGGCCCGACGCCAGGAAGGTCCCCCGGGCGTAGTGCCCGTCGAGCCACGCCACGTGCGCGTCGAGAAGAGCGTCCACGGCGTCGAGTGGGGCGATGTAGTCCAGCTCCAGTACGAACATGATCGAGAGCCTACGGCGTCCGGGTGGCGCCCCGTAGGCTCGCCCCATCATGACCGTGCGCATTCCCGCGGGATGGCCCGCGACCGAGGAGGAGGCCCGCGCCGTCCAGGACGAGCTGCGGGCCCGAGTGGTGATCGACGAGCCGGGACCGGAACCGGGGACCGGGCATGTCACCGGTGTCGACGTCGCCTACGACGACGAACGGGACGTCGTCGTGGCGGCGGCCGTCGTCCTGGACGCGGCCAGCCTCGACGTCGCGGCCGAGGCCACCGCGGTCGGCCGGGTGTCCTTCCCCTACGTGCCCGGTCTGCTCGCGTTCCGGGAGATTCCCGCGGTGCTGGCGGCGCTGGACGCCCTGCCCCGTCCGCCCGGCCTGGTCGTGTGCGACGGCTACGGCCTCGCCCACCCGCGCCGCTTCGGCCTGGCCAGCCACCTCGGCGTGCTCACCGGCCTGCCGGTGATCGGGGTGGCCAAGAACCCGTTCACCTTCTCGTACGACGATCCCGGCCCACGGCGCGGCTCCTCCTCGCCGTTGCTCGCGGGCGAGGAGGTGGTCGGCCGGGCCCTGCGCACCCGGGACGGGGTCAAGCCGGTCTTCGTGTCCGTGGGGCACCGCGTCGCCCTGGGCAACGCCTGCGCCCACGTCCTGGCGCTCACCCCGGCCCACCGCCTGCCCGAGACGACCCGCCGGGCGGACTCCCTGTGCCGGCGGGCGCTTCGGGAGGCGACGACCCGGCGGGCACCCACGCCCCGCGGGCCCGAGGCGTAGGCTCTTGCACCGGCACCGCGGCGGCGGGTGGGGCCGGACGCCGCCGGACCGGCCCGCTCGCGGGGTCCGCCCCCGACGCGCCCGCTCCCGGGGCGACTTCGTCAGCGCTGCGCCGCCACCCGGAACCGCAGGCCCGCCGCCCGCAGCCGTTCGACCAGTGTGTCGCCCATGGCCACCGCCGTGGTCACCTGCCCCGCTGTCGGTGGCAGGTCGTCGAGGGCAAGGCAGAGCGCCGACTCGGCGAGCATCTTCGCCGTCTCGCCGTAGCCGGGGTCGCCGCCGGAGACCTCGGTGAGGACGCGCCGACCGCCGCCCTCACCGACGAAGCGCACCGTGAACCAGCTCCGCGCCCGCTTCTCGGCGTCCGGCCCCTCGCCCGGCTTCAGCCGGTCCGACAGCCAGCGCCGGGCGGGCGGCACCTGCGCCGCGGCGAACAGCGCCCCGACGGCCGCGACCCCGCCCAGCGCCATGGGCAGATGCCGTACCGCGGCGTAGTGGCGGTAGCGGAAGTCGGGACCGTAGGCGGCGAGCTTCTGGGCCGAGCGGCGCACGATCTGCGGGTCGATGGTCGGCAGGGGCAGCGCCCAGGCGCCCACCTCCCTGGCGAACCGGGGCGCCCCAGCCGGGGCCTGCGCCCGGCGGCCGAGCAGCCTCGGCTCGTGCCGCCTGCGCTCCCGCGCGGCGGCCAGCAGGTGCCCACCGCGCGCGAACTGGTTCAGCGCCGAGGCGAGGGTGCCGCCGGAGAACGTCGCGTCGGCGGTCACGAAGCCGTCCACCGCCAGCGGCACGCCCTTGGGCAGGTGCCGCACGGTGTACAGGACGCCCAGGTCATGGGGGATCGAGTCGAACCCGCAGGCGTGCACCAGGCGGGCACCCGTCTCACGTGCGCGTGCGTCGTGGCGGACGTACATCAGGTCCACGAACTCCGGCTCGCCGGTCAGGTCGACGTAGTCGGCGCCGGTCTCGGCGCAGGCGGCGACGAGTTGCTCGCCGTACCGGACGTAGGGGCCGACGGTCGTCGCCACCACGCGCGCCTGCTCGGCGAGAGCGCGCACCGAGGCGGGGTCGGAGACGTCCGCCGTCAGCACCCCCACCCGTTCGCCGTCCGGCAGCCGCTCCCGCAGTTGCGCCAGCTTCCGCTCGCTGCGGCCGGCGATCGCCCAGCGCAGGTCCTCGGGCGCGTGCGCGGCGAGGTACTCCGCGGTCAGGGTGCCGACGAAGCCGGTGGCTCCGAAGAGCACGATGTCGTACGGGCGATCCGTTTTTTTCAGCCTGCTCATGACACCTCTCGATCCTGCGTCGGGCCGCTGTCGGGGGCCGAGGCTAGCGCGGGGCGACGGCCGCGGTGCGGGCGCCCCCGGTGCGACCGCGCGACACCACGCCCGTCGCGTCGCTCCCCGGGCGGCCGTCCGCGCATCCATAATTGGCTAAGCGCTTGCTCGTCCGGGTCTTGTGCCCACTGGAACACGTTCTTAGCATCACTGGTGTTACATCGTTTGTGTCACAGCGAGGGGGCTGGATGACAGCGGCACCGACAGCGGGGCAGGGCCCCCTCAGCGGCGTGCGCGTGGTGGAGCTGGCCGGGATCGGCCCGGGCCCCTTCGCCGCCATGCTGCTGGCCGACCTCGGCGCCGACGTCGTCCGCGTGGACCGTCCCGGCGGGCCCGGACTCGGCATCGACCCCGCCTGCGACGTCACCAACCGCAACAAGCGCTCGGTCGTGGTCGACCTGAAGGCGGCCGACGGCCCCGCCCGCGTCCTCGACCTCGCAGCCCGCGCCGACGTCCTCATCGAGGGCTACCGCCCGGGCGTCGCCGAACGCCTCGGCGTCGGCCCCGCCGACTGCCACGCCCGCAACCCCCGACTCGTCTACGGCCGGATGACCGGATGGGGCCAGCAGGGGCCGCTGGCCCAGCGCGCCGGCCACGACATCGGCTACATCGCCGTCACCGGCACCCTCGGCCTGATCGGCCGCGCCGACCAGCCGCCGGCCGTCCCCGCGAACCTGGTCGGCGACTACGCGGGCGGCTCCCTCTACCTCGTCGTCGGCGTCCTCGCCGCCCTCCACCACGCACGCGCGGGCGGCACCGGGCAGGTCGTCGACGCCGCCATCGTCGACGGTGCCGCCCACCTGGCCTCCATGATCCACGGCATGCTCGCGGCCGGTGCCTGGCAGGACCGGCGCGGCGCCAACCTCCTGGACGGCGGCTGCCCGTACTACGGCACCTACGCCACCTCCGACGGGCAGTACATGGCCGTCGGCGCGCTGGAACCGCGGTTCTACGAGGAGTTCGTCCGCATCCTCGGCATCGAGGACCAGGCCCGTGCCCACGAGGACCCCTCGCGCTGGGGCGCCCTGCGCGAGGAGGTCGCCGCCCGGTTCCGGACCCGCACCAGGGACGAGTGGACCGCCCTGTTCGAGGGATCGGACGCGTGCGTGGCGCCCGTGCTGTCCCTGCGGGAGGCGCCGCACCACCCGCATCTGGCGGCCCGCGGCACCTTCACCGACCACGCCGGCCTCACCCAGCCCGCCCCCGCGCCCCGCTTCTCGGCGACCCCGACCGCCGTCCGCACCGGTCCCGCCCGGCCCGGCGCCCACACGGCGGACGTGGCCCGCGACTGGGACGTACCCCACCTGCTTCCCCCGCCCGGAAACCCGGCCGCGCACCCGCACGCGGGAACCACGCCCGGTCACCCTCAGCGAAAGGCCACCTCGTGAGCACCGAAGCGTACGTGTACGACGCGATCCGCACCCCGCGCGGGCGCGGCAAGGCAGACGGCGCCCTGCACGGCACCAAGCCCATCGACCTGGTCGTCGGTCTCATCCACGAGCTGCGCGACCGCTTCCCGGGCCTGGACCCGGCGGCGATCGACGACATCGTGCTCGGAGTCGTCGGCCCGGTCGGCGACCAGGGCTCCGACATCGCCCGCATCGCCGCGATCGCCGCCGGACTGCCGGACTCGGTCGCGGGCGTGCAGGAGAACCGCTTCTGCGCCTCGGGCCTGGAGGCCGTCAACCTGGCCGCCGCCAAGGTCCGGTCCGGCTGGGAGGACCTGATCCTCGCGGGCGGCGTCGAGTCCATGTCGCGCGTGCCCATGGCCTCCGACGGCGGCGCCTGGTTCAACGACCCCATGACCAACCTCGCCGTCAACTTCGTCCCGCAGGGCATCGGCGCCGACCTCATCGCCACCATCGAGGGCTTCTCCCGCCGGGACGTCGACGAGTACGCGGCACTGTCGCAGGAACGGGCGGCCACCGCCTGGAAGGAAGGCCGCTTCGAGCGGTCCGTCGTCCCGGTGAAGGACCGCAGCGGACTGGTCGTCCTCGACCACGACGAGCACCCGCGCCCCGGCACCACCGCCGACTCCCTGGCGAAACTCAAGCCGTCCTTCGCGGACATCGGCGAACTCGGCGGCTTCGACGCCGTCGCCCTGCAGCAGTACCACTGGGTCGAGAAGATCGACCACGTCCACCACGCCGGCAACTCCTCCGGCATCGTCGACGGCGCCTCCCTCGTCGCGATCGGCTCCAGGGAGGTCGGAGAGCGCCACGGGCTGACCCCCCGCGCGCGGATCGTCTCCGCCGCGGTCTCCGGCTCCGAGCCGACCATCATGCTCACCGGGCCCGCGCCCGCCACCCGCAAGGCCCTCGCCAAGGCCGGGCTGACCATCGACGACATCGACCTCGTCGAGATCAACGAGGCGTTCGCCGCGGTCGTCCTGCGCTTCGTCAAGGACATGGGCCTCAGCCTGGACAAGGTCAACGTCAACGGCGGCGCCATCGCCCTGGGGCACCCTCTCGGGGCCACCGGCGCGATGATCCTCGGCACGCTCGTCGACGAGTTGGAGCGCCAGGACAAGCGTTACGGACTCGCCACGCTGTGCGTCGGCGGCGGCATGGGAATCGCCACCGTCGTCGAGCGCATCTGACCTCCTCCCCACGGATCACCACGGATCACCCACGGAGCCACATTCCATGAGCACTGAGCCCACCGCCATCCGCTGGGAGCAGGACGGCACCGGCGTCGTCACCCTCGTCCTGGACGACCCCAACCAGTCCGCGAACACCATGAACCAGGCGTTCCGCGACTCCCTCGCCGCGGTCACCGACCGCCTGGAGGCCGAGAAGGACGGCATCCGCGGCATCGTCGTCACCTCCGCCAAGAAGACCTTCTTCGCCGGCGGCGACCTGCGCGACCTCATCCGCGCGACCCCCGAGACCGCACAGGACCTGCTCGACGGCGGCCTCGCCATCAAGCGCAACCTGCGCCGCATCGAGACCCTCGGCAAGCCGGTCGTCGCCGCCCTCAACGGCGCAGCCCTGGGAGGCGGTTACGAGATCGCGCTGGCCTGCCACCACCGCATCGCGCTGGACGCCCCCGGCTCGAAGATCGGCTGTCCGGAGGTCACCCTCGGCCTGCTGCCCGGGGGCGGCGGCGTCGTGCGCACCGTCCGGCTGCTCGGCATCGCCGACGCACTGCTGAAGGTCCTCCTCCAGGGCACCCAGTACAACCCGCGGCGCGCGCTGGACAACGGCCTGGTCGACGAGGTCGTGACGACCCGGGAGGAACTGATCGCCCGGGCGCGCGCCTTCATCGACGCCCACCCGGAGTCGCAGCAGCCCTGGGACCGGCCCGGATACAGGATCCCGGGCGGCACGCCGTCGAACCCGAAGTTCGCGGCCAACCTGCCCGCCTTCCCGGCCACCCTGCGCAAGCAGACCCACGGCGCCCCCTACCCGGCGCCGCGCAGCATCCTCGCCGCCGCCGTCGAGGGAGCCCAGGTCGACTTCGAGACCGCCCAGCTCATCGAGGCCCGCTACTTCGTGGAGCTGGCGGCGGGCCAGACCTCGAAGAACATGATCCAGGCGTTCTTCTTCGACCTCCAGGCCGTCAACTCCGGTGCCAACCGCCCGAAGGGCGTCGAGCCCCGCCGGGTCCGCAGGGTGGCCGTGCTCGGCGCCGGGATGATGGGCGCGGGCATCGCCTACTCCTGTGCCCGCGCGGGCCTCGACGTCGTCCTGAAGGACGTCTCCGCCCAGGCCGCCGCCAAGGGCAAGGGCTACTCCGAGAAGCTGTGCGCCAAGGCTGTCGCCAGGGGCCGTACGACCCAGGAGAAGGCCGACGCGCTCCTCGCCCGCATCACGCCCACCGCCGAGGCCGCCGACCTCGCGGGCTGCGACGCGGTCATCGAGGCCGTGTTCGAGGACACCGCGCTCAAGCACAAGGTGTTCCAGGAGATCCAGGACGTCGTCGCGCCGGACGCGCTGCTGTGCTCCAACACCTCCACCCTGCCGATCACCGTGCTCGCCGAGGGCGTCCGCAGGCAGACCGACTTCATCGGGCTGCATTTCTTCTCGCCCGTCGACAAGATGCCCCTGGTGGAGATCATCAAGGGCGAGCGCACCGGCGACGAGGCGCTGGCCCGCGCCTTCGACCTGGTGCGGCAGATCAACAAGACGCCGATCGTCGTCAACGACTCGCGCGGCTTCTTCACCTCCCGCGTCATCGGGCACTTCATCAACGAGGGCGTCGCGATGGTCGGCGAGGGCATCGAGCCCGCCTCCGTGGAGCAGGCGGCCGCCCAGGCCGGCTACCCGGCCAAGGTCCTCTCCCTGATGGACGACCTCACGCTCACCCTGCCGCGCAAGATCCGGGGCGAGTCGAAGCGGGCCGTGGAGGAGGCCGGCGGCACCTGGACGCCGCACCCGGCCGAGGCCGTCGTCGACCGCATGGTCGACGAGTTCGGCCGCACCGGCCGCAGTGGCGGCGCGGGCTTCTACGAGTACGGCGAGGACGGCGGGCGCCTGGGCCTCTGGCCGGGTCTGCGTGAGCACTTCACACGGCCGGGCCACCGGATCCCGTTCGAGGACATGCAGGAGCGCATGCTCTTCTCCGAGGCACTGGACACCGTCCGGCTGCTGGAGGAAGGCGTGCTGACCTCCGTCGCCGACGCCAACATCGGGTCGATCCTCGGGATCGGCTTCCCGGGCTGGACCGGCGGCGTCCTGCAGTACATCGACGGCTACGACGGCGGCCCGGCCGGCTTCGCGGCACGCGCGCGGGAACTCGCCGACCGCTACGGTGACCGCTTCACGCCGCCCGCGCTGCTGGTGGAGAAGGCGGAGAAGGGCGGGACCTTCACCGACGCCCGCTGAGCCGCCGCCGGGGCGACGCGCCGACCGGCGGCGTCGCCCCGGAGGGTGCGCCGTCCGGCCGGCACCCCGCCGGACGCGGGTGCCGGCTGCGCGGGGGCGTACGGGGGAGCGGGCGGCAGCGTGCCGTTCAGCCGCCCGGCCGCCGGGCGGCGCGCTCCGCGGGGCGCGAGGCGGCCTGCCCGGTGGTCCGGTCGGCCTCGGCGTCGAGCCACTGGCGCAGCTCCTCCCGCAGCGACCGCTGGAACGTGGTGAGCAGGGCCTGCACGACCAGTGGGTGCATATGGGCGGACAGGGACTTCACGTCCCGCGTGCCGCGGTCGCCGACCGCGGCACGCAGCAGGTCCGACAGCGCGTGTGCGGCGGCGCGGGAGTGCTCGATCAGGGCGGCACGGGCGGCGAGGACCGTCTCCTGCGACAGCGGCACGTCCAGCAGTTCGACGCCGAGCCGCAGCAGCCCGGCGTCGACGCGGTACGCGCCGCCGTCCGGCACGACGACGTCCATGGCCGCCAGCCGTTCCACGTCCGCGTCGGCGAGCGGCCGGCCGGCGCGCCGTCCCAGCTCCGCACGGGTCAGTGTCTCCACCGTGTCCGGTGCCCACGACGCCACCACGGCCCGGTGCAGCGCGAGTTCCCGGGCGCTCAGATCGGGCGGCAGCTGCCCGAGGTAGCGCTCGATCGCGGCCAGGGTCATCCCCTGGTGCTGAAGCTCCTCGATGAGCGCGAGCCGCGCGAGGTGCTCCGGCCCGTAGCGGCCCACCCGGCGCGGGCCGATCACCGGCGGCGGCAGCAGCCCCTTCGTGCCGTAGAACCGCACGGTGCGGACCGTGACGCCCGCGCGTGCGGCCAGCTCGTCGATGGTGAGCGTCGGATCCGTCGGCTGCTCGGTGTCGGTCGTCATGTGCAGCAGTATCGCTGTCTCACCGGCGCTGTGACACGGGAACGCCACCTCGGCACCACCGGAAACCGGCAGGTGGTGCCGGGTGGGGAGCGACGCCGTGTGACAGGGGCCGTCGCAGGGCGGTTGATCCTTCTGCGAAGATGATCTTCCGGCCCGTGCCGCGTCGACGGCGGCGCGGGCCGAGGCACGTACGACACCCGAGGGCAACCCGCTCGGGCGCACCAGAGAGTTGAACCACCCGTGAGCAAGGACGCCGTGCAGACGGCACAGGCCGCCGCCCACCCCGAGGCGGCCACGTCGCCCGCGGACGCGGGCGACGCCGGCTACAGCAAGGACCTCAAGCACCGCCACGTCAACATGATCGCGATCGGCGGCGCGATCGGCACCGGCCTCTTCCTCGGCGCCGGGGGACGCCTGCATGACGCGGGGCCCGCACTGGCCCTGGCCTACCTCGTCTGCGGCGTCTTCGCCTTCTTCGTCGTCCGCGCGCTCGGCGAACTGGTGCTGTACCGCCCGTCGTCCGGCTCCTTCGTGTCCTACGCGCGCGAGTTCCTGGGTGAGAAGGGCGCCTATGTCGCCGGCTGGATGTACTTCCTGAACTGGTCGACCACCGGCATCGCCGACATCACCGCGATCGCCCTCTACACGCACTACTGGAGCCCGTTCACCCCCGTCCCGCAGTGGGTGCTGGCACTGATCGCCCTCGCGGTGGTGCTCGCCGTCAACCTCATCTCCGTGAAGATCTTCGGTGAGATGGAGTTCTGGTTCGCCATCGTCAAGGTCGCCACGCTCGTCGCCTTCATGCTGGTCGGCGTCTTCCTGCTGGCCACCCGGCACGAGGTGGACGGCCGGACCCCCGGCCCGCACGTCATCACCGCCCACGGCGGAGTCCTCCCGCACGGTGTGATGCCCGTGGTCCTCGTCATGCAGGGCGTGATCTTCGCCTACGCCGCGCTGGAACTGGTCGGAGTCGCCGCCGGGGAGACCGCCGAACCGGAGAGGGTCGTCCCGCGCGCGGTGAACTCGATCATGTGGCGGGTCGGCCTGTTCTACGTCGGCTCGGTCGTCCTGCTCGCCCTGCTGCTGCCGGGATCGCTGTACTCCGCCGGCGAGAGCCCCTTCGTCACGGTGCTGTCGAAGATCGGCGTCCGGGGAGCCGGCGACGTGATGAACCTCGTCGTCCTCACGGCCGCCATGTCCTCGCTCAACTCCGGCCTGTACTCCACCGGCCGCATCCTGCGTTCCATGGCCATGGCCGGTTCCGCCCCCCGGTTCACCCGCGTGATGAGCCGCAGCCAGGTGCCCTACGGCGGCATCCTGCTCACCTGCGCCGTCTGCGTGCTCGGCGTGGTCCTGAACTACCTCATGCCCGGTCAGGCCTTCGAGATCGTGCTGAACGTCGCCTCCCTCGGCATCATCAGCACCTGGGTGATCATCATGGTCTGCCACCTGGTCTTCGTGCGCCGCGCCCGGGCGGGCCTGGTGACGCGGCCGGCCTTCCGCCTGCCCGGCAGCCCGGTCACCGAGATCGTGACCGTCGTCTTCCTGCTGGTCTGCCTCGGCATGATGGGGAACGACCCCGAGGTCGGCCGCAAGACGCTGCTGCTGATCCCGGTCCTCGCCGCCCTGCTCGTCGCCGGCTGGTTCGCCGTGCGCCGCCGGGTCGCCCAGCACGTCGACGACGAGTTGAGCGAGCTCACGCGGTAGCCGCGCGGGCGGTCCGGAGCCGATGTCGGTGGCGTCGTCTACGGTGGCGGCATGCCGGAGACCATGCATGCCCGGGGTGACGCCACCGCACCGTCGGGCCGGGGTGCCCAGGCGATCGCCCATGTCCGCAACGACATCGGGGGATGGGGGAGGGGCTTCGGGCGGTCGCTGTCGCGCCGCCGGCCCGAACCGGAGCAGGCCCACCGCGCCCGGCACCGGGCGCGTGCGACGAACGACTGCGCGCTGGGCGCCGTGCGACTCGCCCCGCTCGCTCATGAGGTGGGGGGCGCCGACATGATCGGCCAGCGGGGCGTCGGAACCGGCGGCAGGCGCGCACCCGTGCACCACCAGGCGATCGACGAGGCCCTCGGCCGGCTCGCGGGGCGGACGGAGCAGCTCGGCGCGCCGGTCCAGGTGCCCCGCACGGGGCGAGGACCGGCGGGCGGCCGATGGTCCCGCACCGCGCCGCCCGCCGGCCGCAGGTGGGCCGGAAAGGGGATCGTCACGACGGTGCACGAACTCCGGGAGGGACGCCGGTGAACCGGGACATCGACGTTCTCGTCCTGGGCGGGGCCGGTGCGGACACCATCGTGTACGTGCCGGAGCTGCCACTCCCCTACGCCGACAGCTACATGATCGAGTCGGGGATCCGCACCCGTGCCGGACAGACCGGCGACTTCGTCGCCGTGGGCCTGGCCACGCTCGGCCTGCGCACCCACCACCTGGACCTGCTCGGCGACGACCCCGAGGGCGACCTGGTCCGCGCGCTCCACCGGGACCACGGCATCGGCCTCACCGCGGTCCCGCAGCCGGCCGGCACCAAACGCGCGGTCAACCTCGTGGGACCCGACGGCCGGCGCCTGTCGCTGTACGACACCAGCCGCACCCGCGACGGCGACCGGCTGCCCGAGGACACGTTGCGCGGACTCGCCGCGCGTGCCCGGCACGTCCACGTCTGCATCACCCAGCCGTGCGCGCAGGCGCTGCCCGTACTGTGGGAGGCCGGCGTCACGGTCTCCACCGATCTGCACGACTGGGACGGCGAGAACCCCTACCACGAGCCGTTCGCCCACGGCGCGGACGTCGTCTTCCTGTCGGCCGCCGCGCTGGGCGACCCCGAGCCGGTGATGCGCCGCATCGCCGCACGGGGCCGGGCTCGCACCGTCGTCGCCACGGCCGGCGCCGAGGGCGCGCATCTGCTGACCGACGGAGAGCTGACCCGCATACCGGCGGTGGCGCCGCCCGCCCCGGTGGTGGACTCCAACGGGGCCGGCGACGCCTTCGCGGCTGCCTTCCTCCACGGCCTGCTGAACGGGGAACCTCCCGCGCGGTGTGCCCGCCACGGAGCGATCGCCGGCGCCCACGCCTGTACGGTGCCGTCGACCGGGACCGCCGCGATCGGCCGCGCGGAGCTGTTCGCCCGCGCGGCCGGGACCCGGCCGGCACCGGACGGTTGCTGACGGGGAATCAGCCGGAGTGCCCGTGCACCCCGTTCGTCGCCGCGATCTTCTTCCAGGACCTCGGCGGCACCGGGGCAGCCGGGGAGCCCGTCGCCCGCATCGCCACGGACGCCTCTCGCGCAGCCGGGGCGCCCGGCCGGACCGGCTGGAACAGCCAGGTGTCGAACAGCGCGGCCAGCGGCCGGCCGGAGACGTTCTCGGCCAGGCGCCGGAAGTCGGCGACGGAGGCGTTGCCGTACCGGTACCGCCGCGTCCAGTCCTTCAGGAGCGCGAAGAAGGCCTTGTCGCCGATCTCGTTGCGCAGCGCCTGGATGGCAAGAGCGCCCCGGTCGTACACGGCGATGTCGAACTGGTGGTCCGGGCCCGGATCACCGGGCAGCACCGTCCAGAACGGGTCGCCGGCCGGGTGCGAGGCGTACACGTAGTCGGCCAGTTCCTGTGCCGTGCCCTCGCCCTCGTGCTCGGACCACAGCCACTGCGCGTAGCGCGCGAAGCCCTCGTTGATCCAGATGTCCTTCCATCCCTTGACGGAGACGCTGTCGCCCCACCACTGGTGGGCCAGCTCGTGCACCACCACCGAGGTGTTGGAGCCGTTCGCGAACTGCCGTGGGCTGTAGTAGACACGGGTCTGCGTCTCCAGGGCGTACCCGGTCGTGGTGTCGGGCACGTAGCCGCCCGCCGTGCCGAACGGATAGGGCCCGAAGTACCCGCTGAGCCAGTCCACGATCTCGCCGGTGCGTTCGACGCTCGCCCGGGCCGCCCCCTCGTTCTCGCCCAGGTCTCGGCTGTAGGCGTTGATGACGGGGATGCCGCCCTCGGACGTGCTGCGCGTGATGTCGAACCGGCCCACCGCCAGGGTGGCCAGATAGGTGGTCTGCGGCTTGTCCTGCCGCCAGTTCCAGCGCGTCCAGCCGAGCCGTGATCTCGTCGATTTCAAGCGGCCGTTGGAGATGGCCTGGACACCGTCGGGCACCAGCACGGACACGTCGTAGGTGGCCTTGTCGAGGGGGTGGTCGTTGCTCGGGAACCACCACCAGGCCGCCTCGGGCTCGTTGGCCCCGATGCCGCCGTCCGGCGTGCGGTGCCAACTGGTGAAGCCGTAGGCCTTCTTCGTGGAGGGCACGCCGCGATAGCGGACGACCACCGTGAGGGCCGTGCCCTTGGGCAGCGGCCTCTTCGGGGTGATCGCCAGCTCGTGCTCGCCGGAGGCCGCGAACGACGCGGCGGTGCCGTTGACGCGCACCTCGCTCACATCGAGCAGGAAGTCCAGGTCGAAGCGCGACAGGTCCTGCGTGGTCCTCGCCAGGATCGTCGCCGTGCCCTCCAGCTCGTCCGTGGCCGGCTGGTACTTCAGCCGCAGGTCGTAGTGGGAGACGTCGTATCCGCCGTTGCCGTACTCCGGGTAGTAGGGGTCGCCGATGCCGGGCGCGCCGGGGGAGTAGCTCGCGGCCGATGCCGGGATCGCCAGCAGGACCGACGCCGCGGCGAGTGCGCCCGGCGCGAGGATTCTGCGGTGCACGAGAGCTCCAAGGGGTAGAAGCACGGTGTCCGTCGGGACCCTATGGAATCCCTGTGTCACGGAGCATGTCCACGGCCCCCGCGACCACACGATCGTCATCCGGCCGCCGTGTCCGAACCTCGTGCACACGCTCCTGCCGCCTCGCCGGAGGGCCGCTCCGCAGCCCGCCCGGCGCACGCCGTTCCCCCGTTCCGCGCGCCCCGTCCAGCTCCGTACCGGCCGTGCCCCTTCGACCATCCGTGCGCCGCCCGCGGCACCCTGGGAGCCGTCCGGCCACGCCGGCCGGAGCGGATCCGGGGGGAGTGCCGCGGGCGGGCCGGGGAGGAGCGTGGGGGAGGACCGGCGGAGGGCCGGCCAGCAGCGCACGGGCACCCCCGGGCCCCGCACGCATCGGCCCCGGCACAACGGGCCGCACCGTGCCCGGCTTCCCTCTTCGCCGGGGATACTCACCGTATGTCTGCCGTGTATGCGACCTTCGGCCTCGCCCCGGCGATGCGCGCCGGTTCGGTGCTCGCCGGCGGTGGCTACCAGATCCACCGGGACTTCCTCGACTTCGTCGTGGACGGCCGGCCGCTGCTGCTGTCGCTGTCCGACCTGGACGCCGTCTCCCCGCTCGCCTCCGACGTGCCGCCCGCCCTCTTCACCGAGCAGGTCCGCAGCCTCCTGCTGGAGGGCGGGGCCCTCCTGCCCGGCGGGCGGTACGTGCTCTACGGCTGCCCCGAGTGCGCCGACCTCGGCTGCGGCGCGGTCACCGCGCTCATCGAGCGGGACGGCGACGACTACGTCTGGCGGGACTTCGCCTGGCAGACGTCCGAGGACGTCGACCTGGAGCTCAACGGCTACCCCGGCACAGGGCCGTTCCGCTTCCGCGGCGAGGAGTACCGGGCCGTGCTGCGCTCCCTGCTGGACCGGCCCGAACCGGGACGCCGCCGCGTCCTGCTGATCGGCGCGCGCGTCGCCCTGCTCGCCAGGCTCGCCGCCGTCCTGCGGACCATCGGCGTCGGCGCCGACATCACCCGGGACGCGCACGGCGTGCCCGCCGACGAACTGGGCCGCTACGGCGCCGTCGCGTTCGGCCACACGGTCGGCGAGGCGGAACGCGCCTCCGTACGCGCGGCGTTCGAAGCGGCCGGCCTGGAGGTCGGTTACGTCGACGCACGCACCCCCGTCCTGCCGCTCCTGGTCGCCCGCATCGAGCACGCCCTGGACCGCAGCCCCGCGGAGCAGCGCCGGCTGGCCCGGCTGGTCACCGCGGACGGCGAGGCGCGGATCGAGGTCACCGCGCCGTGCCGGGTCCGCCTCACCGCCTACCGGCTCGGCCGGCTCTCCCGCACCCGGGCGCGGGAGGTGTTCGACGGCGTCCTCGACGCCGGACTCCACCGCATCCCCTTGGACGCGCGGGCGGTCGGGGGCCGCCCCTACGTCGTCGCCAGGACCTCCTCGGAGGTGCTGGTGGAGACGGCGGACCCCTGAGGGAGCACGGCACGGGCCGGTGGCGGCGCCCCATAGAATCGGCGCTCTGATGACTGCAACCCTCGTCGCCAAGAACCTCAGCGCCGGGCACGGCGACCGCACCCTGTTCGGCGGGCTCGACCTCGTCGTCGCGCCCGGTGACGTGATCGGGCTGGTCGGCGCCAACGGTGCCGGCAAGTCCACCCTGCTGAAGCTGCTCGCGGGGCTCACCGCACCGGAGCAGGGGGAGATCAGGCTCTCTCCGCCGACCGCGGCCGTCGGTCACCTCCCGCAGGAGCCGGAGCGCAGGCCGGGCGAGACCGTCCGCGCCTTCCTCGCCCGGCGCACGGGCGTCGCCGCCGCGCAGCGGGCCATGGACGAGGCCACCCGGGCGCTCGTCGACGGGGCTCCGGGCGCCGACGACGCCTACGCGGCGAGCCTGGAGCGCTGGCTGGACCTGGGCGGCGCCGACCTGGAGGAGCGCGCCGAGGAGGTCGCCGACTCGCTGGGCCTCGCCGTCGGCCCCGACCAGCCGATGACCGCCCTCTCCGGCGGCCAGGCGGCCCGCGCCGGACTCGCCTCGCTGCTGCTGTCCCGGTACGACGTCTTCCTCCTCGACGAGCCGACCAACGACCTGGACCTGGACGGACTGGAGCGCCTGGAGCGCTTCGTGACCGGCCTGCGCGCCGGCACCGTCGTCGTCAGCCACGACCGCGAGTTCCTCACCCGCACCGTCACCAGGGTCCTCGAACTCGACCTCGCACAGCGGCAGATCAACCTCTACGGCGGCGGCTACGAGGCCTACCTGGAGGAGCGCGAGGTCGCCCGCCGGCACGCGCGGGACGAGTACGAGGAGTACGCCGGCAAGCGGGCCGCGCTGGAGGACCGTGCCCGGACGCAGCGGGCCTGGATGGACAAGGGCGTGAAGAACGCCCGACGCAAGGCCGGCGACAACGACAAGATCGGCCGCAAGTTCCGCAGCGAGGCCAGCGAGAAGCAGGCCGCCAAGGCTCGGCAGACCCAGCGCATGATCGAACGCCTGGACGCCGTCGAGGAACCGCGCAAGGAGTGGGAACTGCGCATGGAGATCGCGGCGGCCCCGCGCTCCGGGGCGGTGGTGGCCGCGCTGCGGGATGCCGAGGTCCACCGCGGCGGTTTCCGCCTCGGTCCCGTCTCCCTCCGGATCGACTGGGCCGACCGGGTCGCGGTCACCGGGGCGAACGGCGCGGGGAAGTCGACCCTGCTGGGCGCGCTGCTCGGACGGGTTCCGCTGGACGCCGGGCATGCCGCACTCGGCTCGGGCGTGCTGGTCGGCGAGGTGGACCAGGCGCGCGGCCTGTTCCACGGCCCCGAGAGTCTCCTGGAGGCGTTCTGCGCGGCGGTCCCGGACACCGAGCCGGCCGAGGTGCGCACCCTGCTGGCCAAGTTCGGCCTGAAGGCGGCCCATGTGCTGCGCCCGGCGGCGACCCTGTCCCCGGGCGAGCGGACCCGCGCCGCCCTCGCCCTGCTCCAGGGCCGCGGCGTCAACCTCCTCGTCCTCGACGAGCCGACCAACCACCTCGACCTTCCCGCGATCGAGCAGCTGGAGTCCGCCCTCGACGCCTACGCCGGCACACTGCTGCTGGTCGGCGGACTGGTCTACATCGTGAGGAAGTTCACCTCTGGTTCGTCCTCGCGCGGCGACTGG
>NZ_JADWYM010000008.1 GCF_022414535.1 Streptomyces sp. MUM 2J
GTGCCCGGCCGTCCGACCCGGCGGTCCCGGCCGGGCCGCCGACCTGCCGCCGGGTGCCCCCGCGGCCGCCGGTCCGCTGTCCCGCGCGCCCCGGACCCCCGGCCCTGCCGCCCTGCGGCTCCGTGACCTCGCCGCCCTACTGCTCCGCCGCCCGCATCGCCGCGCCCACGATGCCCGCGTTGTTCTGGAGCTGCGCGGGGACGATCTCGGCCCTGATGTGCTTGATGTGATGCAGGAACCTGTGGGCCTTGCGGCTGACGCCGCCGCCGATGATGAACAGCTCCGGGGAGAAGAGCATCTCGACGTGCGCGAGGTACTTCTGCACGCGGTGGGCCCAGTGCTCCCAGGACAGCTCGTGGTCATCCTTGGCCTTGCTGGAGGCCCGCTTCTCCGCGTCGTGGCCGTGCAGCTCCAGATGGCCCAGCTCGGTGTTGGGCACCAGCGCGCCGTCGATGAACACGGCGCTGCCGATGCCCGTGCCGAAGGTCAGCAGGATGACCGTGCCGCCGCGGTCCTTGCCGGCGCCGAAGTGCATCTCGGCGACCCCGGCCGCGTCGGCGTCGTTGACCACCGTCACCGGCAGGCCGCCGAGCCGGTTCCCGAACAGGGCGCGCGCGTCGGTGCCGATCCAGCTCCCGTCGACGTTGGCCGCGGTGCGGACCGTCGCTCCGCCGGTGACGACACCGGGGAAGGTGAGGCCGACCGGGCCGGTCCAGCCGAAGTGGTCGACGACCTGCCTGACGCCGTCGGCCACGCCGTCGGGTGTCGCCGGGTGCGGGGTGAGCACCTTGCGGCGTTCCTGGGCCAGGTCGCCCCTGTCCAGGTCCACGGGAGCGCCCTTGATCCCGGATCCGCCGATGTCCACGCCGAAGATCTGCATGACTCCACGTTACGACGGGCGACGGACGGTCACGTCCCGGCCGGACCGGCTCCGCCCCGCTCGGCGGCCAGGGAGGCGGCCTCCTCGCGCAGGTCCCGTCGCAGTTCCTTGGGCAGGGAGAAGGTGATGGACTCCTCGGCCGCCTTCACGATCTCGACGTCCTCGAAGCCGCGCTCGGCGAGCCACTCCAGCACCTGCTCGACGAGCACCTCGGGGACGGAGGCGCCGGAGGTGACGCCCACGGTCGTCACGCCCTCCAGCCAGGCCTCGTCGATCTCGTCGGCGAAGTCCACGAGGTGGGCCGCGCGGGCGCCGGCCAGCTTGGCGACCTCGACGAGCCGCTTGGAGTTGGAGGAGTTGCGGGAGCCGACGACGACGACCAGGTCGGCCTCGGCACCCATCTGCTTCACGGCGAGCTGGCGGTTCTGCGTGGCGTAGCAGATGTCGTCACTGGGCGGGGAGACGAGCTGCGGGAACTTGTCCTTCAGCGCGTCCACCGTCTCCATGGTCTCGTCGACCGAGAGCGTGGTCTGGGACAGCCACACGACCTTGGAGGTGTCGCGGACCTCGACCCCGGCCACGTCCTGGGGACCGTCGACGAGCTGGATGTGGTCGGGAGCCTCGCCGGAGGTGCCGATGACCTCCTCGTGGCCCTCGTGGCCGATCAGGAGGATGTCGTAGTCGTCGTTGGCGTACCGGATGGCTTCCTTGTGGACCTTGGTGACCAGCGGGCAGGTGGCGTCGATGGTGGCGAGCCGGCCGCGGCGGGCCTCCTCGTGGACGACGGGCGCGACGCCGTGCGCGGAGAACATCACGATGTTGCCCGGCGGCACCTCCTCCGTCCGCTCGACGAAGACGGCGCCCTTCTTCTCCAGGGTCTGCACGACGTACTTGTTGTGGACGATCTCGTGCCGGACGTAGACCGGGGCCCCGTACTGCTCCAGGGCCTTCTCGACGGCGATCACGGCGCGGTCCACACCCGCGCAGTAGCCCCGGGGGGCGGCGAGCAGGACACGGCGGCCAGGCGAAGCAGTCATGCTCCCCATCGTAAGGCCGCGTTCGGGGGTCCAGAGATCGCACGCCGGGCACGCCGCCGTGAGACTGGCGGTGATCCCGTCGGTGAGCCGCGGCGGGCCGGGGCGAGCCGGAAAGGGGTCCCTGATGTCCGGCACCGGTACGACGGCCCGGCGGGCGGCCGGCGCGGGGAAGGCGCTGCGGCGCAGCCTGGGTCTGCGCGACCTGGTCGTCTACGGGCTGCTGTTCATCGCGCCGATGGCGCCGGTCGGCGTGTTCGGCACGCTGGACGCCAGATCGCACGGCGCGGTGGCGCTGGTGTACGTCGTCGCCACGATCGCGATGGCGCTCACCGCCTTCAGCTACGCGCAGATGGTGCGGGTGGTGCCCCGGGCCGGCTCGGTCTTCTCGTACGCGCGCGCGGCGCTCGGGCGGGGGGCCGGATTCGTCGCGGGCTGGATGGCGGTGCTGGACTATCTGCTGGTCCCGGCGGTGGCGTACCTGTTCTCGGGCATCGCCATGCACGCCCTGGTCCCGCAGGTCTCCCGCTGGGTGTGGACGGCGTCGGCGGTGGTGGTGACGACCCTGCTGAACCTGTGGGGCGTGCGGGCGGCGGCCCGTGTGGGCTTCCTGGTGCTGGCGATGGAGGTCGCGGTGCTGCTGGTCTTCGTGGTCTCCGCGGTGGTCGTCCTCGTGGGCGACGGTGCCCGGCGCGGCTGGCTGTCGCCGTTCACCGGCGACGGCAGCCAGGGCTCGTTCGCGTTGTCGGCGGTGCTCGGCGCGGTCTCGGTCGCCGTTCTGTCGTATCTGGGCTTCGACGCGATCGCCGCGTTCGCCGAGGAGGTCACCGGGGGGTCGGCCGCGGTGGCACGGGCCCTGCTGTTCTGCCTGGCGCTGACGGGCGTGCTATTCACGGCGCAGACCTACCTGATCGCCCTGCTGGAGCCGATGTCGTCGGCGCAGCTGGCCGCCCGGCCCGGCGGGCAGGGATCGGCGTTCTACGACGCCGTGGACACCTCGGTCGGCGGCTGGCTGCACGATCTCGTGGCCGTCAGCAAGGCCCTCGGCGCCGCGTTCGCCGCGCTGGCGGGGCAGGCAGCGGCGGGGCGGCTGCTGTTCGCGATGGGCCGGGACCGGCGGCTGCCGGGCGCCCTGTCCCGCACGTCCGGCGGGGTCCCGCGCGTGGCGCTCCTGGTCGCCGCGGTGTTCACGCTGGCCGCCGCGGTGTGGGCGGCGCGTCGCGGCGACGGCATGGACCATCTGGTCTCGGTGGTCGACATCGGTGCACTGACCGCGTTCACGCTGCTGCACGCGAGCGTGGTGGGCTGGTTCGCGGTACGGCGCCGGAACGGCGGGCCCGTCTGGTGGCGGCATGTGCTGGCGCCCGTGGCGGGGGCGGCGATCACCCTCGCGGTGATCGCGTCGGCGTCGCGGACCGCCCAGCTGGTGGGCGCGGTCTGGCTGGTGATCGGGCTCGTGGTGCTGGTGACCCAGCGGGGGCGCTCAGCCGTGGGGCCTGCGGAGCCGGGGGGCGGACCGGTCGGCGCGGGGTGAGGGAGGGCGCCCGGCAGGCGTGCGCGTACCGCTCGCCGCCCCGTGCAGAACCGCGCGGCGGCCGGTCGGCCCGGGGGCCGCCACCGGAGCCGCGCCTCCCGCAGCGCTCCGACCGCATCGCTCTCACCGCTCGGGCCGTGCCCCTTCCCGCTCCCCTCACCCGCTTCCGCCATGCCGCCCGCCGTGACGACCGCGCGCGGCGGGGCCGGTGCCGGGCGCCGCGCGTTGTCGGTGCGGCCCGTTACGCTCGCGGGCATGGCTGTCAACACGTCCGCGGACACTCCGCTCCCCGTGGGGGAGGTCTCGCGGCTCATCGGCGGATGGATCGACCGGCTGGGCGCGGTGTGGGTCGAGGGACAGATCACGCAGCTGTCGCGGCGGCCGGGCGCGGGGGTCGTGTTCCTGACGCTCCGGGATCCGTCGTACGACATCTCGGTCGGGGTCACCTGCTACCGGCAGGTGTTCGACGCCGTCGCGGACATCGTCGGCGAGGGCGCCCGGGTCGTCGTCCACGCGAAGCCGGAGTGGTACGCCCCGCGCGGGCAGCTGTCGCTGCGGGCCGCGGAGATCCGGCCGGTGGGGGTCGGCGAGCTGCTGGCGCGCCTGGAGCAGCTGAAGAAGTCGCTCGCCGCGGAGGGGCTGTTCGCGCCGGAGCGCAAGAAGTCGCTGCCGTTCCTGCCGCAGCTGATCGGGCTGGTGTGCGGGCGGGCCTCGGCGGCCGAGCGGGACGTGCTGGAGAACGCGCGGCACCGCTGGCCCCACGTCCGCTTCGAGGTGCGCAACGTGGCCGTGCAGGGCGTGCACGCGGTGCCGCAGGTGGTGCAGGCCGTCAAGGAGCTGGACGAGATCCCCGAGGTCGACGTCATCGTCGTCGCGCGGGGTGGCGGCAGCGTGGAGGACCTGCTGCCGTTCTCCGACGAGCAGCTGGTCCGGGCGGTCGCCGCCTGCCGGACGCCGGTGGTGTCGGCGATCGGCCACGAGCCGGACAACCCGCTCCTCGACCACGTCGCCGATCTGCGCGCCTCGACGCCGACCGACGCGGCCAAGAAGGTCGTGCCGGACGTCGGCGAGGAGCTGGCGCGGGTGCGGATGCTGCGCGACCGGGCGCGGCGGTGCGTGGAGGGGTTCGTGGAGCGGGAGGAGCGCGGACTGGCCCACGCGCTGGCCCGGCCGGCGCTACAGGATCCGCATCGCATGATCGACGAGCGGGCGGAGCAGGTGGCGTCCCTGACGGACCGCTCCCGGCGCTGTCTCGGGCATCTCCTGGACCGCGCCGACTCGGAGCTGACGCACACGCACGCGCGCGTGGTGGCGCTGTCCCCCGCGGCCACGCTCCGGCGCGGGTACGCGGTACTGCAGCGGGCGGACGGGCACGTGGTGCGGGCTCCGGGCGAGGTCGCGCCGGAGGAGACGCTGCGCGCCCGGGTCGCCGAGGGTGAGTTCACGGTCCGGGCCGAGGGCCCGGCCGGACGTTGACGAATCGATGCATGGGTTGGGTGGATGACCGGCAAGGTGGACGAGGCGCTCGGGTACGAGCAGGCGCGCGACGAGCTGATCGAGGTGGTGCGGCGCCTGGAGGCGGGCGGTACGACGCTGGAGGAGTCGCTCGCGCTGTGGGAACGCGGGGAGGAACTGGCCCGGGTGTGCCGGCGCTGGCTGGAGGGCGCGCGGGCACGGCTCGATGCGGCGCTGGCCCGGGAGGAGGACGCGGCACGCGAGGAGGACGAGCCGGAGAAGGCCGGGTAACGCAGAGAGCACCGCAGGTCAGGCCAGGTGCGACGGCCTCAGCGGGGTGTGACGGCTGCCACCCCGCTCTGTCCGGATGGTGGTCGGCCTCGGCAAGCCGGGCGGGAACGCCTCACGCCCACGCGTCCCGTGCCCGGCCTGAGGCCAGGTCGTCACACCACGGTCCGGCACCCGCACGCACGCCGAAGGGCCCTTCGCCATGCCGTCACGTCATGCCGTCGCGTCACGCCGTCCTCAGCGCGGCGGCCATCTTCGCCAGCTGGTCGAACGGGGCCGTGCCCGCGACCACCGTCGTCGACCCGTCACCGTCGTCCTTCAGCACCAGGGCGTCGTACCGGCCGCCGGTGTACCGGGTCCAGGTGCGACCGGCGATCTCCTGGGTCACCTCGGTCTCCTCGGCGCCCTGACTGGCGGTGTCGATGAACTCCGAGCGCTTCTTGGTGGACTGCTCGACCGCCACGTACTCCCCGCCGGGGGCCTGGAAACCGAGGTGCCAGGCGTCGGAGTCGCTCCCCCTGAAGCGGACCGAGGTCGCCTTCCAGCTCTGCGGCAGGCCCTCGGGGGCGGCCACCGGGTAGGAGGCGGCGCGGCGCGCCGTGAGCAGTTCGACGCGGTAGTCGACCCGCTTGATGTCCGGTGCGTGATCGTCGTGCGGGATGAAGAGGTAGACCACCGCCGCCGCGATCATGATGAGGCCCAGGGAGAGGATCATGTCCCGGACCGTCTTCTGCTTGCCGTTCGAACCTGCCACGCCCCTATCGTCGCAGGTGCCCGTTGCGCTCATCCGTGGGGTCCCCTGCTCATTTTGTCGGACTGACGATAGAGTCATGGCCATTACCCTCATCCGGCCGTCGTCGTATCAGAAAGGTGCGCTCCGATGACCGAACACCACCATTTGCCGTCAGAGCTCGACGTCCCCTCCGAGGCCCCCGACCGCAACCTCGCCATGGAACTGGTCCGGGTGACCGAAGCCGCGGCGATGGCTGCGGGCCGCTGGGTCGGACGAGGCGACAAGAACGGCGCCGACGGCGCCGCGGTGCGCGCCATGCGGACCCTCGTCCACACCGTGTCGATGAACGGCGTCGTCGTCATCGGCGAGGGCGAGAAGGACGAAGCCCCGATGCTCTTCAACGGGGAGCGGATCGGCGACGGGACCGGCCCCGAGTGCGACATCGCCGTCGACCCGATCGACGGCACCACGCTGACCGCCAAGGGCATGCCCAACGCGATCGCGGTGCTGGCCGCCACCGAGCGCGGGTCGATGTTCGACCCGTCGGCCGTCTTCTACATGGACAAGCTGGTCACCGGCCCCGAGGCCGCGGACTTCGTCGACATCGACGCGCCCGTCGCCGTCAACATCCGGCGCATCGCCAAGGCCAAGAGGTCCACGCCCGAGGACGTCACCGTCGTGATCCTCGACCGGCCGCGCCACGAGGGCCTGATCAGGGAGGTCCGGGAAGCGGGTGCCCGCATCAAGCTGATCTCCGACGGCGACGTCGCCGGCTCCATCTACGCCCTGCGCGAGGGCACGGGCGTCGACCTGCTGCTCGGTATCGGCGGCACCCCCGAGGGCATCATCTCCGCCTGCGCGGTGAAGTGCCTCGGTGGCACGATCCAGGGCAAGCTGTGGCCCAAGGACGACGAGGAGCGGCAGCGGGCGATCGATGCCGGGCACGACCTGGACCGGGTGCTGACCACCGACAACCTGGTCTCCGGCGACAACGTCTTCTTCGCGGCGACCGGCATCACCGACGGCGAGTTGCTGCGCGGGGTGCGGTACCGGTCCGAAACGGCGCTGACCTCGTCGATCGTGATGCGTTCGAGGTCCGGCACGGTACGGCGGATCGACTCCGAGCACCGGCTGAGCAAGCTGCGGGCGTACAGCGCGATCGACTTCGACCGGGCGAAGTGACACTCGGAGGCGGCAGGTAGGCCCCGGTGGGACGGGGGCCGGGGCTGCGGCCCGATGCGCGGTGGGGGCACGGATCGTCGGCGGTTCGCCGGCGATCCGGCGCCCGTCACCACGGGGCCGTCCGTCACCGGGGACACCGGCTTCAGGGCCGTCCGTCGCCCGGCCGGCCGTTTTCAGGGCCATCCGTCGCCGGGAACGCCCCGGCCCGGCCGGCTCTCCTTCCCGTAGCACCGGCCCCTGCGGGGCGGACGGGCCCCCGGGCCACACCCCACCCCGGGGTCGGCCGTCCGCCACGGAACCACGCCCCCCCGTGCGGGGCCGCGCCCTGGCGCGGGACCGCACCCCACCGCGAAGGCGTCGGCCGCCGCGGGTACCCCGTGGCGGATCGCGCGGTTCCACGCGCCCCCCCCTGACGGCGCCGTCCCTCCGGCGTCGCACCGGCGGCGCCCCCGGTGCGGAGAGGGCGCCCGAGGTCACGTGAAGGGGGCTCAGCCCGCCGCCGCTATGCGGCCCGCGGCGCTGGCCGTCTTCTTCAGTTCCATCTCGCGGCGGCGGCGCCGGGCCAGGACCACGCGGCGTTCCGCTGCCGTCAGGCCGCCCCAGACGCCGTACGGCTCCGGCTGGAGCAGAGCGTGCTCCCGGCACTCCACCATGACCGGGCAGCGGGCGCAGACCCGCTTGGCGGCCTCCTCCCGGGACAGACGGGCGGCGGTGGGCTCCTTGGAGGGTGCGAAGAAAAGGCCCGCCTCGTCGCGCCGGCACACGGCCTCGGTGTGCCAGGGGGCGTCTTGGTCCCGGTCGCGCGCTGGCACCCGCTGGGCCGGAACGGCGGCTACCTGCAGGGACGAATGCGGCGGTTGCAGCACGGTCTACTCCTGACGACGGCTTCGCGAGCGAGCGACGATGCACCAAGGCCTACCCGCTGTACGCGCGCCTATGCACAGAGTTCCGAACCGGCATACCCACCCTTCACAACCGTCAACGGTCCAAGCGTTTGCGCAGTTTCCTGTCGACCTTGGCCTGCACGCGGTCGAGGATGTCCGCGACGCGCTTGCCCCGCCGGGGCCGCGCCTCGACATTGCCCAGCACGGCCCACCCGTCGACGTACACCACGGGGGCGTCCGGTTCGCCGGAATCGAGCGCGTCCACCTCGAAGTTTCCGAGGACGCCGCCGCCGGTGCCGTGCAGCGAGACGTTCTCCGGGACGCGGATCTCGACGTCACCGAAGACCGAGATCGCCTTGATCATGACCTGCTGGTACTCGAAGAGTGCCTCGCTGAGGTCGATCTCGACACTGCCGAAGACCGCGTACGCATGGATACGGCGGCCCGCTCGCCAGCGGCCCTTGCGGGAGGCGGAGCTGAAGACCGCGACCACGTTGTCGTCGGGGTCGACCGGGACCACGTCCGCGGCCGGGCGGCCGGGGGTGGCGGCACGCGCCGCGCCGGCCCGGTGCGCGGCGGGCAGGTCCCGGACGAAGACCTCCAACTCCCCGACGGTCTTGGCGGCGAGCACGCCCTCGACGCGCTCGGCGTGCTCCTCCGCGGTGAGGCGGCCCTCGGCGAGAGCCTCGCGCAGGATGTCGGCGATGCGGTCGCGGTCGGCATCGGAGGCGCGGATTTCGGCAACCGGCGCGCTCTGCTTCTGAAGGTCCACGGCAGCAGCGTAGCGAAACACGATAGATCGCGACAGTCCCCCGTCCGGGGGATCCGCGGAGCGGCCCGCCGGACTTCCCCCGACCGGCGCCGAGCCCCACCTCACAGACACTGAGCCCTACCTCACAGGCTCCGCGTCCGCCGCAGGTTCTACGCTGGAGGACGCTGCCAATGGAGGCCAGCCGCAGGCGAGTGCGCCTCGAAGATGCTGCCGAGTTGAGGAATGGGCGAGATGCCGCATAGTTCCCCCCCTGCCCGCCCCGCCGCCCCCGGGTTCGCGTACACCGAACTGCTTCCCCAGGGCGAGGACACCACCCCCTACCGGCTGGTGACCGCCGAGGGCGTGTCCACCGTCGAGGGACCGGACGGCCGCACGTTCCTCAAGGTGGAGCCGGAGGCGCTGCGCAAGCTGGCCGAGGAGGCCGTGCACGACATCCAGCACTACCTGCGCCCGGCGCACCTGGCCCAGCTGCGCCGCATCATCGACGACCCGGAGGCGAGCGCGAACGACAAGTTCGTCGCCCTGGACCTGCTGAAGAACGCGAACATCGCGGCGGCGGGCGTGCTGCCGATGTGCCAGGACACCGGCACGGCGATCGTCATGGGCAAGCGCGGGCAGAACGTCCTCACCGAGGGAGCCGACGACGAGCACCTCGCGCACGGCATCTTCGACGCCTACACCCGGCTCAACCTCCGCTACTCGCAGATGGCGCCGCTGACCATGTGGGAGGAGAAGAACACCGGTTCCAACCTCCCCGCGCAGATCGAGCTGTACGCCGCCGACGGCGGCGCGTACAAGTTCCTGTTCATGGCGAAGGGGGGCGGCTCGGCCAACAAGAGCTTCCTCTACCAGGAGACGAAGGCCGTCCTGAACGAGGCCTCCATGATGAGGTTCCTCGAGGAGAGGATCCGGTCCCTGGGCACGGCCGCCTGCCCGCCGTACCACCTGGCGATCGTGGTCGGCGGCACCTCCGCCGAGTACGCGCTGAAGACCGCGAAGTACGCCTCCGCGCACTACCTGGACAACATGCCGACCGAGGGCTCGCCGCTCGGCCACGGCTTCCGGGACAAGGAGCTGGAGGAGAAGGTCTTCGAGCTGACGCAGAAGATCGGCATCGGCGCGCAGTTCGGCGGCAAGTACTTCTGCCACGACGTGCGCGTGGTCCGCCTGCCACGGCACGGCGCGTCCTGCCCGGTCGCGATCGCGGTGTCCTGCTCCGCCGACCGCCAGGCACTCGCCAGGATCACGCCCGAGGGCGTCTTCCTGGAGCAGCTGGAGAAGGACCCGGCCCGCTTCCTGCCCGAGACGACGGACGAGCACCTCCAGGCGGACGGCGACGTCGTCCGCATCGACCTCAACCAGCCGATGGAGACGATCCTCACCGAGCTGACGAGGTACCCGGTCAAGACGCGCCTGTCGCTGACCGGCCCGCTCGTCGTCGCCCGCGACATCGCGCACGCGAAGATCAAGGAGCGGCTGGACGCCGGCGAGGGGATGCCGCAGTACCTCAAGGACCACCCCGTCTACTACGCCGGGCCGGCCAAGACGCCCGAGGGGTACGCGTCCGGATCGTTCGGGCCGACGACGGCCGGGCGCATGGACTCCTACGTGGAGCAGTTCCAGGCGGCGGGCGGCTCCAAGGTGATGCTGGCCAAGGGCAACCGCAGCAAGCAGGTCACCGACGCGTGCGGCACGCACGGCGGCTTCTACCTCGGCTCCATCGGCGGCCCGGCGGCCCGCCTCGCCCAGGACTGCATCAAGAAGGTCGAGGTGCTCGAGTACGAGGAACTCGGCATGGAGGCCGTCTGGAAGATCGAGGTCGAGGACTTCCCCGCCTTCGTCGTGGTCGACGACAAGGGCAACGACTTCTTCCAGGACCCGGCCCCGCAGCCGACGTTCACCTCGATCCCGGTCCGCGGCCCCGGCCTCGGCTGACCCGCCGCACGGCGACGAGGAGCCCCCGGCACGCCCGGGGGCTCCTCGCGTCGGTTCCGCGTTCCCGCAACGGCGCGGGGCCGTCACCGCGCCCGCCGGGGTCCGGATCACGGCCGGGCCTGCCACGACCGGCGCCGCCCGTCCTGCCGGTGAGCACGGCGGCGTCACCCTCCTCGGGAAGGCCCGCTCGCGGCCGGGCGCCGTGGCGGAACACGCCGGCCCGCGGCTCGAAGAGAACCGACTCCGGCCGTACGGCGAGTTCACGGGGGGAACACACGCCGCATCCCGGATGCTGTGTCACACGGAGGTGATCGGCAGTGGCCGACGAGGAGCAGGGGTACCGCATCGAGCACGACTCCATGGGCGACATCCGGGTGCCGGCCGGGGCGAAGTGGCGGGCCCAGACACAGCGGGCCGTGGAGAACTTCCCGGTGTCCGGGCAGCGGATCGAGCGTGCGCACATCGAGGCGCTGGCGCGCGTCAAGGGGGCGGCGGCCGAGGTCAACGCGCGGCTCGGGGTGATCGACGAGGACGTCGCCGGCGCGATCCGGGAGGCGGCCGACGAGGTCGCGCGGGGGCGGTGGGACGAGCACTTCCCCGTCGACGTGTTCCAGACGGGGTCGGGCACCTCGTCCAACATGAACGCCAACGAGGTGATCGCGACGCTCGCGAGCGAGCGCCTCGGCCGGGACGTGCACCCCAACGACCACGTCAACGCCTCGCAGTCCTCCAACGACGTCTTCCCCTCGTCCCTCCACATCGCCGCCACCTCGGCCGTGCTGCGCGACCTGATCCCGGCGCTCGACCATCTGGCCGGCTCCCTGAGCCGCAAGGCCGGGGAGTTCGCCGACGTGGTGAAGTCGGGGCGGACGCACCTGATGGACGCCACGCCGGTCACGCTGGGACAGGAGTTCGCCGGGTACGCGGCGCAGGTCCGCAACGGGGTGGAGCGGCTGAACGCCTCGCTGCCGCGGCTGGCCGAACTGCCGCTGGGCGGCACGGCCGTCGGCACCGGGATCAACACGCCGCCCGGTTTCTCCGCCGCCGTCATCGAGGAGGTGGCGCGGGCCACGGGGCTGCCGCTGACCGAGGCGCGGGACCACTTCGAGGCGCAGGGCGCCCGGGACGGGATCGTGGAGACCAGCGGGCAGCTGCGGACGATCGCCGTCTCCCTCACCAAGATCGCCAACGATCTGCGGTGGATGGCGTCCGGTCCGCGCACCGGGCTCGCCGAGATCTCCCTGCCCGACCTCCAGCCCGGCTCCTCGATCATGCCCGGCAAGGTCAACCCGGTCGTTCCCGAGGCGGTCCTGATGGTCGCCGCCCAGGTCGTCGGCAACGACGCGGCGGTGGCCACCGCCGGCGCGGCGGGCAACTTCGAGCTGAACGTGATGCTGCCGGTCATCGCGAAGAACGTGCTGGAGTCGATCCGGCTGCTGGCGAACGCCTCACGGCTGCTGGCCGACCGGACCGTCGACGGGATCACCGCCCACCGGGAACGCGCCCGCGAGTACGCGGAGTCGTCGCCGTCCGTGGTGACGCCGCTCAACCGGTACCTCGGGTACGAGGAGGCCGCCAAGGTCGCCAAGCGGGCGCTCGCCGAGCGGAAGACCATCCGGCAGGTGGTGGTCGAGGGCGGCTACGTCGAGCGCGGCGACCTGACGGCCGAGGAACTGGACGAGGCGCTGGATGTCCTGCGGATGACGCACCCGTGACATCGGGCGGCGCGCGTCGCACCGGGGTGTGAACCGTGACGCGGGCCGCAGCGTCGTACACCCGTGACACCTAATATCTGTGCATGGCGGACGGTGATGCGGTGACGGCGAACGCGGGCACGGGCGGAGCGGCGGCGTTCTGGGCGCCCGGGAGCCGGATCCTGTGGCGGTACCGCGAGAACGCCGGCGCGCGCTTCCACATCGCGCGGCCCGTCACCGTCGTCCGCGACGACCCGGAGGTCCTCGCCGTCTGGATGGCGCCCGGCACCGAGTGCGTCAAGCCGGTGCTCGCCGACGGCACCCCGGTGCACCTGGAACCGCTCGCCTCGCGCTACACCAGGCCCCGGACCGTGCAGCGCGACCGCTGGTTCGGCACCGGGGTGCTGAAAGTGGCCAGGCCCGGCGAGCCGTGGTCGGTGTGGCTGTTCTGGGAGCCGGGCTGGCGGTTCAAGAACTGGTACGTGAACCTGGAGGAGCCGCTGTCGCGCTGGGCGGGCGGTGTCGATTCCGAGGACCATTTCCTGGACATCTCCGTCCACCCCGACCGCAGTTGGCACTGGCGCGACGAGGACGAGTTCGCGCAGGCACAGCGGGACGGGCTGGTCGGGGCGGAGCTGGCCGAGCGGGTCGGGCGGGCCGGACAGCGGGCCGTGGAGGTGATCCGCGCCTGGGGCCCGCCGTTCTCGGACGGCTGGGAGCACTGGCGCCCGGATCCGTCCTGGACGGTTCCGCAGCTGCCGGAGGACTGGGACCGTACGCCCGCGCACATGTCCTCATGAGACCCTTGATGCGCCCCCGGGCACAAAACGTAGGATCGTCCTCCGCAAGGGCGCACGGCAGCAACTCCCGGCGCGGGCACCGAGTCTGACCCAACGTCACCGAGGGGGCGGCAGGACGTGAGCGAGGGGTACGAGGGCACCACCGGCCGGCATGTGCGCGGACGGCCCACCCGTGGCACGGGAACACCCCCTGTTCACGCCGGAATCCCGTTCCCGGAGCGCGGATTACGGGTATCGGCACTTCGGCGGGACGAACTGCACGCGCGGCGCGCAGTCGCAGACGGACGGATTCGACACGCGTGACGGAGCACCCCACCTCCTACGAGCGTCCCCAGCCGGGCGTCGACCCCGCGGATCCCCGCGGGGCGCTTCTGCGTACCTCCACGCCCGCGCCCCCGCCGGGCGCGGCGGCGCCCTGCGCGCAGGGCCGCGGCCCCGACGGCGGCACCGGCCCCGAGCACTCCCAGCCGACGGCCGCCGAGGCGATGGGGGCGCCGCCCGCGCGAGCGAAGCCGAGCGAGGGCGAGCACCGGCCGCGTCCGGCGCCCGAGGGCATTCCCGTGCAGCCGGGCGCCGCCGTGCCCGCCGGACAGGAACGGCGCACCGGGCAGGGCCCCGCTCCGGGGCAGCCGACGCCGATGCGGCGGGACGGGGACCGGCTGAGGTTCGTCGGCGCCGCGACCCGGCGGATCGCCCGGGGCCTGGACCTGGACGAGATCGTGATGGGCCTGTGCCGGGCGACCGTGCCGACGTTCTCCGATGCCATCCTCGTCTACCTGCGCGATCCGCTGCCGGTCGGCGACGAGCGGCCCACCGGCCCGCTGGTGCTGCGGCTGCGCCGCACCGACCGGATACCGGTGGACCGGGACGCCGAGGCCGGTTTCGCTCCGCTGCCGCAGCCGGCGGCGCAGCCCGAGCCGTGGGAGCTGGCGGAACTGTCCTCGGTGGCCGCGGAGTTGTGCGAGGTACGCGGCGGTGCGGCGCTCGCCGAGGTGCTGCGCGGGGTGCGCCCGGTCTTCGCCGACGCCCCGGCGGCCCGCGCCGCCCTGCCCGAACTGCTGGGCGCGGGCGGCGACCTGGTCGTGCCCAGCGGGCAGCGCGCGATCCTGGCGCCGCTGCGCGGCCGGCGCCGGGTGATCGGCGCCGCGGTGTTCCTGCGCCGCCCCGAGCGCGTCGCCTTCGAGGCCGACGACCTGCTGGTCGCCGCCCAGTTGGCCACGCACAGCGCGCTGGGCATCGACAAGGCCGTGTTGTACGACCGCGAGGCGTACATCGCCGACGAGCTCCAGCGCACGATGCTGCCGGAGACCCTGCCCCGGCCGACCGGGGTGCGGCTGGCCTCCCGCTATCTGCCGGCCGCGGAGACCGCGCGGGTCGGCGGGGACTGGTACGACGCCATCCCGCTGCCCGGCAGCCGGGTCGCGCTGGTCGTCGGTGACGTGATGGGGCACTCCATGACGTCGGCGGCGATCATGGGGCAGCTGCGCACGACCGCGCAGACGCTCGCCGGGCTGGACCTGCCGCCCCAGGAGGTGCTGCACCACCTGGACGAGCAGGCGCAGCGGCTCGGCACCGACCGGATGGCGACCTGCCTGTACGCGGTGTACGACCCCGTGGCGCACCGCATCACCATCGCCAACGCCGGCCATCCACCGCCGGTCCTGCTGCACCTGGGCGGCCGGGCCGAGGTGCTGCGGGTGCCGCCGGGCGCGCCCATCGGCGTCGGCGGTGTGGACTTCGAGGCCGTGGAGCTGGACGCGCCCGCCGGGGCCACGTTGCTGCTGTACACCGACGGACTGGTCGAGTCGCGGCTGCGGGACGTGTGGACCGGGATAGAGCAGCTGCGCGAGAAGCTCGCCGCGACGGCGCAGTTGACGGGCCCGGACCATCCACCGCCCCTGGAGGCCCTGTGCGACGAGGTGCTGGACATGCTCGGGCCGGGCGACCGGGACGACGACATCGCGCTGCTCGCCGCCCGCTTCGACGGGATCGCGCCGAGCGACGTGGCGTACTGGTTCCTGGCTCCGGAGGACGCCGCTCCGGGCAAGGCGCGCCGGCTGGCGAGGCGGGCCCTGGCCCGCTGGGGGCTGGAGGATCTGACGGACTCGGTGGAGCTGCTGGTCAGTGAGGTCGTCACGAATGCCGTACGGTACGCCTCCCGCCCGGTCACGCTGCGGTTGCTGCGCACCGATGTGCTGCGCTGCGAGGTCGGCGACGACGTGCCGCAGTTGCCGCGGCTGCGGCAGGCGCGCGCCACGGACGAGGGCGGGCGCGGGCTGTACCTGGTGAACCGGCTGGCGCGGCGCTGGGGCGCGACGCGGCTGAGCACCGGCAAGGTGGTCTGGTTCGAGCTGAACCGGACGTAGGTCCCTCGGTCTCACATGCGAGGAGGGCGCCCCGTGTTCACGGGGCGCCCTCCTGGCGCGGTCACCGCCCTGGCAGGAGCCCTACGGGTTCTGGTCGCGGACCTGCGGGTCGAGCGGGGGGTCCGGAGTCTGGCTCGTGGACTGTGACGGCGGCGGGGAGGACGACGGCGGCGTCTCGCTGGGCGTCTCCGTCGGCGCCTCGGTGGTCGGCGTCTCGGTCGGCGTCTCGCTGGTCGGCGTCTCGGTGGGTTCCTCGGTCGTCGGGGACTCCGAGGGCTCCTCGGACTCCGTCGGCGACTCGGACGGCGTCTGGGTCACGGGCGGTTCGACCGCCGCGCCCTGGTCGGTCTCCAGGTCGAACTCGGTGACCTTGGTCTGCACGTCGAACGTGTACTCGGCCCAGATCTTCGCCGGGACGTCACCGCCGTTGATGCGGGGCTTGCCGAGGGCGTGGTGGAGGGAGACGTGGCCGTGCGGGGGTTCGGGGTCCTCGCCGAACACGCCGACCGTGGTGACCAGGCTGGGCGTGTAGCCGTTGAACCAGGCGGTGACGTTGTTCTCGGCGGTGCCCGTCTTGCCCGCGACCTTCTGCCCGTTGCGGGCGGGGTTGTTGCGCACCGACACGCGGGCCGTACCGTCGTCGACCACGCCGGTGAGCACGGAGGTGACCGCGTCGGCGGCGTCGCGGCTGATGGTCTGGTCGCCGACGGCGTCGGGCAGGCTGACTGCGCGGCCGTTGGACTCGACGGACTTGATCAGGGTCGGGGTGACCTTCTTGCCGTGGTTGTCGAGGGTGGCGTAGACGCCCGCCATCTGCAGCGGGCTGGCGCCCATGGTGCCGAGTGTCTGCGCGGGCACCGCGTCCAGCTTCTCGGTGTCCATGCCGAGCTTGCCGCCGACGTCCAGCACCTTGCGCATGCCCACGTCGACGCCCATCTGGGCGAAGACGGAGTTGACGGACTTGTTCATGGCCGTCTGGACGGTGATGTCGCCGTAGTCCGCGTCGTCCTCGTTCTCGGGGGCGAAGCCGACCTTCCGGCCGTGGTCGACCACGGGCCGCCTGCTCTTGCCGTCGTAGAAGGTGTGCGCGCCGATCTGCTCGCCGTCCTGGGTCTCGGCGCCCTCCTCCAGGGCGGCGGCGAGGACGACCGGCTTGAAGGTGGAGGCGGGCTGGTAGTCGGTGCGGGTGGCGTTGTTCGTGTAGTGGTCGAAGTAGCTCACTCCGCCGTACATCGCGACGACCGCGCCGGTGCGGGGGTCGACCGACACCGCGCCGGCCTGGGCCTTGGTGTCGTCCGGGTCCTTCTTGTCGACCGCGTCCGTCAGCTGGTCCTTGACCGCTTTCTCCAGGGACGACTGCTTCTTCTTGTCGATGTTGAGGGTGATGGTCCAGCCGCCCCGCTTGATCAGCGCCAGGGCGTCCTTGGTGGTCTCCGCGCCGCCCTGCGCGACCAGCTGCCGGGCGAGTTCGGCGTTGGCCGCCTCCACCAGGTAGCCCTTCTGGCCGCCCAGTCCGGGGGTGGGCTTGGGGTCCTTGGGCACCGGGAACTTCATGGCGGCGCGCTCGCCCTGGTCCAGCCAGCCCTCCTCGACCATGTTGTTCAGGACGTACTCCCAGCGCTTCTGGACCAGTTCCTTGCCGGTCGCCGAGGCGATGGCCCAGTCGTACTGGTTCGGGGCCTGGAGGAGCGCGGCGAGGTAGGCGCCCTGCTCGACGGTGAGCTTGTCGGCGTCGACGCGGTAGTAGGCCTGCGCGGCGGCCTGGATGCCGTAGGCGCCGCGGCCGTAGTAGCTGGTGTTGATGTAGCCGGCGAGGATGTAGTCCTTCGACTTCTCCCGGTCCAGCTTCAGCGAGATCACCAGCTCCTTCAGCTTGCGGGAGACGGTCTGCTCCTGGCTGAGGTAGTAGTTCTTGACGTACTGCTGGGTGATCGTCGAACCGCCCTGGGCGCCCTTGCCGGAGAGGGTGTTGACCAGGCCGCGGGCGGTGCCCTTCAGGTCGACGCCGGAGTCCTTGTAGAACGTCTTGTTCTCGGCGGCGACGAAGGTCATCTGGACCTTCTTGGGCACGTGGGCGAGGTCGACGATCTCGCGGTTGCGCTCGCCGTCGCGGGTCATGACCGAGCCGTCGGCGTACTTGTAGATGTTGCTCTGGAGCTTGGCGTCGGCATTGCCCTCGGGGATGTCGATCATCATGTAGAGCACGATGAAGCCGCCGATCCCGAGCAGGCACAGGCCCAGGAACGTGCCGAGGATCTTCTTCCAGGTGAACAGCCGGCGTATGCCGCTCTTGCCGCCCGCCTGCGACGAGCGGCGGCGCCCGGGTGCCGCGCGGCGGCCACCGCGCTGCCGCGCTCGTCTCTCATCCGCTCGTCCCATGGTTCGGTTCGCTCCGCTTCGTCGTCGTCCGTCACAGGAGGGGTGCCCGGTGCAGGTCAGCTCAGAAAGCTAACACCGCTGTATGTGACAAAGGCCGCCCGATGCGGTCGTTACGGACGTGACAATGAGCACCCCTGCCACAGAGAACCGACGTGCGAACGGGGTTGAAAGTTGCCCCCACCGGGAAAAGTGTTATCACTTAGCTAGTTGCATGCAAGCATGAAACGGGGGGATCCCATGACCAAGAACGCCGACATACCCGAGATGCCCGCACCACGCGTGCGGGAGTTCGCCGCGCAGAGCATCGGCGGCGGACTGGCCCTGCTCCTGGGCCTGCTCGGCCTGCTGGCCGCGGTGGCGTCGTTCATCGCCTCCTCCGCCGTCGCCGCCGCGGGCGCGAAGGCCGGCCTGGCCGTGGGCGGCGTCCTGCTGCTCCTGGCCGCGATCATCGCGATGCGCGGGCTGAACATGGTGGCGCCGGGCGAGGCGCGGGTCGTGCAGCTCTTCGGCCGCTACCGGGGCACGGTCCGGCAGGACGGCCTGCGCTGGGTCAACCCCTTCACCTCGCGCCAGAAGATCTCCACCCGGGTGCGCAACCACGAGACCGCCGTCCTGAAGGTCAACGACGCGTACGGCAACCCCATCGAGCTGGCCGCGGTGGTGGTGTGGAAGGTGAACGACACCGCCCAGGCGACCTTCGAGGTGGACAACTACCTGGAGTTCGTCAGCACGCAGACCGAGGCGGCCGTGCGCCACATCGCCATCGAGTACCCCTACGACGCGCACGAGGAGGAGGGCCTGTCACTGCGCGGCAACGCCGAGGAGATCACCGAGAAGCTCGCCGTGGAACTCCACGCGCGCGTCGAGGCGGCCGGCGTGCAGATCATCGAGTCGCGGTTCACGCACCTCGCGTACGCGCCGGAGATCGCCTCCGCGATGCTCCAGCGGCAGCAGGCCGGGGCGGTCGTCGCGGCGCGCCGGCAGATCGTGGACGGCGCCGTCGGCATGGTGGAGGCGGCGCTCGCCCGGATAGCCGAACAGGACATCGTGGAACTGGACGAGGAACGGAAGGCGGCCATGGTGTCGAACCTGATGGTGGTGCTGTGCGGGGACCGCGCCCCGCAGCCGGTCCTCAACGCGGGGACCCTCTACCAGTGACGTCCGAGTCCGAGGGGGCGGCCCCGCGCCGTCGGCCGCAGCAGCGCAAGCAGGTGCTGCTGCGGCTCGACCCGCTGGTGTACGAGGCGCTCGCCCGCTGGGCGGGGGACGAGCTGCGCTCGGCCAACGCCCAGATCGAGTTCCTGCTGCGCAGGGCGCTGGCGGAGGCCGGACGGCTGCCGCGGGACACCGGCCCCCTGCCGCGGCGGGGGCGTCCGCCTGTTTCGGAACCGTGACAATCGGCTCCGACCTGCCGCTCCACACATCACGCCACGGGCTGCGCACTCCGCGTATACACGCGATGTATACACGGAGCGTAGAGTCGTGCCATGTCCATCGGTCACACCCTTCTGGGACTCCTTGAGTCCGGGCCACGCCACGGCTACGACCTGAAGCGGGCCTTCGACGAGAAATTCGGTCACGACCGGCCGCTGCACTACGGCCAGGTCTACTCCACGATGTCCCGCCTGCTGAAGAACGGGCTCGTGGAGGTCGACGGCATCGAGGCCGGCGACGGTCCCGAGCGCAAGCGGTACGCCATCACCGAGGCCGGCGTCACCGACGTCGAACGCTGGCTCGGCACGCCGGAGAAGCCCGAGCCCTACCTGCAGTCGGCCCTGTACACCAAGGTCGTCCTGGCGCTGCTCACCCACCGCGACGCGGCCGACATCCTCGACACCCAGCGTGCCGAGCACCTGCGCAGCATGCGCATCCTCACCGACCGCAAGCGCAAGGGCGACCTCGCCGACCAGCTGATCTGCGACCACGCCCTGTTCCACCTGGAAGCCGACCTGCGCTGGCTGGAGCTGACCGCCGCCCGCCTCGACAAGCTGCGGCAGGCGGTGGTGTCCCCGTGACCGCCCCCGCCGGTTCCCTGCTCGCGGCCCAGGGCCTGCGCAAGGCCTACGGTCCCACCGTCGCCCTCGACGGCGCCGAGTTCTCCATCCACCCCGGCGAGGTCGTCGCCGTCATGGGCCCCTCCGGGTCCGGCAAGTCGACGCTGCTGCACTGCCTGGCGGGCATCGTCACCCCCGACGAGGGGTCGATCACCTATGCCGGGCGGGAGCTCGCGACCATGAGCGACGCCCAGCGCAGCGCGCTGCGCCGCTCCGAGTTCGGGTTCGTCTTCCAGTTCGGCCAGTTGGTGCCGGAGCTGACCTGCGTGGAGAACGTCGCCCTGCCGCTCCGGCTGAACGGCGTCTCCCGCAGGGAGGCCGAACGGACCGCGGTGGGCTGGATGGAACGGCTGGAGGTCGACGACCTGCGCAGGAAGCGGCCCGGCGAGGTCTCCGGCGGGCAGGGCCAGCGGGTCGCCGTCGCCCGCGCCCTGGTCACCGGCCCGCGGGTGGTCTTCGCCGACGAGCCGACCGGCGCGCTCGACTCCCTGAACGGCGAGCGTGTGATGGAACTGCTCACCGACGCCGCCCGCTCGGGCGGCACCGCCGTCGTCCTCGTCACCCACGAGGCGCGGGTCGCCGCCTACTCCGACCGCGAGATCGTCGTGCGGGACGGCAGGTCCCGGGACATGGAGCGGGCCGTATGAGTGTCCGTCAGTGGTCGCGGGACCTGTCCATGGGGGTGCGGTTCGCCTTCGGCGGCGGGCGGGAGGGCTGGACCCGGGCCCTGCTGACGGCCGTCGGCGTCGGGCTGGGCGTGGCCCTGCTGCTGCTGAGCACCGCTGTCCCGAACGCGCTCGCGGTGCGGCACGACCGCGACAAGGCCCGGGCGGACCACACCTTCAGCCAGCCCGACCGGCCGAAGGCCGACAACACGCTGATCGTCGCGGACGCCAACACGATGTTCGGCGATCGGGACGTGCGCGGCCGGCTGCTGGAGCCGGAGGGCCCGCGGGCGCCCCGGCCGCCCGGCGTGGACCGGTTGCCCCGAGCCGGGGAGATGGTCGTCTCCCCTGCCCTGAAGGACCTCCTCGCCTCCCGCGACGGCAAGCTGCTGCGCGAGCGCCTGCCCTACCGGATCAGCGGCACCATCGGCGAACCCGGCCTGGTCGGCTCCCACGAGCTGTCCTACTACGCCGGCGCCGAGGGGCTGTCCGCGCGCCTCGGCCGCGGCTCGGTGGCCCGCATCACCGCCTTCGGCGACACCGTCGCCGTGACCGCCGAGCGCACGGACCCGGTCCTGATCATGCTGATCCTGGTCGTGTTCACCGTGCTGCTGATGCCGGTGGCCGTGTTCATCGCCGCCGCGGTGCGGTTCGGCGGCGAACGACGCGACCGACGACTCGCCGCGCTGCGCCTGGTCGGCTCCGACAGCCGCACGACCCGGCGGATCGCGGCCGGCGAGGCGCTCGGCGGCTCCCTGCTCGGCCTGGTCCTCGGCGCCGGGTTCTTCCTGATGGCACGTCAGGCGGCCGGCTCGGTGGAGCTGATGGGCGTGAGCGCCTTCCCGAGCTACCTCACCCCCTCCCCCGCGCTCGCCCTGCTGGTGGCCGTCGCGGTACCGGCGGCGTCGGTACTGGTCACCCTGTTCACCCTGCGCGGTGTCGTCATCGAACCGCTGGGCGTGGTGCGCACGGCGAAGCCCGCGCGCCGCCGGCTGTGGTGGCGGCTGCTGCTGCCGCTGGCCGGCCTGGCGATGCTCTACCCGATGCTCGGGCAGGGCCGGGACAACGGCTACTTCAACCAGTACCTGGTGATCGGCGGCGTCATGCTGCTGCTGGTCGGGGTGACCGCGCTGCTGCCGTGGGCCGTGGAGGCCGTCGTCGGCCGGCTCGGCACCGGCGGCCTGTCCTGGCAACTGGCCGTACGCCGGTTGCAGTTGAGCAGCGGAACGGCGGCCCGCACCGTCAACGGCATCGCGGTGGCCGTGGCCGGGGCGATCGCGCTGCACATGCTGTTCTCCGGGGTCGAGGGCGACTACTCCCAGCCCACCGGCCAGGACCTCCGGCGTGCCCAGATGCAGGTGTCCCTGGACCGCGGCGCCATCGGCGCCGCCGGGAGGTTCCGCTCCACCGAGGGCGTGCGCTCGGTGACCCAGCTCTCCGGCATCGATGTCGGCGACCGGCGCCTCGACCCCGATCAGGGCGTTCCGCTCACCATCGGGGACTGCACGGCCCTGCGCGAGCTGGCGGCGCTGCCCTCGTGCCACGACGGTGACGTCTTCGCGGTGACCGGCGCCGAGCCCGACGAGTCCTGGACCTCGCTGGCCCGGCCGGGCCGCACCCTGTACCTCGATCCGTCCTACGAGGGCTCCCCCGGCGAGGCGATCGCCTGGAAGGTTCCCGGGACGCTCCGGCACGGGACGTCCGTGGACGGGCTGCTCGGCTTCCGCAGGGGCGGCCTGATGATGACGCCGGCCGCGCTGCCTCCCGGCGCCGCGGAACGGGCCACCACCCAGCTCTATCTGCGGCTCGACCGGTCGGTGCCGCACGCGGAGGAGTACGTCCGCAACACGACCGCCGGGATCGACCCGATGGCGGACGCGACACTGTGGTCGTCCACCAGGGAGTCCACGAGGTTCGCCTCGATCCGCACCGGCCTGTTCGTGGGCGCCGCCTGCGTGCTCGGGCTGATCGGCGCGAGTCTGCTGGTGGCGCAGTTGGAGCAGTTGCGCGAGCGCCGGAAGCTGCTGTCGTCCCTGGTCGCCTTCGGCACCCGGCGGCGCACGCTGAGCCTGTCGGTGCTGTGGCAGACGGCGATCCCGATCGCGCTGGGCCTGTTGCTGGCCTCGGCGGTGGGTCTCGGGCTGGGCGCGCTGCTGCTGCGGATGGCCGCCACCCCGGTGCGGGTGGACTGGGCGAGCGTGCTGGCGATGTCCGGGATCGGCGCGGGCGTGGTCCTGGCGGTGACCCTGCTCAGCCTGCCGCCGCTGCTGCGCCTGATGCGCCCGGAGGGCCTGCGCACGGAGTGAGCCGCGGGCCCGCCACCCCACGGGGTGACGGGCCCGCCCGCCGTCAGAGGGTGTACTCCTTCACCACCCTCCGCACCTGGGCGAACAGCATGCCCACGTTCACCGACTTGCGGCAGACCACCACCGCGATGACGTCCTGCTGCTCGTTCAGGCGGACGAACAGGTGGGTGAGGTTCTCGCTGTTGACGAGGATCTCCTGGAAGAAGTGGTTCTCGGAGCTGATGCCGCGGCGTTCCTTGAAGATGTCCTCGATCATGACGACCGTGCGCCCCTGGAACAGGTCGAGCGTGGCACCCGCGAGCAGGTCCAGCACCTCGGGCGGGTGGTTGTCGACGGTCTCGTACGACAGCAGCATCCCGGTGGACATGTCGACGACCCCCGCGGCGACGCAGTCGGGCGCCTCCGCACGCAGGGACTTGACGAGGCCGATCACCTGGTCGGAAAAGCCGGGGGACATACGCTTGGTGGCCATCGGGTCACACTCCTTCGGGGGCGGGGGCGGTCAGGATCGCGCCGATGCGGTCCAAGTGCGGACGGCTCGCGCGGTGCAGGCGGTCGACGTCCATGCCCTCGTCTCCGAGGACGACCATCAGCGCCGTGTCGCCGACCGCGTAGAACGCCGCGCAGCCGTGGCTGCCGTAGGTCACCGTGCGGCTGAGGGTCCCGCGGTCGGTGACGCTCGCAGTGCGCCGGGCCAGCCCCAGCCCCGCCGCCGCGAGCGCGGCCAGGGACTCGGGGTCGATGGAGTCGGCGGTGTCGGCCGCGATGAGCAGCCCGTCGGCGGCTGCCACCGCCGTGTCGGTGATCCCCGTCACCTGTTCGCGCAGGCCGCGCATCTCCAGCGCGAGGGCCTTGTGGTCCATGGGCTCAACTCCCGAATTTTCTGTTCGCACGCGCTCGGCGTGGTGGTTCATGTGGTGGTTCCTGTGGTGGTCGCGCGCCCTTACTGCGCGGTCGTGTTCCGCAGCCGGAAGAACTCCTTCCAGCTCGCCCCGGTCCGCCGCGACGCCAGCTCGTCCGGCTCGTCCCCGGCGGGGACACCGGGGACACCGGGGACACCGGGGACACCGGGGAGCGGTCCCGGTGGGTCGGCGGAGTCCGCCGCGACCCCGCGGCGCGGTCTGAGTGTCTCGGTGATGCCGCTCGCCCCGGGCCGGCGGCGTGGCAGCGCCGTCGGCCCGGCGGGCCGCCACGGCGGCACCGACGGCGGGGCGGGATCCCGGGGTTGTACGCCCCGGGATCCCGGCGGCAGCCGGACCGGTATCGGCAGAGGCGCGTCGGGGCACTCCAGCAGCCCCTCACCGAGCATCCGGGCGACTTCCACGGTCACCGCGTACACCGCCCGCCCCGTACGGAAGGCCAGGTCGCGGGCGGTGCGACGGCCGTCGGCATGGGTGAGCAGCTCACGCTGGAGCATGCCGAGCCGGTAGCCGGCGCGGGAGAGCTGCGCCGGCACGGGGCGTTCACGTTCGGGACCGACGGGATAGGGCAGCGCGACGACGGCGGCCAGCCGGCGGACCGCTTCCTCCAGCACCCGCGCGGGCGGCTCACCGACGGTGAGCGGCGCGCGGGGGGCGACGCCGTCGACACGTTCGAAGGAACCGATCCGTCCCGCGACGACGGCGAAGGCGGCGTCCCGCAGGGCCAGCGCGCACACCAGGCGCAGCTGCGCGGCACCGGCCAGACCGTGCGCGGCCAGCGCATCGGCCGGCCAGCTCGAACCGCCGGACTGCCGCACCAGTTCGGCCCATTCCTCGGCGCTGATCCGGCCCGAGCGCAGCAGCAGCGCGTCGGGGCCGGGCGCTCCGGGCGACTCGACCGCCACGAGGAGCCCGTCCCTGAAGTGGAAGGTTCCGCCGGGCGAGCCGGACACCCGGAGCGCGCCGGTGAACTCCTCGCGCGCGCACCCGGCCAGTGCCCCGGCCAGGACGTCGTACCCGATCTGGCCGAGGCGGCCCCGAGTTCCCTCCCCGATGCCCGCCATCACTCCCCTTGGACTTCGCACACACGCCTGACGCGTCACTCCGAGGGGGCATGTGTATCAACGGGGAGGCGGAGTTCGGCCGATTGTTCCCTACCTGCCGCTACCTGACGGAAGTTGAGACGTCCGGCTGCGCAAACGATCTGTGTGCGGTGACCATTTGACCGCTGGGAGCGCTTTCGGGAAAGGCGCTCAGGAGGGTGTGCCGAGCACCCGCACCGGCAGCGGCTCCATCGCCTCGCGCAGCGCGGCGGCCAGTTCCCCGTACTCCGCGCCGCGCGCCGCGCCCGTCCGCATGGCCAGGGCGATCCGCCGGGTCGGCGCCGGATGGGCGAAGGAACCGGTGAGCAGCCCGCTGCTGCGAGTGGTCTCCAGCCTCAGGGCCGTGCGCGGGAGCAGGGTGCAGCCGAGACCGCCGGCGACGAGCTGCACGAGCGTGGACAGCCCGGCGGCCGTGGTGGTGACCGGGGCGTCCTCGCGTCCGGCCTCCCGGCAGATCTCCAGGGCCTGGTCGCGCAGGCAGTGCCCTTCGTCCAGCAGCAGCAGGTTGAGCTCCTTCAGCGCCTCGCGGGCAATGCCCTCCCGCCCGCCCAGCCGGTGGCCCAGAGGCGTGACGAGGACGAAGTCCTCGTCGAACAGCGGCAGTTCGGCGATGCCGGGCACGCCGAGGGGCACGGCGAGCAGCAGCAGGTCGAGGCGGCCGCTGTGCAGCCCGTCGACGAGGCTGGCGGTCTGCTCCTCGTGCACCTGGAGGTCGAGGTCGGGGTAGCGCTCGTGGACGAGCCCGAGCACGGTCGGCAGCAGGTAGGGGGCGACCGTGGGGATCACCCCGAGCCGCAGCGCGCCGGTGAACGGCGCCCGGACCGCCTCCGCCTCCTCCAGCAGCGCGCCCACCTCGTCGAGCACGGCCTTCGCCCGTACCGCGAGCCGCTCGCCCGCCGGCGAGAGCAGCACCTTGCGCGTCGTACGCTCCAGGAGGGTGACACCGAGTGTCTCCTCCAGTGCGGACACGGCACCGGAGAGGGCGGGCTGACTCATCCCGATCGCGGCGGCCGCGTCCCGGAAGTGGAGATGCTCGGCCACCGCCGCGAATGCGCGGAGCTGGGAAAGGCTGGGCTGCCGCCGCTTGCTGCCGATGCTCACTCGACCCTCACTGATAGCTACGTCCGATCAACACGACCGAGTGTAGCTATTTCACTAATCAATGCACCCTGTGCCAACATCAACATCGTCCAACCCATGGGAAACACCGCCAAAAGCGGTGTTTCCCCGCTGCAAGGAGAGCGCGTGCTCACTGTCGGTGACAAGTTCCCCGAGTTCGAACTGACGGCCTGTGTCTCGCTGGAGACGGGCAAGGAGTTCGAGAAGATCGACCACAAGACCTACGAGGGCAAGTGGAAGGTGATCTTCGCTTGGCCCAAGGACTTCACCTTCGTGTGCCCCACCGAGATCGCGGCCTTCGGCAAGCTGAACGACGAGTTCGCCGACCGCGACGCCCAGGTCCTCGGCTTCTCCGGCGACTCCGAGTTCGTCCACCACGCCTGGCGCAAGGACCACGACGACCTGCGCGACCTGCCGTTCCCGATGTTGGCGGACTCCAAGCACGAGCTGATGCGCGACCTCGGCATCGAGGACGAGGACGGCTTCGCGCAGCGTGCCGTCTTCATCGTCGACCCGAACAACGAGATCCAGTTCTCCATGGTGACCGCGGGCTCCGTCGGCCGTAACCCCAAGGAGGTCCTGCGGGTCCTGGACGCGCTCCAGACGGACGAGCTGTGCCCGTGCAACTGGAAGAAGGGCGACGAGACCCTCGACCCGGTCGCGCTGCTGGCCGGTGAGTGACGCATGTCCCTCGACAGCCTCAAGGCCCGTGTACCGGACTACGCCAAGGACCTGAAGCTCAACCTGGGCTCCGTCATCGGCAACTCCGACCTGCCCGAGCAGCAGCTGTGGGGCACCGTGCTGGCGACCGCCATCGCCTCACGCTCCGCGATCGTGCTGCGTGAGCTGGAGCCGGAGGCGAGGGCCAGCCTCAAGCCGGAGGCCTACACGGCGGCCAAGGCCGCCGCCGCGGTCATGGCGATGAACAACGTCTTCTACCGCACCCGCCACCTGCTGTCGGACCACGAGTACGGCAACCTGCGCGCGGGCCTGCGGATGAACGTCATCGGCAACCCCGGCGTCGACAAGGTCGACTTCGAGCTGTGGTCCTTCGCGGTCTCCGCGGTCAACGGCTGCGGCATGTGCCTGGAGTCGCACGAGCAGATCCTGCGCAAGGCCGGCCTCGACCGCGAGGTCGTCCAGGAGGCGTTCAAGATCGCCGCGGTGATCCAGGCGGTCGGCGCGACGCTGGACGCGGAGGCGGTCCTGGCCGAGTCGGCCGAGTAACCCTCCCGGCCCCGCCACGGCCCCCGTACGCCCGACCACCCTCCGGGCGCACGGGGGCCGCTGCCGTCCCTCCGACCCCACGTGCGCGACCGGCGTGACCGGGGACCGCTCACCCCGGCCCGCAACGTCCGGTGCGGTGCTCCGCGGGCCGGGACGCGCCCCTCGTCGCGGACGTGCCCGGGTCGTGCGGCGGCGCGCCGCGACGGCCCTGCCGGACGCCGCGTGCCGCCGCCCCCTCCCCGTACGGCACTACGCTGGGAGAGGGGAAGCCAGCGTCACCCAGGAGAGGCCGGCCATGAACGGACCCGAGGAGCAGACGCAGCGGCGGACGCCGTCCGGCCGTCCGGACCGGGTCACCGTGGTCGCCGCGGACGAGCGCCGTCCGGGACCCGGGACGCCGGGGATGGAGCGGCAGGAGGCCTTCGCCACGGACGGCATGTGGTCGGGGCTGGTGCGCACCGAGCCGGGCACGGTCTCCGGCTGGCACCACCACGGCGCGTACGAGACCGTCGTCTACCTGCTGTCCGGCGCGATACGCGTCGACTTCGGCCCGGACGGCGCCGAGAGCGTGACCGCCCGCCCCGGCGACTTCCTCCGGGTACCGGCGGGAACGGTGCACCGCGAGGGCAATCCGTCCGCCGAGCCCGCCGAGGCACTCGTGATCCGGGCGGGCACCGGTCCGTCCACGTTCAACGTCGACGGACCGCCGCCCGCCTGAGACCTGCCAAGACCTGCCACGGGCTCCGGCCCGTCACCCGGCCGCGGACGCCCCGCCCCGCGGACGCCCCGCCGGCCGCCCGACGCGACCTGCGGCACACCGGCACTGCGGGCCGGTCCGGTCCGAGCCGGTGCGGCTACCGCTCGGTGACCGGCACGCTGCCTACCCGTCCCCCGCTGCTGCTGCCCCCGCCACCGGTGTGCCCGCCACCGGTGCCGGTCCGGGGGCCGCGTCCGAGGAGGTGGCGCCCCTCGGGGGCGGGGACTGTCGCAGGGCGGGTCCACGGGAGTAGGCCCGCAGATAGCCGACGACGGTGTTGGTCACCGCCACCAGCGGCACGGCGACCACCGCGCCGCCGATGCCCGCCACCATGCCGCCGGCCGTCACGGACAGCACCACGGCCAGCGGATGGACCCGAACGGCCCGGCCGAGGATGAACGGCTGGAGGATGTGCCCCTCGATCTGCTGCACCGCCAGGACGACCACGAGCGTCATCACGGCCGTGAACACGCCCTGCGTCACCAGCGCCACGACCACCGCGAGCGCACCGGAGGCGACCGCGCCGACCAGCGGGATGAAGGCGAACAGGAAGATGAAGACGGCGAGCGGGACGGCCATCGGCACGTCCAGGAAGTAGATGCCGAGCCCGATGAAGATCGCGTCGATGAGGGCGACGATCACCGTGCCCCGCACGTACGCCGTGAGCGTGGCCCAGGCACGCGGTCCGGCACCGGCCACGCCCGGCCGGGCGGCGGCGGGGACCAGCTTCAGCGTCCACTCCCAGATGCGCCGGCCGTCGTAGAGGAGGAACAACGTGCAGAAGACGGCCAGCAGGATGCCGGTGAGCGCCTCGACGACGACCTGGACACCCTCCAGCCCGGCGGAGGTGATCTGGTCGGTGTTGGCGCCGATCGCGTCGCGCAGGTTCTTGGCGATCTGGTTGATCTGCTTGTCGGTGACGTGGAAGGGGCTGTTGAGCAGCCACTTGCGCAGCTCGTCGATGCCGTCCTGGACCTGGTCGGAGAGGTTGTCGATGTTCTCCATGACCTGCCAGGTCACGAACCAGCCGATCAAGCCCATGATGACGAAGCCGAGTATGGCGGTGAGCGCCGTGGCCGGCCCGCGCGGTACACCGACCCGCCGCAGCCGCGCCACCGTCGGCTGGAGCAGCGCGGTGATCAGCAGCGCGGCGACGAAGGCCAGGACGACGAGCTGGACGGCGCTGATCACCCGCATCAGGACCCAGACCGTGCCCGCCAGGACCAGCAGCCGCCAGCCGGCCTCGGCGGCGACCCGGACGCCCCAGGGGACCGCCCGCGCGGGGTCGGGGCGGTCGGCGACCGCGGGGGTGTGGTCCGGCGGCGGGGGCACCACGTGCTCGGGCGGCGGTACCGGCTCCGGCTCGGTGTGTTCCCGCTCGACCTCGGCGCGTCGCTCGTCGAGCCGCTCGCCCATCTCGGTCAGCCCGGCACCGAGCCGACCGAGCCACCCTGGCACTCGAGACATGATCCGTCCTCTTCCCCCGTCTCTCCCCACCACTCCCCCCAGGAGTCGTCTGCCTCAGACGGTACAGGGCGTGCGGACGATCACACGGCCGCAGCCCCTCCCCCTAGGACGGGGAGGGGCTGCGCACGGTTTGAGAACGGCGCCGCGGGAGGCGGTCCCGGGGCTGCCGGGGGCTCCTCAGTACCAGTGGTTGGCCTGCCAGAACGACCAGGCGGCACAGGGGCTGCCGTACCGGCTGTTCATGTAGTTCAGGCCCCACTTGATCTGGGTGGCCGGGTTGGTCTGCCAGTCGGCGCCGGCGGAGGACATCTTGGAGCCGGGCAGGGCCTGGAAGAGGCCGTAGGCGCCGGAGGAGGGGTTGACGGCCCGGTAGTTCCAGCTGGACTCGTGGTTCACGATGTTGCTGAAGCACTGGAACTGGCCGCTCGACACCACCTGGCGCGCCATGGACTGGATCTGCGCGATGCTGTAGGAGCTCTGGACGGGGAAGTCGGCGGAGCTGCGGCTGGCGGCCAGCTTGGCCTCGGCGCGTTCCTTGGCCTCCTCGGCCGCCTTCTCGGCGGCCTCCTTCTTCTTCGCGACCGCGGTCTCGGCAGCCGCCCGGCGGGCCGCCTCCTCGGCGTCCTTCTTGGCGGTGGCGTCCGCGGCGATGGCCTGAGCGTCGGCCTGCTGCGTCAGGGACGCGGTCTGCACCTGGGCCTGCTCGCCGGCGGGTATGTCCGCGAGGAGTGTCGCGTCGGCTGCCGCCGCTTCGGCGTCGTTGTTCTGGGCGGCGGTGCTGCCCGAGGCAACGCCGACGACGCTTCCGACAGCGGTGACCGCGGTGGCCGAGGCCACTGCGAATCCCCGGACCGAAATCCGGCTCACACGGTTTCCTTCCAGCATCGCCCGCTTCGGTGACCCTGGCGGACGCAATCGTGCCCCTGGCACTGGCCTCCCCAACTGCGGGTCACGGAAGGCGCGGGCCCGGTGGGCAACTCCCGGCACGGGAGAGCCGCGTGGTGCTCGGGCGGCATACGACGATCAGTATGGAATTGGGTGGTTCTTCTGGTGTGCCGTACCGCTGGGGGCACAGCTGTGTCGTATGCGGGGCCTGACAGGAGTGAGACTCTGCCGCAACCCGATGCCGCAAGGCAATTCTGCGTTGCGTGTGAAAGCTCACATCCCGTTTGGCCCTGGGGATTTCGGAGAAACGCCACGCGCGAAGGCGCCGCCGGACTACGCTCGCTTCCTTCGTCCGACGGCGCCAACTGACGCGTAACCCCTGTGAACTTGACAGAGCCGGTCAGGCCGCTCAGATGTGCCCTTCCTCCAGCATTTCGGTCACAAGTGCGGCGATCTGGGACCTCTCGGACCGGTTGAGGGTGACGTGCGCGAAGAGCGGGTGCCCCTTCAGCTTCTCCACGACGGCGACGACACCGTCGTAGCGGCCCACCCGCAGATTGTCCCGCTGTGCCACGTCATGGGTGAGGACGACCCGTGAGTTGGCACCGACCCGGGACAGAACGGTCAGCAGCACGTTCCGTTCCAGCGACTGCGCCTCGTCGACGATCACGAACGCGTCGTGCAGGGAGCGCCCCCGGATGTGGGTGAGCGGCAGGACCTCCAGCATGCCGCGCGCGGTGACCTCCTCGATGACCTCGCGGCTGGTGACCGCGGAGAGCGTGTCGAAGACGGCCTGCGCCCACGGGCTCATCTTCTCGGCCTCACTGCCGGGCAGGTATCCGAGTTCCTGCCCGCCGACGGCGTACAGAGGCCTGAAGACCATCACCTTCTGGTGCTGGCGGCGCTCCAGCACCGCCTCCAGGCCCGCGCACAGCGCCAGCGCCGACTTGCCGGTGCCGGCCCGGCCGCCCATCGACACGATGCCGACGTCCGGGTCGAGCAGCAGGTCCAGTGCGATGCGCTGCTCGGCGCTGCGGCCCTTGATGCCGAACGCCTCCCGGTCGCCGCGCACGAGGCGGACGTTGCCCTCGGCGGTGACCCGGCCCAGGGCCTTGCCCCGCTCGGACTCGATGGTCAGGCCGGTGTGCACGGGCAGGTCGGCCGCGTGGGGGACGTACACGTGTCCTTCCTCGAAGAGGATGTCCACCTGTTCACCCGGAAGGGTGAGTTCGGACATGCCCGTCCAGCCGGAGTTCTCCGTGATGGCGAGTTCGGCCCGGTACTCCTCGGCGAGCAGACCGACCGAGGACGCCTTGATCCTCAGCGGCAGGTCCTTCGAGACGACGGTGACGTCGAACCCCTCGGCCTGGAGGTTGCGTGCGACCGCGAGGATGCGGGAGTCGTTGTCGCCCAGGCGGTAGCCGGTGGGCAGCACGCTGGGATCCGAGTGGTTGAGCTCGACCCGTACGGTCCCGCCGAGGTCCCCGATCGGGATGGGGGAATCGAGGCGGCCGTACCGCACCCGGTAGTCGTCCAGCAGGCGCAGCGCCTGCCGGGCGAAGTAGCCGAGTTCGGGATGGTGCCGCTTGGCCTCCAGCTCCGTGACCACGACGATCGGGAGCACGACCTCGTGCTCGTCGAAGCGGTTCAGGGCGTTGGGATCGGCCAGCAGGACGCTGGTGTCGAGAACATAGGTGCGCCGGTCGGGCTTGTGGCGCTTTGTGCTGGTCACCACGGAAGGACGTACCCCCTCGGATGAGGTCGGGGAGCGACGGGACGGAACTGGACCGGTGTCCGGCCCTCGCGCACGGCGGGCCGGACACCGGCCCTCCGCGGCTGCTTCCGTGCGGTGATCGCACGGTGGGGCTGGTGCAAAGGGCCTCCCGGGCGGACGGCCCCGTGCCGTCCGCTGAGATCCGACACCCGTGGTTCGGGCGTCGACCTGGTTGCTTTATGCCCTCGAACGTGCGATGCCATGCCGATACGCATGACGGCACACCGGTGAACTCCGTGTGACGTCCGGACGCCGGGGGCGGCCGGGGTGCTCCTCACGGGACACGTGAGGATGTTCGCGCGAGACCGGGGACCCGCCCTCCGGGTGCCGGAGGCGGTCGTGCCGCGCCGTGCTCCCGGGGCCCTGCACGGCCGGAACCCCGCGGCCGTCCTCCGGCCGGTCCGCCCGCGCCCGCGGGCCGCCGCGGCAGGGCCGGTGCACTGCGCCCGCCGCTGCACGGCGGTGCGTGTCAGCCGCCGTAGCGGCGGTGGCGTGCGGCGTAGTCCCGGAGCGCGCGCAGGAAGTCGACCTTGCGGAAGGCCGGCCAGAAGACCTCACAGAAGTAGTACTCGGAGTGCGCCGTCTGCCACAGCATGAATCCGGACAGCCGCTGCTCGCCGCTGGTGCGGATGACGAGGTCGGGGTCGGGCTGAGCGCTCGTGTACAGGTGCCGGCCGATCATGTCGACGTCGACGGTGTCGGCGAGGTCCTCCAGCGAGGTGCCCTTCTCCCGGGCGTCCAGGAGCATCGAACGGACGGCGTCGGCGATCTCCTGCCGCCCGCCGTACCCGATGGCGACGTTGACCAGTATCCCCTCGACGTGCGCGGTGGCCTCCTCGGCCTCCTTCAGGGTGCGTCGCATGCCGTCGGGCAACAGATCGGTCGCGCCGACGTGGTGGACACGCCAGCGCCCGTCCGCGGCGAGGGTGCGGACCACGTCCTCGATGATGCCGAGGAGCGGAACCAACTCCTCCTGCGGACGGTCGAAGTTGTCCGTCGACAGCAGCCAGAGGGTGACGACCTCGACGTCGGTCTCGGAGCACCAGCCGAGGAACTCCTCGATCTTGTCGGCACCGGCCCGGTGACCCTGCGCGGCGGTGGAACCCGCGGCCTTCGCCCATCGCCGGTTGCCGTCCATGATGACGCCGATGTGTTTGGGTACCTGAGCGTGGTCCAGGTGGCCTTCCACCCGGCGCGCGTAGAGCCCGACCAGCAGGCCGCGCAGTTTGTCGCGCAGGTTCACGTGATTGTCAGCCCCTCCGTGCGGAACAGACCAGAGAGCGGTCCCCAGGGCGGAAGCGTACCGCTGTTCCCGGCAGGTGAGGCCAACGGGTACGAGGCCCGGCCGGGGCTCGCGGGGCGGGTGTCCGTAAGGGATCGGGGGCGTGCGCGGCGCCCTCGGAGGTGAAGGGAGCGAGGGTGGGGTGGGAGGCGGGGCGGGGCGGCGCGCGCCGTGGTGCCCGCGCGGAACCCTTGCCGAAACCTCTGCCCGGACAGACGTTCGACGGGGTCCACGCCCGGCACGGGCGAAAAGGGAACGGGCGAGTCCACCAGAGAAGAAACGGGCCGGTCCGTGGGGGGGAGACGGACCGGCCCGAGGGGGGGTTTCCACCATAACCCTTCGTAAGGGCAGATGCGTGCATCGGCGTGCCACAACTACTCTCCGAAATCGGACGGCGACGCGGTGCCGCGGAGATCGAACGGCCCCGCAAGGTCGCGGAACTGCGATTTCCCGAGAATCGAAGGCGACCGGGCGGGTCCTCACCGGTCCGGATCACATCCGCCCGGGGTCCCCCCGACGGGCTACCCCGCCCCGGGGCGCCCGCTTGACGGCGCCGGCACCGCGCAGCCCCCTCCACCGCGCGGTACCGACCGCGCAGCTTTGCTCACGCGAATTACCTTGGTCTGAACCTATGTGATCCAGCAGGTCGAAGGCCAGCCATCGCCGATAACGATGTGGAAACCGCGGAAAGGACGGGGGAACCGCCGGCGTCCTCAGCCGCCGGGCCTGCGAACGTCGAAGAGGTGCCGTGTGCTGTGCGCCACGAACGGCCCATCGGCCTCGATCCGCTCGTGCAACGCGCGCAGTCGGGGCTCGTACTTCTCCACCGTGAACCCCGGGACCATCCACACCACCTTGCGCAGGAAATGGACGACCGCGGCGATGTCGTGGAACTCGATGCGCAGCCTCTCGGCCCGAAGACCGACGATCTCCAGCCCGGCGGCCTCGGCGTCGGCGCGTTCCCGCTCGGGACGGCGGGCGCCGACCACTTCGTCGGGCAGCGGTCCGAGGAAGTACTCCACCAGTTCGAAGACGCTCGCGGGCCCCACGTGCTGGGCGAAGTACCTGCCGCCGGCCTGCAGAACCCGCGCGATCTCGTTCCACTGCGGGCGCACGGGATGCCGGCTCACGACAAGGTCGAAGGCGCCGTCCGTGAACGGCAGCCGCGCGTCCTCCTCAGCCGCGACGACGGCGACACCGCGCGGCCGGAGCAGGGCGGTGGCCTTCGCGACGTTCGGCGGCCAGCCCTCGGTGGCCACGGTGACGAGAGGCCGGCGTGCCGCACGCCGCAGCGCGAAGTCGAGGACCTCCCCGCCGCCGGTCTGGAGGTCGAGCGCCGCCTCGGCCCCGGCCAGCCGGTCCGCCAGGGACACGGCGTACCCCCACGAGGGCCGTGCCTCGGTCGCCCGGCCCTCGAACCAGGAGAAGTCCCAGCCCTCGGTGGGGACGGCGACGCCTTCGGCTACGAGTTCTTCGAACGTGCGGGTGGAGTCGGGGGTGGGCTGCATGGTGCCGATGATCGCAGGCTGATGTCAGTGGGCGCTGCTAGTTTCCGCGGCATGACGACCTCCGAGACCCCGCCCGGTGCAGGAATGCCGTACCAGGGCGACGAGAAGGACACCCTGCGGGCGAGCCTGGACCGGCACCGTGACGCGGTGCTGTGGAAGCTCGACGGCCTCGACGACGACAGCCTGCGCCGCCCCATGACCCCGTCCGGCACGAGCCTGCTGGGCCTGGTGAAGCACCTGGCGTCCGTGGAGTACGCCTGGCTGGTCGAGACGTTCGGCCGCGAGGGGGAGCCGCTGTGGTTCGACCCCTGGGAGAACGAGGACATGCGGGCGACCCGGGACGAGACGGCGGAGCGACTGACCGCCTTCTACGCCCGCGCCCGCGCCGCCGCGGACGCGGTCATCGCCGAACTGCCGCTGGACGCCGTCGGCAGACCGTCGTGGCACGCCGGCCGCACCGTCTCCCTGCGCTGGGTCCTGGTCCACATGATCGAGGAGACGGCACGGCACGCGGGCCACATGGACATCGTCCGCGAACTGATCGACGGCGCGACGGGAGACCACCGGCCCACCTGAACCCCTGCCCGGCCCCTCGCGACGAGGGGCCGGGCCGCCTCACGCACGCTCCACCGGAACTCCTCGCCGCAGGACTCGTCATCGGCCGGATCCCGTCGGCTCCCGCGCTCCGGGGTCACGCCCGGGTCCCTCGGCACTCGGTCGCGGCACGGCAACGTGCGAGTAGGCGAGTTGCGGGGAACAGCAGCCCAGTGCCCTCATACGGACCGGCCATCAGCCTCCACCGCACCTCACCGGTACGATCCGCCCTGGTCGTGCGGGCCGCCGCCGTGCGGTGTGCCGTCGTGACCGGGCCGGGTGAACTGCCGGTTGCCGTGAGGAGGCTGGTGCATGGGGGCGCCGGGCGGTGGCGGTGGCGTGGTCCGATGACGGCGCCTACGGGTGACGGCCGCTCCGGCGGCGGCGAGGACTGCCGCCGCACCGACGCCGAGTACGACCCACAGGGTGCTGCTGCCGGAGTCCTCTGCGGCCGAGGTGTTGGAGCCGGTGCCGTCATCGCCATCGCCCCTGGCCGGCGCTCCTCCGCCCTGCGCCTCGGACGCGCTCGCCGACGGGACCGGTGACTTCTCCGCTGCCGCCTTGAGATCGGGGAGGGGGTAGACGTCCGCCGGGCCGGGATCGCCGGGGTTCTGCAGGGCGATGCGGGGACGGACGATGCCGTAGCCGATGGAGTCGTTGCGCTTGGCTCCGTCGGTGGGCGCGCCGATCGTGTTCAGCATGACGCGCAGGATCTGGTTGTTCGTCCAGGTCGGATGCTTGGACCAGATCAGGGCTGCGCTCGCGGAGGCCAGGGCGGTGGCGTCACTGGTGCCGTCCCCCTTGCACAACCCGGTCTTGCCGCCGCATGCATGGACCATTTCCTCCCCGGGAGCGGCCATGTCCACCTGCGAGCCATACTCGGAAAAGGAACTGCGCCGGAGGTTCTTGCCGATCGAACCAACACCCACGACACCGGGGGTTGCGGCCGGATAGAGAACAGGGTTTCCTTCGTCTCCGCTGTTGCCCACCGCTCCGAACACCAACGAGCCTTGCTCCAAGGCGTACTTCACCGCGTTGCTCAAGCTTGCATCGTTGTAGGAAGTACCCATGGAAATGTTGACGACTTTGGCACCGTGGTCGACTGCATAGCGGATCCCGTCCGCGAAGCTCGAAGCCGACAGGAACGGGTTGTACTCGCCTCGGCCCGGCACCCGAATCGGGAGGATCTTGGTGCCTGGCGCTAGTCCGAATGCACCCTTTCCCCCTCCGTAAGCACCCGTACCGGCGATGAGTCCGGCCATGCTTGTGCCGTGGCCGTCCAAATCCGTGTGCTCGTCACCTGATGCCTCAGAAGGAGCCAGGTCGAGGCCGTCAAGAATTCGTCCCTTGAGATCCGGATTGGTCGGGTCGACCCCGCTGTCGATGACTGCAACCGTGACACCCTTGCCCGTGCTGGTCCGCCACATCTCGTCGGCATGCATGGCATCCAGGTGCCACTGCAGCGACCGGGTCGTGTCCGCTTGAGCCAAGGCGGCCGAACTGCCCACCAGCAGAAGAGCAGCAAGTGCTGAAGCGGCGGTCCGGAACCGACCGCGCCCTGTTCTGATGGTGGGCATGTACGTCCCTCTCCTGTGTCTGTCGTACGTCAGTCGGCAGCCGACGAGGGGTTGCGGCGATCAGTCTGCTGCTTCTTGCGCTGCTGAGCTCCACTGGTCGAACCAGTGACGCTGCGGGCACCACTACGATCGCGGCTGTCGCTGGGCGTGCCGCCGGAGATGCCTCCGCGTGTGGGTGCGGACGGTACCGGCGCACCGGGGCGAGCGGGAGCGCGTCCCGTTTGCTGCGGCGCCCCGCCGACCACGCCGCTCTGCGGGGTGGACATGGGACGTCCCGTGTTCGTCGTGCCTCCGGGGCGTGCAGTCGTCGGCGACCCGCTCGGTCGTGCCGTGGACGAGCGCCCAGCCGTCGCCCCACGGTTGCCGGCGGCTTCTCCCCCGACGACCGTCCCACCCGGCAAGCGGCTCGACGGTCGGCCCGCAGCAGGCGTGGCGCCCGGACGGCCTCCGGCGATGCCCTGATTGCTCGGGCGTCCGCCCGTGACGCCGGAACCCGACGGGCGTCCGCCCGAAGCTCCGAGACCGCTTGAACGGCCTCCCGTGACACCTGGATTGGTCGGGCGGCCGGCTGCGCCTCCGTTGGCAGACGGAACGCCGCGCCCCAGGTTCTGGCCGGGAAGCGCCCTGCCTCTGGCTGTGCCGGATGCCGGTCCATGGGGGAACTGGCCCGTTCCCCCGGTGCTGCGACCACGCGGGAGCCCTGTGTTTCCCTGGCCGGGCGCAGTAGCAGTGCGACCGCTTGTGACCTGCTTTCCAGTCCCGCCCGAAACTGATGGCATACGCCCGTTTCGGCTGGAGTTGGGCGGGACCCCGGTCGCAGGCAGCGGAAAGGGTGTTTCGGGACGAGCAGGTGTGGGCTGCCCTGATGACGGCACAAGACCGGTTCCTGGAGCGGGACGCTGAGTCTCCGAAAGAGTGCCCACAGAATCGATCTCGACATGCGCTGGTCTGTCGATACTGACCGGCCGATGAGTATCGGCCGGAATCGGGCCCGCGGGACGCATTTCACTGGTGTGTCCCGGTGTCGCGACGTGTCCCGGCACACCTGCTGCTGAGCTGCCGGCACTCGCGGCTGCCGCGCCCGTCCCCGCGCCGCCCGTTCCTCCACTCCCAGGGCGGGTCAGATCCTCGGGCTTCTCCAAGCTCAGACCCGACGGCGGCGGTGGGAACTTGGGCCGGTGCAAGCCGTTCATCTCCCGGGAGGACACGTCGTACGCGGAGGTCAGCTTTCGCATCTCGACGGCCGCCTCCTGGCGGGTCTTCTCCTTGCTCGCCGCCAGTGCCGCGAGATCCGCGCTGGCCCTGGACCCGACGGCGGCGGCGTCGGGGTCGTTGTGGTGGGCGCGGGCCGCGGCCAGGTTGGCCGAGGCACTCGGCTCGTCGCGGGGGATGGACACCTTCGCCGTGGCGATGGCGACCGAGGCGTGGGACATCCACGTCGCGGAGTCGTCACTGAAGTCGGCGAGTCGCAGGGCGGAGTTGGCGAGGTCTGCGGCCCAGGTGCGGAAGGCGTCCGCGCCGTCGCCCTTCCACTCCACCCACTGCGGACGGAACTTCAGCTCCGTCGCGATCTTGCGGATTTCCGTCGCCGCCTTGGTCAGCTTGTCAGCGGCGCCCTGGACCGTGCCGCTGTTGGCCTGGTCCAGCCACGCCAGCATCTGCTCGTGGCTCATCCCGTCGAAGGACGTGCCCTCACCGGACCCGTTGCCTGCCATCAGCTGTCTCCCCGTTCCCGTCGTCCGTGCATCCGCGTCAGATCGTGCCGCCCGGGTCGCCGGCCGGCGGCTTCTCACCGCCGCCACTGCCCCCGCCCTGGGCGCCGTGGTTCTTGGCGTGCTCCGGGTCGTACGAGCCGCCGTAGTGCTTCGTCATCTCCACGTCGATCGCAGCCATGCGATTGCGAACGTCCTCGTCCATGTTGTCGTAGCCCTTGTGCGAGGCGAGGACCGCGATGGACATCGCCTCCATGCAGTCCGAGAACAACTTGGAGAACGTCTCCAGGTCGGCGATGACCTGCGCGTACGACCTGTGGAGGGCTGCCGCCTCGACCCACGATCCGTCGCCGCCGCCGAACTGGTGGCGCACGACCTGGTCCTGTCCCACTCGCTTGGCGCCGGCCTGCGACTCCTTGAGATCGCGGACGAGTTCGTCGATCCGCTGCCGGAACTTCGTGAACGACGTGAACTCGACCTCGATGTCGTGAACCGCGTGCTTCGCTGTGTCGAAGACGTTGGACAGCCAGGGCCAACCCGTCGCACCCGACGATCCGCCGCTGTCGCTCGGCAGCACTGGTACCTCCCCGTTCCCCGTTCGGTCTTCGGATCAGACAAGACCGCGCTCATTACTTTAGCGATCAGCTGTGACAGACGTGTGGCGGGTGCTGTGGTGAGCGGTGAGCATTCGGCCACCACGGTCGAGTTCCGGCTCCTCCACACCAGGTCTACCAGTGAGGGCGCACCGCCGTGACGAAGTGACTACGGTCGACAAGTGGCCGGTGCAGGAAGGGGGCGGTGGGCTTGCCGCGGCAATGGCTCGACGGGCAGGGCACGTTGGTGGTCGAAGCGGGCGGCGCGGGGGCGGTGTGCGAGGTCCCGCTGGAGATCGCGGCCTCGTACCGGGCGCGCACCAAGGGGCTGCTCGGACGGACTTCGGTCGACGGGGCGATGCTGCTGTCGCCGGCGAACAGCGTGCACACCTTCCGTATGCGGATGCCGATCGACGTCGCCTACCTCGACCGCCACCTGAGCGTCGTCGCCGTGCGGACGATGCGGCCCGGGCGGCTCGGGCTGCCCCGGCTCCGGGCCCGGCACGTGCTGGAGGCGGAAGCGGGGGTCATGGCGGGGTGGGGGGTGCGCGTCGGGGCGCGGGTGCGGGTCGAAGCCGTTCGGCCGCGCTGAGGGGCGTTCTGCTTCTGCTGTGCGGGGGCGGCTGCCCGCGTTCGCGGGCTGCGGGAGCATGCGGGCCCCTGACGGGTTCCCCGGTTCGCTCGGGCCGTCCGCTCAGGACTAGGTGCGCGGGAACGTGACCTCCACCCTGCGGTTCTTCCTGCGGCCCTCCTCCGTCGCGTTCGAGGCGATCGGGTACTGCTCGCCGTAGCCACGGACCTCGAAGGTGATGCTCGGGGCGTTCAGGTCGTCGTCGAGAGCGTCCTGCACGGCATTCGCGCGCTGCTTGGACAGGACGTCGCCGTGGGCGGAGGAACCCAGGTTGTCGGTGAAACCGAAGACCCTGATGCGTGACGCGTTCTGCTTCTTGATCTCCTCCGCGATCGCCCTGATCCTCGCCCGCGCCTGACCGCCCAGCTTCGCGCTGTCCTTGCCGAACAACACCTCCGCCTGCAGGGCGAACTTCACGTCGGCGTTGGTGTCCTCGCGGCGTTCGTCGCCCGACTGGTCCTCGACGACCGACTTGATGTCCAGCACCTTCGGCTCGGCGAGCGTGGCCCCCTCGGGGAGCTTCAGATCCGGGTCCGTGGGGTCGACCTTCACGGGGGCGGCGGCGCTCGGTTCCGTGCCCGGGGGAACGCCGGGGGTGTCGTCGGCGTGGGCGGGGGTGGTGCCGCCGTAGAGGGTGGCGGTGAGGAGGAGGGTCGCGGTCACGCCCAGGGGGACGGTACAGGTGCGGGTCATTCCCAGCCTCACCCGCTGATCTGAACGGGGGCGGATGCGAACATCGGCAGCTCGAAGGTGACTTCGGTGACGTTCGACGGCGGAGCCGGGAACTGCATGAATACCGGAAGCGACTCACCGGACCTGACGGTTGCGATGCCGGTGGTGGTGAGGGGGCGGCCATCCGTGTCACGCAGCACGTAGTAGCGCTTCTTGCCCTTGGAATCCACCAGGGTCGCCCCGCCCAGGGACCGGCCGTGGCGTAGCACTTCCGTTTCATTGCCGCTCAACTGTGCTGGAATGACGGCTGACTTGCCGCTGTCGTTCTTCAGGTTCCCGCTGACGGTGACGAAGCCTCCCGAGTCGCGCGCGACGGACGTAATCTGCAGGAGCAGACCGGTCGGCCCCTTCACCTCTGCGAGAGGAACGTCGGACTGGCCTTCTTGGGTACTTGGTTTGGATCCTGTGTCCTTGGAAGCGGATGCGGCCTTCTGCGGCTTCTCGTCGTCACCACCCCCGCTGCCGCAGCCGGCCACTCCGAGGGCCAGACCGGTCGCAACAGCCAGCGTGACCACCCCCCTGCGGGCCTTCGCAGTGAACCGAATGCTCATTGCTCAGCTTCCTTCTTCCCTCGTGATGGTGCGTTCGTCAGCCGACCAAATGGACGTCGAACAGGTCCTGTGGCTCGGGGAGCAGTCCGGTGTCTTCGGGATCAAGATCCCAGTCTCCGTCCTCGCATGCCAGCCGGGGCAGCGTGTCGGGTTCTGCGTCCGGCTCCGGGAGTTGGAACGCGCAGAGTGGCTGGATGACGGCGGTGGCCCATGCCTGAGCATGCTGGCGTTCCGTGCCGGGGACGATCGATTTGCCGACTGCCTTGGCGTTCTCGACCTCCACCCTGTAGCCGAGAGGACCCGTCGGTTCGCAGTTCCGCACGCGTGCGCCGTTCTGGCCGGCCAACTGGTGGGCCCGCCAGCACGACGGGGCCACAGTTACGTTTCCGTCGAAGATCTTCTGCCACTTGCCGGGGTCACCCAGGTTGGTGCGCCATTGAGCAGCGAGTTGATCCCTGGTGTCCTGAGCCGCCGCGAGCGCCGCGGCGTCGGCGGCGGTTTGAGCGCCGTTCCGGTTGGCCGCGGCCTGGCCGACGGCGAAGTAGGCCAACGCAAGCAGGAGCAGGCCCCCCACCACGGTGATGTAGATGGGAAAGGCCTGCCCTTGGTCGCCGAACCGGCCCGGGGGCGTCAGCCGTTGCCGATGACCTCGTTGATCTTGTCCGTGATGGCGTTGAAGATCGTCTGACCGATGTCCGTCCCCGTGATGGCCAGCACGATCGCGACGACCACCGCGATGATCCCCAGATACTCCACCGCGGTCTGCCCCGCGTCCTCGCGGGCGGCCCGGGTGGTGCGCGCGGCGTGGGTTCGCAGGTAGGTGACCGTGGAGTTGATCCAGTTGCTCATGGTGTTCCCCTCCGGGTGTCTCGGCTTGCGCACCGTAGGCGGGGAGTCGGGTGGGTGTCGAGGGTCCCCGGGCCCAAAGGCGGGCCCAGTGCCGGGGGTTGCGGGGCGTGCCGCGGTTGCCGTTCACGTCCTCCTCACCCCCGTGCCGTTCCGAGCCACTTCGCGGTCGCCTGGGCGCGGCTGGCGCTGTCGAGCTTGGCGAAGATGCGGTTGATGTGGTTCTTGACGGTCTTTTCGCTGATGAAGCAGGCGGCGGCGATCTGCTGGTTGGTCATGCCGGAGGCGATGAGGTCCATGATCTCCGCCTCCCTCGTGCTGAGTTGTCCCCGGATCCTGCTCGACGACTGTCCCACAAGTCGTTGCATTAGCGAAAGCGGTTTGAGGGAAGTGGCTACCCCTAACGAATCTGACTGGATGTCAATGTGTGCAGTTGCACTGCGGTCGTCTCTCAGGTGGGTCAGGAGTGCCAGGGTCGCGGTGGGGGTGACGTGGGGGCGGCCCTGCGCCACGTCCCGTACCGCCGTGATCAACTGGTCCTCCGTGAACTCGCCGTGCACCAGGTAGCCCCCGGCACCCAGGCGGAGGGCCTCCCGGACGGTGTCCGACTCGCCGCTGTAGGTCAGCATCAGGACCGGGGCGACGGATGTCAGGTGGGGCAGGGCGGTCAGACCGTCCGTGCCGGGCATGCGGACGTCGAGGAGGACCGCGTCGGGGCGGTGGCGGTCGGCTGCCCGGCAGGCCTGGTGACCGTCCGCGGCCTCGGCCACGACCGTGAGGCCGGCGTGGGCGGAGAGCAGGGCGGTCAGGCCCGCGCGGACCACGGGGTTGTCGTCGGCGACGACGACCCTCAGGGGCGGCTGGGCGCTCATCGGAGGTCTCCTTCTCGGGAGGGCAGGGGGAGTTCCAGGCGGACTTCCGTGCCCGTGCGGCGCCGGCCGGGGCCGATGCGGATGCGCGCGCCCACCGAGGCGGCGCGTTCGACCATGCCCAGCAGGCCGAAGTGGCCCGCCCGGCGGAGTTGGTCGAGGGTGGTGCCGGTCGGCAGGCCGCGGCCGTCGTCGTGCACGCTGATGTGGAGGATGCCGTTCTGCACGCCTGCCGTGACGTCGACGTGTGCCGGGGCGGCGTGGCGGTGGGCGTTCTCCAGAGCCTCCCCGGCGATGGTGAGGAGCTGGCGGGTGACGCCGGGCGGGAGGCGGGGTGCAAGTTCCGCGCCGGTGAGGTGGTAGGTCGCCGGTACGCCCGTGGTGGAGGTGAAGCGGCGGGTGAGGGTGGCCAGGCGGTGCAGGACGTCGGGATCGGCGAGGTGTGCCGCGGCGTCGTGGGCGGTGTCCGTGCGCAGGTCCCTCAGCAGGTCCCTGGCCTCTGCCGCCGCGCGGCGGGCGGAACCGGCGATGACGCGGGCCTGCTGCTCCACCCCGGCCGGGTCCATGCGGTCGGCGGAGGCCGCGAGGCCCTCCGCCGCCAGTGCGACGCCGTGGAGGGTCTTGGCGACCGAGTCGTGCATCTCGCGGGCGAGCCGGGCTCGTTCGGCGCTCACGGCCTCGGTGACCGCCAGGCGGGACTGCACGGCCGTGAGGGCCTGGGTCGCGGCGCCGAAGCGGAGCAGGAGGTTGCGCAGGGTGGAGCCGAGCGCGCCCGTGATGACGCACAGACCGGGCAGGAGCAGGGCCTCGGCCGGTGCCGCCGTCCCGCCCTGCACGCCGTGGACCAGCAGGAGGATGAGCGCCTGGAGGGAGGCGAAGCAGGCCGCGCCCCGCCAGCTGTAGACGATGCCGGCGAGGAGGGGGGTGCAGACGCTGACGTAGGCGAGGGTCGTGTCGGGGCCCGCGGAGATCAGCAGCAGGGAGCCGAGGAGGGTGTCGACGGCGAGGAGGGTGGGGTGGCGAAGGAGCAGGGGCCCGAAGCGCTCCCAGTCGCGGAAGAGGGCGTACGAGGCCATGAAGGTGACGACGACCGCCGCGGCCACCAGGCGGACGCCGAGGCCCGGGGCGGCGTTGAGGAGAGCGGAGGGGGCGGCCAGGGCGATCATGGCCAGGCGGAAGCCGAAGACCTGGCGGCACATCGCCTGGAGGGCGTTGCGTTCGGGGTGCGGCGCCCTGCCCACCGTCGCGGGGGGTGCGGGTGGCCGGAGGTCTTCGGCGCTGTCCGGGGTGCCGTCCCCGCCCTGCGTGTCGGTGTGCCGGACGGGTGCGTGCGGCCCCTGGGGGGCCCGTCGGCCCCCGGTGGTCCTCCCGGGGCCACGCGGTGGCCTCGCCACGGTCAGTGCCATCTCCCCTCCCCCTACTCCCCGGTGATGGACCCGAAGTCGGTGCCCGATCCCAGCAGGAGCCCGGCGCCGAGCAACAGCATCGTCGCGGGGACCATGAACGTGGTGATCATCAGCGTGGCGCGCGGGACGGCACGGGCTGCTTTGCGGCGGGCGTTCTGTGCGTCGGTGCGGCGCATGTCCCTGGCCAGGGAGACCAGTGTCTCGACGATGGGTGCACCGAGTTCCTCGCCCTGTTGCAGGGCGGTGACGAACATCGCGACCTGCTCGGAGTCGTTCCTGCGCCTGAGTTCGGCGAAGGCCTGGCGGCGGCTCATGCCGAGGTCCATCTGGCGGAGGGTGATGCGGATCTCGTCGGCCCAGGGACCCTCGTAGTGGGAGGCCACGCGGTCCAGGGCCTGGCGGAAGCCGAGGCCGGCGCTGACCACGACCGCGAGGACGTCGAGGAAGTCGGGCAGGGTGCGTTCGATGACGTCCTTGCGGACGCGGACGGCCGCCCAGATGCCGACCTCGGCCCAGAACACCCCGAAGGCCAGGAGGAGCAGCGCCACCAGGTAGTTCCCGCGCAGGAGGAACACCAGGAAGCCCACCGCGCCCAGGGCTCCGTACACGGCCCTGCGGGCCGCGTAGCGGTCGATGGTCAGGCCGCCGGGGTTGCCCGCCCGGTCGATGCGGCGGCGGACGCGGGCCACCAGTTTCGGGCCCATCAGGCGCTGTACGGCGGGGGCGTAGCGCATTCCCATGCGGTCGATGAGCGAGTCGACGGCGCCCGTGCGGGTGGCGCCGACCTCCAGTGCGAGTGCCAGGTCGCTGGGGAGTCTGACGTCCGCCCGGTACATGCGGATGCCGGCGAAGACGCCCCACACGCTCAGGCCCATCAGCAGTGCGAGCAGCAGGCCCACCGTTCCCAGGTCCATGTCCGTCCTCCCCCGTCAGACGTCGATCCGCGACATGCGGCGGATCAGCACGAAACCCACCGTGTACAGGGCGAACGCCACGATCACGCAGGCCTGGCCGACGGGCGAGCCCGTCATGCGCGCCAGGGCGCCGTCCTTGACGCCGTCCATCAGCAGCAGCGACCCGATGCCGAGCACGGGGACGGCGTACGACGTCATGCTGACCTGGGAGAGCTGGGTGCGGATCTCCCTCCTGGTCTCCTTGCGTTCCTCCAGTGTCTGGGTGAGGTTGCGCAGGGCGCCGACGACCTGGCCGCCCGCCCGGTTGGACAGGACCAGGGTCGTGACCAGGACGACCAGTTCGCGGGAGGGGAGGCGGTCCGCCAGCTCTCCCAGCGCGTCGTCCATGGGGACCCCGATCGCCAACTGGTCGGCGACCTTGCCGAGTTCCTCTCCGGCCGGGGCCTCCAGCTCCTCCGCGGCCATGCCGACGGCGGTGCGCAGGGCGAGGCCGGCCTGGGTGGCGTTGGCCAGGATGCGGGCCAGTTCGGGGAGTTGGTTGATGAACTTCTCGATACGTTTCTGGCGCTGCCAGTTGAGGAACTGGACGGCCGCCCCCAGTCCGAGCAGGCCGGCGATCGGGCCGAAGAAGGGGGCCAGTGCCGCATGGCCGATCAGCCACAGGGCGGCGACCGCGGTGAGCACGGCGACGACGAACTCGGCCGGGGTCGCGTCCAGGCCGGTGGCTGCCAGCTTCAGTTCGAGCTTCCGGCCGAGCCGCGTGCGGCGCAGCCTGCGGTCCAGGTGGCGGAAACGGCGTCGGCGGCCGGCGGGCGGGAGTGGGTGGGTGTGGGTGAGGCGGTCCACCAGGGCCGCCTGCCGGGCCCGGCCCTGGGCGTAGGTGTGCACGCCCAGGACGGCGAGCAGGCAGGTCAGCAGGGTGACGCCGGTGGTCAGCGTGATCAGGGTCTGAAGGTCCATGGTGGGTGTCCGTCCTGCCTGTCCTACCTGGCCTCGCGCAGGGCCAGCTCGTCCGGGGAGTGCGCCACTCCGAAGGCCTGCGCGACGGGCTGGCCCGCCAGGAAGAGGCGGTCCGCGGTGCGGCGCGGGAGGGGGAAGTGGCGGAAGGCGCCGTGCACGCGCCCGTCGTGCGTCATCGGCTGCGCCTCGAACCGGGCCACCGTGGCCAGGCGGTACGGCTCGCCGCCGTGGCTGTCGAGCAGGGCGATCTCGGTGATGCGGCGGGCGCCGTCGGGGAAGCGGGTGAGCTGGGCGATCACGTCGACGGCGCTGTTGATCTGGTCGTGCAGGGCGGCGAAGGGGATCTCGACGTCGGACATGGAGGCCAGGGTCTGGAGGCGGGTGAGCGCGTCCTCGGCGCTGTTGGCGTGGACGGTGGCGAGGGAGCCGTCGTGGCCGGTCGACATGGCCTGGAGCATGTCCAGCGACTCACCGCCGCGGACCTCGCCGACCACGATCCGGTCGGGGCGCATGCGCAGCGAGTTGCGGACCAGGTCGCGGATGCTGATCCGGCCCTGGCCCTCGACGTTGGGCGGACGGGACTCCAGGCGGATGACGTGGTGCTGCTGGAGCTGGAGCTCGGCGGAGTCCTCGATGGTGATGATCCGCTCGCCGTCGGGGATCAGCCCGGACAGGGCGTTGAGCAGGGTCGTCTTTCCGGTGCCGGTGGCGCCGGAGACGATCACGTTGAACCTGGCCTGCACCAGGCCGGCCAGCAGGAACAGCATGTGCTCGTCGAGCGAGCCGAGGCCGATCAGCTCCTGGAGGGTGAAGGAGCGGGGGAAGCGGCGGATCGTGAGGATCGGCCCGGTCAGCGACAGCGGCGGGATGATGACGTTGACGCGTTCGCCGGACGGGAGGCGTGCGTCGACCATGGGGTTCGATTCGTCGACGCGCCGGTTGACGGTGGAGACGATGCGTTCGATGGTCTGCATCAGCTGGTCGGCGGAGGCGAAGCGGAGGGGCAGCTGCTCGACCCGGCCGGCCCGCTCCACGAAGATCGCGTCCGGTCCGTTCACCATGATCTCCGTGACGGAGGCGTCCTCCAGCAGCGGTTCGAGGATGCCGAGCCCGAGCGCCTCGTCGACCACCCGGCGGATCAGCTGGGCGCGTTCGACCGTCGACAGGACCGGGCCCTCGCGGCTGATGATGTGGCCGAGGACGCGTTCGAGCCGGGCCCGGCGCTCGGCGGCGGCCAGCGCGCCCATCTCCGCGAGGTCGATCTCCTCCAGGAGCTTGGCGCGGTAGGAGGCGACCAGGTGGCCGTCCTCGCCCCGGCTGCCCTGCTCCTCGGGGGAGTTGATGCGTGCCCGCAGGCTCATCCGTCCGGTCCTCCTCGGTCGGTGGTCGGGGGTCGTGGTGGGGGTCGGCGGTCCTGGCCGTCGGCCGGGGGCAGGGGGCGGGTTCGTCGGCCTCCCGGCCGCCGGGCGGCACGTCCGGGGTCAGTGGTCGAGCGGCATGGTCGCCGTCCGGTGGGCCTGCCCGAAGCTCCAGCCGGGGACCAGGGAAGGGATGTCGACGTCGGCGGTGACCTGGACCTCCTCGCCCAGTTCGGCGGCGGAGCACTGGGTGCCGTCGGCGAGCCAGCCGCTGACGGCCCGGGTGCAGCCCTGCTGGGCGCCCTGGTGGAGGGACGCGCTGCGGGCGCCGGAGCGGGCCGCCGTACCGGCCTGCTGGGCGGCGTAGGCGATCAGGCCGAGCTGGACGCCGGCGAGTGCGACGAGCAGCAGGACGGGCACGAAGCCCAGGTACTCCAGGGCGACCTGCCCCCGGTCCCCTCCGCCGCGCACGAGCCGGGCGGTGCGGCGCCGCAGCAGCATGTGCCCGCGGCGCGGCCCGCCGGGGCGGCCCCAGCGGTGCGAGGCACGGTCCGGGGTCCGGGCGGTGCGGCGCCTCAGCCGGGCGCCGCCGCCCCCGCCGGGGATCCCCGCGCTCCGGTCCCCGAGTCCCGCGGCCCGGGTCCGGGTCCGGGGTCGGTGTCGGTGTCGGTGTCGCCCGCCGCGCGGTTCGGCGCTCCGGCCGCGCCGCGGCACCGTCCGCTCCGTTTCCTCCGCTGCCTCGTCAGGCGCCATTTCGGTCGGTCACCTCCTCCACCGCTCCCGCCGAGCCGTGCACGGTGAACGGGAAGCCGATCACGCCCGGGAAGAGAACGGGAACTCTCAGGGAGACGGAGGCCTTCACATAGCCGCCGCCGGTCGTGCAGGTCACCTGTGCGTCCCCCCTCCAGGCCCCCGACAGCGTGTCGAGGCCCGCCCGCTCGCACGCTCCCTCGCGCGCCCCCGGTTCGGCGGCCGTCGCCGCGCGGACCGCCTCGTCGGCAGCGTTCCCCGCGAGCGTGAAGGTGTACCCCACGAGCACGAACTGCCACAGCAGCACCAGGGTGACGACGATCAGCGGGATCATGCCGAGGAACTCGACGGTGACCTGGCCCCGGTCGGTCGGCGGGCGCCTCATCCCCCGCCCTCCCTGCGCCGCCGGAAGCCGCCCGCGGATCGGTCGCCGCGCAGCCGTCCCCCGGCACGGTGGCCCTCCGGGGACCTGACCAGGCCGAGTTCACCGGCGAGCGTCCACAGAGCCTGCTTGACCGTGCCCTTGTGGTCGAGTTCGTGCAGGCGGCCGGCGTCCACCGCGGCCTGGAGTTCCTTGTAGGCGGCGGGGACCGCGGTGCCGGCGATGCCGGTGCCGGTGATCTTCTGGACGAGCGGCGGCTGGATCTCCGTACCGCGGGTGTGGCGGTTGACGACGACGGTGGTCTCCTCGGCCTTGCGGATCTGGAGCCGGTCCCACATGCGGACGACGCGTTTGGCGCCGCGGACCGCGACGACGTCCGGGGTGGTGACCAGCAGGGCCCGGTCGGCCATCTCGACGGCGGTTGCGCCGGCGCCGCCCAGCTGGGCCCCGCAGTCGATGACGACGACCTCGTAGCGGGAGCGCAGTGCGGTGACGAGGTGGCGGGCGGCGCGGTCGGTGACCTCCTCGCCGCGTTCGCCCTCGGCGGGTGCGAGGAGGAGGGCGACGCCGGTGTCGTGCTGGAAGACGGCGTCGGCCAGGACGCGGGGGGTGATGTCGGTGATGGTGGCGAGGTCGACGACCGAGCGGCGGAACTGGACGTCCAGGTAGGAGGCGATGTCGCCGGTCTGGAGGTCCAGGTCGACCAGGACGGTGCTGTGGCCGGAGGCCTGAGCGGCGAGGGCGAGCTGGACGGCGGTGACGGTGGCGCCGACGCCTCCCTTGGCGCCGCTGACGGTGACGACGGTGCCGCCGGCGCCGGTGAACACGTCGCCGCCGTGGCCGAGATGGCGCCGGACGCCCGCCGACCACTGGGCGACGGCCTGGACGCGGCTGGCGAGTTCGTCGTAGGACAGCGGCAGGGCGACCAGGCCGCGGGCGCCGGAGTCCATGGCGGCGGAGAACAGGCCGGGTCCGGCGTCGGCGGTGACGAGGATGACGCCGACGGCCGGGAAGCGGACGGAGACCTCGCGGATCAGCTCCAGTGCGGGCACCGGGCCGATCCGCTCGTGGACGACGACGACCTCGGGCAGCTCGCCCACCGACTCGGCGGCGAGCCGGGCGAGGGTGTCGACGAGCTGGGTGGAGTCGACGACGGGGGCGAGGGGTTCGACGTCGGGCAGCTGGCCGAGCAGGGTGGTGATGGACCGGACGGCGTCCGCGTCGCCGACCGCCGGGAGGATCCTCGTGGTCATGCGGGCCTCTCACTTGTCCTTGGCGAGTTCGTACGTCCGGTCCTGTGCGGGGACGCCGCCGTCGCCGCCGGGTGCGACCAACGCCAGGCGGACCCGCTTGGCGAACGACTCGGCGTAGGTGATGCGCTGGGCGTCGATCGCGGACAGCGCGAAGGTGATGGGGACGGCCTCGGTGGGCTGGGTGCGGCGGTCCGCGTCGGGTTCGAGGGCGGTCAGCCTGCCGACGTCGAGGACGTGGGCACCGGTCACGATGACCCGGGACTGGTCGGGCTCGCCCTTCTTGTCGCCCTCGAAGGTGGCGTAGACGTTGACGGTGGCACCCGGGGTGATCTTGCCGGCCACGCCGGTCGCCGCGTCGATCATGATGGCGACCTCCTGTTGACCGGGCTGGAGGGCGGGCCGGTCGACGATCATGTCCCGCTGGAGCAGGGACCCGGCGTGCAGGGTGGTGACGGCGGTCTTGCCGCGGATCTCGGACAGGTCGGTGACGGCGGTGTCCGACAGCCAGCGCTCGGGCATCTCGATCTGCTTGAACTGGTCCGCGCTGAGTACGGTGTAGGGCTTGATGTTGCTCTTGAGCCGGTAGGCGGTGACCTCGGGACCGACCTTGGACTTCACGTCGCTGATGACGGAGAGCACGCCGGCGAACGCGCCGAGGGCGCACAGGACCGACAGGAGCAGGAGGATCACGCCGCGGCGCTGACGGGAGTTCATGGACCGTGCAACCTCATCGGGGGTGGGCGGGGCGGGGACGGGGCGCGATCAGCCGACCGGGAGCCGGCGGCCGTACGGCTGCGGGCCGCCGTAGGGCTGGAGTTCGCCGAGGACGGGCGGCGTGGCGGAGCAGAAGACGCAGCGGTCGCCGATGACGTCGAGGCCGCACCAGTGGCAGGGGTTCTGGCGCACGGAGGCGACGAGTTGGTAGAGGACGGGCAGGTCGGGCAGGTAGGCGCAGAACTCGATGGCCTTGCCGGTGCCCCACCAGTCGGCGGACTCGGCGGGCAGCGGTGCCTCGCGCAGGCCGCGTGCCTGCCAGGCCGGGGCGAGGGTGCTGCCGACCCAGTCGGACTGGAGCTGCCCCCGCGCGACGAGCAGGGAGGTGGCGAAGTCGGGGCCGGGCAGGGCGGCGTCCGGGGTGCCGAGCCGTACGACGCGTGGTTCGGGGTGGGCGAGGACGGCGAACTGGCTGCCGGGCACCCAGGAGCGGGCGTGCGCCTTGAGGTCGACGGGGATGCGGTCGAGGCGGGTGAGGGAGCCGAGCAGGGCGCCGGCGTGGAGGTAGTGGGTGAGGAGCCGGCCGGCGGAGGCGAGGACGCCGGGGCCGAGGTCGCAGGAGGCGAGCTGGCGCAGCTGGCGGGCGAGGACGGCGACGGCCAGCGGCGGCAGGTCGGGCCGGAGGAAGGCGATGCGGTCGCTCTCCAGCAGGGAGCGGATGGTGCGAAGTCTGCGCTCCACGCCGGGCGGTGTCGCCCCCGAGTGCACGACGACGACGTGCCCGTGCTGTTCGACGAGGTTCTGCACGGCGCGGAGCGCCTGCTCCAGCGGCTGTCGGTCGATGTCCCCCAGGACGGCCGCGGGCAGGGTTCGCTCGTCCTGCGCCGGCAGTGCCAGGTCGGCACCGGTCACGGCAATGGCAGTTGGCACGCGCAGCTCCCCATCCACGCCTGTCGGTGGCCGGGTGTGACACCGGCGCACCGAGATGACTTCACTGCGTGACTACCTGAGCACTGTAACCACGCGTCTGTGACCGGAGAACAGCCTTTCCGCAGCTCCGCGCGAAACACCGCCGCACAAGTCGCTTCAAATCAGGACAGGTTGCGCAGACGTCCGCCGCGATGTCGGTTCGGCGGGCGGATTCGGCCCGGACTCTTGACAGTTGAATTGGTCTGGACCAACTTGATACGTCGACGGTGGCCACCGTGTCCCTACCCCCCTCTCCCTCCCCGGAGGCACCAGTGGACCGCGCACCAGCCCTGCCCAGACGCGCCTGGGCGGGAACCCTCGTGGCAGCCCTCGCCCTCTCCTTCGCGGGCGCGGGCCAGGCCTCGGCCGCCGACGTCAACAACGTGAAGAACGCGGGCTTCGAGTCGGGCCTGGCCGGCTGGACCTGCTCCGCGAGCAGCGGCACGACCGTCTCCTCCCCCGTGCACGGCGGCGCCGGCGCACTGAAGGCCACCCCCGGCGGGCAGGACAACGCCCGGTGCACCCAGACGGTGGCCGTCCAGCCCGACTCCGCCTACACGCTGAGCGCATGGGTGCAGGGCGGGTACGCCTACCTGGGCGTGACGGGCACCGGCACGACGGACGTGTCGACCTGGACCCCCGGCACCCCGGCCTGGAAGCAGTTGACGACGAGCTTCACCACGGGGGCGGCCACGACCTCGGTCACGCTCTACACCCACGGCTGGTACGCCCAGGCCCCGTACTACGCCGACGACATCTCCGTCCACGGCCCCGACGGTGGTTCCGGCGGCGACCCCGCCCCGACGGTCCCGGCCGCTCCCACCGGCCTGGCGGTCGCCGGAACGACGTCCTCGTCGGTGTCCCTGTCCTGGAGCGCGGTGCCGGACGCGGCGTCCTACAACGTCTACCGCGACGGCACGAAGGTGGCGTCGGTGACGAGCGCCTCGGCGACGGTGACCGGCCTGGCGGCCTCGACCTCGTACAGCTTCCGGGTGACGGCGGCGAACGCGGCGGGCGAGTCACCGAAGTCCGCGCCGGTGACGGCCACGACCGCGGCGCCGGGCGGCGGTGGAGGGGGCGGTACGGATCTGCCCGAGCACGCCGTGACCGGCTACTGGCAGAACTTCGACAACGGGGCGACCGTCCAGGAACTGTCGGACGTGCAGCCGGCGTACGACATCATCGCGGTGGCCTTCGCCGACGCCACGACGACCCCGGGGGCCGTCGCCTTCCACCTCGACACGGCCGGCCTCGGCGGCTACACCGTCGACCGGTTCAAGGCGGACATCAGGGCCAAGCAGGCCGCCGGCAAGAAGGTCGTCGTCTCGGTGGGCGGCCAGAACGGCACCGTCTCCGTCAACGACCCCACCTCCGCGGCGAACTTCGCGAACTCCGTCTACACGCTGATGCAGACGTACGGCTTCGACGGCGTCGACATCGACCTGGAGAACGGACTCAACGCGACCTACATGACGCAGGCGCTGCGCTCCCTGTCGGCGAAGGCGGGCCCCTCCCTGATCCTGACGATGGCCCCGCAGACCATCGACATGCAGTCGACGTCCAACGCCTACTTCCGGACCGCCCTGAACCTCAAGGACATCCTCACGGTCGTCAACATGCAGTACTACAACAGCGGTTCCATGCTGGGCTGCGACGGCAGGGTCTACAGCCAGGGTTCGGTCGACTTCCTGACCGCGCTCGCCTGCATCCAGTTGGAGGGCGGCCTCTCCCCCTCCCAGGTCGGCCTGGGCCTGCCCGCCTCGACCCGCGGCGCGGGCAGCGGCTACGTGTCACCGTCCGTGGTCAACGCCGCCCTGGACTGCCTGACCCAGGGCACCGGTTGCGGCAGTTTCAAGCCATCGAAGACGTACCCCGGCCTGAGGGGCGCGATGACGTGGTCCACGAACTGGGACGCCACGGCGGGCAACGCCTGGTCGAACGCCGTCGGCACGCACGTGCACGCGCTGCCGTAGCCACCCCGGCCCGACGCGGCACGATCCGCCCCGGACGCGCCCCGTTCCGGCCCGGCGCGGGGCCCCGGCCGACCTGACCCGGCCGAGGCCCCGCGCCGCCACGCACCGCGGGGTTCGGTCCGCCGTGAGACTCCCGGCATCCCGCACGGACCGGCCCCGCGGGCGAGGCCGGCAGGGGGCGGGCCGGCGGCAGGGGCGGACCCGGACGAGGGAGGAGGTGGCCGGAGGGAACCGGCCCCGCGGCGTCAACCGCCGCCGGGCGAAACGAAGAGGAGCGCGGTGATCAGGCGGCGGTCGCCGGAACCACGTCCGTCTCCTTCGGGTTCGGGCCGTACTCGTTGGGGCCCGGCTTGCTGTCCAGAACCGCGAAGACGAACAGGGTGATGTCGCCGACCAGCGGGACCAGCCCGAACAGGATCCACCAACCGGAGCGGCCCGTGTCGTGCAGTCGGCGGACGCCGACGGCCAGGTAGGGGATCAGGATCGCGACGAAGAAGACGATCGCGAGAACCTGGAAGGCCGTAACCTCGGCCCCGTTGCCGATACCCATCAGCACGCTGTAGATGACCCAGACGAACAGCGCGAAGCTCCAGTACTCCTTGCGGCGCGCGCGCCCGCTGAACACCGCGTACTTCTTCAGCGGCTCGATGAACCAGTTCATGGTGTCTCCCCCAGGGTTCGACGGTTCCGATGATCCGGAATGGATCAATCCAGGCGCAGACCGTAAAGGGTTGGCCTGAACTCGTCAATCAGGCACTCGATCCCTCCCCGTCGCGGCGAACACCCTCCGTAGCCGCACCGCACCCGCCTCAGTTGGCTCAATTCCGGACAGATTCACCGTCGACGGCGAGCAGTTCGGCGACCGGTCGGCACCCGTTCCCCGGATCGAGTTGTTTCCGTTGCCGAACCGAAGACGTACCGATGCCGGTCGGTGGCCGATTCGAGGCTGGAACTAGCCCGTTCCGTTGCCGACTCGACCGTGCCGGTGCCGAAGGATTCCCACCCCCGCGCCCACCCGCGACACATCCGGCGGCCACCGGGGACCCCGACGGCGACCGGCCCGGAGTCGCACGCCCCGGAGGGAAGGCCCCCGGGAGCCGGGCTGTACCGTACGGCGTCGTCCGGGGGCGCCGTCCAGGTGCGCACCCGTGCGTCGCCCCTGACCGCGTGCCCCGAGAAAGGTCCGTCGATCGTGAACCACGCCCCGTCCGAGAACGAACTGCCGCCGCCCCGGATGCCCGACACCGGGGCCGCGGCCCGTCCCCGGCCGGTCGCGACGCGTGGCGCGCACGAGGGGCGGACTCGATGAAGACGCGGCGCGCATGGCGCATGTCCGCCCGGAAGACCCCACCTCGGTCCGGTGCGACGGCACGTCGGCTGCTGCGGACGGCGGGCTCGGCACTGCGCGGCCGACGCGGCCTTGCCGTGACCGGGGCGGTGGCCGTCACACTGGCGCTCCTCGGGGTGCGTGCCTTCACCGGGGATGAGAAGCCGGCGCCCCCGGATCCCCGGGCGCGGCAGTACCGGGACTTCGACGCCTGCCTGCTCACCGACGACAAGGGCATCACGGCCGGGGCCCCCGCCGCCCCCGTCTGGGCGGGGATGCAGGAAGCCTCCTCGGACACCCGCATACGGGTGACCTACGTTCCCGTGATGGGCGACCAGTCGGAGGCGGCCGTCCGCCCCGTGTTCAACGGCCTGGTGCAGCGTCGGTGCGAGGTGATCCTCGCCGCCGGCAGCACCGAGGTGAAGGTCGCCCAGGAGGAGGCCGCACGCAACCCCGAGGTGAGGTTCGTCCTGCTCGACGGCACGCGCGAGGCCTCCAACATCACGAACGTGCGGTCCGGGGAGGCGACCGAAAAGGGCGTCTCGGACGCGATCCGACGAACCGTCGACGCAGGTGACGCCTGAGGCCGGACGCGCGCGGGCGGTTCGGCAAACGAACAGCAAAACCAGCTACCCCGGCTCAAATTCCAGTTCGAAGATCGGGCAGGCTCACGGGGGTTCACATAAGTCCCGTGTAAGTAAAGGCTGTCCATGTTCAAACGCTGGGACCGTGGTCCCCGCTTCTTCGCACCGGGTCGCACCGGCAGGCGAAGAGCGCGGATCACGGCATTGTCCGTCCTCGTCTCCCTCTCCTGCGCGCTGTCCACGGAGACCGCCATGGCCACCGGGGCCAGGCTGGAACCGGTGAGCCTGCCCGGGTTCTCTCTCTCGGGGCTCTGGGACCGGGCACACGAGGACCCCGTCCACACCCCCGAGCAGCAGGGCGGTACGGCCCGCGGCAAGGGTCACCACGCCACGGCGGGGAAGACCAGCCACGAGGGCTCCGCCGGCCGCGCGCCCGGCAGGGGCAAGGGCGAACTGGCCCCCTATCAGCGCCAGTCCGACCGCCCCCACACCGTGACCACGGGTCCCGCCGCCGGGTCGGGCGACGGTTTCGACCCGCGTACCAGCAAGCGGGACGCCAGGAAGTCCACGGCGACCTCCGACTACTACGCCAACGACGACGGTTCGGCGACCGTGCGCCACTACACGGGCCGGGCCAACTTCAAGGGCACCGACGGCGCCTGGAAGCCGATCGACACCACCCTGGAGAAGGACGGGAGCGGCAGGCTCGAAGAACGCGCCAACTCGCTCGGCGTGGACTTCGCCCCGAAGGCCTCCGACCACCGCCTGGCCTCGGTGGACTTCGGCTCCGGCAAGCGGCTCTCGTACTCCCTGAAGGGTGCCGCCGAGGCCGAACCCTCGGTCGCCTCCGACGGCACCGTGACCTACCCGGGCGTGCTGGCCGACACCGACGTCCAGATGGTGCCGCTCGCCGAGGGGTTCAAGGAGAACCTGGTCCTGCGGTCGCCGGACGCACCGAACTCCTGGGACTTCCTGCTGGACGCCGAGGAGCTGACCCCGCGCATCACGGCCGCCGGTGACGTGGAGTTCACCGACGCCAAGGGCACGGTGGCCGCGACCGTCCCGCACGCGTTCATGGCGGACTCGAAGATCGACCCGCGCTCCGGTGACGCCACCGCGTCCCGGGCCGTCGACTTCACACTGGTCCGCTCCGGCGGCTCGACGGTCCTGCGGATGACCGCCGACCGGGCATGGCTGGACGCGCCCGAGCGGGTCTACCCGGTCACCGTCGACCCGACCATCACCGCCAGCAACACCACCTACGTCCAGAACAACTACAGCGCCGACCGGTCCACCGAGAACGTCATCAAGGTCGGTTCCTACGACTCCGGGACGAACAAGGCGAACTCCTTCCTGCAGTTCTCCTCGCTCGGCACGACGCTCAAGGGCCAGCGAGTCACGTCCGCCAAGCTGAACGTCTACGCCTCCTGGTCCTCGACCTGCACGGCCGAGGTGTTCTACGTGCACCCGGTGAGCCAGTCCTGGTCGCCCACGACGACCACGACCTACCCGGGGCCGTCCTACAGCACGGCCATCGGCTCGGCCACGGTCGACCCCGGCTCCTCCTGCACCAACACCAGCGCCTCCACCAGCGTGGGCGTGAAGATGCCGGTCACCCTCCCGACCTCGTGGTTCGACCAGATCGCCGTCGGAGCCACCCAGTACGGGCTGGCGCTGACCGCCCCGGTCAACGACGGCCTGCACTGGAAGAAGTTCCACTCGGACAACTCGTCCACCTCCGGCTTCCGTCCGGCGCTCGAACTCACCTACACGCCGAACACCAAGCCTCAGGTCAACGCCCAGTACCCGCCGGTGAACTACCGGGCCCGCACCCTCCAGCCCGAACTGCTGGTCTACGCGAGCGACGCGGACAACTGGCCCGGTGCCCTCTCGTACTCCTTCGAGGTGTACGACGCGGACTCCGGCAGCAACACGCCCGTGGCCTCCTCCGGCCTCACCTCCTCGCCGACCTGGCGCGTGCCGGCGGGCAAGCTCACCTGGTCGAAGAACTACCTCTGGTACGTGAGCGTCACCGACGGCTACGACGCGGTGCTGTACTCGGCCAGCCGGTTCTCCACCGCGGTGCCGCAGCCCCCGGTGACCTCGGGACTGGCGCAGAACGCCAACGGCCACGAGTTCGACCCGTCCGACGGCAACTACACCACCGCGGACACCGACGCCGACGTCTCGGTGGTCGGGCCCTCGCTGCGCATCGACCGCGCGTACAACAGCCTCGACCCGCGCATCGACAACGCCTTCGGTGCCGGCTGGTCCACCGTGGCCGACATGCGTGCCACCGAGGCCAAGGACAGCACGGGCACGGTCACCAGCGTGGTGCTCACCTACCCGGGCGGTGAGCAGATCGCCTTCGGACGCAACGGCGACGGGACGTTCGTGCCGCCACTGGGCCGCTACGCCCGGCTGCAGGCCGTCACCGGCGGCTACAAGCTGACGGACAAGGACTTCACCGCCTACAGCTTCACCGGGACCACCGGCACGACGGGCAGCTACGCGATATCCGGCATCACCGACTACGCCGGCCGGGCGGAGACCTTCGCCTACGACACCTCCCACCGGCTGACGAAGGTCACCAACACCACATCGAACCGCTCGCTGACCCTGGCCTGGTCCACGCCGGCCGGGGCCACCGCCGCGCACGTGAGCACGGTGACCACCGATCCGTCCGTCGCGGGTGACGCGACCACGGCCCAGACCTGGACATACGGCTACACCGGCGACCAGCTGACGGGCGTGTGCCCGCCGGCCGACCCGACCGCCTGCACCACGTACACCTACGCGACCGGCAACCACCACCGGACCACGGTGCTGGACGCCGACCCGTACGCCTTCTGGCGGCTCGGTGAGGACACCGGTGCGACCGTCGCCACGGACGCCGTCTCCGTCAACCAGGGCAAGTACAACGCCCTTTACCACGACGTGGCCCTGGGCGGCTCCGGCCTGCTGGCCGGCTCCACCCTGAAGACGGCCGGCTTCAACGGCTCCACCTCGTACGTGGAGATGCCGAGCGCCCCCGGCGCCACACCCTCGTACACGACGATCTCGCTGTGGTTCAAGACCACCCAGGCCGGCGGCGTGCTCTTCTACTACGGCGACCAGCCGATGAGCGCGGCCGACCCGGTCGCGAGCACCCACTACAACACCCCGGCACTCTTCGTCGGCACCGACGGCAAGCTGCGCGGCTGCCTGGCGACCGGGAACTGCGGCACCACGATCACCTCCTCAGCCACCGTCACCGACGGCCAGTGGCACCAGGCGGCGCTCACCGGTGCGGGCAACACCCAGACCATGTACCTGGACGGTGTCTCCCAGGGCACCAAGTCCGGTGAGATCAAGGACTGGAACACCCCGTACATCACGCTCGGCGCGGGTGTGAACACCCACGGCTGGCCGGCGATGGACCCGGACGACGAACTCGGCCACTACGCCGGGCAGCTCGCCGAGGTCGCGATCTACACCGCTCCCCTGGGCGCGGAGCAGATCGGTGCCCAGTACCAGGCGGCCACCCACTCCGCCGGCCTGCTGGACGGCATCACCACCCCGGGCGGCAAGACCCGGTCCTCGGTGGTCTACGGCACCGCCGATGACACGGTCCTGCAGGCCACGGACGGCAACGGCGGCACCTGGAAGCTGCACCCTGCCACCGTCACCGGCTCCTCCCAGGTGTACCGCTCGGCCGTGATGGGCGCCGCCCCGCACGGCTACTGGCGTCTGGGCGACACCCAGGGCGCCGCGCAGGCCGCCAACGAGGTGCACACCGGCTTCGGCACCTACAACACCGTCACCCAGGGCGTCACCGGCCCGTTCGGCGCCGGGGACGAGACGGCGGCCGCGTTCGACGGCACCAGCTCCTACGCGGAGGTGCCGTACGGCGTCTGGCACGACAGCACGGACCGATCGGTCGAGCTGTGGTTCAAGACCGCCGGGCCCGGTGTGCTGATGAGCGACCAGAGCCGCGCGCCCGACGACCCCGCCGGGGTCGGCGGCTCGTGGAGTCCGGTGCTCTACGTCGGCGCCGACCACAAGCTGCACGGCCACTGGTGGGACAAGTCCGGCAGCGGCGGCAGCACCTTCGGCTCCACGTCGACGGTGACCGACAACGCCTGGCACCACGCGGTGCTCAGTGCCTCCGGTGGTCAGCAGACCCTCTACCTGGACGGCAAGAAGCAGGCCGACTACACCGGCACCCCGGACGACCAGACCACCACCCGGACCTTCATCGGCGCCGGGTTCACCAAGAGCTGGTACAGCTCTCCGGCCGACATCAGCTACTTCAACGGTTCCATCGGGGAAGTCGCCGTCTACCGCACGGGGCTGACCGAGGCCGAGGTCGGTCGCCACTGGTCCGCCTACAAGGCGTCCTCGGGCGTCGCCCCGGTCCGCACGGTCACCCTGACCGACCCGGCCGACAAGACGCTCACCTACGTCTACGACGCGGAGATGGGCAACCGCCTGCTGGCGTCGATCGACACCGAGGGCCAGCGCACCACCTACGGCTACGACACCGGTGGCTTCCTGCACACCGTGACGGACGCCAACGGCAACCGGCGCGTCACCGGCCACGACGTGCGCGGCAACACGGTCTCCGCGACCACCTGCCAGGACACCGCGGCCGACAAGTGCTCCACCACGTACTTCACCTACTACCCGGACGCGACCACCGCGTTCCCGCCGATGGACCGGCGCAACGACCTGGTGCTCACCGAGCGCGACGGCCGTTCCTCGGGTCCCTCGGACAACACCTACCTGACCACCTACACCTACGACACGAACGGCAACGTGCTGTCCGTGACCACCCCGCCGGTGGCCGGGCACCCGCAGGGCCGGACCACCTCGACGGCGTACACCACGGCCGGCACCCCGGCGGCGGAGGGCGGTACCGCCACCGCACCCGCCGGACTGGTGTCCCAGGTGACCACCGCCAGCGGGCGGAAGACCTCCTACAGCTACTACGCGAACGGAGACCTCGCCGGGATCACGGACGCCAACGGCGGCGCGGTGGCGTTCGGCTACGACGGCCTCGGCCGGCTGACCACCCGGACCGAGACCTCGGACGCGGTCCCCGCGGGCATGTCGACCACCCGGACGTACGACAAGGACGACCGGGTCGTCACCGAGACCGGGCCGCAGGTCACCAACCGGGTCACCGGCGCGGTGCACCAGGCCAGGACCACCACCGGCTACGACGCCGACGGCAACATCGTGTCGCAGACCGTCGCCGACCTGTCGGGCGGTGACGCGGCACGTACCACCTCGATGACGTACGACGCCCACAACCAGCTCGCGAGCAGGACGGACCCGGGAGGCGGTACCACCTCCTTCGCGTACGACGCCTACGGCAACACGGTGCGGGAGACCGACCCGATCGGGAAGGTCAACACCTACGCCTACGACGGTGAGGGCCGGCTCCTCACCAGGAGCCTGCTGAACTACGCCGGGGACCCGAACAACCCCTCGTCCCCGACCACCCTGGTGCAGGAGTCGCGGTCCTACGACCCGGCGGGACGCCTCGCCTCCCTCACCGACGCGCTGGGCTGGACGACGGAGTACACCTACACCGACGACGGCCGCTCCGCGACCGTGGTCCGCAAGGACCCCCAGTCCGGCAAGTCCTTCACGCTGCGGGACAACACGTACGACGCGGCCGGCAACCTGATCAAGCAGGTCACCGACAACGGTCAGGTCACCAGCGCCTTCACGGTGGACGCGGCCGACCGTACGGTCTCCTCGGTGCTGGACCCGGCCGGGTTCGCCCGGACGACGACGGTCTCCTACGACCCCGACGACAACGTGGTCTCCGAGTCGGAGACCGACCCGGCCTCCGGCGAGGTGTCCACCAAGGACACCCGCTACGACAAGTTGGGCAACGTCACCGGGGTCACCGTCCATGACGGCAGTACGGCGCCGGTGGCCCGGTACGCGCTGGACGAGACCACGGGCTACTCCGTCGGTGACTCCTCCGGCGCGAACAACACCGGGGCCCACGGCACCGGCATGCACTGGAACACCGACCACGGCGGCAGTGCCGTCTTCGACGGCGACGCCCAGTCGTACGCGCAGACCGACGGCCCGGTGGTCAACACCAGCGGCAGCTTCACCGTCTCCACATGGGCGAAGGTGACCGACACGACGGCATCCCGGGGCTTGGTCTCGCAGAACGGCGACAACGTCTACGGATTCGTCCTGTACTACTCCACGAGCCTGGGATGGACGTTCCTGCGCCGGGTCGCCGACAGCACGAGCGCCTCGTACGTCAGCGCCGCATCCGGTACGGCCGCGGTGTCCGCGGGCACCTGGACGCATCTCGTCGGTGTCTACGACGCCGAGGCGGCGAAGATCCGCCTGTATGTCAACGGCACGCTCGTCCAGGAGAAGCCGTTCACCAGCACATGGGAGGCCACCGGCGCCCTGCAACTCGGACGCTGGCAGATCGGGACGGGCTACGACGGCAGGCTCAAGGGCGGCCTGGACGACGTCCAGGTCTACGGCGAGGCACTAACCTCGTCCCAGGTGTCGTCGCTCTACGGCGGCACGCTCCCGGCCGCAGGCAGCTCGGTGCGCTCCACCACCTGGAAGCTCGACCAGCGCGGCCTGCCGCTGTCGATCACCGATGCCGACGGCGACGTCACCGACTACGGCTACGACGAGGCCGGTCGGCAGACCTCCGTCACCGAGCCGACCGTCCAGGCGGAGCAGGAGGGCGGGACCCCGGTCTCCGTCCGCCCCGTCTCCATGACCGGTTTCAACACGTTCGGCGAGGCGACCGAACAGGCCGACCCGCTGGGGAACGTGACCGTCCGCGCCTATGACGCCGACGGCCAGGAGACCTCCACCACGGCGCCGGCCTACACGGCTCCCGGCTCGGCCACGCCGATCACGGCCACCTCCTGGAACGAGTACAACAAGCTCGGTCAGGTCACCGCCGAGGTCGACCCGCTGGGCAACCGCACCTCGTACACGTACACGCAGCTGGGCACCATCGCCTCGGTCACCGAACCGAGCGGCGCCACCACCACGTACGGCTACACCGACAACGGCAAGCAGCTGTCGGTGACCCGGCCGGGCGGTGCCCGTCAGGAGATGACCTGGGACTACCTGGGCAACCAGGTCACCAGCACCAGCGTCGAGCGGGTGCCCACCCAGCAGTCGTACACGACGAGCTACGAGTACGACGCACCCGGCGGCCGGCTCTCCCGGTCCGTCTCCCCGACCGGGGTGGAGCGGACGTACGCGTACGACACCCTGGGACAGGTCACCAGGAGCACCGACGGCGCGGGCAACTCCTCCACGTACACCTACACCATGAAGGGAGCGCTGCTCACCTCCAAGGGGCCCGACGGCACGAGCACCGAGAACACCTACGACGGGTTCGGCAACCCGGTCTCCACCAGAGACCTGGACGCCTCGGGCACCGTACTGCGGACCGCCGGTTCCACCTACGACCGCTCCGGCAATCCGCTGACCTCCACCGACTACCGCGGACACACCACGACCTTCGGCTACGACGCCTCGGGTCTGGTCACCCAGGTGGTGGAACCGGTCTCGGCGACCGAGTCCGTCACCACCACCTACGGGTACGACGCGGCGGGCCACCTCACCCGCTTCACCGACGGACGGGGCAACCCCTTCCTGACGACGTACAACGCGTGGGGGCTGCCGGAGTCGGAGATCGAGCCCTCGACACCGGCCCATCCGGACCTCGCGGACCGGACCTTCACCACCGTCTACGACGCGGCGGGCCGGCCGACGGAGAACCGTTCCCCCGGCGGGGTGACGGTCTCCTACGCCTATGACGCCAACAGCCGGCTGGTCCGTCAGTCCGGCACCGGCGCCGAGGCAGCGACGGAGGACCACACCTACGACTACGACGCCGCGGACCGGGTCACCGCCGTCGCGGGCGCCGGAACGGAGAAGGACACCTTCACCTACGACGACCGGGGCCTGCTGCTCTCCACGGCGGGACCGTCGGGAACCTCGTCCTTCGCCTACAACGGCGACGGCGCGATGACCTCCCGCACGGACGCCTCCGGTACGTCCGCCTACGGCTACGACACGGCGGGCCGCCTCAAGACGGTCGCCGACGGAGCCACCGGCACGTCGATGTCCTACGGCTACGACGTCAACAGCAACGTCACCTCCATCGACTACGGCACGGGCAAGGCGAAGCGGACGTTCGCCTACGACGCGCTGCAGCGGCTGACCGACGACCGGCTCACCTCGCCCACCGGCCAGGAACTGGCGGACATCGGCTACGGGTGGGACGCCAACGGCAACGAGACCTCGAAGACGACCACCGGTGTGGCGGGAGCCTCCGCCAACACCTACACCTACGACTGGGCCGACCGCCTGGCGTCCTGGAACAACGGGACGACCACGGAGGTCTACGGCTACGACGCGTCCGGCAACCGCACCCGCGTGGGAGGCGACACCTACACCTACGACGCCCGCAACCGGCTCACCTCGGACGGGCACAGCTCCTACTCCTACACCGCGCGCGGCACGCTGCGCTCGGTCACGGACGAGGGCGGCCAGACCACCTCGACGGCGGCGGACGCCTTCAACCGGGTGATCAGCGAGGGCGACCGCACCTACGCCTACGACGGTCTGGACCGCGTACTGGGCGCCGAGGACGGCAACGGCACCGAGCTGTACGGCTTCCAGTACAGCGGAACCGGGAACGACGTGGCCTCGGACGGTGTCGCGTCCTACAGCCGCAACGTGGACGGCTCACTGATCGGCGTGAAGACCCCGGGTGCGGCCGTCCTGGCCATGACCGACCTGCACACGGACGTGGTGGCCCAGTTCACCGCGGACGGGGAGGCGCTGACCGGCTCGGCCACGTACACGCCGTTCGGCAAGGTGGCCCAGTCCACCGGGATGATCGGCCGGTTGGGCTACCAGTCGGGGTGGACCGACCCGGGCACCGACAAGGTCAACATGGCCGCGCGCTGGTACTCCCCGGAGACCGGCCAGTTCAACAGCCGGGACACGGTCCGCACCGGCTCGCCCGGTGACTCCGCCTCGGCCAACCGCTACGGCTACGCCAACGACAACCCGATGGCGACCGTCGACCCCACGGGTCACTTCGGCTGGGGCAGCATCGGCTCAGCGATCTCGAAGGGCTGGCACAAGACCACCAAGGCCCTGTCGAGCGCGCGGCGCACGGTCACCAGAACGGCGTCGAGCGTCTACCACTCGTCCGTCGCCGCGATCAAGAACCAGATCAACCACCGGCTCGCCCAGGCGAGGGCGGTCAAGAACGCTCTCAAGGCGGGCGCTCTGCGGCTCGCCCACGCGGCAGGCCGGAAACTCGGCACGGCGGTGAACCGGGTCAAGGACCTGGGGCACAAGGTCAAGAACTGGAGCAGCCAGAAGTACAAACAGGCCAAGAACAGGTACAACCAGGTCAAGAACTACGGCCGCAGGGTGGCCACGCAGGTGGCCAAACAGGTCACCGCGAGGGTGTCCCAGGCCGCGAAGGTGGTCGGGAACGTCGCCGACACCGTCGCGAAGGGCCTCGACAAGGTCGGCGAGGGCATCCAGAAGGCCAAGAAGGCGACCGCGGACTTCGTCAAGGAGAACGCGGCCACCATCGTCTCGGTGGGCGTCGGCTTCGCCGTCTTCGCCGGCTGCACGGTAGGCAGCTTCGGTGTCGGAGCCGTCGGCTGCGCGGTGGCCGCGGGTATCGCGGCCAACAGCGTCGGCTACCTGATGAGCGACGGCCCGAAGTCGCTGGGCGGGTTCGCCCTGGCCGTCGGCGTGGGTGTGGCCACCGGCCTCATCGGCGGCGCACTGGGGGGCGCCGTGGCCAGTTCAGTGGGCCGCGTGCTCTCCGGGGCAGCCGGACGCATCCTCGCGGGCGCGGCGGCCGGTGCCGCGGACGGCGCCCTCGGCGGAGCCGTCACCTACGGAACCTCCTGCGTCAACAGCGAGGAGGGCTGCTCCGCAGGCGGCGCCGCGAAGGCCACCGCGATCGGCGCGGCGATGGGCGGCGTCTTCGGAGCCGTGGGCAGCGTCCGCAGCCCGAAGGCGAAGCCGAAGCCGAAGCCGGGCGGGAGCCGCGGCGGCTGCCGCACGCAGGTGCCGCACAGCTTCATCGGAGCCACGTCGGTCCTGATGGCCGCCGGCGTGACCAAGCTGATCTCGCAGGTGAAGGCCGGGGACTACATCCTGACGGCCGAGCCGGGCAAGAAGGACAAGGAGAAGCACCGCGTCGCGGCGGTGATCGTCACCAAGACCGACCGCGACTACGTGGACGTCACGGTGGCCACCCCGGCCGGTCCGAAGACGATCCACACCACCGAGCACCACCAGTTCTACGAGGCCACCCGGAACGCCTGGACCCAGGCGGGCGACCTCAAGACGGGGCAGAAGCTCCAGAACGACGACGGTGGAACATCCACGATCGTCGGTGTGAAGGCGTACACGGCGCAGCACGTCACGTACGACCTGACCATCGAGGGCCTGCACACGTACTATGTGCTGGCGGGCGAGACTCCGGTCCTCGTTCACAACAGCAACGGCTGTCCCACTGGGAGGTTGTCGGATCCCCTGCCCAGGGGGATGAACAATAAGATCGCTTCGGCCTACGACGACGTGAGGGCAGGGCGGATTCCTTCGCACGATACGTACGGGGGACGTGAACACCCGTGGTGGGCAGGTTCTAAGGAGTACCGCGTGCCGGGCAGGCCTGAAACTGACAGAATCCTGGAAAAGGAGCTGCCGAACGGCGTCAAGGTATACGGCTGGACGTCCACGCATTACACGAAGATTCAACGCTTCAGTGCACCCCATTTCCCTGACTCGGGGTGGAATTAGTAGCTCTATTGGTTAACTGGTGCAGCGACTTGATTGTCGCTGCACCAGTTCCGGTTTGGGGATTAGGTGTGGCTGGCGAACTGCCCGTAGTGGGTAAGGCAGATTTTCCGATGTACGTGGTATCGGATGAAGAGTCCGGGGGGGTGCTTGTTGCCGCTGAGGGAGTAGAGGGGTTTTTTGTCGACCCGGAAGCGGAATCGCCGGAAGTGGCCTTCCTGAGGGCCCATGAGGTCGAGAAGGGTGGGCGGAGGGTCGAAGATGCAGTGATGGCGGTCATGAATCGTCAACGGGAGAAGATTGGCGAGTACTTCATTGGTCGGGCTGTGCTCGGAGACCCTGGCGTAGGGGAGCCAGGCGGAAATATTCCAAGAGTCGCTTTCCGGTTCTTTGGTAATCGTTGCGAGTATCCCGAAGCTGAGAGAATTTGGCTGCGTTGGGCATCAGGGGTCGCCCTGGAGAAGGGTGAATGGGTTCGGTGGCCGGCGAACTATCAGGGCGCATGGCTGCACGTTGTTCAAAACTCCTGGTTCGCTTCGAACCGTAGGGCTGCTCGCTATGGAGTGGAGGACGTTGTCCACTTGGACGGTGGGCAAATTTCCACGAAGTCGGGGTTCTACTGTGCATTGGGTGAGGCAGTCAATGGCCCGGGCGGTTACTTTGGGTCGAATCTTGACGCTCTCGCGGGCTGTATTTCTTCGAGTTTCGGCGAAGGGCCCCCGGCGAGGATTATTTGGCGGAACTTTCAGACGTCTCAAGAATCCCTTGATAATGCCTTCCTGGATTCGATTGTGGGACTAATGCGAGAATTTCGCGTAGATCTCGCCACTTGCTGACTTTGGGGCGCGTGCGCGAGCAAATATGACGCCCCGCCAGATGGCATCTGGCGGGGCGTCTGGGCGGGGTGACGGCAGTAGTTGACGGCAACGTCAGCGGACGGCGGCTCCGACGAGGGGTGGTTCGTTGCCGTCGTCGGGCTTGCTGGTGGTCTCGGTGGGGTTGCGGAGGGCGTGTCCGAGGAGGTCGATGGCGTCGCGCTGGAGGCGGAGCCGGACGTGGGCGTACACGGTCGCGGTGACGCCGATGTGGGCGTGGCCCAACAGCTCCTTGATCACGACGAGTTCCACTCCTTGTTCCAGGAGGAGGGTCGCGGTCGAGTGGCGGAGGTCGTGGAACCGGATGCGGCGGAGCCTGGCCCGGCGGAGCAGGGTGTTGAAGTGCCGGGTGAGGGTGGATCCTTCGATCGGGGCGCCGTCGGGACGGGTGAAAACATAGCCGCTGTCCTTCCAGTCCGTCCCCGCCGCCTCGCGTTCCTGGAGTTGCCGGTTGCGGTGCTGTTCGAGGGAGCCCAAGCACGGCGTGGGCAGGGCGATGCGTCGTTCGGAGGTCTTGGTCTTGGTCGGGAGGGCGGTCAGGCCGCTGGAGTTGGTGCGCTGGAGGGTGCGGCGGATGCTGGCGGTTCCGCCGGCCAGGTCGAGGTCTTCCCAGCGTAGGCCGAGAAGTTCGCCCTTGCGGAGCCCGGTGTGCAGGGCGAGTTCGAACAGCGCCTGCAACCGGTGACCGTTGGCGGCGGCCAGAAATTTGCGGGCTTCGTCGGCGGTGAGGGGTTCGAAGCGGCGGGGGCGGGGTGTGTCGGTGCGGACGTTTCGGGCGACGTTGTGTGGGATCTCTTCCTCGCGCACGGCGTGCTCCAGGGCGGACTTGAGTACGGAGTGCACGTAGGCCAGGGTCAGGGGCGAGAGCCGCCTTGCGCAGCACTTCCCGGCGGCGCAGCAAAGGGGTTGTTCACGGGCCGCGTCGAGGCCGCGGGCGCAGCATTGGCAGCTGGTGCGGAGTTGGTTGAGCCAGGTGCGGACGTCCTTGGCGGTGAGCTTGGCGAGCTTCTTTCGTCCGAGGCCGGGGATGAGGTAGAGCCGGGCGACGGCGGTGTAGCGAGTGTGGGTGTTCTCGCGGATCTGGTAGACGGCGACAGCGTCGAGCCAGTACGTCAGGTACGCGGCCACGCTGCCCTGCGCAGACGGGACGGGGACACCACGGTTGCTGGCGGCGATCTTCTCCGTGAGCTTCGCCAGGGCCTCCTTCCTGGTGGTGCCGTAGACGCGGATGCGCTTGCGAGTGTTGCCGGGGGCGAGGACGTATCCGGCGGCTTCCCAGCGGCTGTCCTTGCGCTGGTAGACGGTTCCGTCGCCGTTGGCGCGGGTGCGGCGGGAGGGGCTGCTGTCTCGGGGAGTGGTCATTACGCGGCTTCCTGGTCGAGGCGGGTGCGGATGAAGTCGGTGAGCGCGTGGGCGGGGATGCGGCGGGCGCGGCCGAGGGTGATCGAGGCGAGCTGGCGGGTGCGGAGCAGGTCGTAGACGGCGGAGCGGCCGAGCTGGAGGCGGGCCATGACCTGGGGAACCGTCAGCAGGTCCAGCGCTGGCTCTGTCTCCGGGTGGAGGACAGTGGGCGGGGGCGAGGTCATCAGCAGCCCCCTTCGGCGATGAACCGGCGTTCCAGCTCCCTGCGATGCCAGACGGCGGCAGCCAGGAGCGCGGCGCCGGGGCTATAGCCCGAGCCGAGATAGGTCCAGTGGCCGACGACGAGGGTGGTGTCCGGGTCGTGCTCGGGCAGGCCAGCGTGGGAGCGGGCCTGTTCGGTGCGCCAGGCGCGGCGGGCGGCGCGCAGCGCGCCGAGGGTGGTGGAGTAGCGGCGGGATTTGGTGGAGAAGTGGCCCCGGAAACCGAGCATGTGTGCCCACTTCCAGAGCTTCAGACTGGCGAACTCTGGCAGCTTGCCCAGCTCCCAGCAGGTGCGGATCATCTGCCGCACGTGGCGTGCGACTGCGAGCCGTGGCAGGGGCCGGGCCTGTCCGGTGCCGTCGCATGCGGTGCAGGGGAGCGGGGTTCCGTGGGGCAAGAGGGTGGCGCCGCGTCCCTGGCAGGGGCGGCAGAACAGGGCGCGGTCGAGGGTGCCGGAGGCGTCGGCGGACTTGGTGGCGTACTTCGCCACGTAGGCGGCCACGGCCTGGTCGGTGACTTCGGCGTCGGTGCCGAAGGCGGCGATCTCGCGTACGTCGAGTTGTTCGCCCCAGGCGAGTTCGCGTTCCCCGACCGCGTCCGACTCGACCCTGACGCGGACTCGGGCGGCGGCGGCGCGTACGGCGTCGGTGAGCACGGCGACGGTGGCGTACGGCGGCGGGGTCTGGCTGGTGCCGTCCGGGCCGTCGAGGCGGATGACGGCGTGGAAGTGGACCAGGCCGCGCTGCTGGTATTCGGCGACCTTGGCGAAGGAGACCCGCATTGCCGTGTGGGCGGCCTTCTGGGTCATGCCGAGTCGGGCGGCGAGTTCGCGGCGCAGGTAGGTGGTGAAGCGGGCCCACAAGGCTCCGGCGTGGGCGTTGAACAGGACCGCGCCCGCGTAGTCGTACGTTGCCGGGTTCAGCGGCGTCCCGAGCAGGGCGTCCGTGGGTTCGTGGAGCTTGCGGCAGCGGCAGGGCCGGATGTTGCCGCCGGGGGTGGTGGGGCGGTTGTGGACGGGGCCGAAGGACGGCGGGGTGAGGGTGACGAAGACGCGGGGGCGGGTGCGGACGGTGTCGGGGACGGTCTTGCCGCCGGAGAGGCCGGCGCGGATGAGGTGGTAGGTGTCGGCGGCGTAGAGGCGGGAGCAGGCCGGGCAGCGGGAGGCGCGGCGGTTGCCGCACGCGGTGAGCAGGCTGCCCATGGGCTCCTCGGACGTGGTGTAGGAGCGCAGTACCTCGCCGGTCGTGGTGTCGACGGTGGCAGTGTGGCCGGTCAGGCGGACGGGTTCGGTGCAGCCGCCGAGGCGTTCGATCTGGTGCTGTGCGCGGTCGAAGTCGGGCTGGTTGACGAGGTGGAGCAGGTCCCGCACGGCGGGGCTTGCCACGTGGCGCAGGTCCAGGGTGACCATTCGGGGCGTGTCCCTTCTGTCGGGTGGGCTCCGGGCAGCAACCGGCCAGGGAAGGACGGCGAGTTGGCTTGTTGCCGGAGGCATGACGAACCAGGCCCAAGAGGTGGGCGACTGGTTCGGAGAGGGTGAATCGGCCGGCGGGTGGCCCAGGTCAGAGCTGGGCGAGCGCGGCGGTGGCGACCGGCAGGGCGACGCCCATACGGGTCTTGAGCTGGGCGGCCGTGATCGGCGTGCCGTGCTCGGCGTGGTGGTTGTCCGCGATGCGGCGGGCCGCGTCCAGCAGTGCGGCGGGCAGGGCCGGGCGGGAGGCGGTCGCGGTGGTGCGGGTGGCGGTGACCGGTGCAGCGGCCAGGGCCGGGGCGGGGGTGGGCGTCTCCGTGACGGGTTCGGGCACCGCGGCAGGTGCGAGTTCGGGGGCGGGAGTCCGCAGGGCGGGAGCGGTGTGGGTGAGGGCGTGGAACTGGGCCAGGAACGAGGGGCCCACGGTCCCCCAGCCCAGTAGCAGGAGCGGGGCGACGGTGTCGAGCGCGGCGCGGCCCCAGTGCTGGAGGATCAGCGGTTCGGCGGTGTTCAGGCCCAGGGTCAGCACGCCGCACAGGTGCAGCAGGCGGGTTCCCGCCTTGAGTTCGGGTTCGGGGACGCCGCGCAGGGCCAAGAAGCGTAGGGCGACGAGGAGCCCGACCACGGATAGGTCAACCATGGGCGCGATCAGCGGCGCGATGGGGTGCGGGACCCCGAGTCGCAGGGCGAGCGCCCAGACGTTGCCGAAGGAGAAGACGAAGGCCAGGGCGGCGATGACCGCCATGACCACGGTCACGGTGCGGCGGGTGAACTGTTCCTCAGTCATGGCTCAACCTCCTTATCCGGAAGCAGGGTTCAGGTACGGTCAGCGCCGGGCGATAGAGACGACGGTCGTGCCGTCGTCGTCGGGCAGGTCGGCCCACAGTTCGGGGTCGCTGGTGTCGAGGAACAGGGCGGGGTCGATGGCCAGGTGAGCGGTCGTGATCGCGATGCGGGCCGCGTCGGTGTCGTCGACGTACGGGGTGCGGATGCGGGCGAAGCCGGGCCGACCCTGCATCGCCATCACGGCGACGCCGGTGTAGGCGGGGTCCTGCAAGGTCACTGGGCTCGCGTCCGGCCAGTTGCGGATGTCGTCGCCGAGCGCGGCCACCGCGGCTTCCACGGTCTTCTGCGCGAAGGACAGGCCGACCGGGCACACATCGCGGATGAACGTGGGGATCGCGTCGCCGGTCACCTTCTGGCTGACGATCAGCACCAGGAAGCCGACGCTACGGCCCTTCTTCACCAGGTCTTCGACCAGGCGCGCGTTCTCCGCTGTCAGCGCGGCGAGCCGCTTGGTTTCCTGGTCACTGCCCTTGTACTCACGGAAGTACGTGTGGGCCTCATCGATGATCAGCACGGTCAGCGGCCAGACCTCCGAGGGGCCGACGTGCCACATGTTCTTGACCCCGAGGACGTTCCGGATCACCGACGAACGCGCCCGCCGCAGCGCAACGAGCCGCTTGAACAGTGCGTTGGCGTCGTCCAGATCGTCACCGACGAACGCGAACAGCCGCTCGTGTACGTCGGCGTAGTCTCCCTCGGACGCGGCCGACACCTTGCCGTCTGCCACCGCGAACTGAACCGCAGGCGACGGCGCGAGATCACAGACGAGCTTGTTGATCATCGACGTCTTGCCCGCACCCGGCACACCGGCCACGGTCACGCCGGGCACGTTCGCCAGCGAGACCATCACCTCAGTGGCGTACTCGTCCACGCCCAGACTCCACCGCGACAGATCGGCCGGCACCGCCCCGTTGGGGTGGTGCTCGGTGGCCATGACCAGGGGATCGGTGCGAACGCCCCGGATCACCACGCGGCCGGGGCCGTCCGGCGTCACGGACACGCGTGTGCACCGCCAGGCGTCCGCGAGGAAGCGGGCCGAGCGCTGGAACTCCTCCAGGCCGACTTTCGGCAGGCACTTCGCCCGCACGATCACGCCGAACCGGTCTGCCCTCACCTTGATCTTGGGCACCAGCACGCGCGGTGCGGTGGTGCCCTTCGGGGCGGTCAGGTCCGCCAGCCAGCCGGGCGTCTTGTCCGTCACCGTCAGGCCCGCCATCCGGGCCAGGCGTATCCAGCCCCGGCGCACCCGCATCGCCTGACGAATGCTTGCCCGTGTCGCCCGGTCGGCCCGCATGTAACGCACCAGCGCCAGCCCCAGTCCCAGGCCGACCACTGACACCGCGATCAGCAGCACGTCCGGCGCGTGGTTGATCACGTCCATCACGGTTTCCATGTCACTCCCCCGTTCTCGCAGATCAGACGGAACACGTCCGTCAGGTCCAGGCCCGCCGCCTCAACAGGGGGCAGGCGCAACAGGTCGAGCACGCGGCCCGACACCGAGCAGGTCAACGCGGCCGGGTCGGTCCCCGGCAGGGGCCGGAGCGGGTAGATGTCCCGCTCCGACTCCGGGCCCTCGAAGCGGATCACGCCGCCGCTCCCGCCAGTTCCAGGCTGGAGGCGCGAAAGGCGATGCCGTCCTGAAGCTGTCCCTTCTGCACGCGCGCCCACGGGATTGCCACCAGGTCCAGCGGCTTGACCATCGCGCCCGCCTTGAGACCGTCCGGGAGACCTGACTCCGGCAGCGTGATCTTGAGGATCTCCGCGCGGCCGTCCTCCATGAGCATCACGGTCACGGTGTAGAGCGACTCCCCGCTGTCACGGTCCCGCGCGATCTCGCCGGTCTCCATGTCCTTGATCTTGAGCGTCGCCTCGGTGCCCGCGATCCACACCTGAGACGGGAGTAGCGCCACACGAATCCGAGACATAGCCATGCCATCACACCCTTGTTCGATGGAGCCGCTTGGTCGGCTCGCGAACGACACTACTGATACACGCGGACACCTGCAACACCGAAACGGCAGAACACATAGATACCCGCCAAACTCGATCTCCTGATGGTCCGAACGTCATGGCGCGCAGGTGTGTCACGTGGCCGGGGCGCCGCTACCCTGGGGGAATGACCCTGCCCCTGGAGGAGGACCCGAGGCCGCCGTTCGTCCAGGCCGCCGAGGTACTCCGAAACGCGATCACCGATGGCGAGTTCGCGCCGGGCGAGAAACTGCCGTCAGCCCGCGTGCTCCAGGAGCGTTTCGGGATCGCCAGCTCGACCGTCCACAACGCGCTGCGCGTGCTCAAGGGCGAGGGTCTTGTGTACTCGGTCATGGGGCGCGGCAGCTACGTCCGCGACTGGATCAATGAGCCCGCCACCGACGCGCCGGCCGCTCGCGCGGGCGAAAGCGCCAGCCGGATCGACCCGGAGGACCCCCGCCCGCCGTACGTGAAGGTGGCGGAAGCGCTTCGCGCGCAGATCCACAGCGGCGAGCTTCCCCCAGGGCAGAAGCTCCCGACCTCCCGCGAGCTCCAGCAGATCTTCGGCATCGCCAGTGCCACCGCGCAGAACGCGCTGCGCGTCCTCAAGGACGAGGGACTGATCTACTCCGTCCACGGGCGCGGGGTCTTCGTCCGCAAACTGCCGCCTGCCCAAGACGCCGCACTGCGGTGGGACCGCGCCAACGAGCTGGCCATGGCACGCCGCGAGGAGGACCGCAAGGCCGTCGAGGCCACCGGCAAGACCGACGAAGAAGCCGCCGCCGAACTCAAGCAGGCACAAGCCGAACTCGCCGCAGCACGCGCCAACCTCGACGCGATCACGGGCCGGGTCAACGCCCTGGTCGAAGACCAGAAACGCCGTGCGCGTCTTCGCGGCGAGACCCACCCGGAGGAAACGGGGAAACGAGCAGCGGAGCTCCGAGCTGCCCTCAACCGCCGAGGCAACCGCCCCACCCAGTAGCCACAGCACCGCCGCAGAAACGCGGAGCTGTTCAGAGTTTCTTTACTGGATCAAGGCGACCCGCTGACGCGGGCCGCCGCGCGTCGGCGGCCGGTGACCGCCGCCCGCTCCTGTCTACCGCCCCGCTGGCGACGGCCTCCGACCACTCGGCGCGCAGAGCCCGGGAGCATAGGCCGGACCGCCAACCGAAAGCCCCGCTGTCCGACCGCTCAGCAGCAGACCGGCCGGGCACCCGAGAGGCCGTCCGGCCCCGGTCGTACCGTGCGGCGTCAGTATCCCGGCGGTGCCGTCGTCCGGAACGCGGCCGTGGTGCCTGGCCGGGGCCGTGACGATGGAGTAACTGGGCTGATACCGGTGCGGGGTTGAGCGAGACATACGTGACGGGTGATCGGTCGGCGCGCCCGCCGTCCTGGCTGACTTTCGGAGGCTGAGGCCAGAACCTCACGGTCATGGGCGCGGCGCGCACGTGAAGGCCCGTCCCCGCCGAGGCTGACGAGGACGGGGGAGCCTCAATCAGTTACGCCCGGCAGGGACGGGAGTCGGGTGGGGCAGCGCGGTACCCGGGCGAGCAGGGCGGTCAGGTCTGCCGCCAGGCCCGCCAGGGCCGGGTGATGATCTCCCGGTAGGTGTGGTGGGACGGGTTCTGACCGCAGTGCCGCAGCACCCAGTTCTGCGGTTCGGCGAAGTCCTCGCCTGCCGGGGACGTCTCTCCGTCCACGGCACACTGCATCGCATACAGGACCGGCTCCGCGTCCGGCTCGCGGTCGGGCTGGAGCGTCCAGGTCTCGTAGCGCAGGACCGAGCGAGGGGTCACCGTCCCCACCTCCGGTTGGCCACGGCCACCTTCGCGCTCAACTCCTCCGTCGGAGTCGGTGGGCGAACGTCCTCGGGCGGCACGTCCCACTCCCGGCCACCGCACGGTGGCCGAAGCTGCACGTACGGCCCCACATGCCCCATCACCACGCCCACCTTGCCGCTCCGCCGGTCGACCGCCACGGCGCCCACACTGGGCGAGGGGGTGCACCGGACCGTGTCGGAATTGCGGTCCGTCATCGTGACCACCCCGGCAAGGCGGTCCGCGGCCGGGTATCCAGTCGCAGGGCGGGAACACAAGGTGTGGCGCACTTTCGCACGTAGACGCTCCTCAGTGGCGTGAATCCGTGCCCCTGGGCCTGTCGATGCCGCAGGGTCGGCACCGATCCTCACGCCGGTCGCCAGGACGAAGGAACCTCCACCAAACCCCACTCCGGGACGTCCCGCACCATGTAGAACGTCCCTAGTGCCGTCCTGAGACGAAGGGGGAGACTCATGCCCAACGAAAGACTACGAGCCGTCATGGCGGCGGGAGGCTGGACGTACGCCGCCCTCGCTCAGGAAGTCGAGGTCGACCCCAAGTCGGTCGAGCGCTGGGTGAACCTCGGGCGCACGCCACGCCGTACCACAGCCCTCCAGGCGGCCCGAGCCCTGGGAGAAGACGTGCACGCACTCTGGCCGGCGCTCCGCCAAGCCCGCCCCGCCCGCGCCATCAGCCCCGAACTGGTCGCGCTCTACGAGCAGCGGGCCGACATCCCCGCCTCCACGTTCACCGACCTAATGGCCCAGGCCCGGGAACGGATCGACATCCTCGTCTACGCCGCCGTCTTCCTCCACGAGGCGTACCCGAGGCTGAACGAACTCCTCACCGAACGCGCCGCCGAAGGCTGCACCGTCCGCATCGCGATCGGGGACGCCGACAGCGACAACGTCCAAGCCCGCGGCCAGGAAGAGCGGTTCGGCCACGGCATCGAATCCCGCTGCCGCCTCGCACTCATGCACTACAGGCCGCTCACCGGCAGCCCCGGCATCGAAGTCCGCACCCACAGCACCACGCTCTACAACTCCCTCTACCGCGCCGACGACCAGCAACTCGTCAACGCCCACGTCTGGGGCGTCAACGCCTACGCCGCCCCCGTGTGGCAACTTCGGCGACATGAGACAGGCGGCATGTTCGACACCTACGCCGAGAGCTTCGACGCGGTGTGGGCAACCGCGACCCCCGTACGAGAGGAAGGCTGACCGTGGCCCGCACCGAGTACTACGACGACCCGAACGCCCCCAAGCCGAACAGCATGGTCGTCGCCGCCTCCGCCGTCGTCACCGACGACCACGGCCGCATCCTCCTCCAGCGCCGCCGCGACAACGACCTGTGGGCGCTGCCCGGAGGCGGCATGGACCTCACCGACTCCCTGCCAGGCACGGCCGTCCGCGAAGTCAAAGAAGAGACCGGCCTCGACGTAGAGATCACCGGCCTGGTCGGCACCTACACCGACCCGAAACACATCATCGCCTACACCGACGGCGAGGTCCGCCGCCAGTTCAACGTCTGCTTCACCGCCCGCATCACCGGCGGTCGGCTGGCAATCTCCGACGAGTCCACCGAGCTCCGATTCGTGCCGTCGGAAGAGATCGAGCAGCTGCCGATGCACCACACCCAACGGCTCAGGCTCCAGCACTTCCTGGAACAGCGCGAGAAGCCGTACCTGGGCTGAACCGGCTGACGGCAGTAGCTGACGGCAACAACCCCGCACAACCACGGACACCCGCGCACCTCACCGGACCAGCAAACTGCGCTTGACCTGCGAAAAAGCAGGTCGAAGGCTTCGCGTAGCACACGTACTATGTGCTGGCGGGGGCGACGCCGGTACTCGTTCACAACTGCGGGGAGGCCGATGATGACTTGCTCGACTTCGCAGACGAGGCGCTGAGTATGAGTCCGGAATCGCGTCCCAATGTTGCCACGAAGATTACCTCTGCGGATGGAGAGCATGTCCGTTTCTCCTATGCAACGGATACGCGCAGTGGCGCAATGCCTCCGCAGACAGCGAGGGCAGTAGCCAACTCCGGACACCATGGTGGGTGCGGGGAAGTTGGGTGTGCCATTCAGTTCGAGAGCGCTGGCATCCCGCTAGAGGGGGCGACATTCCAGTCTGTCAGGATCGGCGGTGGCGGTAGAGGGAATTCTTTCCCTATTGAGGATCATGGTGAACTGATCGCACCATGCCCTGCCTGCCAGCGGTTCTTGCCTCAAATCGGTGGACGCGGGTGAGTCTCGTGCCTGTCTCTCCAGAGTTGCGCGCCGCACTTCAAAGATTGAGAGAAGTGCGATCCGAAAGGCCTTCGGGTGGGCGTGAAACTGAATCTTTTGCCGCGTGGCGGGAAAGGATTGCAGACGCTTTGGATTCACTGGCCGGCGTTCTCATCTATCAGGAAGATCGCCAGAGAGCTGCCGCCGAAGCGGCCTCTGCTCGCGCCGAAGCAGAAAGAATCCGTGCTGAACTGAATCAACTGGACTGATGGATAGAGCTCTGCTCTGATCCGTCTGTTTCCGCAACGGCAAGGCGGAATGTCCTTGGGTATATCAGAAGCCCCACCGAGAGTAATTTCGGTGGGGGTTCTGAGTCGTTTGACGGCAACGCTGACGCTGAGGTTGAAAGGGCAGGGTGACTGGCTACGGGGGCTCCAGTCCGAGTCCGGTCTCGTCTACGAAGCCGTTGAGGATCTGCGGTCGGCGTTGGATGGCGCGTAGGCGGTTCTTCACGAGGCGTCCGCGTAGCACACGTACTATGTGCTGGCAGGCAAGACGCCGGTCCTCGTACACAACAGTAATTGCCCTACGAGTGCTGCGAGTGGAGAGAAACTTCGTAGGCAGCTCGCGGAGGAGGCTGGTCAGCTTCCGGGCATTCGCTCGGCAGATGACATCTTCGATACTCCGTCTGCCCTCAGGGGTGGCGTAACGCCCGATCAGGTCAAGCCGTTCTTTGCGGGTAAGTCGGGATGGCGTGAAGAAGGCCTGGGGCGTGGCAAGAACGCTGGAGGTGGATGGGTGATTCGCGAATACACGGGTCGAGGAGACCCGACCGGGCGGATGCTCAGGTGGAATCCTGGCGGTGGCCATCACGGAGAGGGTGCCTACTGGAGAGTCGTGGGCCCTGAAGGAGATCTGGGAGGGATCATTCGATGACCGGGGAGCGAAAGCTGGCCGACTTTCGGCGGTGGACTCTCGCTGTGTTGGACCTGCTCAGCGCAGAACCCGATCGTCAAGCTGCATATTTGCAGGCGTCAGGAGTGGGGGTGGATGAGATCCTGCTTCAGTTCGACGACGTGCTGCATGTAGCGCGCGCCAGAGTGGGCGATCGTTCGCTAAGCCATGAGGAATACCTCCTGCTTCAGTCGGTCAATGGACTCGCGGATGCTGTGAGTGCGGGACCTGAGTCGATTTGGACTGAGCTCGCGCTCGAAGAAGCGGTCGAATGGCGAGAGCTTCGGGCTGCGGCGAGAGCGGCGAAGGCGAGTCTTGAGAGGTCTTGGAGTCAGGATTTCGATAACTCGCCGAAATCTCTTGACGGATGATTCGTGGCGAATTTGCTTAGCATTCGCCAGCGTGAGCAAGAGGCGTTTCGGTAGTTCGCTGGAATAGACAACAAGTGCCCCCACTGATTCACAGCAGTGGGGGCACTTGAGTCGTTTGACGCTGAGGTTGAAAGGGTGGGGTGACAGCGGGCGTTGGCGGTGCTACATCCTCGTCATGAGGTACGCGGATGGTGGCGGTCTGACCGCTGCGGGGCGGGCGAGGCGTGAGGCGGTGCGTTTCGAGGCCGCGGAGATGTTCGGGCAGGGGATGCGGCCGCCGGAGGTGGCCCGCCGGTTACGGGTGTCGCGGAAGTCGGCGTATGCCTGGCACGCTGTCTGGCGTGAGGGCGGCAGCATGGCCCTGGCTTCCAAGGGAGCCGGCGGCTTTCCGTGCCGGCTGGGCGATGTCCAGGCGGAGCGGTTGCAGGCCGAGCTGGAGGCGGGACCGGCGGCGCACGGCTGGACCGAGGATCAGCGGTGGACCCTGGCGAGGGTCGCGGAGCTGATCCATCGCCTGTTCGGCTACCGGTACACCCCGCGCGGGGTGTCGTATCTGCTGCACCGGCTGGGCTGGTCACCCCAGGTCCCGGTGCACCGGGCGGTCGAGCGGGACGAGCAGGCCGTTGCCCGGTGGCGGACGGAGCAGTGGTCACGGGTAAGAGGGCGGCCCAGCTCCTGGGCGCGTGGATAGTTTTCGAGGACGAGGCCGGGCAGGATCTGAAGCCCGGCAAGGGCCTGACCTGGTCGCGGCGGGGCCGGACGCCGCTGGTCAGGGTGACCGGGAAGGGATCGGGCCGGGTCTTGATGGCCGGGTTGGTCTGCGTCAGACCGGGCCGCGAGACCAGGCTGATCTACCGGACGCAGACGTACCGGGGCCGTACCGGCGAGAAGAAGGGCTTCCGGGCCCGCGAGTTCGCGGACCTGCTGACCTCCGCCCGCCGGCAGCTCGGCGGTGCCCCGCTGATCGTGGTGTGGGACAACGCCAGCACCCACCACGCCAAGCCCTTACCGGAGTTCTGCAACCGCAACAGCGACTGGCTCACCATCGTCAAGCTCCCGCCCTACGCACCCGACCTCAACCCCGTCGAAGGCGTATGGGCCCACCTGAAGAAGTCCCTGGCCAACCTCGCACCCCACACGATCGACGACCTCACCCCACTCGTGAAGAACCGCCTACGCGCCATCCAACGCCGACCGCAGATCCTCAACGGCTTCGTAGACGAGACCGGACTCGGACTGGAGCCCCCGTAGCCCGTCACCCTGCCCTTTCAACCTCAGCGGCAACACGGGCGCACAACAGGGCACTTCCGCGCACACTCACGGACAGGCCGGAATCGCTGACCGGCAAAAACGCAGATGACGACCGACCAGCGCGCACACGTACTATGTGCTGGCTGGCGGCGTGCCGATCCTCGTTCACAACTGCAATGGAAGGGATCCCGTCAATGGCGGGCTCGATGACGACACCTATGACCGAATAGATGGTGCGCACGGCCCGGACGTAGCCGACGGAGTCGATTACCAGGTGCAGAGGATGCATGACGGCTCCTCCACTGCCGCGGATCACGATCTTCCTGGTATCGGGCATGATCCTGATGCGTTGGCTTCCTACTTTGCGTCGTGGCGAGGCAAGATGACGCATACAGATACTAGGACTGGATCGCGTGTGGCATACGACTCCAGTCGAGGTGTGCTACTTGTGACGACTGGCCGTAACATCCACGGGTTTAGGTACAGTCAAGGAGCCTTTGAAAGCGGGAGGTATGTGACGCCATGAGGGTGAAAGTTGCAGCCACGGCGACTCGCAGTGGAGTCCTCTTGCGGTTGACGGAGGTGCAGAAGCAGTTGATCTGCGAGACGCTCATGTTCCACGCGGACCGCCCCGATGGGGATCGTCCTTCGATTGTGCGCCTCGGTGTCGATCGCGCAAGCGCTGCACAGGTGATGAAGAAGGCTGCCGGGTCGACTTCAGAGTTCCAGCTGAATGAGATTCATGTGCTGTTTGCGGCATTGGTTTCCGCTCCAGTCATGATGCCCTCTGAGGAGGTGTTCTACGAAAGAATCGGCTTCTTTCGAGAGCAGGCATTTGCATTGGCTGGCGGGTTGGTGAGTGCCGTCGGGGAAGCGCCTGGCTGGACCGGAGAGCCTTCCGGGAGTGCTTAACCGGGGGTTGTGCCTTTATGTAGTTCCGTGAGTTCGCTTGGGGCTTGTGAGGGCACGCAAGCGCAAATCTGAAGCCCCGTCAGGCATGTCCTGGCGGGGCTTCTGCGCGTCGTGACGCTGGGGTTGAAGGGGTGGGGTGGCAGGAGGCGTTGGCGGTGCTACATCCTCGTCATGAGGTACGCGGATGGGGGCGGTCTGACCGCCGTGGGGCGGTCGAAGCGTGAAGCAGTGCGCTTCGGGGCCGCGGAGATGTTCGGGCAAGGGGTCCGGCCGCCGGAGGTGGCCCGCAGGTTACGGGTGTCGCGGAAGTCGGCGTATGCCTGGCACGCCGCCTGGCGCCAGGGCGGCAGAACGGCTCTGGCGTCCAAGGGGGCCGGCGGCTTTCCGTGTCAGCTCAGCGACGGTCAGGCAGAACGCCTGCAGGCCGAGTTGGAGGCAGGGGCGGCCGCGGACGGCTGGACTGAGGACCAGCGCTGGACCCTGGCGAGGGTCGCGGAGCTGATCCACCGCCTGTTCGGCTACCGGTACACCCCGCGCGGGGTGTCGTATCTGCTGCACCGGCTGGGCTGGTCACCCCAGGTCCCCGCGCACCGGGCCGTCGAGCGGGACGAACAGGCCGTCGCCGCGTGGCGGACGGAGCAGTGGTCACGGGTAAGAGGACGGCCCAGCTCCTGGGCGCGTGGATCGTCTTCGAGGACGAGGCCGGGCAGGATCTGAAGCCCGGCAAGGGCCGGACATGGTCGCGGCGCGGGCGGACGCCGCTGATCAAGCAGCAGTGAGGGGTGGGCATCCTGTGACGTCCTCTCCGTGCCGTGCGCCGGGTGTCCGGCGTCGGTGGCTCGTCTCCCTGGCGCGCGAGCCCACCCCTCCCGGGGACGGAGGGTGCGGTCAGGCTCGCGCGATGCACTGCCGACCGCCTTGTGTAGCGTGCCCGTTACCGCATGTAGGGCATCGGGGGTCATGTTGCCCTGCTTTCGGGGTGGTATGGGGATCAATAGGGTGAGCCCGGCTGAGGAAGGGGACCGCATGGCCGCGAGGACGTCTCCGACAGAGCGACAGAAGAGGCTCGGCGCGGAGCTGCGAAAGATGCGCACAGCCGCCGGGATGACCGGGGAGCACGCCGCCGGGCTGCTCGGCGTGGACCGGGGAAAGATCTCCAACATCGAGTCGGGTGCGCGTGCCATCAGCGCCGAGCGTCTGCGCACCCTGGCCCGCAACTGCGGCTGCGAAGACGAGGCTTATGTCGACACTCTGGTCGGCATGGCCCGACCGGCCCGGGACGGCTGGTGGGAGCGGTATCGCGGCAGCCTCCCGGCCGGGTTGCTCGACATCGCCGAACTGGAGCATCACGCCGTGCGGATCCGCAGCGTGCATTTCGTCCACATGCCGGGGCTGCTCCAGTCCAGCGACCACGCCCAGGCCGTCTTCAAAGCCGCGCTGCCCCCGCTGCCCGAACACGAGGTGGCGCTGCGGCTGGCTCACCGGCTGGAGCGCCAGCGCGTTCTGGAGGGCGACGAGCCGACCGCGTACGTCGGCATCGTGCACGAGGCCGCGCTGCGCATGAGGTTCGGGGGCCGCAAGGTGGCGCGCGGCCAACTGGAGCACCTGCTCAGTACGGCTCGGCGACCCCATGTGACCGTGCGGGTCATTTCCTTCGACGCCGGCTCGTTCCCGGGCGCCGGACAGACCGTCGTCCACGCGGAAGGGCCGATGCCCCGACTCGACACCGTCCAGACCGACAGCGCCCACGGCCCGGAATTCCTGCATCAGGAAGCTCAGTTGTCCAAGTACCGAGCCCAACTGGACTGTTTGGAGCAGCGCGCGCTGTCTGCGGAGGAGTCGCACGACTTCATCCAGGACATCGCCAGTCGACTCTGAGGAGAAGGACCGATGCCCGACCCCGAGATCACCTGGGAAGACCCGTTCTGCGCGGAGGGGTCCGCCTGCTTCCGCGTGGGCACCGACCCCCAGGGCAACGCCTACATCGCCATAGCCGGTCAGGAGGAGCACTACCTGACCGACTCACGTGAGGCGCTGCGCACCCTGATCCTGGACATCAAGGCCGGCAAGGCCGACCACCTGTTGTGAGCGGAACCGCCCGGCGGTCAGCCCGCCGGGCGGTAGTGGCCCAGCACCCACGGCAGGTGCGCGCACCACTCCGCCAGTCGGGCGCGCGGCCTGGCGTTCACCACGGCGTCGTAGAAGTGGCCGTCCAGGTGGATCACCCCGAGCATCAGCGTCTTGCCGTTCGGGCTCACCCGGTAGTGGACGCTGTGGATCTCCGGCCAGGGGAACTCGGCGAAGACGCCGTTCACCTCAAGGGTGACGCCCTCCGCGTCGACGGCGATCGCGCTGCTCCCGTCCACCGCCGTGAACTCCGGCCCCGCGGGCGGGCACGACGCCGGAACCGGAGCGGGTACCGCCCCGTACGGCGGGGGCATGTGCCGCGGCGGGGGCGGCGTGGGCGCGTACTGCGGGGGCGGAGGGAAGGCGTACTGCGGCGGGGGCGGGCCGAAGCCCGGCGGCGGCGTGGGGCCGGGGGGCGGTGCGGGCTCGGTCATCGGTCGGTCCTCGTGCTCTCGGTCGCGGTCACGGTCGCGGTCACGGCATCCGGGTGCCGGAGGCGTGGCTCTTCGCTGTGGAATACGTGTGAAACATTTTCGCCTCCCCACCGCATCAATGAAGTGAGGACCTCTTCGACAGCCGGTACACAGCCTCAGGGAGCGCACATGAGACAGGTCCGCGCACAGGAGTACGCGGAGTTCGCGGCAGCACGCACAGGGCAGTTGTACCGGTCGGCGTGTCTGCTCACCGCCGGGGACACCCACCTGGCGGAGGACCTGGTGCAGGAGACCCTCGGGCGCGTCTACCTGCGCTGGGGGCGGGTCTCCCGCGTCGGCAACCCCGCCGCGTACGCGCAGACCGTCCTGACACGCACCTTCCTCGCCCACAAGCGGCTGCGCAGGAACACCGAGCGCGCCACGGACGTCGTACCGGACACCGCGGACGACCTGCCCGACGCCTCGCTGCGGCTCACGCTCCTCCAGGCGCTCGGGCAACTGCCCGCGAAGGACCGGGCCGTGGTCGTACTGCGCTACTGGGAGGACCGGTCCGTCCAGGAGACCGCCGACGTGCTGCACGCCAGCTCGGCCGCCGTGCGCACCCGGAGCGTGCGGGCGCTCGCGCGGCTCCGGGAACTGCTCGGTGAGGACGTCGGCGTGTACGCCCGCCCGTGAGCCTCCGGGCGCCGCAGCGTCCCCGCTGCCGCTGCCGGGCAACGGCAGCCGTCTCCCGGCCCTCGCCGTGGTGTCCCCCGCGACCCTCCCCGCCGCCCGCCCCTGCCGCTCTTCCCCACCCTCCCCGCTGCGTTCCCCAAGCCTCTTCGACCTCGTGAAACGGTGGCCCGCCATGCCCGTCGACCAGCACAGCGACCCCTTCGACGCCCCACAGACCGATCCCTTCGAGGACCGGCTGTCCGCCGCCCTCCACCAGGCGGGCGGAACCTTCGACACCAACCGCGCCGCCCTCGCCGCCGCCGGTGCGGCGCGCGGCCGGCGGCTGCGCCTGCAACGCCGGGCCGCCGTCCTGGGCGGCGCCGCGAGCGTGGCGCTCGCGGCGGTGGGCGGGGCGCTGCTGGTGCCGTGGGGCGGTTCGGCCCCCGCCTCCCGGGCGACCGCCGTGGGGGCCACGCCGAAGCCGTCCGCCTCGACCTCGACGTCGGCGTCGGCGTCGGCGTCGGCGTCGGCCACGGCCGGGTCCACAACCACGGCCACGGCCACGGCCACGACCGCCGAGGGCCCGGTGTCCGCGGAGCAGATGATCGAGACCCTGAAGAAGCTGATGCCGAAGGGCACGTTCAGCCAGGAGGCCGGACGCGGCACCCAGAAGGACAAGGACCTGCCGATCGCCGCGCCGTACGCGTCGGTCGTCTTCGAGGACGGCAAGGGCCCCGCGGCGGTGTCCGTCTCCCTGAACCGGGTGCAGCCGGGCACGCAGGAGGCCCAGGACGCGTCCCGGTGCCCGGACAAGGTGTACGTGCCCTACGACGCCTGCACGACGAAGCGGCTGGACGACGGCTCCGTGATCATGATCCTCCAGGGGTACGAGTACCCGGACCGGCGCGTGGACACCAAGCTCTGGCGGGCCGAGCTGCTCACCCCGAAGGGGCAGCAGGTGTCCGTGATGGAGTGGAACTCCGCCAGCGAGAAGGACGCGCCGATCAGCCGGCCCGAACCGCCGCTCGACCCCGAGCAGCTGACACGGCTCGCCTCGGCCCCGGAGTGGCGCACCGTCGTGGACACCATGCCGGAGCCTCCTAAGGTGACGGAGAAGCCCGGCTCGCAGCCCTCGCTGCCCGACGTCCACGCCCGGGCCACGCTGCTCCAGCTGCTGCCCAAGGACCTGGACGTGGTGGACAAGAGCAGGGGCGACGACAGCGAGTTCGCCTACGCGGTCGTCGACGACGGCAGGGGCAGGAGCCTGGTGCAGGTCAATGTGCAGCCCGACATGCGGGATGCGGCGGACGCCCTCTTCGGCTCCGGCTCCGAGACGCTCTCCGACGGCACCCGGGTCGCCGTGCACCAGGGCCCAGGGGCGAAGGGCGCCGCGGGGAGCGTCATGTGGACCGTCGACACCATGCGGCCGGACGGACGGCGCGTGGTGATCAGCGCCTTCAACGCCGGTACGCAGCAGGAGGCCGCCACGCGCGCGACACCGGCGCTCACGATCGCGCAGATGCGCGAGATGGCGCTGAGCACCCACTGGTTCCGGGCGCAGAGCACGAACTAAGTGCCCGTGCGGTGCCGCCTGTTCGGAAGAAGCCCGGGCACGGCCGGCCCCGGATCTGCTGCACGCACCGCACCGCACCGCACCGCACCGCACCGCACCGCACCGCACCAGGATCAGCGGGCCCGGCCGTCCGGGGCACCACAAGGGGGCGTGCGGCGAACGCCAGGAAGCCGCAAGGAGCAACTCGTTCGGGCCGTCCGGGCGACCGGGCACCGGTTCGGCGGAAGGGCATCCGCCTCGCCCGCCGCCCGGACCCGCGCCGGTCCGCAGGGCCCCAACGGTCCGCGGGGCCGCGCCGTCGTGAGGGGCGCGGGCCCGGCCGGCCAGGGGTCGCTCAGTCGGTGCCCTCCGCGCCCGCCGCCTTCTTGGCGCCGCCCGCCCGGTCGGTATCGGCGCCGACCGGGCTCTCTGTGCCGGTGCCGCCGTCGGCGGTGTTCCCGGCGTCCGCGACGGCGGCATCCGTGCCCTCGGCGGTGCCGTCGGCATCGGCGCTCGCCGCGTCCCCGGCGGCACCGGAGGAGTCCCCGGATCCGGTCGTGTCCTCGGTGGCGGCCCCGTCCTCGGTGGCGGCGGCCTCCCCGGTCGCGGCGTCGTCCTCGAAGTAGGCGTCGAGGACGGCGTCCAGCCGGCTCTCCCACTCCGGGAACTCCGACCGCGACGTCGCCTCGACCTCGATCGGGTACCAGCGGCGGTCGGGGGTGTGCACGGTGACGGTGAAGCGCTTGCCGAACCGGGCGGTCGCCGTCTCGATCGCGCCGATCTCGTCCCAGCGGAACTCGCACGCCTGGTCGTCGAGGGCGAGCGCCACGCCGTTCCGGTCGGCGACGATCCGCGCTCGGCGGTCGGCGGCCTCGAAGACCGGCCCGTCAAGGGCCCGCTCCGCGGGTTCCCCGGCGGATTCGCCGGCCCGCGTGTCCTCGGCGGGCGATTCCGCCGGCTCCCCGGCCGATTCCCCGGCGCCGTCGTCGGCGGGGCCCGACGGCTCAGCGGCCGAGGGCTCCTCCGGTGCGGCGTCCTCGACGTCGGCGGCGTTCACGGTGCCCCCGGGCGCCGCGGACGCGGGGGTGGTGAGCCCGGGGATGAAGGCCGGGTCGAATCCGGCGCCCGTGACGGGCTCGGCCTTCAGGGGCTGGCTGCTCGAACCTCTGCGCTGCTCCACAGCGGGCAGTATGGTCGACGATCCTGTGCCGCACACAGTCAGCCCCTACTTCGTTATAGGACTCCTGGCGCGAACGGTGCCCGGGGGCTCAGTCCAGGACCGCGAGCGCGTCGATCTCGATGAGAGCCCCGGCCGGGAGGCCGACGTGGACGGTCGTGCGGGCCGCGGGCGGCCCGGTGAGGCCCTGTGCGTCGAAGCAGGCGTCGTAGAGGGCGTTCATCTCGGCGAAGTGGGCGGTGTCGGTGAGGTAGCCGCGGATCGTCATCACGTCGTCCCAGCCGGCTCCGCCCTCTTCGAGGACCGCCCGGACGTTGGCGGGGGTCTGGAGGGTCTGCTCGCGTCAGGGTGGGTCCGGCGGGCGTCGGGCCCGGCCCTCCTCGGCGGGCAGGAAGCCGACCTGTCCGGCGACCTGAGCGATGTTGCCCGTCCGTACGCCGTGCGAGAACCGGGCGGGCGGAGTGGTGTGGGTCGCGGGGGTGAGCGCGGTCTTCCGCGTCATGCCGTGGCTTCCTCGACGGGGGTTCTGCCGGAGTACTCGCCGCTGATCGCGTCCGCGGTGGAGCGCACCAGCGGGAGCAGGGTGAGGAGTTCCTCCGCGGTGACGACGACGTTGGGGGCGGACACCGACATCGCGGCGGCCACCCGGCCGTCGGCGCCCCGGATGGGGGCGGCGACGCAGTTGATGGACTCCTCGTGGCCGCCGAGGTCGGTGGCCCAGCCCTGTTCCCGCACCGCCGCCAGCTCCTTGAGGAAGGCGGGGGCGTGGGGGGTCGAACGGGCCGTGTAGGGGGGATAGTCGAGCTTCTCGGCTACGGCGCGGCGCTGGGGCTCCGGCAGGTCGGCGAGGAGCAGCTTGGCCACGGCGGCGACCGTGATGGCCACGGGCCGGCCGATCCGCGAGTACATGCGGACCGGGTAGCGGCTGTCCACCTTGTCGATGTAGAGGACCTCATCCTCCTCGTACACGGCGAGGTGGACGGTGTGGCCGCACTGCTCGTTGAGGCGGACGAGGTGCGGGTGGGCGATCTCGCGGACGTCGAGGTTCTCCATCGCCTCCTGGGCGAGGGCGAACAGTCGGGCGCCGAGGCGGTAGCGCTGGTCGGACTGGCGGTAGACGAGGCCGTGGCCGAGGAGGGTGCGCAACAGCCGCAGGGCCGTGGACTTGTGGACGCCGAGGCGGCCGGCGACCTGCCCGAGGTCGGCGGGGCCCTCGGCGAGCAGCGGCAGGATGCTCAGGGCACGGTCGACGGTCTGGCTCATGGGGTGTGTACCTCCTCCTGGGGTCCCGGGTCGTGCGTCCAGCCGGGGCCGAGTCGCAGTGTCCCCCATGCGGTGTCGTCGAGCGCGGCGAGACGGTCGGCACGGTCGCGGGCGGGCGGTGCGGCGAGGTCGCCGGGGGCGGTGAGGGCGGCGGCGGCCCAGAGGTGGCCGTGGCGGAGCCGCTGCCGCGGGGTCAGGCCGCGCAGGGTCGCGGAGAGGAAGCCGGCGGCGAAGGCGTCCCCGGCACCGACGGCCGCGACGACGCGGACGTGCGGCGGCCGCTCCAGGGTGGCGGTGCCGTCGGCCTCCGCCGCCCTGCCGCGGTGCCGGTGGAACGCGATCGCGCCGCCCCTGCCCAGTTTGACGACCAGGGTCCGCGGTTCCGGGAGGGCCTCGGCGACGGCGCGGCTGCCGTGCAGCCCCCAGGCGTCGCGGGCCTCGTCGGCGCCCACGAAGACGATGTCCGCCGCGCGCGCCAGTTCCAGCAGCACCCGCGCCCCGTCGCCGTCGCGCCACAGCGCGGGCCGGTGGTTGACGTCGAAGGACACCAGGGGGCGTCCCGGCCGGGGCCGTGTCAGGTCGCGCAGCAGTTCCAGGCACGGTGCCGACAGGGCCGCGGTGATGCCCGTCAGGTGCAGGATCCGGGTGGAGCGGACCGCCGCGGCGTCGATGGTGCGGGGGCTCATCGCGGAGGCGGCGGAGCCGGCGCGGTGGTAGACGACCTCGTGGGCCGGGGTGCCCCGGTCCCCCGCTGTCCGGAAGTAGACGCCGGTGGGGCGCCGGGCGTCCCGCTGGACGGCGGTGACGTCGACGCCGTGGGCGGCGATCGCGTCGAGCAGATGGTCGCCGAAGCCGTCCGTGCCCACCCGGCTGACCCACCGCACCGTGTGCCCGGCGGCGGCCAGCATGCAGGCCACGTTGGACTCGGCGCCGCCGACGGAGCGTTGGAAGGACGGCACGTCGGCGAGGCGGCCGGGGCGGGTGGGCAGGAACGTGACCATGGACTCGCCGACCGCGACCACGTCGGCGACCTCGGCTGCGGAGCCGCCCGGGTCGCCGGTACCACCCGGGTGGCCCGGCCCGCCGGAGGCACCGCCGCCGCCGTGGGCGTGGCCGTCGGCGTCCGTGTCGGGGGCCCGGCGGGCTCCGGTGCCGGTCACGATCGTCGTGGCTCCTCGGGGGGTGCGGGCGGCACAGGCCGCGTTGACCCCGTGTCGGCCGAGATGTTAGACAGCGGTGAGCGTCATACGCAACGTGTGTTGCACCGTGTGCAACATGCCTGATCTGGGAGGCTCTTATGGCAGCCGACGGTGCCTCGGACGCCCTGGCGCGGCTCGCGGACGAGCGGGTCGACCACCGGTTCAAGGGCCTGCCCCCGGACGCCGACGGCCTCACCGTGGGCGAGCTGGCCGCCCAGCGCCGCAACCTGTTCACCGGCGGCTTCACCACACCCGTGCTGACCCTGTCGGCCGAGCGGCTGGAGCACAACCTGGGGCTGATGGAGACGTACGCCGAACGGCACGGTCTCGCCTTCGCGCCGCACGGCAAGACGTCGATGGCCCCGCAGCTCTTCCGGCGTCAGATCGAGCGCGGGGCGTGGGGCATCACGCTCGCGGTGCCGCACCAGGCGCGCGTCGCACGGGCCTTCGGGATCAGACGGATCTTCCTCGCCAACGAGGTCGTCGACGGGCCCGCGCTGCGCTGGATCTCCGCCGAGCTCGACGCCGACCCCGACGTCCGGATCGTCTGCTACGTCGACTCCGTGCGCGGCGTGGAGCAGATGGACTCCGCACTCGCCGGGGCCACCCGCCCCCTCGACGTCGTCGTGGAGCTCGCCGCGGGCGACGAGGCGCGCACCGGGGTGCGGACCGGGGAGGAGGCGGCGGAGGTGGCCGACGCGGTCGCCCGGACCCGCACCCTCCGGCTCGTCGGGGTCGCCGGGTACGAGGGGGAGGTCCCGCGGGCCACCCCGGAGCGGGTGCGCGCCTGGCTGCGGCGGCTCGTCGCGCTCGCCGCCGGCCTCGACGCGTCCGGCCGGTTCGACGGGACGGAGGTCGAGGAGATCGTCGTCAGTGCGGGTGGCAGCGCCTGGTTCGACACCGTCGCCGAGGTGTTCGCCGACTTGCCGGAGCTGTCCCGGCCGGTGCTGAAGCTGCTGCGCTCCGGTGCCTACGTCTCGCACGACGACGGCCACTACCGCCGGCTGACGCCGTTCAACCGGGTCCCGGAGGAGGGCGCTCTGGAGCCGGCGTTCCGGCTGTGGGCACAGGTCGTCTCCCGGCCGTCGGCCACCCAGGCCTTCGTCAACGCGGGCAAGCGGGACGCCGCCCACGACCTGGACCTGCCCACCGCGCAGGTCGTGCGGCCCGCGGACGGCACCGCCGAGCGCCCCGCCACCGGTGTCGAGGTGACCGCCCTGTCCGACCAGCACGCCTGGCTGCGCACCGAGCCCGGCGCCGGACCGGAGGTCGGCGACTGGGTGGGGCTCGGCCTGTCCCACCCGTGCACGTCCTTCGACAAGTGGCCGCTCATCCCGGTCGCCGAGGCGGACGGCACCGTCGTCGACTTCGTCCGCACCTTCTTCTAGAGGGTCGTGATGGACGACCTCGTCATCCGGGACGCCGACGTCGTCGACGGCAGCGGGGAGCCGTCGTACCGCGCCGATGTCGTCGTCGGCGGCGGACGGATCGTGTCCGTCGTCAAGGAGGCCGCCGCCGCGGGTTGCCTGCGGCCGAGGGCGGCGCGGGAGCTGGACGCCGAGGGGCTGGTCCTCTCCCCCGGTTTCATCGACATGCACGCGCACAGCGACCTGGCCCTGCTCGGCGACCCCGACCACAGCGCCAAGGCCGCACAGGGCGTGACGCTGGAGGTCCTCGGCCAGGACGGGCTGTCGTACGCGCCGGTCGACGACCGCACCCGCGAGGAGGTGCGCCGGGTGATCGCCGGCTGGAACGGGCCGGGCGACGACGTCGACGCGGACTGGCGGTCGGTCGGCGAGTACCTCGACCGGCTGGACCACGGCTTCGGCGGGCGGGGCATCGCCGTCAACGCCGCCTACCTCGTCCCCCAGGGCACGGTGCGGGCCCTCGCCGTCGGCTGGGAGGACCGGAGGGCCACCGCCGGCGAGCTGGACCGGATGCGGCGACTGGTCGCCGAGGGGCTGGAGCAGGGTGCGGTGGGGCTGTCCTCCGGGCTCACCTACACCCCGGGGATGTACGCCGACGACGCCGAACTCACCGAACTGTGCCGGGTGGTGGCCCGCTACGGCGGCTACTACTGTCCCCACCACCGCTCCTACGGGGCCGGCGCGCTCCAGGCGTACGCGGACATGGTCGCGCTGACCCGGAAGGCGGGCTGCGCCCTGCATCTGGCGCACGCCACCCTGAACTTCGGCGTGAACGGGGGCCGCGCACCCGAGCTGCTGGCCCTTCTGGACGACGCCCTCGACGCGGGGGCCGACATCAGCCTCGACACCTATCCGTACACACCCGGCTGCACGACACTCGCGGCCCTGCTGCCGAGCTGGGCGGGCGAGGGCGGACCGGAGGCCGTCCTCGCCCGGCTCGCCGACGAGGGGACGGCCGAACGGATCCGGTACGACCTGGAGGTCACGGGGGCGGACGGCTGCCACGGTGTGCCCGTGCAGTGGGACACCGTCGAGGTCTCCGGCGTGGCCGACCCCGCCCTGGCCGCGTACACGGGCCTCACGGTGGCGGAGTCGGCCCGCCGCGCCGGCGAGAAACCGTGGGGTGTCGCCCGCCGGCTGCTTCTTCGGGACCGGCTCGGTACGACGGTCCTCCAGCACGTCGGCCACGAGGAGAACGTCCGGGCGATCATGCGGCACCGAACCCACACCGGCGGCTCGGACGGGATCCTCCGGGGCAGCAGGCCGCATCCGCGGGCCTACGGCACCTTCCCTCGCTATCTCGGGCACTACGTACGGGAGTTGGGCGTGCTGTCGCTGGAGGACTGCGTCGCCCACCTCACCGCCCGGCCGGCGGCCCGGCTGCGACTGCCGGACCGGGGGCGGATCCGCGAGGGCCACCGCGCCGACCTGGTGCTGTTCGATCCGGCGACGGTGGCGGCGGGGTCGACCTACGACAACCCCCGCACGCTACCGACCGGCATCCCCCACGTGCTGGTCGACGGACGGTTCGTGATCGAGGACGGGCAGCGCACGGACGTGCTGGCGGGGCGGGCGGTCCGCAGGACGCCCACCCCGTGACGGCGCGCTACGGCTTGGGCAGGACGCAGTCGCCCGCGCTCAGGTCGAGCCGGTTGCCGCTCGTGAAGCAGGCCGGGATCTGGTAGGTCTCCTGGGCGTAGTTGATGCCCTCGCGGACGGTCACGTTGCCGTTCTCGTCGACCTCGCACGGGTTGTTCACGGTGCAGGTCTCGCCGTCCTCGTTGCCGGTGTTGTTGACGGCGACGACCTTGCCGGTGGCCTGGTCGATCACCGGCGAGCCCGAGGTGCCGCCGATGGTGTTGCAGGAGGGGGTGTAGCGGACCGAGTCCTTCCAGGTCCAGTCGCCCTCCTTGAGGCGGTAGGCGAAGCCGTCGATGTTGCAGTTGTACAGGCGTCGCCAGTAGCCGGAGGCGACGGTGATGGCGGTGCCGGCGACGGGGTGGGTGTCGGCGACGGTGAGCGCCTCGATGCCGTACCGCGACCTGATCTGCGCGTAGGTGCGGGTGGTCTCGTAGATCGTGACGTCGGTGTCGGTCATCGTCGAGTAGACGACCTTGTCGGCGCGCAGGGTCCCGATCCGGTAGCCGTAGGAGCTGAGCAGGCTGAAGGAACGGCGGGAGGACTGGTCGACGATGACCTCGCCGGGCTCGGGGAAGCCGGTCTCCAGGCAGTGGCCGTTGGTGAGCACCAGCGCCGGGGCGTTGTCGTCGGAGTCGGGGAAGCGGATCACGGAGCCGGAGCAGTTGCTGAGCGCGACGGTCCCGGCGAAGTCGACGGCCTTGAGGGCCGGCGCGTCCGCGGCCGATGCGGTGGACGCCTGCGCCGCGGTCGACGCGGTCGGCGCCGACGGGGCGGCGGCCCGCTCGGGCGCGGCCATCGCGGGTGCCGCACCGGCCCCGGTGATCACCAGGGCGGCGAGTGCGGCAAGGAGAGGCTTGTTCATGTGGGGGTCCCCTCGAATGACGGGGCGGCCGGTGGGTTGCCCGGCCGCCCGCTTTTTTGTCATGAGCATTGTTGTCGCAGTGAGGGGTGGGGACAAGGAGGCCTTTTCGGCCGCCGCCTGACGCACCCTCAGGCGGCCCGTCAGGGGGCACTCCGGCCGCCGGACACCGCACCCGATGCCGGCGCCCGCCGGCTGCCGAGCAGGGCCGCGACCCCGGCCGGACGACGACGCGGCGCATCGCGGAACGGCGGACGGCGCTCCGCGACGCCGGCGCACGCAGATGGCGCGAACCCCGCCCTCGACAAGGGGAGGTGGAGCGCGAGGAAGCGGAGTACGGGGGTACGGAAGGCGGAGTGCGGGGGTACGACGGCGGAGTTCGGGCCGGTCCCGCAAGACGGCGACCCGATCTCGCGCTCCTCGGCTACTTGGGGCCCTTGCTCGCCCCCTGGCCGCGACCGGGCTTGCCGCCGGCATTCCCCCGCGCCGGTTCCGTCGGGGCGGCCGGAGCCGTGGTCGGGGACGCCGCCGGGGTCGCCGCCCCGGTCACCCCGCCGGCCACGGGTGCGCTCCGCGTGGCGCCCGGGCTCGCGGACGGACCGGAGGAGGCGTCGGCGGACGAGGAGGCACCGGCGGACGGCAGCCCGCCACCGGCGGCGGTCGAGGTGCTGGCGGACGGCGTGGCCGGGGCACCGGACTGCGCGCCCGGCACGCCGCCGCTCCGCTCCTCCTGCACCCAGGGCAGCTGATCACCGGAAGAGCCCGAGTCGAACGCGCCGGCGACGACGGCGCCGATGAACAGCACGCCCACCGCGCCGACACCGATCGCCGCACGGCGCAGCAGGCGCTCGCGCCGCCCGGAGCCGTCGGTGAAGACGGTGCCGTCGTCGTACCAGCGGCCGGCGGGGTAGTCGTGCGGGCCACCCTCCGGGTCGTCACCCTCCGGCCCGCCCCGGCCACGGCCGCCGGGGCCGGGGTGACCTTCGTGGCCGGGGTGACCGCCGGGGTCGTCATGTCCGGTCCGACCGCCGCCCGGGGGGCCGTCGTGGCGGGGGTGGCCGTCCTGGCCCCCGTGACCGTCCTGGCCCCCATCGCCGTAGTGACCGGCGTGACCGCCCCGGGACGCCTGGTCGGGGTGATCGTCACGGCCCGGGTGGCCGTGCTGGCCCCGATGGCCGGGACCGTGCCCGTGGCCGTGGCCGTCGGGTCCGGTGGGCGGCGGGGCCGCGGGGGCTTCGGGGCCGCCCGCCCGATGCCTCCCGCGCGGCGCGCCCTGGGGCGACTGGGGCGACTGGGGCGACTGGGGCATGGGAGGCACCTGGGGCAGCCGCTGGGTCTCGTCGTAGGCGTTCTGCCAGCCGTGTGCGGCGGCCGGGTCCACGAACTGGTCGTAGGCGGGCGACTGCGGCGCCTGCGGACGGTACACGTTCGGGTGAGCCTGAGGGTCACCCTGTTCCGGATACGAACCGTAGACGTCATGGGCGCTGGTCGCATTGTTCGCGACATGTGCGCCGTACGCCCCGTTTTCGTACTGCGGTGGACTGGACATGGCGGCGCATTGTAGGGACGGAAGGGGCTCGAGAGACAGCCGTCGGCGATAACAGTCCAAACCACCCGTCTCACGTGGCGGAAAACACGGCCCACGAGGCGATACCGAGCCGTAAGCTCCTGGACATGCAGGTGATCCAGTCGACCAAGCTCGCCAACGTCTGTTACGAGATCCGGGGCCCGGTGCTCGAGGAGGCCATGCGGCTTGAGGCGGCAGGCCACCGCATCCTCAAGCTGAACACCGGAAACCCGGCAGCCTTCGGCTTCGAGTGCCCGCCGGAGATCCTGGAGGACATCCTCCGCAACGTCTCCACGGCGCACGGCTACGGCGACGCCAAGGGCCTCCTCGCGGCCCGCCGCGCGGTCGTCATGCACAACCAGACCCTCGGCATCGAGACGGACGTCGAGCACGTCTTCATCGGCAACGGCGTCTCCGAGCTGATCGTGATGGCCATGCAGGGGCTGCTCGACGACGGTGACGAGGTCCTCGTACCGGCACCCGACTACCCGCTGTGGACGGCCGCGGTGTCCCTGTCCGGCGGGACGGCCGTCCACTACCGCTGCGACGAGCAGTCCGACTGGATGCCGGATCTCGCGGACGTGGAGCGCAAGATCACCGACCGCACCAAGGCCCTCGTCATCATCAACCCGAACAACCCGACGGGTGCGGTGTACGACGAGGCCGTGCTCAAGGGCCTGACGGACATCGCCCGCCGGCACAACCTGCTGGTCTGCTCGGACGAGATCTACGACAAGATCCTCTACGACGGCGCCAGGCACATCCCGACCGCGTCCGTCGCCCCCGACCTGCTGACCCTGACCTTCAACGGCATGTCCAAGGCCTACCGGGTCGCCGGGTACCGGGTGGGCTGGATGTCGATCTCCGGGCCACGCGCGCACGCCGACTCCTACATCGAGGGCCTGACGATCCTGGCGAACATGCGCCTGTGCGCCAACATGCCGGGCCAGCACGGCGTCGTCGCCGCGCTCAGCGGGCGGCAGACGATCAACGACCTGGTGTTGCCCGGCGGGCGGCTGAAGGAGCAGATGGACACCGCCTACGAGCTGCTCACCCAGATCCCGGGAGTGAGCTGCGTCCGGCCGAAGGGCGCGCTGTACCTCTTCCCGCGGCTGGACCCGAAGGTGTTCAAGATCAAGGACGACCGCCGGCTGGTCCTGGACCTGCTGCGGCGCGAGAAGATCATGGTCGTCCAGGGCACCGGCTTCAACTGGACCGAACCCGACCACTTCCGGGTGGTGACACTGCCGGCGGTGACGGACCTGCGGGACGCGATGGGGCGGATCGCGCGCTTCCTGGACGGGTACGGCCAACCGTGACGACGTTGTTTTACAGATAGCTCAACTTTAGACCGAATCCAAGCTAGGATGGCTTCCTGTCAGCACTCAGGAGGCCGTCCCATGTATGAGCCGATCCGCACCAAGTCGGTCCACAGCACGACGGCCGGCACCACCACCGACTTCCCGCACCGGTCGCGGGAGGAAGAGCTGGACATCCAGCTCGCGGGCCATCTCGCGGCCCTGCTCGCCGTCACCGACGAACTGCGCGCGCTGAACCCCTCGGACGACCTGGACACGGCGGCCGAACGGCTCGCCGAGCAGGTGGCGCGGCTGCGGGGCGGACGGCCCCCGGTCCGCGCCACGGACACCCCTCCCGGCGGAGCCGATGTCGCGTCCCGGCACCGGCGCGCCCACGCCCTCGCGGGCCGCGCCCTGGTCGTGGCCGCGTCCCGCGCCGACACCGCGGCGGCGATCCTCGCCGCCCGGCAGATGGACGCCCACGCCGCGGCCCTGGAACCGCGCGAGCTGGCATCCCGCTGACCTCCGCGGCACCCCCTCGGACGGCCCCGGACCGCGCGCACCCGCAGCGTCGCGCGGTCCGGGTGCCACCCACCGGGCCACGGGCCGCGCCAGACCCCTTCGGGATCTGGCGGGGCCCTTCGGGGCCCGACGGACCTGCACGCGGGCGCGGCAGGGCAGGGCGGCGGGTCAGTGGTTCCTGACGTACACCGTCGCCGATGCCGTGGACCCCTCGCGCAGGTCGTCGCCGGGCCGACTGACCGTGCAGGTCACGTCGCGGCGGGCGCGCCGGAAGTCGTGGAGGGTGAAGGTGCCGTCGCCCTCGACGGTGAAGGTGCCCAGGTCGTGGGTGCCGTTCGGGTCCGGCCTCCGGGGCGGGTCCGCAGCCGGAGCTCGCCGTGGTCCCGCCGGTTGGTGCGCCCGGCGAGGCGGTCCAGGTGGGTCGGCGTCGTGTCGCACGGCGACCGGCCGAGGCAGCACGGCAGCACGGCCCCGCACGCCGTTGTGCGGGGCCACGGTTCGTGACAGGGTGCCGCCGCCCGCGGCCGGCCGTGACGATCACTGGTCAGGGCTCCCATCGGGGCCGGCCGCGGGGGTATTCGGGGGGCGTCAGCCCAGGCGCTCCACCAGAGCGCGGTACTGGTCCCACAGTTCCTTCGGCGTGTGGTCGCCGAAGGTGTTGAGGTGCTCGGGGACCAGAGCGGCCTCCTCGCGCCAGATGTCCTTGTCGACGGTGAGGAGGAAGTCGAGGTCGGAGTCGGCGAGGTCGAGGCCGTCCGTGTCGAGCGCGTCCCTCGTCGGCAGGACGCCGATCGGCGTCTCGACGCCCTCGGCCTTGCCCTCCAGGCGCTCCACGATCCACTTCAGGACGCGGGAGTTCTCGCCGAAGCCGGGCCAGACGAACGCGCCCTCGTCGTTCTTGCGGAACCAGTTGACGTAGTAGATCCGCGGCAGCTTGGAGGGGTCCTTGTCCTTGGCCACGTCGACCCAGTGGGCCATGTAGTCGCCCATGTTGTAGCCGCAGAACGGCAGCATCGCGAACGGGTCGCGGCGCAGCTCGCCGACCTTGCCCTCGGCCGCGGCGGTCTTCTCGCTGGCCACGTTGGCGCCGAGGAAGACGCCGTGGTTCCAGTCGAAGGACTCCGTCACCAGCGGCACGGCGGAAGCACGGCGCCCGCCGAAGAGGATGGCGGAGATCGGCACGCCCCTGGGGTCCTCCCACTCGGGCGCGATGATCGGGCACTGCGAGGCGGGGACGGTGAAGCGGGCGTTGGGGTGGGCGGCCGGGGTGCCGGACGCCGGCGTCCAGTCGTTGCCCTTCCAGTCCGTCAGGTGGGCCGGGGGCTCCTGGGTCATGCCCTCCCACCACACGTCGCCGTCGTCGGTGAGCGCGACGTTGGTGAAGACCGCGTTGCCCCACAGCGTCTTCATCGCGTTGGCGTTGGTGTGCTCGCCGGTGCCGGGCGCGACACCGAAGAAGCCGGCCTCGGGGTTGATGGCGTACAGGCGCCCGTCCTCGCCGAACCGCATCCAGGCGATGTCGTCGCCGATGGTCTCGACCGTCCAGCCGGAGATCGTGGGTTCCAGCATGGCGAGGTTGGTCTTGCCGCAGGCGCTGGGGAAGGCGGCGGCCACGTACTGGGACGCGCCGGTGGGCGGCGTGAGCTTGAGGATGAGCATGTGCTCGGCCAGCCAGCCCTCGTCACGGGCCATCACCGAGGCGATGCGCAGGGCGTAGCACTTCTTGCCGAGCAGGGCGTTGCCGCCGTAGCCGGAGCCGTAGGACCAGATCTCGCGGGTCTCCGGGAAGTGGGAGATGTACTTGGTCTGGTTGCAGGGCCAGGGAACGTCCTGCTGGCCGGGCTCCAGCGGGGCGCCGAGGGTGTGCACGGCCTTGACGAAGAAGCCCTCGTCACCGAGTTCGTCGAGGACGGCCCGGCCCATGCGCGTCATGGTGCGCATGGAGACGGCGACGTAGGCGGAGTCGGTGATCTCGACGCCGATCGCGGACAGCGGGGAGCCGAGCGGGCCCATGCAGAAGGGCACGACGTACAGGGTGCGGCCCCGCATGGAGCCGCGGAAGAGGCCCTTCTCCCCCTGGAAGATCTCCCGCATCTCGGACGGGGCCTTCCAGTGGTTGGTCGGGCCGGCGTCCTCCTCCTTCTCGGAGCAGATGAAGGTGCGGTCCTCCACCCGCGCGACGTCGGAGGGGTCGGAGGCGGCGTAGTAGGAGTTCGGGCGTTTGATCGGGTCGAGCTTCTTGAACGTGCCCTTCGCGACGAGCTCCTCGCACAGGCGCTCGTACTCGGCCTCGGATCCGTCACACCAGACCACGTTGTCCGGCTGGGTCAGTTCGGTGATCTCGTTGACCCACGAGATCAGTTCCTGGTGGTGGGTGGGGACGGGGGGAGCCGCGATGTCGCGCGCCACGATTGCTCCTAGATGAGGGATTTTTTGTTGGAGGCCCCGTGGGGGCTGCGACCCGAATGCTTGCCGGAGGGTGCCCTGGCGCTCATTCGGTGCCGACCGCACTCATTTGATCATCCGACGCGACTGCGCAGATGTCCAGAGGGCGTCACAGGTGAGCATCGCCACGTTGGCCGTGACGTGAGAGGATGGCCACTCTTCACCGGGTAACCCGACCAACCGATCCGTAACTTACGGTTCCGTAGGTACGATGCGGCGCATGACTGCGTCCGCCTCCGACGCGCCCACGGACATGCCGGCCGCCGGCCGCGGTCCCGCGGCGCCCTCGATCCCGCACCAGATCGCCCACACCCTCACCCAGCCGCTGAAGCCGAAGCTGCGCGGCTGGCTGCACCTGGGGATGTTTCCGGCCGTCCTGGTCGCCGGACTGGTCCTCACCGCCCTGGCCGACTCCACGCGGGGACGCATCGCCTGCGGGATCTACGTCCTGACCGCCTGCCTGCTGTTCGGTGTGAGCGCCCTGTACCACCGGGGCAACTGGAGCCCGCGCATGGACGGCGTCCTGCGCCGGCTGGATCACGCCAACATCTTCATGATCATCGCGGGCACGTACACCCCGCTGACCCTGCTGCTCCTGCCCGGCGCCGAGGGACAGTGGCTGCTGTGGGGGATCTGGGCCGCCGCGGCGGCCGGGATAGTCTTCCGGGTCTTCTGGGTCGGCGCCCCCCGCTGGCTCTACACACCCTGCTACATCGCGATGGGCTGGGCCGCCGTGTTCTTCCTCCCCGACTTCATGCGCACCGGCGGCATCGCCGTCCTGGTGCTGGTCATCGTGGGCGGACTGCTCTACAGCGCCGGTGGCGTGATCTACGGCATCAAACGGCCCAACCCGTCACCGCGCTGGTTCGGCTTCCACGAGGTCTTCCACTCGTTCACCCTGGCCGCGTTCGTCGTCCACTACGTAGGGATCTCGCTGGTGGCATACCAGCACGCATGACCGCTCCACCCCCTTCGGGGCGCATGGCCACGGCTCTCCAGCCGTGGCCATTTCTCGTGTGCCGACAGCAGGGCCGACCCTCCGGGAGCAGACATCTATTGACAGCTACTTCATTTTGAGAGCTACTGTCATTTCATGGTTGCTCTCACCCAAGTGGACGAGACGCGGCGCGACGCACGCCGCTGGTGGGCCCTCGGGGCCCTGGTCGCGAGCATGCTCACGCTCGGCTTCGACATGACGATCCTCAACGTGGCGCTGCCGACCATGGCGAGCGAACTGGGCGCCACGACAGGCCGGCAGCAGTGGCTGGTGGACGCCTACGTCGTCGTCTTCGCCGCCCTGATGCTCCCGGCCGGGCTGCTCGGCGACCGGTTCGGGCGGCGGCGCATGCTCATCACCGGGCTCGGGGTCTTCCTGCTCGGCTCACTGGTGGGCGCGCTGGTCCCGGACGTCGACTGGGTCATCGCGGCCCGCGCGTTCATGGGCATCGGCGGCGCGCTCGTCACTCCGCTCGCACTGTCCGTGCTGCCCTCGTTGTTCGGCCCGGACGAACGCACCAAGGCCGTCGGCATCATCTCCGCGGCCTCCGCGCTCGGCATGCCGCTCGGCCCGATCATCGGCGGCTGGCTGCTGAACCACTTCTGGTGGGGTTCGGTCTTCCTGGTCAACGTCCCGATGGCCGCCCTCGGCATCGCCGCCTGCGTCCTCCTGCTCCCCGAGACCAGCGACCCCTCCTCCCCCACGGTCGACACCCTGTCCACCGCGCTCACCGCGACCGGGCTCGGCGCGCTCGTCTACGCGATCATCGAGGCACCGGGCCGCGGCTGGACCGACCCGCTGGTGCTCTCCCTGTCCGGCGCGGCGACCGTCCTGATCACCGTGCTGGTGGTGCGCGAGAGGAAGGCCGAGCGGCCGATGCTCGACATGGCGCTGCTGGCCCACCGCGGCTTCCTGTTCAACACACTCGCCGCGACCCTGGTGATGTTCGTCCTCGCGGGCCTGCTGTTCGTACTGCCCCCGTACCTCCAGGCGGTCCTCGGCAACGACGCCCTCGGCACCGGCGTGCGCCTGCTACCGCTGATGGGCGGGCTGGTGGTCGCCGCACGGGGCGCACAACCGGTCGTCGCCAGGTTCGGTCCGCGCGCGGTGGTGAGTGCCGGCCTGGTGGTGCTGGCCTTCGCCGCGCTGCTCGGCAGCCGTACGACGGTCGACTCCGGCTACGGCTTCACCGCACTGTGGCTCTCGATCACCGGGTTCGGCTTCGGCTTCTCCGTCGTCCCGGCCATGGACGGCGCGCTCGGCGCCCTGCCCCGCGACCGGGCCGGCAGCGGCTCGGGCCTGCTCATGACCCTGCGCCAGGTCGGCGCCGCGATCGGCATCGCCCTGCTCGGCAGCCTGCTCGCCGGTGCCTTCCACGACCGGCTCGACCTCACCGGCCTGCCCGCGAAGGCCGCCGACGCCGCCGGGGACTCCGTGGTCGCGGCGCACATCGTCGCCGGGCAGACCCACTCCGCCCACCTGGCCGCCTCCGCGGACGGCGCGTACGTCCACGGCATGAGCGTCGTCCTGCTGGTGTGCGGCATCGCGGCGCTCGTGGCGGCGCTGCTGGCGGGCGCGTTGCTGCCGGGCACGCGGGCCGCCGAGGCCGCTGAGGGCACGCCGGACATGGCCGTGCCTGCCTCCGATACCCGACAATGAGCACCATGACGGCCGCACGTACCCCCCTCCCTCCCGCCGACCGCCCCCCGCTGGGCCTGCGCGAGCGCAAGAAGATCAAGACCCGGGAGGCGATCCGTGCGGCCACGTACGAACTGATCAGGGAGCAGGACTACGACGCCACGACGATCGAGCAGATCGCCGACCGGGCCGAGGTGTCGCCGTCGACCGTCTTCCGGTACTTCCCCACCAAGGAGGACATCGTCCTCACCGACGAGTACGACCCCATGCTGCTGGAGGAACTGCGCGCACGGCCCGCCGGGGAGGCCTGGATGGACTCGGTGCGGTACGTGATGCGCCGCGCCATCGACATCATGATGGCGGAGAACCCCGAGGTGGTCCGGATGCGGGCGCACCTCGCGGTCCAGGTCCCCGCCGTCCGCTCCCGGATGGCGGAGAGCATGTCGGAGACCGGACGCCTGCTGCGCGCGGCTCTCGCCGAGCGCACCGGCCTGGACCCGGACGGCCTTGAGGTCCGCGTCTCGGCGATGTCCCTCATCGGCGGCCTGATGGAGGTCACCATGTCCTGGGCGGAGAACGGCTTCCAGGACGAGCTCCGGGATCTGGTCGACCGCGCCCTGGACGTCCTGGAGAGCGGCCTTCCCACCAGAAAGCCCTGAGCCCGGTGCCCCGTCCCGTGACATCCTGACCGGGTGAACGGTCCCGAGATCCACGTCGAGTTCGCCCCCGGCCTGGCCGTGTTCGTGCCACGCGATCCGCACCAGAGGCTCGTCACCGACGGGATGTCGACCCTCGGGCATGTCGTCGAGTCCGCCGGCGTGCCGCTGACCGAGGTCGGCGCCCTGTGGGTCAACGGCCACGAGGTACCCACCTCGTACGTCCCCGCCGGCGGCGACCGTGTGGAGGTCCGCGCCGTCGAGCGGCCCCAGCAGGTCCCCGGTGCCCCCCTGCGCTTCCTCCTCGACGTGCACCTCGGCACCCTCGCCCGCCGCCTGCGCCTGCTCGGCGTGGACACCGCCTACGAGTCGACGGACATCGGCGACCCGGCGCTGGCCGCCCTCTCGGCCGCCGAGCAGCGGGTCATGCTCAGCCGCGACCGGGGCCTGCTGCGCCGCCGCGAGCTGTGGTCCGGCGCCTACGTCTACAGCACCCGCCCCGAGGAGCAGCTGCACGACGTCCTCGAACGCTTCCGGCCCGAGCTGCGCCCCTGGACACGGTGCACCGCCTGCAATGGGCTGCTCCGGCAGGCCACCAAGGACGAGGTCGCCGACCAGCTCGAACACGGCACTCAGCGCACCTACGACGTGTTCGCCCAGTGCCGGGAGTGCGGGCGCGCGTACTGGAAGGGCGCGCACCACGAGCAGCTGGAGGCCATCGTGGAGCGCGCCCTGGACAGGGTCGGCCGCGGCTAGGGAGTGTCCGTCGATGTTGCCGCCGAAAGACGCCCCGAGAGCCACTTGAAACGATCGACTCAGGTCAGAGCAGATCGCAGGCGATCGGGATCGGTCGTCGGGGCATCGCAGGTGAAGTTCCGGCACACATAGGCCGTGGGCATTCCCCCACGCAACGGGCGGTCGGCCAGCAACGGGAACTCGCCATCGCCCGGCGTACCGAAAGCGACGACGGCCCCCGGTGCCGTGCCCAGCAGAGCCGTACGGTGCAGGGCCCGCGCGGCCGGGTCACCGAGCGCCGGCCCCACCACGGCCACCTCACGCGGCCCGTCGAGCAGCGCCTCGGCGACGGCGAGCCCCCAGCCGACGAACCGCGGCACCCGCGGGCCGAGCGCCCCGACCACCCCCAGGGCCCGCTCCGCGGCCGTGCGGTGCGGCTCGGAACCGGTGTGGGCGGCGTAGCCCAGCAGCGCCCCGGCCGCGGCGGTCCAGCCCGAGGGCGTGGCGTTGTCCGTGGGGTCCTGCGGACGCCGGATCAGCTGCTCGGCGTCGGCGGCGGTGTCGTACAGCGCGCCGGACTCCGGGTCGGTGAACCGGGTCAGGACGTGGTCCAGGAGCAGCCCGGCGAAGTCCAGCCACACACCCTCCCCGCTCACGGAGGCCAGCGCGAGGAAGCCCTCGGCCACGTCGCCGTAGTCCTCCAGCACCCCGGCGTTGCCCCCGGCCCGGCCGTCCTTGCTGGTCCGGGCGAGCCGGGCGTGGTCGTCCAGGTGCACCCGCACGAGCAGGTCCGCGGCACCGACCGCCGCCTCGACCAGGTCGCGCCGGCCGAAGTAGGCGCCTGTCTCGGCGAGCGCGGCGACGGCGAGACCGTTCCAGGCGGCGACCACCTTGTCGTCCCGCCCCGGAGCCGGCCGCTCCCCCCGCGCCGCCAGCAGGCGGCTTCTGACGGACTCGATCCGCCCGGAGTCGAAGACGCCCTCCGCCTGCGGGAGCCGCAGCACGGACGCGCCGTGCTCGAACGTGCCCTCCTCGGTCACACCGAAGTACTGCGCGGCGAGTTCGGCATCGTCCCGGAGGACCTCCCGGAACTGCTCCGGGGTCCACACGTAGTACGCGCCCTCCACATGCCGCCCGGTCCCGTCATCGCTGTCGGCGTCCAGCGCGGAGGCGAACCCGCCCTCGGGCGTGCGCAGTTCGCGCACCATGAAGTCCGCGGTCTCCAGGGCGACGCGTCGGGCCAGCTCGGACCCGGTGGCCCGCCACAGGTGGGCGTAGGCGCGGCAGAGCAGCGCGTTGTCGTACAGCATCTTCTCGAAGTGGGGGACCACCCAGTCCCGGTCGACGGAGTATCGGGCGAAGCCGCCGCCGAGCTGGTCGTAGATGCCCCCGCGGGCCATGCGCTCACAGGTGTCCCGGGCCATCTGCAGGGCACCCTCGGAGCCGGTCCGCGCATGATGCCGGAGGAGGAACTCCACCACCATGGACGGCGGGAACTTCGGCGCCCCGCCGAACCCGCCGCGCTGCGCGTCGTACTCCCGGGTCAGTCCGAGCAGGGCCTCCGCGAGCGCCTGCTCCCCCGGGGCGTCGCCTCCGTCGTAGGAGATCTCCCGCTCGGCCAGGTCCCGCGCGATCTTCCCCGCAACCTCGGCGACCTCCTCCCGCCGCTCGCCCCAGGCCCGACGCACGCCCTCCAGCACCTGCCGGAAGGACGGCATACCGGGGCGCGCCTCGGGCGGGAAGTAGGTGCCGAAGTAGAAGGGCTCCCCGTCCGGCGTCATGAAGACGGACATGGGCCAGCCGCCCTGCCCGGTGGCGGCCTGGACGGCCTCCATGTAGACGGCGTCGACGTCGGGGCGCTCTTCGCGGTCCACCTTGACGGACACGAAGTGCTCGTTCATGTACGCAGCGGTGTCGTCGTCCTCGAAGGACTCGTGTGCCATGACGTGGCACCAGTGGCACGCGCTGTAGCCGACGCTCAGGAACACGGGGACATCGCGCCGCCGGGCTTCTTCGAAAGCGTCGGTCTCCCAGGGCCACCAGTCGACCGGGTTGTCCGCGTGCTGGATGAGGTACGGGGAGGTGGCCTGCGCGAGTCGGTTGCCCATGCCCCCATCCTGCCGGATCCGGGAGCCGGGCCGGGTCCCCGCCACCCTCCGGACCGGTGACGGCCGGGCGGGCGTTTCACACCAGCGCACCAGGACGGCTGACGGGGCGCGCTCAGGCCCGGCTTCCCCCGAAGTGGTGCCCGCCGCGTTGGCATGTGTGGTGCGGCGGGGCCACCACGGTTCCGCCCCGGCCCGTCCCAGACCCGCGTCGCCCCGCGGTCAGCGCTCGGCCGCCTTGAGGAGGATCCGCGCCAGTTCACGCGGCTGGGAGAACATGGGCCAGTGGCCGGTGTCCATCTCCACCAGCCGCCAGTGGTCGCTCTTCAGCAGTTCGGCCACCTCTTCGCTCGGTTCGTCTCCGTCGAGCAGGCATTTGATGTACACGGCCGGAAGTTCGCCGAGCGAGCCGAGCAGGTGGGCCGACTCGGTCAGGGTGGCGCCCGGGTGCGGAGTCGAGCCGTCCACGATCCGGTGGACCTGCTCCGCGGTGAGTCCTTGCCCCTCGTAGTCGTCCACGGCCAGGGGTGCCCAGAACCCCTCGTTCTCGGCGATCGACGTCTCCACCATGTCACGGCCGTCCGGCCAGGCGGACAGGAAGGACTCGCGGTCGACCGGGACATTGGCATCCACGAAGGCCACGAGGGCCAGCCGGTCGCCGATGCGCTCCGCGGCCTGGCCGACCGGGATGCCCGAGTAGCTGTGTCCCACCAGCACGACGTCACCCAGATCAAGGTGCTCCACCTGGTCGACGATGTCCTGGACGTGGGTCTGCTGTCCGGCCGCCACCCCACGCTTGTCGGCAAGACCGGAGAGCGTCACCGGGTGGACGCCGTGCCCCGCTGCGCGAAGCTCTGGCACCACGTCGTCCCATGCCCAAGATCCGAGCCAAGCGCCTGCGACCAGTACGAAGTTCGCCATCGAATGTCCGGGGCGCGGTCCCCTTGCAGGTCCGTCTCCCCCGTCTCCTCTCCCTGTGTGCGTCCGCTCCTCCGCACAGCCTTGCAGAACTTCCTCCCGAATGCGCTGGGCGCGACGGGCAGGACGGGCATGGGACGTTCACTCAAGCCGGTCGACGATCTCGCGGACCACCTGGTGCCGGCCCTCGTCGTCGAAGAAGTGCCCGCCCGGGACCGGTGTCAGGCTGAACCGGTCCCGCGTCTCCCGGGACCAGTCCTCCATCCGCGCGGGATGCGCTTCGGGGTCCTCGGTGCCCGCGAAGGCGTGGATGGGGATGTCGAGTGGTGTCTCGGGGTGGAAGTCGTGGGTGCTGAGCACCGTCAGGTCCGCGCGCAGGGTCGGCAGCAGCCCGGCGAGCAGTTCGGGTTGCTCCAGGACCTCGACTGGTGTGCCGCCCATGTCACGCACGTACCCTTCGAGGCCGTCCTCCCGGCCGTCCCACTCCCACTGGCCGTCGTCGCACGCGGGCGCCACGCTGGCCGCCACGAACAGCGCCCGCGGTCCCGGCAGTCCGCGTTCCCTCAGGGCGTGGGTCAGCGCCCAGGAGACCCTGGCTCCCATGCTGACGCCGTAGAGGGCGAACGGCCTGTCGAGGAGCGGCTCCATGGCCCCGACCAGGTCGTCGATCAGGGGGGTCATACGCTCGTACGGCGTCTCCGTGAACCGGTCGGCGCGCCCGGGGAGTTGCACGGCCACGGGCTCGATGTACCACGGCAGGTCCTGTGGCCACCCGCGGAACACCGAGGCGTTGCCGCCCGCGTAGTGGAAGCAGAAGAGACGGGTCTCGGCGGGACCGGTGCGGCCGAACCGCTTGAACCAGCGGCGGTCGACGTCCGCCCGCTGCGTGGTGGTGCCCGTCATCGGCCCGCCGCCTTGATCAGGTTGGTGGACATGAGGTCGAGGAGGGCCTCGGGGGCCTCCATGAACTTGTGGTGGTGGCCTTCGAGCAGTACGGACGTGCTCTCGCCGCACTCCTTCCAGCCGGTCATGTCGGCGTAGGGGATCTCGTCGTCCTCGCTCCAGCCGATGGCGGTGATCGGGCCGGGTAGCCGCAACGGGTCCGGCATGACGTACCGCTTGTTGGTGTCGACGTCGGCGCGCAGGATCTCCAGGTAGAACGAGAGCAGCTCCGGGTTGGGGTCGCCGCCGAGCCGCCGCATCAGGCCTTCGAGTTCGGCCCCCAGTTCCGTGTCGTCCATCGACAGGAAGCGGCCCGCGGGTCCGTCCTGCGGGGCGACCTGGGAGGACACGTAGAGCTGCGACGCGGTGGGCTTGCCCGTGCGGGCCAGCTCGGCGGACACCTCGTAGGCGGCGAGTGCGGAACCGCAGTGGCCGAAGAAGGCGAACGGCACGTCCAGGTGTTCCTCCAGGCTGGGGACCATGGCCTGGGCGAGTTCCTGGTAGGTGGTGAAGTTGGGCTCTGCGAAACGCGTCTCGTGGCCCGGGAGTTCCACCGGGATGAAGTCCACTCCGTTCCACTGGCGCGGCCACTGGCGGTACATGCTGGCGCCGCATCCCGAGTAGGGGATGAGGAACACCCGCGCTACGGCGTCGGCTGACGGCCTGTGGGGCAGCCACGGGTTCCGGCCGGCGGGGCGGTGGTTCATCGGCGGCTCTCCAGGAGTCGGGAAGCGGGGGGCTCAGCGCAGTCGGGCGGTGATCGGCAGGTGCTTGTACCCGGAGATGAAGTTCGACTGGAGTCGGGACTTCTCCCCCGCGTACGCGAAGTCGTGGAACCGGTCGAGGAGTTCGGTGAAGAGGATCTTCAGGGTGACTCTGGCCACGGTGTGGCCGACGCAGTAGTGCGGGCCGATGCCGAACGCCACGTGCTTGTTCGGCCTGCGGCGCAGGTCGAAGGTGTCGGGGTCCGTGAACACCTCCCGGTCCCGGTTGGCGGAACCCAGCCAGACCACCACGGCGTCGCCGGCCCTGATGCGGGTACCGCGGATGACGGTGTCGTTGACGGCGTACCGCATGAAGTGGCTGACCGGGGAGGCCATGCGCAGCGCCTCCTCCACGGCGGTGGGCGTCACGCCGAGGTCGCGGGCCCAGGTGTCGAGGAGCCCGTCCTCCACGTGCTCGGCCATCATGTAGTTCGGCGAGTGCGGGGTGGTGACCACGGCGCCGAGGAGCACGCTGTAGCAGTTGGACATGACCTCGCCGGGCGTCATGCGCCGGCCGTCCACCTCGGTGGTGATCAGGACGCTGATGAGGTCGTCGCCCAGGTTGCGGCGGCGCTCGCCGTAGATGTCCTGGAAGTAGGCGAACAGCTGGCGGTGCGCGTTGTCGAGGGTCGCCTGTGTGCCGCCGGGCAGCCGGTACTCGGGGTCGTCGGCGGCTATGGAGGAGTTGAGCAGCGTGGCCAGCCATGGCCAGTCCTCCCGGGGCAGGCCCATGGACGTACCGCCCACGGCGACCGGCAGGGCCAGCATGGCCTCGGCGAAGTCGAACGGGCCGCCGTCCTCCAGGGGCCTCAGGACGTCGAGGACCAGTTCGCGGATCATCTGGTCCTGGCGCTCGATGGCCTTGATGGCCATGGCCTTCTGGAGCCGGGCGCGCATGATCGTGTGCCGGGGCGGGTCGGTGGCCGCGATCTGCCGGCCGCCTGCCGGGTCCTCGACGCCGAGGATGTTCAGCAGCGTGCCGCGCTCGGAGGTGAACGTGTGCGAGTCGCGCAGCACCTGGTCGGCGTCGTGGTAGTTGGCCACCGACCAGAAGCCGTTGTTCTCGTCCACCTGCTGCCAGGTCAGGTGGTCCTTCTCGCGGAGCCCGGCCCAGAGCGGATGGAAGTCGCCGTGGCTGTAGAGCACGGGGTCGGCCAGCCCCATGGCGGCCTTGCCGACCGGGCAGCCGGGGGCGGGCGGGGCGGGTACGACGGGGCACCCGTCGACCGGGGCCGCGACCCCGGCAGCGGTCTCATCGAGCGGTGGCATCCTCGGCCTCCTGTGTTGACTCGGGCGAGCCCAGCCCCTCGCTCTGCCGCAGGCCTTCGGCGAGATCTGCGATCGTCGGACGCAGGTACAGCATCCGGGCCGGCAGGTCGACGTTGAAGTCGCGCTGCAGAGCGGCGAGCAGTTCGGCGGCCATCAGCGAGTGCCCGCCGAGCTCGAAGAAGTTGTCGGTGGAGCCGATGGGCTCGACGTCGAGGGCGTCGCTCCAGATCTCGGCCAGGCGGCGCTCCAGGTCGTCGGCCGGCTCGACGTACTCGTTCCACACGTTGCGCGGGATCTTGGCGGAGGGCAGGGCGCCGCGGTCGACCTTGCCGTTCGCGTTGAGCGGGATCTCGGGCAGGGGGATGATCGCCCAGGGCACCAGGTGTGCGGGCAGGACGGCCGCGAGCCTCTCGCGGAGGCTCGCGCCGAACGCGGCGGCGTCCTCCTCGGCCATGGCGCCCACGGCGACGTAGGCGATCAGCCGGGTGTCACCCGCTCCGTCGGTGTGGGTGAGCGCGGCGGCCTCCTCGACCCGGGGGTCCTTGAGGAGTTCCGTCTCGACCGTGCTGGGCTCGACCCGATAACCGCGGATCTTGACCTGGCGGTCGGCACGGCACAGGAAGTCCATGGTGCCGTCGGGTAGTTCGCGGACGATGTCGCCGGTGCGGTACATGCGGCGGCCGGGTTCGGGGCTGCGGATGTCTGCGACGAACTTCTCGGCGGTGGCGCTCGGCCTGTTGAGGTAGCCGGTGGCCACGCCGTCGCCGCCGACCCACAGTTCGCCCCATTCGCCCGGCGGGACGGGGCGCATCGCGTCGTCGAGGATGGTGGCGGTGGTGCCGTGGATGGCGGTGCCGATCGGAACCCGCTCGTTGTCGCTGCTGGTGCGGGTGGTCCAGCAGGTGGTGAACGTGGTGTTCTCGGTCGGGCCGTACCCGTTGGTGAACGTCAGGTGCGGATGAGCGGCCAGGACCCGGCGGACGTGGTCCGGGGAGAGTACGTCACCGCCCGCGAGGAGGTGGCGTACGGTGCCCAGCCCGTCGAGGTGGTGGGCGACCAGCTTGTGGAACAGACCCGAGGTCAGCCACAGGATGGTGACGCCTTCGTCGTGGATGGTCTTGACGATCTCGTCCAGGTCGGCCCGCCCGGACGGGGCGAGGGCGAGCCGGCACCCCTTGACCAGCGACGTCCAGATCTCGAAGGTCGACACGTCGAAACCGACGCGGGTGATCTGCAGGAAGACGTCATCGGGGCGCACGTCGATCCAGTCGGGCGTGTCGATGAGCCGGAAGATCGCGCGGTGCGAGACCACGACGCCCTTGGGCACGCCGGTGGAGCCCGAGGTGTAGCAGACGTAGGCGGGGCTGTCCGGTCCGATCTCGGTGGCGGGCAGCAGTCCGGGCTCGGCGGCGGCGGGCTCGGCGGGTTCGTCGATCGACAGCACGTGCTCGATGCCGTCGGCAAGCGGCGCGGTGCCGGAGTCGACGACGGCGAAGCGGGCCCGCGCGTCGTCGAGGATGCGTGCGCGCTGCTCGGCCGGCTCGGCCGGGTCGAGGTACAGGTAGGCGCCGCCCGCCTTGATGATCGCCGTCAGAACGACCATGAGGTCCATGGAGCGGTCGAGCATGACGGCGACGACGCTGCCGCCACCGACCCCGACCGCGCGCAGCCGCCGTGCCAGGGCGTCGGCGCCGGCGTCGAGCTGCTGGTAGCTGAGGCTGCGGTCGCCGTGGCTGATCGCGGTCGCATCGGGGGTCCGCGCGGCCTGCTCCGCCACCATGTCGTGCACACATCGTGGCGAGCGAGCTGACTGAAGGCTACCCATCACTGATTCCCTACCTTGTGATTCTCTGCTCGGCTCTTCGCCACCGCTGCCGCGTGGACTCAACGGGAGGCGGGGGCCACCGCCGGGTCCTGGCGCGCGCTGAGGGGGCGGAGGTCGGTCCAGTTCTCGTCGATGTAGTCCAGGCAGGACTGCCGGGTGCCTTCGTGGACCGCCGTCCAGCCGGCCGGGATGTCCAGCTTGACCGGCCAGAGCGAGTGCTGTTCCTCGGCATTGACGAGGACGGCGAAGGTCCCCTTGGAATCGTCGAAGGGATTCATTTCATGGGCTCCTTGAATTGGCAGCTGGAAGGGGAGCGGGCCGGGCTGGAATGCCGCACCGTGATGTGAGAGGGGACGCCGCGCTGCCGGGGATGCCGACGAACTGCGCACACTGGTCGCCCAATTACTGCTGGGCGTCGAGCTGAAGCTACCCGTACCGCACCCCCACGTGCTGTCACATGAAAGGACGACATCCGGGTCCGGACGCTGCGTCAGCCCACTTTGTGCACCCAGGCATTGGGGTCGGGAAGCCGCCCGTACTGGATGCCGAGCAGTTCCTCGCGCAGCCGTCGGGTGACGGGTCCGGGCTCGCCGTCGCCGATGGTCCACCCCTTGCCGCCGGCTCCCTTGACCCGGCCGATCGGGGCGATGACGGCCGCCGTCCCGCAGGCGAAGGCCTCGGTCATCCTCCCGGACGCGCACAGCTCCTCCCACTGGGGCACCGACACGGGCCGTTCCTCGGCGTCCAGCCCGAGTTCGGGGGCCAGGCGGAGCAGGGAGTCGCGGGTCACGCCGGGCAGCAACGTGTCGGTCAGCGGGGGCGTGACGATCCGCGGCCTGCTCCCCTCGCCCTCTCGAAGGACGAAGAAGACGTTCATGCCACCCATCTCCTCCACCCAGGTGTGCTCCGCCGCGTCCAGCCACACCACCTGGTCGCAGCCCTCGGCGACGCCCTGGCGCTGGGCGGCGAAGGCCGCGGCGTAGTTGCCGCCGACCTTGGCCGCGCCGGTGCCGCCGGGCGCGGCCCGGGTGTACTCCTCCGACAGCCACACCGTCAGCGGCCGGAGTCGTTCCCCGGCGCCGAAGTAGGCGGTGGCGGGCGAGGCGAACACCACGAACAGGTAGCTTCGCGAGGGGAGCGTGAACCCCAGCCCGTGCTGGGTGGCGATCATCAGGGGGCGCAGGTAGAGGCTCTCGCCCGCCTTGGAGGGGACCCAGGCGGCGTCCTGCGCGACCAGCAGTTCCAGGGCCCGCAGAAAGGTCTCCTCCGGGATGGCGGGCATCGCGAGGCGATCGGCGGAGCGGTTGAAGCGGGACGCGTTGACCCACGGCCGGAACAGAGCGATGCCGCCGCTGTCCTGCCGGTACGCCTTCATGCCCTCGAAGCACTCCTGGCCGTAGTGGAACACGGAGGCGGAGGGGTCCAGGCTGATCGGGCCGTACGGTTCGAGCCGCCCGTCGTGCCAGCCGTGCTCCTCGTCCCAGCGCACGGTCACCATGTGGTCGGTGAACATCGTGCCGAATCCGGGTGAGGTGAGGATCGCCTCGCGTTCTGCGTCCGACACAGGCCGGTCACTGGTGCGGATCTCGAAGTCCACCGGTTGACCACCTCTTCCTTGCTGAACTCGGTTTCGGGAAAGCCCTGTTGCAGCCTCGAAACTACCCGCGGCAGGTCGGCGCCGCAGTGTCACATGAAAGGACGACATGCGGGCGTGGGGCCGGTGAAGGAGGCTGACCGAGGCTGGGGAAGCTGTCGGATTTCGGCTCACAGTTCCCACCGAAGTGGCCGCGGACGGAGTGGAATTACGTATGGGCATCGCCATTGCCAAGCTGGAAGCCTGGATGCGCGACTACTACCACAAGGTCGATCACGACATCGGCAGCAGCGGCGTGCGCGATCTCTCCATGGCGGAACTGCGCACGCTCTGCGGGTTCGAGCTGTCCGAGCTGGACTCGCTGGTGCTGCACGACAGCGAGGCGTACGGCGGCCCCGGACTGCGTACCGCGCTCGCGGACCGCTGGACCGGTGGAGACGTCGACCCGGTCATGGTCACGCACGGGTCCAGCGAGGCGATCTACATCGTCATGCACACGCTGCTCAGGGCCGGCGACGAGGTGATCGTCGTCGACCCGGCATACCAGCAGCTGTACGACATAGCCCAGTCGAAGGGCTGCCGGATCACCCGCTGGCCGCTCCGCGCCGACCGCGGCTTCTCCCCCGACATGGAGCTGCTGCGCAAGCTCGCCGCGTCCGGCCCCCGGATGATCGTCGTGAACTTCCCGCACAACCCGACCGGGATGTCGATCAGCGCCGAGGAGCAGGACGAACTCATCGCCATCGCGGCCGAGTCGGGCGCCTGGTTGGTCTGGGACAACGCGTTCGGTGAGATGACCTACACGGCGGACCCGCTGCGTCTGCCGCACGACCGCTACGACAAGGTCATCTCCTTCGGCACCCTCTCCAAGAGCTACGGCCTGGCCGGCATGCGGGTGGGCTGGTGCCTGGCGCCGCGGGAACTACACGAGGAGATGGCGGTGCTGCGCGACTACATCGCGCTGTACGTGTCGCCCGTCCTGGAGTTCTTCGCCGAGAAGGCCGTCCGCAACGCCGACCGCATCGTGGCGCTCCAGCGTGAGCATGCCGGCGCCAACCTCCGGATCCTGCGGGACTGGGCCGACGGTCTGCCCGACCTGGTCCGGCTCACCCCGCCCGACGGCAGCGTGACGACCTTCGTCGAGTTCCCCCACCTCCCCGACGTGGAGCGCTCCTGCCGGCGGCTGGCCGAGGAGCACCGGGTGCTGCTCGTTCCCGGCATGTGCTTCGGCGACGACTTCCGCTCCTACGCCCGGCTCGGTTTCGGCGGTACCACGGCTGAGCTGACGGCCGGGCTCTCCTCCCTCGAACAAGTGCTGCGCGAAGACTCCCGAACGGTGGCGGCCCGATGACAGACGACCTGCAGGCCCGTATCGCGGCCCTCTCACCGGACAAGCGAGAGCTGCTGGAGCGGCGGCTCGCCGAGATGGCGGCCGAGCGCGCCCCTGCCGCGGACGGCCGCGTCGAGCCGCGCGACCGCAGCGTGCCGACCCCCCTGTCGTTCGCGCAGCTACGCGAGTGGACCACCGGCCGGATCCGGGGGTCCAACAACATCGGCGGGGCTCTCCGGCTCGTCGGGGACCTCGACCTGTCCCTGCTCAGCCGGGTGCTGACGGAGATCGTCGGCCGGCACGAGGCGCTGCGGTCCACGGTGGAGCTGAACGACCGCACCCCGGTGCAGGTGGTGCAGCCGGTCACGCCGGTGCCGACCCCGCTGGTCGACCTCTCGGACCTGCCGGCCGAGGAGCAGCTGGGCGAGGTGCAGCGGCGAGCCGACGCCGAGCTGGTGCGCCCCTTCGCCCCGACGGACGCACAGCGACTGCGGATCCAGCTGCTGCGGCTGGCCCCGGACACCCACGTGGCGCTGTTCACCACCGACCACGCGGCGTCGGACGCGTGGTCGATGGCCATCCTCGTACGGGAGTTCGTGACCCTGTACGGCATCCACCGGACCGGCGGTACGGGCGGGCTCCCACTGCCGGAGATCCAGTTCGGCGACTACGCCGCCCTGCAGGCGAAGGAGTTCACCGACGAGCGGATCGCGACCGAACTCGCCTACTGGAAGCAGGCGCTGGACGGCGTGCCGACCCGGCTCGCGCTGCCGATCGACCGCCCCTACCCGGCCCGGCCGACCTTCGCGGGCGCCCAGTACCACATCGACCTCTCGCCCGAGCTGAGCGAGGACCTCAAGGTGTTCAGCGAACGCGAGAACGCCTCCCTGTTCATGGTGCTGCTCGCGACCTTCTCCGTGCTGCTCCACCGGTACTCCGGGCAGGACGACCTGGTGGTCGGGTCGGCCATCTCCGGGCGCAACCGGGTGGAGACCGAGCAGCTCATCGGCTGCTTCGCCAACCTGCTGCCGCTGCGGATGCGGCTCGCCGAGAAGCAGACGCTGCGCGAGCTGGTGCACGCCGCCCGGGACACCACCACCGCCGGCTACGACCACCAGGATCTGCCGTTCGAGCGGCTGCTGGAACAGCTGGGCATCGGCCGGGAGGCGGCGCAGACCCCGCTGATCCAGGTGATGATCAACGTACTGACCGCACCGGCGAGCACCCTGGAGGTGCCGGGCCTCACGATCACACCGGAGCCGATGGACATCGGCCCGGTCTCCATCGACCTGACGCTGTTCGCGATGCCGCGCGGCGACAAGGTGTCGCTCCAGTGGCAGTACAGCACCGAGCTGTTCGACACCGAGACGGTGGAGCTGCTGGCCTCGCAGTTCGTCAACGTGCTCCGGCAACTGGTGACGGCACCCGACACGGCGGTCGGCGACGTCGAGTTCATCGTCGCCCCCGCCACGGCGGCCGCCACTCCGGCTCCCGCCGCGGCGGCGGACCACGGCCCGGGCTTCGTCGAACTCTTCCAGCGGCGCGCGGCCCTCGCCCCGCACACCCCAGCGGTGGTCCACGGCGGGACCGCCCTCAGCTACGCGGAGCTGAACCGGAGTGCCAACAGGCTCGCGCACAGGCTGCGCGAGCGGGGCGTCGGCCAGGAGGTGCCCGTCGGCATCCTGCTCGACCGGTCGCCCCGGATGGCCGTAGCGATCCTCGCGGTGCTCAAGGCCGGCGGCTACTACGTGCCCCTCGACCCGTCCTACCCGGCGGAGCGCCTGGCGTTCATGCTGACGGACGCGGACGTGCGGGTGCTGATCACCGAGGAGGAGTCGGCCGCCGCACTCACCGCCGCGGGCGACCGGCCGCCGGGCGAGATCCTCCTCGTGGACGCGTCCCTCGACGGACCCGATCACGACCTGCCCACGCTGCCCCACCCCGCCTCGCCGGCGTACATGGTGTACACGTCGGGTTCGACCGGACGTCCCAAGGGCGCCCAGATCGAGCACCGCTCGCTGGTGACCTTCGCCCGTGAAGTCGTGGAACGTTTCGGGCTCGGCAGCGGGGACCGGTTTCTCCAGTTCGCCTCGCCGAGCTTCGACGTGCTCGTGGAAGAGCTGTTCCCGATCTGGCTGGCCGGTGGCGTGGTGGTCATCCCCGCCGAGCGGCTGCTCGGCGGCAGCGCCGACCTCGCGGAGCTGGTCGAGCGCGAGCGCATCACGGTGATGGAGCTGCCCACCGCCTACTGGCACGAGTGGACGCGCGCGCTGCGGCGCCAGGACCGTGCACTCGCGGAGTCGCTCCGCCTCGTGATCATCGGTGGCGAGCGGGTGCTCCCCGACCGCATCACGATGTGGGAGCCGCTCGGCGTGCCGCTGATGCACGTGTACGGCCTGACGGAGACGACGGTCAGCTCGACCTTCTTCCGGATCGACCCGGTCGACCAGAGCCGGGACTGGCCCAACCTGCCGATCGGCACCCCGCTGCCCTCGGCCGATCTGCGCATCCTCGACAGCCGGCTGCGGCCCGTCCCCGTGGGCAGCCTCGGCGACCTGTACATCGGCGGTGTCGGTCTGGCCCGCGGCTACCACGGCCGACCCGGTCTGACCGCGCAGCGGTTCGTCGCCGACCCCGACCCGGCGCACCCGGGCGGGCGACTGTACCGTACCGGCGACCTGGTACGCCAACGGCCGGACGGCAACCTGGAGTTCGTGTCCCGGGCCGACACCCAGATCAAGATCCGCGGTTTCCGGGTGGAGCCTGCGGAGATCGAGGCGACCCTCAGCCTGCACCCGGAGATCACCGAGTCGGTGGTCGTCGTGCACGAGCCCGAGCCCGGAGACAAACGGCTCGTGGCGTACGTCGTGCCGCGCACTTCCCCCGCGCCCGCCACCGGCGTACTGCGGGAGTTCCTGGAGAAGGAGCTCCCGCCGTACATGGTGCCCGCGGCGTTCGTCGAACTCGACGTGCTGCCGCTCACCCCGAACGGCAAGGTCGACCACGCGGCGCTGCCCGCGCCCACCGCGGAACGCCCCGCCGAGGCGACGGGGTTCGTCGCACCGCGGGATCCCGTCGAGCAGCAGCTCGCACAGATCGTCGCGTCGGTCATCGGTGTCGAGAGCATCGGCGCGCACGACAACTTCTTCGAGCTGGGCGGCGATTCGATCCTCGCGATCCAGGTTGTCGCGCAGGCGCAGGACATCGGCATCCGGATCTCCCCGCTCGACCTCTTCGAGCACCCCACGGTCGCCGCGCTCTCGGCGGTGACATCCGCCGCCCCGGTCATCGATGCCGAGCAGGGCGTGGTCAGCGGACCGTCGCCGCTGACCGCGAACCAGCGCTGGTTCTGCGGCTCGGACCTCGCCGACCCGCATCACTGGAACGTCTCCACGCTGCTCGAACTGCGCGAGTCGTATCCGCCGGACATGCTGCGCGAGGCGGTCGTCCAGCTCCTCGTCCACCATGACGGCCTGCGGCAGCGGTTCCAGCTCAACGGCGTCCAGACGCGCGTCCGGATCGCCCTGCCCGACTCCCGTACGCCTTTCACGGCGCACGACCTGTCCGGCCTGGACCCGCACGCGCAGGATCGCCGGGTCACGGAGGTGACCGCCGAGGCGGCGGCGGGTCTCAAGCCCTCCGTCGGCCCGCTGGTCCGGTTCGAGTTCTTCGGGCTCGGCGGGGGACGCCCCGACCGTCTGGCGGTGATCGCGCATCACCTGGTGGCCGACGTCACCTCCCTGCGCATCCTTGTCGAGGACCTGCGGACCGCGCTGCTCGCGCTGGGTGCGGGCCGGACGGTCGCGCTGCCGGCCAAGACGACGTCGTGGCAGTCCTGGGCCCGCCGCCTCGCCTCGTACGCCGGGACGCAGCCGGTGCAGTCGCAGCGGCCGTACTGGACGGACCTCGTCGGGGAGGCCTCCCACGCGCTGCCCTTCGACACGGCGGAGGACCCGGGGGCCGACACGGCCGCCGACGCCCGCGAGGTCGTCGCCCGGCTCGATGCCGAGGAGACCACCGAGTTGCTCCACACCGTGCCCGCCGCGCACAGCTGCCGGATCGACGACATCCTGCTCACGGCCCTGAGCCGCACGCTCGCCGACTGGACGGGCACGCCGCGGAACCTGGTCGACCTGCGGCGGCACTCCCGCGACCAAGTGTTCGGCGACATCAGCCTGGCACGCACCGTCGGCCGGCTGGACACCGTCCACCCGGTCGGCCTCGTCAGCGAGCCCGACAGCTCCCCCGAGACCACGCTGAAGTCGGTCAAGGAGGCCCTGCGGGCCGTCCCCGAGGGCGGACTCGGCTGGCAGTTGCTGTGCCAGGGCAACGACCCGCTGTCGCCGTCCCCGGCGAGGCTGGTCTTCGAGTACACCGGGCAGCTGGACGAGCCGTCGCCGGCCACGGACGGTTTCACCGTGATCGGTCCCGCCGGTCCGGCGGCGAGCCCGCTCGGCCGGCGTCCGTACCCGCTCGCGGTCCGCGCCGCGATCACCGGCGGCCGGCTCGCCGTCACCTGGGAGTACAGCCACCGGCTGCACAGCCGGGAGACCGTGGAACGGCTCGCGGAGCGTTTCGGTGCGGAACTGCGGGCCCTGACGGGTGACGGCGAGGCCATGCACACCCCGTCGGACTTCCCGCTCGCCCGGGTCGACCAGTCGCAGCTCGACGGACTGCTCGACCGCCTCCACACGGACCGGGAGGCCCCGTGAGCAAGGCCGACGTCGCGGACGTCTACGAACTGTCGCCGCTCCAGCAGGGGATGCTGCTGCACACCCTGTACGGGGGCGACGCGGACACGTACGTCGCGCAGCGCAGCTTCGAGATCGAGGGCGCGCTGGACGCCGACCTCCTGGAGCGGGCCTGGCGGCAGGTCGTGACGGCGCATCCCGCGCTGCGGACCTCCTTCCACTGGGAGGGACTGGACAAGCCGCTTCAGGTGGTGCACCGGAACCCGCCCGGCGCGCTGCGGCGGCACGACTGGTCGGACGCGGACGCCGACGAGCAGGAGGCCAGGTTCGAGCGGCTGCTCGCCGAGGACCGGGCGGTGGGATTCGACCCGGAGCGGCCGCCGCTGCAGCGGCTGCGCCTGATCCGGCTCGGCGACCGCCGCCACGGGTTCGTCTGGACCCACCACATGCTGCTGCTCGACGGCTGGTCGGTGCCGATCGTCCTCGGCGACCTCGTGCGGCGGTACCGCTGTCTCCTCGCGGGAGCTCCGGCACCGGCCGCGCCCGCCCCGTACCGGGACTACATCGCCTGGCTGCAACGCCAGGACATGGAGGCGGCCGAGAGCTGGTGGAGCGGGGCCCTGGCGGGTCCCGCCGGCAGCGGTCGCCTCGGGCCGCTGCTGCGACTCGACCCGCAACGCGGCGCCGGCGCGGTCGAGGAGGTCCGCAGGGACCTTCCGGCCGCACTCGCCGACCGGCTGCGCGCGGTCGCCGCCCGCAACCAGGTCACCCTCAGTACGGTGTTGCAGGCCGCCTGGGCCCTGGTCCTCAGCCGCTTCAGCGGGGACACAGAGGTCACCTACGGCTGCACCAGCTCGGGACGCCCCGCCGAGCTGCGGGGCGTCGACGAGATGGTCGGGTCGTTCATCAACACCCTGCCGATCCGGGTCACCGTGCCCGGGGACGGCGACCTGGCCGGGTGGTTGCGGGAGGTGCAGGCCGTGCACTCCACGGCCCGGCGGTACGAGTACACGCCGCTCGCCCAGATCCGGTCCTGGGCGAACCTGCCCGGGAACCAGCCGCTGTTCGAGAGTGTCGTCGTCCTGGACAACTACCCCCTCACCCTCGGCGGCGGGGAACTGGCCGAGCAGTTCTCGATCCGTTCGGTGAACGACTTCGAGAAGACCAGCGAGGCCCTGACCCTGATCGTGACGCCCGCGCCCGCCTCGGTCGTGCGGTTGGTCTTCCACCGCGACCGGTTCGAGCCGGGCGCGGTCGACGACATGATGGAGTACTTCTACCGCGTCCTGGAGGCTCTCACCGACGCCGGGACGGTCGCCGGCGTGCTCGCGGCCGCCGCCGGGCGCACGGAGAGCCGCCCGGCGGCGGCCGTGACCTACCCGGACGCGGAGCACACCCTCGCCGCACTGATCGAGCGGCAGGCAGCGGCGACCCCCGACGCGCTCGCCGTCCACGCGGACGACGGCACCCTCACCTATGCGCAGTTGCTCAAGCGCTCCCGGCGGGCGGCCGACGCGCTGGCCGCTGCCGGTGCGGGCACCGGCCAGGTCGTCGGAGTCTGCGCCGAACGCTGCCTGGACATGGTCACGGGTGTGCTCGGCGTGCTGCTCACGGGCGCCGCCTATCTGCCCCTGGAGCCCTCCCTGCCGTCCGCGCGTCTTGAGTTCATGGCGGGCGAGGCGGGCATGACCTTGGCCTTCGCCTCGCCGGACTGCGTGGAAACGGCCGTACGGGCCGGGGCGCGGCAGGTCCTGACCTCGGCGGACCGGGCGGAGGTGCCGCTGCCCTCGCACCCGGGCAGCCCCGACGACGCCGCCTACGTCCTGTTCACCTCCGGCTCCACCGGTCGTCCCAAGGGCGTGGTCGTCACCCACCGCGCGATCGTCAACCGGCTGCTGTGGATGCAGGAGACGTTCCCGCTCGGCGCCGCCGACCGGGTGCTGCAGAAGACCCCGCTGAGCTTCGACGTGTCGGTGTGGGAGCTGTTCTGGCCGCTGGTGACCGGGGCCACCATGGTCCTGGCCCGGCCCGGCGGACACCAGGACAGCGCCTATCTGGCCCACGTCCTGGCCGAACAGGACGTCACCGTCGCCCACTTCGTGCCGTCGATGCTCCAGCTCTTCCTCGACGAGCCCGCCGAGGCGCCTGCCCTGCGCCGGGTGATGTGCAGCGGGGAAGCGCTCCCGTACCCGCTGGTGGAACGCTTCCGGGCCGTTCTGCCACAGGTGGAACTGCACAATCTGTACGGACCGACCGAGGCCGCCGTCGACGTCACCTGGTGGGACTGCGCCCGCCCCGCGCCGGCCGGGGTGGTCCCGATCGGGGACGCCGTGGCGAACACCGGGACACACGTCCTGGACGATCGCCTAGCGCCCGTGCCCCTCGGCGTGCCCGGCGAACTCTTCCTGAGCGGCGTCCAGTTGGCGCGCGGCTATGTGAACCGCCCGGCGCTGACAGCCGAGCGGTTCGTCGCACACGACCTCGCGGGGCCCGGCGGGCGGCTGTACCGGACCGGCGACAGGGTGCGCAGGCTGAGGGACGGGTCACTGGAGTTCCTCGGGCGGATCGACCAGCAGGTGAAGATCCACGGCTACCGGATCGAGCTGGGCGAGGTGGAGCAGGTGCTGCTCGCCCAGCCGTCGGTCCGCGAAGCGGTGGTGACCGTCCGGGACGGGGCGCGCCTCGCCGCGTACGTCACCGGCGAACTCCCCGATCCGGACGTCCTGCGCGACGCCCTGCGGGCTGCTCTGCCGCGCTACATGGTTCCGGCCACCGTCACCGTCCTGCCCGCGATGCCGCTGACCCACAGCGGCAAGCTGGACCGGCGCTCCCTGCCCGACCCGGCGCCGGCGGTGGGCGCGGCGGCCGGTGAGGCGCCCCTGTCCGCACGGGAGGAGAGCATCGCCGAGGTCTTCCGGGACCTTCTGGACCTGCCCGCCGTGGACGTCGCCGCGAGCTTCTTCGACCTGGGCGGTGACTCCTTCGCCGCCGTCCGGGCCGTACGCCGGATCGAGGGCGCCACGGTGGGGCTGCTCGCCGCCCGGCCGAGCGCCCGCGAGCTGGCGGCGGCGCTCGAAGCGGCCGAGGAGCCCGGCCTGCTGCTCCGGCTGACCCCGGACGGCCGGACGGCCCCGCACACGCTGGTGTGCATACCGTTCGGCGGCGGCAGCACCGTCAGCTACCAGCCCCTCGCGGGACGCCTCGACCCCTCGCTCGCGCTGCTGGCCGTGGCGTTGCCGGGCCACGAGCTCGGGGGTGATCCGGAGCTGCGGCCACTCGGCGAGGTGGCACAGGACGTCGCCGACGAGATCCTGAAGACGGTGGACGGGCCGGTCTCGGTCTACGGGCACTGCGTCGGGGTGGCGCTCGCCGTCGAGGTGGTGCGCCGTCTGGAAGCGGCGGGACGGGCCGTCGAGCGTCTGTTCCTCGGGGCGTCGTACCCCTTCTACGAGAGCCGGATCCGGCGGCGTCGCCGCGAGGGCCCCGCCGCCGACCGGGCGGAGATGCGCTACCTGCAGTCGCTCGGTGGATTCACCGGGGTGGTCGAGGACGACGAACTCGCCTTCGTCATGAAGGCGTTCCGCCACGACGCAGCGGCCGCCCAGGCATACTTCTCCGAACACTGGCCGCGCCGTGGACGCACCGAGCCGCTGACGGCGCCGATCACCGTGGTCATCGGCACGGACGACCCGGAGACCCCGCGCCACGAGCGCAGGCACCGGGCGTGGGAGCGCTTCGGTTCCTCCCTCGAACTGGCGACCGTGCCCGGCGGAGGACACTACTTCCTGCAGCAGCATCCGGAGGTCCTCGCAGCGATCATCGCTGCGGCGTCCGGGGAGGGGGATCGCGGGCGGCGGACCCCTCGCGATCAGTGATCCGCACGTCGGTGTCGCGGGGGAGTGCGGGAACCGCGCGAGCGGACACGACGGCGCCGCGGTCGACCGATGTCGCACCGCGGCGCTTCGAGCGGAGTGGCTGGTGCGGTGACCGGAGGGGCTTGCCGGACGGCTCACGGCGTCCGGTGCGCCCTTCCGGTCACACCCCTAGTCCGGCAGGTCGCGCGGCTTGTCGCGCAGGGTCACCGAGGTCGGCAGGACGGCGAAGCCGCGCTGGTGCGGCGAGTGCACCCGGCGGGCGTACGTCATGTCGACGGCGTAGTCGGAGATCCGGGCCCCGATCTCCTCCAGGGCGATCTTGATCTCCAGCTTGGCGAGGGCGGCGCCCAGGCAGTAGTGCGGACCGTGCCCGAAGCTGATCAGCTGGCTGGTGTCACGGTCCAGGTCGAAGCGGTCCGGGTCGGGGAAGACGCGGCGGTCGCGGTTGCCGGAAGCGGGCAGGATGGCGACCCGGGCGCCGGCCGGCAGCAGGACGTCGTGCAGCACGGTGTCCTCGGTGACGGTCCGGGCGACCATCTGGCTGGCCGAGTCGTAGCGCAGGGTCTCCATCGTCCAGTCGTCGGGACGGTGGTCGAGGCCGGCCCGTTTCACCTCGGGGTGCAGCCAGCCGTGGTACCAGGCGTTGCCGATGACCTTGCCCGTCGACTCGTTCCCGGCGGTGATCAGCAGGAAGAGGAAGGCGACGATCTCCGAGTCGCTCAGCGCCCGGCCCTTCACCCGCACGTCCAGAAGGTGCGAGGTGAGGTCGTCGCCGGGGCTGCGCCGCAGTTCGGTGACGTGCGCGACGAAGTACGAGGCGAGACGCAGGGCGGCCTGGACGGAGCCGGCGGGGCGGTCCTCCTCGCCGTCGCCCCGCATGTTCAGCATGTCGGTGTCGGCGCGGATGAGGTCCCAGTCGGCGGCGGGGATGCCGACCATGTCGCACACGATGTCGTTCGGCAGGGCCGCCGCGTAGTCACCGGCGAAGTCGAACTCGCCCTCCTCCAGGAGCGGCAGCAGCCGCTCACGGGCCATCTTGCGGATGCGGGCCTCTTGACCGGTGACGTGCCGGGCGGTGAAGCCGCTGGACACCAGGGTGCGCAACTGTCCGTGCTCCGGAGGGTCCATGGCGAGGAAGAAGCTGGTCTTGTACGCCTCGGGTCCCCACAGCTCGGTCTCCAGAGAGATGCCGTTGCGGTTGGAGAACAGCCTGGGGCTGCGCAACGCGGAGAGCACGTCCCCGTGCCGGGAAAGGGCCCAGAAGTCGCGTTCCTCGTTGCGGTAGACCGGCTCGTTCTCCCGCATCCAGGCATAGACCGGGTAGGGGTCCTCGTGCAGTTCCCAGGAGAACGGGTCGTAGACGGGCCGGTCCGCCGCGTCGGTGCCGTTGTCCTGCCGGGCCTGGCTGTCGGTGTGCATCTATACAACTCCAGTGCCGGTACGAACAGGGTCCCCTGTGCCCCTGTCCCAGGAACGTACGACGCGTGCGGCGAACTGTCGTGTCACGCGAACCGGGGGCTACCTGACCGGTCCGTCACGACCTGTGCTGGGTGCTGCCGATCGTCAGGAAACCTCGCCGGCTGCGGCCTGCCTCACCTTCAGGAGCATGCATGACCTCCCTTGCCCTGCCCGCCACGGACGCCCTGCGCGCGCGTGCCCGCGCGTGCCTGGACCGCATCGGTGTGGTGGTGCCGGAGGGCGACGAGCTGTACGCCCGTACGCCCGTCACCGGCGAGGACCTGTTCGGCCTGAAGTGCAGTGGCACGGCGGAGACGGAGGAGGCCGTGGCCGCCGCCCACGAGGCATTCCTCACCTGGCGCTCCACCCCGGCTCCGCGCCGCGGCGAAGTCGTGCGCCGCTTCGGCGATCTGGTGCGCGAGCACCACGACGACCTGGCCGAGCTGATCACCCTGGAGGCGGGCAAGATCGGGGCCGAGGCGTACGGCGAGGTCCAGGAGATGATCGACATCGCGGACTACGCGGTCGGTCTCTCCCGCCAGCTGTACGGACGGGTCATCGCCTCCGAGCGGGCCGACCACCGCATGGTCGAGACCTGGCACCCGCTGGGTGTCGTCGGCGTCATCTCCGCGTTCAACTTCCCCGCAGCCGTGTGGTCCTGGAACACGGCGGTCGCACTCGTCTGTGGTGACACGGTCGTGTGGAAGCCGTCCGAGCAGACGCCGCTGATCTCGCTGGCCTGCGACCGGCTGCTGGCCAGGGCCGCCGAGGAGACGGGTGCCCCGGCCGGCATCCACCACCTGCTGATCGGCGGGCGGGAGACCGGCGAGACGCTCGTGGACGACCCGCGGGTGGCTCTGGTCAGCGCCACCGGTTCGACGCGGATGGGGTGCTCGGTCGGTCCCCGGGTGGCCGCCCGCTTCGGACGCTCGCTCCTGGAACTCGGCGGCAACAACGCGGCCATCGTCACCCCCAGCGCCGACCTCGAACTGACGCTGCCCGCGGTGGTCTTCGCCGTCGCGGGCACCGCAGGCCAGCGCTGCACCTCGCTGCGGCGGCTCATCGTGCACCGGGACGTCGTGGACGAGCTGCTGCCCCGGCTGACCGCCGCCTTCGAGCGGCTGCCCGTCGGCGACCCGTTCGACACGGACACGCTGGTCGGCCCGCTGATCTCCCCGGCTCCGCTCGCGACCATGCGGGACGCGATCGCCCGGGTCACGGACGACGGCGGAAAGCTGCTCGCCGGCGGCGACCGGGTCGAGACGGCCGCGGAGTCCGCCGCGTACGTACGGCCCGCGGTCGTGCGGATCGACGGACACACCCAGGTCGTACGGGAGGAGACGTTCGCGCCGCTGCTGTACGTGCTGACCTACGACACCCTCGAAGAGGCCATCGCCCTGCAGAACGACGTCCCGCAGGGCCTGTCCGCGAGCATCTTCACCCAGGACCACCGGGAGGCCGAGATCTTCATGTCCGCCGTCGGTGCGGACACCGGGATGGTGAACGTCAACCTGGGCACGTCGGGAGCGGAGATAGGCGGCGCCTTCGGCGGCGAGAAGGAGACCGGAGGGGGCCGGGCGTGCGGCTCGGACGCGTGGCACGCGTACATGCGCCGGACGACCAACGTCGTCAACTACTCGGGCGAGGTGGCCCTCGCCCAGAACATCAGCTTCTCCTGACCGGCGACGCCCTGTCCCCAACGCAAGGAATCCCCATGTCTCTTCCCCCCTCGGGCTCCATCGCCCCGGCCCAGGTTCACTCGGCCCTGTCCGCCCACCTGCTGGTCGACGGGTACCCTTTCGTGCTCGATCTGGAGCGCAGTCACGGCAGTTGGCTGGTCGACGAGCTCACCGGGCGTTCGTATCTCGATCTTTTCACCTTCTACGCGTCCAGCCCACTGGGCTTCAACGCGCCGGATGTGGCGGGGGACCCGGAGTTCGGAAAGCTCCTGGCCAAGGTCGGCGCCAACAAACCGTCGAACGCGGACGTGTACACCACGGAACTCGCCGAGTTCGTCTCCACGTTCGCCCGGGTGCTGGGTGACCCCGAACTGCCGCACCTGTTCTTCGTCGAAGGCGGGGCGCTTGCCGTGGAGAATGCGCTGAAGTGCGCTTTCGACTGGAAGAGCCGGCGGAACGAGGCGGCCGGCCGGCCCGCGTCGCTCGGCACGCAGGTGCTGCACCTGAAGGGCGCCTTCCACGGCCGCAGCGGATACACCCTGTCCCTGACCAACACCGAACCGGTCAAGACCGAGCGCTTCCCGGTCTTCGACTGGCCACGCATCGACACGCCCGCCATCCGGTTCCCGCTGACCGACCACCTCGCTCAGGTCGAGGAGGCCGAGCGTGCCGCGCTCGCCCAGGCCGAGGCGGCGTTCCGCGCGCACCCGCACGACATCGCGTGCTTCATCGCCGAGCCCGTCCTGAGCGAGGGCGGTGACAAGCACCTGCGGCCGGAGTTCTTCCAGGCGATGCAGCGGCTGTGCCACGAGCACGACGCGCTGTTCGTGCTCGACGAGGTGCAGACCGGTGTGGGCCTGACCGGGACGCCTTGGGCGTACCAGCAGTTGGGGATCGAACCGGACGTGGTGGCCTTCGGCAAGAAGGCCCAGGTCGGCGGCATCATGGCCGGCCGGCGGGTGGACCTGGTCCGGGACAACATCTTCCGGATCGGCGCCCGCGTGGGTTCGACCTGGGCCGGTGGCCTGGTCGACATGGTCCGTTCGCGGCGTCTGCTCGAAGTCATCGAGCGCGACCGGCTGATCGAGCGGGCCGTGACACTGGGGGACCAGCTGGTCGCGGGCTTCCGTTCGCTGGCCGAACGGTTCCCCGGCCTGGTCTCCAACGCGCGGGGGCGCGGTCTGATGTGCGCCTTCGACCTGCCGTCGACGGAGTTCCGCGACACGTTCGTCGAGGTGCTGCGGGAGGAGGGGGTCCTCGTGCTCCCCGGCGGCGCTTTCACGGTGCGGCTGCGGCCCGCGCTGTCGGTGAGCCCGGAGGAGTTGTCCCTCGCCCTCGACGCGTTCGACCGTGCGCTCAAGCGCTGCGCCGACGGCGCGTAGGAACGCGGTCGCGCTGCCTCTCCGTGGCCGGGGAGGCAGCGGCGTCCCGGGCCATGCGAATCGGAGTTGCGCGGTCAAAGGAAAGGATCCGGCCGATATGTGGCTTGTTCCCGCGTCACCCGAAACAGCTACGGGCCTCCTCATTCCCGACTGATAGCATTCGTGTTCGAATCAACAAGTGCGATCCGGAGCGCAATTCGCCCGGTGACAGGCGCTTGAGGCTTGCCCGGATCGGAAAAGGCGGCTGTGGCAACACAATTGCCGGTAGCCGTTGCTTTGCATCTGAACAAAACATGCAGTGCGACCACGGCTTCAAGACGGGGATGTCATGATCAGAATCGAAATCGTTACGACGTCTCCTATCTACCTGGCCGGGCTCATCCAGGTTCTGGAAGGTTCGGGAATCGATGTGACGGCTCGCTCGTCCCAGCCGAATTCGTCCGGGCACGTCGACGTTCTCCTCCTCGACGCCGAAGCACTGCCCGCCGGCTCCGTGCACCACATCACCGAACTCGCCACCCACACCCCGGTCCTCGTCGTCAACCACGACCCCGCACCCGACTACGACGCCTACCTCCTGGCAGGCGCCTCCGGCGTCGTCCACAAGCGCGGCTCGGCCGAATGCATCGTGCGGGCGGTCAGGGCGATCACCACCGGCTCCAAGCCCACTCCCTGCCGACGTGACGACGCCCAGTCCCCGTGCGGGTGTACCGGCTCCCCGGCCCCGCAGTGGACGGGGGCCTTCGACGGCAACCTCTCCGACCGCGAGACGCAGGTCCTGCGGCAGATATCCCGCGGTCTCACCCACGGCCAGATCGCGACCCGTCTCGGCATCAGCCCGCACACGGTCGACACGTACGTCAAACGCATCCGTGCCAAGCTGGGCGTCGGCAACAAGGCGGAACTCACCCGGGTCGCCTTGCTCGGGCAGCAGTCGGCCGCACACATGCCCGTACAGGCCGCCGGCACCACGCGCGGCAACGAGCGCCTGCTGGAACTCGGCCGTTCCCGCGGGCACCTGGCCCAGCAAGGAGCAGCGCGATGACCCCGCCGAAGGCGACTCTCACGCTCAGCAAGACCGAAGCCCGCCGGCTCGCCCTGACCCGGCAGCACCTGACCGGCTCCCGCCCGGACCCGACGCCGGACGGCCTGCGCACGGTACTGCGCTCGCTGCGCTACCTCCAGCTCGACCCGGTGAACGTCGTGGCACCCAGTCACGAACTGGTCGTCTGGAGCCGTCTGGGCGCCGAGGCCGCGCCACACCTGTCCACGGCGTGGTGGCAGGACCGCTGGCTCTTCGAGTACTGGGCGCACGCGGCGGCCATCGTCCTCACCGAGGACTACCCGCTGCACCGCGCGACGATGGAGGCCTACCCGCCGCCCAACCGGTCCTTCACACAGGTCTGGATGGACGCCAACGAGGTCCTGCTGAAGCACATCATGTCCCGGCTCGCCGCGGGTGCCCCACTGCCCACCGACGCCTTCGACGACTGTGCGGCCATGGACTGGCCGTCCTCCGGCTGGACCGCGGGCAGGAACGTCGAGCGGATGCTGACCTTCCTCTGGCTCCAGGGCAGGGTCATGGTGCAGGCCCGGGAGGCCGGACTGCGTCTGTGGGGCCTGCCGGACGCCTGCCTGCCGGCCGACGCCGACCGGCGTCCGATGTCGGCCGAGGAGAAGGTCACGACGGCCACCGAGCACACGCTGCGCGCACTCGGGGTCGCCCGGCCGCTGGACATCAAGCAGTACTTCCTGCGCGGCCAGTACGACGGCCTGCCCGGCGTGCTGCGCAGCCTCACCGACCGGGGCAGGGTCGTTCCGGTCCGGGTCGAAGGCGGCAAACCCTCCGAGACCTGGTACGTGCACGCGGACGCGGAGGCCGAGCTGACGGCGATCCGCTCGGGCGAGTGGCACGGACGCACCGTCCTGCTCTCCCCCTTCGACAACCTGGTCAGCGACCGGCGGCTGACCCAGCGGCTGTGGGACTTCGACTTCCGCAACGAGATGTACATCCCCAAGGCCAAGCGGGAGTACGGCTACTACCTGCTGCCGATCGTGCACGACGACCGGCTCGTCGGCCGGATCTCCCCGCGCGTGGAGCGCAAACGGGACAGCCTGGTGGTCGAGGGCATCCACCTGGAGCCCGGCGTCAAGCCCACGGCCGCGCTGCGCCGTGCGGTCGTCGGACAGCTGGAGGACCTCGCCGCCTTCCGGGGCGTGCGCGGCATCGAGTACGGGGAGAAGCTCCCGGACGGCTGGCGGACCTCACTCCTCACGTCCTGACCACCGGTCCCACCCCCAGGGGGTGAAAGCTGCTACAGGCGCCTGATCGTCCTCGACCCCGCCGAGACCGCCGACGACCTCGTACGGGACATCACCGAAGTCCTCACCACGATGTGCGCGCGCCTGTATGGGCACCGTGCTGCGAAGAACCGGGCCGCCCGCGCGGTGGCCGTGGCGACCGGCGGGGACGCCGGGTGAAGAAGTTCCAGCCGCAGCCCGGGGTCGTGGTGCAGGCGTTCCGGTTCGCTCTGGACCCGAACGCATCCCAGGAACGCGCGCTGCGTTCGCACTGCGGTGCCGCGCGTGCCGCGTACAACTGGGCACGAGCGGAGACGCTGGTTCGTGTCCTTCCAGGCCGAGGTCAAGCGCGACCTCGAACGCGTGGCGCGCCCGGACGTGGCGGTCGGTATCGACCTCGGGGTGAAGACCCTCGCGGTCATGGCCGACTCGACGGGCGAGATCCGCACCATCGCGAATCCTGGGCACCAGGACGCCGCGCGTAGGCAACTGCACCACACCTCCCGCCGCCGGCTCACCTGCAGGACCAGCCGGCGCCACGCCCCCCGCTCCCGCCGCAAGGCGGAGGCGGGGCGGGCAGGTGGCGCACCCCTGCCGCACCAGCGGCAGACGGAAACGAGAGACCGTACCCGAGCCGAGCCCCTGACGCTCTGGTGACGAGACGGACCCTCCGGGCTGAAATGCCCGGAAGGCCGAGACATGACTACGATCTCGGCAACGGCACGTCCCCTGAAGAGGGGGATGGCGGCTCCGGACGGGGTCCGGGAAGCTCTGTGCGACCAGCTCTTCCGGGGAGGACCGGCGTGCGACTCACTTCCAGGACCCTGGGGCGGACCGACTCGCCCATCGGGGCGACGTACGCGCTGCTCGACGAGCGCGAGGGTGGGGCGGGCGCCGCCCTGCTCGACCTCGCCCAGGCGGCGCCCGCGTACCCGGCGGCGCCGTCGGTCGTGGAACACGTCGTGTCCGTCGTCCGGGACGCCCACGGCGCCGACTACGTCGACCTGGCGGGGCTGCCGAAGCTGCGGACCGCCTTCGCCGACGAGCTGTCCAGGGACTACCGGGGTCGTGTCGGCGCGGAGAACGTCGTCGTCACCGCCGGCTGCAACCAGGCCTTCTGCCTGGTGACCTCGGCTCTCACCGAGCCGGGCGACGAGGTCATCCTGCCGTTGCCGTACTACTTCAACCACGACATGTGGCTGCGGCTCGACGGCGTCACCCCGGTCCATCTGGAGTCCGGCCCGGTGCCGAGCGCCGCGGCGGCCGAGGCCCTGATCACCCCGCGCACCCGGGCGATCGCCCTGGTCACGCCCGGCAACCCGACCGGGGCCACGGTCCCGCCGGAGGAGATCACCGCGTTCGCCCGACTGGCCGAGCGGCACGGCATCGCCCTGGTCCTCGACGAGACGTACCGCTCGTTCCGGGACACGGACGAGCCCGCGCACTCCCTCTTCTCCGACCCGGGCTGGCAGGAGACCGTCGTCAGCCTGCACAGCTTCTCCAAGGACCTCGCGATCCCCGGCTACCGGGTCGGCGCGATCGTCGCCTCGCCCGCCCTGAACAAGGAGATCATGAAGCTGCTCGACTGCGTCACGATCTGCCCACCGCGCGTCGGCCAGGAGGCCGCCTGGGCCGGACTCGTCGGGGCCGGTCGGTGGCGCCGGGACCGGGCGGCGGAAGTCGCCTCGAAGCGGGACGCGTTCGCCCGCGCCATGGCGGAGCGCCCCGGTGGGTTCGAGTTGCTGTCCGTCGGCGGGTTCTTCGGCTGGGTGCGCCACCCGTTCGCCGGACGACCGACCGAGGAGGTGGTACGCGAACTCCTCCTGAAGCACGACGTCCTGGTGCTCCCGGGCACGGCCTTCCACCCGGAGGACCACGGCACGCTGCGGGTCAGCGTCAGCAACGTGGACGAGGCCGCCCTGCACGACTTCGCCGGCCGCCTCGAGGCGGCCGGCGGGATCAGTAGATGACGCGGTCGTCGGCCGCGGGACGCCAGGCCCGGGAACCCCGCAGGTTCCGGGTGATGTTGAGCCGCTTCAGCCAGCGGTCCGACCCGTCGTAGCGGGCCTGGAACGACTTGCGGCCGTGCACCGCACGGAAGTTGTCGATGAAGACCAGGTCGCCGGGCCGCAGCGCGACGTCCCGCATCCCCTTCTCGATCTCCTCGCACAACTGCTCGAACGCCTGCCGGCTGCGGTCCGTCCAGCCCGAGGGGTCCATGTGGTACGGGTCGAGCGCCATGTACGGGTCGCTCCGGTCGCCGTAGAGCAGGGGCCGCTTCCGCGGGTTCTCGTTCCACTCCTGGATGAGCTTGAAGCTCCGCTCGCGCAGGCCGTCGACGCGGGGGTCGCCGGACGACGCCAGCCCCTGCTGCGGCTGGTGCGAGTTGTCGGGCATGACGGTGAACTCGGGTTCGAACAAGGCGTCCACGTCGATGTTCGACCAGTCCATGTCCGGCACCGCCGACACGACCGTCTCCACGGCGTCCGGGTTCTTCAGGCACATCAGCGCCACGTAGTCGCCCCTGCACGGGTGGAAGGCGTCCTCGGTGTGCCAGGAGAGGTGCTGAAGGCTGTTGGAGCCGATCTCGTAGTTCTCGTGCCCCTTGATCGGCAGGACGTCGTGCATGATGCGCCCGTCCTGCTGGGTCGCCCACCCGAAGACGTCGCCGACGGCGGTGGCGCACAGCAGGAAGAAGATCTCCTGCCGGAAGGCGGGCGAGTCGAACTGGCTGTCACGCCAGTGCTCGGGCGTCGGACCGAGCTCGGCCTCGTCCACGTCCAGACCGGAGACCCTGCAGACCGCCGAGGGCTCCTCGAAGCGGAACTGTTCCAGGAACGACAGGAGATGGGTGGGCAGCGCCCTGGCGAGCACGGGAGCCCGGCGGATCAGCTCGGGGTTCTCGATCGTGTCGTACGCGGCGGCGAGCTCGGCGAGCATCGGGGTCAGCACCGCGTTGTCCTCGGATGTGAGCGCCAGGTGGTGCATGGCTTCGTCCTCCCCCTCTCTGCCGCGGGTGATCCCCACCTGCGGTTCGACGTGAACGGACCGGAGTCTAAGCGCGGACCGGAATGGCCCGCGGTCCCCGTTAGATGGGACAGGCGCGGAGGGCCCGTTGCTACCTATATTTTCGGCAACGTGACAGTTTCTGCGGAGCCAATCGCACTTTAGTGACGCCCACATCGGCTCAGTAGCACGGCGAGCAGAAGGCATCCGGGGACTTATTGAAGGGCTGAGGATGACCGAAGTTGTCAATCTGACGACAATGGAAGTTGACGCGCTGGTGGATGCCGACGGTGGGCTCAACCTCACCGATGGACACGCCCGGCTCGTTCTCACACCACAGCAGTCGGACATTGTCGCCCGCATTCCGGAAATGTTCGTCGAGGCCACCCGCCGGCCCTTCCCGGAAATCGAGCTCGCGGCACACAAGGCGTTCTTCGGCGCCGTCGGCCAGCACACCGCGCCGGTCGGCACCGGCCGGATCCTCAGCTGCTACTCGTCGACGCTCGCCACCGACATCGTGGCCCGCGCGCTGCCCGCGGGGGCGACGGTCGCGGTGCTGCACCCGACGTTCGACAACATCGCCGACCTGCTCAGGACCCGCGGTCTGCAGCTCGTCCCGATGTCCGAGGAAGAGCTCCTGGCCAGGGAGTGGCCGGGCGCCCCGGTCGACGCGATCGTGGTGACCCTGCCGAACAACCCGACCGGGCTCATCACCCCCGAGGGGCACCTCAAGTCGCTGGCGGAGCACGCCGCGCGACACCACCAGATCGTCATCATCGACGCCAGCTTCCGCGGTCAGGTCCGCGAGGCCCAGTACGACACCTACGCGGTGCTCGACGCCGCCGGCTGCGCCTGGATCACCATCGAGGACACCGGCAAGCTGTGGCCGACGCACGAGCTGAAGATCGGTCTGCTCGCCTACAGCGAGCGCACCAACCTCCCGATCGAGTACGCCTTCTCCGAGTCGCTGCTCGCGGCCTCCCCGGTCGTCCTGCAGCTCGTCACGGATCTGGCCGGCGACTGGGTCGACGGCGGCTACGAGCGGGCGAGTGAACTCGTCGAGCGCAACCGTGCCGTGGTCAAGGAGACCATCACCCAGGTCGGCCTGAGGCTCGCCGACCCGGACTCGCAGATCAGCGTGGCCCGCATCGAACTCCCCGAGGACGGCCCCGACTCGGCCGTCCTGCACAAGGAGATGCTGGCGCGCGGCGTCCACGTGCTGCCCTGCGCGCCGTTCCACTGGGCGGACCCGGACGGCGGCCTGCGTTTCATCCGCGTCTCGCTGGCCCGGCCGTTCGAGACGGTCCAGAAGGCCGTGCAGACGATGGCCGAGGCGTACCGGGACCTCACTCCCGACCGGTGAAACCCGCTGGCGTGAGGACGTCGGCGACGGGAAGGCGGCACCACCCCTCCACGGGGTGGTGCCGCCTTCGCCTTGCCCCACGCGACCACGCCCGGCGGCACGAAGGCGGTCCGGTCGGCACGTGGTCGTGTCGGCCGGACCGCCTCAGCCGGTTCAGTACTCGAAGGTCCGTACGACGAAGGTCTGCCCCGCGACCGACGGCCAGCCCGCCCAGCTCTGGTCGGCGGCGAGCGTGGGCGCGCCCACCCCGTCGGGAAGGCCGACGCTGCTCGTGACCACCCGCAGGGACAGCGGGCCCTCGCCCCGAGCACGGACGACGACGTCGAGGCCGTCGGCGGGCGGTGCCGCGTAGGTGAACCCCCAGCCCCACCTGCCCCGGCCGTTGTTGCGGCCACCGGTGAGCTCGGCGCCTTCGGCAGAGGCGCCGAGGATCTCGTGGTCGCCGGTGTCGGCGTACACGGCGAGGCTGTAGACGTCGGCGGGGACCTTGAGGCGCAGGCGGACCGTCCGCACACCGCCGTTCGCGGTCGCCGAGGCGTCCTCGGTGCGCGGCACCTCCAACCGGGCTGCCCCGGCCTTGCCGCTGGGCAACGCGACGCCGCCCAGCGGCGGGACCCGGTCGTCGTAGCGGACCGGGTGCCCGGTGAGCAGCCTGTCGATCGTGGGGTCGGAGGCACTGCCGAGGCTGACCCACGTCGCGTCGCCCGCATCGGACTCCAGGACGTACCCGAGGCTGACCGCCTCGGGCTCGTCGGCGCTGTATCCGTCCAGGGCGGCGCCCACGCCGAGCGTGGCCGCACCCGACACCGCCACCGTCACCATCACCGCGGTGGCCACCCGGCTCCGTGGCAACGGCTCCACGACGCACAGGGCCGTGGCCACCACGAACGCGGCGAGGAGCAGCGGGACGGCGACGGCCGACAGGCCCAGTGCGGGCAGCAGCAGGAGTGCGACCGGCAGCACCAGGGCCACGGCCGCCATGGCAGCCACCGCTCCGGCCACGGCCCGCCAGGGAGAGCTTTCGGCCGTGTACCGCAGGATCACGGCGAGGGCGGCGAGGCCGAGCAGGGCGGGCCAGGTGAAGAGGTAGGCGGCCCCGGGCAGCAGCACGGCGCACACCACGGCGAGGAACGCGAACCAGCCGAGCACGGCCACCAGGACGTCGAGCGGCGACGCGTTGCGGCGGGCCCACCGGTACCAGGTGGCGAGCAGCACCACCAGCAGCAGCGCCTCCCCCACCGCGTACCGGCCGAGGTGGTGGACGCTACCGGCGGTGAGCACGAAGTCCGGCCGGAACCAGGCCAGCACCCACCAGGCGGCCAGACCGGTCGCCGCCGCACCGAGCAGCGTCAGGGGGAACGTCGCGGCGGCCCGTCCGACCCCGCGCGGGGCGAGTCCCCGGCGCCGGCCGGACACGAGGAGCACCGGGACGGTCAGGAGCGCCACCGCGGCCAGCGGCAGCACCAGCCACGCCGGGTACGACGCGACCGTGCCGAACAGCGAGAAGTACGTGGCGTCCGAGCCGCCCCGGGCAAGGTCGTCGCCGCCCAGCCGGCGGACCGCACCGAGCGCGCTGTCACCCATGTCCTGCACGGACGACGGGTCGAGCCGCGCGATGTCGTCGTGGGCGGTGTGGTAGTGGGCGGCGCCCTCCATGAAGGCGAAGTTGAGCCCTCGCATGCCGGCCTCGTCGAAGACCGTCAGGTCCGTGTCGTGGGGCAGCAGCCCGTAGACCTCGTCGGCGAGTGACGTGGTGAGCGCCCCCGCCGCCCGTACGGCGGGGGTGAGACCGGTGCCCGCCATCTGGAACATCACGGCCGGCCCGGAGACGCCCCTGGCCTCCAGGTTGATCACGACGGTGCGGTCGGGGGCGGCGGCCCCCTCCGTGCCGTGCTCCGCGTCCACGAAGGCCTGCGCGCCGAGCAGTCCGGGCTCCTCGCCGTCGGTGAGGAGGAGCTCGACGTCGTTCCGGAGCCGAGGTCCGGCCTTGAGCGCACGGGCGATCTCCAGGACCGTCGCGACGTTCGCCCCGTCGTCGGCGGCGCCCGGGCCGATCGGCACCGAGTCGTAGTGGGCGACGAGGAGGACCCGGCCGGTGGGCCGCTCGCCCGGAATCACGGCGTGGACGTCGGAGACCGTACCGACGCCCACCGGAGCGTCGCCGGAGGGTCGGGCGGCGACCCGGGTCAGCACCTCCGGCTCCAGCCCCGCCGCCCGCAACTCGTCCTGGAGGTACCTCCGTACGTCCGCCTGCGCGGCCGAGCCCGTCGGGTGCGGGACCTTCGCGATGTGCTCCAGCCTGTCGACCGCGCGGGTCGCCGAGAAGTCCCTCGCTGCGGCCGAGACCGGCCGAGGGTCGGGGGTGAGGAGCGGCAGGGTGGCCGCGGCGGCGGTGAGGATCAGGAGCAGGAATGCGGCCAGGGCCGGTATCCGTCTCCGCAGAGTGGTCATGACCTGCACGGTTGTACCTCGCGACGGGGATGGGACGGATCAGGTGGCCGACGGCCGGCGGGGCGTCGCGTTGACGGCCACGATCCGCAGTTCGGCGGTGTACCGCTCACCGGCGCGGTCACGCAGCCAGAGCCGGTCGGTGTCGGGGAGCATCTCGGAGAGCGTGAAACCGCCTCCGCCGGTCTCGGCGGTCCGGCGCACCGATTTGGCCAGCAGGTTCACCAGCGCCAGGCTGCGGAAGTCCACGGCCATCGGTTTGCGTTCGACCGGCACCCGGTAGAAGCCGCGCTCGGGCAGGCCGTGCCGGGCCCGCCAGGCGCGCGCGGCCGCGTACCGCCGCCGCTCGTCCTTGACGAACGCCCAGTCGCAGTCCGCCGCCCGGAAGGACCATGCCTCGCGGCTGACGACGAGCCGGTCGATGCCGACCCGGGGGCGGTGACCGGCGCCGCCGAACGGGCTGAAGGCGTTGGCGACGAGGAGCGACAGCGGTTCGCCGATCGCCTCCAGGAACGGGTACTCCCGTTGGTCGGTCCGGTGGCGCACGCGTAGTCCGTCGTCGCCCTGTCGCTCCACCACCAGGTCCGTGACCGAGAGGGTGGTCGCCCCGGGGGGTGCGTCGAAGGAGTCGGAGCCGATCGACAGATAGGTGTACGACGGCAGCCTCAGCTCGGCCGCCCGGGCCATCCGGGACGTGGTCAGGGCGGCGTCCATCCGGGGGATGATGGTCATCCGGCGGTCCATGCCGGAGGCGGCCGCGCCGTCCCGGAGGCGGTCGGGGTCGGGGTGCTGGGAGACGAAGAGCTGGCTCTCCAGGGTGTTGATGGAGCAGTGCATCTCGCCCAGGACGAAGTCCACCTCGCCCCGTTCGGCGGCCTCCGCGCTCCCGGTCATCAGCATGACGTCGGGCGAGTTCCAGCGCGCGGAGCTCCACAGCGGTGCCCCCGTCGCGAACTCCCGGGCCACCCGGTCGGCGATCTGCGCGGCGCTGACCTGGTGGTGGCGCGTGTCGGTGAAGTCCTCCAGGGACAGGCCGAGGACGCGGCGCCAGCGCTCGCGAAACTCGGAGACCACCTCGTCCACCAGCTCCGACTGCAGGTTGTCGGTGGACAGTTGGGCGACCTCCGGCAGGAGCGCGGTGAGCATCTGCAGCAACGGCATCGCCTCGGCCCCACTCCGCTCCAGCTCGCGGTCGAGGATCTGGCGAGCCCGTGCGAGGTAGCGTCCGCCGATGGTGTTGGCCAGCCAGAGCGCGCTGTCGAGAAGCAGCCCGAGGGGCGCGGCGAGCCGGTCGGTCACCTTGCGCCCGATGTGTATGTCGATGTCGCGGACGGTGTCCTCGTAGACCAGTGTCCGCCCGGCGTAGGTGCCGCCCGCACGGCGGGTGGACGAGGACGTGGTGAGGCGTTCGAACTCGGCCGCGAGGTGCCGGCTGGCCGACAGCAGGCGGTCCGGGTCCCCGGCCGAGGCTGCCACCTCGTTCCGGGCGGCGACGAGTTCGTCGAGCGGCTGCAGGGCGCGCTCGCGTACGGCCGGGTCACCGATGCGGGCGATCCGCTCCGCGAGTTCCCGCTCCGGCGCGGCGACGAGCCCGCCCGCGAGGTCGATGCGGATGACCTCGAGATCGCGCAGCCGCAGCAGGGCGGTCACCGTCTCCAGGTCGAACGGGGTGCCCGCGATGTCGCCGACGGTGTGCCGGCCGTCGCACCGTCCGAGTACCCGGACCTCCTGCGCGGTCAGCGTCACCGGCTTGCGGAAGGGCAGCTGGACCGTCCAGCCGGTGAGGGACGCGGAGGGGACGACCCGCGGTGTCAGCCACGGCAGTACCTCACGGCGGGCGCCGACCGTCCGGGCGATTGCCTCGACGGCCCAGCCCTCGAAGTAGGTGGTGCGGCGGTTCACCAGAGCGGGACCGGGCGTGGCGGACAGGCCGGTCTCGTCCTGGCCGAGCCGGGCCCAGCCGACCGGGCCGAAGAAGCCGACCGTGTCGTTCTTCAGGCAGTAGCGCTGGAGGTAGGTGACGATGGTCAGCTCGTGGTACCGGCCGCGCACGTTCCGGGGCTCGCCGGCGGCTGCCTTGTCCAGGCAGTTGTGGACGAGCGCCGGATTCTGCCAGGTGACCGCCTCACGGATGCGCGGGTCGGCGGCGGTGCGGCGGACGACCGCGCTGAGCCGTTCGGTGGCGGCCTCGAACACCTTCGCGTAGTGCTCGCCGGAGTCCGCCTCCCGTTCGTCGAACCGGTCGGCCGCGGAGGCGAGTTCGGCGTCACACAGATCGGTGATCCGCTCGGCGGGGAATCCCGCGCTGCGCAGCGCGGCATCTCCCCACAGGTCCCAGCCCGAGGTACCCAGCGGTGTGCGCCACGGGTGGTCGGCGCTGGCCGGGCCGGTGTGCTTCGTCCTGCTCATCCGCGGTGTCCTCAGCTCCTTCTCGCTGCCGGTCATCGATCGGAGACCGGCTGGGGCGCGGGTTCCGCCGACTCCCGGTCCGTGTCCGTGCCCGCGTCCGTGCCTCCGGACGCGTCCCCGGCCAGGTCATGCGCCGGCTCCTCGCCGGAGTCCTCCGCGGCGGGCTTCGGCGCCCTGTCCGAGAGCCCGCGCAGCGCCGGCGTCAGGTAGCCCGCGACCGCCGTCGCCAGTACCAGCAGCCCGAGCAGCCCGAGCAGCAGGGCCATGCCGCGTCCGGGGCCGGTCCCCAGGACCTCACCGACGCTCCCCGCGAGCGGGCCCTTCTCCGCGAGCAGGGGCTCGAAGACGCGGTCGGCGACCGGTCCGGCGAGGAGGTAGCTGCTGCACAGGACGGTGTTGGTCACCATGTTGAACGTGGCGAACGCCCGGCCCTGCAGGTCGGGTTCCACCTCGGTGCCGATGATGCTCCGCGACGTGCCGTCGATGATCATCGAGCAGAACATGAAGCCGAACGCGGCGGTCGCCACCAGCGCGACGCTGGGACGCAGCGATCCGAGGCAGAGGAACAGGCCGAGCGGGACGGCGAATCCGGCGGTCCCGTGGACACGGCGCCGGGGGCCGCCCCAGGACGCCATGGTGACGCTGCCGAGGACCAGGCCGATACCGCCGATCGTCAGGACCAGGCCCAGGGCGGAGACGGACGCGAAGCTGATCACCATCGGGGTGATGAGGATGTCGACGAAGCCGACGCTGAGGTCGAGCGCCGCGTAGAAGAGGGCGAGGGCGACCAGTGCGCGCTTGCCCGCGAGGGCCCGCCAGCCCTGCCCGATCTCGGCGCGCAGGGACCCCTTGCCCGCGGCTCCCGCCTTCGACGCCTGCGGGGCGGGAATGCGCGTCACGAAGAGCACGACGACGTTGACGAGGAAGGTCGCGCAGTCGATGAACAGGACCCCGTCGAGCCCGACGCCGACCATGAGCGCACCGCCGAGCGCCGGTGCCACGGTCTGGCTGACCGCGTTCGCGACCCCCATCAGGCCGTTGGCCCGGCCGATCTGCTCCCTGGGCGCGAGCAGGACGACGATCGAGTTGAGCGCCGGCACCTGCATGGCCCGCAGCGACGACCGGATCAGGGTGGTGGTGAAGATGTGCCACGGCTCCAGGTGACCGGCCATGTAGAGCAGACCCAGGGTCAGGGTGGTGCCGATGCCCACCGCGTCACTGACGAGCAGGATCACCCGGCGGTCCCAGCGGTCCACGAGCGCGCCGGCCAGCGGTGAGAACAGGATGCCGGGCAGGAAGGCGAGTACGAAGGTCAGGGCGAGCTGGGTGGTCGAGCCCGTTTCGAGATAGACCCACACCCCGAGCGCGAATCCGGTGAGTGCCGTCCCCGTCATCGTCACCAGGCTGCTCGCCCAGATTGCTGTGAACTTGCGCATGCGCGACTGCCCCATCCACGGTTTGTGTCAAGTCGGGAATGGAATCACGTCGCTCAGGACGCAATGCCTTTCCATGTCGGAGGCGTACGGCGCCCAATGGACCGTGCACACAGCCATGTTCACGGATCGGGCCGCATCGAGTGCATCCCCCCTTTATGGGACGCCCGCCCTCTCCGACAGGCGATTACCTTCCTTGGCATGGTGTGGGCTGCCGCCCATATTGCGCCTCGTCGGACAGCGGGCGGGATGTCGCACCGGCCCGGCGCAGGCGACGAACTACTTGACCTCAGGTCCCCGGCAGAGGCGGCGTCGCAAGCCGTGTCCCGCAGCGCACGGGGGCCGTACCCGGCCTGCCCGGAATCCCCGGTCGGGCCGTCGGAACAGCATGCTCGGGAGGGCCCCCTGATGATCGACCGCGCGAACCTTCTGGTCGACATACTCCACTCCCGGGCCGACCGGGAACCGGACGCCACCGCCTACGAGCTCGTCGGCAGGGACGGGCCGACCACCGTGCTGAGCTACGGCTCGCTCGCCGGCCGGGCCTCTGCCCTCGCCCGGCAGCTGGCCGGCTGCGGTGACGGTCCGGTGCTGCTGCTCTATCCGGCCGGCCTGGAGTACGTGGTCGCGGTCTTCGCGGGGTTCCTGGCCGGCCGGCCGGTCATTCCCGCCTACCCGCCGGACCAGTCGTCCCTCCCGGACCGCAGGCGGCTGTCGGGCATCGTCGAGGACGCCCGCCCCTCGGTCGTCCTCGCCCCCGGGCGCCACCCCGGATTCCCGGCGGCGGCCTTCCTGTCCGTCCCCGGCCCGGAGGCCGACGGCACGTCCTGGTACCGCCCGGCGGGCGCCGAGGACCAGCGGGTCGCCATCATCCAGTACACCTCCGGCAGCACCGGGCGCCCCCGCGGTGTCCTGGTTCGCCACGACAGCGTCGCGGCGAACACGGCCGCCATCGCGGAGGCGTTCGGCCTGACCGCCGCCTCGCGCGGCATGACGTGGCTGCCGCCGTACCACGACATGGGTCTCGTCGGCGGGCTGCTCGCGCCGATGTCCGCGGGCATTCCGGTACGGGTCATGCCGCCGGAGGACTTCCTCAAGGCGCCGCTGTCCTGGCTGCGGCAGATCACCGAACACGGCATCACGGTCAGCGGCGGCCCCGACTTCGCGTACCAGTTGTGTGTGCGCCGCGCGCACAACGACGCCGCTCTGGAAGGGCTCGACCTGTCGGGCTGGAGCGTCGCCTTCAGCGGCGGCGAGACGGTCAAACAGCAGACCATGGCCGCGTTCGCGGAGCGCTTCGGGCCGGTCGGTTTCGCCCCCGAGGCGTTCGTGCCCTGCTACGGACTGGCGGAGGCGACGCTGATCGTCAGCGCGGGCCACTGGTCGGGGCCGACGGCCGACGGCACGGTCAGCTGCGGCACTCCGGTGACCGGCCAGCGCGTCACCGTCGTGGACCCGGACACGGGCGCACCGCGCCAGGAGGGCCAGGAGGGCGAGATCTGGATCGCCGGGGAGCACGTCACCGCCGGCTACCACTCCGCGGACTCCACCGGCCTCTTCGGTGAGCTGGACGGCGGGACGTTCCTGCGCACCGGTGACCTCGGTCGCCTGCGGGCGGGCGAGCTGACCGTCACCGGGCGGGCCAAGGACGTCATCGTGTTCCGGGGCGCCAACCACCACGCGTCGGACGTCGAGGCGCCCGCCCTGGAGGTACTCGGCCGCAGGGCCGGCACGGCGGCCGCGTTCCTGGTCGACGGCCCGTCCCCGTGCCCGGTCCTGGTCGCGGAGGTCCGCGGCGAGCGGACCGCGGAACTCGCCTCGCAGGTGCGCGCCGCCGTGCTCGCGGCCACCCGGCTGCCCCTGGGGCTGGTGGTTCTGGTGCAGCCACGTACCGTGCCGCGCACGTCGAGCGGGAAGGTCCGGCGGTCCCGGTGCCGGGAGGAGTTCCTGGCAGGGGTGTACGGCGACGCGGTCGTCGACGATCCGGGCAGGCTCGGCGAACTGTCCTGCGGTCAGCCCTCGTCGGCCGCGGCGGACGAACTGACCACGCTGGTCTGCGGGATCGTCGCCGGAGTCCGGAACATCCCGGAGTGCCGGCCGACGGACGGCCTGGTCGATCTGGGCCTCGACTCGGTGCTGGCCGCCGAGGCGGCGGCGGTCCTGGAGGACGCGCTGGAGCTGCCCGTGCCACTGGCGACGGTGCTCTCGGCGGCGACCCCGCAGGACGTGGCGAACGGGCTGGTGAAGGAATGGCTCGCCGAAGGGCGGGCGGAGGGCGCGGTACTCGACCGCGTCATCTCGGTGCTCAAGGGCGAGGCGGTGGCGTGATGGACCTGACGACTGGACGAAGCCTGGTGGCACGCTGGCGCGAGGCCAGGAGCGCGAGCGGGCCCGCCTCGCTCAGCCCCGCCCAGCAGGGCATCTGGCTGTTCGAGGGGCTCCACCCGCACACCCCGGTGTTCAACCTCGCCTTCGCGGCCCGGCACGCGGGACCACTCGACCACGACAGGTTCGACGCGGCGGTCACCGCCCTGATCGGCCGCCACCCGGCCCTGCGCAGCACCTTCCACGCGGGGTCCGAGGGCCCTGTCCGGACGGTGCACACGGAACCGGCCGGACCGGCGACGGTCTGGACCGACCTGCGCGACGACCCCGGTGCCGCCGATGCCGCCGAGAAGCTCGCCGCGGAGGCCGCCGCCGAGCCGTTCGACCTGGGCCGGGCGCCGCTCGTGCGCGTCCACGGCATCCGGCTCGCCGACGAGGAACACCTCCTGGTCTTCGTCACCCACCACCTGGTGTGCGACGGCGGCTCGCTGCGCGTCCTCTTCGGTGAGCTCGAACACCTCTACGGCGGCGGCACGCTGCCGCTCCCGGCGGCGGACGTCCCCACCCCGGTGGCCGACCCCGACCACCTCTCCTACTGGACGGAACGGCTGGCCGGGCTGCCCGTCCTCGACCTGCCCACCGACCGGCCGCGCACAGCGGACTCCGGCTTCCGCGCCGGTTCGGTCCCGGTGGACCTCCCCGGCGAGCTGGTGGCCGCCGCCGAACGGCTCGCGAAGGAGGAGGGCACCACCCTCTTCACGGTCCTCCTCGCCGCCTACCAGCTGCTCCTCGGCCGCCACACCGGGCAGAGCGACTTCGCCGTGGGTACGGCCGAGGCGGGACGCGCCCGCCCCGGCACCCACGGCATCGTCGGGCTGCTCACCAACCCGCTGGTCCTGCGCGCCGACCTCTCGGGCCGCCCCACCTTCCGCCAGCTGGTACGCCGCGCCGAAGAGACCGGCCTCGCCGCCCTCGCCCACCGCGACGCCCCCTTCGAGGAGGTCGTCGCCGCGCTCGCGACCGGCCGCAGCATGGACCGCTCACCCCTGTTCCGCACCCACTTCGTCTTCCACGGCGAGTTCGGCACCCCCCGGCTCGGCGGCACTGCGCTGCGCCCGGTCCGGCTGCCGCGCCAGGCCACCCAGCACGACGTCGAACTCCACCTGTGGCGCGACGGCGAGCGGCTGTGGGGGACCTGGGACTACAACGCGGACCTCTTCGACGCACCGACCGCGAGCCGTACCGCCGAGCGACTGCACGTGCTGCTCGCCGACGCCCTCGCCGACCCCGACCGACTCGCCGCGCACCTCGACCCGCACACCGACGAGGATCGCGCGTTCCTCGCCCGGTGGGGCACCGGCCCCCGGCCCGGCACCGAGCCCGCCCGCCTCACCGACCTGTTCGCCGAGCAGGTCGCGCGTGTGCCGGACGGGCTCGCCGTCACCGACGCCCGGCAGCGACTCACCTACCGCCAGCTGGACGAGCGCTCCAACCAGCTCGCCCATCTGCTGCGGGCCGGCGGTACGGTGGCCGAGGACGTCGTCGGCATCCAGCTGCGGCGCACCGCCGACCTCGCCGTGGCGATGATCGGCATCCTCAAGGCCGGCGCCGCCTATCTGCCGCTCGATCCGGCCTACCCGGCCGAGCGCATCGAGTTCATGCGCCGGGACAGCGGCGCCCGCACGATCCTCGCCGAGCTGGACCACGAGGCCCTCGACCAGCAGCCGGTGACGCCGGTCGACGACATCGGCACACGACCGGACTCGCTCGCGTACGTCCTCTACACATCGGGCTCGACCGGCAACCCGAAGGCGGTCATGCTCACCCACGCCGGCACCGTCGAGATGGTGCGCTGGGGGCTGCGCGAGTACACCGCCGACCAGCTGTCGCGGGTGCTCGCGTCCACGTCGATCTGTTTCGACGTGTCGGTCTTCGAGTTCTTCGGCCCGCTCAGCGCGGGCGGCACGGTCGTCGTCGTGGACGACCCGCTCGCCCTGCTGGCACCCGACGCCCCCGAGGTCACCCTGATCTGCACGGTGCCCTCCGCCGCACGGGAGCTGGTCGCCGGCGGTGGCCTGCGGGGCGCTCCCAAGGTGATCGGCCTCGGCGGCGAGGCCCTGCCCGGCGCCCTGGTGGAGGACCTGTACGCCACGGGTCACGTCGAGGCCGTGTACAACCTCTACGGCCCGAGCGAGGACACCACCTACTCGACCTGCTCCCGCGTCGCCCGCGGCGAGCAGCAGCCGGCGATCGGGCTGCCGGTCCCGCACGAGCACGCGTACGTCCTGGACACCGAACTGCGCCCGGTGCCGGTGGGTGCCGTCGGCGAGCTGTACCTCAGCGGCGCGGGCCTGGCCCGCGGCTATCTGAACCGCGCCGCCCTGACCGCCTCCCGCTTCGTCCCCGACCCGTTCGCCCCCGGCCGGCGCATGTACCGGACCGGTGACCTGGTCCGTTACCGTCCGGACGGCGAGCTGGTCTACCTCGGGCGCCAGGACTTCCAGGTCAAGGTGCGCGGGCAGCGCATCGAGCTGGGCGAGATCGAGGCGGCCCTGCGCCGCCTCCCCGAGGTGGCCGACGCTGTCGCCACGATGCACGGCGACCGACTGGTCGGATACGTGACCGCCACCACGCCCGGCGCCGTCGACCACGGCGAGCTGCGCGACCATCTGCGGCGGACCCTGACCGATGCGATGGTGCCGTCCGCCTTCGTGGTGCTCGACGCCGTTCCTCGCACCCCCAACGGCAAGGTCGACCGGCGTGCCCTGCCCGCGCCCGTGCAGACGGGCAGCCGGGGCGAGCCACCCCGGGGCGCGGCCGAGGAACTCGTCGCCGAGATCTGGCACGAGGTCCTCGGCGTGGAGACCGTGGGGCGCGACGACGACTTCTTCGATCTGGGCGGGCACTCGCTGCTCGCCGGGCAGGTTCTCAGCCGGCTGCGCGAGCGCGCCGGGGTGGACGCCTCCGTACGCCTGCTCTTCGAGCGGTCGGTGCTGTCCGAGCTGGCGGCGGCGCTGCAGGACTCCGGCACCCGGCCGGTACCGGTCGCCGCGCCGCGCCGGCCCGGCCCGGACGGCACCCAGGTGGCCCCGGTGACCACCGGGCAGCAGCAGCTGTGGTTCCTGTGCCGGATGGACCCCGCCGCCCACCGGGCCTGGCTGATGCAGGGATCGCTGCGGATCAGCGGTGCGGTCCGCCCCGACCTGCTGGACCAGGCGCTGCGCACGGTGGTGCGCCGCCACGAGGCGCTGCGCACCACCTTCCGCGAGGTGGACGGAGAGCTGGAGCAGGTCATCCACCCCGAGCCGCTCGCCGGGCTGGAACGCGCGCGGCTGAGCACGCAGTCGGAGCTGACGGAGCTCGCCGAGGAGGCGGCCGCCGGGCTGGACCCGGGCGCGGGCCCGTTGCTGAGGGTCCACCTGGCCGAGTTCGGCGAGGAGGACCACGTCCTGCTGCTCACCGTGCACCACCTCGTCGCCGACGGCTGGTCCCTCGCCGTCCTGGGCGAGGAGCTCGGCCGGGCGTACGCGGCGCAGCTGGAGGAGCGTGACCCCGGCCTGCCGGAGCTTCCCGTCCAGTACGCCGACTACGCCGCCTGGCAGCGGCAGGCACTGGACAGCGGCGCCCTCGCGCCTCACATCGCCTACTGGCGGGAGCAGTTGGACGGCGTGGCCCCGCTGGAGCTCCGTACCGACCGCCTTCGCCCGGCCCGTCCCAGCTACCGCGGCGCGCTGGTCCGCCGCCGGGTCCCCGCCGACGTCGCACGACGGCTGCGCGCGCACGGGGCGGAGCAGTCGGCCAGCCCGTACATGGTGCTGCTCTCGGCGTTCCTGGTGCTCCTCCACCGGCACAGCGAGCAGACGGACATCGCGGTCGGTTCGCCCGTCGCGGGCCGCAGCCACAGCGACTTCGAGCGCCTCATCGGGTTCTTCCTGCACACCGTCGTGCTGCGCGCCGAAGTCCGCGACGACGCCTCCTTCACCGGGCTGCTCCAGCAGGTCCGCCGGACGGTGCTCGACGCCCTCGACCACCAGGACGCGCCGTTCGAGGCGATCCTGGAGGAGCTCGACCTGCCCGCCCGGGGTCCGAGCCGCACCCCGCTGTTCGATGTGATGTTCAACTACCTGAACCAGCCCGGCTCCGGGTTCACCGCCCCGGGCCTGACCGCCGAGCAGGTCGCGGCGGAGCGGCTGCCCGCCAAGTACGACCTGGAGCTGTACGTGGAGGACCTGCCCGACGGCACGGTCGATCTGCTGCTCAGCTACAGCGTCGACCTGTTCGGCCCTGACACCGCGGAGGCCATGCTCAGCCGGTACGTCACGCTGCTCACCCGGGTCGCGGCCGACCCGCTGAGCCCCGTGGGCGACCTGCGCCTCACCGAGGGCGCCGGCATCCCCCTCACCCCGTCCATCGCCCCGGAGGGCGGCACCGTCGCCGACGGGTTCCTGGAGCGGGTGGCGCTCCACCCCGACCGGCTCGCGCTGTGGACCCCGGACGTCTCCGTCAGCTATGCCGAAGCCGACCACCGCGCACGGGTGCTCGGCGGCGCCCTGCGCGCGCGGGTGGCGGCCGACCGCGGACGGGTCGGGATCCTCTGCGGGCAGGGGGTCGAGGTGCCCCTGGCGATGCTCGGCATCATGGCGAGCGGCCACGCCTACATGCCGCTGGACACCAACGCCCCCGAGGGCCGGCTGTCGCAGCTCGTCGAACTCACCGACGCCGACGCCATCGTCACCGACCGCGCCAACCGGGCACTCGCCGAGCAGATCGCGGGGGGCCGGCCCGTGCTCGACGTGGACGACACCACCGCGCGTCCGCTGGACGCCTGGACCCCGCTCGACCCGGACGCCGTCGCGTACGTCCTGTTCACCTCCGGCTCCACCGGACAGCCCAAGGCGGTCGTGCAGAGCCACCACAACGTGGCACGGCACGTGTACGCCTACGCCGACGTGCTCGGCGTCCGGGAGACCGACCGGCTCACCATGGTCTGCTCCTACACCGCCGACGGCGCCGGTCAGGACCTCTACTCGGCGCTCGTCCACGGGGCCACCGCCTGCCCCATGGACCTGCGCCGGGACGGAGCCGAAGCGGTCCGCGAGACCCTGGCCCGCTCCGGGGCGACCATCTACCACTCCACCCCGACCGCGTTCCGTGAACTCGCCACCGCCGTCGGCGCCGCCGACTGGCCCGACACCCTGCACACCACCGCGTACGGCGGTGAGAAGCTGACCCGCGACGACGTCGTCTTCGTGCAGCGCAAGCTGCCCGACTGCAAGATCGTCAACGTCTACGGGCTCACCGAGTGCAGCGTCGCCCTGATGCACGTCATCGAACCCGGCGAGGCGCTCCCCCGCGCCTCGGTGTCGATCGGCCGCCCGATTCCCGGCGTCGACGTACACCTCCGGGGCACTGACGGCCGCCCCGCCGAACTCTTCGGCGAGATCATCTGCTCGGGGCCGTCCCTGGCACTGGGCTACCTCGACCCCGACCAGACGGCAGCCGCCTTCCACGACGGCCCCGACGGCCGCAGCTACCGCACCGGCGACCTCGCCTGGCTGCTCCCCGACGGTTCCCTGGAGCTCGTCGGCCGCCGCGACGGCCAGGTCAAACTCTGGGGCCACCGGGTCGAGACCGGCGAGGTCGAGGCCCGGTTGCGCGCCCTGCCCGGGGTCACCGACGCGGCGGTGGTCCCCGTCACCGACCCGGCCGGGCGGATCCAGCTCGCCGGATACTTCACCGGAACGGCCGAACAGAGCGCATTGCGGGCCCAGTTGTACGCGATCCTGCCGCACTACATGGTGCCCAGGGTGCTCGTCCCGATGGCGGGCCTGCCGTACACCCGGACCGCGAAGATCAGTCGCACCGAACTGCCCGCACCCGACTGGGACGCACCCGCCCCGTCCGCCCCGCCCCGCACCCCCACCGAACGGGCCGTCGCCGAGGTCATCAGCGAGGTCCTGGAGGTCTCCGCGGTCGGCCGGCAGGACAACTTCTTCGACCTGGGCGGCCAGTCGCTGCAGGCGTCGAAGGTGGTCGGCAGGCTGCGCGAGACCCTCGGCGTCGAGGTGTCCGTCCGCCAGGTCTTCGAACTGGGCACGGTCGAGCGCATCGCCGCCGCCCTGGTACCCGGCCGCCCGGGTGTCGAGCCGCGCCCGGCAGGAGCCGAGGCGGTGCTCTCCTACGACCAGCGGCGGCTGTGGCTGGAGGACCAGCTGCGCTCCTCCGTCGCGTACAACGTGCACGGACGGCAGCGGCTGCTCGGCGATCTCGACGTCGCGGCACTGGAGCGCAGCATCCGGGCCATCATCGCCCGGCACGAGACGCTGCGCACGACCTTCCCCGTGGTGGACGGCCGCACCGTCCAGTCGGTGGCGGAACCCGACGGCACCTGGCGCCTTCCCACCGAGGACCTGAGCGACTTCGCCGGCGACCGCGAGAGCGCCGCGCTGAAGCTCGCGGACGAGCAGGCCACCACCGCCTTCGACCTGGCGGGCGGCCCCCTCTTCAACTGCCTGCTCGTCAAGCTCGCCGACGGCGAGCACCTGCTGAGCATCACGATCCACCACATCGTCTCGGACGCCTGGTCGATCAGGCTGTTCCTCGGGGAGCTGTCGCGGCTGTACGAGGCGGGCGGTGACGTGGACGCCGCCGGGCTCAGGCCGCTCACCGTCCAGTACCGCGACTACGCGGCATGGCAGCGGGAGTGGCTGACCCCGGAGAAGCTCCAAGCGCAGGTCGGCTACTGGCGCCGGCACCTCCAGGGCGCCCCGGCCGCTCTCGACCTGCCGGTCGCACGCCGCCGCTCGCCCGCCCAGGGCGCCGAGGGCGGCCGGGTGTGGGCGGAACTCTCGGCGGAGGAGGCGGCCGCCCTGCACGAGCTGTGCCGGGACCACGGCGTCACCCCGTTCATGCTGCTCCTGACCCTGCTGGCCACGGTGCTGCGCCGCTGGTCCGGCCAGGAAGACCTCGTCATCGGGGCGCCGGTCACCACACGGAACGACGCGGCGACGACGGACCTGATCGGTTTCTTCGTCAACACGCTTCCGCTGCGCATCGACCTCTCCGGCGCCCCGGCTTTCGACACACTGCTCGGGCGGGTGCGCAAGGTCGCCCTCGACGGGTACGCGCACAACGAGGACACACCGTTCGACGTGCTCGTGAACGAGCTGCAGATACCGCGTGACCCCAACCACACCCCGCTGTTCCAGGTCATCCTGAACATGGTGGAGAGCACCTCGGAGGACTGGGAGCTGGCCGGTGTCTCGGTACGTAACGTGGAGCCGCCCGCCCTGCCCAGCAAGTTCGACCTCGCGCTGACCGCCCACATGTCCGACAGCACGGTCAAGTTCGAGCTGGTGCACCACCGGGACCGGTACGACGCCGCGATGATGCGCGCCCTGCTCGAACAGGTGCGTACCCTGCTGGCCGGCGCCGCGGCCGACCCGGCACGCGGCATACTCGACTACCCCCTCCAGACGCCCGCGGAGGACGCCGCGGGCGCCCCGGCTCCCGCGGCGGTCCCCCTCCCGGTGCAGCCCGCACCCGACGCGACCGCGCTGGTGGACAGCACCGGATCATGGACGTACGCGCAGCTGTACGCGGCAGCCGAGCGGGTCGCCCGGAGCGTGACGGAGCGCGGTGAGGGGGACGTGGCCGTGATCAAGCGGCGTACGGCGGGCTTCGCCGTGGCGGCACTCGGCTGCGCCCTGGCGGGCGTTCCCTTCTCGGCCGTCGCGGCCGACCCCGGTCTGGCCCACCACCCGTTCATCACCACGGTCCTCGACCCGGCTCCGGCCGGGGACACCCCCGAGGGGGCGATCGACGTACGGGCCTTGCTGGGGGACACGGTCGACGGAGCCGGGGCGGCGGGGGAAGGGCCCGTGCCCGTCGAGGCGGACTGGACGCTCGGGCGGTACGACCTGGGCCGGCAGGACCGGTTCGCCGTGCTCTCCGGCGGCTCCGGCGCTCTGATGTCCGCGTTCAACGCCTCCCGGGCCGTCGGCGCCGCCCTGGTGATGCCGGACGAGGCGACCGCCGGGGACCCCGGGGCCCTGTGCGACTGGCTGCGGGACACCCCGGTGACCGTCCTCCACCTGACTCCGCCGCAGCTGCGGGACCTCGCGGCGCACGGGGCGCGCCTGCCCTCGCTGCGCCATGTGTTCCTCGACAACGACGGCCGGCTGACGTCCCACGACGTCGAGCTCGCGCGTCGTGTGTCACCGTCCTGCCGGGTCGTCGCCCTGTACCGGGTGGGGGCCACGGGCCGCCCTCTGGCCGCCTTCGACGTGCCGGACGGCTGGTCGCCGGAGACGGCTCCGCTGCGGGTTCCCCTGGGCACGGAGGTCGACGGCTCCCGTGCCGAACTGCTGGGCGCGGGAGGACAGCCGGTCGTGCCCGGCGAGATCGGCGAGATCCGGTCCGGGACCCGGCGTACCGGAGACCTCGGGCGCCGGCTCCCCGACGGAACGCTGGAGTTCGCCGCCGCGGCGGGCACCCGGACCGATCTGGTGGAGGCGGTCGCGGCGCTGCGGGACCTCCCCGCCGTCCGGGACGCCCTGGTGACCGAACTCGCCGGATCCGACGGCCGGGTGAACCTGGTCGCCTTCGTCGCCGCCGAAGAGGGCTCGGTCAGCGCGTCCGAGCTGCGCCGGCACCTCGCCCTCCGGCTCCCCGAGACCCTGATGCCCCAGCAGTTGCTGACGCTCGAACGGCTTCCGCTCACCGCCGACGGCGACTACGACCTGGCCGGCCTGCCCGACCCCACCGGGGACGACGCCGCCGACGGCTACGTCGCACCGCGCACACCGGTGGAACGCCAACTGGTCGAGGTCTTCGAAGAACTGCTCGACGTCAAGGGCGTGGGTGTCCACAACACCTTCTTCGAACTGAACGGCTTCTCGTTGCTCGCGACCCAGTTGGTCTCCCGGATCAGGGAGACGTTCCGGATCGAGCTGGCGCTGCGAGAGGTCTTCGAGTCGCCGACGGTCGAGAGCCTGGCGCAGCTGATCGTCCGTGCACAGGCCGAGCAGGCCGACGCGGCCGTCCTGGAGGCACTGCTCAGCGAACTGGAGTAGTACCGCCGGCCCGAGGGGTGTCGAGTACGCCCCGGCGGATCCGTATCCGCCGGGCGTACTCGGGATCCCGGGCCATCAGCATCCGGTGCGTACGGCGCAGGGCGTGGTGGGGGATGCCGGGCCACAGGTGGTGGACGGTGTGATAGCCGTCGGCGTGCGGGTGGACGAGCACGCGCTGCAGCAGCCCGACGTTGGAGATGGTGGCTTCGAAGACGGTCTCGCAGTCGGAGTAGATGTGCTCGTCCGCCTCGGCGACGAGCCGCAGCACCGGAAGCGCCACGAAGACCGAGACGATCCAGAGCCCTTCGGCGGCGACGGCGCCGGGGGGCCCCGCTACCAGTGCGGCGGGCAGGGCCACGAGCACTGCGCTCCACAGCAGCGTGGCGGCGGTCACCGGCAGGTCCGACCTGACCTCCCGCAGCCAGCCGATCTGGTACCGCGCGACCCGGGTGAGCACGGACGCGGCGAAGGCCACGACCGACGAGCGCCGCATCCCTTCCAGGTCGAGTTCGACGTATCGCCGCAGGTCGGGATCATCGGCGGTGCCGAACCTGCCGTGGTGCCGCAGATGGCTCTCCCGGTAGGCGGCCAGGCGCCCGCCGGTCGGCAGTCCGGCGAGCAGGAATCCCAGGACGTCGTTCCAGCGGCGGTGACGACGCGCCCAGTTGTGGTGCGACGCCTCGTGCGTGAGGTTCTCCAGCGCCCGCAGTTGCCGGGCGACGAGGACGCATCCGGCCAGGGCGAGGGGCAGAGCCACCCCCGGGCTCGCAGAGACCAGGGCCCATCCGCAGGCCACGGCCACGAGGACCGCGACCAGCACGTCGAAGGCCGCGTACGACGTCGTGAGCACGGGACGGGTCCGATGCGCGGCGGCGATCTCGGCGCGCAGCGCCGGAACCGTTCGGTAGCCCTTCCGGTACGGCTTCTCTTCCTCCGGTCGGGCACCAGGGCGTGTCTGGCGCGTCTTCATCGGTTCCCCCCGGCAGGCAATGGAACAACGTCCGTCTATTGCTGGGGGGGAGCACACGAATGCATCACAACGCCGTCGGCGTACTTGCCGTGAATGCGGAGCGTCGGACACGTTCATTCACCGCAACGGGAACTCGGTGGAGCCCCACCGAAGGCGCTGTCGACATTCGCCATCACGGCGATCAGTACCGTCTGTCAGCTCGCCAATTTCTCGCCTCAGCCAGCCCCTTGCGCATTCGCGACGACAATGCCGCGAAGACCCCGCAGCGCTTCCCTATCGCGAGTGATGCTATAGACCGGTGCCATTCACTTCCTGTCCCCTTAACCGGGGACCGCGATCACGCCTTCGGTATGTCCTCTCAGGTCCGGCCGAAAGCCGTGCACACACAGACCCGGTTGCCGTCGGGATCGGCGAGGACGGTGTACGACGGGGCGTGACTGTCCTCGAACACCGTGCCCCCGGCGGCGAGCGCGGCCGCGATGCGGCCGTCCGCTGCTTCCGGTGCCAACCAGAGGTCGACGTGCCAGCGCTGACGGGGCGCCGGCTGGATCTCGGTGCGCTGGAACCACGTGCTGGGGACCCGGTTCGTCGGATCGAAGATCGTGTCCAGCACGGGGGTGTTGCCGGGGTCCCCGGTGAGCAGCGCGGCCCAGAACGGCCCCGATGCCGCCACCGAGGGTGCGTCGAGGACCAGCTCGATCTGGGTGACCTCGCCGGGAACAGCGCGCAGACCGTACTCCTTCGCGAGTGCGCTGATGGCGCGTGCCCGGTCCAGTTCCTCATCCGTCACCTGCCGCCGCCCGCTCTCGGCGTGCACGGTGTAGAGGGTCACGTCGACGCACCCGGGCCCCAGCCGGATGTCCGGTATCTCGTACCGGAAAGCAGCCGCTTCGCGTGTGACGGCGGCCGCGAACTCCGCGGCGCTGACGGCGTCCGCGCTCCGAAAGCGAGCCACAAGGGGCTGGGCGAGCTTCCGCCAGTCGGAAAGCCCGCTCTCGATGGCCGCGAGGACGTCCTGAACTCCCAGTGCAGACATGCCCGCCATGATGCCCGAGCCGGGCCCTCCCTTCGCACCGCGTGAGGCGGAGAGCCTGCCGCCGGGCGGCCCGTTGGTCCCCGCACGGTGCCGCCGACCGGCTCCTGCTCCGGCGCCGCCGTCGCCCCCTGGCTGATCCGTCTGGATCAGACGCCGTCGGGCGGGGGCGCGGGCCGTCCGGTCACCGGCAGGAGAGCGCCTCCTCGACCGCCATCCCGACCTCGGTCGGGGCCCGTACCGCTACTGTTCATACGCGCGCACGCAGTGGGAGGCGCCTCCCCGCCGCCGTGATCACCGCCCCTGCCCTGTCGTCCACCACCCTCCTCGCCCCTCACCCACCCCCAAGGAGCCGGGCCACACACCTGTCGAGCACCGCACCACCGGCACCGTCCGTCCCACCGCGGGTGGCCCGCGTGCCGACCTGCCTGCCGCACGCCAGTAGGGCGACCAGCTCGTCTGCCGCTGGAAGCCACCCCCTCCCTCCGTAGGAAACCCACCTCCCATGACCGTCTTCCGCATCGCCCCCGCCGTCGCCGACGCCTTCCCCGGCACTCTCATCGCCCTGGTCACCGCCACCGGCCTGCGCGGCCACGAGCCCTGGCCCGCCACCGCCCACGCGCTGGAGGACCTGGAGCGGCAGCTCGCCGACGGCTCCTGGAGTCCCGCCGACGAGAGCGATCCCCGCATCGAGGCATGGCACACCGCGTACCGTTCCTTCGGCACCAACCCCCGTCGCGTCCGCCCCAGCGTCGACGCGCTCGGCCGCCGTATGGCCAAGAAGGGCACCTTGCCCCGCATCAACCCGGCCGTCGACTCCTACAACAGCGTCTCCGTCCGTCACGGACTGCCCGCCGGCGCCTTCGACTTGGACCAGGTCAAAGGCGACGTGGACATCCGGTACGCGGACGGCGGCGAGGAGTTCACCCCGCTCGGCGAACCGGACACCGTGGAGAACCCCAAGCCCGGCGAGGTCGTCTACGCCGACACCGCCAGCATCCTGACCCGGCACTGGAACCACCGCGACGCCCACCGCACCCGCGTCACCGAGGACTCCACCCACGTCGCCTTCATCCTCGAGACCCTGCAGGAGCCCAGCCACGGGCATCTGCTCAGGACGGCGGCGAAGGAGCTGCAGAGTCTGCTCGCCCCGCACGCGGAACAGACCGCGGTGCACTACCTCACCCCGGCCGGGCCCGGGGTCGCCGCATGAGACCTCACCACTCGTACCCGCGGCGCTCGCGGTGCCCACTCGGAAGAGCGGCCGCCTGACCCTGGGACCAGGCGTCCTTGACCCCGTCCGGCCGCTCGCCGCACACGTCCGCGGCGATGCCCACCGGTCGACGGGGGTGTCCGCGTGCCGAAGGAGGAGCGGGGACGTGGCCCGCGCGAGTCGACGGGGCATGCCCCCGTCCTCGCGCACCGGCCCCCGCCCCGCCCCCGCGCCACGGACAGGCGCGCGTACACGGCGGAGGGGTGGCTCTGGCCTGCTCGGGCATGCGGATGCGGGCGGCCGGCACCGTCGTGTTCCCGGCCGGCGGACGCCGGAGAAGAGGGTGGGGGTGGTGCGGGGCCGCGACGCGGGCGGCCCGTGGGGTGTCGGCCGCCGGTCCGCGGCCACGGCACAGCGCCCGGCCGGTCCGTGGGACCGGCCGGGCGGGCGGGGTGCCGCTGTGCCGGCCCTCAGCCCTTCTGCGGCTCGACCCGGCCGGAGGGATCGCCCTCCTGGCCGGCGGCCGGGGCCTTGGCGCCGGGGCTCTCCTTGAAGTCGACCTTGCCCATGTGCTTGTTCATGGACTTCATCAGCCCCCACACCGCCAGGGCCATCACCGCGAAGACGATGAAGCCGAGGACGCCGGGGGTGACCTTGTTCTCGTCGACCTCCTTGGCGAGGGGGACGAGGTGCGTCACTGCCAGGCTCACGCTTGCGCTCATGTCAGGCATTGTCGCGGATGCCCGCAAAGAGGTCGTCCTCGGGGAGGGAAGTGTCCACGAGCGACTTCGCGAGCTCATACTCCTCCGTCGGCCAGACCTCCTTCTGGATCTCCATCGGCACGTGGAACCAGCCCCCGTCGGGGTCGATCTGGGTGGCGTGCGCGATCAGGGCCTTGTCCCGGATCTCGTAGAAGTCGGCACACGGGACGTGGGTGGTCAGCGTCCGCTCGGGGCGGTCGGAGTCGTCCCAGCGCTTGAGCCAGTCGCCGTAGGGGGACTCCATGCCGCGCTCCAGCAGGGCCCGGTGCAGAGCCTCGGTGCGTGGACGGTTGAAGCCCTGGTTGTAGTAGAGCTTCTGCGGCTGGAACGCCGGCCCGAACTCGTCCTCGGGGTACTTCCCGGCGTCCGCCGCGCCCTCGAACGCCACCATCGAGATCTTGTGGGTCATGATGTGGTCGGGGTGCGGGTAGCCGCCGTTCTCGTCGTAGGTGGTGACCACGTGCGGACGGAAGGAGCGGATCTGCCGCACCAGCTCGCCGGCGGCCACGTCGACGTCCTCCAGCGCGAAGCAGCCCTCCGGCAGGGGCGGCAGCGGGTCCCCCTCGGGCAGGCCGGAGTCGACGAAGCCGAGCCACTCCTGCCTCACGCCGAGGATCTCGCGGGCCTCGTCCATCTCCTTGCGGCGGACCTCGTGGATGTGCTCCTCGATATAGCTGTCACCCTGGAGCTTGGGATTGAGGATGGAGCCGCGCTCCCCACCCGTGCAGGTCACCACCAGCACGTCCACCCCCTCGGACACGTACTTCGCCATGGTGGCCGCGCCCTTGCTCGACTCGTCGTCGGGGTGGGCGTGGACGGCCATCAGTCGCAGCTGGTCAGTCAAGACTCAATCCTCATCAAGTCGGCGCCCCGGTGTCGGCTGGGGCGATCGGCGGCTTCTATAGTGACCGAATCGGGCGGCGATTAATTCCGGGCTCCCGGCCCGGGCGCCCGCTTTCGGACCTTTGCCCGCCCCTGTGAGGGCCCCTCCGAGAGGACGATCATGAGTACGGTGAGCACGCGCGTGCCGGAGGGCCGCTACGGCCGCTCCTCGGACGAGCGCTCCGACCGCACGCTCAGGGTCGTCGGCGTGGGCCTGGGCGCCGTGTTGATCGCGGTGGTCGGCTGGTTCGGCTACCACTACGTCGCCGGCACCTCCATCAGCGCCCAGGTGATCACTTTCCAGGCCACCTCGGACAAGGCGGTCCGGGTGCACCTGGAGGTCCACAAGGACGCCGGGGCGAGCGGCTACTGCACGGTGCGGTCCCAGTCCGCGGACGGTGCGGAGGTGGGCCGGGCCGACTTCCGCTTCTCCGGTGCGGACACACGGATCGACAAGGTCGTCACGCTGCGTACGACGGCCCGGGGCACCACGGCGGAGCTGCTGGGCTGTCACGGCGACTGATCGGGGTACGTCGTACGCCGGGGGGTCCGGGGGTCCGGTGCACGCAGTGGTCCACCGCCGCACGGGGCACCACGCGGTCCGCAATACGTACGTGCTGACCTGCACCGACGTAATTCTTAGGGCTTATGTCCTCCCCCTTCGGCCCCTGAATTGTTAGGCTCGTGGTTTCGCCCACCCGAGAGGGAACATTCTTCTGGGTAGGGCGATGCTTTGTATTCCCAGTACCGACGAGGAGCACCTGTGACCCAGACCAGCGAGAACGTCACCTGGCTGACTCAGGAGGCGTACAACAAGCTCAGGAACGAGCTTGAGTACCTTACTGGTCCCGCGCGCTCGGAGATCGCCGCCAAGATCGCGGCCGCGCGCGAGGAGGGCGACCTGCGCGAGAACGGTGGGTACCACGCCGCCAAGGAGGAGCAGGGCAAGCAGGAGCTCCGTGTGCGCCAGCTCACCCAGCTCCTGGAGAACGCCCAGGTCGGCGAGGCTCCCACGTCCACGGACGGTGCGGTCGCGCCCGGCATGGTCGTGACGATCGCCTTCGACGGCGACGAGGACGACACGCTGACCTTCCTGCTCGCCTCCCGCGAGTACGCCAGTGCCGATATCGAGACGTACTCACCGCAGTCCCCGCTGGGCGCCGGCGTGATCGGCCACAAGGTCGGCGAGGACGCGGAGTACGAGCTGCCGAACGGCAGGAAGGCCTCGGTGAAGATCCTCCAGGCCGATCCGTACAACGGCTGACCCGCTGAGGGACCCGTCAGGTCCCCGGGCCAGGACCCGACGAAGCCCCCGGAACCGGGGGCTTCGTCATGGGCTGGTCAGCCGGTGGCGGAGCGGTACTTGCGGACCGCCAGCGTCCGGAACACCACGATGATCAGCAGGGACCACAGCACGGACGCCCACACCGCGTGCTGCATGGGCCAGGCGTCCGGCACCGGATAGCCCGGCGGGAGGTTGCCGAACAGCTCGCGGCAGGCCTGCACGGTGGCGCTGAACGGGTTCCAGTTGGCGATGGTCTGGAGGAACGTGGGCATGTTCTCCGACGGCACGAACGCGTTCGAGATGAACGTCAGCGGGAACAGCCAGATCAGCCCTCCGGAGGTGGCCGCCTCCGGGGTGCGCACGGAGAGGCCGATGAGCGCGCCGATCCAGGAGAACGCGTAGCCCAGCAGGAGCAGCAGACCGAATCCGGCGAGCACCTCGCCGACGTTCTCGTGCGTACGCCAGCCGACGAGGACGGCGACGGCGGCGAGGACCACCAGGGTCAGGGTCGTCTGCACCAGGTCGGCGAGGGTGCGGCCGGTGAGGACCGCGCCTCGTGCCATGGGCAGCGAGCGGAACCGGTCGATGAGGCCCTTGTGCATGTCGTCGGCGATGCCTGCGCCCGCTCCGGCGGTGGCGAACGTGACGGTCTGCGCGAAGATGCCCGCCATCAGGAACTCGCGGTACCCCGAGGGGCTGAGCCCCGCACCGGGGACGTTGATCGAGCCGCCGAAGACGTAGCTGAACAGCACCACGAACATGATGGGCTGGACCAGCCCGAAGACGACCACTTCGGGGATCCGGGTCATGCGGATCAGGTTCCGCTTGGCGATCACCAGGGCGTCGCGGACGGACTGCACGACCGGGTTGCCGGGCGAGGCGGTCGGTACGGTGTCGGTGACGGCGCTCACTTGGCGGCCTCCTTGGTGTGTTGCTCGACGGCGTCGCCGGCGGTCTCCTGGCCGGCCTCCGCGCCGTCCGCCTCGGCGACATGTCCCGTCAGGGACAGGAAGACGTCGTCGAGGGTGGGCCGGCGCAACCCGATGTCGTCGATCTCGATGCCGCGGGAGTCGAGCTCCCGGATGACCTCGGCCAGCAGCTTGGCGCCGCCCGTGACGGGCACGACCAGCTTGCGCATGTGTTCCTCGACGGTGGTCTCGCCCTTGCCGAAGCCGGTCAGCACCTCGGAGGCGGCCGGGATGTCCTCGCGTTCGTGGACGACCACCTCGACCCGCTCGCCGCCCGTGCGGGCCTTGAGCTCGTCGGAGGTTCCGCGGGCGATGACGCGGCCGTGGTCGACGACGGCGATCTCGTGCGCCAGGTGGTCGGCCTCCTCGAGGTACTGGGTGGTGAGCAGCAGAGTGGTGCCGCCGGAGACGAGCTGCTTGATGACCTCCCACAGCAGCTGCCGGTTGCGCGGGTCGAGGCCGGTCGTCGGTTCGTCCATGAACATCACGGGCGGGGAGACGACCAGTGCCGCCGCGAGGTCCAGGCGGCGCCGCATGCCGCCGGAGTAGGTCTTCGCCGGCCGGTCCGCGGCGTCCGCGAGGTCGAACTGCTCCAGCAGGTCGGTGGCCCGGGCCTTCGCGGCCCTGGCCCGCATCTGGTAGAGCTCGCCGACCATCTGGAGGTTCTCCCGGCCGGTCAGGTACTCGTCGACCGCGGCGAACTGGCCGGACAGGCCGATCGAGCGCCGCACCTCGTTGGGATGCTTGAGGACGTCCAGGCCCGCGACGACCGCCCGGCCCCGGTCGGGGCGCAGCAGGGTGGTCAGGCAGCGGACCGTGGTGGTCTTGCCCGCGCCGTTGGGCCCGAGCAGGCCCAGGACGGTGCCCTCGGGCACGTCGAGGTCGACGCCGTCCAGAGCCCTGACGTCGCCGAAGGTCTTGACCAGGCCTTCGGCGTAGATGGCGCCTGGCATATGTGTCTCCACGTCGTCGGAGGATGCTTCGGAAAGCCTAGATTCGGGCGGTTCGGTCCGCCCGGCGGTCCGGCGGACGGTCCTGGTGGCGGTCCGGCGGTCGGCCTGTGGGGTGGTCCGGGGGAAGGCATGGCGGACAGGACCGGACGCCTTCTCGTGACCCAGACCATAACGCGATGTATCGCGTCTCTCAACGGATTTTCCCGATCGGTGACGCGCTCCTTCGCGCCTCTGTGCCGCCCGGCGTCCCGGCGCCTCAGACGATGACCGTGTACCCCGCCTCGCGCAGGGCCTGGCCGACCTCGGCGCAGTGCTCCGGGCCCTTGGTCTCCAGGTGCAGCTCGACCTCCGCCTCCGTGAGCCCGAGCCGTGGGTCGGTCCGTACGTGGCTCACGTCGAGGACGTTAGCGTCCACCACTGACAACACCCCGAGCAGCGCCGCCAGCGCCCCCGGCCGGTCCGTCAGCCGCACCCGGACCGCCAGGTAGCGGCCCTGCGCCGCCAGGCCGTGCCGCAGGATGCGCTGCAGCAGCAGCGGGTCGACGTTGCCGCCGGACAGCACCGCCACCACCGGCCCCTCGAAGGCCCCGGGGTCGCCGAGCAGCGCCGCCACCGGGCTCGCCCCGGCGGGCTCCACGACCAGCTTGGCCCGCTCCAGGCACAGCAGCAGCGCGGTCGACAGCTGGTCCTCGGTCACCGTACGGACCTCGTCCACCAGGTCCGCGACGATCCCGAACGGCACGTCGCCGGGCCGGCCGACCTTGATGCCGTCCGCCATCGTCACCGGATGCGCGATCGCCACCGGGTGCCCGGCTGCCAGCGACGGCGGGTACGCGGCGGCGCCCTCCGCCTGCACGCCGACGATCCGCACGTCGGGCCGCAGCGACTTCACCGCGACCGCGATACCGGCCGCGAGCCCGCCACCACCGATACCGACGACGATCGTGCCCACCTCGGGGCACTGCTCCAGGATCTCCAGGCCCACGGTGCCCTGGCCCGCGATGATGTCGGGGTGGTCGAAGGGGTGGATGAAGACCGCGCCCGTCGACGCCGCGTACTCCTGGGCGGCGGCCAGCGTCTCGTCGACGACCTGGCCGTGCAGACGCACCTCGGCGCCGTACTCCCGGGTCGCGCTGATCTTCGGCAGCGGGGCGCCCTTCGGCATGAACACCGTCGCGTGCACTCCGAGCAGCGACGACGCCAGGGCGACGCCCTGCGCGTGGTTGCCGGCGCTCGCCGCGACGACGCCGGCCGCCCGCTGCTCGGGCAGCAGACCGGCGATCATGACGTAGGCGCCGCGCAGTTTGAACGACCCCGTGCGCTGGAGGTTCTCGCACTTGAAGTGGACCGGCGAGCCCACCAGCTGCGACAGCCGCCGACTGCCTTCCACGGCGGTCACGCGTGCGACGCCGCTGAGCATCTTCTGGGCCCCGCGCACGTCGTCGAGGGTGACGGGCGGGAGGGATGCGGCCCTACGGAGATTCATGATGCAAGTCTCGCAGTTCACACCCGCCCGGACCGGCTGTGACCGACCGGCGAGACGGGTTCGCGCACCCTCGGTACGGGCGGCGCCCCGTCCGCGTACCCTGTCCCCCAACCAGCAGCCTTCCACGAAGTGAGCCCCCGGCCATGCCCACAACCCCCGACATGTCGACGGACGTGACGACCGTCGGTGACACCGGTCTTCTGGACACCCTCCAGCACGAGGTGGCGGTGTTCGCCCGCCGCGCCGAACAGACCCGGCTGGGCGGTGTCGGACAGGTGCGCAACTCCATGGACCGCGCCGCGTACCTGCTGCTCAACCGGCTCGACAAAGAGGGCCCCATGGGCGTCAAGGCGCTCGCCGCGAGCATGGGCATCGACTCCTCTACGGTGACCCGGCAGGTGGCGCCGCTGGTGGACACCGGCCTGGTGAAGCGGACCTCCCACCCGGAGGACGGGCGCGCGGTCGTCCTCCAGCTCTCCCCGCGCGGCCGGGCGCGCCTGGAAGAGGTGCGGTCCTCCCGGCGCCAGCTGATGGCCGAGCTGACCCACGACTGGGCACCTCAGGACCGCGAGACGTTCTGCGCGCTCCTCACCCGCTTCAACGACGCCCTGTCGGCGCGGCAGGCGGCCCATGGCGTGACGGGCCCGGAGCCGGCGGCCAGCACCTCGTGAGCCGCCCGGCGGCAGGGCCGGCACTCGGCCGCGTGCGCGGCTCTTGACCGAAAGGGCACCCCTGGCCTCATATGAGACCGGGCCCTCGTCCCATCCGGGATCGAACACCCGCGCGTGCCGTACTGCCGTGTGCGGCGCCGCTCGACGGTTCGGCCTCCGGGCGCGGCAGGGTCCCTGACGTCTTGGTCGCCCTGAGGGGGAGGCGCGGTGTGCGAACGGCATGCGTCCCAGGGTGCCCGGCGGGCCCGGGAGTTCGAGTCGTTCGTCGCGGGCGCGGCCGGGCGGCTGCTGCACTCCGCGACGCTGCTCACCGGCGAGGCGCCGGACGACAACCCGCGCGCGCGTCGTCTGCTGACGCTCGCTCTGGCCCACACGTACGCCGTGTGGGACCGGTTGCGCGGCGAGGACCCCTACGACCGTGCCCGCGAGTATCTGGCCACCCGCTTCGCCCGTGGCGCCTGGCACCACCGCGGGGGCCTGCTCTCCCGCGCCCGGGTCCACCCCGCCAGTCCGCTCGCCCATCTCGGCCCGCGGGAGCGGCTGATCATCGTGCTGCGGCTGTTCGAGGGCGTCGGCGAGGAGCAGGTGGCGGCCCTGCTCGGAATTCCCCAGGAACGCGTCCACGCCCTGTGCGACCGCGCGACCGCGACCGTACTGCACCCTCCGCGCAGGCCCGCGGCGGTGGAGGCGGGGGCGGCGCCGTCATGAGGCAGCGTGCGGCGGGGCGCCGACAGCGGGGCGCCGGCGGCGGGAGGCGGTCGTGAGCCGGGCGGAACGCGAGGCGGCGGCGCGGCGGATCATGGAACGGATGCCGCCCGTCACACCGCCGGACCTGTACCCGGCGGCCGTCCGCCGGGGCACCCGGATGCTGCGGCACCGGGTGGTCGCGCGACGCCTGCTGTGGGTGTCGCTGGTCGCCGCGGCCGTCGCGCTCACCGTCTGGGCGGTGGCCGTCCAGCCGTGGGGAACTCCGCCCTCGGAGACGACGCCGCCCCTGTCGGACTGGTGACCTGGCGGATCGGTCGCCCGGCGGATCGGTGACGAGCCTCAGTGGCACCTGCCGGATCGGTGGCCTGCCGAGTGATCTGCCGGACGCCGAGCCACCGGACGGCGACCCTGCCGGAGCGGGGACCCGCCGCAGTGGTGACCTGCGGGGCGGCGGCCGGTGGCCGCCGGACCGCTCGCCGGGCCCCGCCGTGCCCTGCGGGACTACGGGTGGGTCACCCGAGGGCCTGCTGGAGGTCCTCCAGCAGGTCGTCGGCGTTCTCGATGCCGACGGACAGCCGTACGAGATCGCCGGGGACCTCCAGGGCGGAGCCCGCGGCGGAGGCGTGGGTCATCCGGCCCGGGTGCTCGATCAGGGACTCCACACCGCCGAGGGACTCGCCCAGGGTGAACAGCTTCGCGCGGTTGCAGACCGCCACGGCCGCCTCCTCGCCGCCCTCGACGCGGAAGGACACCATGCCGCCGAACGCCTTCATCTGCTTGGCGGCGACCTCATGACCGGGGTGGTCCCCCAGGCCGGGGTACAGCACCCGCGTCACCCGCGCGTGCCGGGTCAGCATGTCGGCGACCTTCGCGGCGTTCTCGCTGTGCCGGTCCATGCGCACCGACAGCGTCTTGGTGCCGCGCAGCACCAGCCAGGAGTCGAACGGCCCGGCCACGGCGCCCATGGCGTTCTGGTGGTAGGCGAGTTCCTCGCCCAGTTCCTGGTCGTTCACGATCAGCGCGCCGCCAACGACGTCCGAGTGCCCGCCCATGTACTTGGTGAGGGAGTGCACGACGACGTCCGCGCCAAGCGACAACGGCTGCTGGAGGTAGGGCGTGGCGAAGGTGTTGTCGACGACGAGCCGGGCGCCGGCGTCCCGGGCGATCTGGGCGACGGCGGCGATGTCGGTGACGCCGAGCAGCGGGTTGGAGGGGGTCTCCACCCACACGGCCTTCGTCCGCGGGGTGATCGCGGCCCGTACGGCGGAGGGGCTGCTGGTGTCGGCGACCGACCACTCCACGCCCCACCGGGAGACGACCTTGGCGAAGAGGCGGAAGGTGCCGCCGTAGGCGTCGTTCGGGATGACGACGTGGTCGCCCGGGCTGAGCAGCGTACGCAGCAGGCAGTCCTCGGCCGCCAGTCCGGACGCGAACGCGAGCCCCCGGCGTCCGCCCTCCAGGGCGGCGAGGTTCTCCTCCAGGGCGGTGCGGGTCGGGTTGGCGCTGCGGCTGTACTCGTAGCCGCCGCGCAGGCCGCCGACGCCGTCCTGCTTGTAGGTCGAGACCTGGTAGATCGGCGGGACGACCGCGCCGGTGAGGGGATCGGCGGTGTTGCCCGCGTGGATCGCGAGGGTCTCGAAGTGCTGACTGATGTGCCTGTCGCTCATGGGCCCGAGCGTAGTGTGCGCGGTGGCCGAACGGCGCCCCGGCGCCGTACCCGGCCGCCGGCTCCGCCAGGTTTTCCACAGGCCCGCCGACCGGGTTGGCCATGTGCCGTCGGCGTCTGGTTCGCTTGAGGCATGAAGATTCTCTGGGTCCTGATCGCGATGGTCATGATCGGCTTCGTGCTGCTCCCGCTGGTACGGCGCAGGCGGGCCATGATCGAGCAGGTCCCCGCGGGCCACCCGGACGCGGCCGATCCCGCGACCTACGGCTTCGTCCGCGAGGAGCAGCTGGACGTCCGCATGCCCGGCCCCGACCAGGATCTGACGGACGTCCTGGAGCTGGTGGAGCGCACCGGGGACTACAGGGCCGCCGCCCAGCTGCTGGCCGGCACCGAGACCGAGGGCGAGTACCGCTGGCAGCGCGTGCAGGCGTTCGCCGGGGCGGCGGCGCTGGAGCTGCAGCGGCGGCCCGGCGGAGTCGGGGAGATACCGGGCGGGCAGTGGCTGCGGGTGTGGCGCGCGGAGGCGCCCAAGGACGCGGGCGGCGCCGCGGTGCACGCCGAGTTCCTGGTGCAGCAGGCGTGGCGGACGGCGGCACCGGGCTCCGAAGCGTTCCGGATCATCATGGAGGAGGCGAGGTCGGCCGTGGCCGACGCTGCCCTGCTGGCCCCCGGCGACCCGGTGCCATACATCGTGGAACTGTCCGTGGCCCGGGGCCTGGGCTACTCCCAGAAGGAGTTCGAGCAGCTCTGGCTGAAGACCCTCGACCGCGCCCCTCACCACATGGGCGCACACCTGGCGGCGCTGCAGTACTGGTGCGAGAAGTGGCACGGCTCGCGCGAGCTGGCGTACCGGTTCGCCGAGACCGCGGCGGCCCGCGCTCCGCAGGGCTCGCTGCTGGCCGGACTGCCCCTCTTCGCGGTCTTCGAGCACCTGCCCGAACTCAACCTGGTGCAGGGGTTCTACCGCAGTGAGGTCGTCACCCGGGCGGTCCACGGCGCCCTCCACGCGGTGCACACGGCGGACCCGGACGACCCGATGCTCGCGCACGTGCGGCATCTGCTGCTGTTCTTCCTGGTCCGGGCCGAGCGCTGGGCCGAGGCCATGGACCAGCTGGCCCACGTCGACGGCCATGTCGGCGCCCTGCCGTGGACCCTGTTCGACGACCCGGCGGCGGAGTTCGCGGTCTTCCGGGCGCTGGCGGTCGCGGGCTACGAGGCCAACGGGGGCAGCCCCGCCACGATGCCGCACTGACCTCCGGCTCATGGGAGGCGCCGTGGACCGCCCGGGTGCGGCCGGTGAGTCGTTCGGGCGCCCCGCCGACGGTGGACCGGCCGACCTGAGGCGGTGTCAGCCGCCGCTGCCGTAGGGTCTCGTCAGGAGTTCCAGGCGGTGGCCGTTGGGGTCGTCGAAGTACACGCCCCGGCCGCCGTCGTTGTGGTTGATCTCGCCGGGGTGCCGGTGGAGCGGATCCGCCCAGTAGGTCAGTCCGGCCTCGCGGACCCGCCCGAAGATGGCGTCGAAGTCGTCCTCGGAGACCAGGAAGGCGTAGTGCTGCGGGGCGATGCGGCCTTCGGTGGCCATGTAGTCGAGGGTGACGCCGTTGGGGACGGCGACCGGGATGAAGGGGCCGTACGGCGGGCTCACCTCCAGACCGAGGATGTCGGCGAGGAAGCGCGCCGAGGCCTGGCGGTCGTGTGCGGCGACGATGGTGTGGTTCAGCCGGACGGTCATCACCGAATCTCCCCTCGCGGGCGTTCCCCGTCGCGGGTGTCCGCTCTCACGTCGCGGGCGCTCCGCCCGGGCCTCCTCGCACACCTCTCGCGGACCTTCCCTCCCGCCCACGCTACTCCGCGGCCGTGCCCCGGCGGGTCGGCCGCGGCCCGGACAGCCGCGGGCGAGCGTGGGGCGGCCCGCCCCCGAGGCAGAGGTGCCTGCGGGGACGGGCGGAGCGCCGGAGGCCGGGACGTCCAGACGTCCAGACGTCAGGAGGTCAGGAGGTCAGGAGGTCAGATCGTCGCGGTGTCGATCACGAAGCGGTAGCGGACGTCGCTGTCGACGACCCGCTCGTACGCCTCGTTGATCCGGTCGGCGCCGATCAGCTCGATCTCTGCGCCGAAGCCGTGCTCGGCGCAGAAGTCCAGCATCTCCTGGGTCTCGGCGATGCCGCCGATCATGGAGCCGGCGAGGGTCTTGCCGCCGCCGATCACGGAGAAGAGGTTCAGTGCGACGGGCTCCTCGGGGGCGCCCACGTTGACCAGGGCTCCGCGGGTCTTCAGCAGGGTCAGGTAGGCGTTGAAGTCCAGCGGTGCCGAGACCGTCGAGACGATCAGGTCGAAGCTGCCGGTCAGCTCTTGGAAGGTCTTCGGGTCGCTGGTGGCGTAGTAGTGGTCGGCGCCCAGGCGCAGGCCGTCGTCCTTCTTGCGCAGGGACTGCGACAGCACGGTCACCTCGGCACCCAGCGCGTGCGCGATCTTCACGCCCATGTGGCCGAGGCCGCCCATGCCGAGGATCGCGACCTTCTTGCCGGGGCCCGCACCCCAGTGCTTGAGGGGTGAGTACAGGGTGACGCCGGCACACAGCAGCGGTGCGGCGACGTCGAGGGAGAGGCCGTCGGGAATGCCGACGACGTAGTTCTCGTCGACCACGATCTTCTGCGAGTAGCCGCCGTAGGTCGGCTCGCCGTCCTTGCCGATCGCGTTGTAGGTGCCGGTCATCCCGCTGGTGCAGTACTGCTCCAGGCCGGCCTTGCAGTTGTCGCACTCACGGCAGGAGTCGACCATGCAGCCGACGCCGACCCGGTCTCCGACGGCGAACCGGGTCACGCCCGGGCCGGCCTCGGCGACCACACCGGCGATCTCGTGGCCGGGGACCATCGGGAAGATGGCCTCGCCCCAGCCCTCCTGCGCCTGGTGGATGTCGGAGTGGCAGATACCGGCGTACTTGATGTCGATCAGGACGTCGAACTCACCGACCGGGCGGCGTTCGATCGTCGTGCGCTCCAGCGGAGCCTTGGGCGCGGGTGCGGCGTACGCGGCAACAGTGGTCATGTCGGGGGTCTCTCCTGTGGGGGCGGATCCGTGCCCGTCCCGTCTTCCGGCCGGGCACGGTGTCCAGCCTGCAACGGCCGCGGGCATCCACCCAGACCACGGTTCGGCGTACGTCTGCCGTGCCTACCACTGGCCGGGTCAGGCTCATGGACGTACGACCAGGAATACTGGACATATGGATGAACGCGCCGCGCCCGCTCCGGAGACCGGCGCCGGTCTGGACCGGCGCGCCGAGCTCAGCAAGTTCCTGCGGACCCGGCGTGCCCGGCTGAAGCCGCAGGACGTCGGGCTGCCGGACTTCGGCCGGCACCGCAGGGTGCCGGGACTGCGCCGGGAGGAGCTGGCGCAACTGGCCGGGGTGTCGGTGGCGTACTACACGCGGCTGGAGCAGGGCAACGGGCGCAACGTGTCGGCGGAGGTACTGGACGCCATCGCCCGCGCGCTGAGGCTGACGGACGCCGAACACGCGCATCTGACGCACCTGGCGAAGCCGAAGCAGCACAAGAAGAAGCCGGCGGCCCGGCAGCAGCACGTGCGTTCCGCGCTGCCGCAGTTGCTGGACGCGATGGACGGCGTCCCGGCGTACGTCGTGGGGCGGCGCACGGAGATCCTGGCGTGGAACCGGATGGCGGCGGCGGTCTTCGGCGACTGGTCGCAGCTTCCGGTGGAGGAGCGGAACTGGGCGCGGCTGGTGTTCCTGCGACCCGAGTACCGGGACCTGTTCGTGAACTGGGAGCAGAAGGCCATCGACATCGTGGCCGTGCTGCGCATGGACGCCGGCTGCTACCCGGACGACCCGCGGCTGTCCGCCCTCGTGGGCGAGCTGTCGGTGAAGAGCGAGGACTTCCGCCGGCTGTGGGCGACGCACGACGTCAAGGACAAGAACCACGGTCTCAAGCGCCTGCGTCACCCGCTGGTCGGCGAGGTGGACCTGCATTTCGAGTCGCTCAGGCTGACGGACGGCTCCGACCAGAGCCTCGTCACCTACCACGCCGAGCCGGGCTCCGCCTCGGCCGAGGCGCTGCGGCTGCTGGCGAGCTGGGGCGCGGACGCGACCCGCGCCGGGAGCACGGCACCGTAGACCGCCGACGCGGTGAAGGCCCGGGGCCGGCCGGGTCCGCCGGTGCCGGGGCGTTCCGCCCGCCTCGGTGCCGCGTCGCCCCCGGGTACCGGGGCCTTCCGGCGCGCAGTGCGCCTCGGGTGGCGACGGTGGTGCGTCGCCCCCTCGGTTCCGGGGCACCTGCCCGACTCGGTGCCGCGGTCCGCTACGGCGCGGCGTTCTCGCGAACCGTGATGCTCCCCTTGCGGATGGTCGCGAGCCGCGGGGCCTTCCGGGCGATCGCGGAGTCGTGGGTGACCATGACGAACGTCAGGCCCAGTTCCTTCCACATGCGTTCGAGCACGTCCATGATCTCGTCGCGCATGCCCTCGTCGAGGTTGCCCGTGGGCTCGTCGGCGAGCAGCACCTTCGGCTGCTTCACGAGCGCACGGGCGATGGCGACGCGCTGCTGCTGCCCGCCGGACATCTCGCCGGGCAGGTGCCCGAGCCGCTCGCCCAGACCGACCGACCCCAGTGCCTCGGCGGCCCGTTCACGGCGCTCCTTCGCCTTGATGCCGAGGGGTACGAGCGCGGTCTCGACGTTCTCCTGCGCGGTGAGGGTGGGGATGAGGTTGAAGGACTGGAAGACGAAGCCGATGTTCTCGCTGCGCACCCTGGTGAGCCGGGCCTCGGGCAGCCTGGCCAGGTCGGTGCCGTCGAGGACGACTTCACCGGAGGTGGGCCGGTCCAGGCCGCCGAGCATCTGCAGCAGCGTGGACTTGCCGCCGCCGGTGGGGCCCTGGATGACGAGGCGGTCGCCGTCGGCGATGGTCAGGTCGACGCCGTTCAGGGCGTGCACGGCTTCCTTGCCGCGGGTGTAGAGCTTGGTGACGTTTCTGAGTTCGTACACGGGTGGGTCAACTCCATTGCCGGTAGGGGTGGTCGGGGTGTCCGGGGCGGTCTACCCGACCCGGCGAAGGGCGTCGGCCGGACGCAGCCGGGACGCCCGCCAGCCGCCGAAGGCGCCGGCGACGAGTCCGCCCGCCACCGCGAGTCCCACCGCGAGGACCACCGTGGCCGGGCTCACGGGCGCGGTCAGCGCGACGTCGAGGGTCCGGCTCGCCGCCCCTCGGCCCGGTCCGCCGAAGCCGCCGCGCCCGCCGAAGCCACCGCCGGCGCCGCCACCGCCGAGCCGGGCCTGGAGCGTGGGGCTGGCGGCCGTCACCGCGTAGGCGCCCGCGAGGCCGAGGGCGATGCCGAGGACGCCGCCGAGCAGCCCGTTGACGATCGCTTCACCGACGACCTGCCGGGTCACCCGGCCGGACTTCCAGCCCAGCGCCTTGAGCGTGCCGAACTCGCGGACGCGCCGGGACACGGCCGAGGAGGTCAGCAGACCGGCGACCAGGAACGCGGCGACCAGCACCACGATCGACAGCCACGTGCCGACGGTGGTGGCGAGGGAGGAGGCGGTCGACAGTGACCCGGAGACGGTGTCGGCGAGATCGGCGGAGGTCGTCACGGTCGTCCCCGAGACGTTCTTCTGGATCGCCGACTTCACGCTGTCGATCTTCTGGGAGTCGGTCGCCTTGACGTAGATGGTGGTGACCTTGTCCGCGGAGTCGGCGAGTGTCTGTGCCTGCTTGAGCGGGATGTAGACGTTGGCCGCGGCGTCGCCGCTGTCCGCGGTGGCGATGCCGATCACCGAGAACGCGGTGCCCTTGATGGTGACGGTGGAGCCGGCCTTGAGGCTCTTCTCCTTGGCGTAGGCGGAGTCGACGACGGCGACCTTGCCGTCGGTCTCCGACGTCGTGAACGTGCGACCGCTGGTGATCTCGGAACTGGTCAGCGGGCCGAGGGCGGGCTTGGTGACGTCGGTGCCGAAGACGGAGTAGTTGTTGACGTCGAACTCGGCGCCGCCGCCCTTCACTTCACCGCTGGGCTGCCCGCCGCCCCGGCCCCGGCCGGTGTCGCCGCTGCCGTTCTGCTCGAACCGGCCGCGCGTGAACTGCCCGCTGACCTTGACGACCTGGAGGTTCAGCCCGCCGGCCGCGTCCGCGACGCCCTTCTGGTCGCCGACGTCGGTCACGGTGGCGGCGGACAGGGTCTGGAAGCCGCGCACCATGACGCGGTCGCTGCTCTGCTCCTCGTCCGAGTCGTCGTCCCGGGCGTCGAACTGGAAGCGGGGCCGCTGCGAGCCGTCCGCCGTCGGAGAGGCGGCCTTGGTGACCGTCATGTCCGTGCCCAGGCCGTACAACGACTGCAGAACCCTGTCCTGCGCCTTCCCCATGCCTGAGGACACGGAGTCGACCACGATGACCAGCGCGATGCCCAGGGCGAGTCCGGAGGCGACGACGAGGGCCGCCTTTCTGCGGCGGCGCAGTTCGCGCCTCAGGTAGGTGAAGAACATGCGCGGCAAGCTAGGGAGGGCGCGTGACGAAGGAATAAGGCCGACATAAGAGAACGATGAGAAAGGCTCACGAGCCGTCGGCGGGAGGCGTCGGACGAGGGCCGCGCCGGCCCCAGGACTCCGGCGGAACCCGTCGTGCGGCACCGGAGACCACCGTCGGTCGGGCACCACGGGCACCTGCCCGGCAGCACGGGGCCACCCGTCGTCGGCCCCCGTCACCGCCTGCCCCCGCGCCGGCCGGGCGGCCGCGCCGCGGCTCCTCATGAACCGCCCTCCGCGTCGGACGGCGCCCCCTCCGTCGCGGAGGGCCCGCGTCCTCCCCCTCGGTGACGACGGCGGCACTGGTCCACCTGTTCGCCACACCAATGCCCCATTTCTCCAAAAACGTCCCTAGCCTGGAGGGATGGGCGAGGACAGGCGGCTGGCGTCGGTCGTGGCGTTGGCGCAGGGGATGGCCGCGGCGCACACTCCGCGGGAGTCATGGCGGGCGGCGGCCCTCGGGGCGTGCCGGGCGCTGACGGGGAGCTTCGCCGCGCTGTCGGTGTGGGAGCGGGAGCTGGGACGGCTGCGGGTCCTGGTCAACGTGGGCGACCGGGCGCCCCACGAGGAGGAGTTCCCGGAGGACGAGGCCTATCCGGTCCACCAGTTCCCCGAGATCACCGAGTTCCTGCACGAGCGGTGGGTCGGCGGGGGCGGCCCCGGCGCCTGGGTCGAGACGGCGGAGGGACCTGCCGCGGGGCAGCCCGGCTACTGCCACCAGCGGGTCGCGGCCCTGCGGCGGCGCGGGCGCGGCTGCTGCGTCGTCGCGCCGATCGTGCTGCACGGCCGCGCCTGGGGCGAGCTGTACGTGGCGCGCTCGGTCGGCGCGTCCGTGTTCGACCGCCACGACGCCGACTTCGCCACCGTCCTGGCCGCCGTCGTGGCCGCCGGTCTCGCCCAGACCGAGCGCCTGGAGGAGGCCCGTCGGCTGGCCTTCACGGACGCGCTCACCGGGCTCGCCAACCGCCGCGCCGTCGATGTGCGTCTGGAGGAGGCGGTCGAGCGGCACCGGCGCGACGGCAGCGTGATCAGCCTGGTGGTCTGCGACCTCAACGGGCTCAAGCGGGTCAACGACACCCTCGGGCACGCCGTCGGCGACCGGCTGCTGGAACGGTTCGGCTCGGTGCTGTCGCTGTGCGGGGCCATGCTGCCCGGTGCGCTGGCCGCACGCCTCGGCGGCGACGAGTTCTGCCTGCTCGTGGTCGGACCACCCGCCGGTGACGTGGTCAAGACCGCCGAGGAGCTGTGCCGGCGGGCCGGTGAGCTGGCCCTCGGGGACGGTGTGGCGTGCGGAGTCGCCTCCACCGACGAGGCCGTCGGGCCGGTGCGCAGCGCCCGCCGGCTGTTCCGGCTCGCGGACGCCGCCCAGTACCAGGCCAAGGCCCGGCGGGCCGACCGTCCCGTCGTCGCCGGGCGGGAAGGGCCGGACGACCCCGTGGTACGGCTCGCCGACGCGCCGTCCGAGCCACAGACACCCGAGCGGCGCCGCTTCCGCGGACGCCGCGGGGACGAGGACGCCGGCCCTCCCGCGTGACCTGCCCGGCCAGGTGACCTGCCCGCGCCACACGGGCGCCCGAGCGGCGCGGGCGCCCGTGTGACCTACCTGTAAGGGGCGGACCCGGCCGCCACTGGTGACATCTTCATCTTCACTGCGTACGCTCCTGAATATGGATATGCACACTGTGGTGGTGGGGACGTCCGGGGTGACCGCGTCCGACGTTCTCGCGGTGGCGCGCGACGGCGCCCGCGTCGAGCTGGCCGAGGAGGCGGTGGCGGCCCTGACCGCGGCCCGCGAGATCGTGGACGCGCTGGCGGCCAAGCCTGACCCCGTCTACGGCGTCTCCACCGGCTTCGGCGCCCTGGCCACCCGCCACATCAGCCAGGAGCTGCGCACCCAACTCCAGCGCAACATCGTCCGCTCGCACGCCGCCGGCATGGGCCCGCGGGTCGAGCGGGAGGTCGTACGGGCGCTGATGTTCCTGCGGCTGAAGACCGTCTGCTCGGGGCACACCGGCGTCCGCCCCGGGGTCGCGCAGACCATGGCCGACATCCTGAACGCCGGCATCACGCCCGTCGTGCACGAGTACGGCTCCCTCGGCTGCTCCGGCGACCTGGCCCCGCTGTCCCACTGTGCCCTGACACTCATGGGCGAGGGTGAGGCCGAGGGCCCGGACGGGGTCGTGAAGCCCGCCGCCGAACTCCTGGCCGCGCACGGCATCGAGCCCGTCGAGCTGCGCGAGAAGGAGGGCCTGGCCCTCCTCAACGGCACCGACGGCATGCTCGGCATGCTGGTGATGGCCCTGGCCGACCTGGACACCCTCTACAAGTCCGCGGACATCACCGCCGCCCTGTCCCTGGAGGCCCTGCTCGGCACCGACAAGGTGCTCGCACCCGAGCTGCACGCCATCCGCCCGCACCCCGGCCAGGGCACCGCCGCGGCCAACATGCTCGCCGTGCTGAAGGGCTCCTGCCTGACCGGGCACCACCAGGACGACGCCCCACGGGTCCAGGACGCCTACTCCGTGCGCTGCGCCCCGCAGGTGGCCGGTGCCGGGCGGGACACGATGGCCCACGCCCGGCTGGTCGCCGAACGCGAGCTGGCGTCGGCGGTCGACAATCCGGTGGTGCTGCCCGACGGCCGGGTCGAGTCCAACGGCAACTTCCACGGCGCGCCCGTGGCGTACGTGCTGGACTTCCTCGCCATCGCCGCCGCCGACCTCGCCTCCATCGCCGAGCGGCGCACCGACCGCCTGCTGGACAAGAACCGCAGCCACGGGCTGCCGCCGTTCCTCGCCGACGACGCGGGCGTCGACTCCGGTCTGATGATCGCCCAGTACACCCAGGCGGCACTGGTCAGCGAGATGAAGCGGCTGGCCGTCCCGGCGTCGGCGGATTCGATCCCGTCCTCCGCCATGCAGGAGGACCACGTGTCCATGGGGTGGTCGGCGGCGCGCAAGCTGCGTACCGCGGTCGACAACCTCACCCGGGTGATCGCCGTCGAGCTGTACGCCGCCGCACGCGCCGTCCAGCTGCGCGAGGGCCTGACGCCGGCCCCGGCCTCGCAGGCCGTCATCGAGGCCGTGCGCGCCGCCGGGGTGGAGGGCCCGGGCCCGGACCGGTTCCTGGCTCCCGACCTCGCCGCCGCCGACGCGTTCGTGCGTGCCGGACGGCTGGTCGCGGCGGCGGAGTCCGTCACCGGCCCGCTCGGCTAGCGCCGCAACGGCAACGTGGGCCCCGCCGGTGCATGCGCCCGGTGGGGCCCGCACCACGCTGTGGCCGACACGCGGCCCGGGCGGCGGAGCGTCCCCTCGCCGTCCATGTCGACGGCGAGGCGAACGCGACGGACTCGTCGCCCTGCTCGACGCCCCTCTCCGGGCGACTTTGGTGATCTTGGAGCTCTCGCCACCGACGGTCGGCCCGTAGCCTCCGGCACAGGCCTTCAGACCGTCCGGGACGGCCTTCGCCGTCCGCTCGGCACCGCCGCCGTCGTCCGAGGACAGCCCCACGAACGTCGGGTCGGCGTCGATGGCGTCCCCCTATGAGCTTTCCGTCAAAGAAGCGTCAAGCCGATTGGGAATCGCGGCATAGCGGTGTGATTCGACCGAATGCCCCTTGCTGCGGGGACCTTCAGAAACCCAGCCGTTCCCGGCGCACCGAATAGACCACGAAACCGGCGCCCACCGCGAGGAAGAGGGTTCCGCCGACGACGTAGGGGGTGCTGTCGAAACTGCCGGTGTCGGCAAGGCGGGTACCGTCCACGCCGGTCGCGGAGTGGACCGCCGCGGCCGCGTCGACCTCGGTGGACTGCTCTCTCGCACCGCTGTCCTGCGTCGCGTTGGCGGACGGGACGAACCACAGGGCGCCCAGCAGGGTCGCCGCGGCAGTGGCGGTCAGCAACGGACGGCGAGCGGATGACACGGAATATCGATCCCCTTGTGGCGCTGGTGAATTGGCCGTGTGGAGCGATGCTAATGAAAGGCGTGCGCCGCGGGAAAGCCGCGGGGGCGTTCTGCGGCGCACTCGGACGGTGAGCACTTCGAAGTCATCACGGTTTGTCCGTCTCAGGGTGGAGTCGGACACACCCGGAAGGGAACCGGGGGCGGTGTGATGTAGGACACTACCCCCAGGCGCACTTCCGGCGCCATGTCGTCCGGGCTGGTCAGCGAGGTACCGAGGGGCGCACCGCAACTCCGGCCGGTCCGGGGCGCCGCCGATCCGATCCGCCTCCCCCGAGGGGCGACGGGGACCTCGGCGGGGACGATGTCGACACCGGGGGCGGGAACGGCGAGGATGACCGGCGGGCGGGAGACGCCCGCGGCGAAGGCACCGGCTGGACGTCTTGGGGAATTCGTGACCCCGAGCGGCAACCGCGGTGCCGCCTTCCGTCGTCTCAGGGGGCGCACGGACCGAGTCCCAGGGGGCGCATGGGCCACTGTCCGCGCCGTTCGCATCGGGCGGCGGCGCCGGTCGGACGTGGCGTGCCCCACACGGACGGAGAATGTGGAACGGGACCGACCGGCCGTAGCGTTGAAGATCTCGTCAACGGGGACTCTCGGGGTTTTGGGGATTCGGCAACGATGGAGAAGCGTGTGATGACGGACAGCAAGCGGCGCAGGGGCCTGGTGGCCGCGTCCGCACTGCTCGGCGGTGTGCTGGTGCTCACGGCGTGTTCCGGTGGTGACGACGGCGCCTCCGGCGGCGGTACCGACACCTCGCAGGCGAAGGTCGACGAGGCGGCAGCCCAGAAGACCTCCGAGGCCCAGATCAAGATCACGCCCGCGGACGGCTCGACCAACGCCTCCATCAACAACTCCGCCGCCGTGACGGTGACCAAGGGCACGCTGACGTCCGTCGCCATGACGACCGCCGACGGCACGACCGTCGCGGGCCAGCTGTCGTCCGACGGGACCAGCTGGAAGCCGTCCGGGCAGCTGAAGCGCTCCACGACCTACAAGGTGACCGCGGAGGCCAAGGACGCCGACGGCCGGGTCGCCCACGAGAACGCGTCCTTCACCACGGTCTCCCCGTCCAACAGCTTCATAGGCAACTTCAGCCCCGAGAGCGGCTCCACGGTCGGCGTGGGCATGCCGGTGTCGATCACCTTCGACAAGGCCATCAGCAACAAGGCCGCCGTCCAGAAGGGCATCACCGTCACCTCCAGCAGCGGCCAGCAGGTCGCCTGCCACTGGTTCGGCGCCAACCGCATGGACTGCCGCCCGCAGGACTACTGGGCGGCGGGCTCCACGGTCACGCTGAAGCTCGCGCTCGACGGCGTCGAGGGCGCCGACGGCGTCTACGGCGTGCAGCAGAAGACGGTCACCTTCCACATCGGCCGCAACCAGGTCTCCTACGTCGACGCGAAGACCAAGCAGATGAAGGTCACCCAGAACGGCAAGGTCATCAAGACCATCCCGATCTCCGCCGGCTCGCCCACGAACAAGACGTACCAGGGCCAGATGGTGATCTCCGAGAAGTTCGTCGAGACCCGGATGAACGGCGCGACGGTCGGCTTCACCGACGACGACGGCAAGGGCGAGTACGACATCAAGGACGTCCCGCACGCCATGCGCCTGACCCGCTCCGGCACCTTCATCCACGGCAACTACTGGGGCGCGCCGTCGGTCTTCGGCAGCGCCAACACCAGCCACGGCTGCGTCGGCCTGCAGGACAAGCAGGGCGCCGACGACCCGAACACCCCGGCCGCCTGGTTCTACGACCACTCGATCGTCGGCGACGTGGTCGTGATCTCCAACACCGGTGACAAGCAGGTCGCCCCGGACAACGGCTACAACGGCTGGAACATGAGCTGGGCCGAGTGGACGGCGGGCTCCTCGGCCTGACCTGATCCGTAGCGCACGAAGGCGGCCGCCCCGTTGGGGGTGGCCGCCTTTCCGCTGTCGGGGACGCCACACCCAGCCACCTTGCATGATCATGCATATCGATGCATACTCTTGCTATGTCCAAGGTCCTCACCTCCCTCCCGGCCGGCGAGCGGGTCGGCATCGCCTTCTCCGGCGGCCTCGACACCTCGGTCGCCGTCGCGTGGATGCGCGACAAGGGTGCCGTCCCCTGCACGTACACCGCCGACATCGGCCAGTACGACGAGCCCGACATCGCGTCCGTGCCCAGCCGTGCCACCGCCTACGGCGCCGAGATCGCCCGACTCGTCGACTGCAGGGCCGCGCTGGTCGAGGAAGGGCTGGCCGCGCTCGCCTGCGGCGCGTTCCACATCAAGTCCGGCGGGCGCCCGTACTTCAACACCACCCCGCTGGGCCGCGCCGTCACCGGCACCCTGCTGGTGCGGGCGATGCTGGAGGACGGGGTACAGATCTGGGGCGACGGCTCCACCTTCAAGGGCAACGACATCGAGCGGTTCTACCGCTACGGCCTGCTCGCCAACCCGCACCTGCGGATCTACAAGCCGTGGCTCGACGCGGACTTCGTGAGCGAGCTGGGCGGCCGGAAGGAGATGTCGGAGTGGCTGCTCGCGCACGGGCTGCCCTACCGGGACCCGGCCGAGAAGGCCTACTCCACGGACGCCAACATCTGGGGCGCCACGCACGAGGCCAAGACCCTGGAACACCTCGACACCGGTATCGAGACGGTCAACCCGATCATGGGGGTCCGGTTCTGGGACCCGACGGTGGAGATCGCCCCCGAGGAGGTCACGGTCGGCTTCGACCAGGGACGCCCGGTCACCGTCAACGGCAAGGAGTTCGCCACCGCGGTCGACCTCGTCATGGAGGCCAACGCGATCGGCGGCCGGCACGGGCTCGGCATGTCCGACCAGATCGAGAACCGGATCATCGAGGCCAAGAGCCGCGGCATCTACGAGGCGCCCGGCATGGCGCTGCTGCACATCGCCTACGAGCGCCTCGTCAACGCGATCCACAACGAGGACACCGTGTCCGCGTACCACACCGAGGGCCGCCGCCTGGGCCGGCTGCTCTACGAGGGCCGCTGGCTGGACCCGCAGGCACTGATGGTGCGCGAGTCGCTCCAGCGCTGGGTCGGCGCCGCCGTCACCGGCGAGGTGACCCTGCGGCTGCGGCGCGGCGAGGACTACTCGGTCCTCGACACCACGGGCCCGGCGCTCAGCTACCACCCGGACAAGCTCTCCATGGAGCGCACCGAGGACTCGGCGTTCGGACCGGTGGACCGGATCGGCCAGCTCACCATGCGGAACCTGGACATCGCCGACTCCCGCGCCCGCCTTGAGCAGTACGCCGGCCTCGGGCTGGTCGGCACCGGCCACCCGGCACCGATCGGCGCCGCCCAGGCGGCCTCCACCGGTCTGATCGGCGCCATGCCCGAGGGCGGCGCCGAGGCGATCGCCTCCCGCGGCGAGGCCGCGGACGAGGAGGAGACGGCGCTGGACCGCGCGGCGATGGAGTCCGGCACGGACTGACGCCGCCCGGCAGACCCCCGCACCCCGGCGGGCCCCGCGGAATCCACACCAACAGCATCTCTACTGTTCCGCGGGGCCCGCCGCTGTTCCGCGGGGCCCGCCGTCGTGCGGGGCGGCACGACCTGCGGCTCCCCCGCCGGGCCGGCCCCGGACCGGCCGCCCTCCCCCGCTGCCGGGGACACCGCCCCGCGCGGGCACGGGCCGTGCCGGAGCCGCAAGGTGTCCGTGGAGGCAACGCGGGCCGGGCGGACGGGCCCTACGGCCGACGTGCTACTCGCCCGGCCACCGGGGCTTCCGCTTCTCGTTGAACGCGGCCACGCCCTCCGCCCGGTCCCCCGAGAAGGCCACCGCCCGCCAGGCCGCGTCCTCGACCTCCAGACCGGCCTTCAGGTCCAGGCCGTGGCCGAGGCGCAGGGCACGCTTGGCGGCGCGCAGGCCGACCGGGGAGTTCGCGGCGATGCGGGCGGCCAGGGCGAGGGCCTCCTCGCGGTCGCGGCCGGCCTCGGTCAGCAGGTCGATCAGGCCCAGTCCATGGGCCTCCGCCGCGTCGAGGCGCCGGGCGGTGAAGATCAGTTCGGCCGCGCGGGCCGCACCGACCCGCCGCGGCAGCAGCTGCGTACCGCCTCCGCCCGGGATGACGCCGACGGACACCTCGGGCAGCCCGACCACCGCCGTACCGTCGGCCACGATCAGGTCGCAGGAGAGCGCCAGCTCGAACCCGCCGCCCAGGGCGAAACCGTGCACGGCCGCGATCGTCGGCACCGGCAGCTCCAGTACGCCCGTGTACGCGCCGCGCGCCACCGGCCGCTGGCGGACCAGGTCCGCGTCGCTGAACGAGTTCCGCTCCTTCAGGTCGGCGCCCACACAGAACGCCCGGTCATGGGTGGACGTCACGACCACCACCCGCACGTCCCGGTCGGTGCCCAGCGCCGCGCACGCGGCGCCGATCGAGCGGGCCATCTCCGTCGAGACCGCGTTCATGGCCTTGGGCCGGTCGAGGGCGAGCTCCGCCACATGCCCCTGTTCGTGCCGCCTTACCAGCACGAACTCCCCGAACCGCTCCTCGCTCATGACACCCTCCCGGTTAACGCGGGTTAACAATCGACGTTCGCCCCGATCATCGCAGCCGGCACCTGCGGACGGAAGGGGTGACCGATCCGCATGCCCGGTCCACAGTCCCCCGCCCACCCGTTCGAGTGACATCCGAGCCTTCTCCCGGCCGCACCCCGCCGGAGCGCATAGCGTGCGCGCCACGGCGCACGGGGGGCGCGAGCGCACAGGGGAGGGCTGACCATGACCGGCACGGGACAGAGCACGAACGACCCCGCGGAGGACCGCACGGACGACCGCGGAGACGACCGCCCGGAGGACCACACGGACGACCAGGCGGAAGACCACGCAGACGACCCCGCGGAGGACCGCACGGACGACCGCCCAGACGACCACGCGGACCACCGCACCGACGGCCACGCTGGGGGCGGCGTCCACCAGGCCGCCGCCCCCCGATACCGCCGCCGCGGGCGGCACCGCCGGCCGCGTCGGCGCCGGGTGCTCCTCGCCGCGGGGGGCCTCGTCCTCGCCGCGGGCGTGCTGAGCCTCGTACGGCTCGCGCCGGAGTCCGGCGTCCCGGGCCTCGACACCGCGGAGGCCCAGCCCCGGCAGCACCCGGCCGAGGACTCCGGCACCGCACGCTCCGCCAACGCCGCCGCGGACGACACCGCGTCCCCCGGTCCCGGTCCCTCCGCGACCCGGGCCATGGGCGAGGCGGAGGTCCTGGCGGCCCCGGCCGCCGACGGATCCCCCGCGACCGCCGGGGCCCGGGGCGCCGTCCGGGCCCGGCCCAGCGCCGCCGCCCGCCCTGCGCCGGCCCCGGCGGCCACGGACACGGCGCCGCCGCCCGCCGCGCCCTCGGCACCGGCGCCCGCCCCGGAGCCCTCGCAGACCACCGCCTCCCCCACGGCCTCGCAGCAGCCGGCACCGCAGCCGTCCCCGGAGCCCCAGGCCTCCGAGGAACCCTCCCTGTGCCTGCCGGTCCTCGGGCTCTGCGTGGACATCCTCTGACGCGCCCGCCCGTCCGCACCGCCCCGCGGCGAACGCACCGCAGGGCAGGTGTACCGGCCTGCCGGTGTACCGGCGCTACTCCGCCGGGTCCTCGCGCCGGCTCAGCAGCCACGGCTCCACCACGCCCAGTCCGCGCACCGGCCGCTGCCACATCGGGCGGAGGGCGAAGCGGTAGGTGGGCGGCTCTTCGCCCTCCTTCTCAGCCGCCGCGGCGGCCTCGGCGGCCTCCGCCTCCGAGGCGGGGGCGTCACCGGTGCGGACCAGTTCCTCGGCGAAGGCGCTGTCGACCAGGACGGCGTCCCGGGGAGCTATCGAGGTCAGCCGGGAGGCCAGGTTCACGGTGGTGCCGAACACATCGCCCATGCGGGTCGTCACCGTGCCGAACGCCATGCCGACGCGCAGCTCCGGCATCGTCTCGTCGTGGCCCATGGTCTCGATGAGCCGCAGGGCGATCTCCGCGGCCGTGCCCGCGTCGTCGGCGGCGTAGAGCACCTCGTCGCCGAGGGTCTTGATGAGCCGTCCGCCGCGGGCGGCGACGAGGTCGGCGGCGGTCGTCTCGAAGGCCTCGACGAGTTCGCCGAGTTCCTCCTCCTCCATCCGGCGGGTCAGCCGGGTGAAGCCGACGAGGTCGGCGAAGGCGACGGCCAGGCGGCGGTCGACCATCTCCTCGTCGTCGGCGGCCTGCACCACCCGGCCGGCCGAGGCGGCGAGCTGGCGGCGCCAGACGTACACGAGGAACTCCTGCAGCTCGGGCAGGAGCAGCTCGACGATCGGATACGTCACCTCGGTGCGGGTCATGCCCGGCTCCGGCGGCTCGGTCAGCCCCTCCAGGAAGGAGTCGATCTGCCATTCCGCCAGACGGGCGGTGGTCTGCCCGGTGGACCGGGCCACCTGCACCGCCATCGCCTCGCTGAGCAGGCCCGCCTCGACCAGACCGGCCAGCCGCCGCAGGGCGAGGACGTCGGCCTCGGTCAGCGCCTTCGCCTGGCCGATGTCCGCGAAGCCCATCGCCCGCCAGAAACGGGAAGCCAGTTCCATGGACACGCCCGCGCTGCGGGCCGCCTGAAAGGGCGTGTAGCGCCGCTCGGCGCCGAGGATGAGCTGCTCCAGGCGCAGGGCGAGCGGGTCCTCGCCGGGATCCGTGGCGTGGGGTTCCCCCCTGTCGTCGACGGTCACGCCTGCTGCCCTTCCGATCTATCGCGGTCAGGTATCGACCGGCCTCAACTGTACGGCAGGTGTGCGCCAGCTCACTCTGTCAGGTCGTGCCGCGCCGCGCGGGTCCGCCGTCGTCCGCGGAGTGCGGGGACGCGGGACCGCCCGGGCGGGTGACGTCCGCCGGGCGGGCCGGGGGCTCAGGCCGGCCGCACGTGCACGATGTCTCCCGCGCCGACCGGCTCCTGCACGCCCGGGCCGGTGGCGATGACGAGCCTGCCGTCGCCGTCCACCGCGACCGCCTCTCCCACGACCGACCGGTCGCCGGGCAGCTCGGCACGCACCTCACGACCCAGGGTGGCGCAGCCCGCGGCATACGTCTCCTGCAGACCGGACGCCGCCGGGTCACCGCCGGCCGCGCGCCAGCGGCCGTACCAGTCCTCCAGGGACCGCAGCACGGCCCGCAGGAGCGGGTCCCGGTCGGTGCTCACCGCTCCGGCGAGGGCGAGGGAGCCGGCCGCGGGCACGGGAAGCTCGTCCTGCCTGAGGGTGACGTTGACGCCGACGCCGATGACGACCCCGTCGTCCCCCGCCCGCTCGGCCAGGATGCCGCCGGCCTTGCGCTCCTCACCCCCCACGGTGACCAGCAGGTCGTTCGGCCACTTCAGAGCCGTGTCCACGCCCGCGGCGCGGGACAGGCCGGTCGCCACGGCGACCCCGGTCAGCAGCGGCAGCCAGCCCCACCGCTGCACCGGGACCTCCACGGGCCGCAGCAGGACGGAGAAGAACAGGCCCGAGCGGGGCGGTGCCGTCCACCTGCGGTCCAGGCGGCCCCGCCCGGCGGACTGCTCCTCGGCGACCAGGACCGCGCCCTGGCCCGCCTCGCCCCGCGCGGCGCGGGCCACCAGGTCGGAGTTGGTCGAGCCGGTGCGCTGCACCACGTCCACCTCCGACCACAGGCCCCCCTCCCGTACCAGGGCGTGGCGCAGTGCGCCGGCGTTGAGGGGCGGCCGGTCCAGGTCCGACCAGCGGCTGTCTCCTGATGCATCTTGCGGCGTCATGCAAGCCACCCTAGGTGTGGTAAACGCCGCACTGCCGACACAGGGAGGCAGCACTACGCTACGGATGAGTAACCGTCCCCCCTTTTGAGCAGGCAGGGAGCCGCATCCCGATGTCCGAGCCGGAAGAGATCGACCTTCACACCACCGCGGGCAAGCTCGCGGATCTCCAGCGCCGCATCGAGGAGGCGACGCACGCCGGCTCCGCCCGCGCCGTGGAAAAGCAGCACGCCAAGGGCAAGCTGACGGCGCGTGAGCGCGTCGAACTGCTGCTGGACGAGGATTCCTTCGTCGAGCTGGACGAGTTCGCCCGGCACCGCTCCACCAACTTCGGCCTGGAGAGCAACCGGCCCTACGGCGACGGCGTCGTCACCGGGTACGGCACCGTCGACGGGCGCCCGGTCGCGGTGTTCTCCCAGGACTTCACCGTCTTCGGCGGCGCGCTGGGCGAGGTCTACGGCCAGAAGATCGTCAAGGTCATGGACTTCGCGCTGAAGACCGGCTGCCCCGTCATCGGCATCAACGACTCCGGCGGAGCCCGCATCCAGGAGGGTGTTGCCTCCCTGGGCGCCTACGGCGAGATCTTCCGCCGCAACACGCACGCCTCGGGCGTGATCCCGCAGATCAGCCTGGTGGTGGGCCCCTGCGCCGGCGGTGCGGTCTACTCCCCGGCGATCACCGACTTCACCGTCATGGTCGACCAGACCTCACACATGTTCATCACCGGCCCCGACGTCATCAAGACGGTGACCGGCGAGGACGTCGGCTTCGAGGAACTCGGCGGCGCCCGCACCCACAACACCGCCTCCGGCGTCGCCCACCACATGGCCGGCGACGAGAAGGACGCCATCGAGTACGTCAAGCAGCTGCTGAGCTACCTGCCGTCCAACAACCTCTCCGAGCCCCCGGCCTTCCCCGACGAGGCGGACCTCGCCGTCAACGACGAGGACCGCGAGCTGGACACCCTCGTCCCGGACAGCGCGAACCAGCCGTACGACATGCACACGGTGATCGAGCACGTCCTGGACGACGCCGACTTCTTCGAGACCCAGCCGCTGTTCGCCCCGAACATCCTCACCGGCTTCGGCCGGGTCGAGGGCCACCCCGTCGGCATCGTCGCCAACCAGCCGATGCAGTTCGCCGGCTGCCTGGACATCGACGCGTCAGAGAAGGCCGCCCGGTTCGTGCGGACCTGCGACGCCTTCAACGTCCCGGTGCTGACCTTCGTGGACGTGCCCGGCTTCCTGCCGGGCGTCGACCAGGAGCACACCGGCATCATCCGCCGCGGCGCCAAGCTGATCTACGCGTACGCCGAGGCGACGGTCCCGCTGATCACCGTCATCACCCGCAAGGCCTTCGGCGGCGCCTACGACGTCATGGGCTCCAAGCACCTCGGCGCCGACCTCAACCTCGCCTGGCCCACCGCCCAGATCGCCGTCATGGGCGCCCAGGGCGCGGTCAACATCCTGCACCGCCGCACCCTCGCCGAGGCCGAGGCGAGCGGCGAGGACCTGGAAGCGGTCCGGGCCCGGCTCATCCGGGAGTACGAGGACACCCTCCTCAACCCCTACGTCGCGGCCGAGCGCGGGTACATCGACGCGGTGGTCATGCCGTCCGACACCCGCGCCCACATCGTCCGCGGCCTGCGTCAACTGCGCACGAAGCGGGAATCCCTCCCTCCGAAGAAGCACGGCAACATCCCCCTCTGACCCCATTTCCAGGACCCGGCCGATCGCTAGGAAGCCGTCATGAACATCAAGGTCGTACGGGGAAACCCGACGCCGGAGGAGCTCGCCGCCGCCCTGGCGGTGGTCCGGGCGCGCGCCGCGGTGGCCGCTGCTGCGCCGCCCGGCGCGCCCGGACCACGGGACTCCTGGTCGGACCCGTCCCGCATCGCCGGCCGCCGCCTGCCCCAGCCGGGGCCGGCGACCTGGGCCCGCACCTACTGGCCGGGCCGGTAGGACCGCGGTACGGCCCGGGCCGGGCGCCGATTGAGTACGCGTACTCAGGCGCCCGTGCCGCCGTCCGGCGCACGCTGGACGCATGCTGTGGTCCGACCCCGAGAACGAGCCGCCCGAGGAACTGCGCGACATGCAGCGGATGTTGCGGCGGCTGGGTCTTCTCATGGCCGTGTCCATGGTGCTCGCGATGATCGTGCTCGGAGTGCGGTGAGCGCGCGCCCGCCGGGCCGCCGCGCCGGGTGCGCCCGGCTCCTCGCGGGAGTGAGTCCGGCCGGGGCCCCGGCTACGCTGACCGCATGACAGATCAGCCGCGCCGTCGACTCGTGCTCGCCTCCCAGTCCCCCGCCCGGCTCGGACTCCTCCGTCAGGCCGGCTTCGCCCCCGAGGTGGTCGTCAGCGGGGTGGACGAGGACGCCGTCACCGCCCCCAACCCGGCCGAGCTGGCCCTCGCCCTCGCCGAGGCGAAGGCGTCCGTCGTGGCCGCGAAGCCCGAGGTCAAGGGCGCCATCGTGATCGGCTGCGACTCGGTGCTCGACCTGGACGGCGAGCCCCTGGGCAAGCCTGCCGACGCCGAGGAGGCGACCGCCCGCTGGAAGGCGATGCGCGGCCGGGCCGGCACCCTCCAGACCGGCCACTGCGTGTACGACACCCTCAGCGGACGGTACGCCTCCGGCATCGCCTCCACCGTCGTCCGCTTCGGCGAGCCCTCCGACGAGGAGATCGCCGCGTACGTCGCCACGGGCGAGCCCCTCTACGTCGCCGGCGCCTTCACCCTGGACGGCCGCTCGGCCCCGTTCATCGACGGCATCGACGGCGACCACGGCAACGTGATCGGCCTGAGCCTGCCCCTGGTCCGCCGGCTGCTGGCCGAACTGAGCGTGGGCATCACGGAGTTGTGGACACCGGCGGACGAAGCCTGACGGAAGGCGGCGCGGAGGGCACCGGCGGCGCACGCGCACCGGTCGGCCGGCCTCGTCACCGGATCAGCGATCGCCCACCGGCCCGACCGCCACGGGGTCGCCGCCCGGCTCGGCCTCCGCGCCCGGCTCCGCGGCCTCGCCGCCCTCCGGGCGGGCCGCACCGTCGCCGTCCCGCGGGAGACCGCCCCCGCCCTCCTGAGGGGCTCGGCCACCGTCCTCTGCCTCCGCTCCGCCCGCGGGTGCCCCGGAGGTCGCGGGCGGCGCGGCGGTGGCGCCGGGGCCCTGCTGGGCGTCGTACGTCATCAGCAGCAGGACGATGAGGGCCAGGACGGCCACCATGAACAGGAACTCGGTCCAGCCCAGCAGCCCCCAGGCGAAGGCGCCCAGGAGGCCGTGCACCACCGCCGCGCTGATCAGGAGGACGCGGCCGAGGCCCGCGGGGGCGCGGTCGCGGACGGCGACGAGCAGGGCCACCAGGCCGCACAGGGCGAAATAGAGGCCGAAGACCACGCCCCCGACCTTGGAGGACGTGGCCATCACGTCCGGGTCGAGCCCGGCGAGGGACATGTGCTGCCGGTCGGCCAGGACCCCGAGGAACCAGTTGACGGCGGCGATGCCGAGCGCCTCGGCGAAGAGCAGTAACGCCACGGCCCACGCCACCGGTCTGCGCACCACGCTCTCCACCCGCTTTCGGCCGCGACCCCGTCCGGGCCGTTGTCCCGAGTACGTTCGAGACATCGCGAACGCTACTAACGGGTAAACCGGGGGACAAGGGCTGCGTCACGAGCAAAGAATCATTGGGCCATTCGTAGGGACTCCACAAAGAAACTGAGTGGCCCGCAGCACGCTCTCACAGAGACCTTGACCACACGAGAGGGCTAGGGTTTCCCGAAGGAGTCCTGCGTACCGAGGTGCGACAAGGGCTTTCGCGGGTCGAGCGCGCCTCGCATCACGCTCCGTGTGGGCAAGCTCACCATTGGGGACGGGTCGAAGTGCCGTGTCGGCAGTCCCTAAACTCGGCTTGTTTCAAGGAGGGAGCCTCAATCGTGCGCAAGGTGCTCATCGCCAACCGTGGCGAAATCGCTGTCCGCGTGGCCCGGGCCTGCCGGGACTCCGGGATC